>CBDDGX010000026.1:0-237353 GCA_965228025.1 Polaromonas sp. | reverse complement strand
CTACAGGCAACCTGCGCTGCTCGACTCCGGCGGCAGTCCAAACAACTCGCCTGCGGCTCAGACAAGTTTGGCCTGACCTTCCGCCTCCGTCTGCGCTGCTCGGCCCAGCCTCAACGGGTTGGGGAGTGAATTCGGATTCAGATTCGGGGAGCCTCAAGCGCGAAGCGCTTGAGGCGAGTGTCCGGACTTTGTATTTGTTCGTCTTCCTTCCCCTAAACCCTTGGAGAGGAGCCGAGAAGCGCAGGGCCAGACGGATCAGGGCTGAAACTTGTTTGAGCGAAGCGAGTTGTTTCAGATCCCGGCTGGACCGAGCATCGCAGGGTGCCCGTAGCGCAGCGTAGGGACGACGAACAGGGTCGCCTTTCTTTTGGTTACTTTTCTTTGGCGAAGCAAAGAAAAGTGACTAGCCGCCGGGCTACCCCCGGCCTGGTCGTAAAGGGCACAGTATCCAACCAGAGCAGTCATGGATCCCGTACCAAGCCCGGGATGACTTCCTCAGGCCGTAGCCTTCAGCGCAGCTTGCGAGAAGCCAGCGATATTGGCGTAGTTCTCGGCAATCTTCCGCAGCTCGTCCTGGCTGATCAGGTCGTCAATCTTGCCGAAGGGCTTGCCGCCACTCAGCTCATCAGCCTTCATGATGATGAAATCAGGCGGCGTCGAGCGGTTGGTCTCGACAATCTTGCCGGTGGTTTTCAGCCGCAGGTCCTCGTAGCTCTTCAGCGCTGCCAGCGGGTCGGCGTGCTGCTGCAACTGGTCGGCCAGCGTGCGGCCGTCGATGAGGGCTTGCGCCGAGCCGTTGGAGCCGCGCGGGTACATGGGGTGGGCGGCGTCGCCGAGCAACGTGACGCGGCCAAAGGTCCACTGCGCGACCGGGTCCTTGTCGACCATGGGGTACTCGAGGATCTCTTCGGAGTTGGCAATCAGCGCCGGCACGTCCAGCCAGGGGAAGGTCCAGTCCTTGAAGATGCCGGCAAAGTCTGCCGCCTTGCCTTTCTGGTTCCAGTCGTTCATGTCGGTGGCGTCGCCCTGGATTTCAGTCGTCCAGTTGATGAGCTGCATGCCGTCGTCATCGAGCTTGTCGATGATGGGATAGATCACCATCTTGCCGGTTTCTATGGTGCCGACGCGGATGTAGCTTTTGCCGGTGAGGATGGGCTTGTGCCGCGTGACGCCGCGCCAGGTGTTGATGCCTGCGAAAGCGACTTTCTCGTCGGGGTAAAACTGCTTGCGCACAGCGGAGCGCACGCCGTCGCAGGCGATCACCACATCGGCACGCACGGGTTCACGCGCTACACCTGTGGCGGAGTCTGCAAACCGGATGGTCGCGCCTTCTTCGTCCTGCTCCACACCCACACAGCGGTAACCGGTGTGGATGCGGTCAGCGCCCAGGCGTGCCAGTGCTTCGTCATACAGGATGCGGTGCAGCTTGCCGCGGTGAATGCCCAGCTCGGGCAAGGCGTAACCGGCATGGCGGCCACGCGGCTCCTTGTAGATGAACTGGCCGTAGCGGTTGAAAAACACGCTCTCCAGGTTTTCAATGGCGACGGCTTCAAGTTTGGCCTGCACGCCCAGCGCTGCCAGCTCACGCATGGCGTGCGGCAGCAGCGTGATGCCAACGCCGAGTTCTTTCACCTCGGGCACGGCCTCATACACATCGCAATCCAGACCGCGCTGCTTGAGCGCGAGCGCAAAGCCCAGACCACCAATACCGCCGCCGACGATGGCTATCTTCATGTTCTTGTTCATGACTTCACAACTCCTTGAATCATTCCCAGCACCTGCCTGATGTCGGCTTCACCGGGCTCGGGGGTGTTGGCCGTCCACGCGACGAACTCATCAGGGCGTACCAGTACCAGGTCGGCGTCATATCGCAGGACTTCGCCTTCAGGCGCGGCGACGCAAACCGTTAATGGCAGATTCTGTTCAGCCGCTGCCTGCCGGAAGCGGTCAACCGTGGTCTGCGGCACGCCAATGGCCAACAGGGTAAAGCCGGGTCCGAGTGCCTCAAACACATTCTCACCGGACGAAAGCAGGGCCGGCGCAAGGTGGTGGCCCGCACGCGCCTCGAACCGGTGAGACCCCTTGGCGCTGCTGACACCATTCGCATTTGAAGGCCACACCACGGGCGAGCCTTCGTAGTTCGGTTCATACGAATGGATTTCACCCACCACGCCAGCCGCCCGCTCCTGCCAGGCGGCCTCGAACGCGGCACGGTCGCGTTCAGGGTCGTGCGTGGCCAGAAAGCTGCCGTCGTTCTCTATGGATTTGGCGATGAAGTCGTCTATGGTCGACCTGAACACATGGCGGCGTTCGGCATCGTAGGAATCAAGCAGGCCTTCGCTGCCCCAGCCCTGCAGTCTGGCTGCAAGTTTCCAGCCGAGGTTTCGGGCATCTTCAAAGCCAGAGTTGACGCCATAACCACCATAGGGTGGATGGCTGTGGGCGGCATCACCCGCAATGAACACGCGGCCCTGGCGGTAGGAGTTGGCGAGCATGAAGCGCAGATCCCAAAACCCGATGTGTTCAAACTCGACGTCAATCGTTGCGCCTATCGACTCGTAGAGATAGGCCTTGAAGTCGAAGTTGTCGGCAGTCGTGCCCGGCGGAACCGGTGCGTGAAAAAACCAGGTCGTACCGAGATCGACACGCCCGAAGAACTTCCAGTAGCCCTTCAGGCCAGGGTGCAGGACGTTGTAGAAGGCCTTGTCCGGGTAACGCTCCAGCAACTTGTGAAGCTCCACGGAGCGGAAGACCAGCAGCACCATGAGCCTGTCATGGTCGGTGCGGGTATGGGTGATGCCGGCGCGCTCGCGTACGCCGGACCGCGCACCATCACAACCCACGACGTAGTCCGCACGCAAGACACGCACAGTGTTGTCAGCACGGTTCCGGACGGTGACGGAAACGCCGCCCTCGTCCTGAGTCACATCGCCGGCATCGTGGCCGTACAAGGTCTCTACCAATGAAATTTCGGACACGCGCCGGCGCAACACCGCCTCCGTGGCGTACTGGGGCAGCCGTTCATTAGCCTGAAAGTAATAGGGCCTGACCAGGTCACGCGGAAACCAGTCATAGGCATATTGGCCCAGCAGGGTGCCGTATGCGGTCAGGCCGCCAATGCCGTAGTCAGGCGGAATGGTGCGGGCCGCCCGCAGCTGCTTTTCTGCACCCCAGGCGTGGAAGTGCTCCATGGTGCGCGTAGTCAGGTTCTGGCCTTTGGGGATGGGCTGCGGGTGCTCATACCGCTCCACCACAATGCAGCGAACGCCGCGTTGCCCCATTTCGATCGCCAGGCCCATGCCTACAGGGCCACCGCCAACGATGATCACATCAGCGTCGTGCGGGTTCTCTCTCGCGAGTGAGAGCGTGCTACTGGTTTCCACCGTCTGTCCTCAAGTCAACTGTTTAATTGTTCCGTGGCGGTGGTCCGTACACACCCGTTCCCCCCTCGCAAGCCTTCTATTCGGCTGCGATGCCGTTGCGCTTGATCACGTTGCCCCAGCGCGTGTAGTCCTGACCCACGATGGTGCTCAGTTCGGAAGGCGTGGAAGACGATGCATCAAGCCCGCCCTTGGTCAGCACTGACTGCACGTCAGGCATCTTCATGATGGCCGCGATCTCGTTATTCAGGCGACTGACCACATTGGCCGGCGTGCGGTTGGGCACAAAGAAGCCGTACCACATGTCGACGTTCAGGCCCTTCATGCCCAGCTCCTGCAGGGTAGCCACATTCGGTGCTGCCGGGTTGCGCTTTGCGCTACCCACGGCCAGCGCGTTGAGCTTGCCAGCCGCGACAAAACCCTGTGCGACGTGGACCGGCAGGAAGCCGACCATCAGTTCACCGCCCAGCAGATCCTGCACATAACCTGCAGTGCCTTTGTAGGGAATGTGAAGCATGGAGACCTTGGCATCGGACTTGAGCAGTTCCATGGACATATGGTGAGGGGTACCAACGCCTGGAGATCCGTAGCTGATAAAGCCAGGTTTTGATTTGGCCAGCGCCAGCAGGTCCTTGAGGGACTTGATGTTGGTTTTGGGGTTGGACACCAGCATCAGCGTGCCATAGGCCGCCATCGACACCGGAGAAAAATCCTTCACCGGATTGAAGGGCACGTTCTGGTACAGCTGCGATGCGATGAGCATGGTGTTGGCACCCATCAGCACGGTGTAGCCGTCCGGCGTGGCCTTGGCCACGGCGTCAGCGCCAATGTTGCCGCTGGCACCGGGTGTGTTCTGCACAATCACAGGCTGGCCGAGACGTTCGCTGAGCTTGGGCGACACGGCGCGCGCGATGGTGTCCATGCCAGTGCCGGGCGTGAACGGCACAACGATTTTGATGGTCTGGCCGGGGTATGCCTGAGCCTGGGCCGCAACTGCAAAAGCCATCAGCAGGCCGGTTGAAAGTGCACGTTTGATGAGGTTCATGGTGTCTCCTGAAAGTTCCTGATAGGTCGTAAGGGGTTGCGGGTTCAGCGGATCTTGAACACCGTCTCGGCATTGGTCTGGAAGAACTTCTTCTTGTCTTCCATGCTCATGTCCATGTTATCGAGCGCGATAACCTCGTCAAGCTGGTGCTGGTAGGGGTAATCCATCGCATACAGCACGCGGTCCACACCCAGCACCTGCTGCGAGAACTTGATGGCCGGCTCCCAGGCCACACCACTGTTGGTGATGTAGAAGTTTTCCTTCAGGTAATCGCCCGGCGTTTTCTTGATGGGCTTCATGCTCTCGTAACGTTTTGATGCAACTGTGGCGCGGTGCATGTAGTTCAGGCGGTACATCCAGAACGGCAGCGCCTCGCCCATGTGCCCGATGATCATGCGCAGTTTGGGGAAACGGTCAAACGCGCCCGAGGTGATGATGCGCATGGCGTGCAGGCCGGTTTCTACACCGAAGCCGTAAATCGCACCGTCAAGACCGGCTTCCTGGAAGGGCTCGATCATGTTCTTCGGCAGCGAGTTGGGGTGCAGGTAAATGGGTGCGTCATGCGCTTCAGCGGCTGCAAAGATGTCCCAGAATTTCTGGTCGGACAAATACTCACCCTGGGTGTGCGAGTTGATGACGATGGCATTCATGCCCAGCTGCGTCACGCCGCGCTCGATCTCTTTTGCTGCAGCGGCAGGGTCTTGCGGCGCGACCGAGATCATGCCGGTGAAACGGGTCGGGTGGCGCTTGACCGCATCGGCCAGAAAGTCGTTGCCGACTTTTGCAAATGCAACCGCATCGTCCTTGTCCATCACCTGCACGCCCGGTGAGGTCATGGCCAGCACCTGGCGGTCAATGCCGCACTCGTCCATGTGCTGTATGCGCAGCTGATCCATATCGGTCAGGCAGCGCATGATGTGTTTGGCACGGTCGCTCGGGCTGTTCATGTAAAAACCCATCAGGCCATTGAAGCCGGGGTCCACATTGCCCTTTGCGATGATCTTGCGGTAAGCCTCCAGCAATTCGGGCGGCGCAAACGCCTCTTCAGTGGCGATGCGCTGGTAGTGGGGGGATTTCGGATGCATGGGGTTTTTCTCCATCGGGTTCAAAAAAGGTTGCAGGCCAGCCGCGTTGACGGGTCTAGTTGGCCTTGATGTTGTTGTCGAGGGCCAGCTGCTTCCAGAGAGGAATCTCGGTGGCGATGACTTTTGAAAATTCTTCGGGTGTGCTGCTGGCAGGCACGACAGACATGGCGGTAAAGCGGCTTTTCACCTCAGGCATGTTCATCACTTTGGCGATTTCCTCCTGCAGGCGCTTGATGACAGGCGCAGGTGTGCCGGCCGGCGCGAGCAGGCCGCTCCAGAACGAGACCTTGAGGTCAACCCCCAGCTCGCTCAGCGTAGGCACGCCGGGCATGTCTTTCAAACGCTCGGCAGATGTCACGGCCAGGGCCTTCACGCGCCCGCCCTGCAACACGGCAGAAGCGGCGCCAGCATCCACCAGCGTCATCGTCACATCGCCGGAGATCAGCGCCGTGATGGCGTCATTGCTGCCCTTGTAGGGAATGTGCGAAAACCTTGCCCCGGTTTTGGTATTGAACAGTTCGGTCACCAGCTGGAAGGAGGCAGAGCTGGCGCCGTAATTGGATTTGTCAGGGTTTTGTTTTGACTGCGAAATCAGTTCCTGCACGTTTTTGGCAGGGTTGTTCGCGTTCGCCAGTAGTAGCAGCGGGAAGGTTCCGAGAAGGGATACTGGTGCGAACTCCTGCGGCGCGTAGGGCAGCTTGGCGTACAGCGCGTAGTTGAAAACATTGGGGCCGCTTGCACCCATCAGCAATGTGTAGCCATCAGGTTTGGCCTTGGCCACAAAGGCGGCACCCACGATGGACGCGACGCCGGGGCGGTTCTCAACCAGCACCGGCTGGCCGAGCCCGATGGCGAGCTTTTCAGCAACGATGCGTGCCAGCGCGTCACTGCTGCCGCCCGCAGAAAAACCGACCACGATGGTGACGGGCTTGTTCGGATAGCTGACCACCTGCGCTGCTGCTGGCAAAACAACAGCAGCCGTCATGGCAAATGCCATGAGCAGCTTCAGGGCCGCACGCTCGGTCTGCACTTAGTTCGCCTTGATGTTGTTGTCAATCGCGAGCTGCTTCCATACCGGGATTTCAGAAGCGATGACTTTGGCGAACTCTTCAGACGTGTTGCTCATGGGAATGACCGACATGGTGGTCATGCGCTTTTGCACATCAGGCATGGCCACCGCCTTGGCAACCGCATCCTGCAGGGTCTTGAGAACATCTGGAGGTACACCTGCGGGGGCGAGCAGGCCAATCCACAGCGAGACCTTGAGGTCAATGCCCAGCTCGGCGAGCGTGGGCACATTGGGGTAGTCCTTCATGCGCTGCGCCGAGGTCACGGCCAGCGCCTTGACGCGGCCGCTCTGCAGGCCGACAGAGGCCGGGCCCGCATCAGCCAGGGCCATGGTGATGTCGCCAGCCATCACGGCCGTGACTGCATCGTTGGCCCCCTTGTACGGAATGTGCGTGAACTGGCCGCCGGTCTTTTTCTTGAACAGCTCGGTGATGAGCTGGAAGGATGCCGAGCTTGCGCCGTAGTTGGACTTGTCGGGGTTCTGCTTCGATTGCGCAACCAGCTCCTGCACATTTTTGGCCGGGTTGCTGGCATTGACGATCAGGATGAGCGGCGAGTCGCTGACAAAGGAAATTGGTGTCAATTCCTGCGGGGTGTAGGGCAGCTTGGCATACACCGCATGGTTGAAGATGATGGGGCCGGGCGCACCCATCAGCAGCGTGTAGCCATCGGGTTTGGCCTTGGCGACATAGCTGGTGCCGACGATGGCGCCCACACTGGGCCGGTTTTCAACAATCACCGGCTGGCCAATGATGGAAGGCAGTTTCTCGGCCATGATGCGCGCCATGGCATCGACACCGCCGCCGGCGGAATAACCGACCACGATGGTTACGGGTTTGTTCGGATAGGCGCCCTGAGCGCTAGCCATCAGGGGCATCATGGGCACCAAAGCCATTGCAATGAGGGTACGGCGGACGAAATTCAGTTTCTGTGTGTTCAGCATTTTTGTCTCCTGTTTAAACAGTTGATTACGGTTTACGGGGAGCGCTCTTGCGGCGCTTCGTTGATCTCAAACTCTTTGCAATATCCGGGATATCTTTTTACTGAAGGCCGATCTGCACATTCAGCACGGCCGCCTGGCCGGCATCGACCGCCTTCAGGCAGCGTGCAATGGCTGCTTCAACCTCTGCGGGGTCGCTGACGCATTCGCCATAAGCACCAAAAGCTTCCGCGACTTTTTCAAACTGCCTGTCCTGGCCCTGCAGGCGCGCCTGGAACTCGTTGGTTTTGGCAGCCACGCCATCGGGGTAGACACGCAGCACGGCTTCCTTCACAGCCTGCCAGCCGCCGTTGTCGAGCACGATGGTGAAGATGGGCAAGTTGTAGCGCTGCGCCGTTGCATAGACCGACGTCGGCGTCGAGAAATGAAAACCGCCGTCGCCCACCACCTGCACCACGCGCACTTTGGGGTTGGCCAGTTTCGCACCCAGCGCCATGCCGCCGCTGTAGCCCAGGCCGCCACCTGCACCGCAGAACAGGGTCAGCGGTTTGCAGCGGGGTATCTGGTTGAGCACGGCAAAGGTGTTGCGTATGGCCTCGTTGATGACGATGTCGTCTGGCGATATGGCCGCGCCCAGCGCGGCGCACAACCAGGCGGCTGTGATGGCACCGGGCTTGCCGTAGTCTTCAGCAGCGCGGGCGACAGCAGCCTTGCGCTCGACAGATGCGGCAAACCAGCCGTCCATGCGCGCCGAGACCTTTTTGTGAAAGGCTTCACTGGCTTTGGCGCGGACAATTTTTGCGACCTGCCGCAGCACGGTGGCGCAGTCGGCCTGCACCCGCATGTCGGTGGCAAAACCCCACATCGGGAAGTCTTTCTTGATCGGGTCGACATCGATGTGCGTCCAGCGCGTCTCGCTGCTGACCTGCACAAACTTCGGCAGCCAGGGCACATCGACATCCAGCAACAGCCCGACGTCCGCATGGCCCACGCCCTTGCCTGGCTCGAAGCCGGCAAAACACGGCGAGGTGCGAGAGATGTTCATGTGGCTGGGGCTGAACTCGAACACCCTGATGCCGCAGAGCAGCGCCAGGTCTTCAAGGGCGGCCACCGCCTCTGCCTTGCGGCCAAGATATGAGGTGACGGCAATGGGGTTGCTGGCTGACATCAGCTGGTCGGCAATGGCCTGTGCACGCTCCTCATCAATGCCGCCGGACATCACCGGGCCGTAACGCTCGCCGCCGTAAGCCTTGACCTTGTCGCCGTCAATGGTTTCGGCCAGCACTTCACGCGGCAGGGTGAGGTAGACAGGACCCTGAGGGTCGCTTTGCATGACGGAGTGGCCGCGCCGCAAAACCTCTTTTGCGATCACGCCGGTGGGCAGCGAGTAATCCCACTTCACATACGGCCTGACGATGCTGGCCATGTCGAACGGGTCCTGCACAAAATGCACATAGTTGTCTCGCGAGCCGGGCAGCTCGTTGCGCAGGGTGTAGGGTGCCTTGCCTGCCATCAGCAGCACCGGCAGGCGGCCGCGGAACATGTTGTGCATGCCCATCGCAGCATTGGCGGTGCCGGCATCAACGTGCACCATCACGGCCTGACCGCGACCTGTGACCGCAGCAAAACCTGCGGCCATGTGGATGGCCACGTTTTCATGCGGCACCAGCATCATGTTGGGGTGCGCCCTGCCCTCCTGGTCCCAGCGCGCCAGCTCTTCGATGATGGAGACATGGTCGGTGCCGAGGTTGCTGAAGACGTGCTCTATGCCGAGTTCGGTCAACCCTTCGAGGAAATAATGCGCCCCGCTGTGCTGTTCGGTCTGGCTCATGTGTTGGTCTCGAAGTAGAAGTGTTTGGTCTGCAGAAAGTCGTTCAGACCCTCTGCGCCATGCAGGCGGCCATAACCGCTGTCGCGGAAGCCGCCTGTTTCTGCTTCGGCAAACAGGCGGTTGTGGCTGTTGGACCAGACCGTGCCGGAGCGAAGGCGTGCGGCGATACGGCGCGACTTCTTCATGTCGCTGCTCCACACACTGGCGGCCAGGCCAAAGCGTGTGGCGTTGGAGCGCATCACGGCTTCGTCTTCAGTCGTGAAGCGCTCCATCACAAGCAGGGGGCCGAACAGTTCTTTCTGGATGAAGTCAGACTGCAGGTCATCAACTTCAATGAGGCTGGGCTCAATGAAAGCGCCTTTGGCCAGCGCGCCGCCAGGCACATTGCCGCGCAGCAGCACGCGCTGCGTGGCTGCTGCCGTGTCCATCAGGGCATTGATTCGGTCACGATTGCGCACATCAATCAGGCAGCCCATCTGCGACGACGGGTCATTGCCGGGGCCGACCTTGACGGCCTTGAGTGCGGCGGCAAGTTTGACGGCAAATTTGTCGTACGCGGCGTCTTCAACCAGCACACGCGTGATGGCGGTGCACTGCTGGCCTGCCATGACCATGCCGCCGGCGACCATGCCGGCCACGGTTTTATCCATCTCGGCATCCGCAAACACGACGGCAGGCGCCTTGCCGCCGAGTTCAAGCGACAGGCGCTTGAGTGTGGTGGCGGTGGTTTCGGCAATCAGCTTGCCAACGGCAGATGAACCGGTGAAGCTGATGACGTCGATATCAGGTGAGTCGCAGAGATAGCGCGACACCTCGGCACCCGACTCTGTGACGGAGTTCAGGACACCTGCCGGCACACGCGCATCGCCGCTCATGCACTCGAGCACCATGTTGTTGACCACAGCCGTCTGGCATGCGGGCTTGATGACCACCGTGCAACCCGCTGCAAGTGCCGGTGCCAGCGAACGCACCAGCAGTGTCACGGGGGCATTCCACGGCAGGATGATGGCGCAGACGCCTGCGGCTTCGCGGTCAAGCGATGAATAACAGCCCGGCTCGACTTCAAGCACGCGGCCAAACAGGTTGCGGGCCAACCCGGCGTAATAACGCAGCTCGGAAATGCCTGCGCCGATTTCGCCCAGCGCCTCACGCCGGAGTTTGCCATTGAGGGTGACAAGCCAGTCGGCGATTTCTTCCTTGCGGGCATCAAGCCTGTCGGCAAAGTCAAGCAGCACCTGGGCACGCAGACGCGGGCTGCGCTTCCAGTCGGTGTTTTCAAAGGCGCGCAAGGCCGCGGCGACAGCAGCTTCTGCTTCGGCAGCCGTGCCTTCACAGAACTGTGCGGCGACTTCGCCGTTAGCGGGGTTGATGGCGTTGCCGAAGCGCTCTGCGCCGGCTACATGACTGACCCACTGACCATCTATCAGTTGTTTTGCTGTTTGCACGTATGTCTCCTGGAATCTCTAAAGGCATGGCGAGGGAAATAGCTGCCCTGCTGCACGGACCAATGCTAATTAACTTCGATTTGGGTGACAATGACCTATTTTTAAGCTAGACCTTTTCCAGATCGCGATGAATCATGGACACACTTGCCAACCTGAAAGCCTTTGTTGCCGCCGCTGACGCAGGCAGTTTTTCGGCGGCTGCCCGCAAGCTGGACCTGGTGCCTTCGGTCATCTCAAAGCGCATAGACCAGCTGGAGTGGCGCATACGTGCGCCGCTGTTTGCCCGCTCGACGCGCAAGCTGACCCTGACCGACGTTGGCGACCGTTACCTGCCGACGGTGCGCGAGCTGGTTCGGCAGATGGACGATGCGCTGGACGGCATGGCCAGGTCGAGCGGCGATCTGGAGGGCCACATCCGCGTGAAGGTGCCGACCACCATGGCCGTCCTCTACCTGAGCGACATCCTTTATGGATTTCTGCGCAGCCAGCCCAAGATCAGCATGGACATCGTGCTGGCCGACCGCTCCGTCAACCCGCTGGAAGAAGGCTTTGACCTGGCGCTGGGCGCAAGACCCGAACTGTATGGCGGTGTGCAGGACATTGCGCTGTGCCGACTGAAACGCTATTTGTGCGCCTCGCCCGCCTACCTGGCCAGGCGCGGCACACCGCAGCATGTGAGCGAACTGCCCGACCACGACTGCGTGGTGTTTGCCACCACCGGGGCGCGCTGGGAGTTCATGAGCCAGCAGGGACTGATAGGCATTGACGTGCGCCCCAAGCTGCGCAGCAACGACGGCGCGGCCATCTGCGATGCAGCCATTGCAGGCAGCGGTATCGCACTGCTAACCGACTACATGGCGGGGCCGGCCATCAGATCGGGGCAACTTGTGGAGATACTGCCGGAGTTCGAAGTCCCCGATATCTGGCTCAAGGCGCTGGTGCCCGGAACGCGTATTGCGCTGCCGCGCGTACGCATGCTGCTGGACTGGCTGAAGCAGCACCTCGAACAGCTGCCGCCACTGGACAAGACGGCGGTCCAGGCCTGACGAATGCGCTCAACCCGCGTTGGACTGGTCTATGCCCCACTTCGCCAGCGCCGCATCGTCGCTGACACGGGCATCCACCCATCGGGCGCCTTCAGGTGTCTCTTCTTTTTTCCAGAACGGGGCCTGGGTCTTGAGGTAGTCCATGAGGAATTCGCAGGCCCTGAAGCTTTCACCACGATGCGCCGACGTCACGGCCACCATCACGACCTGGTCGAGCGGCTGCAGGAGGCCGATACGGTGGACAACACGCGCACCGAAGATGTCGAAGCGCCTGAAGGCCTCATCAACCATGGCCTCTATGGCTTTTTCGGTCATGCCCGGGTAATGCTCAAGCTCCATGCTGCTGACGGTCTTCCCGTCATTGCGGTCCCTGACGGTTCCCGTGAAAGTGCAGACGGCGCCCACACGTTTGTCGTCCCTGCGAAGTGATTCGACCTCTTTTGCAAGGTCGAAGTCCCCAGCCTGAATGGACACGCGGGCCGTCATGTCAGCCCCCGGTCACCGGCGGGAAAAAAGCTACCTCACAGCCATCCGTGAGGCGTGCCGACTCGTCACTCATGACCTGGTTGAGCGCCATGCGGACTGCCTTGCCGCGGGCCAGCACATCCGCGTAGGGCGCACCCAAGGCGAGCAGCTCGTCCCGCAATGCGCCCAGCGTTGCGGCTGCAGTTTCGCGCACCTCACTGCCCTCGCCCACGGCTTCGCGAACGGAGGCGAAATATTTGATGGTGACTTTCATGGCACAGCCTTCAACCGATCAGCGACGAAAAAGGCAGGAACTGCACCGTGTCGCCCTGGGCAATGCCTGCCCCTGCGGGGTTGTCGATCACGCCGTCACCCCATACCGCAGAGGTGAGCACGCCCGAACTCTGGTTGTTGAACAGGTCCAGGCCGCCGGATGCGTTACGCCTTACCCGCAAAAACTCCTGGCGTTTGTCAGGCCGGGGCCAGTTGAAATCTGCCCGCATGGAGAGCGGCTCGGGCGCCACACGCGTAGCCCCTTGAAGCTTGAGTATGAAAGGCCGCACCAGCACCAGAAACGTGATAAAGCTGGAGACCGGGTTTCCCGGCAAGCCAATGAAATGGGCGGCCTGCTTTTCATGTTCAACACGACCATACGCAAAAGGTTTGCCAGGCTTGATGGCCATCTGCCACAGGGCCAGCTTTCCAAGCGCCTCTACCGCAGGCTTGATGTGGTCTTCTTCACCGACAGACACACCGCCGCTGGTCAGGATCAGGTCGTTCTCGGCACAGGCACTTTTTAATGCACCTATCGTGGCATCAAGGCGGTCAGGCACTATGCCCATGTCTGTCACGGTACAGCCCAGGCGCAGCAAAAGCGCGCGCAGGAAAAAAACGGTTGGAGTTATAGATGGCACCGGGCTTCATGTCGGCAGGCGCCACGTCGCCGGGCATGACCAGTTCGTCACCCGTCGAGAAAAGTGCCACACGCACGCGGGATGCGACCTGCAGTGTGTCAAAACCAATGCTCGCCGCCAGGCCCAGCGATGCCGGCGTCAGCCGTTCACCCCTGCTGAGCACCACGGCACCGGAGGCCACGTCTTCACCGGCACGGCGTATCGACGTGCCCGGTTGAGGCTTGATTTTTACCTTCACGCCAGGCAGGCCACCGGCTATGGCTTCCACGGCCACGCAGTCTTCCTGCATCACGACAGTGTCGGCACCGACGGGCACTGGCGCACCGGTGAAAATGCGCGCGGCAGAACCGGCAGCAAGCGGCGAACCAGCGCTGCCTGCGGGAATACGCTGGTGAACCGGCAGCACGGCATCAGCAGCTGTCCAGTCGGCACAGCGCAGGGCATAACCGTCCATGGCGCTGTTGTCATGGGCCGGTACATTCAGGCTGGAGACGGCATCCTGCGCCAGCACGCGGCCATCGGCATCAAAGGTAGATACCGCCTCGACACCCGGCAATGGCGCTGCATGCGACAGCAACTCGGCCAGTGCATCAACAAGCGGCCTCAGGGGCGCGCGTGCGGGTGGTGATGAAGCTGCAGTCATGGCATCAAACGTCCTGGGGAAGCCGGATTTCAAACGAATATCTGAAGCGCTCCTGGTCGCGGATCAGGTAGTCAGCCACCGCTTCCGGATTGTTGAGGTCCAGCACCGGGCGCAGGGTTTCATGGGGCAACTGCGCGGCGTCATCGGTGGCGATGGCAACGATGAAATCGTCTTCCATGTACATCGCTTCGCGACCCGCGTAGTCGGCAGAAGGCGCGCGCCAGACTTCTATCTTGAGCAGGTCACTGCTCTTGAAGCCTTCAACCAGCACCCAGTCCACGCCCTCGTACAACTCGGCAATCAGCTGGTGGACCGTGAGTTCTGACGGTTGTTCAAATTCCCGCATGAGGGCGAGTCGTCGATCAGACGCCACAACCACCTCAAAGGCACCGGCTTCCCGGTGGCGAAAGGTGTCCTTGCCGGGGTGGTCAATATCAAAGCGGTGATGTGCGTGTTTGACAACTGACACCCTGAGGCCGCGCGCCTTGAGCACGGGGATGAGCCGCTCAACCAGCGTGGTTTTGCCAGATCCGGAAAAGCCGGCAAACCCTACGACATTCATGCGCTTGCCTTCAGGTGTTTGTCAGTGAACATTGTCGGCAATGTAGCGCTTGATGAGCACCGCGTCGGGCGGCATCACCTTCACGCGCTTGGGCAGGGCTTCAATGCCTTCAAATTTTGCAGGTCTGTCGGGAAGGCGGCCCAGCGCCTCTTCAATGGTGGCTGCAAACTTGATGGGAAGGGCCGTCTCGAGCACGATCATGGGAATGCCCGGTTGCAGGCGTTCGCGCGCCACCTTCACGCCGTCGGCGGTGTGCGTATCTATCATGGTGCCGAAGCGCGCGTAAGTGTCCTTGATGGTTGCCAGGCGGTTGGCATGGGTACTTTTGCCGCTGACGAAACCGTAAGTCGCCTGCGCCGATTTGAAGGCTGGCAGGTCGCTCAAATCAAATTGCCCGCTCTTGCCGAGCTGGTCATGGAACAGCGCCTTGACCTTGTCACCGTCACGGCCCAACAGGTCAAAAACAAAACGCTCGAAGTTGGACGCCTTGGAAATGTCCATGGACGGGCTGGAGGTTTCATGCGTGTCGGCACTGGCCCGGACACGATAAACGCCGGTACGGAAAAACTCGTCGAGCACATCGTTCTCGTTGGTCGCCACCACCAGCTGCGCAATCGGCAGGCCCATCATGCGGGCGACATGGCCTGCGCAGACATTGCCGAAGTTGCCCGATGGCACAGTAAAACTCACCTTTTCTGCATTCGATGCGGTTGCCTGGATGTAGCCTGCAAAGTAATAAACCACCTGCGCCATCAGCCGCGCCCAGTTGATGGAGTTGACCGTGCCGATCTTGTACTTGCGCTTGAACTCAAGGTCGTTGGAAACGGCCTTGACGATGTCCTGGCAGTCGTCAAACACGCCATCCACCGCGATGTTATGGATGTTTTCATCCTGCAGGCTGAACATCTGTGCCTGCTGGAACGGGCTCATGCGGCCGTTGGGCGAGGTCATGAACACACGCACGCCTTTTTTGCCACGCATGGCGTATTCAGCCGCGCTGCCGGTGTCGCCACTGGTGGCACCCAGGATGTTGAGCTCTTCGCCGCGCCTGGCAAGCTCGTACTCAAACAGGTTGCCCAGCAACTGCATGGCCATGTCCTTGAACGCGAGGGTCGGGCCGTTGGACAGGGCTTCAAGCTGCAGGCCTGCTTCAAGCAAGCGCAGCGGTACGATTTCGGTCGTACCAAAGACTTCTGGCGTGTAGGTCTTGTGACAAATCGCCTTCAGGTCCGCGTCGGGGATGTCATCGATGTAGAGCGAGAGAATTTCAAACGCCAGGTCGGCGTACGACAGCGACCGCCAGCTCGCCAGGGTGAAGTCATCGACCTGCGGATATTGCTCTGGCAGGTACAGGCCACCATCGGGCGCCAGGCCCTCAAGCAGGATTTCGCAGAAACGCTTGCGGCCTGTTGCGTCAGAGGCAGCTGCCCTTGTCGAGAGATAGCGCATCAGACCAGCTCTTCCTTGCGAATGCGGATGATGGGCGCGAGCACGGTAGGTAGCGCCTGCATCTGCGCAAGCGCAGCATTCATTTTTGCCTCGACGCAATCGTGCGTGAGGATGATGAGGTCAGTCTGCGTAGAGCCCTCCCCACCCACTTCATCGGCTTCGCGCTGCAGCACCGCATCAATGCTGATGCCCGCCTCGGCCAGGATGCCGGTGACTTTTGCGAGCACGCCAGCTTCGTCTGCCACGTTCAGGCGCAGGTAATAACTGGTCACGACCTGCCCCATGTCGAGCACAGGTGTCGTGCTCATCGACTGCGGCTGGAAAGCCAGGTGCGGTACGCGCTGGGCGCTGTCGGCGGTGTGCAGGCGGGCAATATCCACCAGGTCGGCAATCACCGCGCTGGCTGTGGGTTCGCTGCCAGCACCCTTGCCGTAGTACATGGTGGTGCCCACGGCATCACCATGCACCATGACGGCGTTCATGGCACCTTCAACATTTGCGATCAGACGTTTGGCAGGAACCAGGCAAGGGTGCACGCGCAGCTCGATTCCATTGGCCATCTGCTTGGTGATGCCCAGCAGCTTGATGCGGTATCCGAGCTGCTCTGCGTACTTGATGTCCTTGGCCCCGAGTTTGGTGATGCCCTCGACATAAGCCTTGTCGAACTGCACCGGCACGCCGAAAGCAATGGCCGACATCAGCGCAGCCTTGTGCGCAGCGTCCACACCCTCGATGTCGAAGGTCGGGTCGGCTTCGGCGTAACCCAGGCGCTGCGCCTCCTTGAGGACCACGTCAAAGTCAGAGCCCTTGTCGCGCATTTCGCTGAGGATGAAATTGGTGGTGCCGTTGATGATGCCGGCAATCCACTCGATGCGGTTGGCCGTGAGGCCCTCCCGCAGGGACTTGATGATGGGAATGCCGCCAGCAACGGCCGCCTCAAAAGCCACCATCACACCCTTGCGATTGGCGGCTGCGAAAATCTCGGTGCCGTGCACGGCGAGCAGCGCCTTGTTGGCCGTCACCACATGCTTGCCGGCTTCAATGGCTTCAAGCACCAGTTGTTTCGCGATGCCGTAGCCGCCAATCAGCTCGACGACGATGTCGATCTCGGGGTTGGCAATCACGGCGCGTGCATCTGCAACAACGGTCACATCCTTGCCCACGGCGGCCTGCGCGCGTGCGGTGTCGAGGTCAGCGACCATGGCAATCTCGATGCCGCGGCCGGCGCGGCGCAAAATCTCGCCCTGGTTGCGCTGCAGAACGTTGAACACACCACTGCCTACGGTACCTATACCGAGAAGACCCACCTTGATTGATTTCAGACTCGTCACTTTTTTTTCGCTTTCAGAACACTCTAAATTTTTAATTTACAACCCTGCCGACAAGACCAGTCAGGCGACGGGATGGGTCTTGCGGTAGTTTTCAAGAAACTTCGCGATGCGGCCTATGGCCTCGCGCAGGTCTTCCTCATGCGGCAGGAAAACAATGCGGAAATGGTCGGGGTTGGGCCAGTTGAAGCCCGTGCCCTGTACCAGCATGACCTTGGTTTCCTTGAGCAGTTCGAGGAAGAACTGGCGGTCGTCCGTAATCGGGTAGACCTTGGGGTCCAGCCGGGGGAACATGTAAAGCGCAGCTTGCGGCTTGACACAGGTCACGCCCGGAATGGCCGTGATCAGTTCGTAGGCGAGATCACGCTGGCGCCTGAGTCGTCCGCCCTCGCACGTCAGGTCGTTGATGCTCTGGTAGCCGCCCAGCGCCGTCTGTACGGCCCACTGGCCTGGCACGTTGGAGCAGAGCTTCATGTTGGCCAGCATGTTCAGACCTTCGATGTAATCCTGCGCCTGCTTTTTCGGGCCGGAGACGACCATCCAGCCAGCGCGGTAACCGCAAGACCTGTAACTCTTTGAAAGCGAATTGAAGGTCAACGTCAGTACATCGGTGGACAGGCTGGCAATGGCGGTGTGCTTGACGCCGTCATACAGCACCTTGTCATACACCTCGTCAGCCAGGATGACCAGGCCGTGCTGGCGGGCAATGTCAACAATTTTTTTGAGCAGGTCGTCGGAGTACAGGGCGCCCGTCGGGTTGTTCGGATTGATGACGACGATGGCTTTGGTTTTGGGCGTGATGCGCGCACGAATATCTTCCGGGTCGGGCATCCAGCCATTGTTTTCGTCGCAAAGGTAGTGCACGGGAGTGCCACCAGACAGGCTGGTTGATGCCGTCCACAGCGGGTAATCAGGCGCGGGCAACAACAATTCATCACCGTCGTCGAGCAATGCATTGGTGGCCATGGCAATCAGTTCGCTGGCGCCATTGCCAAGGTAGATGTCATCCAGCGTGACGCCCTTGATGCCCTGCTTCTGGGTTTCATGCATGACAGCCTTGCGTCCCGCAAAAATGCCCTTGCTGTCAGAATAACCAGCAGATGCGGGCAGGTTGCGGATCATGTCCTGCTGGACTTCTTCCGGGGCGTCAAAACCAAACACTGCGAGGTTGCCGATATTGAGCTTGATGAGCTTCTGGCCTTCATCTTCCATTTTCTTGGCCGCGTCCATGATGGGACCACGTATGTCATAAAGCACATTGGCAAGCTTGGCAGATTTGGTAATCGGTTTCATGCGGTTTTTCGGGAATAAAGACAGAAGCAAAGGTATCAACCCTGCCCGCAGCTGGTCCACAGAAGGCCATAGATGCAGGAAAAATCGGGCGGAATCTATAATTTGACCACATAAAGCACCTGTTTTCACTGGAAAACAGGCACTTCCCGCCCTGATACCACCCCGTTTGCACCACGCTGACAACACCACCTTCCCATGAAACTCCAGCCTGACCGTCTTGATGTGCAGTCCATCCTCGGCTACGGCCCCGGCTGGGTGGGTTTAGGCAGCAATGGCGTGGCCGAAAAAATCGAACACAGCATCGTGATCGGCTCACGTGGCGAAAAATTTGAATGGAACTGCGCGCGGTTTGAAGACCTGACCGAAGCGCACTTTGCCCTGCTGGCGGAAACCCAGCCGGAACTGGTGATTTTTGGGAGTGGCACACGCCTGCGCTTCCCGCCCCCAGCCTTCATGCGGGCCCTGATGCAAAAACGCATTGGCATGGAAACCATGGACACACTCGCTGCCTGCCGCACTTACAACATCCTTGCGGGGGAAGGCCGGCAGGTGATTGCGGCCTTGCTGATTGAGACGGGAAGCTGAAAGCCAGACGCTTTCAGGGTAAAATCTAGGGTTGCGTATGCCTCCAGCCATTGGAGGGCGCCGCGGCTAATTACAACCACTTTCGTCAGGGTCTACTCAGTATGGCAGTCGTCGTCAATAAACTCCTCCCCGAATTTGAAGCGAACGCCACCAGCGGCGTCAAGGTCTCCAACCAGTCACACATGGGCAAGGTTGTTGTCCTGTACTTCTATCCCAAAGACAACACGCCCGGCTGCACCACCGAAGCCATGCAATTCAGGGACCGCTACAAGGATTTCGTGAAAGCCGGCGCCACGGTGTTCGGTGTGTCGCGCGACAACATGAAGTCGCACGACGAATTCAAGGCCAAGCTTGAACTGCCGTTCGAACTGATTGCCGACACGGAAGAAAAAATGTGCCACATGTTCGGTGTGGTCAAGAACAAGATCATGTACGGTAAAAAGGTCAAGGGCATTGAGCGCAGCACCTTCCTCATAGGCGCAGACGGCACCCTGAAAGAAGAGTGGCGCGGCCTCAAGGTTCCGGGCCACGTTGATGATGTTCTCAAGGCCGTGAAAGCCCTGAAAAAAGCAGCCTGAGCCCCTGAGGCCACAGCGCAACGGTGGCAGGCAGGATTGAATTGCCCTGTCACCCGAGTTGTGCATAATGAGGCCATGCAGTTGAGTTTCACGACCGCGCTCACAGAAAAAGCCGCCCTGGTTTCAAGGCGGCTTTTTCACTTTTTGAACCCCCTTCTGGAGAGTTACACGCATGCCCTTGCCTCCCGCCCCGACAAAACGTGCCGCCCTCCTCTCCACCGACGCGCTGGACGCTCCAGCACGCTCACCCTCCAAAACTGCCCGCAATAGCCAGAATTCCGAGTCCTCGCAAAGGCCACCCGTCCTGGATCTTTTCGACAACCGCGCCACTGGCGGCGGGGATCACCCGGCGGCCTTCAAGGGCAAGGATGCCGTCATCAGCAAGGCCAGCGCAGGCAGCTACAAGCGTGAAACCCCGCCAGCACCCCTGCCCGTCAAGACCAAAAAGGCAAAGCACACCGGCCCCACCAAGCTGTTTGTACTGGACACCAACGTCCTGATGCACGACCCCATGTGCATGTTCCGCTTTGAGGAACATGACATCTTCCTGCCCATGATCGTGCTCGAAGAACTGGACAGCAACAAGAAGGGCATGACGGAAGTCGCCCGAAACGCGCGCCAGACCAGCCGCTCCCTCGATGCCCTGGCAGGCGCCAAAGATGCCGATATCGCCAAGGGCCTCAAGCTCAGCACCACAGGACACGGCGAAGCAGGCGGTTGCCTGTTCTTCCAGACCAAACCTCTGGACTACACACTGCCCATGAGCCTGCCGCAGGGCAAGGCCGATAACCAGATCCTGGGCGTCGTCGAGGCGCTGCGCAAGGAGTACTCCCCGCGAGAAGTCGTGCTGGTGTCCAAGGACATCAACATGCGCGTCAAGGCCAGGGCTCTGGGCTTGGCGGCAGAGGACTACCAGAACGACAAGGTTCTGGAAGACGGCGACCTTCTCTATTCAGGTGCCCTGCCCCTGCCTGCAGACTTCTGGACACGCCAGAGCAAAACCATCGAAAGCTGGCAGCAGGGCAGCCAGACCTTCTACCGCATCACCGGCCCCATCGTCGGCAGCCTGCTGATCAACCAGTTTGTGTTCTTTGAAGCACCCGGGGAGCCACCGCTGTATGCACGCGTGACCGAGATACGCGCCAAGACCGCCGTGCTCAAAACCCTGAAGGACTACAACCACCTGAAGAATGCGGTATGGGGCGTGACCACACGCAACCGCGAGCAGAACTTCGCCATGAACCTGCTGATGGACCCGGAAGTCGACTTCGTCACACTGGCGGGCACGGCAGGCACCGGCAAGACACTGATGGCCCTCGCCAGCGGCCTGACGCAGGTCCTCGATGACCGCCGCTACACGGAAATCATCATGACCCGCGCAACCGTGTCGGTCGGTGAAGACATCGGTTTCCTGCCCGGCACGGAAGAAGAAAAAATGGGCCCGTGGATGGGCGCACTCGACGACAACCTGGAAGTGCTGGGCAAAACCGACAGCGGTTCAGGCGAATGGGGGCGCGCGGCCACCAATGAGTTGATCCGCTCACGCATCAAGGTGAAAAGCATGAACTTCATGCGTGGCCGTACCTTCCTGAACAAGTACGTGATCATCGATGAAGCGCAAAACCTGACGCCCAAGCAGATGAAGACCCTGATCACGCGTGCCGGCCCGGGTACCAAGATCATCTGCATGGGCAACCTCGCGCAGATCGATACGCCCTACCTCACCGAGGGATCATCCGGCATGACATACGCCGTTGACCGTTTCAAGGGCTGGCCGCATGGCGGCCATATCACCCTGGCGCGTGGCGAACGTTCCAGGCTGGCTGACTTTGCAAGCGAAGTGCTCTAAAAAGCACCTCAGCGATACGGAAACAAAAAAGCCAGATCAAATGATCTGGCTTTTTTACGTCTTCAAAATCTGGTGGGAGATGCAAGTTTCGAACTTGCGACCCCTGCAGTGTGAATGCAGTGCTCTACCCCTGAGCTAATCTCCCTTTCGGTCAGCCTAAGATTATATGCTGTTTCAGCCGACTGCCTGGGCCTGCCTCAAGTCAACGCGCCAGAGGGTCTTGCCCTTGCTGGCCTTGTCGATGTCATCCAGCAGCTTTTCATGGTCGGCGCTTTCCTGCTCACTTGCCAGAATCAGCGGCAATTCAAACCTGCTCAGGTCTATGGACGGCACGGCCGGTCCAGTCTGCACCGCTCCCGCGACTTCCATCATCAGGCTGTTCTGGCCGCGGGTGAGATTGATATACACATCTGCCAGCAGTTCCGCATCCAGCAAGGCGCCGTGCAGGGTGCGGCCCGAGTTGTCCACGTCAAGGCGGTCACACAACGCATCAAGTGAATTGCGCTTGCCCGGGAACATCTCCTTGGCCATCACAAGACTGTCGGTGACCTTGCCAACGCAGTGCCTGATGGGCTGCTGTCCTATCAGTTCCAGTTCCTTGTTCAGGAAACTCACGTCGAAAGGCGCGTTGTGGATGATGATCTCGGCGCCACGCAGATATTCAAGCAGTTCGTCGGCAATGGCTTCGAACTTCGGCTTGTCCTTCAGGAACTCATTGCTGATACCGTGAACCTTCAGCGCGTCTTCATGGCTGTCGCGGCCGGGGTTCAGGTAAAAGTGCCTGTTGTTGCCTGTCAGCTTGCGGGCAATCAGCTCAACGCAGCCGATTTCAATGATGCGGTCGCCATTTTCAGCTGACAGCCCCGTGGTTTCAGTATCCAGAACGATTTGGCGCATGTGAGGATTATCGCTCTGACAGCCCCATCAGACGCCTCAGGCAGCGCCAGTTTCCGGGGATATCTGTGTGGCCTTCGCCTGCCCTGCACCGGACACCAAAAAAACGCCCGGCAAGATCAATGCCGCACCCACCGCATGGTGCCAACCCGGTGTTTCACCGAGCGCAGCCCATGCCACAAAGGCCGTGTAGAGCGGGCCCAGATAAAGCGCCACCGCCACGCGGCTCGCACCCAGAACCTTCTGCGACCAGCCGTAAATCCAGTAAGCACCAAGGCCCGGTATCACGCCCGCAACCGCAATCAGCGTCCAGGCCTTCAACCCCCATTGCGTCAGGCCGGGTTGGGTGGACTCCCACAGCGCGCAAGGCAGTAGCAGGATGACGCCGCCAGTGCAGCTCGCGGCCAGCCGGGCCGTCGCGCTCAAGGAGCTCGGCCATTTCTTCTGCAACAGCGCATAAGCCGCCCATGCCAATGTAGCGCCCACAATCCAGGCATCGCCGGGCACGAACTGCACGCTGCCCAGCGCAGACCACTGCCCTTTCAGAACCACATGCAGCACACCAGCCATCGCGATGACCACACCCGTGGCCTGCAGCTTGCTGAAGCGCTCACCCAGCCAAAGGGCGGCGCCCAGACCAATCAACACGGGTGACGCCGAATAAATCAGTGCAATATTGACGGCACCAGTCGAGCGGGCGCCGAGGTAAACCCAGGCACCACAGACCAGCATGCCCAAAAAACCAAGCACTAGGTATTGCCACCATGTTTGCGCCAGCTCAGCGCGTTTTTGCCAAAGCTCTCCGCCTGACAGGGCAAGCAGCACAACGGCTGCCAGCGCCCACCTTCCCAGCGCAAGCGCGTAAGGGCCAATCACGCCGGGCGCAGTACGCGCCACGACATAGTTGGCGGTCCAGAGGATGGGAATAAACCAGATCAGGGCGAGGGCCAGCCTGACCTGGCGCGGCGTCGCTTCAGGCACAGGTGGCTTCTGCTTCGGTGGGATGTTGTTCAGGTGAACTGTGAGCGAGTGCCATCACCTCATGCGGAGGCACGGCCTTGAGCTTGTGGTCGCTCCAGACCTGGCGCCAGCGGCGGCTGCCTGCCAGACCATGGCGCAAGCCCAGCATGTGGCGGGCGATGTTGCTCCACGGCGTGCCGTTCGTTTCGAACTCGCGCACCATGTAGTCACACATCTGCGCTTCAACGATTTCGCGTGTCAGACCATTGGGCGTTTCACCGAAAAACGCTTCGTCCCACGATGCCAGCCACCAGGGGTTGTGATAGGCCTCGCGCCCTATCATCACGCCATCGAGATGCTGCAATTGTGTGGATACCTGCCCGGCATTGGCTATGCCGCCATTGATCGCGATGGTCAGATGGGGAAACTCTTTCTTGAGTTGCTGAACCATCTCATAACGCAGCGGCGGCACTTCGCGGTTTTCCTTCGGGCTCAGGCCCTTGAGCCAGGCATTGCGCGCGTGCACGATGAACACCTTGCAGCCGGCATCGCTCACTGCACCCACAAAGTCGCGCACGAAACCATAACTCTCGGTCTTGTCTATGCCAATGCGGTGTTTGACCGTCACAGGCACATCCATCACGTCAACCATGGCCTTCACACAATCGGCAACCAGTTGCGGCTCGGCCATAAGGCAGGCGCCAAACGCGCCGCGCTGCACGCGCTCGCTGGGGCAGCCGCAGTTAAGGTTGATCTCGTCGTAACCCCATTGCTCGCCGAGTTTGGCGCAATGTGCAAGATCGGCCGGCTCGCTCCCCCCAAGCTGCAGGGCTACCGGGTGCTCTTCAACATTAAAGCGCAGGTGCCTGGCCACATCGCCATGAATCAGCGCGCCGGTGGTCACCATTTCGGTATACAGCAGGGCGTGGCGTGACAGCAGGCGGTGGAAATAACGGCAATGCCGGTCTGTCCAGTCCATCATGGGCGCAACAGACACACGCCAGGGGTTGAATACCCGATCCGCCCTGGCGGGAGATAAAGAGCTTGGTTGATCCGGGGCAGACATGAACCGTATTTTCCCAGAAAGGCAAAAGCCCCAAAACCCGGACGGCGGGTAATATGGTTGCAAGCGCCTGACCGCCAGGCGCGCCATCCAGCGATCCACAGACTGCAACTGCCACAGGAAGTCAGCCATGCCCGATTCGATACCTTACGGTCCACCCAAAAACCCCAGGCGTGCGCATCGCCCCTTGTCGATCACAAAACTGGCGCTGAGCATGGGTGCCACAGTAATCATGCTGGGCTGCGCGTCTTCGCCAATGCCGGAGTGGAGCAGCATCTTTTCATCCAGGCCTGCAGTAACAGCACCCCCATCACCACAACCGTCAAGGCCACCCGTGGTGGCGCAGGCAGTGCCGCAAGCGATTGCTGTAGCGCCCTTGCCGGAAGTGAAAGTCTCGCCAGTAGCACCGCCGCCACCTGCAACGCCGGTGCCGCTGCAGGACCAGGCCCTTCCCTACAGTGCGGCTGTCGCATCCCGGTTTCCACCACCGCCCATCACCTACAGCACGCCGGGTCTGCAGGCTGGCCGCACAAACTACACAACGCAGTCGGAAATCCAGGCGTGGCTGCGTGCGCAGGCAAATGCGGCAGGTCGGATTCCCGGGCTGGCGGCAGCGGTCATCCCCGCAGGAACGTCGCAGCGCGGTGAAGCGATTGAAGCGCTGGTGCTGGCACGCGCCGCAGGGACGGACCCGGCCGCACTGCTGGCCAACGGAAGGCCGACGGTCTTCCTGGTCGGGCAGCAGCATGGCAATGAGCCTGCAGGCAGCGAGGCCCTGCTCGTGATTTCCCGTGAGCTGGCGCAGGGCCTGCTGCGCTCCCTGCTGGACCGCATCAACGTCGTCATCGTGCCGCGTGCCAATCCCGATGGTGCGTCTGCTGACAAACGGGAAACCGCCAACGGCGTGGACATGAACCGCGACCATTTGCTGCTCAATACCCCCGAAGCGCAGGCACTGGCAAAACTCACCCGCGACTACAACCCCACCGTTGCCATCGACGCCCATGAATACACCGTCGTTGGCCGCTTTCTGGAGAAGTTCGGCACGGTGCAGAAGTTCGATGCGCTGCTGCAATACGCCACCACCGCCAACCTGCCCGAGTTTTTAACCAAGGCGTCTGAAGAGTGGTACCGCCGGCCGCTTGTCGCATCACTCAAAACCCAGGGGCTGAGCACCGAGTGGTACTACACCACCTCTACTGACATGGCGGACAAGAAAATATCCATGGGCGGCACGCAGGCAGATACCGGCCGCAATGTTGAAGGGCTCAAAAATACCGTCAGCCTGCTGATAGAAACACGCGGGGTGGGCATAGGCAGGCTGCACATACAGCGCCGGGTGCACACGCAGGTGGCAGCCATGACCAATGTGCTCAACAGCACAGCGCAGCGTGCGTCCGAACTCACCCAGTTGCGCCCTTACATCGACAAGGAGGTAGTCGCCCTGGCCTGCCGCAATGCAGCCATTGTCGAAGCCGGGCCCACACCTGCGCAGTACGAACTCACCATGCTGGACCCCGTCACCGGCGCCGACAAAACCCTGGTCGTCAACTGGGACTCGGCTCTTGCCTTGCAGACCATCAAGACCCGTGCCCGGCCCTGCGGTTACTGGCTGTCGGCCTCGTCATCCACCGCCGTGGAGCGCCTGCGCATGCAGGGCGTGCAGGTGCAGCGGCTGGCAGAGGCAGGCTCTGTGCTGGGCGACAGCTACCGCGAAAATTCACGCACAGTCTCTGAACGGCAGGACGTGCGGGGCACGATAGCCGACGGCAGCAACAAGGCTGTGAAGGTGGAAGTAAGCCTGGCACGCGGCCTGATCGATGTGCCACGCGGGAGTTATTACGTGCCGCTCAGCCAGCCGCTGGGTAACCTGGTCATCACAGCGCTTGAGCCGGATACACAGAGCAGCTTCTTTGCCAACCAGTTGATTGACGAACTGAAAAACACGGCACGCGTCATGGCACCGCCGGCCTTCAAGCTTGAAGACCTGAACTGAAAAAAATCAGGCCACCGGAAGACAGATTTAAGCCTTCGTCTTACAAGTCCGGGCAGCCAAGCCTGACGGCTTTTTTGATGTGTTTGCGCCTTAATGGTGGGACTGAAACCGGATATCCCGGGACGCCAACAATAAAGGATGCAAGCCATGAACGAATTCAAACTCACCCCCGATATGGTCAGCATGGGCGGCGCTTTTTATCCCAAAGGCTATGTGTTCATCATGTTCCCGGATCAGGAGAGTGCTGCCCAGGTTGCTCGTGAAATTGACGGCAATCCCGGCAATGACGTGGTGATGCTTCTCAGCCCTGCCACGGTGCTGCGTGACATCGGCAAGGTGGATGGGGAGTCAAAAATCCCGCTGCCCTCCGTCGGCACCGAAGGCGCCACCGTCAACAACTATGTAGCCTTGGCGCGCAAGGGCCACCACGCGCTGATGGCAAAAGTGGCGTCGGACGAAGACGCCAAACGCATCACTGACGCCGCGCGCAAAGCCTCTTTCTCGTACGGCCAGCGTTATCACCTGCTGGCTATCGAAGACCTCGAATAAACCTGCCAACAAGCCTAGAAAAGGCTGCCCTGCCCCTTGGCCCCCGCCGGCCTGAATCGGCTCAGGTCAAGCTCAATGCGCTGGCGGTTGAAGCCCAGCTTGTGGGTCGCCTTTTCAAACCGCTGGCGAATCAGGTCTGCCCACAAGCCCTGCCCCTTCATGCGCGATACAAAATCGCTGTCGTAATCCTTGCCGCCGCGCATGTCGTGGATGCGCGCCATGATGCGGGCAGCGCGTTGCGGGTAATGCAAGTCCAGCCACTCCCTGAAGATCGGTGCCAGTTCCCAGGGCAAGCGTATGACGGTGTAGAAGGCGCTGCGCGCACCGGCCTCCCACGCAGCTTTTAAAACCTGCTCCATATCGTCGTTCACAAACGGGATTTGCGGCGCCAGGCTCACGCCCACGGGAATGCCGTTTTCGGCCAGCGTTTTGATGAGGCGCAACCGCCTGTGCGGCGCAGAGGCGCGCGGTTCAAGCTTGCGGGCGAGTGCTGCATCCAGCGTGGTGATGGTCACGTAGACGGCGGCCATGTTCTCTCGTGCCATGGCGGCAATGAGGTCCAGGTCGCGCTCAACACCTGCCGACTTGGTGACCAGCGAGAACGGGTGACGCGTCTCCTGCAGCACTTCAATCACGCTGCGCGTCAGGCGCAACTCGCGCTCGACAGGCTGGTAGCAATCGGTGGCCGAGCCGATGTTCAGCAGGTGCGGTACGTAACTTTTTCTGGCCAGATCCTGGCGCAGGACCTCGGCGATGTTGCGCTTGGCGATGATTTTTGTTTCGAAGTCCAGGCCGGGCGAGAGGTTCAGGTAACTGTGCGTGGGCCGGGCGTAGCAATAGACGCAGCCATGCTCGCAGCCCCGGTAAGGATTCAGGCCATAGTCAAAGAATATGTCTGGCGAATCGTTGCTGGTGATGGCGCTGCGTGCGTCTTCAAAAATGATTTCAGTCTCTAACCGGGTGGCTTCACATTCGACCGCATCCTCAAGCGTGCCCCAGCCGTCGTCATAGGCCGCACGCGAATCCTTCTCGAAGCGATGCGCCATGCGTGTGGCGGTGCCCCTGCCCTTGATGGCGTGGACGGGAATGATGGTGTCGGTCATGGCGGGCCAAAATACTGTATAAAAATACAGTTTACCGACATGGAGTGGCTTTCACAATGGCATATGCCGTTTAATCCACAACCGCATTCTGCTATTAATTCAGTAGCTGCTCACGCTCGTATCTATTGGCTCAGAGCCAGATTTGATGCAATTTTTGAGCTTTTTTTTGTTCCAGACACCTTATTTTGACGGCTCAAACAGGTCAAACTCCCTTAAAAACAGCTGTTATAGCTATAACAGCTGTTTTTAAGAAGCATACCGTCAACACCTCACCATAATGGCGGAAACCCGTTTAATACAGCCATGACCCAGCGACCTTCGAACATCTACGACCATTACCACGCCCATGTGTACTTCGGCCCGGGCACGATTGGGCAGGCCCGCGCCCTGTGCAAGGCTGCGGGGGAGAAATTCGGTATCGCAGTCGGTCGGGTGCATGAGCGTGAGGTCGGCCCGCACCCTCAGTGGAGTTGCCAGCTGTCATTTGACCGCGCGCAGTTCGATGACGTGATTCCCTGGCTGGACAGCGAACGCAATGGCCTGGATGTGTTTGTGCATGGCCAGACCGGTGACGACCTGGCGGACCACACCACGCATGCGTCGTGGCTGGGCAATGAATACAAACTAAAGCTGGATATGTTCAGGCGCAGGGCCTGAACAGTGCAACTCAGGCGAGCTTCAGCCGCGCCCGCGCTTCGTCGTATTCGCGCTTGAGCTGCGCAACAAACGCAGCCGTGCTCTGGACCTTTGTGATTGCACCAATGCCCTGGCCACTGCCCCAGATGTCTTTCCAGGCTTTCGATTTGGAGCCTTCACCACCACCAAAATTCATGGTCTTCACATCGCCTTCTGGCAGGTTCTCAGGGTCCATGCCTGCGGCACGGATCGACGCCGCCAGGTAGTTGCCATGCACGCCGGTGAAGAGGTTGCTGTAGACGATGTCATCAGAGTTGCTGTCGACAATCGCCTGCTTGTAGCCATCAACCGCGCGCGCCTCATCGGTAGCGATGAAGGCCGAGCCGATATAGGCAAAGTCGGCACCCATGGCCTGGGCCGCGAGCACTGCGCCGCCGCTGGCAATCGACCCCGACAGCGCAATCGGGCCGTCAAACCACTGGCGGATTTCCTGGATCAGCGCAAACGGGCTCTTCACGCCTGCATGACCACCCGCACCTGCAGCCACGGCGATCAGGCCGTCAGCGCCCTTCTCGATCGCCTTGCGGGCAAACTTGTTGTTGATGATGTCGTGCAGCACCACGCCGCCGTAGCTGTGCGCAGCGGCGTTGATGTCTTCGCGTGCACCCAGGCTGGTGATGATGATGGGCACCTTGTACTTCACGCACAGGGCCATGTCGTGCTCCAGCCTGTCGTTGGACTTGTGCACGATCTGGTTGATGGCAAAGGGCGCGGCTGGCCTGTCAGGGTTGGCCTTGTTGTACGCGGCCAGCGCTTCGGTGATTTCAATCAGCCACTCTTCAAGCTGCTCTGCGGGCCGCGCATTGAGCGCCGGCATGGAGCCGACGACGCCGGCGATGCACTGCGCAATCACCAGCTTGGGGTTGCTGATGATGAAGAGCGGCGAGCCGATGATGGGCAGCGGCAGGTTGTTCAGGGGCGCGGGAAGTTTCGACATGGTTTGTGCAGTCCGTCTGTGGTTTGGGAACGGTCCCGGACCTGATCCGGGACTCATGAATCGCGGATCGGCTCCGCAATTGGAAAACTAGAACGCTTCGAGGGCCAGTGCCGTCACACATTCGGCACCCTCAACAATGCTGTCACGCATGCCGGGCGCCTTGGTCAGCAGGTGGTCTGCATAAAAACGCGCGGTGGTGATCTTGGCCTTCATGAAATCCGTATCCACACCCTTTGCCAGTTCGTCCTGCGCAGCCAGCAGCGAACGGCCCATCTGCCAGCCCGCCACCACATTGCCTGCGAGCATGAGGTAGGGCACGCTGCCCGCAAACACGGCGTTCGGGCTGGCCTTGGTATTGCCGGCCACAAAGTCAACCACGTCGACGAACGCTTCGCGTGCGGCCTTCAGTCGTTTTGCTACGGCGACCGCATCTGCGCTGCCCTGCTTGACCAGCGCCTGCTCGGTCTTTTCAATCTGCGCCGCGATGGCCTTGGCCGTCTGGCCGCCGTCACGCGAGGTCTTGCGGCCAATCAGGTCATTGGCCTGGATGGCCGTGGTGCCTTCGTAAATCGTCAGTATCTTGGCGTCGCGGTAGTACTGTGCTGCGCCGGTCTCTTCGATAAAACCCATGCCGCCATGCACCTGCACACCCAGCGATGTGACTTCAAGACTCATCTCGGTGCTGTAGCCCTTGACCAGCGGCACCATGAACTCATAAAACGCCTGGTTCTGTTTGCGGACATCCGCATCCGGGTGATGGTGCGTCGCGTCATATGCCGCAGCAGCCACGGCAGCCATGCCGCGGCAGCCTTCGATATAGGCACGCATGGTCATCAGCATGCGTTTGACGTCAGGGTGGTGAATGATGGGCGCGCTGGCCTTGATGGAACCATCGACCGGGCGGCTCTGCACGCGGTCTTTCGCAAACGTCACAGCCTTCTGGTAGGCCATCTCGGCAATCGCGATGCCCTGCATGCCGACAGCGTAACGGGCCGAATTCATCATGATGAACATGTACTCAAGGCCGCGGTTTTCCTCGCCGACGATGTAGCCCACTGCACCGCCGTTGTCGCCGTACTGCAGCACGGCGGTTGGCGATGCCTTGATGCCCATCTTGTGCTCGATGCTGACGCAGTGCACATCGTTGCGCGCGCCAAGACTGCCGTCCTTGCCGACCATGAACTTGGGCACCACAAACAGGCTGATGCCCTTGACGCCTTCCGGCGCTCCGGTCACGCGGGCCAGCACGAGGTGCACGATGTTCTCGGCCATGTCGTGCTCACCATAGGTGATGAAAATCTTGGTGCCGAAGACCTTGTAGGTGCCGTCAGGCTGTGGCTCTGCACGGCTGCGCACCATGGCCAGGTCGGATCCGGCCTGCGGCTCGGTCAAATTCATGGTGCCCGTCCACTGGCCGCTGACCAGCTTTTCGAGGTAGACCGCCTTGAGGTCGTCAGAGCCCGCCGTGAGCAGCGCTTCAATCGCGCCATCGCTCAGCAATGGGCACAGCGCAAAACTCATGTTGGCCGAGTTGAGCATTTCACCGCAGGCAAAACCTATCGCCTTGGGCAAGCCCTGACCGCCGTAGTCTGCAGGGTGCTGCAGGCCCTGCCAGCCGCCTTCGACGTATTGTTTGAAGGCCTCCTTGAAGCCGGGCGTGGTGGTGACGACACCATCTTTCAGGCTGGACGGGTTGATGTCGCCTTCACGGTTCAGCGGGGAAGTGACACCTTCGTTGAACTTGGCGCACTCTTCAAGCACGGCTTGGGCGGTGTCAAAGCCCGCCTCTTCAAAACCGGGAATTTCAGCAATCTGGTCAATGCTGGCCAGGTGTTTGATGTCAAACAGCATGTCCTTGAGGGGGGCTTTGTAGCTCATGTCTTGTCTCCAGAATTCACATCAAATAACAAATCAGTCCCACAAGAAAAAAGGCACCGCTCACGATGCCTTTTTTCAGTCTTCTTTTGCTTAAAGTGCTGCCGTCAGCTCAGGCACTGCCACAAACAGGTCAGCCACCAGGCCATAGTCAGCCACCGAGAAGATCGGTGCTTCTTCGTCCTTGTTGATCGCCACGATGACCTTGCTGTCCTTCATGCCGGCCAGATGCTGGATGGCGCCGGAGATGCCTGCAGCCACATAGAGCTGCGGCGCAACAATCTTGCCGGTCTGGCCAACCTGCCAGTCGTTCGGTGCGTAGCCCGCATCGACGGCAGCGCGCGAGGCACCGAGCGCTGCGCCCAGCTTGTCAGCCAGCGGCGTCATGACTTCATTGAACTTCTCGGACGAACCCAATGCGCGGCCACCCGAGACAATGATCTTGGCGGCCGTCAGTTCGGGGCGATCGCTCTTGGCGATTTCCGAGCCCAGGAAGGTCGACTTGCCGCTGTCGGCAACGCCTGCAGGCGTCTCAATGGCAGCACTGCCACCGGTGGCAGCAGCGGGGTCAAAGCCGGTGGTACGCACGGTGATGACCTTGGTGGCGTCCGAACTCTGAACGATGGCGATGGCGTTGCCGGCGTAGATGGGACGCTCGAAGGTGTCAGCGGCATCGACCTTGGTGATGTCGGAGATCTGGGCGACGTCCAGCGTGGCAGCCACGCGGGGGGCGATGTTCTTGCCTGAAGCTGTGGCGGGAAACAGGATGTGCGAATAGCCGGACGCAATGGCCAGCACCTGCGCGGCCATGTTCTCGGCCAGGCCGTGGGCGAAGTGCTCGCCTTCAACGTAGATGACTTTGGCGACGCCGGCGATAGCGGCTGCAGCCTTGGCGGCGGCTTCTGCACCCTTGCCTGCGACCAGCACGTGCACATCACCACCACATTGGGAGGCTGCTGTAACGGTATTGAGGGTGGCAGGCTTGATGGAGTTGTTGTCGTGTTCAGCGATTACGAGAGCAGTCATGTCATCAACTCCTTAGATAACTTTGGATACGTTCTTGAGCTTGTCGACCAGCGTGGCGACATCGGGTACCTTGATGCCGGCGCTGCGTTTTGGCGGCTCGCTGACCTTGAGGGTCTTCAGGCGCGGCTTGACATCGACGCCGAGGTCTTCCGGCTTGACGTTGTCGAGCTGCTTTTTCTTGGCCTTCATGATGTTGGGCAGCGTCACATAACGCGGCTCGTTAAGGCGCAAATCGGTGGTGATGATGGCGGGCAGGCTCAGGGCCAGGGTTTCAAGGCCGCCGTCGACTTCGCGGGTGACCTTGACCTTGTCGCCGTCGATTTCCACCTTGGAGGCAAAGGTGGCCTGGGGCCAGCCGAGCAGCGCAGCCAGCATCTGGCCGGTCTGGTTGCAGTCGTCGTCGATAGCCTGTTTGCCGAGGATGACGAGCTGGGGGGTTTCTTTTTCGACCAGAGCCTTCAGCAGCTTGGCAACGGCCAGGGGCTGCAGTTCTTCTGCGGTTTCAACCAGGATGGCGCGGTCTGCACCGATAGCCATGGCGGTGCGCAGGGTTTCCTGGCACTGCAGCACGCCGCAGCTGACGGCGATGACTTCGGTCACAGCGCCCTTTTCCTTCAGGCGGGTCGCTTCTTCGACGGCAATTTCGTCAAACGGGTTCATGCTCATCTTGACATTGGCGATATCAACGCCTGTGCCATCGGATTTGACTCGGACTTTGACGTTGTAGTCGACTACACGTTTGACGGGGACCAGGACCTTCATTGCAGCTCCAGAGAGTTTGTTAATTGACGTTTACGTAAAGGTAAGCTCTACATTCTATGTCGTGCGGCATTCATGATGCGGTGATTCAGCTTGCTGGCGGGAGGGATAAGCCCACAAAAGACTGAAAACGAACGGTCGTTCTATTTTTATTATACGGTGTCAGTTCCGCGTAATTAGAGCACCGGCACCAAAGCCCGCATCGCGCATCGGTGACACGCTATACCGGCTTTGCTTCAGGCTGCGCTACAGAAGGCAGTACCCGGGTATGGACCACCCGCTGCGGATAAGGGATGTCGATATTGTTCTCGCGCAGGGACTTGAGGATTTGCAGGTTGATGCGCGAGCGAAGGTTGGCCTGGCCGTTTTCGGGGTCCGTCATCCAGTAGTTCAGGGTGAACTCTATGCCGTCAGGGCCGAAATTCGTCAGATTGACCCCGGGGCCCGGGTCACGCAGCACCCGGTCCTGCGTCAGCGCAGCCTCAATCAGAAGGCGCATCACCAACTCGGGGTCACTGTCATAGCCCACGGAAATCACACTGGCCTGCAGCACACGCAAATCCGACAGCGAGAGGTTTTCAATTCGCTCGGTGATGAAAAGCTCATTGGGCACGATGGATTCACGCCCTGACAGCGCACGCACCACGGTGTAACGCGCATTGATCTCGGTAATGCGGCCTTCAAAGGTATCGACACGCACGTTGTCGCCGATGCGTACGCTACGTTCGGCCAGGATGACAAAGCCGCTGACGTAGTTGGATGCCAGCTTCTGCAGGCCAAAACCCACACCCACACCAATCGCACCACCCAGCACAGAGAGCGCCGTCAGGTCTATGCCGACCGAGGACAGCGCCACAATCAGGCCGACAAAAGTCAGCACCACCCGCACGACATTGCTGACCGCCTTGCGCAGCGACAGCTCGCTGCCCGTGGCCGAGCGCAGCAGCCTGCCCTCAATCGCAGAAGATATCCAGAGTGTGACGAGAAGCACAATGCCCGCAGTGACTGCGCCTTCAAGCATGGTGCGCACTGACAGCGTCGAGGCGCCGACTTTCCAGTGGATCTTGTCAAGCTCATCAAGAATCACGGGTAGCAAGCCGCTGACCCAGAGCACCATGGCAATCCAGGCCAGCCAGGAGATGCTTCGCTCCAGCGGTTTCACCCAGCTTGCGGTCTTGAAGGCCACCTGCAGCACCTTCACACCCAGCCTGATGACCGCCAGCGACACCAGCACGGGAATGGCCACGACAAACACGGCCTGCGGCAACCAGCGGGCCAGCAGGCTGGCGCTGATATAGGCAAAGAACAGCAAGAGCAGCGGGAACAGCACGCCATCAATGATGCGGCGACCAAACAGGATGGAGCTGTCGTGCACCTCCCCCGCTGCGCGATGGGCCAGCCGCACCAGAAGCCACGCCAGAAGCACGCAAGCCACAAGCGTCGCCAGCTCGATGAGCGCGCCGGGTTGCAGCAATGCCGCAAACCATTCATCCAGCGTGGTGACCTTGCCGGCCGGCCTCACCGCCGTCTGGGAAAAAACAGATCCGAAATTTATGGCGCCTGGTCCGGCCATTGCGGTTTCCTTTTGTCGATGAAGGCCTGAACGCCCTCTTGAGCTACCGGGTGCATCATGTTGCAGGCCATGGTCTGGCCCGCCAGCTGGTAAGCCGCTTCAATGCCGGTTTCGCGTTGTTTGTAAAAAAGTGCCTTGCCCATGGCAATCGCCTCTTTGGGCCTGACCAGGATGGCCTGCAAAAGTTTCGCAACTTCTTCGTCCAGCGACGCAGCAGGCACGACGCGGTTGACGAGGCCACGCACCTTCGCCTCGTCCGCGCTGATGAACTCTCCCGTCATAAGCATTTCCATCGCCTGCTTGGCCGGCATGTTGCGCACCAGCGGCACGCTGGGCGTGGCGCAGAACAGGCCGACATCAATGCCGTTGACGCCAAAGGTCGCATGGTCTGCAGCGACAGCCAGGTCGCACTGCGCCACCAGCTGGCAACCTGCCGCGGTGGCCAGCCCCTGCACCCTGGCAATGACCGGCACCGGCAGCTTCTGGATGGTCAGCATCATGCGCGTGCACTGGGCAAACAGCTTCTGGTAATAGGCCAGTTCGGGTTGGGCGCGCATGTCTTTCAGGTTGTGACCGGCGCAAAAGGCCTTTCCTTCAGCTGCGATGACAACGGCGCGTGCTGATGAATCATTGGCAACTCCATCCAGCGCAGCCTGCAACAACGACAGCATCTCTTCACTCAGCGCGTTGAAGGTGGCAGGGCTGTTCAGCGTCAGCTTATGCACGCCATCTGACTGGCGGGCATGCAGCAGCAAGGGTGTTGTCTTCATGTCCATAAAAATCCTACAAATCAGCCAGCACGCGGATGTGGGCTTCAACACTGCGGGCCAGCGCCTGCAGGTTGTAGCCACCTTCCAGCGACGACACGATGCGCCCTTTTGAATGGCGTTTGGCCACATCCTTGATGCGCTGGGTGATCCACGCGTAATCCTGCTCGACCAGGCGCATCTGGCCAAGGTCATCGTCGCGGTGTGCATCAAAACCCGCACTGATAAAAATCATCTCGGGCTTGAACTCTTCCAGCCGGGGTATCCACATGATTTCGATGAGTTCACGTACATCCATGCCCTTGGTATACGCTGGCACCGGAAGGTTGAGCATGTTGGCTGCAGGGTGCTCGGTACCACTGTAGGGGTAAAACGGATGCTGGAAAAAACCCACCATCAGCACGCGATCGTCGCCCTTGAGGATGTCCTCGGTGCCGTTGCCGTGGTGTACGTCGAAATCAACAATCGCCACCCGCTTCAAACCATGGCGCTCCAGCGCATAACGGGCCGCCACTGCCACATTGTTGAAAAAACAGAATCCCATGGCCTTGTCGTGGCAGGCATGGTGACCGGGCGGGCGCACTGCACAGAAAGCATTTTCAAGGTCGCCTGCGATCACCGCATCGGTGGCGGCCAGCGCTGCACCAGACGCGCGCAGCGCGGCGTTCCAGGTATGAACATTAATGGAGGTGTCCGGGTCAATCTGCGCATGCGCCGGGCCGCCTGCGCTGATGTCATCAGCCAGCCTGTCACTCATGCCGCGTAAAGCTGACACCATCATGCGGTCGTGGGCCAGCTCAACGTCGGTGAGTGACGCCAGCGGGGCTTCACGAGCATCGAGCGCGTCCTTGACGCCAGTGACCAGCAGCCAGTCATCAATCGCATCGAGCCGCTCCGGGCACTCGGGGTGACCCGGGCCCATTTCATGCTTCCAGCAGTCCCTGTGGGTGAAATAACCGGTCGCGTTCATCTCGTAAAAATTTTGGGTTAAGGTTGCAGCTATGGATGTTAAAGACAAGCTTCAGGCGCTGATAAATCAGCTTAACACGGTGATAGTCGGCAAACCCGCGCAGGTGCAGGACTGTGTGGCCTGCCTGCTGGCCGGCGGGCATTTACTGATTGAAGACGTGCCGGGTGTCGGCAAGACCACACTCGCCCATGCACTATCGCGCTCATTCGGCCTGCAGTTCTCGCGTGTGCAGTTCACCGCCGACCTCATGCCCAGCGATCTTTCCGGCGTCTCGATTTATGAACGGCAAAAGGAAGGTTTTGTCTTTCATCCCGGCCCGGTATTTGCCCAGGTGCTGCTGGCCGACGAGATCAACCGCGCCAGCCCCAAGACACAGAGCGCGCTGCTTGAAGCCATGGAAGAAAAGCAGGTGACTGTCGAAGGCGCGACCCGTCCCCTGCCTGTGCCGTTTTTTGTGATCGCCACCCAGAACCCGCATGACCAGTTGGGCACCTACGCCCTGCCTGAATCGCAGCTGGACCGTTTTCATATGCGCATTTCTCTGGGCTATCCCGACCGTACCGCCGAGCGGGAACTGCTCAGGGGCAAAGACCGCCGCGACATGGTCGACAACCTCAAGGCCCTGCTGACTCCGCACGAATTACTGGAACTGCAACACCTGGCTGGACAGGTGCACGCTGCAGAACCGCTGCTCAACTACCTGCAGGACCTGATTGCCGCGACGCGCTCGGGCCGCTGGTTTCTGCAGGGCCTGAGCCCACGCGCGGGCATTGCCATCATGCGTGCGGCCAGGGCGCAGGCTTTTCTGAGTGGCCGCGACTATGTGGCGCCTGACGACATCGCTGCCATCTTGCCGCAGACCGCCGCCCACAGGCTGGTGCCTATCAGCGATGCGGGCCGGGGCTCAGTCGAGCAGGTGCGCGCCATGCTGGATGTAGTGCCCCTGCCCTGATCGCAGCTGAATCACGCCGATGGCCGGGCTCGCAGTCTTTCCCAATCCTCTTGCGCCCCTGCGCAGGCGCATGCGCGCATGGTTTGAAAACCGCCTGTCACTCACTGACCAGGTCGAGCTGACGCAGCGCACGGTCTACATTCTCCCCACGCGGCCCGGCTTGATGCTGGGCGTCACGCTGCTGACGCTGCTGGTCGCCTCCATCAACTACCAGCTGAACCTCGGCTATCTGCTCACCTTTCTGCTGGCTGGCAGCGCGGTGGTCGGCATGCACGTCTGCCACGGCACACTGCGCGGTCTGGCGATGAACCTGACCGCACCGCCGGCGCAGCATGCAGGCGCGACGGCCACGTTTGATGTGAAGCTGACCAATACGCGGCGCAGCATTCGTCACGGTATTGGCATCAGTGTTCTGAATCCGCCGGGTGCGAGTGCAAAGGAAGCCAAAGAGACGCACTGGGCCTGGACGGATGTACCCGCACAGGGCAGCAGCACTGTACAGGTCGGCTTCACCCCACCCAGCCGCGGCCTGCACCGCCTGCCCACATTGACCGCAGAGACACGCTTTCCGCTCGGGACATTCCGCGTGTGGACGGTGTGGCGGCCCGCAGCGCAGATTCTTGTCTACCCGGCTCCCGAACTCCATGCCCCGCCGCTGCCAACCGGTGAACCCCGGTCAGGCGGCGCAGCAACTGCCACCCAGTCGCAAAGCTCGGGCGAGTTCGACGGCGTGCGCGGCTACCGGCGCGGCGACCCGATGAAACTGGTGGTCTGGAAGAAGGCGACGCGTGCCGGTGAGCACTCGATGAGCGAAGACGGCGGCCTCATCGTGCGCGACACCCAGCAGGCGCAGCGGCACGAACTCTGGCTGGACTTCAAGCATGCCGGCTCGCAGGGGACCGAGCACAGGCTGTCACGCCTGTGCGCGTGGGTGCTGCGGGCTGACAAGCTTGGGCTGGATTACGGGTTGCGTTTGCCTTCTGTTGAGGTCAAGCCTGGTTCTGGAGAGGCGCACAAGAGGCGGTGTCTTGAGGTGCTGGCTTTATGTTGAGGGTGTGCCCTTCACGTAGAGGCCGGGGGTTGCCCGGCAGCAAGTCACTTTCTTTTGCTTCGCCAAAAGAAAGTAACCAAAGAAAAGGCGACCCTGTTCGTCGTCCCCTTCGGGGCACCCTGCGATGCTCGGTCCAGCCGGGGTCTGAAACAACTCACCTTCGGCTCAAACAAGTTTCAGCCCTGATCCGTCTGGCCCTGCGCTTCTCGGCTCCTCTCCAAGGGTTTGGGGAGGAAGAGAAGTACCAAGTCCGAAGACTCGCCTCAAGCGCTTCGCGCTTGAGGCTCCCCGAATCAATTCCCCACCCCGTTGAGGCTGGGCCGAGCAGCGCAGACGGAGGCGGAAGGTCAGGCCAAACTTGTTTGAGCGCAGCGAGTTGTTTGGACTGCCGCCGGAGTCGAGCAGCGCAGGTTGCCCGTAGCGACAGCGAAGGGACCCAGACGGCGGGTCGCCTTTCTTTTGGTTACTTTTCTTTGGCGAAGCAAAGAAAAGTGACTTGCCGCCGGGCAACCCCCGGCCTCTACGTGAAGGGTGAAGCTTCAACCCACGGGATCAACAAATGCTGAAGCAAATGTCAGCAAAACTCCAGCATCTCCCAAGAGACAGCAGGGATACGCTCTTCCTGCTGGCAGTCATCGCCTGGCTGCTCCTGCCCCAAACCCCCAACCTGCCCCTCTGGTGCACAGCCCTCGCAGCAGGCGTGCTGGCCTGGCGCGGCTGGCTCGCGCTGGGCGCGAAGTCCCTGCCCGGCAAATGGTGGCTGCTGACGCTGCTGGCGGTCGCCATCACGGGCACGCTCATTACCCACCGCACCATCCTCGGCCGCGACGCGGGTGTCACCCTGCTGGTGGTGCTTCTGACGCTCAAGACGCTTGAGCTGCGCGCACGGCGCGATGCCTTTGTTGTGTTCTTTCTCGGCTTCTTCTGCATGCTGAGCAACTTCTTTTATTCGCAGTCACTGCTGACAGCCTTCAACATGCTGATCGGGCTGCTCGGACTGCTGACGGTGCTCGTCAATGCACATATGCCGGTCGGCAAGCCGCCGCTCATGCACGCAGCAAAGACGGCGGGCTGGATGGCACTGCTGGGCGCACCCATCATGCTGGTGCTGTTTCTTTTGTTTCCGCGCCTGGCGCCGCTGTGGGGTGTGCCCAGCGATGCGATGACGGGCCGCAGCGGCCTCAGCTCCAGCATGCAGGTGGGCACCATCGCCAGCCTGGCGCTGGATGACAGCGTGGCCATGCGTATCAGGTTTGAAGGGCCACCACCACGGCAGCAGGCCATGTATTTCCGTGGGCCGGTGCTGTCCGACTTTGATGGCCGCGAATGGCGGCCGCCGCGCAACAACCTGGCGCTGCGTTATGGCGTGCTGCCAGAACTGGCCGTGTCGGGCGAGCCCGTCAAGTATGAAGTCACGCTGGAGCCTACCAACCGCCCCTGGCTTTTTGTCATGGAAGCTGCCGAACAAAACCCTCAGCTCGCGGGCTACCAGGCCGCCATGCAGGCCGACCTGCAGTGGCTGGTGAACCGGCCCATCACGGATATCGTCAGGTACAAGGTCCAGAGCTTTCCGGCTTTCACGCATGGGCCGCTCAAGGGAGTTGCCGGTTTGGGTGTGTTCACGGAAATGCCCCAGGGTTTTAACCCGCGCACGCTTGCGCTGGCCCGCGAGATACGCGGCGATGCGCGTTATGCCAATGCAGACAGCAGCCAACTGGTACGGGTGGTGATGGACAGGCTGCGCACCGGGGGCTACACCTACACACTGGAGCCCGGCGTCTACGGCGAAAACACCGCCGACGAGTTCTGGTTTGACCGCAAAACGGGCTTCTGCGAACACATTGCGTCTTCTTTTGTCATCCTCATGCGCGCCATGGGCGTGCCGGCGCGCATCGTCACCGGCTACCAGGGCGGTGAGCTCAATTCGGTCGATGGCTTTTGGGTCATACGCCAGAGCGATGCACATGCCTGGGCCGAGGTCTGGCAGGAAGGCCGGGGCTGGATACGCGTCGACCCGACTTCTGCCGTCTCGCCGGGCCGCACAGGTGCCTTTCAGCGGCTGGCGGCGCCGCAGGGCGTGGTGGCGCAGGCCTTGGGCACCATCAGCCCGGGCTTTTCGGTGCAACTGCGCGCCACCTGGGAGGCCGTCAACAATGCATGGAACCAGTGGGTGCTCAACTACACCCAGGGCAAACAGTTGAACCTGCTCAAGGACATCGGGTTTGAATCACCCAGCTGGTCCGACCTGAGCTATGTGCTGATCGGCATTGTTGTGCTGGCCGCCATCGCAGGCGCGGCGTGGACGCTGTGGGAGCGTGTGCAGCACGACCCCTGGTTGCGCCTGCTGAACCGCGCACGCAGGCATCTGGCCAAGGCGGGCATAGCCAGCACGCCCGCCACGCCTCCGCGCCAGCTTGCAGAAAAACTGAAGGCGGCTTACGGCACGCCGGAGGGTGGGCCAACCAAAGCGCTGTACGACTGGCTGATGCAGCTTGAAGCGCAGCGTTATGCCGCCAGACCCGAAAAGGGACTACAGCAATTGCAAAAGCAGTTCGGTACTCTCAGTTGGCCCACTTAAAATCAATAGCCAGCCCCGCCCACGACATTGCATGACACTTACACCCCTGCCCGCCCAACACTTTCGTCCGCTGGCATGCGCCCTCCTGTTGTTCACCGGCCTGCTGTTGACGGACACAGCCCCAGCCAAAACACCCAAAAAACCTGCGGCGGCCAAAACATCGCAGTCGGCAGGTCCTACCTATTCCACACGCCCTGAGGTCATGCAGTTTGCCGACGACCTTGCAGCCAGGCGAAACCTCGACCCGGCCTGGGTGCGCGATGCCCTGGGCCAGGCGCGCTACAACGCCACGGTCGCTCGCCTCATGCAGCCGGCCGCCAAACCCTTTGTCAAGAACTGGCGCGTGTACCGCAGCCGCTTCATCGACCCCATCCGCATAGAAGCCGGCGCACGTTTCTGGCGCGCCAACCAGGGCACGCTGGAGCGGGCTGAAAAGGAATACGGCGTTCCTGCAGAAATCATTGTCGGCATCATCGGCGTTGAAACCATCTACGGCCGCGACACCGGCAGCTTCCGTGTGATGGATTCGCTGGCGACGCTGGCCTTCGACTTCCCGGCCAGCCACCCACGCGCGCAGGAGCGCAGTGATTTTTTCAAGGGTGAGGTCGAGCAGTTCCTGACCCTGCAAAGCCGCCGCGGCGCAGACCCCTTCGAGCCGCGCGGCAGCTATGCCGGCGCCATGGGCATGCCGCAGTTCATGCCGTCCAGCGTTGTCAAGTACGCCGTTGATTTCGACGGTGACGGGAACATTGATTTGCTGAACAGCACCGCAGACGTCATCGGCTCGGTTGCCAGTTATTTCAAGGCCTTCAACTGGCAGACCGGCATGCCCACGCACTACCCCGTCAGCTTCGACAACAGCAGGCTGGACAAGGACGCCCTCATGGCGCCCGATATCCTGCCCACCTTCAGTGTCGCCAGCTTCACGGCCAAGGGCGCGGTCATCGAAGGCCCTGCGCTGGAACACAAGGGCCCGCTGGCCCTGATCGAATTGCTCAACGGCCCGGACGCACCACAGTACGTGGCGGGTACGGAGAACTTCTACGTCATCACCCGCTACAACTGGAGCAGTTACTACGCAATGTCGGTGATTGAACTAGGGCAGGAAGTGGCGGCGCGGGTAAAGCGCTGATTTGGGGGTTCCAGACCGGCTGAGAGCTCCACAGGCCCTCACCAGCTTTGCTATTAAATCAATAGCTGCTCACGCTCTTATTTAAAGGGCTGGAGGCCTATTTGATGCCTGAAAACAGGCTTTTCAGGCTGTTTTTGAGGTATTTTGGCCGCTAAATTTCAGCGAAATGACCGATTTGCAAAATAATGTGTCAAATATAAATCATTAAGCCGATACGGATTTATATACGACGCATTAACTCCCGGCGCGGTCTTACAACTCACACCGGCACAATGGTGATGTCCACCGTCATGGACTCATCACCACCACCCTGGCGCACACCCTTGATGGGCGGACAGGCGTTGTAATCTGTACCCATCGCCAGCCGCACATGGCGCTCGTCGGTCAGGCAATGATGCGTGACATCTATGCTGACCCAGCGGCGGGTGGCGACATCCAGACAGACGTCGCACCAGGCGTGGCTGGCGAGGTCGGGTTCATTGGCGGCGTAAAAATAGCCACTCACGTAACGCGCCGGATAGCCCAGGCTGCGGCAAACGGCGACCATCACGTGGGCCTGGTCCTGGCAGACACCGGCGCCGTTTTCAAACGCCTGCAGAGCGGTCGTTGTGACTGTCGTGCTGTTCTTGAGGTAACCCACCGCATCCGCCACACCATGGCTCAGTGCCAGCAGCGCCTGCAAATCTGCCCTGCCGTCCACGCTTTGCGGAATGAACTTGCGGCCGAACCCGGCCAGCAGCCAGTGCGGTTCGGCCAGATGGGTGGCGCGCAGAAAAAAATACGGGTGCGGCAGCGTTTCAGGGTCATTGAACTCGGCAATGCCCAGCGTTTCGACATCACCTGCCGCATTCACCAGGCTCCAGCGCACGTTGTCTGCATCCTGGCCGACGAAGGTGTATGACTGGATGGTGTTGCCGAAAGCGTCTTTCTGGATGTAGAGCTTCTCGGGCGCGCCCACGCTCCAGAACTTGACGATTTGCCCGGCGCCAGTTTGCGGCGTGAGCCACAGGGTCTGCAGCGCGTAGTGAAGCGGCAGGCTGTACCTGTAGTCGGTGACATGCCTGACGTGAAGCTTCATGTCTCTACAAGCCCCTGACTGCAAAAACAACTGTTGCAGCGCCGATTCAAACGAAGCGGGGTTTTCGCAAGCAGGAGCCGCGGAACCGGCTTTGCCGGGCCGCAGGCGGAGCGCCCCCCCGGGGGGCAGAGAGCTACGCGAAGCGAGCGAACGTGGGGGCTCAATTGGTTGCCGGCACGAGGAACTCGCGGCTTAAATGGGCGCCGAGTTCATTCACGCGGTCCAAGAACTGCGTCAGGAAGGCATGCAAGCCATTGGCAAGGATTTCGTCGATACGGGCGTACTGCAGGTCTGAACGCAACTTGCCGGCACGGCGGCTGGTTTCGCTTGACGTATCGCTGGTCACCATGGCGAGGTTGCTCATGACTTCATTGAGGCATCCCAGCAGGGAGCGCGGCATGTCGGCACGCAGAATCAGCAGTTCGGCCACGCGCTCGGGCTTGATGACATCGCGGTACACCTTGCGGTAGATCTCGAAGCCCGAGACGCTGCGCAAAATCGAACTCCAGTGGTAGAAGTCGAACTCCAGGTCTTTCTCGGTCGCCAGCCCCAGGAAATCGCTCTGCACGGCATGGAACTTCACATCGACCAGCCGCGCCGTGTTGTCGGCCCGCTCAAGGAAGGTGCCCAGGCGCAAAAAGTGAAAGGCTTCGTCCTGCAGCATGGTGCCGGCGGTGACGCCGCGCGACAGGTGCGAGCGGAATTTGACCCACTCAAAAAACTGGCCGGGGTCGCGCTCGAAGTCGCCGTTGTTGAGCATGCGTATGACTTCAAGAAAGGTCTGGTTTTCGGTCTCCCAGACTTCCGTTGTCAAGGTGCCGCGAACGGCGCGGGCGTTTTCACGTGCATTTTTCAGGCAAGAGACGATGCTGGACGCATTGGCCTCATCGCGTACCATGAAGTCCATGACGTCGCGCTGGTTGATGCTGTTGCCGTACTTGGCGGTGTAGGCTGGCTTCAGCTCGCTGATGCTGAGCAGGCCTTCCCAGCCGACCTGTGCGGCGCCAGCTGATTGCGGCAGCATGGAGGTCTGGTAATTCACATCCAGCATGCGGGCTGTGTTCTCGGCCCGTTCTGTGTAACGGGACATCCAGAAAAGGTGATCTGCGGTTCTAGATAGCATGATTTAGGCTCCCGCGCTTTGGGATTGCGATTGGGACTGTTTGGGCGGTGCGCCCTCGGCTTCAAGAATCCAGGTGTCCTTGGTGCCGCCGCCCTGCGAGGAGTTGACGACCAGCGAGCCGTCCTTCAGCGCCACGCGGGTCAGGCCGCCCGGCACCATCTGCACTTCCTTGCCGCTGAGCACAAACGGCCGCAGGTCGATGTGGCGCGGTGCAATGCCGCTCTCTACATAGGTCGGGCAGGTCGACAGGCTGAGCGTGGGCTGGGCGATATAGCCGGACGGATTTTTGAGCAGTGCAGCGCGAAATTCTTCGATCTCTGCGTTGGTTGATGCCGGGCCGACCAGCATGCCGTAGCCACCAGCGCCGTGCACTTCCTTGACGACCAGGTCTTTCAGGTTGGCCAGGGTGTACTTGAGGTCTTCCGCGTTGCGGCACATGTAGGTAGGCACGTTTTTCAGGATGGGTTTTTCACCGAGGTAAAACTCGATCATCTTGGGAACGTAGGGGTAAATCGACTTGTCGTCAGCCACGCCTGTTCCGATGGCATTGCACAGCGCGACGTTGCCGCTGCGGTACACATTGAGCAGGCCGGCGCAACCCAAAGTCGAGGTCGGGCGGAAGGCCAGCGGGTCGAGGAAGTCGTCATCGACGCGGCGATAGATCACATCGACACGCTTGGGGCCGCGCGTGGTGCGCATGTAGACGAAGTTGTCCTTGACGAACAGATCCTGGCCTTCGACCAGTTCAATGCCCATCTGCTGCGCGAGAAAGGCGTGCTCGAAATAGGCCGAGTTGTACATGCCGGGCGTCAGCACGACCACGGTCGGGTCGGCGGTTGCAGGCGGTGCCGAAGCGCGCAGGGTCTCCAGCAGCAAATCGGGGTAATGCGCAACAGGCGCCACGCGGTTCTCGCTGAACAGCTCGGGGAAAAGCCGCATCATCATCTTGCGGTCTTCCAGCATGTAGCTCACGCCGCTGGGCACGCGCAGGTTGTCTTCGAGCACGTAGTACTCGCCGTTGCCCTGCGCATCTGGCGCACGCACGATGTCGATACCGCTGATGTGCGAGTAGATATTGCCCGGCACATCGACACCCATCATCTCGGGGCGGAACTGCGCATTCTGGAAGATCTGCTCGGACGGGATCACACCCGCCTTGAGGATTTCCTGGTCGTGGTAGACGTCGTGGATGAAGCGGTTGAGTGCCGTCACGCGCTGGACCAGGCCTTTTTCCATGCTGGCCCACTCATGGGAGGGAATGATGCGGGGAATCAGGTCAAACGGAATCAGGCGTTCGGTGCCGGCGCCGTCTTCATCCTTGGCGCCGTAAACCGCAAAGGTGATGCCGACACGGCGAAAGATCATTTCGGCTTCAGCGCGGCGCGCCTGCATGGTGTCAGCTGGTTGGCGGGCCAGCCAGCGCTGATAGCCTTTGTAGTGTTCCCTGACGGAATCGGCGGTCAGGTTCATTTCATCAAACATCGGTCGGCTCATGTACTTTATCTCCGGCTGCGGGCATCGCTTTCTTGTAGCTCTAGCTTAGCAAGTTATGCGCCAAAGGTTTGACTGCCGCAGATTTTTTTACATGATGGCATCGTGGCCAGTGACAGGAAAAGAGGGCTCAGGGCTGGTGATGCCAGTAACGCAGCCCATCTTTTCGCTGGCAAAACACCGTTTCAGCTTGCTCGCTGCGCCAGGTCGCAGCCCCGCACGAAGGTGACTTGAGCACCTGAACGCCGCGCTCCGCATAGCGCTGCATGACCGATTCCACCGGGTGCCCGAAGCGGTTGCGGTAGCCTGCCTGCGCCAGCGCAAACTGCGGCATGACGGCATCAAGAAAGACTGCGCTGGACGAGGTTTTGCTGCCGTGGTGCGGCACCAGCAAGAAGTTGGCCTTCAGTTTGGCCTTCATGGCCTCGTCGCTGACCAGCTTTAACTCCTGCGGCGCTTCAATGTCACCCACCAGCAAGGCCGTACGCTGGCCGTTTGAGATGCGCAGCACGCAGCTCATGGCGTTGGACTTGCTGGCGCCGTCATAGTCAGAAGCGGCAGGCTGCAAAACTTCAAAATCAACACCATCCCACTGCCAGCGCTGGCCCGCCACACAGCGGTTTGATTTACGAACAAGTTGCAGTTCATGGCTGTCTTCGATGGAACTGAGCAATTGCGCCTGCGGCTGCATGGCCAGCACCGCCTGCGCCCCGCCAATATGGTCGATATCTCGGTGGCTCAGCATCAACAGGTCTATGCGTTCGCCCAGGGCCCGCAGCAAAGGCACCAGCACCCGGTGCCCGGCATCGCTTTCGCGCGAAAACTTCGGCCCGGTGTCATAGACCATGCCGTGGCTGGCCGTGCGCACAACCACTGCGTTGCCCTGGCCAATGTCGGCGCCCAGTATCTCGAACTGACCCACTTCAGGCCTTACCTGCTGCCACAACAAAACCGGCAATATCAGAGGCAGACCCAGAGCGCGCCAGTGCCAGGGCAAACGCATGGCGAGAAGGCCGCCGCCGATGACGCCTGCAATGGCAAACCATAAAGGTGCGGCAGCAACGCTGATGGACGCAAACGACCAGCTTGAAAGCCATTGCAAAAACACTGTCAGGACACTGACGGACAGGGCCGCCACATCCCACACCGGCGACCAGAACACGCCCAGCATGGCCAGCGGCGTGACCAGCAGCGTCACCCATGGAATGGCCACTGCGTTCGCCAGCAGGCCGACCAGGGACACCTGGTTGAACAACAGCAGTGACAAAGGCGTGAGCGCCAGCGTGACCACCCATTGTTCGCGCGCTGCCCTGAGCAGCCCCTGCGCCGGTTTGGACAGCCAGTGCCGGGATGTTTTCTGGTCGTCGGCCACGTCCTCTTTTATCGCGCCGAAATCGGCAGCAAACAGCACACCCACCGCGACAAAAGAAAGCCAGAATCCCGCCTGCATCAAGGCCCAGGGGTCCTGCGTGACAACAACAGCCATGGCCAGCAGCCAGATCATGGGCCAGGGCCACTGTCTGCCGCTCTGGCGCAGCAACACCACTGTCGCCAGCATCCAGATGGTCCGCTGCGCCGGCACGCCCCAGCCCGAGAAAAGCGCATACAGCCCGGCCAGAAGCAGGCCACCCAGTGCCCCGGCCGTCGCCGCCGGCACCCAAAGGCAAAGCCTGGGCGTCAGCCGGACGGAGCGCCGCCACGCCCAAGCCAGCACCAGAGATGCCGCCCAGGCAAACATGGTGATGTGCAGGCCCGAGATGGACATCAAATGCGCCACACCTGTCGCCCGAAACACATCCCAGTCGGCACGTTCAATCGCATTCTGGTCACCTACAACGAGCGCCGCGATAACACCCGCCAGCTGGCGGTTGTCCACACGCGCATAAATCGCTTCCCGCACCGCCTGACGGGCCCGCTCTACCGGGTGCCACCATGTATCGCCAATCTTGCGCGGTGGCGCATCACGCACGCCGGTGCGCACATAGCCCGTGGCCTGCACGCCCTGCTCCCACAGCCACAGCTCGTAATCGAAGCCATGCGGGTTGCTGTTGCCGTGCGGCGCCTTCAGGCGCACCGTCATCTGCCAGCGCTCGCCGGCGCGCAGATTTTGCGGCAGGCGCTGGTCGGGCGCGAATTCGGGCGGCTCAATGCTGTCGTTGTCTACCGGTCTGGGCGGTGCAGGTTTGACCGGTCTTGGGCCAAAACCTGCATACCAGCCCAGATAGATGAGCGGCGGCAAGGCCACGGTTTGCCCTTCAAGGCGGGCCGACTCAAGCCTGAAACGGAAGCGGATGCCATCTTCGCCGGTCTGCGGCATGGCCTCCACCTGTCCAATAACGGCAATATCCCTGCCTTCCAGGGCCGGATTGAGGGTTGTCTGCTGAAAAGCCACAGCGCGCAGGCCAGTGGCGCCAAAGCCAAGGGCCATGGCGGCGAGCAGGATCAGGATGAAAAAAGGGATGCGCCAGGACGTTTTGTGCGCAGGCCGGCTGAATCCCAAGGCCATGACGCAGACCAAAACACCCGCCAGAGCTGCATACACGCGCCAGTCCCAGAGCGCCGCCTGCTGCAATTGCAAGGCCACCCCGGCAATAAATCCTCCCGGCACGGCAACCAAGGCTGATGCTGGCGCGAAGCGGCTGGTTTTCCGGGCCTCGTCGGCCTCGCCAGATGTTGTGACTGAAATACCGTCCCCCTGAGCTTTTTATGTTTTTGTCATGCGGCAGGCGCATGGCTGCATGTTCAACGAACAAACCCCTCAAATGGCCGACAAGCGCCCGTTTGGCTCGTCTCTTGCTAGCATTGGGGCTTGCCCGCCAGCTACAGGGTAAGCTACTGATCAAACTGCACAACTGTCAAAGCGAGACCGCCCTTGTCCATCCACGTCGCCCTCAGCCACATCACCCATTACAAATATGACCGGCTGGTCAATCTCGGGCCGCAAATTGTGCGCCTGCGTCCTGCCCCGCACAGCCGCACCCAGGTGCTTTCGTATTCGCTGAGGATCGAGCCCACCGAACATTTCATCAACTGGCAGCAGGACCCGTTCGCCAACTACCAGGCGCGGCTGGTCTTCCCCAAACCCACGCGTGAGTTCAAGGTCACGGTGGACATGGTGGTGGACATGGTCACGCTCAACCCGTTTGACTTCTTCCTCGAGCCTGAAGCTGAAGAGTTTCCCTTCAAGTACGGCAAGGCCATGGCCGAAGAACTCGCGCCCTACCTGGTGGCTGAACCGGCCACGCCGCTGGTGCAGGCCTACCTCGACAAGATCGACAAGACCCCCAGGCGTACCAACGACTTCCTGGTCAGCGTCAACCAGCAGCTCCAGCAGGACATCAAATACGCCATCCGCATGGAACCCGGCGTGCAGACGCCTGAAGAAACGCTCAAGCTCGCCGTCGGCTCATGCCGCGACACCGGCTGGCTGCTGGTGCAGTTGCTGCGCCACCTGGGCCTGGCCGCACGCTTTGTGTCGGGCTACCTGATCCAGCTGAAAGCCGACGTCAAATCCCTCGACGGCCCCAGCGGCACCGAGGTTGATTTCACCGACCTGCACGCCTGGTGCGAAGTATTTTTGCCCGGCGCGGGGTTGGGTTGGCCTTGACCCCACCTCCGGCCTGATGGCTGGCGAAGGTCACATTCCACTCGCCTGCACACCCGAGCCCTCAAGCGCTGCCCCCATCGAAGGCGGCGTTGACAAATCCGAAGTCGAGTTCGCCCACCACATGGGCGTACAGCGCATTTACGAATCGCCGCGCGTCACCAAGCCCTACACAGAAGACCAGTGGGCGCAGGTGCTGGCGCTCGGCGAAGCGGTCGACCGCGACCTGGTCAATGGCGACGTGCGCCTGACCATGGGCGGCGAGCCAACCTTTGTGGCCACCAATGACCGCGATGCGGCTGAATGGAACATCGACGCGCTGGGCCCCACCAAACGCGGCTACGCCACAGAACTGGTGCAAAAGCTGCGCGAAGAATACGGCCAGGGCGGCTTCCTGCATTTCGGCCAGGGCAAGTGGTATCCGGGTGAGCAACTGCCGCGCTGGGCGCTCAGCATTTTCTGGCGCAAGGACGGCCAGCCGGTGTGGAAGAACCCCGCCCTGTTCGCCAACGAGAGCGAGCCCTGCAATTACACCGCAGAAGACGCCGCACGCTTTACCGCCACGCTGGCCGACAAGCTGGGCCTGGCGCCCGACTTCATCACCCCCGGTTTTGAAGACGTCTGGTACTACCTCTGGCGCGAGCGCCGCCTGCCGGTCAATGTCGATCCGTTTGACTCAAAGCTTGACGACGCCATGGAGCGCGAGCGGCTGCGCCGTGTCTTCATGCAGGGGCTTGATTCGGTGGTCGGCTACGTGCTGCCGTTGAAGGCGCGTGAAGTCATCCCCGGCTCTTCTGCGCCACTGGCAGGCCCGGCCTGGACGACAGGCCCCTGGTTCTTCCGCGACGAACGCATGTACCTGATGCCGGGCGATTCGCCCATGGGTTACCGCCTGCCGCTTGACTCGGTGCCGTGGGTGTCCAAGACAGACTATCCCTACATGATCGAGTCAGACCCGTTTGCACCGCGCGATGCCCTGCCTTCAACGGCTGCCTTCGCAGGTCGTTATGCGGTCGGTAGCGGTACAGAAAGCCCGGCACAGCGCACAGAACGGGTAGAACAATACCTGGCCCGCTTCACAAAAAATGTGCCGCCACGCTATGAAGCACGCCGCGTGATGCAAAGCCAGACGGGTGAAAGAGGCGAACAGGGCGTCACACCCGCACAGGCACAGACACAAGCACCGACAGCCCGCGTGCCCAACGCTTTTGAATCAGCCGCATGGCTGACGCGCACTGCGCTCTGCGTCGAGGTGCGTGACCCGCAACGGGCCAATGGCCCCAAGGCCAAAAAAGAAGCCGATGCCAAGGCAGCCGGCCAGACCACCGTGGGTGGTGGTGAGAAAGGCGCGCTTTACATCTTCATGCCGCCCATGGAGCGTCTTGAAGACTACCTCGATCTGCTCGCGGCGGTCGAATCAACTGCGCAGACGCTCAACCTCAAGATCGTCATCGAAGGCTACCCACCGCCACGCGACCCGCGCCTGAAGATGCTGGCCGTCACCCCTGACCCGGGTGTGATCGAGGTCAACATCCACCCCGCCTACAACTGGGGTGAACTGGTCGAGCACACCGAGTTTTTGTACGACATCGCGCACAAGACGCGCCTGTCTGCAGAAAAATTCATGACCGATGGCCGCCACACCGGCACCGGCGGCGGCAACCACTTTGTGCTGGGCGGCGCCACACCTGCCGACAGCCCCTTCCTGCGCAAGCCGGAAGTGCTGGCCAGCCTGATTGCCTACTGGCACAACCACCCGTCGCTGAGCTACCTGTTCTCGGGCATGTTCATCGGCCCGACCAGCCAGGCACCGCGTATTGACGAAGCCCGCAACGACCAGCTCTACGAGCTTGAAATTGCCCTGCGCGAGATCGCCGTCAACCGCGAGAAATACGGCCAGGACATGCCGCCGTGGATTGTTGACCGCACGCTGCGCAACATCCTGGTCGACGTCACCGGCAACACGCACCGCAGCGAGTTCTGCATCGACAAGCTTTATTCACCCGATTCATCCACCGGCCGCCTCGGCCTGCTTGAATTGCGTGCGTTTGAAATGCCGCCGCATGCCCGCATGAGCATTGCCCAGCAGTTGCTGCTGCGTGCACTGGTCGCGCGCTTCTGGAACAAGCCCTACCATGGCCGCGTCACGCGCTGGGGCACCGAGCTGCATGACCGCTTCCTGCTGCCGAGCTTTGTACGCATGGACTTCAAGGATGTGCTGACCGAGCTCAACGAAGCCGGTTACCCCTTCGACATGGCCTGGTTTGAGCCGCATTTCGAGTTCCGTTTCCCGATGATCGGGCAGGTCAAGGCGAACAGCATTGAACTCACCCTGCGCAGCGCGCTTGAGCCCTGGCACGTGATGGGTGAAGAAGGCTCTTCAACCGGCACGGCGCGTTATGTCGATTCGTCACTGGAGCGCATCGAAGTACGCGTCACAGGCCTGAACGACAACCGCTACGTCGTCACCGTCAATGGGCGCGCCCTGCCGCTGCAAAACACCGGCACTGTCGGTGAATATGTGGCTGGTGTGCGTTACAAAGCCTGGAACCCGCCGTCTTCGCTGCACCCGTCGATTGGCGTGCATGCGCCTTTGACCTTTGACGTGGTCGATACATGGATGGAACGCTCGCTGGGCGGCTGCCAGTACCACGTGGCGCACCCGGGCGGCCTGAGTTATGCCAGCCTGCCCGTCAATTCATACGAGGCTGAGAGCCGGCGCCTGACGCGTTTCCTGCAGATGGGCCACACGCCGGGCCGCATGCTGGTGAAGGCCGCGCAACCCAGCCGTGAATTCCCATTCACGCTGGATTTGCGTTAACACAACAGGCGCAGGCACATTGCCCCGTATCAGGGGGCATAGGCAAGTTGTATACAGCAGCGCATACTAGAATCAAAAAGCCGGGTCCCATCAAGGATCTGGCTTTTTGATTTGACTGCAAATACCCCGCAAGTCGCAGCATACTTGCCACCTCTTGGGCCACGTGGAAAACAACAACAAGTCACTTTTTGCAGTCGATTCGCTGGAAGACCCGGCAGAACTGGCTTCGGCCCTTGCGCCGCCAGCGCCTGCAGGTCACTTTGACGAACTGCGTGGCCGCACGCTGGCAAAACCGCCGCTCATCGCCCCCGCACAGCAAGCCACGCAAACCCAGTCGCAAAGCCAGGGAACCGGACTTTTCCTGGCAGGCAGCGAGCAGGCTTCTGCCGTTGCCAAACCGTCGCAAGGCCAGCAGGCCGACACCCCGGCCGCCCCACTGGCCCAGACCTGGACCACGTTTTTCAATTTCCTCGGCAGCGATGGCTTTCATGACCTGAGCCGCCGCACCGCCAACCTGCAGCGGCAGATACGCGACAACGGCGTCACCTACAACGTCTATGCCGACGCAGACGGCCCGCAGCGCCCCTGGTCGCTTGATCTTTTTCCGCTCATCATTTCGCCGCAGGACTGGCAGCAGATAGACACCGGCATACGCCAGCGCGCGCGCCTGCTCAACCATGTGATGGCCGATGTGTATGGCCCGCAAAACCTGCTTTCAAAAGGCCTGCTGCCTTCGGCGCTGGTGCAGGGTCACCCCGGCTACCTGCGTGCCATGCAGGGCATCACGCCTGCTGGCGGCACCTATCTGCACATCGCCGCGTTTGACCTCGCACGCGGGCCTGACGGCCGCTGGTGGGTGGTCTCGCAGCGCACGCAGGCACCTTCAGGTTTGGGCTACCTGCTTGAGAACCGACTGACGATTTCGCTGCTCTTCCCCGAAGCCTTCCGCGAGATGAAAGTCCAGCGCCTTGCAGCCACGTACAAGGCACTGGTCGATGGCATGAAGTCAGCCAGCCCTTCGAATAATCCGCGCATCGTGCTGCTCACGCCGGGCCCCTACAACGAAACCTATTTTGAACACGCTTACCTGGCGCGTTACCTTGGTCTGACGCTTGTTGAAGGCAGTGACCTGATGGTGCGCGGCGAAAAGCTCTACCTCAAGACGCTGCAGGGGCTTGAACCCGTGCATGGCCTGCTCAAGCGGCTTGATGACGAGTTTCTCGACCCGCTCGAATTGCGTTCTGACTCTACCCTCGGCGTGCCCGGCCTGCTGCAGGTGATACGCGCCGGCAATGTGCTGGTCGCCAACGCACCGGGCTCGGCCTTTCTTGAATCAAGCGCGCTGCTGGGCTTTTTGCCTGCACTGTCGCGGCATTTGCTGGGCGAGACCCTGAGCATCCCGTCGCTGCCCACATGGTGGTGCGGCGAGCAGGCCGTCATGCAGGAGGTCTTGCCACAGCTCAAGGACTGCGTGATCAAGCCCACCTACCCCGGCTCACGGCTGGAATCCGTCATAGGCCAGAGCCTGTCGCGCCGCTCGCTTGATGAGTGGGCCGGCCGCATCGTGCGCCAGGGTGAGGATTACACCGTGCAGGCCTACCTGCCGCTGTCCCAAACCCCGACCTGGCAGGGCGAACGTATTGCACCGCGCTCGGCCATGCTGCGCGTTTTTGCAGTGGCCGACGGTACCGGCAACTGGCAGGTACTGCCCGGCGGCCTGGCCCGGCTGGCCGGCAAGAACCAGAACATTGCCTCCATGCAGCACGGCGGCAGCAGCGCCGATGTCTGGGTGCTTGATGACAGCGGCGGTGATGTGACGATTGCGGGTACCCCGGCCCGCACCCTGCGCGAGGCCCTGGCACCCGCCGAAGCCTCACAAATAGTGGCGCGCAGTGCGGCGCAAGCCGCCGAAGAGCTTGCCGAGCCCGCCACCACACTGGCGCCTGAAGAAGTGCTGGCCTCTACCTTCAGCCGCTACAAGCCTCCCGTCACCAGCCGCGCCGCAGAAAACCTGTTCTGGCTGGGCCGCTACACAGAGCGCGCCGAAAACTCCATTCGCCTGGCGCAACTCACGCTGCACAGCCTGGGCGGTGAAGACCAGTCCTCGCAACCGCTGCTGCAATGGCTGACAGAGATGGCCGTCAACAACGCGCTGGTGCTCGACACCGTACCGCCCGCCACACACGCACGCCGCGTGTTTGAGCGTTCGCTGATTGCCGGGCTGGCGCAAACATCGCAACCCGCCAGCGTCGGCTTCAACCTGCGTGCGCTCAAAAGCGCGGCGTCTGCCGTACGAGAGCGCCTGTCTCAAGAACAGTGGCACATCATCGTGCGTGCCGAGGCTGACTTTTTCACCCGCTGCGAAGCTTTCAACAAGGCCAGCCAGCTGGGTGCCCACGGGCTGGAGTATTCGTCGGTTGAAGCGCTGCGCACGCTTGAGCTGGCCAGCGGTTTCATGGCCGCCATGACAGGCGCACAAACTGACCGCATGATGCGCGACGACGGCTGGCGCCTGCTCAGCACGGGCCGGCACATCGAACGCCTGAGCATGCTGTCGGCAGCACTCATCGAAGGTTTCCGCACCGAAGCCGTGTTCGATGAAGGTGGCTTCGGCGCCATGATCGAGCTGTTCGACAGCACCATCACCTTCCACGCACACTACCAGCAGCGTCGCGACATCCCCGCCCTGCTCGACCTGCTGGTGCTGGACCGCGACAACCCGCGCTCACTCGGCTGGGTGGTACAAACGCTCAAGGGCCGGCTCGCCAAACTCGCGCAGAGCACGCCGGGCGATCTGGGTGAAGTGCCGGACCTGACAGCGGGCCTGCCCGACCCGGGTAACTGGGCGCTGGCCGACCTGGTCGAAGCACCTTCCGCCGAACCAGGAAGCAGCCGCTACGAACGCCTGATCAAACTGCTCGATGAGTGCAACGACGCCGCGTTTGAACTCTCGGACAACATCAGCCGCCAGTACTTCAGTCACGCCGCTTCAGGCAACCACAGCCTGGGCACCTGAAGCCTGCCCTTACCAGCGAAAAGCCGCTGGCCTTAAACTTGGCGTTGAAAGCCTGACCCATGCTGCTCCACGTCGTTCACGAAACCCATTACCTCTACACCCCGGCGGTCGAGAACGCGCACCACGTTGTTCACCTCAAGCCCATAGACCACGCCAGCCAGGTGCTTCAAAGCCACCACCTGCGCATCAGCCCGGCCCCCGCGCAACAGCGTGACGTGCCCGATGTGTATGGCAACTACCGCACCTTCTTTTCGCTGCAGACCAGCCACGACAGCCTGAGCGTCATCTCCGACAGCGTCGTTGCCACCAGCCCCATCCAGCCACCAGACTTTGGTGAGGCCGCCCCTTCATGGGAGCAGGTGCGTGACCAGTTCCGCTACAGCGCGGGCGCAGCGTACAACGCCGCTTCTGAATTCCTGTTCGCATCGCCCTATGTGCCGCGCGACGATGCCTTTGTGCAGTTTGCGCGCCCCAGCTTCACGCCGGGCCGACCCCTGCCCGAGGCTGCGCACGACCTGATGGAGCGCATACACCGCGCCATGGTTTACGAAAGCAACAGCACAGAGGTCAGCACACCGGCACTCGTCGCGTTGCGCCAGGGCAAGGGCGTGTGCCAGGACTTTGCGCACATCATGGTCGCCTGCTGCAGGGCCATGGGCCTGCCGGCGCGTTACGTCAGCGGCTACATGCTGACCAAGCCACCGCCGGGCCAGCCGCGCCTGATTGGGAGCGATGCCTCGCACGCCTGGGCCTCGGTGTATTGCCCGCACCCTTCCGGCGCCAACACAAGCGGTCGCTGGCTTGACTTCGACCCCACCAACGACAGGCCGCCCGGCGAAGACTATGTGACCCTGGCCACAGGCCGTGATTTTCTCGATGTATCACCCATGCGCGGCGTGATTCGGGGTGGTGCACGCCACGTGCTTGATGTGGCCGTGACGGTTGAACCCGTCGATGAACCCGCCATCATTCCGCACAGCGAACCGACTCAGCAAAACCAGAACAACATGCAGGAACAGGGCTGGATGCCCTGGACAAATCAGCAGCAAGGCTGATTCCCTTATTTTTATTTCCCCAGGAGAAACCCATGAGCACCGGACCGATTTACGACAAGCTGAAAGCCCTCAATATCACCCTGCCCCCGCTGGCGATTCCACTGGCCGCCTATGTGCCTTTTGTACAGACCGGCAACCTTGTTTTTCTGAGCGGCCATCTTGCAAAAAAAGACGGCAAGGTCATCGTTGGCCAGCTCGGCAAGAACATCACGACCGAAGAAGCCAAGGCCGCCGCACGCGCTGTGGCCATAGACCTCATGGGCACGCTTGAAGCAGCCGTCGGCCTGGGCAAGGTCAAACGCATCGTCAAGCTGATGAGCCTGGTTAACTCGACACCAGACTTCACCGACCACCACCTCGTCACCAACGGTGCGAGCGAGTTGCTGGCCGAAGTCTTTGGCGATGCCGGCAAACACGCACGCAGCGCTTTCGGCGTGGCGCAGATCCCCATGGGTGCCTGTGTCGAGATCGAGCTGATTGCTGAAGTAGGCTGACCAGACCCGGGCCCCTTCAAACCGCCGGCAGCACCATGACATCGTTTCAGGGCAAGCTGAAGATCCGGCACCTGGAAATCGTTCTGGCCGTCGCTGATTGCGGCAATCTCTCACGCGCCGCCACACAGCTGGGCATGACGCAGTCAGGCCTGTCACGCGCCATTGCAGAGATTGAAGAGCTCGCAGGTGGCCGGCTGTTCGAGCGCACACCGCGCGGCATGAGCTGCACACCGCTGGGCCTGTCGATGTGCCGCCATGCGGGCACGCTGCTCGGCAACTTCCGTAAGGCCGAGTCCGACCTGGCTGCCATCTCCGGCGGCGACCTGGGCAGCATCACCATAGGCTGTTTTTCGATGTTCAGCGGCTGGCCGCTGGCCGATGCGGTACAGGCCTTTCGCACCTCGCACCCCAAGGTCACGCTGACGATACAAATCGGCACGCATGAGCGCCTCATCAAGGACCTTGATTCGGCCGATATCGACGTTCTCATCAGCCGCTACACACCGGGCCTGGACCCGCAGACCTACCGATCACTCTCGCTTCTTGACGATGCCATCGTGCTGGGCTGCGCACCCAACCACCCGCTGGCCGGCCGCAAGAAGGTCACGCTGGCTGATTGCGTCGCCTTTCCGTGGATCACACCCATGCCCGGCAGCCGCCTGCGCGCCGAGCTCTACAGCCTGCTCAAGACCCACAACCTGGCCACGCCTGAAATGATTGCAGCGCTGTCGCCTGAGTTTGGCCGAGAAATGCTGGCAACCGGTGATTACCTCTGGTTGCTGCCCGGCAGCGTGGCCGCCGTGATGCGCGACAGGGGCGCCATTCACGTGCTGCCTGTCGACGTCGCACTGCGGCGCTCACCCATGGCCGCCATCTGGCGCCGCGACAGGCCCAGCACACGTGAGGTGCGGGCGTTTTCGGCCACGCTTTCCAAAGTCATCAAAGCCGAGAAAGCGCTGCAGGGCTGAGCGTCACGCGCACGCTGCCAGTCTGTACGCATGTCCGCAGGTATGCGTCTTCCTCATGGCTTTTCTCAAAACCCGCATGCCTGCTGAAGGCGCTTGCGGCCTACCATCGCATCACAACGTTTAACGACAAGACGCCATGACAACAAGCACAGCAAAAGCAAAGACCAGCCGCGGCACCATCGCAGGCACGCATGAGAAAAACTGCGTCTGCCGCTTCAGCGCCATCCCCTACGCCGCAGCACCCACAGGCAGCCTGCGCTGGCAGCCACCCGCCCCTGCTGAATGGCAGGGCACGCTGGACGCCACACGCCCCGGCCCCATCGCGCCGCAAACCCCATCCCGCCTGCGCGAGGCCATGGGCGACATCAACGAAGTGCAATCCGAAGATTGCCTGAACCTCACGGTGTGGACACCTGCTGCCGACAACAAAAAACGTCCGGTGCTGGTCTGGCTGCACGGCGGCGCGTGGCAAAGCGGTGCTGGTGCCATCGACTGGTACTCAGGCGCGCACCTGGCCGCACTGGGCGACATCGTGGTGGTCTCGCCCAACTACCGTCTGGGCGCACTCGGCTGGCTGTATGTGCCGGGACAAACCGCCAACGTCGGCCTGCTGGACCAGGAGGCCGCCATTAATTGGGTAATCGACAACGCGGAAAGTTTTGGCGGCGACCCGTCCAACATCACCGTGATGGGGCAATCGGCAGGTGCGGGCTCGATTGCCTGCATGCTGGCGCGCAAGCCACGCTTTCAACGTGCCATCCTGCAAAGCACACCGCTGGGCCGGGGCCTGCGCAGCGCGGCGCAGGCAGAAACGCTGGGCCAAATCTTTCTTGAAGCCGCAGGCGCAGGCAGTATTGACGCGGCACGCAAGCTGCCGGTAGAAGCTTTTCTCAAGGCGCAGCAGGCACCCGAAGTCATGGCGGCACTCAAGCTTGAGCGCAGCAGCCGCAGCGTGTTCGGGCCTGTTGCCGATGGCGTGGTCATACCTGAAAGCACCGCGCATGACACCGACGGTATGAAGGCCGCAGCTGGCAAGGTCGATGTGATCATTGGCAGCACGCGTGACGAAATGCGCTCCTTTCCCGGTGCGCCTGCTGGCGACGCTGGCCGTGCGCTGGGCGAGCAGCTGTTCGGCGCGCCTTCTCTTCAATGGGCAAAAAATGCCGCATCCGCAGGCCGCTCAGCCTGGGCTTACCGCTTCGACCACGCGCCGTCGCAAGCCTTCGGCGCCTGCCACTGCATTGAGCTGCCTTTTATTTTCGGAACGCTGGACGCCTATGCCGATGCGCCCATGCTCAAGGGCCTGGACACGCAACGCGCGGCAGCCCTCTCGCGCGAGATGCAGGCCGCATGGATCGCTTTTGTCCGCACCGCTACGGCACCGTGGACGCCCGCCACACCCGACGCAGACCACTTGCAGATTTTTGGATAAGCACACCCCTTCACCGCCTTCACTGAAAGACCAGCATGATGAAAAAAGCCCTGAGTGCGTTCGCCCTGTCCCTGTTTTTCTCTGCCACCGCGATGGCCGCCTTCCCCGACAAGCCGGTCAAGATCATCGTCTCCAACCCGCCCGGCGGCCCGGTCGACGTGATGCTGCGTGTGCTGGCCACGCGCCTGTCCACCGTCTGGGGCCAGCCCGTGGTCGTCGACAACAAGCCCGGCGGCTCGGGCATTGTCAGCACTTCCGCGCTGGTCAAGTCACCGCCCGACGGCCACACGCTGGGCATGTTTGTAGCCTCAGCCCTCACCATCATGCCGTTCGCTGTCGACAGCCTGCCCTACGACCCGGTGAAAGACCTGCAGCCCATCTCGCTGGTGGCGCGCACGCCCTTCGTCTTCGTGGTCGCGCAGAACAGCCCGCTGAAAACCTGGAACGACTTCGTCCAGCAGGCCGGCAAAAAGGACATGAGCCTCGGTTCGCTCTCGGTCGGCACCGCTTTTCACCTGGTGTGGGAGCAGACGGCGCGCCAGGCCGGCATCAAGGCGCTGTATGTGCCCTCGCCGTCGTCAGGCAAGACGCAGCTCGATTTGATGGGCGGCCTGCTCGATGTGGTGCTCGATGCGCCATCAAGCGCCAGGGGCCTCATAGACAGCGGCAAGCTGCGCGCCCTCGCCATCACCAGCCCCGAGCGCTTCTCGGGCCTGCCCAACACGCCCACACTGAACGAAGCCGGCCTCAAGGGTTACTCATCGCAGCCGTGGATCGGCCTGATGGCCCCCGCCGGCCTGCCCCCGGCCACGGTCTCGCAAATCCAGGCCACAGTCGCCGCCATCCTGAAAGAGCCCGCCATGAAAACCCAGATGGAAACACTGGGCATGATCCCCGTCGGCAGCAGCCCCGACGAGCTGGCCGCCACCATACAGAAAGACCGCAAGGACATGGAGCCGCTGGTCAAGCGCCTGGGGATCAAGCTGCAGTAGGTTTGCGGGGACTCACGCAACCCTAAACGCTATCAAAAGAGTAGCTGGCCACGTACGTATTTATTGGCCTGCAGCCGTTTTTATGCCAAAAAATGGCCATTTTTCGGGCTTTTTGGGCCTTTTTTGGCGCTCCAAAACAGCCCGCAAGCCCAAAAGTTAATATGGAAGTTAACTTTTAGCCATTTTTTAACGTACACGTTAAATTTTTAATGTGTACGTTAAAAATCGGATGATCAACGCTTTTCAGGCAGGTGCCGCGTCCTTTGCGCCAGCCACGCCTTGTCCGCGCATAGCGAACCCAACTCATCCATGATTTCTTCCTGCGTCTGCGTCCAGCGGCCCAGCACACGCACATCTTCCCCATCGCCTATCTGGTAAGTGAACTCCAGCCGGATGCCGTTGGGGTCCATGAAATACACCGACCAGCTGTCATTGCCGACAAACATGGGCCCGACCAGCGGTACCTGCGCAGCCTCCAGCCGCTTGACCAGTGCATGAAAGTTGTCTTCGGTCGTGGTGAACGAGCAGTGCTGCATGCCGGCGATGGCGTCCCGGTCGGCCTGCGGTTTTGCACCCTTTGGCATCTCGAAAAAAGCCACCAGCGTGTCCCCGCCCGCGTCAAAAAAGTAGTGACGAACATTTTCAAAAGGCGGGTTGCCGCGGTTGGCCGGGCCTGTGCCAAGACCGGGCGGCACCTTGAAGGCATGCACCAGCGGCATGCCCAGCACATCGACGTAAAAGTCGATGGTCATCTTCATGTCGTCGGTGTTGAGCGCCAGATGGTGAACGCCCCGGCTCATGGGCTTGGCCTGGTGCTGTACGCGGGGGGCAACGGCTTGCATGGGTGTATCCGCCTTCACGCTTTACTTGTTGCCGACATGGACGACCTTGCCCTGCCTGTCGCCCTCATACACACGCACGACCATGCCGTTGGTGTCAAAACCGGTGCGCTTGCCGGGGGCAAAGCCGTATTCGGAACCCACACTGCCCATTACGCCCTTGAAGCCTTTGGTGGCCTGCATGGCAGCGCGTACCTTTTCCTTGTCGGTGCTGCCGGCGCGCGTGATGGCATCTGCTGCCAGCATCACGCCGTCATAACCGTAGCCCACGAAGTTGGTGGGGTCGGTGTTGGTGTCTTTCTTGAAGCCATCGATGAAACGTTTGGCTTCGGGTTTTGCCGGGTCAAAGCCGTCCACAAAGGTCAGGCCTTCCAGCAAGCCCTTGGCCACCGTCAGGTAGACCGGCGTGGCCAGGTTGATGCTGGCAAGCATGGGCGTCTTCATGCCCAGCTGGCGGTAGGAGCGCAGGATGAGTGCGTTCTCGGGCGTCAGTACGCCGGTGAGGAACAGCGCTTCGGGGTTGGCAGCGCGCACCTTCTGCATTTGCGGGTCAGCCGTGACCGAGCCGCGCGGCACAACTTCTTCACTGATGACCTGGATGCCCTGCTTCTCGAGTTCGCCCTTGAAGAGCTTGGTCGTCAGTTGGCCAAGGTCGGAGTTCTCGCTGATGAGGGCAACGCGTTTGTAGTTTTTCGCGCGGGCATAGGACAGCAGAGTCTGGATCTGGGTGGACACCAGCGGCCCAGTTTGCCAAAAGTTGGCGTTGTCGATTTGGGTGGTCAGGGTGTCTCCGCCGTTGGACGGCGTCATGTGCGGCGTTTTGGTGTCGCGAGTAACGGATTGCGCCTGCTGCGTTGCCGGCGTGCTGGAAATAGACAGGATGAAGGCCGCGCCGGCATCGGCCAGCTTGCGTGCGGCGGTGGCCGAGATGTCTGGCCTGCCCTGGTCGTCTTCAACCAGCAGCTCGACCTTCTTGCCGAGAATACCGCCGCGCGCATTGAGTTCTTTCGCCGCAAAACGCGTCCCCTGCAACACCGGCGTGGCGTAAGGCTTGGAAGGACCGGTGTCGTCAGTGATGACGCCTATCTTGATGGTGTCCTGCGCAAAAGCGGCAGGTGCCATGAAGAAGGCCACGGCCGCGGCCAGCAGGGCCTTGCTGAAAATATGCTGTTTCATGATCTTGTCTCCGGTTTTGTAGTAATGCTCTCAACCTCTGCCATATTCGAGTGTGGGGCAGGGTGCCGGAGCAGTCTAGTTTGAGGTCTTCCAAATTTATAACGGCGCTGTTAATGTGCCCAATTGCCACTGTCAATATGAGCGGGCGTTTAGCATGAAAGTCCCGCACCCGGCCCGCCAAACGTAACCATTGCCATGGACATTGAAAAATTCGACCTCAACCTGCTCAAGATGTTTGATGCCATTTACCGGCACCACAGCCTGTCGTCGGCCGCCATAGAGCTGGACCTGACACAGTCGGCCGTGAGTTCGGGACTCAAGCGCATGCGCGAGGCCATCGGCAACCCGCTTTTCGTGCGTACCTCCCACGGCATGCTGCCCACGCCATATGCCGTCGATATCTCTGCCACCGTGACGCAGGTGCTGGCCCTGCTCAAGGGTATGGACCACCCTGAAGCCTTCCGGCCGCTGACGGCCAAAGTCAGCTACCGCATTTACATCAGCGACGCTGGCGCGCTACTGGTGATGCCGCAGCTGATGAAGTATTTCAAGGTACACGCACCCCACGCCACACTGAGCGTGATCGACCTGCGTCCCGATGAAGTGATTGCGGCTCTCGACAGCGGCAAGATAGACCTTGCAGTCGGCTTCTTCCTTGGCATGCCGAACTGGGCGCGACAGCAGACGCTGCGTGCCAGCTCATACGTGTGTGCCGTGCGCAAGGAACACCCGCAGATCAGGGACAGCTTGTCACTGGAGCAGTTTCTCGAAGCAAAACACGCCGCCTACTGGACCAGCGGCTCGCCGCACAACAACGTCGACCAGGCGCTGGCCAGCCTCAACCTGACGCGCGACGTGCTGCTCAGGGTGCCGCACTTCTCGGTGCTTCCGTTTCTGATTGCCCAGTCGGACTTCATCGTCACGATTCCGGAAGACCTGGGCCTAACCTTCGCCCGCCTGCTCGACATCAAGCTGTTTGAACCGCCCCTGCCGTTGGCGAAGTTCGAGATCAGGCAGTACTGGCATGAACGCCATCATGCGGAGCCGGCTTTCAAGTGGCTACGCGAGGTGATCAAAAAGGAAAGTGCAAGGCTGGAGCCGGCAGCATGAGGATTCGCCACTGCAACCCTCTTATTGCGGTCACGCATTCGCTATTGAATCAATAGCTGCTCACGCTCGTATCTATTGGCTTGCAGCCGATTTGATGCCCTAAAAAGACCATTTTTTGGTGCTTTGGGAGCATTTCGGCGCCTCGAACGGCGCTAAAAATCTGAAAAGTTAACATGAAAGTTAACTTTTAATAATTTATTAACATATACGGCAAATTTTTAACGTATACGACAAAATTAGTTCTTGCTCGGTCGCCCTGAGCCTGTCGAAGGGTCAGGGCGAACGAGCAAGCCTTACTCCACCCGCTCCACAGAAGCCGGCTTGAAGCCCAGATCAGCCGCCTTGCCCTTGCGGCCGCGTGCGGCCCTGGCGTTGTTCAGGCTGCGGATCTCGAGCGTCTCTTCGCGCGCCTTGCCGCCGCGGCCTATGCCGCTGATCTTCACGCTGCGGGTGTAGGCGGCTGCGCCTGCCAGGGTATCTTTGGCTTCGAGGTCTATCAGCATCAGGCCGCGGCCGCCGTTGGCCATGGGCTTGAGTTCGGAGATCTCAAACGTCAGGATGCGGCCGCCTGTGGATGCGCAGGCGACGTGGGTGGCCGCAAGCTGCGGTGCGACGTTGGCGGGTGAGGGGCGGCAGATGGTTTCGCCTGCGGCGCAGCTGATAAAGGCCTTGCCGGCTTTCTGGCGTGACAGCATGTTCTCGACAGTGGCCAAAAAGCCGTAGCCGCCCGAGCCGCTAAGCAGCAGCCAGGCGCTGGCGGCGCCGGCGAAGTAATGCAGGATTTGTGTGCCGGTTTCCAGCTCGATCATGGTGGTGATGGGCTGGCCGTCGCCGCGCGCGCCGGGCAGTGCCGACACGGGAATCGAATACACACGGCCGTTGCTGCCGAAGGCAAGCAGGCTGTCCACAGTGCGGCATTCAAAAGTGCCGTACAGGCCGTCGCCGGCCTTGAAGGCGAAGCTGGCGGCGTCATGGCCGTGGCCGGTGCGGGCGCGCAGCCAGCCCTTGCTGCTGATGACGACGGTGACGGGCTCGTCGATGACCTTGACTTCAAACACGGCCTTTTTCTCGGCCTGGATGAGCGTGCGGCGTGCATCTGCGAACTGTTTGGCATCAGCCTCGATCTCCTTGACCATCAGGCGCTTGAGCGCGGCCGGGCTGCCGAGGATTTCTTCCAGCCTGCCCTGCTCTTCACGCAGGTTTTTGAGCTCCTGCTCTATCTTGATGGCTTCAAGCCTTGCAAGCTGGCGCAGGCGGATTTCAAGAATGTCTTCAGCCTGGATCTCCGTTAGCCTGAAGCGGGCAATCAGTGCGGCCTTGGGCTCGTCTGACTGGCGGATGATGGCAATCACTTCGTCGATGTTGAGCAGCACCAGCTGCCGGCCTTCGAGAATGTGGATGCGGGCCAGCACCTTGTCCAGGCGGTGCTGCGAGCGGCGCTGGATGACCGTCTGGCGGAACTCAATCCATTCGGCCAGCATCTGCCGCAGCGACTTCTGTGCGGGCTTGCCGTCTATGCCGACCATGGTCAGGTTGATGGGCGAGGAGCTTTCGAGGCTGGTGTGGGCCAGCAGTGTGGTGATGAGTTCCGACTGTTCGATGCGGCTGGTCTTGGGCTCGAACACCAGGCGCACTGAGGCTTCCTTGCCCGATTCGTCACGCACTACATCCAGCACGGACAGCACGGTTTGCTTGAGCTGGACCTGGTCGGCACTCAGCGCTTTCTTGCCGGCCTTGATCTTGGGGTTGGTGAGCTCTTCGATTTCTTCCAGCACACGCTGGGTGCTGACGCCGGGTGGCAGTTCGGTGACCACCAGTTGCCACTGGCCGCGTGCCAGGTCTTCAATCTTCCAGCGGGCACGCACCTTGAGCGAACCGCGGCCGGTGTTGTAGGCCGCAGCGATTTCTGAAGCGCTGGAGATGATCTGGCCGCCGCCGGGGTAGTCAGGGCCGGGTACGAGTGCAGAGAGTTCTTCGTCGGTGAGTTTTGGCGACTTGATCAGCGCGATGCAGGCGTCGGCAATCTCACGCAGGTTGTGGCTTGGGATCTCGGTCGCCAGGCCGACGGCAATGCCGCTGGCGCCGTTGAGCAGCGTAAAAGGCAGGCGCGCGGGCAACTGGCGCGGTTCTTCAAACGAGCCGTCGTAATTGGGCACAAAGTCGACCGTGCCTTCGTCGAGCTCATCTAGCAGCAGGCTGGTGATGCGGGCCAGGCGCGCCTCTGTGTAGCGCATGGCGGCGGCGCCGTCACCGTCGCGTGAGCCGAAATTGCCCTGGCCATCGACGAGCGGATAGCGCTGTGAAAAATCCTGCGCCATGCGCACCATGGCGTCGTAGGCCGCCTGGTCGCCGTGGGGGTGGTATTTACCCAGCACGTCGCCGACCACGCGCGCGCTCTTGACCGGCTTTGCACCACTGGCCCCATTGGAGCCGCCAAAGCCCAGACCCATGCGCGCCATGCTGTACAAAATGCGCCGCTGCACCGGCTTCTGGCCGTCGCACACGTCGGGCAGTGCCCGGCCCTTGACGACGCTCAGCGCATATTCAAGGTAGGCGCGCTGGGCGTAGGCGGCAAGCGAGTCCTGGTCGGCGGGCTCGGGGGTGACTGATTGAGGGTCGGCGGTGAAAAGATCCATGTGTCAGTACGAATGTGAGAAAACAATCAGTGAAAAAGTCAGGCCAGAGCGGGCTGCAGCGCAGGCCGCTGGTGGCTCAGGTGACGACAGGTTTGCTGGCATCGCCTTCAACAACAAGTATGCTGCGCGCGCGGTGGCTGCGCGGCCAGTCCTCAAAACGGGAGGCCAGGCTGACAAGCCAGTCATTGACGGCGGGCATGGACATGGGTTTTGCAAAAGTCAGGGGCCGCATGATGACGCGGAACTGCAACTCGACGCCGGGCAACTGCGGGCTGTCGATGCGCAGGCCGCTGACCACCAGGCGCGTGGCCATGGACGATATTTCACCGGCATCGGTCAGGCCCTGGGCCACGACCGCAAAGCGGCCACCGCTGATACGCGCGACGAGGTCGTTGTCACCAATCGAACGGCGCAGGCGCAGGGCGGCTTCGAGCAGCAGCTTTTCGTTGAACTCAGCGCCCAGTTCGTTGATGAGGCCGGACCAGTTCTGCACCTGGATGATGAACAGTGCGCTGCTCGACTGGCCATGCTTTGACTGATTGGCACGTGAGGTAATGCGCATCAGCCGTTCGACCAGCACAGGCGTGGTGGCCAGGCCGGTCAGCGGATCGGCGACATTGGCAGCAGCACTGCGCAGACGGACTTCATTGAGCAGCCGGCTGCGCCACACCAGCGACAGGTAAATGGGCGGAACCTGCAGCACCAGCATCAGCACCACTGGCCAGTAGGGCTTCTGGGCATCAACAAGGTCACCAAGAAACACCACGGCCACAGCAATGCCGAACGCATCACCCAGAACAAGCCACCACTTCCACGGGCCGGCGCCATCCCAGGATTCAATGCCCAGGTAAATCGAGGTTGCGACAAGCAGCACAAGCCACCCAAGGGCAAGACCCAGCGAGATACGGCCGGCTTCGGTACCCATGCCCGGAGGAACGCCGCCGAGCGGATAAAAGACCATCAACGCGGTTGTCGTCAGGCCAATCACCACCATGACCGCCTTGTCGATGCCGGAGTTGTGGCGATTGCGCAGCAGCCACATCACAAGAATGGTGACCAGTGCAGGGCCGGCAACCAGCAGCTCGAGTTGCATGAGCTCCCGGCCGGGCAGCCACTCTTCACCAGCAAAAACCAGCCCGACCATCATGGCGATATAGCCCGCCAGGAAGAGCAGCGTGCGCTCTTCATAGGCATAGGCGATGATCAGGCTGAGCAACAGCACCAGGCCGAGCACGCCAACAGCCAGCCCCAGAGAAAAAACATCGGGGTTAAAAATCAGTTGCATGCTGCCAATACGCTATTCGCCACTATTCGGATTGACCGTCTGACAAGCGGCGCGCATCAGCAGCTTGCGCAGAGGCCAGCGGCGGCATGTTGCTGCGCCCGGATGCACCGCCCATCATCTCCATGCGCACACGGCCCGGCGTGCGGCGCACATCGGCAAGCACGCCAGCGGGTTTGAGGTGGCCGTAGAGCTGCATGACGGTCTTGACGTAATTTTTCGTCTCGGGGTAGTTAGGTATCTTGTTGCCAGCGCGCTGAACCGCGCCTTCACCCGCGTTGTAGGCTGCCACAGCCAGTTCAAGCTGGCCGGGGAACATGTCTATCAGGTCGCGCAGGTAGCTGGAACCGGCCCTGATATTGGTTTTGGGGTCAGTCAATTTCTGGGAAATGGCAGACTTTTTGTCTGCCCGCACGCCGTAACGCTCGGCCGTCGGCGGTATCAGCTGCATCAGCCCGACCGCACCTTTGGGCGACACGGCGTGGGTGTCGAAGCCCGACTCGGTGGCAATCAGGGCCTGCAGCAGTTCATAGTCAATGCCGTGCGTGGCAGAGGCCTCGCGCAAAAGATGCTTGACGGCCTTGTAGTTGGGCGACACATCAAAATACGCCAGCAGCTTGGGCGGCGCATAGGCGTTGCCGGTACCGGTGCGGGGAATGCTGGTGTTTTTGTCACCGAGGCCCTGCGCTGCTTTCAGGCCGCCGGCAGAAAAACTCTCGTTACCCCTAAAGAACAACTCATAGCGCTCGTCGAGCTTTTCGGCAGAAAAATGCGCCACGCCTTTCGCATCCACATACCCCCAGACATCGGCGCGGGCAGGCGCCGCAAACAGGAAACCCAGCGCCAGCACCAACGCGAATTGAATGAGCGCCGCGCCAGACAGCCATGCGCGCAGCAGCCGTGCAGCCGTGTTGAGGGCTGAAGGCAATGGTGAGGTCAATTCAGGGGAGGCAGGTTGCATCAAGTATCTAGATATCTATTTCCACGGCGTCACCGTGCAATTCCATGAGTTCACGGCGTGCCGCAGCTTCGCCCTTGCCCATCAATCTGGTGATGAGGTCTTCTGTTTGCAAGAAGCTCTGGTTGCCCAATTGAACGGGCAGCAAACGGCGGGTATCAGGATTGAGCGTCGTTTCCCACAATTGTTCCGCACTCATTTCGCCCAGGCCTTTGAAGCGGCTGATGCTCCAGGAGCCCTCCTTGACGCCTTCTTTGCGTAATTTATCAAGAATTGCTGTCAACTCACCTTCATCAAGCGCATAAACCTTGGAAGCGGGCTTTTTGCCGCGTGCCGGCGCATCTACGCGGAACAGCGGTGGCCGGGCAACATATACATGGCCGGCTTCTATCAATTTGGGGAAATGCCTGAAAAACAGGGTGAGTAGCAGCACCTGGATGTGCGAGCCGTCAACGTCGGCATCGCTGAGGATGCAAACCTTGCCGTAGCGCAAGCCGCTGAGGTCGGGGGTGTCGTCGGGGCCGTGCGGGTCTACGCCGATGGCGACAGCGATATCGTGAATTTCGGTGTTGGCGAACAGGCGGTCGCGCTCGACTTCCCAGGTGTTGAGCACTTTGCCGCGCAGGGGCAGGATGGCCTGGCTTTCCTTGTCGCGGCCCATTTTGGCACTGCCGCCGGCCGAATCGCCCTCGACCAGGAAGACTTCGTTATGAGCCAGATCGCGGCTTTCGCAGTCAGTCAGCTTGCCCGGCAGCACCGCCACGCCTGAGCCTTTGCGTTTTTCGACCTTCTGGCCGGCCTTTTGCCGCGACTGGGCGGCGCGGATGGCGAGTTCAGCCAGCTTTTTGCCGTAATCGACATGGTGGTTGAGCCAGAGCTCAAGCGCCGGGCGCACATAACTGGATACCAGCCGGACGGCGTCGCGTGAATTGAGGCGCTCCTTGATCTGGCCCTGGAACTGGGGGTCGAGCACCTTGGCGCTCAATACATAGCTGGCGCGGGCAAACACGTCTTCGGGCAGAAGCTTGACGCCCTTGGGCAGCAGTGAATGCAGTTCTATAAAGCTCTTGACCGCCGTGAACAGGCCGTCGCGCAGGCCGCTTTCATGCGTGCCGCCGGCGCTGGTGGGAATCAGGTTGACGTAACTTTCACGCACCGGCTGGCCGTCTTCGGTAAAGGCCACGCACCATTCAGCGCCCTCGCCTTCGGCAAAACTGTCGTGCGCGGCGTCCGCATATCCATCGCCCTCAAACATGGGGATGACCGGGTCAGCCGTCAGCGTCTGCATGAGGTAGTCACGCAGGCCGCCCTTGTAAAGCCAGGTCTGGGTTTCTTTGGTTTTTTCTATGGCCAGCGTGACGGTCACGCCGGGCATGAGCACAGCCTTGCTGCGCAGCAGGTGTGTCAGCTCGGCCATGGGCAGGGCTGACGATTCGAAATATTTGGGATCTGGCCAGGCGCGCACCGTGGTGCCGATCTTGCGGTCACCGCCGCTGGTCAGATCGGCCTTGCGCAGGTGGAGCTTTTCAACGACATCGCCACCGGAGAACACCAGTCTGGCGACCATGCCTTCACGGTAGGAGGTGACTTCGAGACGTTTGGACAGCGCATTGGTCACGCTGACACCCACGCCATGCAGGCCGCCCGAGAAGCTGTAGGCACCGCCTTTGCCCTTGTCGAACTTGCCGCCGGCGTGCAGACGGGTGAACACAATTTCAACGACAGGCACCTTCTCTTCAGGATGCATGCCGAACGGAATGCCGCGTCCGTCGTCTTCAATGCTCACCGAGTTGTCGGTATGCAGGGTGACCTTGATCTTTTTGCCGTGGCCTGCCAATGCCTCGTCGGCAGAGTTGTCCAGCACTTCCTGAATGATGTGCAGCGGGTTGTCGGTGCGCGTGTACATGCCCGGCCGCTGCTTGACAGGCTCTAGCCCCTTGAGCACACGGATGGAACTCTCGGAATATTCAGGAGGTACGGAGGGTAATTTGGCAGCCATGGAGAATCAGGATTTTGCGGCGATTGTAGACGGGCGGTGAAAAATACTGTCTAAATATACAGTACATCAATGTCACTGCAACAGGGGTGACGACAGCCAAAACGTATTTTCGTTAAAGTCGCTGCATGTCATCAAGCCCCCCCGCCCCGAGCAAAAACCTCTCCACCGCCCAGGTCCTGGCCTGCGGTGCCGCCATCCTGACGCTATCCATGGGCATACGGCACGGCTTCGGCCTGTGGCTGCAGCCCATCACCCAGGCGCAGGGCTGGACGCGCGAAACCTTTGCGTTTGCCATAGCCATCCAGAACCTGTCCTGGGGCGTCTTCGGCATTCTGGCGGGCATGTTCTCTGACCGCTTCGGCGCCTTCCGCATCCTGATCGCCGGTACCATCGCCTACGCCCTGGGTCTTGCAGGCATGGCCTTGTCGCCAACAGGTTTCATGTTCATGCTGACAACCGGGGTGTTGATAGGCGCGGCGCAGGCCGGCACCACATATGCAGTGATTTACGGCGTCATTGGGCGCAATGTTCCGGCTGAAAAACGCTCCTGGGCCATGGGGGTGGCGGCAGCGGCGGGCTCGTTCGGGCAGTTTTTGATGGTGCCTACTGAAAGCTTTCTCATCAGCCACATGGGCTGGAAAGAGGCCTTGCTGCTGCTGAGCGGCGCAGTCCTGCTGATCGCGCCGCTCGCACTGGGCCTGCGCGAAGTCGGCTTTGGCGGGGCAACAACACCAAAACGCGAACAGACCATAGGCCAGGCGCTGCGCGAAGCCTTCAAATACCCGAGCTTCAAACTGCTGATGGCGGGTTATTTCGTCTGCGGCTTTCAGGTTGTGTTTATCGGCGTGCACATGCCAAGCTACCTCAAGGACAAGGGCCTGTCGCCACAGGTCGCGGGTTATGCGCTGGCCCTGATCGGCCTGTTCAACGTGTTCGGCACCTATGCGGCCGGGGCGCTGGGGCAGAAAATGCAGAAGAAAAACATCCTGGCGGCCAACTATTTCCTGCGGGCCCTGTTTATCAGCGTCTTCCTCCTGGTGCCGCTCAGCCCCATGAGCGTCTACATCTTCGCCGCCATGATGGGCCTGCTCTGGCTGTCAACCGTGCCACCCACCAATGCCGTTGTGGCCCAGATCTTTGGTGTGCAGCATTTGTCGATGCTGGCGGGCTTCATCTTTTTCAGCCACCAGATAGGCTCCTTCCTGGGTGTCTGGCTGGGGGGCTACCTGTACGACAAGACGGGTAGCTATGACATCGTCTGGTACATCACCATAGGCTTGGGCATCTTCGCCGGGCTGATCAACCTGCCGATCAAGGAAGCGCCCATACAGCGCAAGGTGGCCGTGCCGCTGGGCCAGAGGGCCTGATCTTGCAGCGGCCTGTGTTCCTCCGGCTTGCTGCGTGGACTGGCGCCGTCGCTGCCTGCCTGGGCGTGTTTGCCCTGTACACGCAGCCGGAATTTCTTGTCACACTTGCCAACCAGGTCTGGGCCTGTTTTTAGGCCCTGCTGGCTCCAAGGCCGCGTAACACCCCTTGAAGCAATTAAACCGCTCAGTCTCCAACACGGGCAGGCACAAGCAACCATGAAAATAATCGTCATCACGGGTGCGTCCGACGGTATAGGCACGGAAATGGCCCGCCAGCTGGCCGGCCGCCATGGGGCCGGAGTCGGCCTTGTACTTGCCGCGCGCGATGAAAGCCGGCTCCAGGCGGTGGCAGCCCAATGCACAGAGCTTGGCGCGCAGGCGCTGGTGGTGCCAACCGATGTGTCACACGAAGCCGCCTGCAGACTGCTCATCGCCACCACCATAGGGAAGTTTGGCCGCATTGATGCGCTCATCAATAACGCCGGCATGTCGGCCCAGGCGCTGCTCGAGGATGTCAAGGCCGAAGACCTTGCCTGGTATGAGCAGCTCATGCGCATCAACCTCTGGGGCAGCGTCTGGTGCACCCACGCCGCCCTTCCCTGGCTGAAACAAAGCCGCGGCAGCATCGTTGCGGTATCAAGCCTGGCCGGACTGGTGGGCGTGCCTGGCCGCACCGCCTACAGCGCAACCAAATTTGCCATGACCGGATTTTTTGAAGCCCTGCGCGCGGAAATGAAAACAGCGGGCGTCAGCGTGACAACAGCTTATCCCGGCGTGGTGTCGACCAATATCCGCCATCACGGTTTCAACGCCGCTGGTCTTCCGGCAGGCTCCAGCGGCCTGAAGGAAGACGGCGCCATGAGCGTGGAAGAGTGCGCCCGACTCATCATCGAAGGCATGGACAGACGCGAACGGGAAGTCGTCATGACGGCCAAAGGAAAACTCGGGCGCTGGCTCAAGCTGATCGCGCCGGGGCGCGTTGAGGCCATGGCCCTGGCAGCCCTTAAAGACGATGTCAAACCCAAAGCACATTGATGGACATTCATTTACACGGCACAGAGCCGGCCTCGCCATGGGTTCAGCGATGGTCACACCTCATCAAACCTGCAGGCAGGGTTCTGGATGTGGCTTGCGGTCATGGCCGCCATACGAAGTGGTTTCATGGGCGACAACATCCGGTCACTGCAGTAGACAGGTCGCAAGAGGCGATTGAGTCACTCGCCCTGCCCCGCGATTGCTGTGAAGCCGTGGTGGCGGACATTGAAAACGGGCCCTGGCCATTTGCCGGGCGGCTTTTTGACGGCGTGGTCGTTACCAATTACCTCTGGCGGCCGCTGATGCCCACCCTGCTGGCCAGCCTGGCCAACGGCGGCGTGCTGATTTACGAAACTTTTACCCAGGGCAATGAAACTGTGGGCAAGCCTTCAAGGTCTGACTTCCTTTTAAGACACGGCGAATTGCTTGAGGTTTGCACCGGATTGCGGATAGTTGCCTATGAGGACGGCTTTCAGGCTGGCCCGAATGCGGATTTGCCGCGTTTTATACAGCGAATTACGGCCGTAAGGGAAGAGCCGGAGGATACGGAAAGACCGGGGTCTGCGCGTTATTACCTGTCCTAGCTCTGGGTAGAATGCTGGATTCGCTTTCCGGCCCTTGTAAAAGACCGACTGGTTGACTCCAGGACACTACCAAGACATTTCCAAGACATGAAAACCATTACTGGCAGCATCGTTGCACTGGCTACTCCCTTGCTTGAAGATGGCAAGGTTGATTACCCCAGCCTGCGAAAGCTGGTGGACTGGCATATTGCGGAAGGCACCGATTGCGTTGGCGTTGTCGGCACGACGGGCGAATCGCCGACGGTCAATGTTGAAGAACACTGCGAGATCATCCGCGTTGCGGTAGAGCAGGCCAACAAGCGCGTCCCCATCATGGCAGGCTGCGGCGCCAATTCAACAGCAGAAGCAATTGAGCTCGCGAAATTTGCCCGTGGCGTAGGTGCTGATTGCCAGTTGCAGGTGGTGCCCTACTACAACAAGCCCACCCAGGAAGGCCAGTACCAGCACTTCAAGGCGATCGCTGAAGCCACTGGTGACCTCCCTGTCGTTTTGTACAACGTGCCGGGCCGTACCGTTGCAGACATGGCGCATGCCACAGTGCTGCGACTGTCGCAGGTGCCCGGCATCATCGGCATCAAGGAAGCCACAGGCAATATTGAACGTGCCCAGTGGCTGATCAAGGAAGTACCGAAAGGCTTTGCCGTGTATTCCGGTGATGACCCGACTGCCGTTGCCCTCATGTTGTGTGGCGGCCAAGGCAATATCAGCGTGACGGCCAATGTTGCGCCACGCCTGATGCACGAACTCTGCAAGGCAGCAGTCGCCGGCGATGCCAAACGCGCCATGGAACTGCAGATGCAACTGCTGCCTCTGCACAAGAACCTCTTCGTGGAAGCGAACCCCATTCCCGTCAAATGGGCCATGGCCCGCATGGGCCTGTGCGGCCCGACCCTGCGCCTGCCCATGACCCCGCTCGAAACATCGAATGAAGCAACCGTCGAAGGCGCATTGCGCCTTTGCGGCCTGATCTGATTTTTAAGGAAACCCAAGTGAAGACTTTGCAAAAACACAGTGGCCTGCGGACAGCAAAAAACCTGGCGGGCATTTCCCTGCTGGCTGCCGCCATGCTGTTGGCCGGTTGCTCGACCGTCAGCGATCTCATGTCGGGCGACAAGATAGATTACAAATCCAATGGCAAGGCCGGACCCTCGCTGGACGTACCGCCTGACCTGACACAACTTTCACGCGAAACACGATATGTCGTGCCAGGCACTACCGTGAGCGCAAACGCATTCCAGATTGGCCAGGCGTCTTCACAAAATGCGCCGGTTGCCGCCACCACCGTGGGCGATGTCCGCATCGAACGTGCAGGTAACCAGCGCTGGCTGGTCGTGAACCGCCCGGCTGACCAGTTATGGAGTCCGGTGCGTGATTTCTGGCTGGAGGGCGGCTTCCTGCTGGCCCTCGACCAGCAAAACATCGGCATCATGGAAACCGACTACGCTGAAAACCGCGCAAAAATCCCGCAGGATTTCATCCGCTCGACCATAGGCAAGGTTTTTGATGGCCTGTACTCAACCGGTGAGCGCGACAAGTTCCGCACCCGGCTTGAACGCAATGCCGCCGGGGGAACAGAGATCTATATCAGCCACCGCGGCATGATTGAGACAGTCCGATCCAAAAACACCAATGCCGGGCAGACGGGAGACAACACGATCTGGGAGCCGCGTCCAGCCGATCCTGAACTGGAAGCAGAATTCCTGCGCCGGCTGATGGTCAAACTGGGTGTCACCCAGGAGCAGTCAAGGGCGCTGGTGGCTTCCTCGGCCCCCGGACGTCCTGGCTCGCGCGTGGCAAACGTCAATGGGGTCCCCGTGGTACAGATGGACGAGGATTTCGACCGCGCCTGGCGCCGTGTCGGCCTCGCGCTGGACCGCACCGGCTTCACTGTTGAAGACCGCGACCGCGCGCAAGGTACCTACTTTGTTCGTTATGTTGAACCAACAGCCGACAAAAAAGAGCCTGGCTTCTTCGGCAAGCTGTTCAGCCGATCTGAAGCGTCGGTTCCGCCACTGAAATACCGTATCACGGTGAAAAGCCAGGGCAGTGCCACCACAGTCTCGGTGCTGAATGCCCAAGGTGCGGCCGAGGCATCCGCCAATGCGGAGCGCATCGTGAAGGTGATTTCAGACGACCTCAAATAAGGGGACGGGCCTGCGCCCTCTCCCAAAACCAGGTTTACCAGGTCACTGAAACGGGTGTTGCGATTCAAAAGCCTGGGTAGTGGCAGCTCGGGCAACGCCACAGTCATCGAAGCGGGCGGCTTGACGCCGCTCAGGCTGCTGGTCGACTGCGGTCTGGGCATCAGGCAACTTCAGGTCAGGCTGGCAGAAGCTGGTCTGCAGGCAGAAGACCTTCATGCGATATTCATCACTCACGAACATGGTGACCATATTGGGTGCGCCAGGGCGCTGTCATTGCGCTACAGGATTCCCGTATGGATGAGCCGGGGTACGTATGCAGCCGTGGGTTCACCAGATTTTGAGGGACTGCTGCACTTTGCGCGGGATGGCCACAGGATTGACCTCGGCGGGATTGAGCTGACGCCCTTTGCCGTCCCCCATGATGCCCGTGAACCGCTTCAGATCAGCTGCACAGACGGGTCAGCAAAACTGGCAGTGGTAACCGACCTGGGCCACGCCACGCCGCATGTGCTTCATCATCTCTCGGCATGTGATGCGCTGGTGCTGGAATGCAACCACGACAGCGACATGCTCGCACGATCAACCTATCCACATTTCCTGAAACGCCGCGTGGGTGGGGATCTTGGGCATCTGTCCAACGACGCGGCCGCCATGATTGCAGCTGCGGTTTGCCATCCCAAACTCAAACACCTGGTCGCTGCCCACCTGAGCAGGCAAAACAATCTTCCCGGTCTGGCCCGTACATCGATGGCCACAGCTTTGGGGTGTGCAGAGGGCGACATAATCATTGCGGATCCCGGTGGGGGTACGCCATGGCTTCACGCCTGATACACCCGGGGCACAGGTAAAGCCCGGGCATAAAAAAAGCCACCTTGCGGTGGCTTTTTCACTGCGCCTGAGCGCGGTGTCTATTACTTTGCAGCAGCTGGGCCACCGGAGGTAGCGGAAGCAGCAGCAGAAGCGGCTTGTGCAGCAACAGCAGCGCCTGAAGCAGGGCTGGTAGCAGCGGAAGCGACAGCCGCAGCAGCGTCAGCGGCTGGTGAGGAAGACATTGCTGCTGGAGCTGGAGCTGGAGCAACAACAGGTGCTGGCGCTGGTGCAGGAGCTTCTTCTTTCTTGCCGCAAGCAGCGAGAGCAACAGCAGCAACCACGGCTGCCAGGATGAGGGACTTGTTCATTTTTACTATCCTTGATGATTAAAGAAAACAATTTCCGGAAATTGTCAGTACATGCCTGACACAGGCACATATGACCGGGCAAAAGGACTCGAGCTCTTTTACCCAACTTCGAATTATAGCCAGTATTCACAACATGAAGGACTGCACCAATTCAGGTCAAAGCGCCTGTCGCAGCGATGTTGCCAGCAGACCGGACTCACTTGCACCGTACTCACGCAGTGCTTCAGATTCCCAGCGTCGTCGCAGGAAAGGCGGCTGAACTGCGACGCAAACACTCATCAAGGCGTTCGCGCAGCAGCACGCGCCTGGCTGGCTCTGTACCCGAAATACCGTTACAGCGATCCAGATCCAGACGCTGGCACACCCAGCCAGGGCTCCAGAACGCACTGGGAAAGTCGTCTGCCGCAATTGACGTATTACTGCGGCAATCAATGATGTGCGCCCAGGTCCGGCGCCAGGTGACAAAGCGTGCATGACGGCGTATCAGTTCGTCATAGTTTTTGGCCAGGATGGTCAACTTTCGACCTGATCGCGACCACGCCTGAAGAGATTGAGACACTGCACGCTCTCCAAGAGGCCAGTCCTCAAAACTCCGGTCGCTGAGGATAATTTCCCGCCATCCCTCGCTTGCAGCGACCTCAAACGCCCGGCGAATCAGGTCTGCAAATTCCGCCGGCCCTTCAAAACGGCCCACCGGCATTGCGGCTACACCAGATGAATCAGGCACTTCCATTCTTGTCACTCCGTGTCAGAGCTGCCTGCAAGCCTACCCTTATCCAGCCCGCGTCATGCCAGTCAGCCAGCAGTTCCATGGCCGGGAGACTGGCTTTCGCCATCTCAGCCACAGACAGGGCCCTCTGGTCTGCAAGCCGCCGCATGAGGCGTGCATCCGCGCCCCCCGCACGATAACTTTCACCATTCAAAAACACATGATGCGCGTCGTACATCATTCGGCTTTTGGCATCAAGGCAGACCCCGAACCCGGAAGATGGCCATGCCTCATGCGGTTCGTCAAACCAGATCGAGGACTTCAGTTCGGTCATGTACTCACCCAACGCACATGCCAGTGCCAACGGGTCTTTCAGTGCGCTGCGCAGGGCCTTTTCGGCAAACCCTGCCAACGCCCCCGGTATTTCAGCGGGCGTGGGGGTGGCGGCCTGGTCGGGGTCACGGTACAAAAGAGGCATTGCGGAACGGCGTCGCGTTGAAGAGTCTTCATCTGCAGCGTCCTCGGCAAAATCGGCAATGCGGTGCAGCAATGCCGACGCCAGCTCCTGTTGCCCCGGCGCGCGAAATCCAATCGAATAGGTCATGCAGTCGCCATCCTGTTTGCCGGGCTCTGACGATTCGGCAATACCGTCATGGGCGTAGCGCGGCGGCAGGTAAAGCATATCGCCCGCCTCCAGGACAAACTCCTGCTCAGGCTCGAAGTTCTGCAGTATCTTCAGGGGCACCCCGCTTTGCAGCGTGAAGTCCTTTTGTCTGCCGATTTTCCACCGACGGCGGCCACTGGCCTGCAGCAAAAACACGTCATAGCTGTCAAAGTGCGGACCTACGCCACCATCAGGCGTGGCAAAGGAAATCATCAGGTCATCCAGCCTCGCATCAGGCACAAACCTGAACTGCTGCAGCAGTTCGTGAGCTTTCAGTACATGCAGGTCAACGCCCTGAACGAGCAAGGACCAGCCTGGCTGTTTTAATGCTGGCAGAGCGCGGGTTCCAAAAGGGCCCTGCTTCATCCGCCAGCCGGATTTTCCCTGGACTACGAGCCGGGACTCCACTCCCTCGCGGGCAGCAAGACCAAACAGCTCGCGCCGGCTGAGGACAGGCGTAAATCCGGGTATGGCCCCCCTGACCAGAAGCGGCTTTTTTTGCCAGTATCGGCGCATGAATTGTGCGGGGCTGAGTCCAGCCAGAAGGGGCAATGCCTGATTTACATCCATGGGACAATTGTCCAATGAAAATCACCCCTCAATGCGTCGTTGCCCTGACGTGGACGCTGAAAGATACCCTGGGCGAAGTACTCGATGAACTTGATGAACCTGTCGAGTTCCTGCTTGGCGGCAATGACCTGCTTGCGAAAATTGAGGAAGCACTGCAAGGCCACGAGGCCGGCGACAAGGCTGATCTTCATCTTGAGCCAGAAGAAGCCTTCGGCGATTACGATGAAAACCTGGTATTCCTTGAGGCGCGCAAGATCTTTCCAGCAGAGCTGGAAGAAGGAATGACCTTCGACGGATTCGCACTCCCGCAAGGCTCCAGCCCCGACACGCCGCAAAACAATATTTATACCGTGACGGAAATCTATCCTGAACATGTGGTGCTGGACGGCAATCACCCGCTCGCGGGCATTGCCTTGCGCCTGTCGTTAAAAGTGGAATCGGTACGGGAAGCGACAGAAACCGAAATAGGTCAGGGCTCCCTGGGAACCGGATTTTTCAGGCTGGAGTCCAGCCTTCCTGGCAACAGCACGCTGCACTGATAAAAAAAGCGCCGTGTTGGCGCTTTTTTCTGGACTTCGGAGGGTCAGATCCTCTGGATCTGGCCATTCTCGACACGGACGCGATCACCGGCACGCAAGTCACCTGGATTGGACAGGTCATATGCGCGGTATGCGCCGCTGTCTACCTGTACTGAAACACGATAAACGTCGGTTACAGCACCTCCGCCATTGGCGTTACGCTGAATGGCGTTTCCCGCCACTGCACCGCCGACACCCCCGGCAATAGTGGCCAGATCCCTGCCCCTGCCCTGACCGATCTGGTGCCCGATAACCGCACCGGCAATACCGCCGATGATGGTACCTGCTGCATTGCTGCCTGCAGGTGCCTGCGTGCGAACAACTTCTACATTGGTGATGCGGCCATATTCAACTGCAGCTGATGGAGCTGTTGAGGTCGGGTAGGCAGTTCCTGCGGGGTAAGCGCTGCCTGATGGATAAGCAGTACCTGCAGGATAGGTGGGGCCGGGGGGTGCGGCACATGCCGCCAGGCCTGCAACCATGACCACGGAAACGATAGCTGAACCAAAACGATGTGATGAGCGCATGAGAGTTCTCCTTTGAAAAGATATCAACACGGCAGAAACCGCTGATGTGCCTATTCAAATGGTCTTTGGTCGCAGTGCGCATCGGTCAACAGAGGATGGAGGCCTAGGATATGCCTCAGAATGCATGTAGGCGGAAGACGACCTCACATGAACGACAGGTAAAGCGCCTATTTTTTACCTGTAGAGCCGTAGCCCCCCTCGCCCCTTTCACTTGCCGGAAAGTCGGTAACGACATTGAACTGGGCCTGCACCACCGGCACGATCATGAGTTGCGCGATACGCTCCATCGGCTCGATGGTAAACGGCACATCGCTGCGGTTCCAGGCGCTGACCATCAACTGGCCCTGGTAATCACTGTCGATAAGGCCCACAAGATTACCGAGCACGATGCCATGTTTATGTCCAAGACCCGAGCGGGGAAGAATCAAGGCTGCGTAGGACGGATCACGAAGGTAAATGGCAATGCCGGTGGGCACCAGTTGCCAGGCATTTGCAGCCAGGGTCAAGGGCGCGTCCAGACAGGCGCGCAGGTCAAGGCCCGCACTGCCCGGCGTGGCGTATTCGGGAAGGTTGCCCTGCAGGCGGGGATCGATGATCTTGACGTCAATTTTCATGGCTACGTATATGTTTCTGGATGGTTGTAAAACTGTGTCGAATCAGGATTTGAGCGCGGCCATGCGAAGGGCCATCTCGCGCACAAGCTGACGTGCCAGCGCAAGCTTTGAAGCGTGTGGCAATTGCGTGGCGCCCTTTTCATCGACAAGCAGCAAGGCGTTGTGATCTTTGCCGAAAGTGTCAGGCCCGATATTGCCCACGAGCAGCGGGACTTTTTTACGCCGCCGTTTGGCCTCTGCGTTTTCCACGAGATTGTGGCTTTCTGCCGCGAACCCCACGCAATACAGGCGGCCGGCTTGCGCCTGCGGCAACAAGGCCACCGTGGCAAGAATGTCCACATTTTCCTCAAACGCCAGTTGCGGGGTCTGGCCCGACGCGTCCTTCTTTATTTTTTGCTCTGATGGTTTGGCTACACGCCAGTCGGCGACAGCTGCTGCGGCCACCAGAACAGTCGCCGTTTGCACATGGGCCATCACGGCCTCAAACATGTCTTTTGCCGACTTGACATCAATCCTTGTTACCCCCCGCGGCGTAGCCAGGGCAACCGGCCCCGCAACCAGGGTGACGTGCGCACCCGCTTCGTGGGCAGCACGCGCAAGCGCAAAACCCATCTTGCCGCTGGACAGGTTGGTGATGCCGCGCACAGGGTCAATCGCTTCGTAGGTTGGCCCCGCAGTAATCAGGACATGCTGGCCGGGGAGTACTTTCGGGGAAAAGAAACTGACGACATCTTCAAGTATCTGGTCCGGTTCCAGCATGCGGCCGTCGCCCGTTTCCCCGCAGGCCTGAAACCCGGTGCCAACGCCCAGCACGGTCGCACCATCCGCATCGAGTTGCACGAAGTTGCGCTGCGTCGCGGGATGCGCATACATTTCGCGGTTCATCGCGGGGGCCACCAGCAAAGGCACCTTGTCTATGGGTCTCGCAAGGCACATCAGGCTGAGCAGGTCATCAGCTCTGCCATGCAACAGCTTTGCCATAAAGTCAGCGCTCATGGGCGCAATCAGGATGGCATCCGCTTCACGCGACAGGTTGATGTGAGCCATGTTGTTGGGCTCACGGCTGTCCCACTGACTTGTGTAAACCGTTCTGCCACTGAGTGCCTGCATTGTGACGGGCGTAATGAACTCCTCTGCGGCCTCGGTCATCACCACCTGCACGGTTGCGCCCGCCTTGATCAATGCCCGGCATAGTTCGGCGGCCTTGTAGCAGGCAATCCCCCCTGACAACCCCAGCAGGATGTGTTTTCCTGCAAGATCAAGAGGCTCACCCGGATTCGCGCTGCCTGCAGGCGCATTTGCTTGATTCGTCATGTCCGCAATGTATCAGTTTGTCCGTGCGCCGGTCGCGGTTAAAACCGACCCTCTATAATCAGCATTTCCCACCTCTGCGAGCTTATCGGCTCGTACCTGACATGACCAAATTTGTCTTCGTCACCGGCGGTGTGGTGTCTTCCCTGGGCAAGGGAATCGCCTCAGCCTCCCTCGCTGCGCTACTCGAATCGCGAGGCCTCAAAGTCACCCTGATCAAGCTGGACCCCTACCTCAACGTAGACCCAGGCACGATGTCGCCTTTCCAGCACGGAGAAGTCTTTGTGACCGATGACGGCGCAGAAACCGATCTGGACCTCGGCCACTATGAGCGTTTTATCGAAACGCGCATGAAGAAGGCCAACAATTTCACCACCGGGCAGATCTACAAAAGCGTCCTTGAAAAAGAACGCCGCGGCGATTACCTCGGCAAGACCGTGCAGGTTATTCCACACGTCACCAACGAGATTCAGGATTTCGTCAAGCGAGGTGCAGGCTACGAAACGGCAGAAGCCGTAGACGTCGCCATCGTCGAAATCGGCGGCACAGTGGGTGACATTGAATCCCTGCCCTTTCTCGAAGCCGTGCGCCAGATGAGCCTTCGCCTGGGTGCCAACAACACTGCCTTTGTTCACCTCAGCTATGTGCCATGGATTGCCGCTGCAGGCGAGCTCAAGACCAAGCCCACACAGCACACCGCCAAGCAGCTACGCGAAATCGGTATCCAGGCAGACGTGTTGCTCTGCCGTGCCGACCGGCGCATCCCCCAGGAAGAACGCAGCAAGATATCGCTGTTCTCCAACGTTCCTGAATGGGGCGTCATTTCCATGTGGGACGTGGACACCATCTATAAAGTGCCTCGCATGCTGCATGAGCAGGGACTTGACGGCCTGATCTGCGACAAGCTGCGCCTCAACACCCCGCCTGCCAACCTCAAGCGCTGGGATGATCTTGTTTACGAAACCGAGCACCCGAAAAAAGAAGTCACCATCGCCATGGTGGGCAAGTATGTGGATCTCAGCGACAGCTACAAGTCCCTGAACGAAGCCCTTCGCCACGCCGGCATGAATAACCACGCCAAGGTGGTGATTGAGTACGTCGACTCCGAAACCATCACGCCCGACAACGTCTCACGGCTGGCCAAATTTGACGGCATCCTGGTGCCTGGCGGGTTTGGTGTTCGCGGTGTTGAGGGCAAGATCTGCGCAGCACGATATGCGCGCGAGAACAAGGTTCCCTACCTCGGCATCTGCCTCGGCATGCAGGTAGCCACCATCGAGTTTGCGCGGCACGTCGCAGGACTGAAGGACGCCAACAGTACCGAGTTCGATGTGAATACGCCCAACCCCGTCATTGCGCTCATCACCGAATGGAAAGACCATGACGGTACGATCAAGACACGCGATGCACAGTCGGACATGGGCGGCACCATGCGACTGGGCGCGCAAAGCTCCGACGTTGCCAAAGGCACGCTCGCACACAAGATCTATGGCGATGTCGTGACCGAGCGTCACCGTCACCGTTATGAAGCCAACGTCAACTACCTGGACAAACTTCGCGAGTCCGGCCTGGTCATTTCAGCGTTGACGCAGCGCGAACAACTGACAGAAATCGTGGAACTGCCACAAGCCACGCACCCCTGGTATGTGGGCGTGCAGTTCCACCCCGAATTCAAATCAACCCCATGGGCAGGTCACCCCCTGTTCAACGCGTACATCAAGGCCACGCTTGACCACCAGGTCGAAGGCAAGTCACTGAAAGTGGTGGCATGAAGCTGTGTGGTTTTGATATCGGCCTTGACAAGCCCTTCTTCCTGATTGCAGGCCCCTGCGTCATAGAGTCCGAGCAGTTGCAGATGGACACGGCCGGTATCCTGAAAGAAATCACGGCGTCGCTGGGTATTCCGTTCATTTTCAAGTCGAGTTATGACAAGGCCAACCGTTCCAGCGGCACCAGCTTTCGCGGCCCCGGCATGAACAAAGGGCTGGACATCCTTGCCAAGGTCAAGCGCGAACTTGGTATCCCTGTGCTGACGGATGTGCATTCAGAGGCAGATATCGCGGCGGTTGCCGCAGTGGTTGATGTACTGCAGACGCCCGCCTTTCTTTGCCGCCAGACGGATTTCATCCACGCCGTGGCGCAGTCGGGCAAACCGGTCAATATCAAGAAAGGCCAGTTTCTTGCACCGGGCGACATGAAAAATGTCATCGACAAGGCGCGTGCGGCAGCGCGTGAAAAAGGGCTGGATGAAGACAGCTTCATGGCCTGCGAGCGCGGCGCCAGTTTTGGCTACAACAACCTGGTGTCCGACATGCGCAGCCTGGCCATCATGCGTGAAACCAAAGCGCCTGTGGTGTTTGATGCGACCCACTCCGTGCAGCTGCCGGGCGGCAACGGCACCAGCAGCGGCGGACAGCGCGAAATGGTGCCTGTTCTGGCGCGTGCCGCAGTTGCGGTTGGTGTTGCGGGCCTGTTCATGGAAACGCATCCTGACCCTGCAAAAGCGATGAGCGACGGCCCCAATGCCGTTCCCCTCAAACACATGAAGGCCCTGCTTGAAACGCTGCTCGAACTCGACCGCGTGACCAAGAAAAACGGCTTTCTCGAAAACAACTTCAGCGCGTAAAAATTCCATGCCCTCTGCTTACATCATCGCCAACGTCACAGTCACGAACCCCGAGCAATATGAGGCCTACAAAAAGCTTTCGGGTATTGCGGTACAGGTTTATGGCGCAGAATTTTGCGCCAGGGGCGGCAAAGTAGAGGTACTGGAAGGTGACTGGACGCCCGAGCGTGTGGTTCTCCTCAAGTTTCCCTCCGTCGAAAAAGCCAGGGCTTATTACAACTCACCCGAGTACACCGCTGCCATTGAGGCAAGAAGCGGCGCATCAGTCATGCGGATGGTTGTGGTTGAAGGCGTGTGATCACCTTGATTTTCAGTTTTTTGATTGATTTTTGAAAGAGATAAATGAGCGCAATTGTTGATATCGTCGGCCGCGAAATTCTCGACAGCCGTGGCAACCCAACCGTCGAATGCGACGTTCTGCTGGAGTCCGGCGTGATGGGTCGGGCAGCCGTGCCTTCGGGCGCATCAACCGGTTCGCGCGAAGCCATTGAGCTGCGCGACGGCGACAAGTCGCGTTACCTTGGCAAAGGCGTACTCAAGGCGGTCGAGCATATCAACACGGAAATCTCCGAAGCCGTTCTGGGCCTGGATGCGAGCGAACAGGCCTTCCTGGACCGTACCCTGATTGACCTGGACGGCACAGACAACAAATCCCGCCTTGGTGCCAATGCCATGCTGGCAGTCAGCATGGCCGTTGCGCGCGCAGCAGCAGAAGAAGCCGGCTTGCCGCTCTACCGTTATTTTGGTGGCAGCGGCGGCATGCAGATGCCCGTGCCCATGATGAATGTGGTCAACGGCGGTGCCCATGCCAACAACAACCTGGACCTGCAGGAGCTGATGATCATTCCGGTCGGCGCGCCCAGCTTTCGCGAAGCCGTGCGTTACGGTGCAGAAGTCTTCCACGCGCTCAAGAAAATCCTGCACGACAAGGGCATGAGTGTTGCCGTAGGTGATGAAGGCGGTTTTGCGCCCAACGTCGCCAACCATGAAGCAGCCATCCAGATGATCCTCGAGGCTATCGACGCAGCCGGCTTTGTTGCAGGTGAGCAAATCGCTTTGGGTCTGGACTGCGCAGCCAGCGAGTTCTACAAGGATGGCAAGTACGTATTGGACGCAGAAGGCCTGAGCCTGGATGCCACCCAGTGGACCGACATGCTGGCCGCCTGGGTCGACAAATACCCCATCATCAGCATTGAAGATGGCATGGCCGAGGGCGACTGGGATGGCTGGAAGATCCTCACCGAGCGCCTGGGCAGCAAGGTGCAACTGGTCGGTGACGACCTGTTTGTGACCAACACCAAGATCCTCAAGGAAGGCATCGATAAAAAGATCGCCAATTCCATCCTGATCAAGATCAACCAGATCGGTACGCTGACCGAGACCTTTGCCGCCATCGAGATGGCCAAACGCGCCGGCTACACCGCCGTGATTTCGCATCGCTCAGGCGAAACAGAAGACACCACCATTGCCGATATCGCGGTGGGCACCAATGCCGGCCAGATCAAGACAGGATCCCTGTCACGCTCGGACCGCATGGCAAAGTACAACCAGCTCTTGCGCATAGAAGAGGATCTGGGCGACGTGGCGTCTTACCCTGGCCGTGCTGCCTTCTATAACCTGCGCTGACTGAAAAGGCAGCCTTGGGAAACCGCTTCGTCCCCGCCATCCTGATTGCGCTGCTGGCCCTGTTCCATGCGCAATTGTGGCTGGGCCGGGGCAGCATTCCCACGGTTCGCAGCATGCAGCAACGCCTTGATGAGCAGAATGCAAAAAACATCAAGGCCCAGGCAGCGAACGAACAGCTTGCTGCGGAGGTCAGGGACCTCAAGGAAGGGCTGGAAATGGTCGAGGAAAAAGCCCGCAGTGAACTGGGCATGGTCAAGCCCAACGAGATCTTTGTCCAGGTCAACAAATAACGTCGTGTCCGCCTTACGGGTGACGCTTCTGGGTAACGCAACCCCGCGCAAGACAAAGCTGGCCGATGAATTGCGCTCCAGCGATCAACTCTTCCAGATTTTCACGCCGGATACCACCGAATCGGTTGGCCCCGAAGACCTGACATTCCTGCTGCAGCTGGACAGCGCGCGTGCCGGTGATGTCCATGCAGATCGCCTGTTGAGGTCAGATCTTGACCGTCACAACATTCCCTACCAGGTCCTGTACGGCAGCACTGAAGAATGCCTTGCCCAGGCCTTACAGGTCATTCGAAGCAGGCTATTCGTCCGGCCAGATCCCGCAGAGCCACGACAAAAAGCGCTTTCAGACCAAAGCGCAGCGCGAAATGCCGGGTGGGTCTGGGCATGCGACAAATGCAGCGACCCACTATGCGAACACAGGCTGCTCAGCGGCCTGATCGCCAGCCGGAAAGGCAGCACTACTGAACCGTTGCCGTAGGCGGTTGCTGCCTGTCGGGGTTTGTAAACAGCTGCGCGGCATCGACCGGATCAAAATCGTACTGCGCTCCGCAAAATTCGCAGGTCACGCCGACACTGCCGCGTTCGGCAATGACGCCTTCAATTTCTTCAGCCCCGAGCGTGCGCAACATGTTGCTTACACGCTCACGCGAACAGCTGCACGCGAAAGCCGGCTGCGCAACTTCGAAGCGGGTGATGGGCTCTTCCCAGAACAGCCGGCGCAAAATCGTGTCTGCATCCAGCGTCAGCAACTCTTCGCGCTTGAGGGTGGCCGCCAGCATGGCAATGCGGTTGTAGTCTTCGTTGACGCCGATCTGGTCCTCATTCGCATCCCTGTCGACCTGCCCTTCAAGATTGCCCTCCCCCTTCACGGGCAAACGCTGGATCAGCAGACCGGCAGCGATGTTGCCGTCTGCAGCCAGAATAAGTTTGGTGTCGAGCTGCTCACTTTGCAGCATGTAGTGCTCCAGCACCTCGCCCAGGTTCTCAATCTTTTCGTGCTGGTCGCCAAACAGCGGCACCACACCCTGGTAAGCCTGCTGGCCAGGCATCTTGTCCTTGGGGTCAAGCGTGATGGCACAACGCCCTTCATTGTTGACGTTCACCAGATCACTCAGCGTGGCTCCGGCATCCACCGTGCCGGTGATGGTCGCCGTCGCACGCACCGTCAGGTCTGGCTGAACTTCAGCGACCGCAATCTTGACCGGGCCATCGCCAAATATCTGCAGGATCAGCGCACCGTTGAACTTGATGTTGCCCTGCATCAGGGTGGCCGCCGCCGTCATTTCGCCCAGCAGATGCATGACCTCTACGGGGTAGCCGCCGGCAGCCTTGCGGCGCCGCAGTATTTCCTGCCAGGAGTCGGTGAGCCGGACCAGCATGCCGCGCACGGGCAGGCCATCGAAAATAAATTTGTGAAGTTCTGACATAGGTGCTTAAAAGGATACCGGCAGCTCAATCGAGCTTCTTCAAGCCCGATTTGTAGCGGGCCGCATTCTCTACATAGTGCTCAGCGCTCTGTTTTAAACCCTCGACCTGCTCAGGGGTCAATTGCCGTACCACCTTGGCAGGGGTACCCATGATCATGGAGCCATCCGGAAACTCCTTGCCCTCCGTCACCAGAGAGCCCGCACCCACCAGGCTGTTTTTGCCGATCTTTGCCCCGTTCAGCACTATGGCGCCGATGCCGATAAGCGAGTTGTCGCCAATCGTGCAGCCGTGCAGCATGACCTGGTGGCCCACCGTGACGTTTTCACCCACAGTCAGGGGTTTGCCTTCGTCGGCATGCATGACGCTGTTGTCCTGGATGTTGGAGCCCTTGCCCACGCTGATGGTCGATGTATCGCCACGAATCACAACGCCGAACCAGACGCTGACATCCTGCCCCAGGGTCACATGACCCATGACCTGCGCGTTACCGGCCACCCAGGCTGAGGGATGAACGGATGGAACGAGATTTTCAAGTTGGTAGATGGCCATGTCTGTTTTCACTGTAGAGGTGTGGAAATGGGGATGCCAGACCATTGTAAAGACCGTACCCGGACCTTGCCTGTTGCAGGTTGCGCGCCAAAGGGTTTAAAGCACAATCGAGCCATGACCGACCCGTCGCCAGCAAAGGAGATGCGCCAGATGGCGATACAGGCCCTCATCGAAAGGGACCCCGCCGCGAAGGTGCGCCTGACCCAGTCCCTGCAAGCCCAGCGCGGCACACTGTTCATCGACCCCGGTATCGCACTGGAGGTCCACCAAAGCGTGCCCGGCTGCCCCGACAAGCCGGAGTTACGGTCCCATCTGGACGTACCCAAGCGTTCGCCGTTCACTACGGAGGGCCTTGCAGCGCTGCTTCATTCGGTCACGCATATTGAATTCAACGCCATCAATCTTGCACTGGATGCGATCTGGCGATTTGAAGGGATGCCGGCAGCCTACTACCTTGACTGGCTCAAGGTGGCATCTGAAGAAGCCCTTCATTTTTCCCTTCTGCGCGCACACCTGCAAAGCATGGGTCACGACTACGGGGACTTCCCGGCCCACACAGGCCTGTGGGACATGACGGAAAAAACGTGCGGCGATGTTCTGGCCCGCATGGCGCTGGTACCACGCACTCTTGAGGCACGCGGGCTTGATGCCACCCCTCCCATGCAGGCGAAACTGCGCCGGGTCGGTACAGCAGGGGCCCTGCGCGCCGTGGACATCCTGGACATCATCCTTCGCGATGAAATCGGGCATGTGGGCATTGGCAACCACTGGTACCGGTACCTTTGCCAGCAACGAGGCCTTGAACCTGTAGCGACCTATGCAAAACTGGCAGAGCAATACGGCGCTCCACGCAGCAAAGGTCCCGTGAACCTTGAAGCACGCCGTCTTGCGGGCTTCAGCGAAAACGAATTGATGCTTTTGACTACACACGGTCAGGGCTGAAGCTGGATCTCCCGCCGGTTCACAACAGCGGGAACGCCGGAATTTCGCTAAACTTTTAAGAAAAAATCAGCTCGCCTTTGAAGACCTAACAAGGAAGTTGCACATGTTCCAGCGCCTGATTCCGGAGATTGAATCCCGACTTACACAGCTGTCCGCCCCCGTTGCACTGCAGTTACCCGAAGGCAACGTCGTCGGCCCCAAAGATGCACTCGTCAAACTCGATTTCTCAAGCTGGACCAGCCTGGCCCGGCTCAAGGCTGGCGAGATAGGGGCCCTGGGCGAAGAGTATGTTGAAGGCAAACTCAACATTCACGGGCGCATGCGCGATGTGATGAAGGTTGTCTCCGGCATGTTGCCGGGCAATCCTGTCGAAAGCGATATGGGCTGGTTCTCGCAATTGCTTCGCCGCGCCAGATCGCTTGCAGCGCACACGCATGCGAAAGATGCCGCGCAAATCCAGTTTCACTACGATGTGTCTGACGCCTTCTACGAGCTCTGGCTGGACGCACGCCGCGTGTATTCATGCGCCTACTACAGCGATGCAGCCATGTCGCTGGCGCAGGCGCAGGAAGCCAAGCTCGACCATATCTGCCGCAAGCTGATGCTCAAGCCAGGCGAACGCTATCTGGACATTGGGTCTGGCTGGGGTGCGCTGCTGATGTGGGCGGCCGAACACTACGGTGTCGATGCAACCGGCATCACGCTTTCAAAAAACCAGCATGCCCACGTACAGAAACTCATCGACGAGAAAGGCCTGAGCGGTCGCGTAAGGGTTGAGCTGCGTGACTACCGCGACCCGCCCGAGGACAAACCATTTGAAAAAATCTCGTCAGTCGGCATGTTCGAACATGTGGGTCACGCCAACATGACGGCCTATTTTGAAAAAATCCTGCGCCTGCTGGTGCCTGGAGGCCTTGTGATGAACCACGGCATCACGGCCGGCGGGCTGGAGAACAGCCAGCTGGGTGCCGGCATGGGCGATTTCATCGAGAAGTACATATTCCCCGGCGGCGAGTTGCTGCATGTGAGCGCCGTGCTCGAGCACATGTCGCGTGCCGGACTGGAAATGCTGGATACCGAAAACCTGCGCCCCCACTATGCGCGCACGCTCTGGGACTGGTCGGACACGCTTGAAACAAAACTCGACGTCGCGCGTGAGGTGCTGGCAAGGGACGGCGGCGACGAACGCGCAGAAAAAACCCTGCGCGCCTATCGCCTCTACCTTGCCGGCAGCGCCATGAGTTTCGAGCAGGGCTGGATTTCACTTCACCAGATGCTGGCCACACGGCCCTCGGGTAACCTGGCCGACGGCAGGCTCAAGGGTGCGCAGTCGGTATACCCCTTCAACCGCGAATATATCTACCAGCGTTGATTCCAGCGTCCCAAATCAGCCGCGCGGGTGATGCTGTGCGTGGAGGTTTTTCAGACGCTCACGCGCCACATGGGTGTAGATGGTGGTCGTCGAAATATCGGCATGGCCCAGCAGCATCTGAACCGCACGCAGGTCTGCGCCGTGGTTCAGCAAATGGGTGGCAAATGCATGGCGCAGGGTGTGCGGCGACAGCGGTGAGTGGATGCCCGCAAGCTGCGCATATTTTTTGACCAGCATCCAGAACATCACGCGGGTCATGCCGCTGCCGCGCGCCGTGACAAAGAGATACTCCGTTTGCTGACCATTGAGGATGATGGCGCGTGACTCCGAAAGGTATCGCTCTATCCACTCGCGGGCAAGCTGTCCAAAAGGCACAAGCCTCTGCTTGTCGCCTTTGCCGTTCACCCTGACTATCCCGTCATTCAGACTGAGTTGAAAAGTTCTCAGGCCAACGAGTTCACTGACCCGGAGTCCACTGGCGTAGATCAACTCCAGCATGGCTCGGTCGCGCAGCCCCAGAGCGGTATCTTCGGAAGGCGCTGCCAGCAGAGCCTCTACCTGCCCTTCCGACATTGTTTTTATATTCCGTGACAGGGTTTTCGCTGGAAGCAGTTCAAGCGTAGGGTCCGCCTGAACAAGTCGCTCGCGAAACGCCCAGCGAAAATACCTTCGGAGCACCGTCAAGCGACGATTGGCAGAGGTCGCTTTCGTGTCTTTTCTAAAGGCGAAATAGCTTTGCAGGTCAGCTTTCTGTGTCCTGTCCAGTTCGCGCATCCCAGGCTTTTGAAGACCCAGCCAATCTGCATAAAGTGTCAGGTCGCGCCTGTACGCTGCCAACGTGTTCTTCGACAGCCCGTCCTCCAGCCACAGGGCATCTATGAATGCATCAATGCTGGACTGGCTGGCCTGAATCGAAGTGGGCATGCCGCTGACCATACCAAAAATCCAGGCATAAAAAAGCCGCCGGGCAAAAGCTGCGCGGCGGCTTTATTGGGCTTGACTGTCTGGCGTTCAGTCGAGCTTGAGCTTGGCGGTGTCCACCACCTTTTTGTAGACTTCAAATTCGGCCTTGATCTGAGCCGTGAACTGCTCCGGCGTGTTGGCGACGATCAGCGAGCCGGTGTCTTCGATGCGCTTGCGCACTGCCGGGTCTTCCAGCGACTTCTTCACGCCGGCGCTGATCTTGTCAACCACCTCTTTCGGCAGGCCCTTGGGCCCGAGAATGCCGTAATAGGCCATGCGGTTCACGGGCTCCAGGCCCAGTTCCTTGAAGGTCGGCACATCAGGCAGAACCGCCAGGCGCTGGGGCGCGGCCACCACGATGGGGATCAGGCGCTTTTGCTGGATAAATGGCAGCGCAGACGGCAGGTTGTCAAAAATCATGTTGACCTGGCCGGCGACGGTGTCGTTCAGCGCAGGGCCTGCACCGCGGTAAGGGATGTGCGTCACGAATGCGCCGCTCAGGCTCTTGTACAGCTCCATCTGCAGGTGGCCGATGCCGCCGGTGCCGGACGAAGAGTACGAATATTTGCCGGGGTTCTTCTTGATCTCGGCGATGAACTCCTTGTAGTTCTTGGCCGGGAAGCTGGGGTGCACTGCAATGATGTTGGGCGTTGCCGCGATGTTGATGATGGGTGTGAAGTCCGTCAGCGTGTTGTACGTGATCTTCGGGTTGATGGCCGGATTGGCCGCCGTGGTGGACACCGTAGCTACGCCAAGTGTGTAACCGTCAGGTGCCGAGCGTGCGATCTCTGTCGCGCCGATCACGCCACCGCCACCAGCCTTGTTCTCGACAATCACGTTCTGGCCAAGCACCTTGCCCAGCGGGTCGGCAATCACGCGGGCCACGATGTCGGTTGTGCCGCCAGGTGCAAAAGGCACCTGGAGTTTCACGACCTTGTTGGGATAAGCCTGGGCCATGACGGAGCCAGCAGCTGTTGCAAGTGCAAGAGCAGAGAGTGTTGACAGGGCGAAATGGCGACGACGTTGCATGTTCAGGTCCTTCAGTAAAAAACAGCCTGAATATTACGTGCAAGAAGCCGGCCTCGCAGTTGTGGATTACGCATAAGGGCAAACCCCGATTTGCCAGATTTATCAAGGTTATTCTTCAGGGTCTGTTTACACCCCTCAAATAGCGCGAACAGCCGTACCCGTGAACTACGCCCAACTCCTCTTTCCAGACTTCTCGCTCATCGTTTGCGGCTACCTGGTCTGTCGCTACACCGCGCTCAACCGTTCTGTCTGGGAGAAGGTCGAGAGCCTGGTGTATTTCTTCCTGTTTCCGGTACTGCTGTTCCAGTCCATCGTCAAAAGCCCGCTGGACCTTGGAGCCACCTCCAGCCTCATAGGCGCAGGCCTGCTGCTCGGGCTGTGCGGCATCGCGCTGGCCTACAGCCTGCCCCACCTGCCCTTGCTGGGCAAACACATCAATCCGCGCGAGCATGCAGCCAGCGCCCAGATTGCATTTCGTTTCAACTCATTCATCGCGCTGGCGCTGGCCGACAAGCTGGCTGGCAGCCAGGGCCTGCAACTGATTGCAGTGCTGATTGGCGTATGCGTGCCGCTGTTCAATGTGGCAGCCGTCTGGCCCATGGCCAGGCATGCGCAGCGCAAGCTTGCGGGTGAACTGCTGCGCAATCCGCTCATCATTGCCACCGTGTCGGGGCTGGCCGCCAACCTGCTGGGTTTGACGATTCCGTTCTGGCTGGAACCCACCATCACCCGCATTGGCGCTGCATCCCTTGCACTTGGCCTGATGGCTGCGGGCGCGGGGCTGCAGTTCGCCCATCTCGCGCAATCAAGAACGCTGACGGTGGCGCTGCTGTCGATCAAGCACCTGATGTTGCCGCTGATGGCCTGGGGACTGTCGCGGCTGTTTGGACTGTCGCCTGTGCAAACCACCATGCTGCTGGCTTTCTCAGCCCTGCCGACATCATCAAGCGCCTATGTGCTGGCAGCGCGCATGGGCTACAACGGCGCCTATGTGGCGGGGCTGGTCACCTTGTCGACCATGCTGGGCGTGGTCAGCCTGCCGTTTGCCCTTGGCATGTTGCGTCAGTAGCAGCTGAAGGTTTTGGCGTCAGAGCTCGCCCGGCTTCTGCGAACGCAGGAGTGTTGAGGTCCCCGCCAGCAAGGCCTCGTATTCCTGAACTGCCAGAACCACAACTGCCGGCCTGCCATGGCGGGTGATGGTCACAGGCTCGCGCTGCGCAGCGTCAATGATCTGGCCCAGGCGGTTTTTGGCTTCGAGTGCAGAGAAGGTACTCATGAGATCAATCCCCTTAAAAACAGCTATTTTAGCTATTACAGCTGTTTTAAGACGAACTGGAGCTACCGACATGGGCCGCTGGAGGCTCAAAAAACCCCGAAAAGACTGTTTTTAGAGGCCAAAAATGGCTGCAGGCCAATAAACACAAGCGTGAGCAGCTATAAAAAATGTAGCACTCATGAATGCACGGAATCCCGGGAAACTGGTTCCAGCGCCCATTCAATGTGTTCACGTACCAGGGGCGTGGCGCTGTCCAGCCTTTCCAGCAAGGCGGAACGGATGGAAGCAAGCTTTCCGTCGTTCGGGGCAGCTTGCAAGTCCGCATGCCTCAAGGCGTTGCCCATGGCCACTGCAATGTTGCGCAACCATCGCTCATGGCCTATGCGGCGTATGGCACTGCCCTCGGTATGGCGCAGGAACTCCGCTTCCGTCCAGGCAAACAGCGTCACCAGTTGCTGGCCGGTCAGCCCCTGGCGCTCGTCAAAGTCGGGCAATGCGCTGCGCTGCGCAAACTTGTTCCATGGGCAGATGAGCTGGCAGTCGTCACAGCCGTAAATGCGGTTGCCCACAAGAGGGCGCAACTCCAGCGGGATAGCGCCGTCGTGCTCAATGGTGAGATAGGAGATGCAGCGCCGGGCATCCAGCTTGTGCGGCGCGATGATGGCTTTCGTTGGGCATACTTCAATGCACGATGTGCAGCTGCCGCAGTGCGGGGTGACAGCTTCACTGTGCGGGAGGGCCAGGTCCACATAAATCTCGCCCAGAAAAAACATGGACCCGGCTTCACGGTTGAGCAGCAGCGTGTGCTTGCCGCGCCAGCCCTGACCAGATCGTGCGGCCAGCTCGGCTTCGAGTACCGGGGCAGAATCGGTGAAGGCGCGATGCCCCAGGCTGCCGACATGGGCGGAGATGCGTTCACCCAGTTTTTGCAGCCGGTTGCGCATCACCTTGTGATAGTCGCGCCCCCTCGCGTACACCGAGACGATAGCTTCCGAGGGTCGATCAAGCCGGCTGAACTCCAGCGCCTGCCATTGCCCGGCCTCCGTCGGCGTAGAGGCCGGCAAATAATCCATGCGCGCCGTGATGACACTGACCGTGCCGGGAATCAGCTCCGCAGGTCTTGCCCGTTTAAGCCCGTGCGAGGCCATGTAATGCATGTCACCATGAAAGCCGGCCGCCAGCCAGGCTGATAATCCAGGTTCGGCAGACGAGAGATCAACGTCTGCAATGCCGATTTGCGAGAATCCAAGCTCGCGCGCCCAGTCCTGAATCTGATTGACGAGCTCCTGACTACCTTGACGACTGTTGACACTCACTTGCCGATTGTAAAAAGGATCGCCTGGCCAGACGAAACTGCCACGCAGGCTTTCGCATCGGTACTCGCCGCCCGGCCTGCCATCGCCAATGCCCTGATTGAACTGCACGGCGACCTGGGTGCAGGCAAGACCACCTTTGCACGCCACCTGCTGGCCGCCCTCGGCGTGCAGGGCCGTATCAAAAGCCCGACCTACGCTGTGGTGGAGTCATACACGCTAGCAACCTCATCGCTCAATCAGCCGCTGGACATCTGGCACTTTGACTTCTACCGTTTCAACGACCCTGACGAATGGGAAGAAGCCGGCTTTCGCGACATCTTTGGCGGCAAGGGACTCAAACTGGTCGAATGGCCCGAAAAAGCCGCCGGCCACCTGCCCAAACCCGACCTGCTGCTCGCCATCGAACTGCGGGCCGACGATTCGCGCGAAGTGACGATGACGGCGCACACCGCCAAAGGTGCGGAGCTTATTGCATGACAAGGCCCCTGCCTCCCCCCTCTTCCGCGCTACTGACCCGCCGCAAGGCACTGCAACTGGGCAGCGTGGTGCTGACACTGGGCGCACAGCAGATTGCACGCGGCGCATCGATTGTGGCGGTGCGTGTCTGGCCTTCGAAAGACTACACACGCCTGACGATTGAGTCCGATGGCGAGATCAAGACCAAACAGTTTTTTGTCTCCGAGCCGCCCCGCCTGGCCGTGGATATTGAAGGCATAGACCTGATACCCGCCCTGCGAGAACTGGTGGCCAAGGTCAAGTCCGATGACCCCAACATACAGGGCATACGCGTAGGGCAAAACGCACCCGGCGTGGTGCGCCTGGTGATTGACCTCAAGCAGCCCATATTGCCGCAGGTCTTCACCCTGGCCCCTGTGGCTGCCTACAAATACCGGCTGGTGCTTGACCTCTACCCCGCACAAACGGCAGACCCGCTCGAAGCACTGATTGCAGAAAAACTGGCCGACAGGAATGCGCCCCCTCCGCGCGCTGCAGGCAATGAAGGTACGGCACCCACCGCACCAGCACATGACCCGCTGGGCGACCTGATTGCGCAGCAGGCCGGCAGGCCTGCACCTGCACCGCCATCACGACCTCAGGGGTCTGCCACACCAAGGCCCGCAGACAGGCCGCTGTCCCCCGCACCCAGCCCACCCGCTGCAGTGGCAGCAGCACCTGGTGCCAAAACAGACCGCCTCGTCATCGTGGCACTCGACCCCGGCCACGGGGGCGAAGACCCCGGCGCCATAGGCCCGGGTGGCACGCGCGAGAAAGACGTGGTGCTGCAGATTGCACACCGCCTGCGTGACCGCATCAACCAGCAGCCCAATATGCGCGCCTACCTGACGCGCGATGCAGACTTTTTTGTACCGCTGCACATACGCGTGCAAAAGGCGCGCCGCGTGCAGGCCGACCTCTTCATCAGTATTCATGCCGACGCCTTCTTCACGCCACGACCCCAGGGCGCGAGCGTGTTTGCACTCAGTGACAAGGGCGCATCCAGCAGCGCCGCACGCTGGATGGCCGACAAGGAAAACTCCGCCGACCTCGTAGGCGGTGTGAACGTCAAGGCAAAAGACGCGCAGGTGGCAAAAGCCCTGCTCGACATGAGCACCACTGCGCAGATCAACGACAGCCTCAAGCTCGGCACCGCGATGCTCGGCGAGATAGGCGCCGTCGGCAGACTGCACAAACCCAGGGTTGAGCAGGCCGGCTTTGCGGTGCTCAAGGCGCCTGACATTCCCAGCGTGCTGGTAGAGACAGCCTTCATCAGCAACCCCGATGAAGAAGCCAAACTGCGCAGCGATGAATACCAGGTGCAACTGGCCGATGCGCTGATGCGCGGCATTGGCCGCTACTTTGCACGCAACCCGCCACTCGCCCGCAACCGCCAGATATAGCGCGCTGCGCTTCCACACTTCGAGGTGTGACAGAGTGCGCATGATGTTGCACTTCAACACACAGAGCCGACAGTTTGCGGCGGTATTCTCCTACAGGTCAGGGCCTGTGCGACACCTACATTGGAGTCACAGGCAGAGCCAAACACACCAGTGAGTCAAAAACCTGATGTGAGCAGTGAAAGAGCCTGAAACTCTTACCTAAAGGTGAACCAAATGAAATCGAAAATCATCATGTCAGCAGCAGCCTCCGCACTTGCACTCGCACTCGTGGGTTGCGGAACCAACCCCACCAATGCACAGATCGGTACCGGCGTAGGCGCCGTGGTCGGCGGTGTAGCAGGTGGCGCATTGACCGGTGGCAGCACCTTGGGAACCGTAGGCGGTGCAGCCGCTGGAGCCCTGATCGGTAACGAAGTCGGCAAAAAACGCTAAATGACTAAAGGTTGTTGGCATCGTGGCTTCGGCCACGAGTCAGCAGCCTGACAGGCAGGTCATCGGTCTGAGGGTGATCGTGAACAGTTAAAAGCAAAGAGCCAAAAGCTCAACATAAAGAGGAAAACACAATGAACACGAAATTCTTGATGGCAACCGCCGCTTCAGTTCTGGCACTTGCCGGTCTGGTGGGCTGCGGCACAAATCCAACCAATGCACAACTCGGTACTGGTATCGGTGCAGTTGCTGGCGGCGTTGCAGGCAACGTTTTGCTGGGTGGCCCGCTGGCAACGATTGGCGGCGCAGCCGTCGGTGCAGTGATTGGCAATGAAGTCGGCAAAAAGCGCTAAGCGCTTACTGACACACTCTCCAGCTTAAACATATCAAAAAGGCGGCTCCTGAAATTCAGGAGCCGCCTTTTTTTGCGTTGACGAAATGCTCTGGAACTTCAGGCGGAGGTCGATGCCTTCCGGCCGGCTTTCCACGCGCCATAAATCACCAGCAGCCCGGGGATCAAAATCATCGCCCAGATGATCTTGTCAAGGTTGGCCTTGACCCAAGGTACATTGCCGAAAAAATAACCAGCGGTGATGATGCCGCCCACCCAAAGCACCGCACCAATAAAGTTGTAGGCCGTGAATTTGCTGCGTGTCATCTCCGACACACCCGCCACAAAGGGCGCGAACGTGCGCAAAAAGGGCATGAAGCGCGCCGCAATGATGGTCACGCCGCCATAACGCTCGTAAAAAGCATGGGCCTGGTTAAAGGCCTTCTTGTTGAAGTAGCGCGACTGCTCCCATTGAAAGACCTTGGGCCCGAAATAACGGCCAATCATGTAATTGCACTGGTCACCCAGTACCGCTGCCACAAACAGCAGGCCGATGGCCAGCGGGTAGCTCATCAAACCAATACCGCACATCGCACCCACTACAAACAGCAATGAATCACCGGGCAAAAACGGCATCACGACCACACCCGTCTCTACAAAGATGATTAAAAACAGCAGCGCATAAACCCATACGCCGTAGCTGGTGACAAAGGTTTCCAGGTGCTTGTCGACGTGGAGGATGAAGTCAATGAGGTAGGTCACAATTTCCATGGCCGTGATTCTGACAGGTCATTTGCGCTCCCGGCCTAAAATCCCTTCCCAATGACTGCCCTTGTTGCGGCCCGCCGCCCGATTCTTGAACTCCCCGACGAACTGATCAGCCAGATTGCGGCCGGTGAGGTCGTCGAACGGCCCGCGTCGGTCGTGCGCGAGCTGGTCGACAACGCGCTTGATGCCGGCGCGCACAGCGTCACCGTGCGCCTGATGGCCGGCGGCGTGCGGCTGATACTGGTCGAAGACGACGGCCAGGGCATACCGCGCGAAGAGTTGCCGATTGCCCTGAGGCGCCACGCCACCAGCAAGATTGCCTCGCTTCAGGACCTTGAAGCCGTGGGCACCATGGGTTTCAGGGGCGAGGCACTGGCCGCCATCAATTCGATTGCGGACATGAGCCTGCTCTCGCGCACCGAAGATGCGGAACACGCCTGGCAACTTGACGGGCGCACCGGCGAGATCAAACCCGCTGCCCGCAGCCGCGGCACCAGCGTTGAAGTGCGCGAGCTGTTTTACGCCACCCCTGCCCGCCGCAAGTTCCTGAAAACCGACGCCACCGAACTCGCACATTGCATTGAAGCAGTGCGCCGCCACGCGCTGGTCAGGCCCGACGTGGCGTTTGCCATCTGGCATGAAGGCAAACTGGTCGAGCAATGGCGTGCCTGCGCAGGCGAGACGGCACACGAACAACGCCTGGCCGACGTGCTGGGCAGCGACTTTGTAGAGCAGTCCGTCGCGGTCAATTACGAGAGCAGTGCGCGCCGGCCTGATGGTCAGCCTGCAGTACGCATCTGGGGCCGCGCCGGCATCCCCGATGCTGCACGCTCCCGTGCCGACCAGCAGTTTGCCTATGTCAATGGCCGCTATGTGCGCGACAAGGTGCTTACGCACGCCGCACGCAGCGCCTATGAAGACGTGCTGCATGGCCACCGCCAGCCGGTGTATGCGCTTTACGTCGAGATAGACCCGGCGAAGGTGGACGTGAATGTGCACCCAACCAAGATAGAAGTGCGCTTTCGGGACAGCCGCGAGGTACACCAGGCGGTACGCCACGGCACCGAAAACGCGCTGGCCATACCACGCTCAAGCGCGCCGGCAGCAACTGACGGCACGGCGGGGGCAACCCCGTTTGGCGCACCTAATACGCCGGCGTCCTATTCATGGGCGCAACCGGCCATGAATTTTTCGACTCCCGCTGCTTATGGCAATGGAAACGGAAATGGCCACGTGTCGGATTTCGAAGCCATGTGGCCCACCGCCGCACCTGTCCAGGGCAACAGTGCTACTGGCCAGTTCTACGCCCCCCAAACAGCGCCGCGGCAGGAATCCACCCTGCCCCCCGGCGAGTGGCCGCTGGGCCGTGCAATTGCCCAGTTGCAGGGCATCTACGTGCTGGCCGAAAACACCCAGGGGCTGGTGATTGTGGACATGCATGCGGCCCATGAACGCATTGTTTATGAGCGCCTCAAAGCCCAGATGGAGGGCGCGGGCGGCTCAGGCGCAGGCATCACCAGCCAGCCGCTCCTGATTCCGGCCACCTTTGCCGCCAGCCCGCAGGAAGTTGCCACCGCCGAGGCCAGCCATGAAGTGCTGGCCACGCTGGGGCTGGAGATCACCCCCTTTTCACCCAAAACCCTGGCCGTGCGCGCCGTTCCGACCAGCCTTGCCCAGGGCGACGCTGTCGAGCTTGCCCGCAGCGTACTGGCAGAACTTGCCCAGCACGACGCCAGCACGGTAATACAGCGCGCACAGAACGAGCTGCTATCTACCATGGCCTGCCACGGCGCCGTCCGGGCCAACCGCAAGCTGACCATCGATGAGATGAACGCCCTGCTGCGCCAGATGGAAGCCACCGAGCGCTCTGACCAGTGCAACCACGGCAGACCGACCTGGCGCCAGGTCAGCATTCGCGAGCTGGATGCGCTTTTTTTGCGCGGGCGCTGACAGTAGCGTCTCAGGGTTTTCCGCCAATTTGTAACGGCGGCCCCCCCTGGTTTGTCTACCGGTGCGGTTCGTGCTTCGTTAGTTTCACAAGACAGCGTCCGGCCGGGCCGGGCCAGTGACTTTTCAAAACTTCACACGCTGCCTGAACGCCGCCGCGAACTTTTTGGAACTGCTTCAGTCTGTTACACAGCATGAAAAAACTGCACCTTCGCCTCCTCCTGGCATTTCTTGCCACCTTCGCCTTGCTGACCGGCTGCGCCACGCTCGATGAAAAACAGCGGGCCTGGATATTCCAGCCCAGTGACCGCACCTGGAGCGGCGGCCTGATGGCGGCCGAGGGCATGGACGATGTGTGGATTGACTACAAGGCCAAAAAGGGCGCGCTGACCGGCGGCGACGATTACCCCGTTCGCCTGCATGGCCTCTGGCTGGCGGCAGACACACCGGCTGCAGACAAATCTCCCGTGATGCTCTACCTGCATGGCGCCCGCTACAACGTCACGGGCTCGGCCCCGCGCATACGCCGCATGCAGGAACTCGGGTTTTCAGTGCTGGCCATTGACTACCGCGGTTTCGGCAAAAGCACCAATGAACTGCCGTCTGAAGCATCAGCCTATGAAGACGCCCGTGCTGCATGGAACTGGCTGGCGCAGAAGTACCCTGACCGCCCGCGCTACATCTTCGGCCACTCACTGGGCGGGCCAATTGCCATCGACCTGGCCACAGAAGTCAGGGACGAAAGCGGCACCATTGTTGAAGGCACGTTCACGTCGATCGCCGATGTGGTGGCCAGCTCACGCTGGGGCTGGATGCCCGTCTCGCTTCTCATCACGCAGCGTTTTGAGGCGGTGAAGAAGGTCAGCAAGATAGGCTCGCCCCTGCTGGTGGTTCACGGCAATGAAGACCAGCTCATCCTTCCGGATCTGGGGCGCAAGCTTTATGAAGCGGCAGCCGAGCCCAAGCTGTTTGTGCTGGTGGAAGGCGGCTCCCACCACAACACCAACCAGATCGGCCAGCCGCTATACCGTGAGGCCCTGGCTCGGCTTTTTGCGCTGAAATAGAAGCGACCTGCGCGGCAGGGACATGCCGCTTGCTGCAGTTGACCCCACGGTCAATCTGCTAACCTCAGACAGATGCCTGCGACGCGCCCGGAAACCACTGCCGAAAACACTGCCACTTCCTCATTGATACAGGCGCCGATGTCGCCCGCGCTGATCGCGCTGCTGCTGTCCATGATGCTGGGCATACAGCCCATCACCACCGATCTGTACCTTCCTGCGCTGCCCGCACTGACTGAAAGTTTTGCGGCGCCCATGACACATGCGCAGCTCACCCTCAGCGCCCTGCTGCTGGCCTTCGGTATTTCGCAACTGGTCTGGGGCCCCCTGTCCGACCGTTTTGGCCGGCGGCCGATTCTTCTCTGGGGCCTGTCTGCCTACACGCTGGCGTCGATTGCCAGCACCTTCACGCCCACGATGATCCAGCTCATCACCTGGCGGGTTGTGCAGGGTGCCGCCATGGGTGCGGTGGTGATGTGCGCGCGGGCCATCGTGCGTGACCTGTACAAGCCCACCGATGGCGCCCGCGTCATGTCCAGGGCGCTGACCGGGCTTGGCATCATCGCCGGCATCTGCGCGCCGCTGGGCGGTGTGCTGGCCGGCTTGCTGGGCTGGCGCACAGCCCTGGCATCCATGGCGGTTTTCAGCGCCGCCACCCTGCTGCTGATCGCCCTTCGTTTCCAGGAGTCACTGACGCTTAAAAACCCCCATGCACTCAACCCGTCCACCATGGCACGGACATGGCTCATGATCTTGCGCAACCCTGTCTTCCTCACCTGGTCCGCGCTGTCGATTGCATCCTACGGGGCCATGTTCACTTTTCTCGCCGGCTCTTCATTTGTGTTCATCAAGGTGCTGGGCCTGAGCACCACACAGTACGGCCTTTTGCTGTTTGTTGCATCCATGTTCTACATTCTCGGCACCATGCTGTGCAGGCGGCTGCTGGTGCGTTTTGGTATTCGCAAGACCATTGCGATCGCAGGCGTCATGAGCTTGACCGGCGGTACCGGCATGGGGCTGGCCGCATGGCTTGGCATCAGCAATGTCTGGGCCGTCGCCATACCGCATTTCATTTTCATGATTGGCCACGGCGTGCACCAGCCCTGCAGCCAGAGCGGCGTGGCAGGTCCCTTTCCCCAGGCAGCAGGCACCGCATCAGCCCTCAACGGCTTCATGATGATGGCCATGGCCTTCGTCATGGGCGGCTGGATGGGCCGGCACATGGACGGCACCGTGCTGCCCATGACCAACGGCATGTGGTTCTGGACTGTGCTGCTGGCCGGCACAGCATGGACGGCCGTACAGAAATTCGGTGAACCCGCGCATGAAACCGCAAAGCCCTGAAAACCTGCCCGCGTATATCGCGCTGGCCGGGCCTACCGCATCCGGCAAGACAGCTGCGGCACTGGCCATCGCACAGCAGTACCCGGTTGAAATCATCAGCGTGGATTCAGCCCTGGTGTACCGGGGCATGGATATAGGCACAGCCAAACCCACGTCAGCAGAACTGGCCGCGGTGCCGCACCACCTCATAGACATACGCGACCCGCTGTATGCCTACAGCGCCGCAGAATTCGTAGCTGATGCACGGCAACTGATTGTTGACATCGCGGCACGCGGCAAGCTGCCCCTGCTGGTCGGCGGCACCATGCTTTATTTCAAGGCCCTGTTTGACGGCCTTGATGACATGCCCAAAGCCGACCCGGCTGTGCGCGCCGTCATCGCAACTCAAGCACTTGAAAAGGGCTGGCCCGCGCTGCATGCCGAACTGGCCACTGTTGACCCCATCACGGCCGCGCGGCTGGAGCCGCAGGATTCGCAGCGCATTTCCCGCGCGCTGGAGGTATGGCGCGTGTCAGGCCAGCCGCTGTCCTTCTTTCATCAGCGAGCCGTCCAGACCCCTGCGACAAGGCACCCCACATCGACGCTTATTTCACTTGAACCACAAGACCGCAGCTGGCTGCACGAACGTATTGCCCAGCGTTTCGACACCATGCTGGCCGCCGGTTTTATGGATGAGGTCAAGGCCCTGCGTGCACGCGGCGACCTGCACCCCGATCTGCCTTCCATGCGCTGCGTCGGTTACCGGCAGGCATGGGAGGCGCTGGACGGCACATCGCCCATGAACGAGCTTCGCGACAAGGGCATTTTTGCGACGCGCCAACTCGCCAAGCGGCAAATCACCTGGCTTCGTTCCATGACGCAGCGCCAAGTCATTGCCTGCGATGCACCGGATGCACTGGCCCAGGTCCTTGCCGCAGTGAAGACCCTGCATCCATGACGCTCGCGATACTCAACCTGGCCAAACGCTACGGCGAGGCGACTGTCTTCAGCCATGTCTCGCTGGACGTCGCACCTGGCGAATTTGTTGCCATCGTCGGCGATTCCGGTGTCGGCAAATCCACCCTGCTCAACTGCATGGCCGGGCTGGACACATGGGACGAAGGCAGCGTGACATTGCAGGGCACAGACCTGGCGACCTTGACAGACGACCAGCGCGCCCTGCTGCGCCGCAAACATGTGGGTTTTGTATTCCAGGCCTTTCATGTGCTGCCACATCTGGACGTGGCACAGAACGTCGCGCTACCGCTGTTGCTGTTGGGCGAGCCCGACGAAGGGCGTGTGCAGGCCATGCTCGATGCAGTGGGCCTTGCCGGCCTGGGCTCGAGACTGCCCCAGCAACTCAGCGGCGGACAGTTGCAGCGCGTGGCGATTGCGCGCGCGCTGGTACACCGCCCGTCACTGCTGCTGGCTGATGAGCCCACAGGCAACCTTGACCCCGCCACAGCAGCCAAAGTCATGGATGCATTGATGCTTCAGACCCGCGAGCACGGCGCATCGCTGGTGCTGGTCACACATTCTGAAGCGGCGGCTGCGCGTGCCGACCGCATCCTGTATTTGCGCAGCGATGGCATCAGTGCCTGACGCTGTAGCGCTGCCAAAAAACGCCGGTGCGCTGACCGCCCTGCTGCGAAGCTTCTCGTGGCGCGAGTTGTTGCACCACCCCTGGCGCAACCTGGCCGCTGCGGCAGCCGTCATGCTGGGTGTGGCGCTGGCGTTTTCGGTGCACCTCATCAATGCGTCCGCGCTCAGCGAGTTTTCTCAGGCGGTGCGCTCGGTCAACGGCCAGCCTGATCTTGAACTGCGCGCCGTGCAGGGCAGCTTTGATGAAGGGATTTTTGAGAAGGTGGCTGCGCACCCGCAGGTTGAAGTGGCAAGCCCGGTGCTGGAGCTTGCCAGCTACGCAAGCGCCGGTGCCGACAGGCGCATCGCCGTGCGTGTACTTGGACTCGATGCACTGGTGGTGGCGCGGCTGGCGCCTGCGCTCATGCCTGTGCCTTCTGCCGATGCGGATCGGTTTGCCCTCTTCACACCGGGCGCGGTTTTCCTGAACCCTGCCGCGCGGCAAAGCCTGCCGGCAGAGACCTTCCAGTTGCAAAGCGGCCTGCAGTTGGTGAGGGTGAACGTGGCCGGTAGCGTCAGCGCAGGCGGCGCAGCCATGGCGGTGATGGACATTGCTGCAGCGCAGGAGCTGTTCGGCAAACAGGGGCAGCTGTCGCGCATCGACATTCAGCTCAAGCCCGGTACAGACCGCGCAGCCTTCCTGACCTCACTGCAACTGCTTGTGGATAGCGTGCGCCGCGCAGGGCTGCCCCAAGCAAGCACAGCCCCCTTGGGGGGCAGCGAACCACACGAAGTGGGTAGCGTGGGGGCCTTTGTTGTCGCAGAGCCTGGCGACGCGGCACAGCGCGTCAGCAACCTGTCGCGCGCCTACCGCGTCAACCTCACCGTACTGGCGCTGGTAGCGCTGTTCACGGGCGCATTCCTGGTGTTCTCCGTGCTGTCGCTCAGCGTGGCCAAACGGGCACAGCAGTTTGCGCTGCTGGGTGTGCTGGGCCTGACAGGTCGCCAGCGTCTGTCGCTCGTACTTGCTGAATCAGGCCTGCTGGGCCTTGTGGGCAGCGTCGCGGGCATTGCACTGGGCACGGGTTTGGCAGCGCTCGCCTTGCGGCTTCTCGGCGGGGATCTCGGTGGCGGCTATTTTTCAGGCGTTGCGCCACCGCTGCAGTGGAGCGGCCAGGCCGCCGCAGCCTACGGCCTGCTGGGCACAGCAGCGGCGCTAGTTGGCGGCTGGTGGCCGGCCCGTGCGGCGCAAAAACTGCCACCCGCGCAAACACTCAAGGGCCTGGGCGCCGCGCCAGGCACAGGGCATGGCCACTGGCTGAGCCTGCTGCTCATCGCGATGGGCGCTGGCATGGCCTTGCTGCCGCCGGTACTGGGCATTCCGCTGGGCGCGTATGTCTCGGTTGCCCTTCTGCTGATAGGCGGCATCACTGCCCTGCCCTGGCTGATCGCGCTGCTGTACGACAGGTTAAGCCCCTGGGTTGCCAACCGGCTGCTGCCCATGCTGGCGGTGGAGCGCGCGCGCCGTGTGCGCGAAAGTGCGGCTGTGGCGGTGAGCGGTGTGGTCGCCTCGCTCAGCCTGGCAGTCGCGCTGACGGTCATGGTGGCCAGCTTCAGGGACTCAGTGACGCACTGGCTGGATACCGTGCTGCCCGCAGACCTTTATGTGCGCACAGCACCACCCTCATCGACATCGGGTGCGGGCGACACGGTGTACTTCACGCCGGACTTCACCACAGCCATCGCCGCAGTCAAAGGCGTAAACCGGGTCAGCACCCTGCGCACCCACCGCTCTGTCGCTTGACGCAGCTCAACCCAATGTCGCCCTTATTGCGCGTGAGATTGGCGATGCCGCGCAAACCCTTCCGCTGGTCGGCGATCCGGTGAAGGTACCGGAAGGCCACATTCCGATCTACGTCAGCGAGGCCATGGTCGACCTGTACGGCGCAAGACCGGGCATGGTTTTTAAACCACTATCGGCATCGTTCCCCAGCGCATCAAATACTTCGGCAGTGTTTGTTGTGGCGGGCGTCTGGCGTGATTACGCCCGGCAGTTCGGTGCGATTGCGATGGAGCGCAGCGACTTCGAGCGCCTGACAGGCGACACCCGCGTGAACGACCTCGCCATCTGGCTGGAGCCAAACGCCATCGCAACGGACGTTGAGCAGGCTGTGCGCTCGCTTGCAGACCGTCAGTCAAACGCCGCTGGCCTGATCGAATTTGCATCGACCCAGCAGATACGCGCCATCTCTTTGACAATTTTCGACCGCAGCTTTGCCGTCACCTACTGGCTGCAGGGCGTGGCGATTGCAATTGGCCTCTTCGGCGTGGCGGCCAGCTTCAGCGCGCAGGTGCTGGCGCGCCGCAAGGAGTTCGGCCTGCTGGCGCACCTGGGCCTGACACAGCGGCAGATCCTGGCCGTAGTGGCCGGTGAAGGCGCAGCCTGGACGCTGATCGGCTCGGTCGCAGGCCTTGCGCTGGGCCTGGCCGTCGCAGTGGTGCTGGTGCATGTTGTCAACCCACAAAGCTTTCACTGGACCATGGACCTGGTACTGCCCTGGCTACGCCTGGTGGGCCTGTGCGCGGCCGTGGTGCTGGCTGGTACGGTGACGGCCTGGCTCGCGGGGCGGGCCGCTGCGGGCAAGGATGCCGTGCTGGCGGTGAAAGAAGACTGGTAAGACCAAAGCAGACACTATCGCAGCGGCCGGGTCGATGGCTGTTTTCGTTTGCTTACCAAATATGGCCAGCCCTGAAACAGCTTTGTCATGACAGCCGCTCGGCTCGTCACTACGATAAACACTCAACACAAGGAGTGGCACATCATGGCATCCGCTGAGTACCGCATCGAGAGTCGCGACCCGCTGCAGGCCAGCAGGTTACCGCCCACTGATTTCAACCATGTGTTTGCAGACTGCTCGCTCGCCGTTGCAGTCGCCGTCAAAAGCGTGACCGACCCTACGAGGCAGCAGGTCCGTGTGGTGCATATTCCCAGCGGAGAAGTGATGTTTGAAACTTCTGCGCCGGCGCCGCTCATCTAGCAGTTCCCCGTCTGATTGCCCTTCGTGGCGAACGCAAGCCTCCTTGCGTTTTATTACCTCGTTCACCCGTCTTTTGCGCCTTTACACGGTTATGCAGCCGTGAAGTCTCTAGGATGAAAGCTCACTTCAACAAGGAGCTCTTCATGGCATTTCCAGGCGCACCGCCACATGACTTCCGCATTGAAAGCAGCGCATCGACAGATGACAGCCTGCTGCCCGAATCCGATATCAAACACCTTTACGCTGACGCATCACTCGCAGTGGCTGTGGCCGTCAAGATCGTGGCCGACCCCAGTTGCGAGGAAGTACGTGTGGTGCATGTGCCCACTGGTGAGGTGGTGTTTAAAACCCCTGCAGCAGAAGGCGAGGAATAAAAACCTGACAGGCTTGCCTGTGGTCTTGTCCGCCCGCACGATGGTCTGAGGTGTTACGCCATTCCTGGTTCATTGCGAGACTAGGCGCCCTGCCGCAGACAGTGCTGTAGCACGGCAAGGCGGGGCAACAACGTATCGCGATGAACAAGGAATGGCGTTGCTGCGAGAATCGGGCACATGGCACTTATCCGTACCCCCGCGCAGGAAGGCAGCACCGAAGTCAACTGGCTTACCACCGCCATCGCCCGCATCGAGGCCGACTACCAGCGCAGCGCAGACACCCACCTGATTGCGCTGCCCATGCCGGAATTTGCGGCGCGCGGCATCGACTTTTATCTCAAGGACGAATCAACCCACCCCACCGGCAGCCTCAAGCACCGGCTGGCACGCTCGCTGTTTCTTTATGCGCTGTGCAACGGACTCATCAGCGAAGGCTCTACCGTGGTCGAGGCATCGAGCGGATCAACGGCTGTCAGCGAGGCCTACTTTGCGCGCCTGTTGGGCCTGCCCTTCATAGCGGTGATGCCGCGAACCACCTCACCAGAAAAGATTGCGCAGATCGAGCACTACGGCGGCCGCTGCCACTGGGTTGACAGTGCGGCGCAGGTCTATGACGAGGCACGCCGTCTTGCTGCCGAGAGTGGCGGCCACTACATGGACCAGTTCACCTATGCCGAGCGCGCCACCGACTGGCGCGGCAACAACAACATCGCCGAAAGCATGTTCAGCCAGATGGCACTTGAACGCCACCCCGTGCCGCGCTGGATCGTCGTCGGTGCAGGCACAGGCGGCACCAGCGCCACCATTGGCCGCTACATGCGTTACCAGCGCCACCACGGTGACGGCTGCCAGCTTTGCGTGGCCGACCCGGCCGGTTCGGTGTTCAGCGCCTATCACCAGAGCGGCGACACCAGCATTACCGGCACCGGCTCACGTATAGAAGGTATAGGCCGGCCGCGCGTAGAGGCCAGCTTTGTACGCACGGTGATTGACCGCATGATTGACGTGCCTGATACCGATTCCATCGCCGCCATGCAGGCGCTCTCAAGCGTTCTTGGCCGCAAGGTCGGGCCGTCTACCGGCACCAACTTTATCGCAATGCTCACCCTGGCGCGCGAGATGCTGGCGCGCGGCGAAAGCGGCTCCATCCTGTCGCTGCTCTGTGATTCTGGCGAACGCTATTTGCCGACCTATTACGACGCAGCCTGGGTGCAGGAACGCTTCGGTGACTGCAGCGCAGCGCAGCAACGCATTGCAGAGGCCATGAAGGCCCAGGCCTGATGCTCAGGCGCCGGCTCCTGCTGGGCAGCGCCGCGGCTTCACTGCCGCTGTCTGCATTGATGCAGCAGGCGCACGCCCTGCCCCTGAAGACTTTGGTCTTCCCGCGCGACCGAGGCGCCCACCCCGACTTCCGCACCGAGTGGTGGTACATCACCGGGCAGGCGACGTCGGGCAAACGTGTGTTCGGTTTCCAGTTGACGTTTTTCAGGTCACGCGTCGACAGCACGCAGGCCATGACCTCAAAATTCGCCGCCAAACAGCTGGTGTTTGCGCATGCCGCGATTACTGATGTGGACGGCAAAAAGCTCTGGCACGACCAGCGCATCTCGCGCGATGGTTTCGGTGTAGCGTCGGCAAGCGAAGCCGACATGAACATCAGGCTGCGCGACTGGTCTCTTGAAAGCAAGGGCTCGCGCTACACCGCCAACCTTGTCAGCAATGACTTTGCAATAAGGCTGCAGTTCTCTGAAACACAGCCCGTCTTGCTGCAAGGCAAGCAGGGCCTGTCGCGCAAGGGCCCCGAAGAAAAACAGGCCAGCTACTACTACAGCCAGCCGCAGCTCGCCACCACCGGCACGCTGCAGGTCAGGGGCCAGAACTTCGAAGTGACCGGCAAGGCCTGGCTGGACCACGAATGGAGCCAGGAGCTGCTGCACAAAGCCGCCACCGGCTGGGACTGGATAGGCATGAACCTGGATGACGGCAGCGCCCTCACCGCCTTCCGCCTGCGCGACAAGGCGGGGGACGCGTTGTGGGACGGCGGTTCCTTCCGGGCGGCCAAAGGCGATGTGTATGTGTTCACGCGCGGCGAGGTCATCTTCAAACCCACGCGCCTCTGGAAGAGCCCGCTGACCCAGACCACCTACCCGGTCGAATGGATGGTGCGCACCCCGGCCGATTTCTACACCGTCAAGACCGTCATCGACAACCAGGAACTCGACAGCCGCCAGTCCACCGGCTCCATCTACTGGGAAGGCCTGAGCGAGCTCATCGACAGCAACGGCAAGCGCGTGGGCAGCGGCTACCTGGAAATGACCGGGTATGCAGCGCCGCTGCGGATGTGATCGAGTCTTCGTATCACTACCCGCCAGGTCTGGCAGGCAAATAGGGCCTGACCTTCTTTTCCAGCAAACTGACGAGTGCCGGCTCCATAAACCTGTAGTTGTCCGGAATGCCCAGCACCACGACGCGCCGGCCAGAGACTTGTGGCCTGAACTGAGCCGACAGTTTGGTCTTGTGGACTTTCTCCATGACAAAAATCATCTCTGCCCATTCCACCAGTTCAACCGACAACGGCACTTCCGCGTCATGGGAAAGCCCGGCAGAGGCAGTCTCAACGCCCGGATAAGACGCGAAGATTTCTTCAGCAGTCGGGCTGCGCCACTTGTTTTTGCCGCAGATAAAAAGGATATTGGTCATATCTGTCGGGGGCCATCGCGAAACGGGCTAAAACACTGAATTTAATGTACACGGCAATTTTTTAACGTACACGTTAAAAAATACGCAAATGTTAACTTGCAAGTTAACATTTTGACTTCGGTGTCTCTGCCTACCGTCAAAAATCAGAAAAAATGGCCCAAAAAAGGCCATTTTCAGGCATGAAAACGGCTGAAGGCCAATAAATACGTGCGTGAGCAGCTATGAAAAAAGTAGCAAAACTACCCTATCAACGCCTCAAGAGCTTGCGCACCTTGAGCCCGGCAATCCACAAAGCTGAAAAGTACAGCACCGCCGAACACGCCAGCACCGCCGCCAACAAGCCTATGCGCTGGAGGGCGGCGCTTTTCAGGCCCGTCCAGTTCACGTAACCGGCAGACCAGATCAAAAACACCGCCAGCAAGGCGCTCGCGGCAAGCACCTGCAGCACAAACTTCACCCAGCCCGGCGCAGGTGTGTAGCTGCCCCGGCGAATCAGCCCGATGAGCAGCAGCAGCGCGTTGATCAGCGCGCCTATGCCTATGGCCAGCGCCAGCCCGGCGTGGGCAAACAGCGGCACAAACGCAATGTTCAGCAACTGGGTGATGACCAGCACCAGCACGGCGATCTTCACAGGCGTTCGGATGTCCTGGCTGGCGTAAAAGCCCGGTGCCAGCACCTTGATGGCGACCAGCCCCAGCAGGCCGGCGCCGTAGCCCATCAGGGCCGTGGTGGTCTGCTGCACGTCACGGTCGCTAAAAGCGCCGTAGTGGTAAAGCGTGGCAACCAGCGGCTGCGAGAAGGTCAGCAGCGCGACCGCGCAGGGCACGGCCAGCAGCACGACGATGCGCAGGCCCCAGTCAAGCATGGCCGAATAGCGCTCGGCATCGTTGGCCGCTTTCGCCGCTGCGAGTTGCGGCATCAGCACCACGCCAATCGCGACGCCCAGCATGGCGGTCGGGAACTCCATCAGCCTGTCGGCATAGGTCAGCCAGCTGACGCTGCCGGGCGTGAGGTGCGAGGCGATCTGGGTGTTGATCAGCAGCGAGATCTGCGCGACGCTGACGCCCAGCAGCGCTGGCACCATGAGGCGGGCGATGTTGCGGGTGGCAGGGTCTGACCAGGCCTCACGCATCACAGACCAGTTGAACGAGATTTGGGGCAGCAGGCCCAGGCGCAGCAGCGCAGGCACCTGCACGGCCAATTGCAGCACACCGCCCACCATCACGCCAGCGCCCAGGGCGTAAACCGGCTCTATGCCGTGCGCCTTGAACCAGGGCGCGCCCAGCCAGGCAGCCACGATCATGGACAGGTTGAGCAGGACCGGCGTGGCCGCCGGCACCGCAAAACGCCGCCAGGTGTTGAGCACGCCAGACGACAGCGCGACAAGCGACATAAAGCCGATGTAGGGGAACATCCAGCGCGTCATGAATACGGCGGCCTCGAAACCGCGCGGGTCCTGCTTCAGGCCGCTGGCCATGGCCCAGACCAGCACGGGCGCGGCCGCCACCCCGGCCACGCAGGTCAGCAACAGGGCCCAGGTCAGCAAGGTAGCGACCCGGTCGATCAGCAGTTTGGTCGCTTCTTCCCCGTTTTGCGCCTTGCTGGCCGCCAGAACCGGCACAAACGCCTGGCTGAAAGCCCCTTCCGCAAACAGCCGCCGGAACAGGTTGGGAATGCGGAAAGCCACGTTAAACGCGTCAGTCATGGCGCTGGCGCCAAAAGCCGAGGCAATGAGGAGTTCCCGCATCAACCCCGTAATGCGTGAAACCAGGGTCAGAAGGGAAACTGTGGAGGCGGCTTTAAAGAGTGACACGGAGGGAGTTTAGCTGCCCCCTATCGGAATGAGTTTCAAACGAAGCTGGGTTTTTGCAAGTGGAGCCGTGGAACCGGCTTCGCCGGGCCACAGGCGGGCGGCCCCCCCCGGGGGGCAGGGAGCTACGCGCAGCGACCGACCGTGGGGGCTATAATCGAAGGCTTCGCTTTTATTCATCCACAGACTCCTCCCAGGATCAAAGGAAACTATTTATGGCAACCGCCAAACCCAAGAAAAAGAACCCACGCCTTGCGTCGGGCCGCAAACGCGTCCGCCAGGACGTCAAACTCAATGCCGCGAACACCTCGCTGCGCTCCAAATACCGCACCGCTGTGAAGAACGTTGAAAAAGCCGTTGCAGCCGGTGACAAGGACAAGGCCAAAGACCTGTTCGCCAAGGCCCAGAGCATTGTGGACACCGTTGCCGACAAGGGCATCTTCCACAAGAACAAGGCAGCGCGCGACAAGTCCCGCCTGTCCGCCAAGGTGAAAGCCCTGGCACTGGCCCCAGCAAAGGCCGCAGCCTAAGCAATTAGGTAAAACAGCCCGGAAGGCGCTTTGACAAAAAGAGTCTTCCGCCGTTTTGTAGGGTGCGCTGAAAGCGAAGTCAAAAAAGCCGTCGAAAGACGGCTTTTTTGTTTTGGCGGAGCCAAACTGCACTAAGTGCAGCTTCGCTTTCACCCGAAAAGATTGCGGGACGGACCGACGGACGGGGCGAAGCCCTCCCGTCGCTCGGTCCCCAACTGATCAGATCCCGATCCCGAATCAGGCTTTAGGAGCATCCGGTATCAAACAAGCCTCGGCCACCTGCAACTCATTGTCTTTGGCGAAGTTGATGACAAACTCCCAGGCCATGGGCTCGGCATCCCGCAACTCGGCATTGACGACGACACACTTCACGCCGTTGACGACGGTAGGCACGCACCAGGGGGAGTAGTTCAGGTGGCTGCCAGGCTGGGGGCCGCCGGGGCGGAAATGGCTCATCACGCCGCACAACCTGTCGGCCCAGTCGCTGGGCCTGAAGGTTTTGCCGTCAAGGGTGACACCCTGGATAAAGACTTCTTTGGCGGAGTTGGAGACCATCTGATGGAAGGTTTTGGCGTGTCATGGAGGTGGGGTACCACCCTTGCTGCAGCGCACCATGATTGTATCTTATATAAGACTTTGTTCCTTGTTTGCAAGCATCTGGCGGGTATTGGCAGCGCATCGCTGTCATGCGTAATCGTCACAAATGCACGCAAACTCTGCGCCTAAAATCAATTCCAGCCCGCGTTTTGTTGCGGGTTTCCTTTTTCACCGAGTACCCTGCCCCGGAGTTTTCAATGACCGCAGCCAAGTCCCAGCACATCGAAGCCGCCTCCCCCCACGTGATGAACACCTATGGCCGCCTGCCCATCGCGTTGTCACACGGCCAGGGCTGCCGCGTCTGGGACGTCAACGGCAAGGAATACATCGACGCGCTGGGTGGCATTGCCGTCAACACCGTGGGCCACAACCACCCCAAGCTGGTGCCGGCCCTGCAGGACCAGGTCAGCAAGCTCATCCACACGTCCAACTACTATCACATCCCCCTGCAGGAAGCGCTGGCCAAAAAGCTGGTTGAACTCTCGGGCATGGAAAACGTGTTTTTCTGCTCCACCGGTCTCGAAGCCAACGAAGCCGCCCTGAAACTGGCGCGCAAGTTCGGCCATGACAAGGGCATAGACAGGCCTGAAGTCGTGGTCTATGAAAAAGCCTTCCATGGCCGCAGCATTGCCACCCTGAGCGCCACCGGCAACCCCAAGGTGCAGGCCGGCTTCGGGCCGCTGGTCGAGGGTTTTATCCGCGTACCGCTCAATGATGTGGCTGCGCTCAAAAAGGCGACCGCTGGCAACAAGAACGTTGTGGCGGTGTTCTTTGAAGCCATCCAGGGTGAAGGCGGCATCCACAGCATGACCGACGACTACCTGCGCGATGTGCGCAAGCTCTGCGACGAGAACGACTGGCTGCTGATGATCGATGAAGTGCAATGCGGCATGGGCCGCACCGGCAAATGGTTTGCGCACCAGTGGGCCGGCATCAAGCCCGATGTCATGCCGCTGGCCAAGGGCCTTGGGTCCGGCGTGCCGGTGGGCGCAGTGGTCGCCGGCCCCAAGGCCGCGAACATTTTTCAGCCGGGCAACCATGGCTCGACCTTTGGCGGCAACCCGCTGGCCATGCGCGCAGGTCTTGAGACCATCAAGATCATGGAAGAAGAAGGCCTGCTGGCCAACGCCGTCAAGGTCGGTGAGCACCTGCGCGCCACGCTGTCCCATGCGCTTGAAGGCGAAGCCGGCCTGAAGGAAATCCGCGGCCGCGGCCTGATGCTGGGCATAGAGCTGAAAGTGCCCTGCGGCGAGATCCTCTCGCGCGCAGCTGAAAAAGGCCTGCTGCTGAGCGTGACCGCAGACACCGTGATCCGCATGGTGCCCTCGCTCACCATGACCACGGCCGAGGCTGATGAAGTCGTAGCCATTCTGGTGCCGCTGATCAAGCAGCTGTTGAAAGAAAAAGCATGAACGCACCAGTACCGGCGAAAGCGATCAAACATTATTTGCAGTTCAGCGACCTGACCGCTGACGAGTACGCCTATCTTTTTGAACGCACGGCCCTCATCAAGAAAAAATTCAAGGCCTACGAAAAACACCAGCCGCTGGTGGACCGCACCATGGTCATGATTTTCGAGAAAGCCTCGACGCGCACCCGCGTGAGCTTTGAGGCCGGCATGTACCAGCTGGGCGGCACCGTGGTCAACCTGACCACTGAGGGCAGCCAGCTGGGCCGCGCCGAGCCGATCGAAGACAGCGCCCGCGTCATCAGCCGCATGGTCGACATTGTGATGATCCGCACCTACGAGCAGAGCAAGATTGACCGTTTTGCCGAGCATTCGCGCGTGCCCGTCATCAACGGCCTGACGAATGAGTTCCACCCCTGCCAGATCCTGGCCGACATCTTCACCTACATCGAGCACCGCGGCTCGATCAAGGGCAAGACGGTGGCCTGGATAGGCGACGGCAACAACATGGCCAACACCTGGCTGCAGGCCAGCGAGATCCTCGGCTTCAAGGTGCACCTGAGCACGCCGGGGGGCTATGAGGTGGACCAGTCGCTGGCCGGCATACGCTCCGCCGAAAGCTACAAGGTTTTCAAGGACCCGATGGAAGCCTGCGCCGGCGCCGACCTGGTGACCACCGACGTCTGGACCAGCATGGGCTACGAAGCCGAAAACGAGGCGCGCAAAAAAGCCTTTGAAGACTGGTGCGTGGACACCGAGATGATGAAGGCCGCCAAACCCGATGCACTTTTCATGCACTGCCTGCCCGCGCATCGTGGCGAAGAGGTCGAGGCCGATGTCATCGACGGCCCGCAGTCGGTTGTGTGGGATGAAGCAGAAAACAGGATGCACGTGCAAAAGGCACTCATGGAGTACCTTTTGCTCGGGCGGCTCGCATGAAATGCGGGACGACGGCGCGACAGCGCCGGCATCATGTTTCGGTGCAGGCTCATGTGCGCAACGCGCACGTGAAGCAGCCATCGGCTGCGTGCCGGAGCCACAACAGCATGCACGTGCAAAAGGCACTCATGGAATATTTGCTGCTGGGCAAACTGGCCTGAACGGTGCGTTGAAACGCCCTCCAAGCCAGCGGCGCATCCATGAACTTCAACACCCTGGACCTCAACCTGCTGCAGGTGTTTGACGCCCTGATGCGCACGCGCAGTGTGACGCTGGCGGGTGAAAAAATCGGCCTGTCGCAATCGGCCACCAGCAACTCGCTGCAGCGCCTGCGCGATGCCCTGGGCGACCCGCTGTTCATACGTACGCCCAAAGGCATGGAGCCCTCGCCGCTGGCCATGGAGCTTGAAATCCCCATACGCAACACGCTGGACCAGCTGCGTGACACGTTGCAGCGCACGCGTGTGTTTGAACCTGCCACAGCATCACGAACCTTTCGGCTACTGCTCAGCGACATTGCGCAGCTGGTGCACATGCCGCTCATGGTGTCCGAGATCAGGCAGAAGGCGCCCGGCGTGGCACTTGAAACCGTGGCGCTGCCGCTGCGCGAGGCCAAGCAGGCCATGGTTGATGGCGAGCTGGACCTGGCCATGGGTTTCCTGCCGGATCTGGGCGCGGATTTTCACCGCCAGTCGCTGTTTGCCGAAAGCTGGACCTGCGTGGTCAGCAAGGACCACCCGACCATAGGCAAGACGCTGACAGAGGCCGAATACATCGCCGCCTCGCACATCGCCTACCACCCGCCGTCTCCATCCACTCCATCCTTGACCAGTTGCTGGTATCGCAGTTTTCGTCCAAGGGCATCAAGCGCAGGATTGGTTTGTCGGTGCCCTACTGGAGCGGGCTGGCATCCACCATCGCCGCCTGCGACCTGGTCCTGACCGCACCCGTAGGCCCGGCCATCTCCATGACCCGGCTGGCTAATGTGCGCATCGTCCCCCTGCCCTTTGAATTGCCCAAAATAGACCTGTGCATGCAGTGGCACACCCGCATGCACCGCGACCCGGCCAACCAGTGGTTTCGCAACCTGTGTGCAGAAAGCTACCGCGCTGGCGAAACACGGCCACACCCGCCATAAACGGCGCAAGGCTGACCCGGCAAATCCACCGCGTCCATTTCCCCAATGCGTTTCTATCCATTTGCCTGCCTGAGACGTGCGCGTGCCTACCATCTGGCCCACACCAAGGAAAGCCAGACACATGGAACAGCAACTTCAGCAACGCATCAGCCCAGGCGCCCAGACCGTCGCTTCGCACAAGCCCGCAAACACACCCATCCCGCTCCCCGCGCACCGCGACCTGTATTACGGCGGCGCATGGCACAAGCCCCAGGGGCGGCTACCTCGACACCCTGAACCCCGGCACCGGCGAATCACTGGGCCCCTGCGCAGAGGCCAACACTGCGGACATCAACGCAGCCGTCGCCGCAGCGCACCAGGCCTTCCCGCAGTGGAGCCGCACCAAACCCGCAGACCGGGCCGCGATGATGCGCAAGGTCGCCGTCATACTGCGCGACAACGCGACTGAGCTGGCCATGCTGGACGCCATCAACTGCGGCAACCCGGTGGCCGAGATGACGCGCGATGTGCTTAACGCCGCCGCGCAGTTTTGATTTTTTTGCCGGCCTGGTCACCGAACTGAAAGGCGACACCATGCCCATGGGCGAAGGCGTGGTGAACCTGTCGGTGCGCGAGCCCTTTGGCGTCGTGGGCCGCATCGTGGCCTACAACCACCCGCTGATGTTTCACCGCCGCCAAAAGCGCTGCGCCGCTGGCCGCCGGGCAACACCGTCATCATGAAGCCGCCCTACCAGGCGCCGCTGTCGGCCTACCGCTTCATGGAACTGATTGACGGCATCTTCCCGCCCGGCGTGCTCAGCATCATGAGCGGCGGCACCGAGTGCGGCAGCGCGCTGACGGCACACCCTGATGTGCCCTATGTCTCGCTGATCGGCAGCGTGCCGACCGGCCGCGCCGTTGCAAAATCGGCAGCCGAAAAACTCAAGCATGTCTCACTTGAACTCGGCGGCAAGAACCCCTGCATCGTTTACGGCGATGCAGACATTGAACGCGCCATCAAGGGCGCGATTGCCGGCATGAACTTCACCTGGTGCGGCCAGTCCTGCGGCTCGACCTCGCGGCTCTTTCTGCATGAATCCATCCACGATGAAGTGGTGGCGGGCAATCCTGAAAAGATAGGCCACTACAAACCCGGCATCCCGACCGACCACGCCACCACCATGGGCGCCATCGTCTCGCGCGCGCAGCAGCAAAAAATCATGGGCTACATCGATCTGGGCCAGAAGGAAGGCGCGACGCTGGCCTATGGCGGCAAGATCCCTTCCGCACCCGAACTGCAGGGCGGCTTCTATGTGGAGCCCACCGTTTTTCACCGGCGTGTCGCAGGATATGAGAATCGCCAACGAAGAAGTTTTTTGGCCCGGTGCTGTCGGTGATCAAATGGAGCGATGAAGAAGCCATGTTCGAGCAGGTCAACCGTGTCGAATACGGCCTGACAGCCGCCATCTTCACCAAAGACCTTGCCAAAGCCACACCGCGCCGCTTCACGCGTGCAGTCGGGCTTTATCTGGGTCAACAACGCAGGGCCGCACTTTCTCGGCACCGGTTACGGCGGCTACAAGCAGTCCGGCATCGGGCGCGAAGAATCGATTGAAGAGCTGTTGTCGTTCACGCAGAGCAAGAACATCAACATCACGCTGTAATTTTTAAACCAGGAGACAAACCATGAAACATTTCATCAAGCACGTCATCGCCATCGCTGCCGTGGCACTGCTACCTGTGGCGGCCTCGGCGCAGGCGTGGGCACCGACCAAGGCCATCACCTTTGTGGTGCCGGTCGCGCCCGGCTCCAGCAACGACCTGATTGCCCGCATGCTGTCCGAGAAGCTGCCGGCACGACTCGGCCAGCCCGTCGTGGTCGACAACCGCCCCGGCGCCAGCGGCCTCGTCGGCGCATCCAGCGTGGCGCGCTCTGCACCGGACGGCCACACCATCGTGATCGTGCCCAGCGATGTCTACATGGCCCCCATCCTCACGCCGAAAGCCGGCGGCGCCAACTTCGATGTGATCAAGGACTTCACGCCCATACTGACGGCCGGCAATGCGCCGCTGCTCATCGTGGCCAGCCCGTCCATCAACGTCAGGACGCCGCAGGAACTGGTGGCGTATGCCAAAAAGAGCGGCCCCGTGAGCTACGGCAGCCCCGGCACCGGCTCACCCATGAACATTGCCGGCGAGATGCTCAAGCGCTCCACCGGTGTGCAGCTCACCCACGTGCCTTACCGCGGCGTGTTGCCTGCAATCAATGCGGTGCTGTCGGGTGAAGTGCCGATTTCCATCGTTGCGCTTGCTGGCGCCGCACCCCACATCGCGGCAGGCAAGCTGGTGCCGGTGGGCCTGGTCGAAAGCAAGCGGTCGGAGCTGATCCCCAACCTGCCGACCATGACCGAATCCGGCATCACCGGTGTCGAGACGGCGGTGTTCTTCCAGATCCTCGCGCCCTCAGGTACACCCGCACCGGTGATCCAGCGCCTGAACACCGAGATCAACGCCATCCTGGCGACGGCGGACTTCAAGGAACGCCTGCGCGGCATGGGTGTGCAGATCACGGCGGCACATCGGCCGATGCAGCAAAACTGGCACGTGATACCTACGCGCGCAACCAGCAGGTGGTCAAGGACCTCAACATCACGGTTGAGTAAACCTGCCCTGCCACATGGATGACGGGCTGGCCGCAGTGACGATTGGGATTGGGACAGGAGGGTGTGCCCTTCACGACCAGGCCGGGGGTAGCCCTGCATCTAGTCACTTTTCTTTTGCTTCGCCAAAAGAACAGTAACCAAAAGAAAAGGCGACCCCCAGTCCGCGTCCCTTCACTTCGTTACGGGCAATTTGTGGTGCTCGATTACGTCGGCGGGAAAAACAACTCGCTACGCTCAAACAGGTTTTCCCCCTTTATGCCGACTCCATCTCCGCTCCTCGGCGCGGCCAGCAGGGGTTGGGAAGCAGGAAACAAAGTCAGAAGACCGCCGGGGCTACCCCCCGGCTTGGTAGTGAAGCGCGCACCTACCCGCCAAGCGCGCTTTTTGTCTCTTAACCCCGTCCCACAAACGGCATCTTCGTCGCCATGATGGTCATGAACTGCACGTTGGTCGACAGCGGCAGCGAGGCCATGTGCACCACCGCATCGGCGACTTCCGTCACATCCATCATCGGCTCAATGGCGATTTCGCCATTGGCTTGTGGCACGCCCTTGGCCATGCGTGCCGAGAGTTCTGTCAGCGCGTTGCCGATGTCGATTTGCCCGCAGGCGATGTTGTACTTGCGGCCATCGAGCGAGATTGATTTGGTCAGGCCGGTGATGGCGTGTTTGGTCGAGGTGTAAGGCGCAGAGTTGGGCCGGGGCGCGTGTGCGGAGATCGAGCCGTTGTTGATGATGCGGCCACCCTGGGGCTGCTGGTCTTTCATCATTTTGAAAGCGCCCTGCGCACAGAGAAACGAACCGGTCAGGTTGACGTTGACGATGTTCTGCCAGTGCTCAAAAATCAATGTCTTCAAAACCCTTGCCTATGCCGCTGACCCCTGCGTTGTTGAACAGCACATCGATGCGGCCGAACTGTTCGCCGATGCGGGCGAAGAGCGCATTCACCGATTCCGGGTTGCCGACATCGGTGGCGACGGCCAGCGCTTTGACTGAACCCGACTCCTTTGCAACCGACTCCAGCAACTCCATGCGCCGGCCAGCCAGCACCACGCTGTAGCCTTCGCGCAAAAAGGCCAGCGCCACCGCCCTGCCTATGCCGGTGCCGGCACCCGTGACGAGTGCGACCTTTTGGCTATTGTTTTTGTCTGGTGAAGTCATTGGCAAACCTTGTCGTTTCTTGAGGATTCAGGAATTGTGCCCCAGCACTCTTGCCCTGCGAAGCCCGGCACGCCGCTTCCCGTGCAAAACCGTGCAGGCTCCGGAACCCGTTTTTGCAGGGTCGGCATGACAGCCCGGTTTTCCGTATAAGCACAGGCAATCTGCTATAAATTCAGTAGCTGCTCACGCGCGTATTTATTGGTCTGGAGGCCGATTTGATGCCTGAAAACAGGCATTTTTGGCCGTTTTTGAGCCGTTGGCCGACAAAATCCAGGCAAAAAAGACAAAAAGTTAATACAGGAGTTAACTTTTGGTCATTTTTTAACGTATACGTTAAAGATCAGCCGTTTTAGGCGCTGCGCCGTACAGCCAGGGCATGTCGAGCAACTTCTCGCCCAGCAGTTTCATCGACAGGTCGCGCCCCCAGCGCAGCAGGCCGCTGGCGTGGAAGATTCTGGCGTTGCGCAGGGCGCGGGACTGCACCGAGCGGTTGCGTTGCCAGCGGTTGAGGGCGTAGCGTTGCAGCATGGTGGGCACATCAAACGCCGGGTCGCGCGCCACCGACAGCACATGGCCCAGTTCGGCCGCATCTTCAATCGCCATACCTGCGCCCTGGGCCAGGTAAGGCAGCATGGGGTGGGCGGCATCGCCCAGCAAGGCCACGCGGCCCAGCGCCTGCTGCCAGGCGCCCTGCAGCGGCGCACGGTCGCACAGCTGCCAGACACGCCAGCCCTGCAGGGCTGCGACGAGGTCCTGCAGCTGCGCACACGCACCAAACGTGGCCGCAGCAAGGTCGGCTGCGTTGGCTTCATGGTCCCAGGGGTCTGCGCCGTCAGCCACCTCGCCCTCCACCAGCCCCACGACGTTCAGCCATTCGCCGCAGCGCACCGGGTACTGCACGATGTGCATGCGCGGGCCCAGCCAGGCCGTCACGTTGTTTGATCGCTGGGCCTCGGGCAGATCGGACTGCCTGACCAGCGTGCGATAGGCCAGATGACCGGTACGGCGCGGCGCACCATCGCCCAGCAACTGCTGTCGCACGGCGCTCCACAGGCCGTCGGCCCCCACCAGCACATCGCCCTCCACATCGAGCGCGTCAGCGGTTTGTGCGGACACGGCCTGCGGCGTCTGGCTGAAGCCTTGCAATGCACGGTCTGTGTGCAGGCGGGTATCTGTCTGGTGAACGGCATCGAGCAGCACGCCGTGCAGGTCGGCCCTGTGCACGGTGGCGTAGGGCGCACCGTAGCGGCTTGCAATGGTTGGCCCGAGAGGCAGTTCACCCAGCAGTTCGCCGGTGACGGCGCTGCGGACCTGAAGCTTTTCAGGAAAGGCAGCGACCTGGGCCAGCGCAGAAGCCAGGCCCCAGCCATGAAGCACCTTCATCACATTGGGGCCCAGTTGAATGCCTGCGCCGACTTCGCTGAATTCAGGCGCTTTCTCGAACAGGCGAACTTCCCAGCCAGCGCGCGACACGGCGATCGCCGCCGCCAATCCACCTATACCGCCACCGGCAATGAGGGCGGAGTGCCCCGTCATGCAGCCAGAAGCTGGCGCAGGACGTAAGGCAGGATGCCGCCGTTGCGGTAGTAGTCCACCTCGATCGGGGTGTCGATGCGCAGCGTGACCACCACCTCCTGGCGGGAACCGTCGGCGCGGATGATGACAAGCTTTGCATCGCTCTGCGGCGTGAGTTTGTCGTCAGGAATGACGGCGATGGTCTCGGTACCGTCAAGATTGAGGTGCTGCCACGACTCGCCATGCTTGAACTGCAGCGGCAGCACGCCCATGCCGACCAGGTTGCTGCGGTGTATGCGCTCAAAGCTGCGCGCCACCACGGCCTTGATGCCCAGCAGCTGCGTGCCCTTGGCGGCCCAGTCACGTGACGAGCCGGTGCCGTACTCTTCACCCGCAAAAATCACGGTGGGTGTGCCTTCGGCGATGTACTTCATGGCCGCGTCGTAGATGAACATCTTCTCGCCTGACGGCTGAAACAGCGTGACGCCGCCTTCTTCCCGCGAGCCGCTGGCGTCCGGCGGAATCATCAGGTTCTTGATTCGCACATTGGCAAACGTGCCGCGCATCATCACGTCGTGGTTGCCGCGCCGCGCGCCATAGCTGTTGAAGTCAGCCTTCTGCACACCGTGCTCCTGCAGCCACTGGCCCGCAGGCGACGACGCCTTGATGGAGCCTGCTGGCGAGATGTGATCGGTGGTGATGGAGTCACCAAACAGCGCCATGACACGCGCGCCGTGGACAGCCACGCTGCTCTCGGCACCGACTGCCATGGTGAAGTCGGCAAAGAAGGGCGGCTCGGCAATGTAGGTGCTCTTGGGCCAGGTGTAGGCATTGCCCTTGACGCCCTTGATCTTCTCCCAGAGCTTGCCCGGCTCGGACTTGACCTTGGCGTAGTTCTCGCGGAAGGCCTTGCCGTTCATCGCGAACTTCAGCAGCTTCTGTATTTCTTCAGTCGTCGGCCAGATGTCGCCGAGATAAACATCCTTGCCGCCCTTGCCCTTGCCGACAGGCTCGGTCATCAGGTCGCGCATCACCGTGCCGGCAATCGCGTAGGCCACGACCAGCGGCGGGCTGGCCAGGAAGTTGGCCTTGAGGTTGGGGTGAATGCGCGCCTCGAAATTGCGGTTGCCCGACAGCACGGCCGCGCACACCAGGTCGCTCTTGGTGATGGCTTCGTTCAACTCGGGCGTCAGGTCACCGGCATTGCCGATACAGGTAGTGCAACCGTAACCGGCCAGCGCAAAGCCGAGCTTTTCAAGGTAAGGCAGCAGGCCGGTTTCAGTCAGGTATTCCGTCACGATGCGCGAGCCGGGCGCCAGCGAGGTCTTGATGTGCGGCTGCACTTTCAGGCCCGCTTCGACCGCCTTCTTCGCCAGCAAGCCGGCGGCCAGCAGCACGCTGGGGTTGGAGGTATTTGTGCAACTGGTGATGGCGGCGATCAGCACATCGCCATTTCCAACAGTCAGGCCTTCTGCCGATTGCGACGCCGGTGCGGCAGGCGCGACAGAGGTGGCGGTGGTGGTTGAATGCGCGTGCGCCATGGTCGGGCGGTTACCCTCCATCTCGACCACTGTGCGCGCTGCGCCCACGGGTGTCGGCGGTGCAGACGGAAGTGTGTCCTGGCGACCCTCATCGCTGCGGCGCACCTGGTGCCGGGTCTTGAGCATGCCCTCGGGCTGGTTGAAGCCGTTCTCTGCGATCGGCTTGCTGTAGAGCGACCTGAACTGCGTGGCCACATTGCCGAGTTCAATGCGGTCCTGAGGCCGCTTGGGGCCGGCCAGGCTCGGCGTCACATCGCCGAGGTTGAGCCTGACCACCTGCGAATAATCGATGTCGCCCGCCTTGGCCACGCCCCACAGCCCTTGCGCCTTGAAGTAAGCCTCAAACGCTTCGATCTCGGCCTTGGTGCGGCCAGTGCCGACAAAGTAATCGATGGTTTTTTCATCGACGGGGAAAAAACCCATCGTAGCGCCGTACTCTGGCGCCATGTTGCCGATGGTGGCCCGGTCAGGCAGCGCCAGCGTGCGCGTGCCTTCGCCAAAAAATTCGACAAACTTGCCGACAACTTTTTCCTTGCGAAGCTGCTCGGTCACACGCAACACCAGGTCGGTCGCGGTGACGCCCTCGCGCAGGCGGCCAGTGAGCTCGAAGCCGACAACGTCTGGCGTCAGAAAGTACACCGGCTGGCCCAGCATCGCAGCTTCAGCCTCAATACCGCCGCAGCCCCATGCGACCACGCCGATGCCGTTGATCATGGTGGTGTGGCTGTCGGTACCGACCAGCGAGTCGGGGTAATAAACGTTGTCTGCGGTCTTGTGCACGCCACGCGCCAGATATTCGAGGTTGACCTGGTGCACGATGCCAAAGCCGGGCGGCACGACGCCAAAGGTGTCGAAGGCCTGCATGCCCCACTTCATGAACTCATAACGCTCGTTGTTGCGCTGGAACTCGAGCTTCATGTTGAGGTCGAGCGAATTCTTCTTGCCGTAGTAATCGACCATGATGGAATGGTCGACCACCAGGTCCACCGGCACCAGCGGCTCGATCTGCTTGGGGTTCTTGCCCAGCTTGACAGCCACGCTGCGCATGGCGGCCAGGTCGGCCAGCAATGGCACGCCGGTGAAATCCTGAAGCACCACGCGTGAGACCACGAAGGGGATCTCCTGCGTGCGTGCGGCGTTGGGTTTCCAGTTGGCGAGTTCAGCCACATGCTCTGCCGTCACGCGTTTGCCATCGCAATTGCGCAGCACCGACTCCAGCACGATGCGCATGGACACCGGCAGGCGCGACACATTGGGGAACTGTTTGGCCAGTGCCGGCAACGAGAAAAAGTTGCCGGTCTTGCCGGATGCCGTCTTGAAAGACTTGAAGGTCGACTTGAAAGCGTGACCGGCGGGGGCGGATGATTTGGGTGGGGCGGGGGACTTGGCCAAGGCAGACTCCTTTTTATTGAACCACAGCCCCCATTCTGTCATTCACGGCCGGCCCCGGCTGTAGGCCCCCAGCCATAACCCAACCAACGCGTGCGATATTCGCTTCGACACGGCAGGCGGGGCCTACCAGGCAGGCTGCAGCGCGGTGCGCCGCAAGCCGAAATACTGCAGTTCGGCCAGCACGGCCACGGTCAGCGCCTGCATCAGCACGTAGGCCATGCCCAGTACCGTGGGCTGCACGCTGCCGCTGAGCAGCAGAAGCACACAGGCAGCGGCCCAGCCCAGGTTGCCTGCCACCAACAGCCAGACGACATTGCGCGGTATGGGCTTGCGGGTGGATACAAAGGCCACGACGGCCGCATAGACCAACAAAAACTCGCCGGTGTAGGCCAAAAGCGGCGCAGGCAATTGCAACAGATCTGCCAGCTGCGCAGGAAAGACAAGCTGCAGCAGGCCGCAAGCGACGCACGAGAGGGCATCGATGCGCAGCACATTGCGCATGAAGTTGGGGGAGGAAAAGAGGGAAGCGGAAGACATGGTGAACTCCTTGAAGTGCCGACGGCCATGGGTGAATCAGTTTGCGCAACGGGCCATCAAACGGTGCGGCATGGAGGTAATGATTGCGGCTTGCGCACTCAAAAGCCATGACGCGGGAGGTAATGGAAGGCATGTCTGCCCGGCCTTACCATGTCGGCATGAGTGCATCCACCCTTCACGCCACCCTTACCCGCCCTGCCGTACGCAATACGCCGCAAGCCTTTGGTGACCACCTGCGCCACTGGCGGCAGCACAGGCGCCTGAGCCAGCTCGACCTTGCTCAGGAGGCCGACATCTCCACCCGTCACCTGAGTTTTGTGGAAACAGGCAGGTCGGTACCCAGCCGCGAAATGGTCATGCGCCTGACCGAGCGCCTGGACATTCCGCTGCGCGAGCGCAATGCGCTGCTGGTGGCCGCAGGTTATGCACCGATGTACCGGGAGCGTCCGCTGGCCGACCCTGCGCTGGACGCTGCCCGGCAAGCCGTCGAGCTCATCCTCAAAAGCCATGAGCCCTACCCGGCGCTGGCCATTGACCGGCACTGGAACCTCATCGCCGCGAACCGCATGGTGGGGCCGCTGATGGCAGGCGCGGACACATCACTGCTGCAGTCGCCCCTGAATGTGTTGAGGCTGAGCCTGCACCCCCAAGGCATTGCCGGCAACATCGTCAATATCCTGCAGTGGCGCACCCATCTTTTTGAAAGGCTTCGCCAGCAGATCGCAGCAACGGCAGACCCGGTGCTGGTTGAACTGCTTGCAGAACTCAAGGCCTACCCTGTTCCCGTTAACGCCAGCAGCGACGCGATGGACGGCGAGCATGCGGGCGTTGTCATGCCACTGAAATTTCGTACGCCGCATGGTGTGTTATCGCTCATCAGCACCACAACCATCTTCGGCTCGCCGGTTGATGTGACCCTGCAGGAACTGGCGCTGGAAACGTTCTTTCCGGCGGATGACTTCACGCGGCAGGTTTTGCAGGCCCTGTGAGCATCTGGCTGCAGCGCCGCTGTCGGTCATGACTGACAGCCTGCGCCGTCCACCGCTGATGCAGGGGCACTGGAGCGCATCCTAGAGTGAAACATCAACCACTCAATCAACGGAGCAAACCAATGACCAGCAAGACCGACCAGCAAACCCTGTGGGACCTCATCAAGGACATCAAGTTCGGCATGCTCACGCACCGCCAAGCCAACGGCGAACTGCACAGCCATCCGCTGACGACACAGAACAAGTCGGATGACGAAGGCGCAAACCTTTACTTTTTCATTTCCCGCAAGAGCGAGCTGGGCCAGCGTATTCCACAGGACGGCAATGTGAATGTGTCATATGCCGACCCCGGTGATGACAGCTATGTGTCCGTCTCTGGCACGGCCACCATTGTGGAAGACAAGGCGAAGAAAGAAGCGCTGTTCACATCGATGGCCAAGGCCTGGTTTCCCGGCGGTGCCACCGACCCTGATCTGGCCCTGTTGAAGGTCGCCATCGGCCATGCCGAGTATTGGGATGTGACCGACAGCAAGATGGTGCAACTGGCCAAGATGGCCAAGGCTGCGATCACGGGCGAGCCACCGAAGAACCTCGGCGAGCACAAGGAACTGAGTGTTTCCTGATTTGAACGTGACGAGAAAGGTCAATGTGACCAGCGACGGTGGTTCATGACCTTTCTCGCCTTCAACAAAGCAACAGACCCGACAGCGCCGGATGATCTGCGCATCAACCCGGAGGCTGTTCTTTATGTGGAAGCGTCACGCGCCGACCTGCTGGGTCAGACCACCATTCACCTGCTGGGACAGGGGACGGTTGTCAACGCCGTCACCGAATCCGTCGGCACGGTTGTCAGCTCAATCGCTGCCGCGTTGAAAGCGCCGGGTCTTGTGGGGGCAACCCGGCATTACCTTGCAACCACACCGGGCGATGGAGCCAGCACGGTCTATATCGCACCCGGCAATGTCAGTAATGTGCGCCCGAATGTGCCGGAGACACACGAATTCTGGTACATCCGGTTTGTGGACGGTTCGGAGCTTCGCATCATGGACCCGCTGCCTGAAGGCCTTTAAACATTGTTCATACAGAAAATAAAAAAGCCCCTCAGCAAGCTGTGGGGCTTTTTTCATTCAGGCGGAAGCTTCAGGCCGTCGCTGCCGACTTCACGGTATCTGCCATGTCCGTGTAATCCTTGACCTGGTCGAAGTTCAGGTACTGATAGATCTGGTCGCTGGATGCGGTCAGCACACCCATGTCGGCCATGTATTCAGCCCTGGTCGGGATGCGGCCCAGCTTGGAGCAGATCGCCGCGAGCTCGGCAGAACCCAGATAGACATTGGAGTTTTTGCCGAGGCGGTTCGGAAAGTTGCGGGTTGAGGTAGAGAACACAGTGGCGCCCTCCTTCACCTGGGCCTGGTTGCCCATGCACAGGCTGCAACCCGGCATTTCCATACGGGCACCTGCAGAACCCAGAACGCCGTAGTGACCTTCTTCGGTGAGTTGCTTGGCATCCATCTTGGTCGGTGGCGCCATCCAGAGCTTGACGGGAATGTCGCGCTTGTTCTCAAGCAGCTTGGAGGCTGCGCGGAAATGGCCGATGTTGGTCATGCAGCTGCCGATGAACACTTCGTCGATCACGGCACCGGCGACATCGGACAGCGTCTTCACGTCATCAGGGTCGTTGGGGCAGGCGACGATGGGTTCGTGGATGTCGGCGAGATCAATCTCGATGACGGCAGCGTATTCGGCATCTGCATCGCCCTTGAGCAATTGCGGGTCTGCCAGCCAGGCTTCCATGGCGGCGATGCGCCGGTTGATGGTGCGCACATCAGAGTATCCCGAAGCAATCATCCACTTGAGCATGGTGATGTTGCTGGTGATGTACTCAATGATGGGTTCCTTGTTCAGGTGCACCGTGCAGCCGCCGGCAGAACGTTCTGCAGAAGCGTCGCTGAGTTCAAACGCCTGCTCGACCTTGAGGTCTGGCAAACCTTCGATTTCAAGGATGCGGCCAGAGAAGATGTTCTTCTTGCCCTGCTTGGCAACCGTCAACAGGCCTGCCTTGATGGCGTAGAGCGGAATGGCGTTGACCAGATCACGCAGGGTGATGCCGGGCTGCATTTCGCCCTTGAAGCGCACCAGCACCGACTCTGGCATGTCCAGCGGCATCACACCGGTGGCTGCGCCGAAAGCGACCAGGCCGGAGCCGGCGGGGAAGCTGATGCCGATGGGGAAACGCGTGTGGCTGTCGCCGCCGGTGCCGACGGTGTCAGGCAGCAGCATGCGGTTGAGCCAGCTGTGGATGATGCCGTCACCCGGGCGCAGCGGGATGCCGCCACGGTCGCTCATGAAGTCTGGCAGTTCGTGATGCATCTTCACGTCGACTGGCTTGGGATAAGCAGCCGTGTGGCAGAAGGACTGCATGACGAGGTCAGCACTGAAGCCCAGGCAGGCCAGGTCTTTCAGTTCGTCGCGCGTCATCGGGCCCGTGGTGTCTTGCGAGCCCACAGAGGTCATCTTGGGTTCGCAATAGGTACCGGGACGCACGCCTTGGCCTTCAGGCAGGCCGACAGCGCGGCCGACCATTTTTTGTGCCAGCGTGAAGCCACGGCCGTTGTTTTCAGGCGCGACAGGCAGGCGGAACTGGGTGGACACAGGCAGGCCAAGCGCAAAGCGCGCCTTCGCAGTAAGCCCACGGCCAACGATCAGCGGAATACGGCCGCCGGCGCGCACTTCATCAAGCAACACATCGCTTTTCAGCTTGAACTCGGCGATGACCTTGCCGTCTTTCAGTGCCTTGCCTTCGTAGGGACGCAGTTCGATCACGTCGCCCATGGCCATCTGGCTCACATCGAGCTCGATAGGCAGCGCGCCGGAATCTTCCATGGTGTTGTAGAAAATCGGGGCGATTTTTGATCCCAGGCAAACACCGCCGAAGCGTTTGTTCGGCACAAAAGGAATGTCTTCGCCCGTGAACCACAACACGGAGTTGGTGGCCGACTTGCGCGAAGAACCGGTGCCAACGACGTCGCCCACATAGGCAACCAGGTTGCCCTTGGCCTTGAGTTCGTCGATGAACTTGACCGGGCCGCGTTTGCCGTCTTCTTCAGGCGTGATGCCGGGGCGGGCATTCTTGTGCATCGCGAGCGCGTGCAGCGGGATGTCGGGGCGACTCCAGGCGTCTGGCGCGGGTGACAGGTCATCGGTGTTGATTTCACCGGCCACCTTGAAGACCGTCAGCTTGATGGATTCAGGCACTTCAGGGCGGCTGGTAAACCACTCGGCATCGGCCCAGCTTTGCAGAACCGACTTGGCGTACTTGTTGCCGCCCTTTGTGGCTTTTTCCTGCACGTCATGAAACTGGTCGAACATCAGCAGGGTATTCTTCAGGCCGCTGGCGGCCTGCGTGGCAACGCTGTCTTCAGCGTCGTCAAGCAACTCGATCATGGGGCTGATGTTGTAGCCGCCCAGCATGGTGCCCAGCAACTGCGTGGCTTTTTCACGCGAAATCAGCGCGCACTTTTCAGTGCCATGCGCCACAGCCGCCAGGTAGCTGGCCTTGACCTTGGCAGCCGCGTCAACACCGGCCGGCACGCGGTGCGTGATCAGGTCAACCAGAAAAGCCTCTTCACCCTTGGGCGGGTTCTTGAGCAGTTCGATGACTTCACCGGTCTGCTTTGCGGACAGCGGCAACGGCGGAATGCCGAGCACCGAACGCTCGGCAACGTGGTTACGGTAGGTTTGCAGAAAACTGCTGGTTGTTTCGGCTGACATGCGGGCTTCTCCTGTAATCAAAAATCGTGAGGCAATGGTGTTTTTATCTGGCGGCAGATGCTGCTGGTGCGGCTGCGGTCGCCGCCGAGGCCGGCTTCACCGGCGCGTCCAGCAGGCCGGGTACCGGATTTTTCTTGATGTCTTCAGCCATCGTCATCTGTGCTGGACTCATGCATTCATCAGCAAGACGCGTTGCCGAGTTTCTGGCTCATCAGCATGGACTTGTTGCCCAACTGGATCCAGAGAGCACCGCGACGCGGGTCTTCAAGGCGGATGGCGCCGGTACGGGCTTCAACCGGGTGCATGCTGAAACGCGCGCCCTTGGTCTGCACCAGGAAAAAACCTGGACGCCTCTCGCTTGGGGTGATGGTGACACTGGCGCCCAGTTCACAGGGGATCACACCGACATACACCCTCTTTGCGATTTCCATATCGGCATCGGTCAGCTTGACGTTCGGATCATCATCAATCGGCGTGACTTCTTCAACCGCCTTGAGGGCGGAGCGCCTGACCTCCGCCGGGCTCTTCTTCGCGGCTGGCTTGGCGGCGGGTTTGGCGGCTGCAGTGGCAGCGGCTGGTTTTGCTGGTGCCTTGACCGGCGCGGCGGGCGCAGCCGTCTGGGCCAGAACTGCGGCAGGGGCCGCAAGAATCATCGCAGCAATGGTGAGGAAAATTTTCATGGGTGTCCTTGGAACAGTCGGCACAGGTGGATGGATAGGTGAATGCCTCAGGCGAAATATGCCTGAGCCTCCTCCGGTAATGCCCGGCCCGTCTGGTGTGCACGTTCAAGCACCTGCCAGAAAAAACGGTAGCTGGCACGGTCGTGCAGCGCTCCATCAAAACTGGTGGGGGCCCAATCGGCACGAGCAGCAGCGGCTATTATTTTTGTAGCGGTATCAATCTCGCCTTCGCCGGGGGCAAAGGCTTCGAGGATGGGTCGGATCTGGTTCGGGTGAATGCTCCACATGCGGGTGTAACCCAGTTCACGTGAAGCGCGGCGTGCGGCAGCTGCCATCGCTGCAGTGTCCTTGAACTCTGTGACAACACAATGCGAAGGAACCTTGCCATACGCATGGCAGGCAGATGCAATTTCGAGCTTGGCGCGTACAACAAGCGGGTGTGTGAACTGGCCCTGTCCGCTCATGCCGCCCGCAGGAATGGCGCCGCCGTGGCTGGAGACAAAATCCATCAGGCCGAAGCTGATGGACTGCACGCGGGGATGCGCCGCAATATCAAACACATTGCGAACGGCCAGCGGTGACTCGACCAGCACATGAAGCGGAAGGTCTTGTGCAGAGGCAGCGATCAATGCCTTTTCAGCCTTGATGACATCGTCCACCGACTCGACCTTGGGCACCATGATGTGGCACAGGTGGCGCGACAGCTTGCCGGCAATCACGGCAATATCTGCGTCAAACGCCGGATGGTCTGCCGCATGCACCCGCACAGCCACTCGGGCCTTGTCCGCCGCCAGCGCGGCCAGCGCCACTACCATGGCGGCATGGTCGGCCTCGCCACCGACAGGCGCGCCGTCTTCGCAATCAAGCGTGACGTCAAAAACGCAGGCGCCGAACTCTTCAATCATTTCGGCCTGCAGTTGCAGGCTTTTGCGCATGCGCACCTCAACACCGCTGTAGTGGTCGCACACCGGCAACACAATCGCGCCGGCTTGCGCGCCCAGCAATGCGGTTCTGGGATGCACGGCAGTGGTCATGGTTTTTGAGCCACGATGAACATCCGCGGGAAAGCCAGCAGCAACTTGCCGTCCGTACGTGGCTGGTAGGCCGCGGCGATGCGCTTTTCATACTCAGCCAGATAGCTGGCGCGCAAATCCGGATTGAGAGGTTCCACAAAGGGTTTGAGGCCCGTGGCGCTGACCCATTCCACAATCGCCGCAGGCGAGCTCATGGGGTGCTGGTAAATGGTGTGCCAGACATCCACCTGCGCGGCATGAGGGGCCAGCAGGTCGTAATAGGCCTGCAAAGGCAGGATGGCTGTGCGCAGGGCAGCGGCTTCGCCGATTGCCTTCGACCAGGGTTCAAGAGCTGCAATGTCCCGCATGGAACGGTGCGTCGGCTCGTTGCGGTTGTCCGGCATCTGGATGGCAAGTACCCCACCGGATGCAAGGGATGCAAACAGGCGGGGGATCAGCGTCTCATGCCGCCCCACCCACTGCAACGCCAGCATTCGCATAAATGAGGTCTGGTGGATTGGCAGGCACCCAGCTTGCAATATCGCTGAGTTCAAACTGCACGCCGGGCAAGCGCTCGCGGGCGCTGGCCAGCATGGGTTCAGAGTTGTCTGTCCCGACCACCGCAGCGCCAGAAAATCGCTGGACCAGCAACTCCGTCGAGTTACCCGGGCCGCAACCCAGGTCCACCACATGCGCTGCCTTTAAAAGCGGCACCCGGCCCAGCAGCTCACGCGCGGGGCGGGTCCGTTCATCTTCAAAACGGCTGTAGAGCGATGGATTCCACTCGCTCATGCGCACTGATGGGTCAAGTTTCTGGCTTTCAGCGGGTCTTGATCAGGTCAAATCAGAGCAGGTGCTTGACGCCGTCCTGTTCGCCCTTGAGCTCGTCCAGGGTCTTGTTGATGCGCTCCTGGCTGAATGCATCGATCTCAAGGCCTTCGACCAGCTTGTATTCGCCGTTTTCACAGGTCACGGGGAAACCGAACATCACGTCCTTGGGGATACCGTACTGACCATCCGAAGGAATACCCATGGTGACCCACTTGCCGTTGGTGCCGAGGGCCCAGTCGCGCATGTGGTCGATGGCGGCGTTCGCAGCTGAAGCCGCCGAAGACAGGCCACGCGCTTCAATGATGGCAGCACCGCGCTTGCCGACGGTCGGCAGGAAGGTGTTGGCGTTCCATTCCTGGTCGTTGATCATCTTGGCGACGCTCTCGCCATTGATGGTGGCAAAGCGGTAGTCGGCGTACATCGTGGGTGAGTGGTTGCCCCAGACAGTGAGCTTTTCGATGTCGGCCACGGCCTTGCCAGTCTTGGCAGCGATCTGGCTGGCAGCGCGGTTGTGGTCCAGGCGCAGCATGGCGGTGAAGTTCTTGCGTGGCAGGTCAGGGGCGCTTTTCATGGCGATGTAGGCGTTGGTGTTGGCAGGGTTGCCGACGACCAGCACTTTCACGTTGCGACTGGCAACGGCGTTGAGGGCCTTGCCCTGTGCAGTGAAGATGGCGCCGTTGACGGCGAGCAGCTCTGCACGCTCCATGCCGGGGCCGCGTGGACGGGAGCCCACCAGCAGTGCGTAATCGGCATCCTTGAAGGCGGTCATCGGATCGCTATGGGCTTCCATGCCAACCAGCAGGGGGAAGGCGCAGTCGTCGAGTTCCATCATCACACCCTTGAGCGCTTTTTGCGGGCCTTCCACCGGCACTTCGAGCAATTGAAGGATCACGGGCTGGTCCTTGCCCAGCATTTCGCCGGATGCAATGCGGAACAGCAGTGCGTAACCGATTTGGCCAGCTGCACCGGTAACTGCAACGCGGACGGGTTTCTTGCTCATGATTGAAGGACTTTCAAGTTGGTTAGATTGGAAATCTGGAAGATCGGGATGTGAAGTGCGGCGTTTGGCATGCAACAGCACGCCAGCCGGAGCGCTGGTTCAGCGCGGGATTTTACGCCTGAAAAAGGGTAAACGTCAAATTTGTCTTATGTCTTATATAAGATATGATTGACGAACATTTCCATACAAAACCATGGCTGCCGTTCCACCCTTTCAGACCGCGCCTTCTGCCGATGACTTTGCAGGGGCAACGCCTGCTTTCAGCCCGCTCTACCAGCAGATCAAGGGCCTGATATTGCAAAGCCTGCAGTCCGGCGAGTGGAAGCCTGGCGAGGCAATTCCCTCGGAGATGGATCTCGCCGCACGTTACCGCGTCAGCCAGGGCACGGTGCGCAAGGCGATTGACGAACTCGCTACCGACAACCTCGTGGTGCGCCGGCAGGGCAAGGGCACTTTTGTCGCCACACATGCCGAGCAGACGGTGCAGTTCCGGTTTCTCAAGCTGGTGCCCGACAGCGGTACACCCGGCAGTGAAGGCCCTGCACAGCGCGAGATCATCGACTGCCGCCGCCTGCGTGCCCCTGCCGATATTGCGCGCGCGCTGGCCTTGCGCAGCGGAGATTCTGTTCTGCAGGCACGCCGGGTTTTGAGCTTTGCCGGCGCCCCTACCATTCTTGAAGACATCTGGTTGCCAGCCGCGCCCTTCAAGGGTCTGACGGCCGAACGCCTGGCCAACTATCACGGCCCCATGTATGCGCTGTTTGAGACCGAGTTCAACGTCCGCATGGTCAGGGCCGAAGAAAAGATTCGCGCAGAACCCGCAACCGAAGGACGTGAGTTGCTGCTGAAGGTGCCGCACGGTGCCCCACTGCTCAGTGTTGAGCGCATTGCCTACACCTACCAGGATGTGCCGATGGAGCTGCGCCGCGGTTACTACCGCACCGACACGCATCACTATCACAACACGCTGAACTGAGCACAGGTTTGTGGCGGCAGGTTTCAAGGGCAACAAGGCGGCCTTGCCCAGCAAGACCTGCATCGCCTGCGGGCGTGAGATGGTGTGGCGAAAGAGCTGGGCAAAGAACTGGGACGACGTCAAATACTGCTCCGATGCGTGTCGTACCGGCAAGAACAAGCCCAAAAAGTCCGGCAATCCGCAGACTTCCTGAAAGCCCATCATCACGACCGGGTTAGCGAACAAACAAAACAAATACCAATTAGTCACAAACTAGAATGATTGGTATGAAATTAGGGCCGTGTCGACACATCGTCATTGTTCTGGGCGACCAGCTGGACAACGATTCGTCAGCCTTTGATGGCCTTGATGTCGCCCAGGATGTCGTTCTGATGGTTGAGGCCAAAGAGGAGTCCATCCACGTGTGGTCGCACAAGGCGCGTACCACCTTGTTCCTTTCTGCCATGCGCCACTTTGCGCATGACCTTGCGCAGCGCCTTGCCTCCTTGCGGGTTGAATACCGCTCCTTGCACATTGAAGGTGATGCCACTTTGGCCGATGGTCTGCGGGCCGCCCTCCTGAAACATCAGCCCCAGCGCGTAATCTGTGTCGAGCCCGGCGACCTGCGGGTCAGGCAGGCGATTGAAGCCGAGGTTGCTTGTGCTCCCGCAACCAAGCTGGAATGGCGCGAAGACAAACACTTTCTATGCAGTGCTCCTCAATTCAGGGCTTGGGCCGGCCAGTCGGCCAGCCTCCGTATGGAATTTTTCTACCGCACCATGCGAAAACAATACCGGGTGCTGATGGACGGCGACAAACCTGTCGGCGGCAAATGGAATTACGACACTGAAAATCGCAAGGGCTTTGGCCGCGCCGGCCCTCAGGATGTGCCACGTCTTCCCGTGTTTGAACCTGACGCCACGACCCGCCAGGTGATGGCCATGGTGGAAAAGGAGTTTGCCGACCACCCTGGAAAGCTTGAGCACTTCAACTGGCCTGTCACACGCAGGGATGCCCTGCGCGCGCTGGATGACTTCATCGAATACCGATTGCCCCTCTTTGGCATCCATCAGGACGCCATGTGGACGCATCTTGATTTCGGCTGGCATTCCCTGCTGTCAAGCTCGCTCAACCTCAAGCTGCTGAACCCGCTGGAGGTGATACTCGCCGCCGAGAAAGCCTGGCGGGAGCGCGACCTGGACCTGGCCAGCGTAGAAGGGTTCATCCGCCAGATCCTGGGCTGGCGCGAATTCATACGGGGCGTCTACTTTCTCGACATGCCGGGGCTGGAAACGGCAAACCACTTTGGCCACAAAAATCCACTGCCCGCCTGGTACTGGACAGGCGACACACATATGAACTGCATGCGCCAGTGCATTGGGCAAACACTGGACCACGGCTATTCACACCACATACAGCGGCTGATGGTGACCGGCATGTTCGGGGTGATTGCCCAGATCACGCCGCAGCAGCTGTGCGACTGGTATCTTGCCGTGTATGTGGATGCCGTCGAGTGGGTGGAACTCCCCAACACCGCCGGCATGGCCCTGTTTGCTGACGGCGGGCGCTTCACGTCCAAACCCTACATCGCAAGCGGCGCCTACGTGAAACGCATGAGTAACTATTGCAGCAGTTGTAAGTACGAGCCTGAAATCCGTACCGGCCCCGCAGCCTGCCCCATGACCACGCTGTACTGGAATTTCATGGACCGGCACGAGTCAGAACTGGCAAATAACCCGCGCACGGCACTGATGGTCAAAAACCTGCAGCGCATGAGCGCAGGCCAACGCAAGGACGTGGCCCTGCGCGCCACTGAAATGCTGGAAGACCTCGACTCACTCTAGGTCAGAATTAAGGCAAGCCCGCAGTCAAACGATAGTAAAACCATCTCAATATCCGTAAAGCCGACCAAAAGTTTCAGCCATGCCTGCCCCACGCATAAGCTCATGCTGCATTGCAATAGAATCCAGAGTTGAGCAAATCTTGCCGGTTACCAAGCAGTTACTCAAAATATAGAAAGCCACGTATGTCCGAATCAGCGACAACCGCAGTGAAGAAGCGGCCCGAGTTCCGCAACATCAACGCCATCACAGATCTCCGCACCTATCGCCTGCCCGCTGCCGGCATTGTCTCCATCCTCCACCGCATCAGCGGGGCCATCATGTTTTTGCTGATGCCCTTCATCATCTGGATGTTCGACACCTCGATTTCTTCGGAAATCTCCTTCGCACGATTCACCTCCGCCTTCAATGTCGGCATGCTTTACCTGCCAGGTTTCATCTGGAAGCTGGTCGCCCTGGCCCTGATCTGGGCCTATCTTCACCACTTCATCGCAGGCTTGCGCCACCTCTGGATGGATACGAGCCACGATGCCGTGAGCAAGGAATTCGGCAAGACTTCCGCCATCGTCACGCTGGTCCTGAGCATCGGCGCTACGTTGATTCTTGCTGCCAAGCTGTTTGGCTTTTACTGATCTGAAGGAGCATAAAAATGGCAGTTAATTACGGCTCCAAGCGCATCGTTGTCGGTGCCCACTACGGTTTGCGCGACTGGCTGGCACAGCGTGTCACCGCCGCCCTGATGGCCCTGTTCACCCTCATCGTCCTGGCGCAGGTCATCTTCAGCAAGGGCCCCATCGGGTACGACAAATGGTCCGGCATCTTCTCGTCACAGTGGATGAAGACACTGACCTTTGTGGTCATCATTGCCCTGCTGTACCACGTGTGGGTCGGCATGCGTGACATCTGGATGGACTACATCAAGCCGGTCTGGCTCAAGCTGGTCCTCAATGTCTTCACGATTGCGTGGCTGGTGGGTTGCGCCGGCTGGGCCATCCAGGTTCTGTGGCGCGTCTGATCCGCCAACGCCAGCAAGACAATAAATACCCCACATAAAAATCATGACCGCAACTTCCAAACTCCCAAAGCGCAAATTTGACGTCGTCATCGTCGGTGCCGGCGGCTCCGGCATGCGCGCATCCCTCCAGCTGGCGCGTGCCGGCCTGAATGTCGCCGTGCTGTCCAAGGTGTTCCCGACCCGTTCGCACACTGTCGCAGCACAGGGTGGCATCGGTGCCTCGCTCGGCAACATGAGCGAAGACAACTGGCACTACCACTTCTATGACACCGTCAAGGGTTCCGACTGGCTCGGCGACCAGGATGCCATCGAGTTCATGTGCCGTGAAGCACCCAAGGTTGTGTATGACCTTGAGCACATGGGCATGCCGTTTGACCGTAACCCGGACGGCACGATTTACCAGCGCCCCTTCGGCGGCCACACCGCCAACTACGGTGAAAAGCCTGTCCAGCGCGCCTGCGCAGCGGCCGACCGTACCGGCCACGCCATGCTGCACACGCTGTACCAGCAGAACGTGAAAGAAAAAACCAGCTTCTTCGTCGAATGGATGGCACTTGATTTGATTCGCGATGAAGCTGGCGACGTCGTTGGCGTGACCGCGATTGAAATGGAAACCGGCGACGTACACATCTTCGAAGCCAAGACCACCATGCTGGCGACCGGCGGTGCAGGCCGCATCTTTGCAGCATCGACCAACGCCTTCATCAACACCGGTGACGGCCTGGGCATGGCGGCACGTGCCGGCATTCCCCTGGAAGACATGGAGTTCTGGCAGTTTCACCCGACCGGCGTGGCTGGCGCGGGCGTGTTGTTGACAGAAGGCTGCCGCGGTGAAGGCGCAATTCTGCGCAACAGCGAAGGCGAGCGTTTCATGGAGCGTTATGCCCCGACGCTGAAAGACCTGGCACCGCGTGACTTTGTCTCGCGCTCCATGGACCAGGAAATCAAGGAAGGCCGCGGCTGCGGACCCCAACAAGGATTACATCCTGCTGGACATGACCCACCTGGGTGTGGACGCGATCATGAAGCGCCTGCCTTCGGTGTTCGAAATTGGCCACAACTTTGCCAACGTCGACATCACCAAGGAGCCCATCCCCGTCGTGCCGACCATCCACTACCAGATGGGCGGCATCCCGACCAACATCCATGGCCAGGTTGTCACGCAGGATGCGAACAACCAGAGCCAGGTCGTCAACGGCCTGTACGCTGTCGGTGAATGTTCATGCGTGAGCGTGCACGGCGCGAACCGCCTGGGCACCAACTCGCTGCTCGACCTGCTGGTCTTCGGCAAGGCTGCCGGCAACCACATCGTCGAATACGCGAAGACCACCACGCACAAACCCCTGCCTGCAGACGCTGCCGACAAAACCCTGGCGCGCATTGCACGCCTGGACAACGCCACCGGCGGCGAATACGCACAGGACGTCGCCAACGACCTGCGCAATGCCATGCAGCAGCATGCTGGCGTGTTCCGCACCCAGGCCATCCTGGACGAAGGCGTGGCCAAGATTGCCGCGATGCGCGAGCGCGTTGCCAACATCGGGCTGAAAGACAAGTCAAAAATCTTCAACACCGCACGCATCGAGGCCCTGGAAGTTGAAAACCTGATCGAAGCCGCCCAGGCCACCATCGTCTCCGCCGCTGCCCGCAAGGAAAGCCGCGGTGCGCACTCGGTGGATGACTACAGCGATACGCCAGAGCATCCGAACGGCCGCAACGACACCGACTGGCACAAACACACGCTGTGGTACAGCGAAGGCAGCCGCCTTGCGTACAAACCCGTGCAGATGAAGCCGCTGACGGTCGAGTCCGTGCCACTCAAGACACGCACGTTCTAAACACGTCCCAAGTAAAAGCAGTCGGCCCCGCGATCCACAAAAATCGAGAACCCACATGACCAAACGTACCTTCCAGATTTACCGCTACGACCCGGACACCGATGCCAAGCCTTACATGCAGACCATCGAGGTCGAGCTGGACGGCCATGAGCGCATGCTGCTGGACGCGCTGATGAAGCTGAAAGCGCAGGACCCGAGCATCAGCTTCCGCCGTTCATGCCGCGAAGGCGTCTGCGGCTCTGACGCGATGAACATCAACGGCAAGAACGGCCTGGCCTGCCTGACCAACATGAACACGCTCAAGGGCACCATCGTGCTCAAGCCGCTGCCCGGCCTGCCGGTGGTGCGCGACCTGATCGTCGACATGACGCAGTTTTTCAAGCAGTACAACTCGATCAAGCCTTACCTGATCAACGACAACCTGCCACCGGAAAAAGAGCGCCTGCAGAGCCCCGAAGAGCGCGACGAGCTCAACGGCCTGTACGAGTGCATTCTGTGCGCCAGCTGCTCGACGAGCTGCCCCAGCTTCTGGTGGAACCCGGACAAGTTCGTCGGCCCGGCCGGTTTGCTGCAGGCTTACCGCTTCATCGCCGACAGCCGTGACGAAGCCACCGGTGACCGCCTGGACAACCTCGAAGACCCGTACCGCCTGTTCCGTTGCCACACCATCATGAACTGCGTAGACGTCTGCCCCAAGGGTCTCAACCCGACCAAGGCCATCGGCAAGATCAAGGAAATGATGGTGCTGCGCGCACTCTGATCCATCTGATTCATGGAAGTCATCAACGCACTCCTCGACGAACGCGCCCTGAGCAAGCTCAGGTGGCGCTGCCGCCGGGGGCTGCTCGAAAACGACTTGCTGATCGAGCGTTTTTTTTGCCCGGCACGAAGCCACCCTGACCGTCAGGCAGGCCAAAGGCATGAATGATTTAATGGAGCTGTCTGACAATGACCTCCTCGATCTTTTGCTAAAAAGAAAAGAAGCCGCAGAGCTGTCCGAGCCTGACTCACAGGCTACTGCATCCACTCCCGAAGCCCTAGAAGTTCTAACCCTGTTACGTCCAGCCCCAAGCCACGCCGTGACTGCCCCCTGACCTGACCAGAAAGAAGCATGAAATGAAGCTAGCTGACAATAAAGCCACCCTGTCCTTCAGCAACGGCAGCCCCAGCATTGAAATGCCGGTTTACAAAGGCACCGTGGGCCCTGACGTCGTCGACATCCGCAAGCTGTATGCGCAAACCGGCATGTTCACCTATGACCCGGGCTTTCTGTCCACGGCAGCCTGCCAGTCCGCCATCACCTACATTGACGGCGACAAGGGCGAACTGCTGTACCGCGGTTACCCCATCGAGCAGCTGGCCACCAACTGCGACTACATGGAGACCTGCCACCTCCTGCTTCACGGAGAGCTGCCCAACACCCAGCAAAAATCCGACTTCACCAAGCTCGTGACCAACCACACCATGGTCAATGAGCAGATGCAGTTCTTCCTGCGTGGTTTCCGCCGCGATGCACACCCGATGGCCATCATGACCGGCCTGGTCGGCGCCCTGTCGGCCTTCTACCATGACAGCACCGACATCAACAACCCCGAGCACCGCGATATTTCGGCCATCCGCCTGATCGCCAAGATGCCGACGCTGGTCGCCATGGCCTACAAGTACACCGTGGGCCAGCCTTACATGTACCCCAAGAACGATCTGAGCTACGCCGGCAACTTCCTGCACATGATGTTTGCGACGCCGTGCGAAGAGTACAAGGTCAACCCGGTGCTCGAACGCGCCCTGGACCGCATCTTCATCCTGCACGCAGACCACGAGCAGAATGCGTCGACCTCGACCGTGCGCCTGTGCGGCTCGTCAGGCACCAACCCGTTTGCAGCGATTGCAGCCGGTGTGGCCTGCCTCTGGGGCCCGGCACACGGTGGCGCCAACGAAGCGGCCCTGAACATGCTGGGTGACATCCAGAAAAACGGCGGCATCGAGAAAATCGGCGACTTCATCAAGCAGGTCAAGGACAAGAACTCCGGCGTCAAGCTGATGGGCTTTGGCCACCGCGTTTACAAAAACTACGACCCACGCGCCAAGCTCATGCAGGAAACCTGCAAGGAAGTGCTCAAGGAGATGGGCCTTGAAAACGACCCGCTGTTCAAGCTGGCCATGGCCCTGGAAAAGATCGCCCTGGAAGACGACTACTTCGTCTCGCGCAAGCTCTACCCGAACGTCGACTTCTACTCCGGCATCGTGCAAAAGGCCATCGGCATCCCTGTGCCGCTGTTCACCGCCGTTTTCGCGCTGGCTCGTACCGTGGGCTGGATTGCCCAGCTGAACGAAATGATCAGCGACCCTGAATACAAGATCGGCCGTCCACGCCAGCTGTTCACCGGCTCTGAAACCCGTCAGGTCAAGCCAATCGCCCAGCGTTAGGCTGCGTCACAGGCACCCGGCAGCGCGAGCTGCCAGCCAGGCCCGCCAGATGGCGACATCGGCGGGCTTTTTGACGCCAGGGGCAGGCAACTGCACCACGCATTCTTTCAAAAAGAGTCGTCAAAGGCGGCGGCCAGCTCCCGGCTGCTACTAATCTCATAGCTGCTTACGCACGTATCTATTGGCCTGCAGCCGTTTTTATGCCTGAAAACAGGCCTTTTTTGACCTCAAAAAGCCGCCCAATGCGTTGCGGAATGGTCAAAAACTCAATTTTTAACGTATACAGCAAAAAATTAACGTACACGTTAAAAATTGAATGACTTGCTTAAAAAGCGCACGGCAAGTGGGTCATCGTGGATTGCGATGACAAACGACATCTGGTCAGGGCAAAATATCAACCATCGTCTTAAAAGGCGATGCCCTTACGCCATGTCCATCAAAAGCTCAGAACGCAACTTCGCGCGCCGCATAGACCTGACCTCGCTTCAGCTCTTTGTAGCCGTGTGCGAGCTGGGCAGCATCGGCAAGGCGGCCGAGCGCGAGTTTATTGCCGCCTCTGCAGTCAGCAAGCGTTTGAGCGATCTTGAAGCCACGCTCGACACGCCCCTGCTCTACCGCCACACACGCGGCGTCGGCCTGACGCCCGCCGGTGAAAGCCTGCTGCACCATGCACGCTCCGTTCTGTTCAGCCTCGAAAAAATGCAGGGCGAGCTCAGCGAATATGCCGACGGCGTGCGCGGCCATGTGCGTGTGCACGCCAGCATCTCGGCCATCGTGCAGTTCCTGCCTGAAGACCTTGGTGCCTTTATCGCCGGTCACCCGCAGATCAAGATCGACCTGGAAGAACACCCTCAGCACCGAGGTCATGCGCGCCGTGCAGGAGGGCGCGGCCGACCTCGGCATCTGCAATACCGGCGTCGGGCCGGGTGAATTGCAGACCATGCCTTACCGCAGCGACAAGCTGGTGCTCATCGTCCCCCCAGGACCACGCCCTTGCAGTGCTGGGTCCTATCCATTTTGAAGCCGCCCTCGACTACGACCAGGTCGGGCTGCACTCCAACAGCTCAATTTACCTCGCCATGCGCCAGGCCGCAGCCGACGTGGGGGCGCACCATCAAGCTGCGCATCCACGTGACCGGGCTGGATGCCATGTGCCGCATGATCCAGAACGGCCTTGGCGTCGGCGTCATGCCGCAGCGCGCTTTCGAACTCATGCACGGCATGGGCGAACTGGCTGCCGTGCCACTGCTCGACGAGTGGGCCACGCGCGACATACAGCTGGTGGCGCGCGATTTTTCAACCCTGCCCGTAACAGCCCGCCTGCTGGTCGAACATCTGACGCAGCCGGCGGACAATGCAGCGCCGGCGAAAAACAAATCTGCAGTGCGTGCCGCAGTAAAACCCGCCGCCGCAATCGCCTGAGAAGCTGTCAAGAATTACCCAAAACCACTATCACCACGACTGAAGCAAAAGGAAAACACCATGGGACGCACCCTCTACGACAAGATCTGGGACGAACACGTCGTTCACACCGAAGAAGACGGCACCTCGATTCTTTACATCGACCGCCACCTGGTCCATGAAGTCACCAGTCCGCAGGCTTTTGAAGGCCTGCGCGAAGCCGGCCGCAAGGTCTGGCGTATCAGCTCCATCGTCGCCACCGCCGACCACAACACGCCCACCACTGGCTGGGAGCTGGGCTACGACGGCATCACCGACCTGGTCAGCAAGGAACAGATCACCACGCTGGACGCCAACATCAAGGAATCCGGCGCGGCGGCGTTCTTCCCGTTTCTCTCCAAGCGCCAGGGTATCGTGCACGTCATGGGCCCCGAGAACGGCGCCACCCTGCCCGGCATGACTGTTGTCTGCGGTGACTCGCACACATCTACCCACGGCGCTTTCGGCGCGCTGGCGCACGGCATAGGCACCAGCGAGGTCGAGCACGTGATGGCCACGCAAACCTTGCTGGCCAAGAAGGCCAAAAACATGCTCATCAAGGTCGAGGGCAAGCTCTCCCCTGGCCTGACCGGCAAGGACATCGTGCTGGCCATCATCGGCAAGATAGGCACGGCGGGCGGCACGGGCTACGCGATTGAATTTGGCGGCTCGGCGATTCGTGCGCTCAGCATGGAAGGCCGCATGACGGTCTGCAACATGGCGATTGAAGCTGGCGCACGCTCGGGCCTGGTCGCGGTGGACCAGAAGACCATCGACTACGTGAAAGGCCGCCTGCTCTCGCCAACTGGTGTCGAGTGGGACATGGCCGTGAAGTACTGGAACACGCTGCAATCGGATGCGGATGCAAAGTTTGACGCTGTCGTCGAACTCGACGCCAGCCAGATCCAGCCGCAGGTCACCTGGGGCACCTCGCCCGAGATGGTGCTGCCCGTGACCGGCAAAACGCCAGACCCGGACAAGGAAAAAGACCCCAACAAACGCGGCGCCATCGAGCGCGCACTCGAGTACATGGGCCTGCAGCCCGGCAAGGCACTCGACGATATTTACGTCGACAAGGTCTTCATCGGGTCGTGCACCAACAGCCGCATCGAAGACATGCGCGAAGCTGCCGCCGTCATCAAGAAGATCGGCCAGAAAGTCGCCAAGAACGTGAAGCTCGCGCTGGTCGTGCCCGGCTCGGGTCTCGTCAAGGAACAGGCCGAACGCGAAGGCCTGGACAAGATTTTTGTTGCCGCCGGTTTTGAATGGCGCGAACCCGGCTGCTCCATGTGCCTGGCGATGAACGCCGACCGGCTGGAGCCGGGCGAGCGCTGCGCATCGACCAGCAACCGCAACTTTGAAGGCCGTCAGGGTGCGGGTGGCCGCACCCACCTGGTCAGCCCCGCCATGGCAGCTGCAGCCGCAGTCCACGGTCACTTCGTTGACATTCGAAAATTCGCCTGAGGAGATAAACCATGCAGAAATTCACCGTACACAAAGGCCTGGTCGCTCCCATGGACCGCGAGAACGTCGACACCGACGCCATCATTCCCAAGCAGTTTTTGAAGTCCATCCGCAAGACGGGTTTCGGCCCCAACCTGTTTGATGCCTGGCGCTACCTCGACGAAGGTTTCCCGGGCCAGGACCCGGCCAGCCGCAAGCCGAATCCGGACTTCGTGCTGAACCAGCCGCGCTACAAGGGCGCGTCTGTTTTGCTGGCACGCAAGAACTTCGGCTGCGGCTCGTCGCGTGAACACGCACCGTGGGCGCTCGACCAGTTCGGTTTCCGCGCCATCATTGCACCCAGCTATGCCGACATCTTTTTCAACAACAGCTTCAAGAACGGCCTGCTGCCCATAGTGCTGCCAGAAGCCCAGGTTGCACAGCTGTTCGACGAAGCACTGGCCTTTCCGGGCTATGAGTTGACTGTTGACCTGGAGCGCCAGGTGATCGTCAAGCCCGACGGCAAGGAGCTGCCGTTTGATGTGCAGGCTTTCCGCAAATACTGCCTGCTCAACGGCCTGGACGATATCGGCCTGACCTTGCGCCAGAGCGACAAGATCAAGGCCTATGAAGCCGAACGCCTGGCCACCAAGCCCTGGCTGAACCACATGGCCACGCCCGGTTTTACCGGCTGAAATCCGGCCTTCGTGACGGCTTCCGTTATTTAAAACAATCGCTACAAGAAGACAGTAAAAATGAAAATCGCAATCCTGCCGGGTGACGGCATTGGGACAGAAATCGTCGCCGAGGCCGTCAAGGTCCTGAAAGTCCTGGACCTGAAGTTTGAAATGGAGTCCGTGCTGGTCGGCGGTGCGGCGTATGAAGCGCACGGCCACCCGCTGCCAGAGGCGACGCTCAAACTCGCAAAGGAGTCGGATGCGATTTTGTTCGGCGCTGTCGGCGACTGGAAATACGACAAGCTGGACCGCCCGCTGCGCCCGGAGCAGGCCATCCTCGGCCTGCGCAAGAACCTCGGCCTGTTTGCCAACTTCCGCCCTGCGATCTGCTACCCGCAACTGGTCGATGCATCCAGCCTGAAGCGTGAACTGGTTGCAGGGCTGGACATCCTCATCATCCGTGAGCTGACGGGCGACATCTACTTCGGCCAGCCGCGCGGCCGCCGTGTATCACCCGACGGCCACTTCCCCGGCAGCGAGGAAGCTTTCGACACCATGCGTTATTCGCGCCCCGAAATCGAGCGCATTGCCCGCGTCGCGTTTGACGCCGCACGCAAGCGCGGCAAGCGCGTGACCAGCGTCGACAAGGCCAATGTGCTGGAAACCTTCCAGCTCTGGAAAGATGTCGTCACCGAGATCGGCAAGGAATACCCGGACGTGGCGCTCGACCACATGTACGTCGACAACGCCGCCATGCAATTGGTCAAGGCGCCCAAGAAATTTGACGTGGTCGTCACGGGCAACATGTTCGGCGACATCCTCAGCGACGCAGCAGCCATGCTGACCGGCTCCATCGGCATGTTGCCCTCGGCCAGCCTGAACGACAAAAACCAGGGCCTGTACGAGCCCAGCCACGGCAGCGCCCCGGACATCGCCGGCAAGGGCGTGGCCAACCCGTTGGCCACCATCCTCAGCGCTGCCATGATGCTGCGCTTCAGCCTGAACCAGCCCGAAGCTGCGGAGCGCATTGAAAAAGCAGTGGATGCCGTGCTGACACAAGGCCTGCGCACGCCTGACATCTACAGCGAAGGCACGACCAAGGTCGGCACTGTTGAGATGGGCAACGCGGTGGTCAAAGCGCTGGGCTAAGCCCTTTGCTGATGCTTTTTCGCAGCAAAACCGCCTGAAATCACTCTTTTCAGGCAGGTTTACGACTGCGTCCGGCCAGTGCAAACACCGGCCTGGCTACAATAAGCACCATGTTTAAAAACCCCGCATCCACACGCTTCGTCGCCGCTTCGCGCGCGACCGGCGCTGCGCCGGTTTTTACCCAAATCACCAAAACGACCACCATTAAGGGCTAGCAAGCCTGGTTCGTCGCGCCCTGCCGGCTCGATGAGCCGGGCCAAAAAGCCTTATTTTTGACTTTTTGAAGGGCAACATCATGAAACTCAAGGGAAATCTCACGGGACTCGTCGGCTGGCGCGGCATGGTCGGATCGGTGCTGATCGACCGCATGCAGGCAGAAGGCGACTTCGACCTGATCGAACCGGTCTTCTTTTCAACGTCCAATGCGGGCGGCAAGGCCCCTTCCCAGGCGAAGAACGAAAAGACCCTGAAAGACGCGTACGACATCGAGGCCCTGAAGAAGTGTGACGTCATCATCACGGCACAGGGCGGAGACTACACGTCTGAAGTTTTCCCCAAGCTGCGCGCTGCCGGCTGGGACGGCCACTGGATTGACGCCGCGTCGACGCTCCGCATGAACAGCGACGCCATCATCGTGCTGGACCCGGTCAACCTGCCCGTGATCCAGAACGCCATGTCAAAAGGCGGGAAGAACTGGATTGGCGGCAACTGCACGGTCAGCTGCATGCTGATGGGCGTGGGCGCACTCTACAAGGCCGGCCTCGTCGAGTGGATGACCAGCATGACCTACCAGGCCGCTTCGGGCGGCGGCGCGCAGCACATGCGCGAACTGCTGACCCAGTACGGCACGCTCAACGCCGAGGTCCGCGCCCTGCTGGACGACCCGAAATCCGCCATTCTTGAAATCGACCGCCGGGTGCTGGCCAAGCAGCAATCCCTGACCGCTGACGAAACCGCCAACTTCGGCGTGCCGCTGGGTGGCTCGCTCATCCCTTGGATCGACAAGGACCTGGGCGACGGCATGAGCAAGGAAGAATGGAAGGGCGGCGCGGAAACGAACAAGATCCTGGGCCAGGGCGCCGGATTCGGCACGGCTGCCACGCCTGTCGATGGCTTCTGCGTGCGCATAGGCGCCATGCGCTGCCACAGCCAGGCACTGACCTTCAAGCTGAAGAAAGACGTTCCGCTGGCCGATATCGAGGCGATGATTGCCGCCGACAACCAGTGGGTCAAAGTGGTGCCGAACACCCGGGAAGCATCTATCAGGGACCTGACACCCGTGTCCGTCACCGGCACCATGCAAATCCCGGTCGGCAGGCTGCGCAAATTGGCCATGGGTCCTGAATACCTCGGAGCCTTCACGGTTGGCGACCAGCTTTTGTGGGGTGCAGCGGAACCGCTGCGCCGCATGCTGCGCATCCTGCTACAGGCCTGAGGCCCGGAAATTGCTGAGTCTGGGCGATTGCCAACATCAATCGCCAACGGTAAGTACTTGTGAACAGCCGTTGTCGTCAGACAACATTTAAAAGTTGTAAGTGGGGCCTAACCAGCTGTGTCAAAACTTAAGTGGTGTCTTAGCTTGTCAGCGTAATGCCTTGATGTTAAGGTTGTTTTTCGAAAATACGCATCGAGGTTTTTGTGCGCTTAAGCAGAATAAAAGTTACATGCAGACCGAGCACAGGAGGCTCAAACCCCATGAATAATCCCGGTCATTTGCGCATGGGGGCATTGGCAAGCGCGGTCGCATTGCTGGCAGGTCTGGCAAGTTTTGACGCAGCAGCCCTGGGACTGGGCCGTATCACGGTCCAGTCCGCACTCGGTGAGCCCCTGCGGGCAGAAATTGATATTTCAGAGATCAACGCTGATGAAGCGAACAGCCTGCGTGCTGGCGTGGCCAGTCCGGACGCGTTCAAGCAGGTCGGTCTGGAATACACCCCTGCAGTTGTGGGCCTGCAGGTCAGCCTGCAAAAACGGGCTGACGGCCGCCCATTTCTGCGTCTTAGCAGCACAAGGCCAGTCACCGAGCCTTTTGTAGATCTGGTTCTAGAGGCCAACTGGTCCTCAGGCCGCATCGTGCGTGACTACACCATGCTGTTTGACCCGCCCAACTTGCGGCAGGCTGCAGCACCAGTGTCACCGACAGCCCCCATATTTTCCCGGCCAGCGCCAGTACCCCCGCCACCGGCCACAGGCATGGCCAGCATTCCGTATTACCCTACCAGCCCGCCGCCTGCCAGGGTGGTGCCAGCACCAGCTGCGGTTGCGCCCGCGCCCGTGCAAAGGCCTGCGCCGCCCCCCCGTCCACCTGCTGTCGCGCGCGCCCCAGCCAGCGGCCAGCAGGTCACCGTCAAAGCCGGCGACACGGCTGGCAAAATCGCATCCCAGAACAAGCCTGCCAGTATTTCGCTGGACCAGATGCTGGTGGCATTGCTCAGAAGCAACCCGGACGCATTCATAGGCGGCAATATCAACCGGCTGAAATCTGGTGCAGTGCTGGACCTTCCTTCGGCTGACGATGCCGGGGCGATGTCGCCAGGCGAGGCTTCCCGGACCATAGTCGCCCAATCCAGAGATTTCAATGACTTCCGACGCAAGCTGGCCGATGGTGTTCCCGTCACACAGGCTGACAGCTCCACCCGCCAGGCCAGTGGCAAGGTTCAGGCCAGAGTCGAAGACCGTGCGCCGGTCACTGCAGCCCCCGACAAGCTGACTTTGTCAAAGGGCGCCGTCCAGGGCAAAGCCGCAGCTGAAGACAAGATTGCGAAGGAACGTGAGTCCAAAGCCGCCTCTGACCGCGTTGCCGAACTCTCCAAAAACATCAGCGACCTGAGCAAACTGGCCGGCGGGCCAGCCGCGACCGCGAGCGCTGCCAAAGGCGTGGGCGTCGCGGGTGGCAACTCCGGCAACTCCAGCCGTTCCTGCCTCTGCTCCATCTGTGGCCAGCACTGCAGCATCGGTACCCGCAAGCGCACCCAAGCCAGCTGCGAGTGCTGCCATTGCGGCTGCCAGCGCGCCGGCATCGGCATCCCTTGCTGCTGCTTCGTCACTGATGGCAAGCGCCAGCGCACCTGCCGGCCCGGCATCCCAGACTGCTCTCGCGGCAGTAGTTGCGAACCCGCCTGCAGCGCCAGTCGTCAAAAAACCGATAGCACCGCCTCCACCGCCGCCGCCTGAACCCAGCCTCATGGACGAGTTGCAGGACAACCCGTTTGTTCTACCGGGCATTGCTGCGCTGCTGCTGTTGCTGGCGGGTTTTGGCTTCTACCGCTACAAAAAACGGAACAACGCCGTTCAGGTCGACAGCTCGTTCCTCGAAAGTCGCCTTCAGCCGGACTCGTTCTTTGGCGCAAGCGGAGGCCAGCGCATCGACACCAGCGAGGGCGGCGCCACCGGCTCGTCACTCGTCTACTCGCCCAGCCAGCTGGATGCTGCAGGCGACGTGGATCCGGTCGCGGAAGCAGACGTTTACCTCGCCTATGGACGCGATCTGCAGGCAGAGGAAATCCTCAAGGAGGCCATGCGCACGACCCCGACGCGTGTGGCAATTCACTCCAAGCTCATGGAGATCTACGCCAAACGCCGCGATACCAAGGCTTTTGAGGTGGTGGCCATTGAGGCTTACAACCTGACGCGTGGCGATGGCCCCGAGTGGGCATACATCGCTGAGATGGGGCGCGATCTTGAGGCGTCCAACCCGCTTTACCAGCCAGGTGGCCAGCCACACATGGCTGAGCGGGGCGGTGCCGAATCCACCAGCGACGCACCGGGATTCGGCTCCAGCACGATTCCGCAAATGATTGAGGCGCAACCAGAAGAGCCTGCCGGTTCGGTGGACTTCGATCTGGACCTTGACTTCTCACTCGGTGATGAGCCTCCAGCCGTCGCGGCCCTGCCTCCAGCTGCCGCACCCGTGGCGCCTGCACCAGCCTATCAGCCGGAACCCACTGTCGCCATGCAGGCGCTGCCCGCAGATCCGATCTTTGACGGTCTCGAGATGGACTTTTCAACTGGCACGGTCGCGCTGAAACCAACACCGGAACCTGCACCGATTGCCCCCGCCAAAGACAATTCGGCAGAGATGGCCTTGTCGGCCAGCGGTCTGACGTTCACGACCGATGAGCCAGCCCCCGCCCCTGCACCTGCAAAAGCAGCACCTCCACCCGCGCCTGTGGCCGCCGAACCTGACAGCGGCATGCTGGAGTTTGACCTGGGCTCGCTGTCCCTGGATCTGGGTGGTCCGAGTACAGAAAGCCCAACCCTGTCGCCGGCGGAGGAATCAGGCGCAGGTGACGACCCGCTGGCAACAAAGCTCGCCCTCGCTGAAGAGTTCCAGGCGTTGGGCGACTCGGATGGCGCACGTTCACTGGCAGAGGAAGTTGCGTCCCAATCCAGCGGACCGCTCAAGAGCAGGGCGCAGGCGTTTCTTAACGGCCTGTCGTGACCGGCAGTTGAACGCAGCGATGCGTTCGCGGGTCACTGCTGATCAGGCTATTGAATCACCGTGAGAATAGCTCTTGGCGTCAGCTACAACGGCAGCGGTTACGAGGGCTGGCAAAGCCAGCTCTCTGGGAACACTGTTCAGGACAAGCTCGAATCCGCCCTCGCAAGATTTGCCGCCCTGCCTGTGCGAACCCTTTGCGCCGGACGCACCGATGCTGGTGTGCACGGACTGATGCAGGTCGTTCACTTTGACACCGGCTTGAAACGGGACACGGCGTCATGGGTGCGCGGGACCAACGCCTTCCTGCCCCGGGATATTGCCGTGCAATGGGCCAGGGAAGTACCCGACGAATTCCACTGCCGGGGTAGCGCAATTGCGCGTCGTTATGCCTATGTGGTTCTTGAGTCCCCGGTACGCCCCAGCGTGGAAGCTGGCCGGGTCGGCTGGGTTTACAGGCCACTGGACGGCAACACGATGGAAAAAGCGGCGACATACCTTGTCGGGGAACATGATTTCAGCTCCTTCCGGGCGGCCCAGTGTCAGGCGAAATCTCCAGTCAAAACCGTCAACCGCATTGAAATCAGCCAGCGGGCAAGTGACGGCTCCAGTTATTGGCGTTTTGAGTTTGAAGCCAATGCATTTCTGCACCACATGATCAGGAACATCATGGGGTGTCTGGTTGCGATTGGCCAGGGCGCTCATCCACCCGAATGGTTGGGCGAGGTCATGCAAGCTCGCCGGCGGGACGCTGCCGCGCCAACTTTTTCACCAGATGGCCTGTATTTCCTGGGACCAGTCTACGAAGACCACTATGGCCTGCCGAAACGCACAGCGGCCTATGATTGGCTTCCCTGATCACGAGCTGAACCTCAAACCTATGAATATCCGTACCCGCATCAAGATCTGCGGCCTTACCCGTGAAGAAGACGTCGAGGCCGCAGCAGCGGCTGGCGTAGATGCAGTCGGATTTGTGATGTACGGGTCAAGTCCGCGTCACGTCACGGTTGAGCGCGCCTCCCTGCTAGCCAGCAGGCTGCCCCCCTTCGTCACGCCGGTATTGCTTTTTGTAAATGCAGAGCTGGCTGACATTCAGGCTGCATGCGAAAAAATACCCAATGCCCTGATTCAATTTCACGGCGATGAAACGCCGGAGCAATGCATACGTGCTGCACGCCCTTTCCTGCGCGCCGCGCGCATTCCCCTTGATGAAGCAGACCCGCGCTTCAATCTCGTAAAATACGCAGAAGATTTCAAGGCAGCCCAGGGTATCCTCCTAGACGCTCATGTCGAGGGATATGGCGGAGGCGGCAAAACATTCAATTGGTCACTTCTTCCTCCAAGCGTCAACGCTCACCTCGTTTTGTCTGGTGGACTCACACCTGCAAATGTGACCGATGGCATTTTGCAAGTCAGGCCGCGTTGTAAAACGCTGGCCGTTGATGTCAGCTCGGGCGTCGAGATTTCAAAAGGAATCAAAAACGCCGACAAAATCAACCAGTTCGTGGCCGCCGTGCGCGTAGCCGATGAACAATTTGCAAAGAATCCAGATCACCATGTACGACTATCAACAGCCTGATGTTTCAGGCCACTTTGGTATTTACGGCGGCAGTTTTGTTTCAGAAACGCTGACCCACGCCATTACCGAGCTGAAAGAGGCTTACGCCAGATACCAGCATGACCCCGAGTTCCTGGCGGAATTCAATTCAGAACTCAAGCACTTCGTAGGCCGGCCCTCCCCTATCTATCATGCAGCGCGCATGAGCCGCGAGCAGGGCGGCGCGCAGATTTACCTCAAGCGCGAAGACCTCAACCACACTGGCGCGCACAAGATCAACAACACCATAGGTCAGGCCATGCTGGCAAGGCGCATGGGCAAGCCGCGCGTCATCGCAGAAACAGGTGCCGGACAACACGGTGTGGCCACGGCCACCATTTGTGCACGCTACGGCCTGGAATGCGTGGTTTATATGGGCAGCGAAGACGTCAAGCGCCAAAGCCCCAATGTGTACCGCATGAAGCTGCTCGGCGCCACAGTCGTACCGGTTGAGAGCGGCAGCAAGACGCTGAAGGATGCGCTGAATGAAGCGATGCGCGACTGGGTAGCCAACGTCGACAACACCTTCTACATCATTGGCACGGTAGCAGGTCCGCACCCTTACCCCATGATGGTGCGTGACTTCCAGAGCGTGATCGGCACCGAATGCATTGCGCAAATGCCTGAGTTCACCGGGGGCCAGCCCGACGCCGTCATCGCATGTGTTGGCGGAGGCAGCAATGCCATGGGGATCTTTCACCCTTACATCCCCTACGGGAGCACGCGCCTTATAGGTGTCGAAGCTGCAGGCGAAGGCATGGACAGCGGCAAACACTCCGCTTCGCTGCAGCGCGGCGTGGCCGGCGTCCTCCACGGCAACCGGACCTATGTACTGCAGAACGAAGATGGCCAGGTGACAGAGACACATAGCATCAGCGCCGGCCTGGACTACCCCGGTGTCGGCCCCGAGCACGCCTTCCTAAAGGACATAGGGCGGGCCGAATACGTGGGAATCACTGACGAGGAAGCACTTCAGGCTTTTCACTACCTCTGCAGGACAGAGGGCATCATCCCCGCACTCGAATCAAGTCATGCCGTTGCCTATGCCATGAAACTTGCAAAGACCATGCGCACGGACCAGAGCATTCTGGTAAATCTCTCAGGCAGGGGTGACAAGGACATAGGCACAGTGGCAGATTTGTCGGGTGCTGATTTTTATGATCGCCCCTCAATGCGCGGACTTTCCGTCAAGGGCGGCGGGGTCAAATCATGAGCCGCATTGCACCCGTTTTTGCCAAACTCAAAAGTGAAGGCCGCAAGGCCCTGATTCCCTTTGTGACCGCGGGGTTTCCTTTCGCAGATGTCACGCCCGAACTGATGCACGGCATGGTGGCCGGTGGTGCCGACGTTATTGAGCTGGGTGTTCCCTTTTCGGATCCGAGCGCCGACGGTCCGGTGATCCAGAAGGCCGGTGACAAGGCTCTCGCCAGCGGCGTCGGTTTGATGCAGGTGCTTGAAATGGTTCGCAACTTTCGCACTCAGGACAAAACTACACCCGTAGTCCTGATGGGTTACGCCAACCCGATAGAGGCTTACGACATCAAGCATGGCGGAGGAAACACCAAAGACAGCGCGTTCATACGCGATGCTTCAGCCGCAGGTGTCGATGGCGTGCTTGTCGTTGACTACCCACCAGAAGAATGCGTGGAGTTTGCTACCCGACTTCGCGCCAGGGATATGGACCTGATCTTCCTTTTGGCGCCGACCAGCACAGACCAGCGTATGCAACAGGTGGCACAGGTCGCGAGCGGATATGTCTACTATGTGTCACTCAAAGGCGTGACGGGATCAGGCGCGCTGGACGTGGATGCCGTAGGCGCCATGCTGCCGCGCATACGCGAGCATGTCAGCGTGCCGGTAGGCGTCGGCTTCGGCATCCGGGATGCGGCGACCGCCCAAGCCATCAGCCAGGTAGCCGATGCTGTGGTCATAGGCAGCAAAATCATTCAGTTGATTGAACATCAGCCACGTGAAAAAGTGGCTGCTACGGCGCAGGAATTCCTCAGGGAAATCCGTCTGGCCCTGGACAGGTACCCAGCCGGTTCAACGCCACATGCCGCCAGAGCATAATTGCAATTCTGCAGAACACTGTCACGGTACAGCCCGTCCGGATGCCTCTTAACAAGGACCTTAATCCATGTCTTGGCTAGAAAAACTACTTCCCCCAAAAATCACTCCTACTGACCCTACCGAGCGCCGGAGCGTGCCTGAGGGCCTGTGGATCAAATGCCCAAGTTGCGAGGCGGTGCTCTACAAAACGGATCTGGAAAAAAACCAGAATGTTTGCCCCCAATGCAGCCATCATCACCGCATCGGTGCACGCGCCAGGCTTGACGCTTTCCTTGATCCGGAAGGCCGCTATGAACTGGGCCAGGAGGTGCTGCCGGTTGATGCGCTCAAGTTCAAGGACAGCCGCAAATACCCCGAGCGCCTGAAAGAAGCGCTGGAAACCACAGGGGAAACCGATGCATTGATCGTCATGGGTGGCGCAGTTCACAGCATTGGTGTGGTCGCCTGCTGTTTTGAATTTGACTTTATGGGTGGCAGCATGGGCAGCGTGGTGGGCGAACGCTTTGTACGCGGCGTTCACGCCGCCATCGAGCAGAAAGTTCCATTCATCTGCTTCACCGCCACTGGCGGTGCGCGCATGCAGGAGGGCCTCCTCAGCCTCATGCAAATGGCAAAAACCAACTCTGCGCTGACGCGGCTCGCCAAAAAAGGCCTTCCCTACATCAGCGTGCTGACTGATCCAACCATGGGTGGTGTGAGTGCTGGATTTGCCTTCGTCGGTGACATTGTCGTCGCCGAACCCAAGGCACTGATCGGCTTTGCAGGCCCGCGCGTGATCGAATCGACAGTGAGGGTCACCCTGCCAGAAGGCTTTCAACGTGCTGAATTCCTGCAGACAAAAGGCGCCGTAGACTTCATATGTGACCGCCGGGAACTACGCAAAACCATAGCCAGTTCATTGGCCATGCTGTTAAAGCAACCGGCTGACGCGGTGGAGTAACCTGCCACGCTGAGGTGGCCAGATTCAGCATTTGTAGAACGTCCCGCAATTGCAGTTGATGCAGTTCTGGGACTTTTTCATTTAAGGCATCTGGTTTTCAGGTAACGCCACAAAATCTGCACGGCGAAGATCTTCGGCAAGCAATGGGAAACATCTTCGTGGGATGATGTTGGCATGTTCATCCAAGGCATGCACCTATGTCTGAAGCCCTGACCCTGTTTTCGCTTCCAATATTTCCACTGGGTACAGTTCTTTATCCCGGTGGTCTTCTCCCTCTCAGGATTTTTGAGGTTCGTTATCTGGACATGATCGGCAAGTGCCACAAAATCGGTGCGCCTTTTGGAGTTGTGTCCTTGATTCAGGGATCCGAGGTCCGCAAGGTCGATGGTAAGCAGTCAGACGGTGGGTTTACTCCGGAAGAATTCAATGCAGTTGGAACCCTGGCCACCATCACGGAATTTTCCGTACCACAGCCGGGTTTGATGATGATCCGCTGCGAGGGCACCCAGCGTTTCGAAATATCGAATCGCGAAAGACTGAAGCACGGCCTGTGGATCGCAGATGTCACGCGCCTTGATGACGATCAGACAGTCAGGATTCCAGAAGATCTTCAGGCCACCGCCAATGCCCTGGGCAAGGTAATTAAAAGCCTGCAGGACCGAAGTGCTCCGAACGATCAGATGCCACTTGTAGCGCCGTACCGCCTGGATGATTGCGGATGGGTTGCCAATCGCTGGTGTGAATTGCTTCCCATACCGGTTGAGCTCAAACAACGTTTAATGGAGCTGGACAATCCGTTGGTCAGGCTTGAACTGGTGAGCGATATCCTCGAACGGACAGGTATAGCACTTTAGGGCCAGCCAGCATCACGCCGAGCATTAAGCCTGCGATTTGTATTCAGGCAAATGCCCCGTCAGCCAGGCCCTGACATCACTGCTGGAAGGCGCCGGCCCGGCCGACTCAATCCAGTCCTGAACGCTCCCGATGTGAACAGCCTGCTCCCCCGATGTCTTGGCCACCCTCAGTTTTGGATGCGGCGTAGGCTCTGTTGTCTCATCGTCAGCAAGCAGTTCCTCAAAGAGCTTCTCGCCGGGCCGCAAGCCTGTAAAGGCGAGAGGAACTTCCTGCTCTGTTTTTCCAGAAAGCTGGATCATCATTCGAGCCAGATCTGCGATCTTCACCGGGTCGCCCATGTCGAGCACAAAAATCTGGCCGCTCTTGCCCATCAACCCCGCCTGCAAGACAAGCTTCGCAGCCTCCGGAATGGTCATGAAATAACGCACGATATCCGGATGCGTAACTGTGATCGGGCCGCCCTTGGCGATCTGGTCAGTAAAGAGCGGAACCACCGAACCACTGGAGCCCAGGACATTACCGAAACGTACCGATACAAACTCCGTGCTGGTGTATTCAAGCGCGACACTTTGTACGACAAGTTCCGCCATACGCTTGGTCGCGCCCATGATGTTGGTCGGGTTGACCGCCTTGTCAGTGGATATCTGGACAAACTTGTGCGCACCGCATTCGCCAGCAATTCTTGCCGTATGAAGGGTCCCGAGAATGTTTGTGCGAATGGCTTCAATTTCGTTATGTGACTCCATCAAGGGCACATGTTTGTACGCCGCCGCATGAAAGAAAACCGAAGGCTTGTAGTGCATCGCGATGGCACGCAAACGGTCTTCTTCGCGGATATTGGCCGTGTAATACAGGCCTTTCATCTGCGGATGGGTTTCACGCAACTCCTGCTCAAGCTTGTAGATTGCAATTTCCGATGCATCCACGCATACCAGCCGCGCGACACCAAGACGCGCTATCTGTCGGCATAACTCGGATCCAATGGAACCCCCTGCTCCCGAAACCAGCACGGTCTGTCCGGAAAAAAGTTCTGCGAGCCCGCGCATATCCAGCTCGACCGCTTGCCTGCCCAACAAATCTTCCAGTTCAATCCGCCGGGGACTGCTGCTGTCGGACTTGAGCCACTCGTCCGGCCTTGGCATGGTCATCAGCGTCAAACCTGCCTGGCTGGACTGAGAAAGAACTTCACGCCGCTCGTCCGACCCCGGAGGACTCGCAATAAGGGCAGTGGACGCGCCCGTCGCCTGTGCAATGGATACAACAGACGAAGGGGACCCCAGTACAGGTACCTGGTTCAGATAGGTACCCAACTCCCCTGGCAACGGAGAGACGATACCCACACAATGCCATTGCCTGGAGCCCTTGATGGCTCGCAAGGCATCGGTTGCCTCCCTCAGGGAACCAACAATCAAAAGAGGTTTTGAGCCGTCTGCAGGCGCACTGTGCTCAGTCAGGGTCCGCCAACCCGCGCGCACCGCGCTCAACAGGACCAGAGCAATCAGGGGATGAAGCAAAAGCACTGAACGGGGAAAAAACTGGTACCGCATCATCAGCACAATCGCCGCGGAAAGCAGGCTGGCGAGAAGCACACCTCCCGTGAGTTGCCGCAATTCTGGCAACCCGATATACCGCCAGACCTGCCTGTAAACCCTGGCAATGCCAAGGCCGGCTGTATAACAAACCAGTATCCAGGGCAGACTCATGGCGATCAGGGTTTCAAACGTGTCTGGAATCTCGAAATTAAATCGCAGCCAGAATGCAGCCCACCATGCTGCGCCTACGAGCAGCAAATCTATCCCCCACAGCGGCAAAACCTCTTTACGCAGACGCACAATGGTCCTCCAGCGTGTTGATGGCATTCTTCAAATGATCAATAACCCTGTCCTGCTGAAGCTCACTCATGTTCGAGCCGGAAGGAAGGCAAATACCGGACTGAAACAGGTTTTGGGAGATGTCATTATTGGGTTGATGCGGGAAATAAGGCGCATTTTCAAATAGTTTTTGCAGATGCATGGGTTTCCAGACCGGTCTGGCCTCTATCAGATGCCGCTCCAGGGAGTTCATGACCTGACGGCATTTCTCGCTGGGATTTTCTCCTGCAAGTGTGAAGCAGGTCAGCCAGCGCGTTGAGCGGTAATTCTCGGGTTCAGGCATCCACCTTATTTGAGGAAAATCCGCAAACGCCTCCACATAGCGTTCAAACACCCGGCGGCGCTGCTCCACGCGTTGATCAAGCACCCTTAACTGACCGCGACCAATGCCAGCAAGAACATTGCTCATGCGGTAGTTGAATCCCACCTCTACATGCTCATAGTGCGCTGCAGGTTCCCTGGCCTGGGTAGACAACTTTCGCGCACGGACTACAAGATCGGGATCGTCTGCCACCAACATGCCACCGCCGGACGTCGTGATGATCTTGTTGCCATTAAAGGAGTAAACCGCCACGCGGCCGAACGTCCCGCTGGATCGGCCCTTGTAATGGGCACCCAGGGATTCCGCAGCATCCTCAAGAACCGGCACGCCATATTTTTCGCAGATGGGGAGCAAGGCGTCCATGTCGGCGCTTTGACCATAAAGATTGACCAGAATCACACAGGCCGGCAGGCGACTCTCGCGTTTGGCCCACTCAAATGCACGCTCCAGCGCATCGGGTGACATATTCCAGGTGGAGAGCTCGGAGTCAATGAATACAGGCCTGGCACCACAATAAAGAATGGGGTTGCAACTGCCGACAAACGTGAGCGATGAGCAAAAAACCGTGTCACCCGGCTTGACGCCCAGCAGTAGCAGGCCGAGGTGAATTGCAGCCGTACCCGAACTGACTGCGGCTGCATGGCCTACACCCACATGGGCAGCAAGTTCAGCTTCAAATGCATTGACGTGCGGGCCAAGCGGCGCAATCCAGTTGGTTTTAAATGCGTCTTCCACAAATGCGGTTTCTTCATCACCCAGATGGGGAGACGACAGCCAGATACGCTGGGACAATTCCCGTCGGACTATCATGTCAATCGGGCATCCGCGTGGATCGAGCACAGGCACGTGGTCAATCTGGTGATGGTCCATCAAGTGCAGAACACGCGCAGCATCTGCATCTTCGTTGACCGTGACGGACCGAACAGCAGGCAACCGCCCAAGCGGGAAATCATCTCCCGCATGATTGATGATGGCGCGGCGCAGATCCCCGTCAGTGAGCGTCCTCGTCAAGGTACCGTCACTGCGTACCACCAGCAAAATTCCGCGTCCTGCCTGGTCCATGCGAAGCAAGGCATCCCTCAGCGTCAATTCAGGCGGGACGCACAGCAGGCCAAGATCGGCTGAACTCATTGAATTTTCCTTACGGGAGTTCCGGCATAAACACCCGGCTCCGGCAAATCCTGATTAACTACTGTGCCCGCACCAATCGTGACATCGTCACCAATGACCTTTAGCGGCAGCACCACGACACCAGCGCCAACAAGCACGCGCTGACCGGTTTTGACATGCCCGCCCAAAGCCGCATTGGGCGCTATATGGGAAAAAGCGCCCACTTCAACATCATGATCGACCACCGCACCATGATTGATGATCACGCCATCACCCACTCTCGCGGCTGGCCCGACGATTGCGCCAGCAGCCACAAAACACCCCCTGCCGATATCGGAGAAAGGGGAAACCGTGGCGGCAGGATGAAAAACAGATACCAGCCGGTCAAGGCCACATGTGGCAGCCTCCTGCTGCCTCGCACGGTTGTTCCCAATGGCAATATGCACACCGATATCCGCCGAACTTAATGCGTCAACCGGCCGCAGCTGGACCCCCGGCAAAAGCTCACCCTGGCAAGAGGAAGCATTCCTGTCGGACGCAAAGACTTCTGGCCAGCTACCCTCAAGCAATGCAGCGTCAGCAACAACACGCCCATGACCGCCCGCGCCGAAAATCATCAACGAATCAAAAGCAGAAGGTTTGGAAGATGCACTCATGGATGAAGTAAGCAGTGGCCTGATCAATAGGTGTTGGTCTTCTCGAGCACAGACCTGTCCAGAGACAACGACACCAGATATTCGGATATTCGTCCGCCGGCAAGGCCATCTCCAAATCTATTGTTACACGGCCACCTTCCATGGTGGAGAGCCTCTTGAACGGCGGTCTGGATAACACCGGCCTCAGGATTGACGTCCCTGACATTGCTGTTTCTCTCACGCGACCGCTGGCGATCGCCGACATTGACCACAGGCGTGCCAAAAGAAGCAGCCTCAATGATGCCAGCAGAAGAATTGCCAACCATCACGGCGCAGTGTTTCATGGCGGCACAAAACAGGGGCCTGGCAATATGTCGCACGCGGCTGGACCCCTCCGGCAAGGCCACCAGCGCCAATGCCCGGTGGATTTCATGCGATCCGGCATCTGAATTAGGCTCAAGCCAGACCACTGGCAGACCAACGCGATTCAGAGCCTTGAGGATCGCCTCTGTCTGTGCAAAGGCATCGCCAGCCTGCTGGACCACCGGATGAAAGACCCCCAACACAAAACGCGACGTGGAAGGAAGCCCGAGCGCCTCCGTGCACTCGTCTAAGGAAAGGTTGGCGCCCTCCACGATGCCATCCAGCCCGGGAGCACCCGTTACATCTATGTGCGACGGCATTTCACCCATGCGGATCAGGCGCTCACGGGACTCTTGCGTTGCAACCAGATGGTAGTGACTGAGCTTGCTGATCGCATGCCTGACAGGCTCATCCACCGTGCCTGAGCGCTCGCCACCGTGTATGTGCACGCAGACGATTCCCAGATGCAATGCCGCAATGGCGCCTGCAAGCATTTCGCCCCGGTCACCAAGCAGCAGAAGGATGTCCGGCTTCTCCGCACTCAACAAACTGGTGATACCCAAAAGACATTGGCCCACGCCTGCAGACATACCCTCAGCTGTACGACTCGCAGTATCTATCGGTATCTCACCGCAAATACGTAACGATGCGGCACGGATTTCTTCAACCGTGTCCCCAAAGTCGGAATGAAGATGCATGCCAGTGACCGCCACGCTCAGTTCAGCAACGGATGCCAGCTGCTGAAGGGTGGACTTCATGAGTCCAAAGTCCGCGCGCGTACCGCTCAGGTAAATGATCTTGCGCCTGGCTTTGCTCATGATCAGTGTGCGGGAGCTTCAACCAGCAGGTTCCACTGCAATACAGAACCAGCTGCGATATCCACAGCTGCGAGGCGGCCAGGCAACTCAGGCAGATAGCGGGGTTCAATGCCAGTGGCTGGCCTCCGGCAAAGCAGTTTTTCCGCAGTGATGACTTCTCCGGCTGCAATATCCACCGCTGCCACGACGCTGCGTCGCGCCACCCTGGCGGTATCAAGCTCCTCGGAGAGCGGCGCCTTGATACCATCACCGAGCATGGCGCTGACCCGGCGTATGCCGCTGACCATCTGCGCGAACTCTGTAGGTTCAAGAGATGCACTGTGATCAGGACCTGGCATGTCCCGGTCAAGCGTCAGATGCTTTTCAATCACCACGGCGCCAAGTGCCACAGCAGCCAGTGGAGCTTCAATGCCCAGGCTGTGGTCCGAATAACCTGTCGCCACACCCAGATTGCTGGCCATACTCACCATGGCGCGCAAGTTAAGTGTCCCGTCAGGTGCCGGGTATGCCGATGTGCAATGAAGGACAACAACGTCCTTCAAGGTGCCGCGTACCGCCTGAATCCATTCGACGGCCTCGCTGATTTCTTCCATGGTCCCCATGCCGGTAGACATCAGAAGCGGCAACCGGGTGGCAGCCGCATGCTCCACAAGCGCACGATGGGTAAGCTCTCCTGAAGACAGTTTGAGCCGCCGTACCCCGAGGCCCACCAGCATGTCCACTGCAGCCACCGAAAACGGCGTGGAGAAAAATTCAATCCCGATGGCCTCGCAGTGAGCCTTGATCAGCTCATGCTGCTGCTGCGATAACTCCAGCTTCTCAAGCATCAGGAACTGGTCCTGGACGCCCGTCTGGCGCTCCTGGTATTTTGCCGTGGGGGCGCCACGCACTACCAGGTCTTCAGCGCGGAAGGTCTGGAATTTCACGGCATCGGCACCTGCCCTTTTGGCGGCGTCACATAGCTGTAATGCGAGTGAAATATCTCCGTTGTGATTAACGCCGGCTTCGGCAATCACGAAGACATGATCGTTCACCACGCCGTCCACCCGCCATCAACAACCAGGTTGTGACCCGTCACATATTTGGCAGCGTCGCTGGTCAAGTAACGCATGGCATGAACCATATCGTCAGCTTCAGCCATGCGGCCCAGCGGTGCCCGGCGGGAATAATTCTCTACAAAGGTGTCGTTCTGTCCACTGAAAACACCGCCCGGAGTGATGGCATTCACACGTACACCGCGGTGGCCCCAATACGCCGCAAGATATTTTGTCAGCCCCCACAAGCCAGCCTTGCTTGCCGCGTAGATGGCTGGCGTGTTGATTGCACGACCCATATATTCGGAGCCTTCGTAAATCCGCTGATCCGGCGCCACGATGCCGTATATGGAAAGCGTGTTCACGATGCTTCCTGAACCGCGCCTGGCCATCGGGCTGCCAAAAACCTGGGCACACAGCATGGCGCCCGTCAGATTGACCGACATAACGTCATTCCACTCGTTGACAGGAAAGGTCTCAAATGGCTCGAAAAAATTATCCGATTTGGTCGCTGCGTTGTTAAGCAGCGCGTCCGCAAGCCCCCAACGCGATTCCAGCAAAGCGTGGGCCCTGATCAGCGAATCGCGGCTGGCAACATCGGCCACGCAAGTGATCATGGCATCGTGGGATTTACCCAGGCGCTCCTCAAGCAAGCCGGCTTCACGATCCAGCGCAAACACGCGTGCACCGGCTTCCACAAAAGCCTTGACCACCTGGGAACCGATAATGCCCGCAGCCCCGCTCAGCACCACGACCTTGCCGTCCAGTGAAAACGCGTCTTTCATGCAAGCCCTCTTTTTTTCATCAGCAACTCGACCAGGTCAAAGTCAATGGGGTGATCAATGTCAATGGATCGCTCCCTTGGCATCACATGCAGCCTGATTCTTTGCGCATCCCACAGTGAAGACGACAGTGTATGGCGATGCCATGCGTAAATCGACGCGTTCATGGCATACACGGGCGGAGCCGACTGCCTGCCAAGCACTTCGTTCACAGGGGGGCAAACACGCTCGAAGAAACCGTTGGGTTTGCATTCCACCATGTTGAAGTACGGGTTTTTGTCCGCCTCATACCCCGTGATAACCACATCAGTCTCGGCATCCAGCATTTTGAGGCAGGTCTGTATGTCTGTGACATCGCGCAAGGGAGATGTGGGGTCAAGGTCAACAATGGACCTTACCGGACCGAGATTTGCCTCCACCCATTCAACCAGATGCCGGATCACCGGCAACTTCCCGGCAGTAGCGGTAGCCAGCTCTGCGGGACGCAAAAAAGGTACCGAGGCACCGGCTGCTTTTGCAGCCTCTGCAATGGCCTGGCTGTCAGTGGACACAAAGACATGATCGGCGATCCCGGCGTCCAGGGCTTGGCCAATAGTCCACGCGATCAGGGGCTTGCCGCAAAGCATGCGGATATTCTTTCCCGGCACCCCAGCAGAACCGCCCCGTGCACAAATGGTGATGATGTTCACGCGCTAGCCTCGTGTATGGACAGCATGAGCCCAGCTGTCTTCAGCCCGTCAGCCAGTGGAGAGACCGGCTTATGGCTCCGATTGCCTGCTGCTGCAAGCCAGTCCATCATTTGAAATTGATAGGTTTGCGTGATATCAAAATCCTCAACTTTGTCATTGATGACACGACTGCCCTCTCGCGTCTCAAGCGTGATAATTTTTTTCATCAGATCAACAATAAACGTTCCCGCCGTCGTGACCAGCGCATACCTCCTGACGGGCAGTTGGGAAACATAGTCAAGGCTGACCACTACAGGCGCTCCCTGAGCCGTTTTGAGCAGGGCCACATGGACATCATTCGATTCAATCGGCAAAGAACTCAAATGCCCACCGACAGAGGCGAGTACCGACAGTGGCCCCAACAACCACTGGGCCATGTCAATCTCATGCACCAGATCAAACACCACACCACCGCCCTGCGACGCGAAGGCGCTGTAACTGTCTTTCAGTTCCCTGCCAAGTCTCCACTGGGTCAATTCCTGACCTACCTCCAGATGCGCCCTCAGGATACGGCATGACGCATCACATGCAAGCTCAGCGCGAAGCTTGGCAAGTGCGGGAAGGTAACGGAGATTGCACCCCACCACAACAGCTGGCGAAGCGGTACCTTTTTGTGCAAGCGCGCATAACTGCTCGAACTGCACCCGGTCTGTGACAAGCGGTTTCTCGACCAGGCACGGAATTCCGCGCACCAGGCACAGGGCAAGCTCTGATGAATGTCTCGACGAGATACTGGCAATCACTACGGCGTCAGGCTGCCAGGCAAAGCCCTCATCAATTCCGCCCAGCACCTTGCAAAGGCCAAAAACCGGGTCAATCTCACCAGTCCCGGAAATGATGGCGATTTCCACACCCGGGATCAGCTCTCGCAGGTGACGCACATGCCTTTTGGCGATGGAGCCGCGTCCGGTGACAAGGACACGCATGACGTCTAAAGCTCCAGAAAACCGGAAAGGATGGTCAGGCCGTGCGCAGCACTCCGCTCCGGGTGAAACTGGCAGCCATAAATGGAGCCACGCGCAACTGCAGCACAAATCCGAACACCGTCGTAGAAAGTGTCTGCCAGCCTGTGCTCCTCGTTTTCAGGGACGGGCGCAAATGAATGCACAAAGTACATAGGCTCGCCCGGATTCACGTGGGTCAGTACAGTGCGATTCCATGATGCACGGGCGGCAGGCAACGCAAGCGCACTCCAGCCAATATGCGGAATGCGGTGAGGTTTGCCGTCAACGCCTGCAACAGCCACGGGCATGACACGGCCCGGTATCAAGCCAAGGCCGGCATGTTCACCAAACTCCTCACCAACATCAAAAAGCATCTGGGCACCCACGCAGATTCCCAAAAACGGGCGTTCCGTCTGGGCATATCTTTTGACCAGATCATCAAAACCCCGGCTCTTCAGCTCCGTCATGCCATCGGCAAAAGCGCCAACACCCGGAAGTACCAGCCTGTCAGGCATCACCGTCACCTGAGACGCATGGTCAACGACGGTCACCTCGGCACCGCAGTGCCGAAGTGCCCTCACGACATTGAGCAGATTGCCGATGCCATAGTCAATCACGGTGACAGGCTTGCCTGATGCTGCGCTCACAGCCTGACCTCCAGACCGTATTGCCTTGCCTGCTGCTTGATCTCGCCAACAGTTGTCCGCTGCCAGTGCAGGGCGTCGGCAATCGCAATCGCCGACGTGCCGACATCACTGGCCCGCTTCAAATCGGCGGGATCACCAAAACCGCCACTGGCGATCACGGGCACATTCACCCGTGCATTCACAGCGCGCATCAACTCGATATCAAGCCCCTTGCGGGTCCCCTCCTGATCGACGGCTGTGACCAGTACTTCGCCCGCTCCCAGGCTGACGGCGCGGGCAATCCAGTCCACAACATCAAGACCGGTATGTTCCCGTCCGTTATCCGTATAGGCTTCCCACTTTCCGGGCCCTGTACGTTTGGCTTCGACCGATAGAACCATGCACTGCGAGCCGTAGCGATTTGAAACCTCGGAAATCAGTTCGGGGCGTGCAATGGCAGCGGTATTGATGGCGACCTTGTCTGCACCCGAACGCAGCATGGTGTGAACATCGTCAATCGAACGGATGCCCCCCCCCACGGTAATGGGAATGTAAATCTGGTCAGCAGCCCGCTGGATGATGTCGGTCAGGTTGTTGCGCTGGTAAAGGCTGGCAACAATGTCCATGAAGATGATCTCGTCCGCCCCCTGTGCATAGTATTTCAGCGCGAACTCATGGGGGTCGCCCACCACACGCAGGCCTTCTAGACGTATGCCCTTGATGAGGTTGGCGCCCTTGACATCCAGACGCGGAATGATGCGCAGGCCTGCCATCCCTGATCAGGCCGGCGTGTTGAACACGGAGTGCCGCAGTTTCCACTGCCCGTTTTCATGCTTCCACAGATGGGGTGACCTGAAGTTGTCTGTGAGTCGGCTGAAGTAATCCCGGTCCAGAGTCGGGCTCTCAAACATCTTGTGCGCTTTCGGGAATTCTTTTGCAGGGATGCTGAGATAGCGGAATATCTCGTCAGCAAAACGCTCGGGGAACTCGCCGTCGTAGCGCTTGACCAGCGCCACGCCTTCATCGCGATTGATGTCCCTTGAGCGGATTTCCTGCGCGGCATCATAGGTTGCGCGCCCAATACCAAACTTGGTGAAGGTCGTGTAGTAATGAAAGTCGTCAATACGGTCGTCAATGCTGTTGTACTTGCTGTAGGTACCCGGCGTGCGCTCGGGCGATGCTTCGAAGCCGCCATGCTCAACCGCGTAGTAGTAGCAGCTCTGTGGGTGCCATTTGAGGTAATAACCCAGGTAATGCACTTCAATCTGCTTTTTCTCTATCTGTACCGGGTCGGCAGGCAGGTAGGGAAGCAGATCCTGCTCTTCAACACCGAAATCGTCGTACAGGCTCTGGATTGGCGTTCCGCCCAGGTGAATCTTCGATTTGTCATTGGAGGTGAAATAGGACCAGTCGCGTTTGGCGCTGTTGGTATCGCCGATGGGGTTGCCGTATTCAGCTTCGTTTTCGCCATAAATGACAAAAGGAATGTCGTGCAGGATGGCCATCTTGGGAGCCAGCGACTTCTGGCCGAACATAAAGGCCTGGAAGGGGTGAAACAGGTTATCGACCGCAAGCCTTGTCAGCAAGCGATGCACGCGCCCATTCGGCGTCATCAGGTAGTTGTCAAAACCGGCATGCAGCCAGGACTCAAAATTCTTCCATCCCCATTCGGTGTACACATGGGGAGCCCATGTCACCGTAAGCGGGTGCATGTTGAAACGCGTCTTGAGGATATGTGAGGCGTAAAAACTGTCCTTGCCGCCGGAGCCAGGCACCAGGCAGTCGTAACCAGACTTGCTGCGGAATTTGTCGCACAGGGCTGCGAGCTGGTCCTCGCGGGTCTTCCAGTCAATGGTGTTGTGCTTTTGCTCCGCGAACAGGCAGGCATCACAAATGCCGTCTTCATTGAAGGCGATGGTCGCCTTTTTGCTGTCCTTGGTGTGCTGGTATTCGACCGCTGAATTCGGGCGCTGGTTTGAAATCACACATTTCTTGCAGAAATGCACGTAACGGGGCAAACCATATTTGACCTGCGCATCGTCATCGCTTGCTGAAAAAATGCTTAAGTCGACGGGCGAGGGATTCTTGATGAGTGACATGAACGTCCGGAAGGTTTTGCTGGCGTGCTGCGGCCCCGCCGCAACTGCATGCCCTGATTATAGGAATCCACGAAGGACATCCAGCACTCTGACAGTCGCATTGGCGTGAACTTGTTCCGGCTGGCGGCGCGGCCGGTGAACACAACGATCAAGCGCAGCGCCGATGTCCGCCTCCCGGACAGCCTCGTCGGCAATACCGTAAGTTTTCAGGGGCATGGCATCGTCAAATACCGACCCCAGCACCTGTACCAAGCCAGTTCCGGCCAGATGGCCTTCCAGCCCCACCGTCGAATTGAGCGTCACCACAAGATCCACTGCCTGCAGCAAGGCAGGCAGGCCCGTCTCCTGACCTGCAAACACGATGCGCGGGTCATCAGGCGCTGACGGAAGAGCCTCACCGGCACGCGGGCGGATGCAGAGTACGCAGTCATCACGTGACAAAACCCAACGAATCACGCTCGCCAGCGCGCGCGCTGGCAGATTGACATCGCCCGGCAGGCCGTTGAAGGGGTGATAGGCCGGCTCGACCTGTGTGGGCCATAGCAGCACATACTTGCCCGTCCACTGCCTTTCCAGCCTCAAGCGGCGACCCTCCAGGACATGGACAGGGTCACCGAGGGTATCGAATGCCGGGTTGCCCGTGACCACGATCTGCTCTTCCCCCCTGCCCGCCGCAACAAGAAACTTTTTGACGGACTCATTGAGTACGCACACGCGGTCAGCGTAGGCTGCATTGCCTATCCACTTGACCTCATCGAGGCAAAAAAGGTCCACCATGCACACCGACGGCAGGCCAAGACGCCTGGCGGCCGTGATGGCAGCACGTTCAGAACGTGGGGAGTTGGTGGCTACAACCAGTGCAGGGGCCACTTTTGCCACCATGCGCTCCAGTGTTTTCAGGGGAAGAAAAGCCTGCCGACCGTCTCTCAAATACAAGCGCTCTGCCTCTGCAGGGCCAACATCCTGCACCAGTTCCGCGTAACACAGCCCCAGGTAAGCCACGCTTTCCTGCGGGTCAGACACGGGACCCTTGAGGTCCGCCAGCAATCGCCTGCCATGCACAAGTGCAGGCTCATCGTCAGCAGTCAGGAAGTCCCTGAACTGCAAAACCTCCAGGCCTGCAGCCCTGACAACAGGCGCAGCAGTTGTCAAAGCCAGCACTACCGGGCGCGCCAGACCACTTTCTGCAAGCGCCCGGGCCACAGGCACCACCATGCGTACATGACCACTGCCGTAGGTGACAAACAGGATAGTCTTCACGGGTAGCAAATCAGCTCACGCGCTTGGCTGCCCGACATGGGAGGGGTCTAGAAAAAATCAACGTAGCGGCGGAATTCTGCCGGCGACACGCTGAGCAGCAGTTCATCGCTTTCCGCACGCTTGACCTGTGCAAATTCCTGCACAAAAGCCTGCCCCAAGCCCTCGCACAACGCCACGTCGGACTCCAGCGCCTCAACCGCATCAGCCAGCGAGGAAGGCAGGCGCTTGATGCCCCGCTTGTCAAGTTCATCGCGACTCAAGGTGTAGAGGTTTTCATTGCAGGGCTCACCCGGGTCCAGCTTGCGGCGTATGCCATCCAGGCCAGCATGGATGATGGCGGCGGTCAGCAGGTAAGGGTTAGAAGCCGCATCGGGCACACGCAACTCCAGGCGGCCGCCAGGGCCACGCACAAACGCGGTACGGTTGTTATTGCCGTAGGCGATATTGACGGGCGCCCAGGTGGCGCCTGAACGCGACCCACGGGAAACAAGGCGTTTGTAGGAGTTGACGCAAGGCGCGGCAATGGCTGTCAATCCACGCGCATGTGCCATCAGGCCACCCAAAAAGTGATACGCCATGGGACTCAGGCCCAATCCGCGCTTGTCCGAAGCATCTTCAAATGCGTTGTCGCCAAACTTCTTGCCAGCCGACATATGCATGTGCAGTCCGCTGCCCGACCTCTCGATGAAAGGCTTGGGCATGAAGGAACACAACATGCCGTGTTTTTTTGCGATGGCCTGGGCAGCCATCTTGAAATAGGTGAGGTTGTCTGCGGTACGCAGGCCATCCGCGTAGGTGAAGTTCATCTCGAACTGGCCATTCGCATCTTCATGGTCGATCTGGTAGACGTCGATGCCGGCTGCGTCCAGTGTCTCGCGCAATTCCATCAAAAAAGCCGAGATGGAAGACAGATGACGGAAGTCGTAACAGGGTTTGTCCAGCGATTCAGACTCTGTGGCAACAACATAGCCGCCTGAATCATCCTTGCGCAGCAGGAAGAATTCCGGCTCCAGGCCGGAATAAAACTCCAGGCCTGTTACCTCGCGAAAATCTGCCAGCGCCTTTTTGGCAATGACGCGCGAATCCAGCGCATGCGGCTTGCCCAGCACATGGCCGTCACACGTCGCCACAGCGGTACCGGGCATCCAGGGCACGGGACGGACGTCTTTCTGATCGCCAATGGCCATGAACTCCTGGCCGTGAGGGCCCATGCCCATGCCTGCAATGGCAAAGCCGGCAAAGCCCGCACCGGTGCCAAAAATCATGTCCTTGTGCTTGCCCGGAACCAGCTTGGCTTTCGGCCTGCCATGGATATCGACAAACTGGGCCAGGTAGTAATCAAAGTCAGCCATGGTGCAGTCTCCGCCTGTTATTGCTGTTGTGGGAAGAACTCCTGCAGCCATAGCTTGGTCATCAGCAGTGTGCGCAGTTGTTTGGTGTGGTTATGCAGGCCGCTGCGGTGTTCTTCCAGCATGACCTGGAGTTCATTCTGGTCAAACCGCCCACCGTCAGGCAGGGCCAAGGTTTCACGCGCCCATTGGTGCAGTGGCCCCTTGATCCACTCGCCAATTGGAAGAGTTGGCATGGTCTTGGGGCGGAACACGAAGTCGTGGTCGAAATAGCTTTCAGCCGCCTGCTTCAGGAAATGCTTGCCTATGCCATCCCGGAATTTGGAAGTAATTGGAAGGCGTGCAAACATCTCACTGACGCGATGATCCAGGAAAGGTGCACGGCCTTCAATCGACCAGCAAGCGCCCATACGGTCACCCTTGACGCAGTTGTTGCCGGGCATCAGCGAATTGAGCTCATACGCCGCCACCTGCTCGGCAGGTTCGAGGTCACCGAAGGGTTCGATGATCTCCATGAATTTTTCGAGAGCGCCCTGCGTGTGCGGGAAGAACCCGGGGCTCATCATGCGCTGACGGTCTTTTTCGGTGCTGTAGCTGATCAGGTCGAAATAGTTGCGCATCGGGAAGTTGGTGCGCGTCATTTCAGAAAAGAACTGCTCGTTGTGGCGAAAGCCCAGCATGACTTCATCGGGGCCATCGCCGGTAAACATCACGATCTTGCCCTGCTTGTGCGCCTCACGCGAGAGGAGGAAGAACAGGAAAAACGAGAAATCGCCATGTGGCTGCTCGGCATGCCGCACCACCTGCCTTGCAATCTCGGGAATATCGCCGGGCTTGATGTCCAGCGGGTTCAGGTTGATATTCAGGTCATCAGCCACGCGCTCGGCATACGAGTATTCTGAAAAGCCCTTGTCCTCTATGCGCAGGCCAATCGCGTCGAGTTGAGGACGATTCCACTGCGGCACCAGGCGGTTGGCAATGACGGAAGAATCGACACCGCCCGACAAAAACAGTCCACCGTCGACATCAAAGCGCATCTGCAGCTTGACTGCTTCATTGAGGGCATCTTCGAGTTCCTGCTGACTGGCCTCGACACGCGGACCGTCCAGCGGCCAGCTCCAGTAACGTACAGGTTCCGAGAATTTGCCCGCGCCGTAGCGCATGAAGGTACCTGGCGGCAGGTGGCGAATGCCCTCAAAACAGGTTTCCGGCGGCGGGCAGTAGTTGAAGGTGAAGACATTGCCAAGAGCTGACTCGTTGACCTTGCGCTCGAATTTCGGCAAGGCCAGGATAGCTTTCATCTCGCTGGCGAACGCCAGGCCGCCTTCGTAAGGGGCATAGAAGCAGGGCTTGATGCCCTGGCGGTCACGCGCAAGCATGCCGGTTTCGGTGCGCTGGTCCCAGATGAAAAAAGCAAACATGCCGACCAGGTCGTCGAGCATTTTTTCGCCCTTTTCACACCACAGGTGGACCAACACCTCGGTGTCGCAACGCGACTTGAACTTGTAGCCCTTGGCCTTGAGCTGCTCGCGCAACTCTATGAAGTTGAAGATTTCGCCGTTGAACACGACCCAGACCTTGCCGTCGGTGCTGGACATCGGCTGCATGCCGTTCTCAGGATCAACCACCGCAAGACGTGCGTGGCCCAGAACAGCCTGGCCAAGGTCTTCAACGCCCTGCTCATCAACCCCACGGTACTTGATGCAGTCGATCATCTTCCAGACATCGTCTTTGGTCGCACCCAGAGCGTTGACCACGCCCACTATTCCACACATGGCAAATCCTTTAATTATCCAAAACGATGCGGGCCGTCTTGCGGCTGACCGGGGCGCTTTCAACCAGCGCCTGGTCATTGGCGTCTTCATTGAAGACGCGCTGGAATATGTCGACCTGGTAATCCAGGCTGGCTTTGGTTTCAGTTTCCGTCGGCTCAATCAACATCGCCGACTTCAAGTCACCTGGAAAATACACGCAGCCTGCACCCACCAATGTAGGCGGATGAATGCCGTAATCGATCAGGCGCTTTGCAAACTGGCGCGCCGAGGTATTGAGTTTTTCACCGGACAGCAGGGTCTCGTGTTTGCAGAACTGGTCATACACAGGCGGCAGCATGGGTGCGAGCTGGTGCTGCAGGTAATTGGCATTGAGCACCGCGTTTTCAGACGCCTGGCGAAGGCCAGCAGCACCCATGGTACGCAGATAGCCGTAGGCGCGCAGCAAAACAGCCACATGGCCGTGAAAACTCTTCATGCGCCCAATGGACAGCGGCCTGTCGTCGTCGCGCTGAGCCACGCCGTTACGACGGACGGCCACAGGGCTGGGCAGGTAGGCCGCCAGCGACGTCTTGACGGCTACCGGGCCCGCGCCCGGCCCACCGCCGCCGTGCGGGGTTGAAAAAGTCTTGTGCACATTGACATGCACCACGTCAAAACCCATGTCTCCGGGGCGGACGATCCCCATCAGGGCATTGAGGTTGGCGCCGTCGTAATAAAGCAGCGAGCCGTTGGCATGCACGGCATCGGCGATCTCGACGATCTGGTCTTCAAACAGGCCCAGCGTGGAAGGGTTGGTCAGCATGAAGGCCGCCACATCGGGGGTCAACATCTCACGCAAGGCGACGATGTCAACACGCCCCTTGAGGTCAGACGGCACGATGCGGCAGTCAAAACCGGCCATGGACGCAGAGGCTGGATTGGTACCGTGTGCGGAATCCGGCACCAGCACGATAGGACGCCTGTTGTTGAGTTTGGCAAAGTGCGCGCGTATGACGAGCAGGCCTGCAAGTTCACCATGCGCACCAGCCGCCGGGGCGAGGCAGCAGGCGTCCATGCCCGTGACTTCACAGATCATGGCCTGCAGCCGCTCGTACATCTCCCAGACACCGCCCAGCGTGTCAGCATCCTGCAGCGGGTGGGCACAGGCAAAGCCGGGCAAGGCCGCCAGCACATCGTTGCGCTTGGGGTTGTACTTCATGGTGCAGGAACCGAGCGGATAAGGCCCGTTGTCCACGCCATGGGATTCCTGGCTCAGTCGCGTGAAGTGGCGCACCACATCAACCTCGCTGACCTCGGGCAGGCCCGTCGTCATGCGCCTGCGTGCGAACGCCGGTATGGCAGGCGGCGCGGCAAGACGCACAGCACCTGCAAATACGTCGCTGGCTGCCCCTGCGTGATGCAGGTCGGTGATCATGGGGGACGGAGATGTTGCGGCCATGTCAGCGCACCCCCATGCAAACGCTGGCCTGCCTGGCGTAGGCTTCCAGATCGCTGCGGTTTTTGGTTTCGGTGACGGCAATCAGCAGGCCGCGCTCGTGTCCCGCCAGATCTGCAGCAATCGGTACACCCGCAAAAAACCCAGCTTCGCGCATTTGCGCACAGAACTGCGCTGCCGTGACGGGCAGTTCTACAGCGAATTCGTTGAAATGCACGCCGCTGCGCAGCAGCTTCACACCCGGAATCGTCACCAGCAATTCACGCAGCCTCACGGCATTGGCGGCATTGACTTCGGCAATGCGCATGAAGTTACTCTCGCCCAGGCACGACAGGTGAATGGCCGCGCGAATCGCATTGAGCGCCTGGTTGGAGCAGATATGGCTGGTCGCCTTGTCGCGGGCCACATGCTGCTCGCGGTCTTCCTTGATGAGCGCGTAACCAAGCTTGCCATTGAGGTCATGCACACGGCCCACCAGGCGGCCGGGCAGATAACGCTCCAGCGGTTTGGCGCAGGCGATGATACCGACGTAAGGGCCGCCAGCGCTCAATGGCAAGCCCAAAGGCTGGCCTTCGCACACAACGATATCGGCACCCAGCTTGCCCGGCGCCTCAAGCCAGCCGCACAGGAGCGGGTTGACACAGACAGCCAGCAGCGTTTTGTTCTGTTTGCAGACTTGTGACAGCGCTGCCACATCTTCAATCACACCCAACGCATTCGGGCTTTGCAGCACCACACCAGCGACATCGCCGCCAGCAACCAGCGCAGCCATGGTCGCCACATCGGCGAGGCCCGTGAGGGCATCCTGCGCCACATAGTCAATCGTCACGCCACGCGGCGTGAGGTAGGTGGCCAGCACCTCGCGGTATTCGGGCCAGATAGCCTGGGCCACCACCACACGGCGTTTGCCTGACGCCGAACACATCATCCAGCAGGATTCGGCCAGCGCCGTCGCGCCGTCATAGACCGAGCAGTTGACCGACTCCTGGCCCAGCAGGCGGCCAACGAGAACCTGAAATTCAAACAACGCCTGCAGCAGGCCCTGACTCATTTCGGGCTGGTAAGGGGTGTAGGCGGTGAGAAACTCCCCGCGCGACACGATGGCATCAACCACTGCGGGAATGTAATGTTCGTAAGCACCGCCCCCGAGAAAGCTGGCGTGGGTCAGTGTGGTGCTGTTTTTGTCAGCCATTGCGCGTACATCGCGCATGAGCTCCCATTCGCTGAGGGCTGGCGGCAGGTCAAGATCACGGCGCAACCGGACCTGTGCAGGGACATCGGCGAACAACTGCTCTACGGACGACAGCCCCATGACTTCAAGCATGGCCTGCACATCGGAGCCCGTGTGGACGTTGTAGCCCACCGGCTTTTGCTCCAGCACTGAGTCGTGTTGTCTTTGGTTCACGTAGTTTTCAGCTTGTTGGTGACCGGGTCTGGCAGGGCTTGAACACCCCGGATTATAGGGCGCACCCCCTCTGAAGGGAGGGTCACAACGGTGAAGCCCCTCAATTGGAATGCCGCCCGCCAAGCTGGCAAATCGTCCACCAGAAAATACGCAAATCCAGCCCCACGGAGACGTTTTTGACGTATTCCAGGTCGAAGGCCAGTCGCTGCCCGAACGATGCCTGTGACCGGCCCCTGACCTGCGCCAGCCCGGTGATGCCGGGCCGCACACTGCACCGCAAGGTCCAGTCGTCAGGTGTGTATAGCGATTGCTGCGCGGGCACATCGGGCCGGGGGCCGACCAGGCTCATGTCGCCCCACAGCACATTCAAAAGTTGCGGCAACTCGTCAATGCTGGTGCGGCGTATGAATCGCCCCACACCCGTAATGCGCGGGTCATTGGCCTGCGTGAAATACGGCCCGGTCGCAGCTGCGTCTATGCGCATGCTGCGAAATTTCAGGATGCCAAAAGGCTGGCCGTCCCGCCCCACACGCGTTTGCCTGAACAACACTGGCCGGCCGCTGTCGAGCACTATCCACAAGGCCACAAACACAAGAACCGGCGACAGCAACACCAGCGCTGCCAGCGACAGCACGATGTCCATCAGGCGCTTCATGCAGGCACTTTCAGCCCGTGTGACAGCTCGCGAATCAGGCCCGCGACGCGTACCCTGTCCCGCTCGGTCTCGCAGGGCGTCCGAAGAGTCAGTTCAGCCTCTGCGCTGCGAATGGCTGATACAGCATCTTCAAAAGATGTTTCACCACCGAGGCGGTTGAAGGTCCTGGACAAAATGACAGCCTGCGACCCGAGCCGGATGTGTTCACCCAGCACATCGCGCCCGGGCAGCACGCCTTCATCCACGCGGGCAATGCCGCCGAAACCCATGCGCAGGCCGTGGCGCCTTGCGGCAGCAGCCACGCGGTCCACATGGCCCATGAGCAGGGGTTCGAACATGAATTTGCAGCCCAGCGAGAGGTGCAGGTCATTGAGGCCCACCAGCACCTCATAAATCCCGGGTGTGCCCAGCCATTCGTCAAGGGTGGCCAGCGCACCCGCCGTCTCCAGCAGGGCCACGATGGGTGCACGCCCGGCAACGATGTCTGCAAATGCCCTGATCTGGCGGGCCTCGGTGAACATCGGCAGCATGAGCAGGTCTGCACCCTGGGCAAGAACGGCATCCACCTCTGCCCTGGCCAGTTCGGGCTTGTCGAGCTGGAGCGGATTGACGCGCACCATCAGTTTTGTCTTTGTAAGTACGGCCTTGATACGGGACACGTCCTGCACATGATGTGTGCTGATGAAGGTGTCCAGGCCCTTCTGCCGCTCGGCCTTGCCGTCGCGCTCCAGGTCAACAAAAACCCGCATGCCCCCAAGCTGGTCGCAGCGCGCCGCCAGTGCCGGGTCATTGGTGATGGTGAGTAAATCAATCATTGAAAATTTCGGCGGATCTTCGGGGACTCAAGGCGCTGCGGCGCGCCCAGGCCGGGCAAAAAGCAGCCTGCGCAGTTGCGGGCTTGCCAGAACGGCGCTTCCCACAACCAGCAGGCCATACACACAGGAAGCAATCATAGTGAACTGTATGCTGCGGCCACCCGACACGGGCTTGAGGCCGACCAGCAGAACAGCGACGGCCAGCGATACCAGGCAGGGCAGCCACGGGAAGGCATGGGCCACGGTCCGCCACTCTGCAGCCATGAGCACAAGCGCAACGCCTGCCAGCACGCCATTGAGCAGCCACATCACCGCGGCCCCCTTCTCCGGTCCCCAGTCGGGCATCAGGCCAAAGATGAGCAGCACCGCAAGGGCGGCAACATAAGACCACACTGCCACATGCATGCGCTGCGAGATCGCCATCACGGTCAGCATGACGGCGATCAGGGCCTGCGGCAGCAGCGACCAGACACCGATGGCGCTCCAGCGGGCAATCACCTGCAGGTGCTCTTCACCCATGCGGCCCCAGCCGAACAGCAGGCCGGCCAGCGGCAACGAGAAGGTGGCGATGATGGCGGCCGCCGCACAAGCCAGCGCCCAGGCCAGTGCGAATGCCACACGCAAGGCAGCTGCACGCTCTGGCGTGCCCTGCCCGGTCCGCGTGATCGCCGGAAAAGCCAGGGTGGCCACCAGTTGCACCGCCAGCACAAGTGGCAGCTCCACCAGTTTCCACGCGTAATTGAAGCTGGCCAGCGCACCCTCGCCCCCCTGCGAGGCAATACTTCGGCCTGCCAGCGGCAAGAGCAGCAACAGGCCTGACGACAGCCCGGCCCATATCCAGATGCTGACCCGAGGCAGGGTTGAAGGGCCTGTCCTGACTGCAGAAGCGTCAGCGACGGTGATTCCCGCACGGGCAAACCGCAAACGCCAGCCCAGCCAGCCCATGCGCAGAAGCATCGCAAACACCAGAAACAGACCCAGGGCATCAACAGCGCCCGCCTGCCCAACCCAGGCGACCTCCAGCAAGCCTGCAATCAGCACGACGTTGATGACCAGATTTCCCGCATACATGCCCACAAAGTCACGTTCGTGTTGCAGGCGCGTAGTCCACAGAGCCGCAATCATGGCCAAGGGCAGAACCAGCGCACTCCAGGCCAGCGATGCGGCACCAAGGGTTTTCATTTCGCCGGCAAGGCCGGGGGCCAGCGCCTGCGCCAGCACATCACGCAGCAGCCAGATGCCCAGCCCCAACGCCGCACCAGCCAGCAGCAGAAAGGCTGCCACCTTCTTCTGGCTTGCGTTCTGCCCGGCTGCGTCCTGCTGCGCCCAGTGCGGCAACAACACATAAGCAAGCGCGCCGCTGATAAAGATGCCGACCAGCAAATCAGGCAAGGTGAACATCACAATGACCACGTCGCCCAGCCCGGTCACCCCAAACGCCGCTGCCTGCACCGACTCGCGGGCCAGGCCCAGCACGCGGCTGAACAGGAGCAACCCCAGGGAAAACACGCCGGCGCGAAGATACATGGCAGGGATTATCCCGCCTGAAAACACCGTTCCCGGCCCATAAAAGCCAAACCCGTCCCGTAAAAAACTAAAATCAGTAGTTTGAATGAGATTGGTCACATTCCGGCAGCTCCGCGAGCTGCCTGAAAACCGACCCGCAGTTCAGGCAAACGCCCCGCATGACTCTGTCCTGCAGCCTTGCCAGCCACCTTCCCCAGCACAAAAAAGCCAAAGTCCATGACAACGAATGCGCCCGCCAACAACACCGCTCCAGCCACCGTACCTGCACCGCAGGACGAGAACCAGCTGATCATCGAGCGCCGGGAAAAACTCAAGGCCCTGCGCAGCGCGGGTATCGCCTTCCCCAACGACATCAAGCCCGAACACAAGGCCGAAGCCCTGTTTGCCGCCTACAGTGAAAAAACCAATGAAGAACTGGAAGCCCTGAACATCCAGGTCCACGTCGCCGGCCGCATGATGCTCAAGCGCGTGATGGGCAAAGCCAGTTTTGCGACGCTGCAGGATTCATCGTTCGGCCCGTCGGGCGGCCGCATCCAGCTCTATATCAAGAACGACGATGTCGGAGAAGCCGTGCATTCGGCCTTCAAGCACTGGGACCTGGGCGACATCATCTCGGCCACCGGCAAGCTGTTTCGCACCAAGACGGGCGAGCTGTCTGTGCACGCCACCACGCTGCGCCTGGTGACCAAAAGCCTGCGCCCCCTGCCCGACAAGTTTCACGGCATGGCAGACCAGGAGGTCAAATACCGCCAGCGTTATGTCGACCTGATCATGGACGAGGCGGCGCGCAAGCGTTTCATGTCGCGCAGCAAGGCGGTCACCAGCATTCGTGAGTTCATGGTCGCCAATGACTTTCTGGAAGTCGAAACGCCCATGCTGCACCCGATTCCGGGCGGTGCCAATGCCAAGCCCTTCAAGACGCACCACAACGCGCTCGACCAGGAAATGTTCCTGCGCATCGCGCCCGAGCTGTACCTCAAGCGCCTGATCGTCGGCGGTTTTGACCGCGTGTTTGAGATCAACCGCAGCTACCGCAACGAAGGCATCAGCGTGCGCCACAACCCCGAGTTCACCATGATGGAGTTCTACGCTGCGTGGTGGAACTACTCTGATTTGATGAGCTACACCGAATCGCTGATACGCGACGTGGCGCAGAAGGTATGCGGCTCCCTGCAGCTGACCTATGGCGACAAACCCGTGGACCTGGCCGCACCGTTTGAGCGCCTGACCATCCGCGAAGCCATCCTCAAGCATACCGAAGCCGGCGCCAATGTGGACGACGCCACCTGGCTGACCAACGCATTGCGCAAGCTGGGCATGACGGAAGAAAAAGACCGCCTCTCGAGCCGGTCACTGGCCAGCCTGCAGGTGCTGTACTTTGAGGAACTGGTCGAAGAAAAACTCTGGCAGCCGACCTTCATCATGGAGCACCCGACCGAGATCTCCCCACTGGCGCGCGCCAACGACAGCCGGCCTGAGGTGACTGAGCGTTTCGAGCTTTACATCACCGGCCGCGAGTTCGGCAACGGTTTCAGCGAGCTCAACGACGCTGAAGAACAGGCCGCACGCTTTAACGCCCAGGTGGCCGCCAAGGACAGCGGCGACGACGAAGCCATGTTCTACGACCACGACTTCATTCGCGCTCTTGAATACGGCATGCCCCCGACAGGCGGCTGCGGCGTGGGCATTGACCGATTGATGATGCTGCTGACCGACAGCCCGAGCATTCGTGACGTCATACTTTTCCCCGCGCTCAGGCGAGAGGCTTGACGCGCAGGCGTTCGAGCCATGACGCCTCTCAAATACCTCGCCGCCTACCCCGCCAGCCTGCAGCAGCAGGTACAACAGCTGCTCGACCAGGGCAAGCTGGGCGCGATGCTGCTGAAAAAGTACCCGGAGGCGCACGGCGTGCGTACGGACAAGGCGCTGTACGACTATGTGATGACGCTGAAAAGCGACTACCTGCGGAGTTCGGAGCCATTGTCAAAAGTAGCCTTCGACAGCAAGCTGCATGTGATTGCGCATGCGCTGGGCACACACACCACCGTATCGCGGGTGCAGGGCAACAAGCTCAAGGCCAAGCGCGAGATCAGGGTGGCAACGCTGTTCCGCGAGGGGCCGGAAGAGTTTTTGCGGATGATCGCGGTGCACGAGCTGGCCCACATCAAGGAGAAGGGCCACGACAAGGCCTTCTACCAGCTCTGCACCCACATGGAGCCCAACTACCACCAGTACGAGTTCGACCTGCGTGTCTACCTCACGCACATGGATGTGGCGGGCAGGCTGGCCTGGCCATCGCCCTGAACGCGATCTGGGGCATTAAAAGGCCTCAAAAGGTCAAAAAGCCAAAAAAAGACCCAAAAGTTAATATGGAAGTTAACAATTGACCAAAAAGTTAACTTCCATATTAACTTTTGCGAATTTTGGCGAGCTCAGGGCTCAAAAATGGCCAAAAACATCCAAAAAAAGGCCGTTTTCAGGCATCAAATCGGCTGCAGGCCAATAGATACGAGCGTGAGCAGCTACTGAATTAATAGCAAACCAGCCATCTGAATGTCAGCCAACCCACTTCAGCTCCGCCCAACTCAGGGCAGCAAACCCATTGCATGCATGTAGGCGGGCTGCAGCATCAGGCTGTCCCAGTCCTGGCCCGGCATTGTGGGCAGCAGATCAAGGCGGCGCATCTCGCTGGACTCAAGTGCTTCCCAGTGTCCCTTGAGCAGCGCCTCGGCCATGCCGTCCAGCAGTTCATCCACCGCCTTGCCCTCACCGGTGGACTGGTTGCACAGCAGCACCATGTCGCAGCCGGCATTCAGCGCCGTCACGGCGGCCTGGGTGTAGCTGACCTCCTTGCCGTCGATGATTCGGGCGCCGGCCATGCTGAGGTCGTCGCTGAAAATCGCGCCGCCGAAACCCAGCTGGCCGCGCAGGATGAAGGTCAGCCACTGCTCCGAAAAACCGGCCGGGCGGCTGTCGACCTTGGGGTAGATGACGTGCGCGGGCATCACGCTCGTCAGCGTGGTGTTCAGCCATTCATAAGGGGCCGCGTCGTCGGCCAGGATGGCTTTGAGGCTGCGTTTGTCGACCGGGATGTCGGTGTGTGAATCAGCCTTGACGAAACCGTGGCCGGGGAAGTGTTTGCCGCAATTGGTCATGCCCGCCTGCAGCAGGCCGTGCATCAGGCTTTTGGCCAGCAGGCTGACCACGCGCGGGTCGCGGCCGAAGGCGCGGTCACCGATGACGCCGCTGGCACCAAAATCCAGATCCAGCACCGGGGTGAAGCTGAAATCCACGCCACAGGAGCGCAATTCGGCGGCCAGCACATAACCGCAGGCGGTCGCTGCGTTGGTAGCCGCCATCTGGTCTTTCATCCACAGCTCGCCCAGTGCGCGCATGGGCGGCAGGTGCGTGAAGCCGTCGTTACGAAAGCGCTGCACGCGGCCGCCTTCATGGTCGACACAAATGAGCAGGTCCTTGCGTATGCTTTTGATCTGGGCGCACAGCGCGGTCAGCTGGTTGCGGTTTTCCCAGTTGCGGCCGAACAGGATGATGCCGCCAGTGAGCGGATTCTTCAGGCGCCTGCGGTCGGTTTTGCTGAGTTCAAGGCCGGCGATGTCGATGATGAGGGGGGCGTGCTGGGTCATGGGTATTTGAATATCTGAAAGGGGTCTGGGACAGGGGCCAAAAAGTCAGGGAGTGTTTTTCTCTACAACGACAAAACTGGCGGCGTAATCGGTCTCGTCGGTCACGCTGACATGGGCGCTGAGCTGGCGTTCTTCAAACCACACCTTGAGAGCGCCGTGCAACACGATTTCGGGCTTGCCGCTTGGGGCCTTGGCGATCTCGCAGGTGCGCCAGGTCATGGGCATGCGCATGCCGGTGCCTATGGCCTTGCTGAAGGCTTCCTTGGCTGAAAAGCGTGTGGCCAGGTAGCTGACGCCACGATCAGGCCAGCGGGCGCTGCGGGCTTTCCAGGTGGCGAGCTCGCCATCACTCAGGATTTTTTTGGCAAAGCGCTCGCCGTGGCGATCCAAACTGGCCCTGATACGACGGATGTCGCAGATATCTGTCCCGATACCGAAGATCACCTGATCCCCGGTGCAAATGCAACATCGATGCAGCGTAAATAGTCTTTCACTGTCGCCTCGTAACCCAGCTCCAGCGCATCGGCAATCAGCGCATGGCCGATGGAGACTTCGATCACCTGCGGCACAGCGCGCAAAAAATCGGTCAGGTTGTCACGGTTCAGGTCATGGCCCGCGTTGACGTCCAGCCCGGCGGCGGCAGCAGCCTTGCCTGCTTCTGCAAACAGCGCCAGCACTTTCGCCTGCTCTGGGGTGCCCCAGGCGCGCGCATAACTCTCGGTGTAAAACTCAACGCGGTCTGCGCCGACTGCCCGGGCGGCGGCCATGGCGGCGGCATCAGGGTCCATGAACAGGCTGACGCGCACGCCGCGTGACTGCACCTCTTGGATCAGCGGCTTCAGGCGTTCAGCGTCCACAGGGAAGCTCCAGCCGTGGTCGCTGGTGAACTGGTCTTCGCTGTCCGGCACAAAGGTGACCTGGTGCAGCGGCAGGCCGCGCGCCGACAGGTCGTGTGCGAAAGCCATGAGGTTCTGCGTTGGATTGCCTTCGACATTGAACTCGCGGCCCGGCCACTCTTTCATCATGGCGGCAATCTCAAATACATCGTCATCGCGGATATGGCGCTGGTCGGGCCGCGGGTGAACGGTGATACCGCTCGCGCCAGCCTCAAGGCAAAGGCGGGCCGCACGCACGACATCGGGAATGCCCAGGTGGCGGGTGTTCCGCAACAGGGCAACCTTGTTGACGTTGACGGACAAGGCGGTCTTGCCGCTGGGGTGAAAGGGGTGCTGGTCTGCGGTCATGGCCTGGGGTGGTTTAAAAAGCCTGCAACTCGCGCATCATCTGGCGGGTTTTAAGTATCTTCACATCGCAATGGTAGTGCAGCAGGTTGCGCAGCTGGCTCTTGAGTTCGGGCAGGTGGTTGACGCAGGCGTGCATGGTGTCGGAAAAGGGCGCATCGCCATCCAGCGCCTGCTGCAACGCCAGCCACTGCTCGCCCTTGAGCGAGGCACGGTCATCGTCATGCGCTTCACGCAGCCCGGCCTCGGCGAGCAGAACATAAGGCGCACCCGGATCCAGCTCTGACAGCGTGCCCGTCTGCGCATCAAGCGAAGGCAAGAGGCCGATGTCGCGCAGCAAACGCAGCTCGAAAGCGCGTAACGCCACCTGCAGCGTGTCATTGCTCTGGCTGGCAATCAGCTGGACGGTGGCGGCATAGGCATCAAACAGCGCCGGGTGCGCATCGTCGCGCGCCAGCAACCGCATCAGCAGCTCGTTCAGGTAATAGCCCGACAGCAAGGCATCGCCAGTCGGCATCACATGACCGCCCTGCCACTCAGCGCTTTTGAGGGTGCGGATTTCAGCATCGCCGCCAAAAGAAACGTGCAGCGGCTGAAGCGGCAGGAGAATCGGGCGGAAGCTGGAACTGGGTTTTTTGGCCCCCCGCGCCACCAGCGCGACGCGGCCATGCGTGCGGGTGAAGACTTCCAGGATCAGGCTGGACTCGCTCCAGTCGTAGCGGTGGAGCACATACGCAGGTTCGTCGGTAATACGTTTTGTGGCCAAAGCGTCGGGCCCTTACAAGGCAGCGTCCAGTCGGGTCACTCGTAGCCGAAGGTTTTCACGCGCGCTTCGTCATCGGCCCAGCCAGACCTGACCTTGACCCAGATTTCCAGGAACACCTTGCCGCCCGTGAGCGTTTCCAGCTCATGCCGGGCCTCGGTGCCAATGCGTTTGAGCTTTTCGCCCTTCTCGCCAATGATCATGCCCTTGTGGCCGTCGCGCTCGACGACGATGGTGGCCGCCACCTTGCGCAGGTTGCCCTCTTCCTCGTACTTGTCGATGATGACGGTCGAGGTGTAGGGCAGCTCGTCGCCGGTCAGGCGGAAGAGCTTTTCACGGATGATTTCGGCCGCCATGAAACGGTCACTGCGGTCGGTCAGCTCTTCTGCGCCGTACATCCACGGCTGCATGGGCAGGTATTTTTCACAGATGCCGAAGAGCCGGTCTACATCCTTGGCGTTATTGGCCGACATGGGCACAAACTCGGCAAAGTTGTGGCGCTCCTGCATGTCGCGCAGCCAGGGGGCGATTTCAGCGCGGCGATGTATCAGGTCAAACTTGTTGGCCAGCAAGATGGCCGGTGTTTTTTCAGGCAACAGGGCCAGCACCTTGGCGTCGGCCAGGTTGAACTGCCCGGCCTCAACGACAAACACAATCAGGTCCACGTCATTGACGGTGCCGACGACGGTGCGGTTCAGCGAGCGGTTCAGCGCATTGCCGTGGCGGGTCTGGAAACCCGGGGTATCGACAAAGACGAACTGTGTCTCTTTTACGGTCCGCATGCCGGTGATGCGGTGGCGCGTGGTCTGCGCCTTGCGCGACGTGATGCTGATCTTCTGGCCGACCAGCGCATTGAGCAGCGTGGATTTACCGACGTTCGGCTTGCCGACGATGGCAATCAGGCCGCAGCGCTGGGACTCTACAGGGGGCGCATCGGCGGCCGGGGTGGTGCTGGTGCGCACTGAAAACGCCTTCGCCAGCATTTCGTCAAGCGACTGCTCCTGCATGGGCTGGCTGTCAGCCGGCTCGCTGGGCGTCTGATCGGATGAAGGTTTTTTGGAAGCGCTGGTCATGGTCTGAAGGGTCCGGCTAAGTCTGGTGATGGCTGGGCTACTGCGTGGTGCAGTCTGTCGCCAGATCAGGCATCAAGGGTTTTAACAAAAGCCAGCATGGCGGCCGCAGCCGCCTGCTCACCCGCGCGGCGCGAACCGCCTATGCCGCGCTCGGCACGGCGGTACTCGACAATTTCGCACTCGACATCAAAAGTCTGCTTGTGCGCCGCCCCCTGGGTGCCCACCACCCTATATATAGGCAGGTTCATCTTGCGCCCCTGCAGCCATTCCTGCAACTCGGTCTTGGGGTCCTTGCCGATGGCCTGCATCTGGGCGTTGATCTCGACATCCTTGAACAGGCGGCGAACCAGTTGCGACGCCATTTCGAACCCGGCGTCCAGGTAAACGGCACCCAGCACGGCCTCAAGCGCATCAGCCAGTATCGAGGGGCGCTTCTGGCCGCCTGATTTGGCTTCACCTTCACCCAGGCGAAGCAGGTCGGGCAGGCCCAGTTCTACAGCCACTTTGTGCAACGTGTCCTGCTTGACGAGGTTGGCGCGCACCCGGGAAAGGTCGCCTTCAGGCAACTCGCTCAGGGCTTCATAGAGCAGCGCGGCCACAGCCAGATTCAGGACGGAATCGCCAAGAAACTCAAGGCGCTCGTTGTGGTCGGACGAAAAGCTGCGGTGCGTCAGCGCCTGCACCAGCAGCCGTGGATTCGAAAAATCGTGCTGGAGCCGTTTTTGCAAAGACTGCAGATGCGGACTCAGTGATGCGCCAGTGTGATGCTGCATGCTTGACGGTACAGATAAAACCGATGGATTTTTGTTCATGGCAAGGCGCAAACTACAGCCATGGCACCGCTATGGCGGAGATTTGCAACGCAGACAGGGGCAAAAAGACGCGGTTTTATGTACCTGATAGCGTGCAACACCACACTACCTTGCACTTATTTGGATTTGCCGGCGTACTTGATCAGCAGGTAGGCAGGGCCGCCGATGTGGATTTCCTTGTTGTACGCAAAGGACACGACTGTCTTGTCGCCCTCCTTGGTCACTTCAAGGTCCTTGCCACTGATGGACTTGATGTCATCGATTTGCGCAATCTTGTCGAAATTCGTGCGCACTTCCGCAACAGACTTTCCGTCAGCCGCAGCCTTGCTGGCGGCTTTGGTAATGGTCTGGAACTCCGTCATCGTCGGGAAGGCCTGTGCAGCAATGACGCCGATAAAGGCAAACACGCCCACCACGAACAGCACGCCGATGAATGAAATACCCAGTTGTTTGTTTTTCATGTATTTCTCCTTCAAGACCCAACCCCAAACTGCAACAGGCCAATATCGCCCAGCGACCACAGGCCTGAATGCATCAATTAAAAGCGCCTATGCGCTTGAGGTTACCGAAATTCATCCAGACAAAAAAGGCTTTGCCCACGATGTTTTTCTCCGGCACAAAACCCCAGTAGCGCGAATCAAGCGAATTATCACGGTTGTCGCCCATCATGAAGTACTGCCCTTCGGGAACCTTGCAAACCACGCCCTCGCTACTGTAACGGCAATTCTGCTTGAACGGAAAGTCCTCGGCACCAGGAATAAAGGCCGGACGGTCGTCATCATTGAGGATGCGGTAAGGCTTGCTGCCATTGGTTTCCTGAAACTGCCTGGCGTAACGCATGGAGTCTTCATCAAAAAAATCAGGCAGGGGAGTTTTGACCAAAGGCTTGCCGTTGACAGTCAGTTTTTTATTAAGGTAGGCCACCTCGTCACCAGGCACACCCACAACGCGCTTGATGTAGTCGAGACTGGGCTTGGGCGGGTAACGGAACACCATGACATCGCCGCGCTGCGGGCTGTTGTTGTCCAGTATCTTGATGTTGAGTACAGGCAGACGCACGCCGTAATGGAATTTGTTGACGAGGATCAGGTCGTTGATCAGCAACGTCGGGATCATGGAGCCCGAAGGAATCTTGAAAGGTTCAAACAAAAAGGACCGCAGCAGGAAAACCACCACGATCACCGGAAACAGGCCGGCGGTCCAGTCCAGCCACCAGGGTTGCATGATGAGGCGGGTACGTGCGTCGCCGGTGTTGTCATCGACCTGTGTGATGCCCTTGCTGGCCAGTTCCGCGCGGCGCGCGGCAGCGTTGTCATCCAGCACGGCCACCGCCCTGCGGCGCTGCGGCAGGAAATAAAAGCGCTCGGCCAGCCAGTAGATGCCGGTGACCACCGTGGCAATGAAGAGCAGAAGCGAGAAGTTGCCCTCGACCACCCCGAAATACCATAAAGCGCCGTAGCCGACAAACATGGCCAGCACGACGGCTGTGATTGAACCCATCAGATTACGCATTAGTCTTCCACCTGCAAGATGGCAAGGAAGGCCTCCTGGGGCACTTCAACCGAGCCGATTTGTTTCATGCGCTTTTTACCCGCTTTTTGTTTTTCAAGCAGCTTGCGCTTGCGGGAAATATCGCCGCCGTAACACTTGGCAATCACGTTCTTGCGCAGTGCCTTGATTGTCTCACGCGCAATGATGTTGGCACCGATGGCAGCCTGTATGGCCACGTCGAACTGCTGGCGAGAAATAATCTCGCGCATTTTGGCAACCACTGCCCTGCCACGATAGGCGGACTGGCTGCGGTGCACGATGATTGAAAGCGCATCGACCTTCTCGCCATTGAGCAGGATATCGACCTTGACCACGTCGGATGCCCTGAACTCCTTGAAGGTGTAGTCCATGGAGGCATAACCACGCGATACGGATTTCAGCTTGTCGAAGAAATCGAGCACGATCTCGCCCAGTGGCATTTCGTAGGTCAGCATGACCTGCTTGCCGTGGTAGGCCATGTTGAGCTGTACACCACGTTTCTGGTTGGCCAGGGTCATCACGGCACCTACATAGTCCTGCGGCATGTAAAGGTGCACGGTCACGATGGGCTCACGGATCTCATTGACTTTACCGGCGTCAGGAATCTTGGACGGGTTTTCGACCATGATGGTTTCACCGTCGGACCTGAGCACTTCATACACCACGCTGGGCGCGGTGGTAATCAGGTCCTGGTCAAATTCACGTTCCAGCCGCTCCTGCACGATCTCCATGTGCAGCAGACCCAGGAAACCGCAGCGAAAGCCAAAGCCCAGCGCTTCGCTGACCTCGGGTTCGTAATGCAGCGACGCATCGTTGAGCTTGAGCTTTTCAAGCGCGTCCCGCAGTGACTCGTATTCGCTGGCCTCCGATGGATAAAGCCCGGCAAAAACCGCAGGCTGGATTTCCTTGAAGCCGGGAAGCGCTTCGGTCGCGGTGAAGGCGGCACCCCCCGTGCCCGGTTTGATCAGCGTGATCGTGTCGCCGACACGCGCGGCCTGGAGTTCCTTGATGCCGGCGATCACAAAACCGACTTCGCCGGTTTCCAGTGCAGGCCGCGGCTCGGTGTGCGGGGTGAAGACTCCGAGCTGTTCGGCGTTATACATCGCCTCACTGGCCATGAGCTTGATGCGGTCACCCTTGGCGAGCCGTCCATCCACCACGCGCACCAGCATCACCACACCGACGTAGGCGTCATACCAGCTGTCGATGATCATCGCGCGCAGTGCTGCCGACGGGTCGCCTTTGGGATGCGGAATCCTGGCTACTACAGCCTCCAGGATTTCATCGATGCCCATGCCGGTCTTGGCGCTGCAGGGAATCGCGTCCGTGGCATCAATCCCGATGACTTCTTCTATTTCTTTTTTTGCATTCTCGGGATCAGCCTGCGGCAAATCCATTTTGTTGAGCACCGGAACAACCTCGACGCCGAGGTCGAGCGCGGTGTAGCAGTTGGCAACTGTCTGTGCCTCAACGCCCTGGCTTGCGTCAACAACCAGCAGCGCACCTTCACATGCAGACAGCGAGCGGCTGACTTCATACGAAAAGTCAACGTGACCCGGCGTGTCGATGAGATTGAGGTTGTAAACCTGGCCATCAAGTGCCTTGTACTGGAGCGCAGCGGTCTGCGCCTTGATGGTTATCCCACGCTCTTTTTCAATATCCATCGAGTCGAGCACCTGCGCGCTCATCTCTCTGTCCTGCAAACCACCGCATCGTTGTATGAGTCGATCTGCGAGCGTCGACTTGCCGTGATCAATGTGGGCAATGATCGAAAAGTTTCTGATGTGATTCATCAACGAGAACGCCTAAGTGCTTGAAAGTATTGCGAAGAAACAGAAGGCCATTCGTGATGGCCATAAAAAAGGGCGCGTCGATTGCGACGCGCCCTGAACCAACAATCTATGGCAACTGCGATAGTTGGAAACTTCATTGTAGGCAAAAAGCCGGAAGCCAACAGTCCCAAAATGCCCATATTTTTCTCGTTGCAGCCTAGCAACAAGAAACTTATGCACAACTTATTCACAATTTTAGCCTGCTTGGCTCTGGACAACATGTGGGTGATCTGTGAATCAAGCTGGAATAACCTGATTTGAGGGAAGAATGCATTTGCGCATGACTTGCATATATGAAAAAGCCGCGTCAAAGCCTGCTTATTCTAACCAAACCCGGCATTCCATTGATATTAAAGTCAGCGGACACTAACAAAATAAGGGGAAGGCTGACCTGAAATCTTTTTTAAATATTTATTTTGGCCAGATGTAAAAGCGGATTCCCAAAGAAAAACCCCCAGCCCCTGCGGGTTATGGGGGTCTCGTTCTGCGTGTCAGGAATACCTGGGATTTCAGCGGGCCGGTCGGATCAGTGCGTATTGCGCCCACTCGCCACGGCGGAACAGCACATTGACGGCCTTGCTTTTATCCACTTTGGCAAGCGCCGCATCAAACTCTTTCACCGTCGCAACCTCGGTATTGGCCACAGCAAGAATCACGTCGCCCTCACGCAGGCCTGCGCGTGCCGCAACACCTTCAGCGCTGTCGACCTTGACGCCGCCTTTGACCTTCAGTTCCTTTTTCTGTGCATCGGACAGTTCGCTCACGGCGAGGCCCAGCACCTGGGCTGCGCCTGCAACCGGCGCCTTGGGCTCGGAGGCGGCCGCCCGGCGTGCCGGTTTTTCAGGCTCGACTTCCGCGATGACCACGGTGAGGTCCTTCGATGCACCACGCCTGAACACCGTAACTACGGCGCGTGTACCGGGTTTGACATTACCCACCAGACGGGGAAGATCACTGGATTTTTCAATCTGCTTGCCGTCAAACTTGGTGATGATGTCACCCGCCTCAATGCCGGCCTTCTCGGCTGGCGCACCGCTTTCAACACCCCTGACCAACGCACCTTGGGGCTTGCCCAGGCCTATGGACTCGGCGACTTCCTTGCTCACCTGCTCGATCTGTACGCCAATTCGCCCGCGCGTCACGCGTCCGCTGGTACGCAGCTGATCAGACACGCGCGCGGCCTCGTCAATCGGTATCGCAAACGAAATACCCTGGAAGCCGCCCGAGCGTGAATAAATCTGGCTGTTGATGCCGATCACTTCGCCGCGCATATTCAGCAGCGGACCACCCGAGTTACCGGGGTTGATGGCGACATCTGTCTGTATGAAAGGCAGGTAATCGCCGGTGTCGCGCTGCTTGGCGCTGACGATGCCTGCGGTCACGGTATTTTCAAGGCCAAAAGGCGAACCGATGGCCATCACCCATTCGCCGACTTTCAGACGGTTGACATCGCCGATTTTGACGGCCGGCAATCCGGCAGCCTCAATCTTCACCACTGCGACATCGCTGCGCTTGTCAGTCCCGATGATCCGGGCCTTGAACTCACGCTTGTCAGTCAGCGTCACGATCACCTCGTCGGCACCCTCGACGACGTGGGCATTGGTCATGACAAAACCATCCGTCGTCAGGATGAAGCCGGAACCCACGCCGCGCGGCTGGTCTTCATCAGGCTGCGGCTGACGCTCGGGGCGTGGCGAACGCGGAGTACCAGGCGGCACAGGGATGCCAAAGCGGCGAAAGAACTCCAGCATCTGCTCATCAATGCCGCTGGCGGCACCGACCTTGACTTTTTCAGATGTGCGGATGTTTACAACTGAAGGCCCAACCTGTTCCACCAGATCGGTGAAATCGGGCAGGGTACGGTTTTGCGCCCACACCGGCTGGGCGGGCAAGGCAACAGCCACGGCCCCCAGGGCCAACATGCCAGCAGCCAGATAGGAGCGCACGGGTTTCAGGGTCAATTCATTCATCATCGGCCTCTTCAATAAATATGGGTGCAATGGGATGCCAGTGGAATCCATCCAGGACGATTTAAGGACAAACACGCTTAACGCAATACCCGGCGCGCTGGCCTCGCAGGCCCGCCCGCCTATTTCTTTCGTTCAAGCCCGCCGGCAAACAGCTTGATGGTTTTCATCGGCACCTCACCCATGACAGTCAGCCAGTAAGGGCCCAGCTGCTTTGTCATGGTCTGGGTTGCCCCCATGGACATACTGGCTTCCTTCTCATGACGCTGCTTGTCATAAGGCTCCACAAAGAGGGATACCGAAGCCAGGCCATCAGAAAAAATCCACTGCAGGGGCTCGTCAGTACCGGGAGCTGAAGAAGCCGCAGCCGGGCGCTTGTAGCAACTCATGGGCGCAAAGCCGGCAACGGGAGTCTTCAGCACCCAGCCTTCGGCGCTGGCAGTGGTCTTGACCAGAACAGGTTTTTCAACCTTGTAACCATCGACCTTGCCCATCATGTAGAGCAGCTTGTCCATCTTGACGGGGGCATCAAGCTGCAACTCCGAGAAAGCCGCCTGCTCAAGCACATTCCCGTCTGCATCAAGCGTCTGCAATTTCACGACCATGCCTTTTTTCTGCTCCGTCCAGACGCGGTAGCCAAAACGCATGGCATCTTTGGGCACGAGCACAACGACATCCGCCTCAAGCCCTGCGACACGTTCGACACCCTCCTGCCTGACCTTGTAAAACTCGGCGATGCGGTTGTCTGTGGACTGCAGCAATTCAGGGAAAAGGCCCAGTGACTCACGCTTCTCGGTCCGCACCACCTTGTGCTCGGGCATGAAGGTGACCACGCGGTCGTTGTGCCTGAAAATTGACCGGGGAGCGCCTGTGAGCGTTTCCACACGCTCGACCTGCTGGTTGCCTTCACATACGTGCCATATCTTGGCGCTGGAAATGCTGCCTCCAGAGGACACGACATAAGTGCCAACGTAGGCCTGCTTTTTGGAGGCCTCATGCATACGCATCAACCAGTCGTTAATGCCCCTTGCTTCAGCCGAAGAAGCCTGCAAAGGCGCAGATACAACAGGAGGCGTTTGAGCAGCCACGAAATTCATGGCCAGCAACGCAACGCCGGCGCAAACCCAGCTATGCCAGGTCAGGCGTTCAACGCGTCCGGCCTTTTCGGGCAGATCACAAGCAGTTTTAACGGCCTGCATTTTGCGGGGTTTCAAACGCTGCGTTGAGGAAACCCGATGGCGCCTGCAATACGGAGGCACCCCCCAGTTGCCTGTGGGCAGCCAGAAGTTCTTCAAGCCGTGCATCGCGCACCATCGGACCTTGCGGGGAAGCCACAACGAGTACCGGCAGCGCGGATTGATTGACCAAAGGCGCCTGCGCCAGCTGCGCACCCGGGGGCGACGACATCATGGCAACGCTGCTCCACGCAATCGCGCCCACCGCTGTCAGGGACGCAAAGCCCGCAGCAAGTTTCCATCTGAAAATACTGTCGTTTGCAGCCGGCCCACGGCGAGCGACATTCAGCGGGACCGGAACAGGTTCCTGAACCATGCGGGTCCGCTCATCTTCAAGACGCTCGTTCAGGCGCTGCAGAAAAGCCGGCGAGGAACTGCCAGCAGCAAGTGCCGGAGAACGCAATACGTCGCCAATCACGTGATATGTGCCCCAATTGCCCACAGCGGCGTCATCGTCCTTGCAGGCCTGCAGCAACAGCAACAGCTCTTCCTTGCCCAGCTCTCCATCAGCCAGGGCGGAGAGGCGTTCGCAGGTTGTCGTCGGGAATTCGGTGATGGTCATGACTGTCTCGCTGCCGGCTTGCGCCGTATTTGTGTAAGGTGGCCCGTTTTTCCTGTCAATACGATTTTCCTGTTTGTCATGAGAGAAATTCGCATGGCTTACCAACGCTTGCCGGACTGATTTTCAAGCAAAGGTTTTACTTTTTCAGATATCGCTTCACGTGCCCTGAAAATCCGGGACCGCACCGTGCCTATCGGGCAATTCATGACTTCCGATATTTCTTCGTAGCTCAATCCTTCGATTTCGCGCAAGGTAATGGCCTGCCTCAACTCTTCAGGCAATGCCTCCATGGCGGCATTGACCATCTCCGCAATTTCCTTGCTCGCCAGCACGGCGTCTGGTGTTTCCGAGCTGGTTAGTTCGTTTTCCAGCGGGGAAGTTTCATCACTTTCGTCGCTTTGCCCGGATTTGAACGAATTTTCAGACACCGTTGGGTCCCGCTTGAGGTCCATCAGGGCCTTTTTGGCCGTATTTACCGCGATACGGTACAGCCAGGTGTAAAACTGCGCCTCGCCGCGGAACTGGGCCATCGCCCTGTAGGCACGAATAAAGGTTTCCTGCGCGATGTCCTCGACCAAGTCCACATCGCGCACCATACGCCCTATCAGGCGCTGGATGCGTCTCTCGTACTTGATAACCAGCAGTTCAAACGCCTTCTGGTCACCCGCCACCGTGCGCTCGACCAGCATGGCATCGCTGTCAAGGGCCTTGACCGGATCTGCCGGGGTGAGCTCTTCAGTCATGGGTTATCTGCACGGTGGGCGGCATCTGCATGGCCTGATACTGCCACAGCATGGGGGTTAGCCGCGTACCTGCCGGGAGAAAAAAGCGCGCGACGGAAGTCCAGCCAACGCTCGGGAAAAGCACTACGCTCACACCAGACACACCTGCTTTTTTGGGTGTCACCCTGTATCCTGAGCAGCAGCAGGCCCTGAAAATCAGCCATCACCGAGACGCGCTGTCCGGCTATCCCGGACTGATAGTCCAGGCCTTCCCACCGCCAGGATTGCCCATCCCATGCCATTTGCCCCGGCTTGGTGTTTTTCCATCCAGCGAAGGCTGCAAGTCCAGCGCCTGCAAGTGTCGCAACAGACAGGGCAACATGCCAGGGGGCGTGCTGGCCGGCGTACAGCCAAAATACGATCGACGCAGCACCGGCAAACCACAAACAAACAAGCAGCAAGGCCTGGAAGCGCGAACGCCCCAGCGGATAAACAACCGGCGGGGCGCTATGTGCAATCAAGGCAGCTGGCGTAGTGGATGATCAGGCAATCTGTATCTTTGACACACGCCCATCAGACGCGCTTGAATACCAGCGTGCCGTTGGTACCGCCGAAACCGAAGTTGTTTTTGACCGCGTATTCCAGCCTGGCGTCCCGCGCCGTGTTTGCGCAGTAATCAAGATCGCACTCGGGATCCTGGTTAAAGATGTTGATGGTGGGCGGAATCTTCTGGTGGTGCAGGGAGAGCACTGTAAATACCGACTCTATCCCTCCTGCGCCGCCCAACAGGTGCCCGGTCATGGACTTCGTGGAACTGACTACCAGCTTTTTTGAGTGGTCGCCGAAAGCGGCCTTGATGGCATTTGTCTCATTGAGGTCGCCCAGCGGCGTGGACGTGCCGTGCGCATTGAGATACTGGACCTCATCCGCATTGACACCGGCATTCTTCAGGGCCATGGCCATGGAGCGGCGGGGACCGTCAATATCAGGCGCCGTCATGTGGAATGCATCCGCACTCATGCCAAAGCCGGTCAACTCCGCATAAATTTTTGCCCCACGGGCTTTGGCGTGTTCGTACTCTTCAAGTACCAGCACACCACCCCCCTCACCCAGCACAAAACCGTCACGGTCCTTATCCCAGGGGCGCGAGGCTGTTTTCGGGTCATCATTGCGCGTTGACAGCGCTCGAGCCGCAGCGAAACCGCCTATGCCCAGCGGGGATACGGTTGCTTCAGCGCCGCCGGCAACCATCACGTCGCAATCACCATATTCAATCATGCGAGCCGAAAGGCCTATCGCATGCAGGCCGGTCGTACAGGCCGTAACCACCGCGATATTCGGACCCTTGAAACCAAATTTGATGGACACATGACCCGAGATCATGTTGATGATGGACGCGGGCACAAAAAACGGGGAAATGCGGCGCGGACCCCGATTCACCAGTTCGCCGTGCATTTCCTCGATCAATGGCAGGCCACCTATGCCTGAACCAATGTTGCAGCCAATACGGCTAGCCATCTCGCCTTCAAGCGCCTCGCCGGTAGGCAAACCGCTGTCCGCTACGGCCTGAAAGGCAGCCGCCAATCCCAGATGAATAAAGCGGTCCATGTGGCGCGCTTCTTTCTCGGGGATGTAATCGGCAATATTGAAGCCTTTGACCTCGCCGGCAAATTTGCAGGCAAAGGCGCTGGCGTCAAAGCTGGTAATCAGATCAATGCCGGAATTCCCGGCCAGGAGATTGGACCAGGATTCAGCAACCGTGTTACCCACGGGGCTGACACAGCCCAGACCTGTCACTACGACACGACGACGACTCATTCAGTGATCCTGAAAAATACCCGGACACCGCTTGAGAGGCGTTCCGGGTTTGGTGGCGGAGTGTTCCAGGAGCAAATGCCCCAGGACATCAGGCCTTTTGATGGGTGTTGGCGTAATCAATCGCGTTCTGGACGGTCGTGATCTTCTCGGCGTCTTCATCCGGGATCTCAATGCCGAACTCGTCTTCCAGAGCCATAACCAGTTCTACGGTGTCAAGCGAGTCAGCGCCCAGATCAGCCACGAAGGCTTTTTCATTGGTGACTTGACCTTCTTCCACGCCGAGTTGTTCGGCAATGATTTTCTTAACACGTGCTTCGATATCGCTCATAGTTCCCTCTGAGGGTTGTAAATTAATCCGTGATTTTACCGCGTTAGAGTCTCGTCTCTACGCATCTGGCCGGACGGAGACAAACCGGCGTCGATTTCCTGTGTTTTACCACCGCCGACTTACTGCAAGTGCGGCGTCTGGTTAAACGGCATGTCCGCTTACATATACATGCCACCGTTAACGTGAATTTCCTGTCCGGTGATGTAAGACGCCTGTGGACTGCCTACAAAGGTGACTGCATGGGCAATATCCTGGGGCTTGCCGAGATGCCCAAGCGGTATCTGTCCCAGCAGGGCTTTTTGCTGCTCCTCAGGCAGTTTGGCGGTCATGTCAGTCTCTATGAAACCCGGCGCAATGCAGTTCACCGTGATGTTCCGTGATCCGAGCTCCCGCGCAAGTGCCCGGGTCATGCCGGCCACACCGGCTTTGGCAGCAGCGTAATTCGATTGACCGGCATTTCCTGAAGCGCCGACCACTGAGGTAATGCTGATGATGCGGCCGTAACGCTGCTTCATCATGGTGCGCATGACGGCACGGCTCATGCGGAAGACAGCCTTGAGGTTGGTGTCCATCACCGCATCCCAGTCGTCGTCTTTCAGACGCATGGCCAGCATGTCGCGGGTAATGCCGGCGTTATTGACCAGCACCTGCAGGCCGCCATGCTCCTTGACGATCGCATCGATCAGGGCTTCGGCAGCTGCAGCATCATTCACATTGAGGTTTTTACCCGAGCAACCCGGAAACGCAGCCAGCGCCTGGCTGATTTTTGCAGCGCCTTCATCACTGGTTGCGGTACCGATCACTTTCAGACCCTTTTCGGCAAGTTCAAGCGCAATCGCAGCGCCAATGCCGCGCGAGGCACCCGTGACAAGTGCTATCTGTCCTTCAAACTTTATTTCACTCATGCCAGCATTCCTTTCACTTCGGCCAGCGAGGCCGGATCAAACAGCGGCGCACCAGTCAATTCAGGATCAATGCGTTTAACCAGTCCCGCAAGCACCTTGCCGGGGCCACATTCAACAATCGTGGTCACGCCCCGGGCCTTGACAGCCTGAATGCATTCAACCCAGCGCACCGGCCCAAAAGCCTGGCGGTACAAGGCTTCACGAATTCCGTCGGCATCTGAAGCGATGGCCACATCAATGTTGTTAACCAGTGGAATTTGGGGGGCGGCAAAGAGCACGCTTGCCAGTTTTTCCTTCAGCCTGTCTGCAGCCGGCTTCATGAGGGTAGAGTGAAACGGCGCAGAAACCGGCAACGGCAGGGCGCGTTTTGCACCGTTTGCCTTGAGGATTTCACAGGCCTTTTCAACGGCAGCCTTGCTGCCGGCAATCACGGTCTGGCCAGGATCATTGAAATTGACGGCCTCGACAATCTCCGATGTGCCCGCGCCAAAAACAGCAGTAGCTTCAGCACAACCGGCAATCACTTTGGCTGCATCCATGCCCAGGATAGCGGCCATTGCACCGGTGCCGACAGGCACCGCATCCTGCATGGCCTGGGCGCGAAAACGGACCAGCGGTGCGGCCTGCGCCAGGGTCAACACGCTCGAAGCAACCAGTGCCGAGTATTCGCCAAGGGAATGGCCCGCAACGACGGATGGCGTCAAGCCTGTCTCAGCCATCCAGACGCGATATGCTGCAACAGCAGAAACCAGCATCACGGGCTGTGTGTTGGTGGTCAGCGCGAGCGCTTCTTTTGGTCCCTCCCTGATCAGCAGGGCAACATCTTCACCAAGGGCATCGGATGCCTCAGCCAGGGTTTGGGCTATCACGGGATGGTCACCCCACGCATCGAGCATGCCGACTGACTGGGAACCCTGTCCGGGAAAAACAAAGGCAAACGGTTTCAAATATTTTCTCCAGTGATCAGTGCGCCGGAAGGCGGCGCTGAATTTTATCGTTACCCATTCAGTGCAAGCGCATTGCCGGGTGATGGTTTTCCGCGATCGCGCAGCCTGGTGACGCCAGCCCACAGGCACCGCACAAAAGCACTTGCCGCCAGCCAGGGATCCATGAGGTAATCCCACAGATTGGTGGATTCCATCAGTCCTGCGGCCCAGGCCAGCATGGCAGCGGAAACAAGCAAGGGCAATAGCCTCAGCCCCCGCAACCAGCAGCCAGCACAAAGTAACAGCAGGGCCAGCAGCATTGTGGGCGATCCGTAACCCGGTCTGTAAGTATCCAGATCGCCCCAACCCAACGCCGCCGGATACAGCAGCAAGGTTGCCAGCGCAACAACAAAAAATACGGATGTAATCTCAGTTCCGGCCATCACGGGCAAACCCCGCAGACGCCTTGACAGCCCCACGCATGCCAGAAGCACAAGGGTGATACTCAAATCGGAGCTCACACCGCGTATATAGGCAAGTGCGGGAATATGCGCCGGCCCGAGCGGCAGGCACAGGACTATAAAAATAACAGCAATTATCCAACGCATCCATGACTGCATCCCCCGACCACGACACAACAGGCGCGCGAATGCAGCGCACAACACAAGGTTGATACCCAACAGGGCGACGAAATCAGTTAGATGAGGCTGCTGCATCAATTTCCTTCAATGGGCGGCAAGCGCTGCCTGCGAAGGGTCAAGGCGCACATGCTTGATGCGTGTGCGGTGCCATGTGTAAACCAGATGAAGGTAACCATCCCGCGTCTGCAACAGATAGGGATATGAATATTCCTGCACGCAATTTTCAGCGCCGCACAACTGGCGGCGTGCGCTGGCAACGTAAGCACCTGTTTGCGCTTCATTGGTGCCAGCCGCTTTCAGCTCATCACCAAGGAGTCGTTCATAAGCTGGCACAGACGGCGCCGCGTGCTCCACCAATGCCCCCTCCACCATGCGGGGAGCGACGCCCTCAAAATTACCGCTCTTGCTGGCCCCCAGTAAAGCCAGGGATTGCCTTCCGGTAGCCGAAGGATTCAGTGCCAGCCACTGACGCCCACCCTGAGCGATCACGCCGGCCAGCGCGGAATCGGGATTCGGCAGGCTGGAGGCGTGCGCGGCCGACCATGTTCTGCCCGCATCTGCGGTAACCGATGTCGTGACCTTGCCGCCCTGCCCTGCCCGCATATACACGGTCGCATGCACAGCATCCGTCGCCAGCAGGACGGGTTGAAGGCTGGTGTGGCTTGCGGGAATCCTGGTTTTATCCAGCACCTCACCCTGAGGGCTGATGCGAAGCACCTCGCCAAACTTGGTTACAAACTCGTGATAGACGGGCAGGCTCAACTGACCGTCAGACATCAGCACAGGCGCCCCCTTGACCAGCGTGCTGACATTGAGAAAAGGGGAGGTCACCAGCCGCCGCGGCACACTCCAGGTCAAGCCCTCGTCCATAGAGCGTGACCATGTGATCGCACTGCCGGCCCAGCCTCCAAGCGACACATTGACCATCCATAGCGACAGCGAGCCATCAGGGGCGCGCGCAATCACGGGGTTGCCCAGTTTTTTAACGTAGCGCCATAACCCCGACTGGATTTGCTGCCGGTTGAAAACAGTGCTTTCTGGCGACCAGCGTTGATTTGCAGAACCCATGACCGCGGTCTGGATCGTCACATCGCCCGCGCCTTCGCGCGACCCGGAAAACCAGACAGCGCGCAGGTCACCGTTTTTCAGTTCGACGAGGGAAGCGGCATGCACAGCCTGCCCCGGTGACGAGGAAACAAACTGCGCGTCAGATTTGAGACTTTCGCCTGATATCGGCGCGGACAACACTGGCCCAGCAACCGCTGCCTGCCCTGGAGCGACAGCAAAATCAGCAGCCGGTACGTGCATCCAGACTTTCCACCCGGCCGCAGTAAAAGCCAGAAGGATAAAAAGTATTGAAAGCGCCTGGTAACGCCCCGGAGCTGAAAAATTCAGGCGGCCGTTTGTCATATTCGGCCCAGCTGAAGGGGAGATGCAGCCATCTCAAAAATTGAGAAGCACCGCACCCCAGGTGAAGCCGCCACCCACGCCTTCCAGCATGAGGGTGTCGCCTTTTTTGATCTTGCCGCTACGCACGGAAGCGTCCAGCGCCAGCGGTATGGATGCGGCAGAAGTGTTGCCGTGCTGGTCTACCGTGACGACAAGTTTTTCCAGGGGCAACTTCAGCTTTTTGGCGGTGCTTTGCATGATGCGGATATTGGCCTGGTGGGGAATCAGCCAGTCAATATCTGCGTCGGTCATGTTGGCCTTGGCCAGCGTGGCGCGGGCAGCACTCTCAAGCACGCCCACGGCCAGCTTGAACACGGCCTGACCGTCCATCTTGAGCAGCGCGTCGCCTGCAACCTTGCCGCCAGACACGTTGCCCGGTACACAAAGAATGCCGACATGCTTGCCGTCAGCGTGGAGGTCGCTGGCGAGAATGCCCGGAGTATCAGACGCTTCAAGCACGACTGCGCCTGCGCCATCACCAAACAGCACGCAGGTGGTGCGGTCCGAGAAATCGAGGATGCGCGAGAACACTTCGGCACCTATGACCAGCGCCTTGCTGGCGGAGCTGGTTTTGATCATGGCATCGGCAACGGTCAACGCATAGATAAACCCGCTGCAAACGGCCTGTACATCAAACGCCGGGCAGCCGGCAATACCCAGCTTGTTCTGCAAAATGCAGGCAGCTGACGGGAACACCATGTCTGGCGTGGATGTGGCCACGATGATGAGGTCAATATCCGAGGGCTGCAAGCCGGCAGCATCAATGGCTCGCTTTGCTGCCTCGACGCCGAGATCACTGCTGGACACATCGGGCGCGGCGAAATGGCGCGCATGGATGCCGGTGCGCTCCACTATCCATTCATCAGAAGTTTCAACACCCTTGGCGGCCAGTTCGGCTGCAAGGTCTGCATTGCTCAGGCGCCTTGGCGGGAGATAGCTGCCGGTGCCGGTGATACGTGAATATTGGGCCATCAATTATTTATGTTTATGTATCAGTGCGTCAGTGTCGGCGCGGCTGCAGTCACCAGCGGGTCTGGCGCAACCATCAACTCGTCATGAGACACCGAACGCGCAGCCACCAGAAGTGGCGCAGCGCGTGCAATGCGCTCTCTAACCCGCTCAAGCAGGTTGTTACGAGCCGCATCATAAGCGCGATTGAGGGCCCTCTCGAACGCAAATGCATCTGCAGAACCGTGACTCTTAAACACCAGACCTTGCAACCCAAGCAAGGCCGCACCGTTGTAGCGCCTGTGGTCAACGCGATTTTTAAATGCAGTTAAGACCGGATAGGCAACTATCGCCGCAATTTTTGTAAAGATATTGCGCGAGAACTCGGCCTTGATGAACCCGCCAATCATGCTCGCCAGGCCTTCGCTGGCCTTCAACGCGACATTCCCGACGAAACCGTCACAGACGACGATATCGGTTGTACCCTTGAAAATGTCGTTGCCTTCGACGTTTCCGTAAAAATTGAGATCGCCGGAGTTGGCGGCAGATCGCAGCAATTCACCTGCTTTTTTAATAACTTCACTGCCCTTTATCGCCTCCTCACCAATATTGAGAAGGCCGACGCGAGGGGTGGGGTTGCTTGTAATGGCCGCGACCAACGCGGAACCCATCACGGCAAACTGCAACAGGTGATCTTCGGTGCAGTCGACATTGGCGCCAAGGTCCAGCACGGTCGTGGCGCCACCCAGGGCATTTGGGAGTTGTGTGGCAATGGCCGGACGGTCGATTCCATCCATGGTTTTGAGCACGTAGCGTGCAATTGCCATCAATGCGCCGGTGTTGCCGGCAGATACCGCCGCCTGGGCTGCGCCCTCCTTGACCTGGTTGATGGCCAGGCGCATGGACGAATTCTTCTTGCGGCGCAGCGCAATTTCAATCGGGTCGTCCATGGTGACGACTTCACCGGCCGGAACAATCTGGCAGCGAGGGTTGGCTTGCAAGGCTGCAAATTGGGGATGTGCGGCAAGCACTTCGGGCCGGCCAACGACGATCACCGCCGCAGCGGGGTGCCCATCGAGAAACGCCAGGCTGGCAGGAATGGTCACTGACGGACCGATATCCCCACCCATGGCATCAACAGCAATCCTGATCATGAGAAGACCGGTGCCAGTGAGAAGTTAGCGTCTGGAGAAAAAGAAAGGCCCGCAGGATGAGTGCGGGCCAGTACGTGAAGCGATGACTTACGCTTCAGATTTGGTTTTCAGCACCTTGCGGCCACGGTAGAAACCAGTGGGGCTGATGTGGTGGCGCAGGTGGGTTTCGCCTGTGGTGGATTCCACTGCGATGCCTGGCACGGTCAGTGCGTTGTGCGAGCGGTGCATGCCGCGCTTGGAAGGTGACTTTTTGTTCTGTTGGACGGCCATGATCCGCTCCTGAGGGGGTATAGGGTTGGTAAAAGCGAACCAGATATCCGATCATGAGTGGGCGGAGCTGTATGGAACTACCTGCCAGTCATCACGAGACCAGTACGCGAAGCCTTTGATTATAGCCTGAGAAGGGCCATCTGACCAATAGCCCTTGATGAGGGAGGCGAAGACGGCCGCAAAGCACCCAAAAAAAACAATACTAAAGTATTATTTTTTGTCTTTGGAATTTGAATTTTTCAGCTGGGCCAGCACGGCAAACGGGTTGGGTTTTTCTTCTGCCGCCTCATCCACCTCATCCGCACCTGCGCTGAGCTTTGGCGCTACAGGGCATTTCTCATGCATGGGTACCAGCGGCAGGGCCATCAGCAGTTCATCTTCCAGCACAGCGGTCAGGTCAAACTGCGGCTCCATCACCAGCAGGTCTTCCTCCGACTCGTCGTCTTCGGCCATGGCAATTTCTTCGGTCGCCACAAAGCGGTACCACTGGTCTACATCAATCGGCGCCTGCATCGCGGCCAGGCATCGCTGGCAGGTCAGGGTCACGGCGGTCTTGGCCTGCAGGTGCAACCAGATGTCTTCTTCACTGCCAGAGCCGCTGCGCAGCTCGGCATCGGCCTGCCAGCTCACGGTTGAATCAGGTACTGGCTCCCTGAGCTCTGCGGCCAGGCGTTCGAATTTGTCCAGCGGCGTGATGGCGATGAGGGGTTCGCCTTCTTTGGCAAAGGCCGGCATGTTGAGGCGGCTGGCTTGTAGCTGTCGGGTCATGGCTGGCAGTGTAAGAGAATCGGGTGATGACTTCTGCGCCCCCCTCCACAAACCCTGCAAGCATTTCCCGGGCACTGGTGCTCGGTTCCACATCGCGCTACCGCCGGGAATTGCTCGACCGCCTGCACATCCCGTTCGAGGTGGCCGCGCCTGACGTGGACGAAACCCCCCGCAGCGGGGAAGCGCCCCGCGCACTGGCTGAACGTCTGGCGCTGGCCAAGGCCCATGCTGTGGCGAAAAGATTTCCTGAAGCGGTTGTGATCGGCTCCGACCAGGTGGCCGACCTCAACGGCCAGCCCCTGGGCAAACCCGGCACGCATGACAAGGCCGTCGCACAACTGCGCCAGATGCGCGGTCAGACAGTAATCTTCCAGACAGCGCTGGCCGTGGTCTGCCAGGCCACCGGTTTTGTGGCGCGCGACATCGCTGCAGTGAAAGTTACCTTCCGCGACCTCAACGACGAAGAAATCGAGAACTACCTGCGCATTGAGCAGCCCTATGACTGCGCCGGCAGCGCCAAGAGCGAAGGCCTGGGCATTTCCCTGCTGTCATCCATAGAGAGCGATGACCCGACTGCGCTGGTCGGCCTGCCGCTGATACGCACCTGCCAGATGATTCGTGCCGCCGGCATTTCCCTGCTCACACCGAAAGCCAGCGCATGACCCACAAAGGAAAGCTTTACCTCGTCCCCGCGCCGCTGGATTTCGGCTGCGAGGTTCAGGCGCCACTGGCAGATGTGATGCCACTGGAAACCATTCGGGTTGCAGCACAGTTGCCCTGCTGGATTTGCGAGAACGCCAAGAGCACACGCGCCTACCTTAAACGTGTGAATGAACTGCAAGCGCTGGCGCAACCCGTGCAGGCTTTGCAGATCCAGGAACTGCCGCGCGAAGTGCACAAAAAAGGCGACCACAGCGGCAACTTCGATGCGCGGCCACTGCTGATTGCGGCGATGGAAGGCCGCGACATGGGCCTGGTCAGCGAGGCCGGTATGCCGGCGATTGCCGACCCGGGCTCATCCGTTGTGCGCGCCGCCCATGACCTGGGAATACAGGTGGTAGCGCTGACGGGGCCCATGTCCCTGATGCTCGCCCTCGCTGCAAGCGGCCTGAACGGCCAGAACTTTGCCTTTGTCGGCTACCTGCCGCAGGACGGCAGTGACCGCTCACAACGCATTCGCGAGCTGGAATCACTGGCGCTGAAAACCGGCCAGACGCAAATCTTCATCGAAACGCCCTACCGCAATACCGCGCTGCTGCAGGCGCTGCTGCAATCACTGCAGGCGAATACGCGGCTGGCCCTGAGCTGCGGCCTGACCATGAGCAACAGCTGGTCGCGCAGTTCACAGGTCAGCCAGTGGAAAAAAGACAAGCCAACGGTACCGCTGGATTTGCCCGGCGTTTTCTGCATAGGCCGGTAAGCAATTCAGCATATGCCGAGGCATATGCTGAATCCAGACGCTGCAAAAAAGACAAAAGCCCCAAAATGGGGCTAAAAATGCCTGTTTTGAGGGCCAAATCGGCCTTCAGCCCAATAGATACAAGCGTGAGCAGCTATGAAAACAATAGCAACCTCAAGCACAACCGGGACCGGCTAACGAATTACCGGGATCGACTTCAGCGCCTTCATCGCACCCTCACCCATCGCCGCACCAAACTTCTTGGCCAGCCGCTCCGCCACGTTGTCGCGGCGGGTGTAGTCGATGATTTCCTCGGTTTTGACGATTTCGCGGGCCACATACTCCACCGTGCCCAACTGGTCGGCCAGGCCCAGCTCAATCGCCTGCTGGCCGGTCCAGAACAGGCCGCTGAAGGTTTCAGGCGTTTCTTTGAGGCGTTTGCCGCGCCCTGTTTTCACCACGTTGATGAACTGCTGGTGAATCTGGTTCAGCATGGCTTGGGCAAACGCACGCTGCTTTTCGGTCTGGGGGCTGAACGGGTCAAGGAAGCCTTTGTTTTCGCCGGCCGTCAGCAGACGGCGCTCGACGCCGAATTTCTCCATCAGGCCGGTAAAACCAAAACCATCCATCAACACGCCAATGCTGCCGATGATGCTGGCCTTGTCGACAAAAATCTGGTCTGCCGCCACGGCGATGTAATAGGCGGCCGAGGCGCAGCTTTCTTCCACCACCGCATAGACCGGCTTTTTGTACTTGGCCTTCAGGCGCATGATTTCGTCGTTCATCATGCCGGCCTGCACCGGGCTGCCGCCCGGGGAATTGATCAGCAAGACCACGGCCTTGGCTCCTTCATCCTCGAAAGCAGCGCGCAGGGCAGCGTTGACGAATTCGGCACTGGCGTCAGCCCCGGCAGCGATCTCGCCCTTGATCTCGACGACTGCGGTATGCGGAATGGTGGCATCGCTGGCAGGTGTGCCGCGGTGCAGCGCCATCCACAGCAGAAAGACAAAAAAACCGAGCCAGGACAGCCGCACAAAGGTCTTCCAGCGGCGCGTGGCTTTCTGCTCATTAAGGGAGGCAAAGGCCAGTTTTTCAAGCGTTGTGCGCTCCCAGCCCGGGGCACTGGTCGGATCCGATTTGGTTACCTTTTTTTCTGCCTCCGGCTGGCTGCCTGGCGATTCAAAAAACGGGTCGGTGGGATCGGGGCGGTTGGAATCATTCATATCGGCTAGTTTAGAGGGGGATCAAAAGGCAAGTGGTTTGAGGTTGTAAGCACAATGCCAGTGCACAACGCCATCTTTTTCCGACAGCGCAATCTTGACCAGCCCGCCGTGGCACGGCCCACCAGCGCATTGCCCGGTGTCGGGCAGGTAGGCCGCCCCGTGGCTGGCGCACAGCAGCCACTGCCCGCTGTCGTCGAAAATGCGGTTGGGCTGCCAATCCAGTTCCATCGCCACATGCGTACAGCGGTTAAGGTAGGCATGGGGCTGCCCCTTGTAGCGGACGGCAAAGGCACGGCAGGTCTGGCCGGCATAAATCACATCAAACGGCACGGCCTGACCGCCATCGGCCAGGTCACGGCTGTTGCAGAGCGGCTGAAGTTCGTCCATGGCCGCGTTATTGCTGTTATGCGCTTACGGCAAGCCAGTCGCGCAGATCCTGCACCGAATGGGCAATATGCAGCGGGTTGAGCACCGCAAAAGCGTCAGGCTCGTGCGCGCCGTAACTCACGCCCACGCTGGGGCAGGCGGCGTTCACCGCCATCTGAAGATCGTGCGTCGTATCGCCGACCATCAGCACACGCGCTGCGGGGATGTTGAACTCGTCCATCAGCTCGTGCAGCATACGCGGGTCAGGCTTGCCGGCTGTCTCATCGGCCGTGCGGGAGCTGTGGAACAGGCCGCGCAGTTCATCACTCCTGAGTGCTTCGTTGAGGCCGCGACGTGACTTGCCTGTCGCAACAGCCAGCAAATGGCCGCGCGCCTTGAGTTCTGCCAGCATGGGCAGCACGCCTTCGAAAAGGCTGAGGTCGTTGTAGTGCGCGCTGTAATGATGGCGGTAGCGCTCGCCGAGTGCGGGGTACTTTTCGGGCGGCACATCGGGCGCGGCATGGGCCAGCGCCTGCATCAGGCCAAGGCCTATGACGTAGCCAGCGTCCTTGTCGCTGGGCACGGTGCCCCCCACATCTTTCACTGCCGCCTGTATGCAGCGGATGATGATCTGGGTCGAGTCAAACAGCGTGCCATCCCAGTCGAAGGCTATCAGGTCGAAATTTTTCACTTTCATGCTGCTATTGTCGCCGCGACACATGACAGCAGACTGCCTGCAGGGTCAATCGGGAGACACGGCTTCGACGACCTGGGCGGGCAAAAACTGCTGAAGTTCAGGCGGCAGCGGCGCCTGCAGGTGCACCACCTTGCGCAGCTTGGGATGGTTGAACTTGAGGCTCCAGGCATGCAGAAACATGCGCTTGAGGGACGGTGCGCCAGAAACCGTTTTTTGCAGCGCCTTGTTGAGCTCAAAGTCGCCGTACTTGTCGTCACCGGCAATCGGGTGACCTTCATTCGCAAGGTGCACGCGTATCTGGTGGGTGCGGCCGGTCTTGATGGTGACTTCCAGCAAGGTAAAGGGTGTGGCCGGTGCCGCAGGGCTGGCGGGAACCTGCGTTTTGACCTTCACCAGCGTTACTGAACGCATGCCATCCGGGTGCTCATTGGCCACCACTTTCACGCGGCGTTCACCGTTTTCAAGCAGGTATTTGTGAAGCGCCTTGTCGATCACGCGCTTGTTCGGCGCCCAGTCGCCGCCAACCAGCGCGAGATAGACCTTGTCGGTCTCACGCTCACGAAACTGCTCCTGCAAGAGCTTGAGCGCCATGCGCTTTTTAGCGATCAGCAGCACGCCACTGGTTTCGCGGTCCAGCCGGTGCACCAGTTCAAGAAAGTCAGACTCGGGCCTCGCCATACGCAACTGCTCGATCACGCCAAAACTCACGCCGCTGCCGCCATGCACGGCCACACCGGCCGGTTTGTCGATGGCCAGTACAAAGTCATCTTCAAACAGGATGGGAAATTCAGACGCCGGCGCGTAGCCGCCAACTGTGGAACTGGCGCCGTGGCGGGCAACCTCCTGCGCCATGGCCTGCGCTTTCTGCTCTGCCCGCTCCGACGTGCGGACCGGCGGCAGGCGAACGACGTCGCCGGGTTCAACCCGGGTATCGGCCTGCGCCCTGCCCTTGTTCACGCGCACCTCGCCACTGCGAATGATGCGGTAAACATGGGTTTTCGGCACACCTTTGAGCTGGCGGATCAAAAAGTTGTCCAGCCGCTGACCAGCGTAGTCTTCGTCGACGGTCACAAATGTGGCCTGGGCCGCCATCGCAGGTACTGCTGCCGGGGTGGGCAAAGGTGGGTCTACGGGCCTGGATACGGGCAAGGCAAAGGCTGGCCGAGGCCGTTTGACACCTGCAGCGGGCCGCTTGCCGGAAGCTGTGGTTTTGCGCGAAGCTGGCCCTATAATGTGTTTCACTAGCGATGCGCTGTAAGTGGTTGATTTGTCTGGAGTTTAGTCCACGCAAGTCGGGAACCGGTCCAAAGACCCGAATCCCAAACCACAAACTGCCGTGCTGGAAGGTCGATGCCCATGCCGGTCATTGCCCGCAGGCGACGAGTGCCAGGCACCTCGCGGCGAGCGTATGACATGGCAGACAAGTCGACGTTTTGCGAATACAACTTACGGAATACCAAGCCTGCAGCCCAGGTCAAACCAAACGCTGCATGCGGATCCAGCCGAGAACAAGTCCTTTAACAGGTAGCTCCTTGACAACAACTCTGGTCAGTCTGATTTTTATGTGCCTGCGGCGCTTCATCACAGCGATGAGCCCTGCATCCCGCACAAATCAGCCGCCGGTTTTTGGTCAGCGGGCGCAAGCAGCGTTCAACCCGATCGCCCTCACCTGTTTGACCCCTGCTCGCTCCATCCACGCGCCTACGCCCAGACCACTCGGTTGACTGAAACATTTCAGTCGGCCCGGTAGCGTCGCAAGCTCTCCGGCAATTCCCCACGTTCGCACAGCGTCCTCTTCGGCATCGTTGGCCCATTTTTGGGTTTGAGAGACGATAACGAAAAAGGAAGAGCAACCATGAAACGGATGCTGATCAACGCCACGCAGGCTGAAGAACGCCGCCTGGCCATTGTCGACGGACAAAAACTCCTCGACTACGAAATTGAAATTGAAGGGCGCGAACAGCGCAAGGGCAACATCTACAAGGCCGTCGTGACCCGCGTCGAGCCATCGCTTGAAGCCTGTTTTGTCGACTACGGCGAAGACCGCCACGGTTTCCTGCCGTTCAAGGAAATCTCCAAGAACTACTTCACGCCCGGCGTGCCGGTCAGCCAGGCGCGCATCAATGATGTGATCCGCGAAGGCCAGGAACTGATGGTCCAGGTCGAGAAGGAAGAGCGCGGCAACAAGGGCGCAGCCCTCACGACCTTTGTGTCGCTGGCAGGCCGCTATGTGGTGCTGATGCCGAACAACCCGCGTGGTGGTGGTGTCAGCCGCCGCATCGAGGGCGAGGACCGTGCCGAGCTTAAAGAGAACATGGACCAGCTGGAATATCCGCAAGGCTCCAGCATTATTGCCCGTACCGCCGGCATCGGCCGCAGCGCCCCTGAACTGCAGTGGGACCTGAACTACCTGATCAAGCTCTGGACGGCGATTGAAGGCGCCGGCAAGGGCGGCAAGGGCGCATTCCTGATTTACCAGGAATCGAGCCTCGTAATCCGCGCCATCCGCGATTACTTCAACAGCGACATCGGCGACATTTTGTTCGACACCGACGACGTCTATGAGCAGGCCAAGCAGTTCATGGCCCACGTGATGCCCGAGCATGAGCACCGCGTCAAACGCTACCGCGACGACGCACCGCTGTTCTCGCGCTTCCAGATTGAGCACCAGATCGAATCGGCCTATGCACGCACCGTGCAACTGCCATCCGGCGGCGCCATCGTGATTGACCACACCGAAGCACTGGTGTCGGTTGACGTCAACTCGGCTAGAGCCATCAAAGGCGGCGACATCGAAGAAACCGCCACCCGCACCAATCTAGAGGCAGCTGACGAAGTCGCACGCCAGATGCGTTTGCGCGATCTGGGCGGCCTGATCGTCATTGACTTTATCGACATGGAAGAGTCGCGCAACCGCCGCGATGTGGAAAACCGCTTGCGCGATGCGCTGCGCCAGGACCGTGCACGCGTGCAGTTCGGCACCATCAGCAAGTTCGGCCTGATGGAAATGAGCCGTCAGCGCCTGCGCCCTGCGTTGTCAGAAGGCGCATCCATCCCCTGCCCGCGTTGCGGCGGCTCAGGCCACATCCGCGACACTGAGAGCTCGGCATTGCAGATTCTGCGCATCATCCAGGAAGAGTCCCTCAAGGACAGCACGGCCTCGGTGCTCTGCCAGGTGCCCGTCGACGTGGCGTCGTTCCTTCTCAACGAAAAGCGTTCGGAAATCAGCAAGATCGAAATGAAGCAGCGCATCAACGTGCTGCTGGTGCCGAACAAGACGCTGGAGACGCCTAACTACCGTCTCGAGCGCCTGAAGCACGACGATCCGCGCCTGGACAACATCGAAGCCAGCTACAAGATGGCCGAAGAAATTGAAGACCCCACACTGGTCACGCGTCGCAGCCAGGAAAAGCACAACAAGCAGGAGCCTGTCATCAAGGGCGTGCTGCCTGACGTGCCGGCACCGATTGCCCCGCCGAAAGCGGAAGTCGCCGCACCTGTCGCAGCGAAAGCGCCACAAAAGCCAGCAGTCCCAACGCCACCTGCAGAAAAAGGCTTCTTCGGCTGGATCAAGGGCCTGTTTGGCGGTACAGAAACGCCTGCCCCGGCACCTGTCGCAACAGAAGTGAAAAAGGATGCACGCAGCGGCGAAGGCCGTCGTGACGGACGTCCTGAAGGCCGTAACGGTGAGCGCTCCGAGCGCGGTGGTGAACGCGGAGGCCGTGATGGCCGCCGTGGTGGCCGCAACCGTGGTGAGCGTGGCGAAGGCCGCGGCGAACCGCGCGCAGATCGCCCTGAAGGCCGTGAACCCCGTGAAGGTGGTCGCGCTGAAGGTCGTCAAGAGGGACGTCCAGAAGGCGGGCGTGGCGGCGAACGCCGTGAACGCAGCCCTGAAGGCGCACGCCAGGAACGCCCTGCCGGTGAAAACCGCGAAGTCCGCGAGCCTCGTGAACCGCGTGAGCCACGCCCTGAAGGTGCCCGTAGCGAGCGTCCGCGCCGCGAACGCGGTGACCGTGCAGAGCGCGGTGATCGCATCCCGCGCGATGCAGCCGAGCAGGACCTTGCACTGGCCAACCAGGCAGCCATGGCGGCAGCGATGAACGGTGAAGCCGGCGAGCCCCGCCAGGAACGAGCAGCACCGGAGGCCCGCGAACAGCGTGAGCCACGCGAAGGTGGACGCCGCGACCGCAATGGACGCCGCAATGATCGCCGTGGTGAACGCACAGAAGGCGCCGCACCTGAAGGCGCGCCATCCGAGGACAACGCTTTCAATCCCGAAGCGGCACCGCTGCTGTCAGCCGAAGGCCAGCCACAGGCAGGCCCCTCTGGCGAACCGGGCGAAGAACAGCGTCAGCCACGCGAACGCCGCAGCCGCGACCGTTACGGCCGTGATCGCCGCGAACGTGGTGAAGGCGGAGAGCGTGTTGAACGCACCGATGCTGGCGAGCAGCCGCAGCCGGTCGACGCAGCAATTGCCAGCACTGACGCCGCACCAGTCGCAATACGTGAAGAGAGCGCGCAGCCAGTCGAACAAACGACAGCCCCTGTTGTTGCGCAGGCAGCAGCACCTGCGCCTGCCCCACGTGCAGCTGAAGCGGCGCCGGCTACGGTAAAAGCGCTGCCGAAGGTTCAGTCCTACGCCCTGCCCATGCAGGACCTGGTTCAGGTTGCAGAGACCTCCGGTCTGCTGTGGGTGAATTCCGACGCTGCAAAAATTGCAGAAGCACAGGCCGCCATTGCGGCAGAACCCAAGCCCATCCATGTGCCGCGCGAACGTGCACCTGTGGTGGTCTCGGATGACGGCCCACTGGTTCTTGTTGAAACGAAACGTGATCTCGGCAACATGAAGCTGCCATTTGAAAACCCTCCAGTCTGAGGACTTTTCGCACCATCAAAAAAAGGCCCTGTGAAGGGCCTTTTTTTGTGCCCAGCTAGTCAGTTCAACTGCGCGGAGCGACCAGAGCGAGCCTGAGGCTTGACGTTCAGAGTTGCGCAGCCTGCTTGTAGGCGTGTGCGGCAGCCTCTGCATCGTCACGTTGCTCGGCCAGCACGGCGAGCGCACGCCACGCGTTGCGGTGCAAGCCGGCATCCTGCAGGCCCAGCGCGGCTTGCGATAACAGTTGCCTGGCCTTGCCCCATAGCTGGCGGTTCAGGCATGCCATGCCAGCGAGGTACTGCAGGTTGGCGTCCCGAGGGCGTCCGTTTTGTGCAGCTTCAATGCGCGCCAGCCAGGCTGCGTCCATGGAAGCCAGGTCTGATTCGAGCACACCAATAAGTTTGATGCGCAGACTGTCATTGATCTCGGAGCGCGGCTGCATGGCACTGTCCCAGACTTGCAGCAGCCAGCTACGCGCCATATTGACATCACCGTGCAATGCCATCAAACGAGATGCCGCGTGAATGACCAGCTCGGGCATGGCGCGCTCGCTGTCGTCCAGGGACATCCAGGCTTGCTGGAGCTGGGAGGGGTCATGTGCGTCATTGAGCAGCTCAAGTGCAAGCCCGCGTACGATACTCTGTGCCGCCGAGGGTGAAAACGCCCGGTGTTTGGCCAGCAGGCGCGCTGTTTCAAGCGCCTGCAGCGGCTGCCTCAGCTGCCGTGTAGCGCGCAGCTTCATGCGAAATGCCAGGGTACGGCGTGCCGCCCCCTGCGGGAGCTGTGTCAACAAATCGAGTGCCGCACCGGCATCCCGGTCATCCAGCGCCCAGCGTGCGGCACGAAACTGCACGCCCTCACGCACCTCTTGAGCATGGCGCGGCATGGAACTTTGCAGCGCGGCCTGCAGGTGCTGGTCACGCAGCGGTTTGTTTTGCAACGACTGGGCACTCTCGGCCACCAGCAGATGCGCCAGAGACTGCAATTGGCTTGAACGCGCCGCGCTGTGGCTGGTTACCTGGCCCGAGTGTTCAGTCAGCAAGCCCAGGCTTTGTTCCTGCGCCAGCGCGTTTTGCGCAGAGCGGGTGGCGCGTATATATCGGCCTGCGAGTTGATGGGCCAGCGCATCCATCAGCGCGCCATACATGGCTCGCTCCTTTTGCTGCGCACGCCAGCGCTTGGCTTCCAGCGGCAACGAGAACACGGCAAAAAAAGCACGCAACGCGACATATAGCAGCGTGAACAACGCCACCAGCATCAACACCATCAGGTTGAAGGAGATATCAACGCGGTGAGGCGGCCAGAAAATGGTGACCACTGCCTGGTTGTTACCAGCGAACAGGGCGCTCGCAGCCGCGACTGCGAAAAGTGCCAATAGCCAGAGTGCAGCGCGCATGGTCTACCCTCAACGACCTGCAGCTGCGGTCGCAAGCGCAGCCATGGTTTCGTCGAGTCTCGGCAATTCACTGCTCTTGAGCTGGCCCTGTACCTGTTGCAGCAACTGCGTGGCGGCCTGTGTTTTGCGCGATGCCGGGTCAAAATATTTACCCAGCCAGGTACTGGCGGTAACAAGGTCCGCGCGCGCAGCATCTGTCTGGCGGGACAGTAGGGCCAGGCGCGCGTTCAGCAGGCGCAGCTTGAGGTTTTCGCGCATGAAAAAAGCCTGCTCTGGAGCCAGCAACGCGGCTTCAGGTTGATCAATGCGGCTAACCCGCAACAATCGCCGCGCTTCGTCACGCACGCTGTCCAGGAGGCGTTGGGACCAGGCCTGCAAGATCTGCCTGTCAAACAGCGCGGGCATGGACCGATCATCTTTTGCGCCGGCGGCACGCGGGCTTGACGCGGCTGGAGCAGGTGCCGCCACCCTCGGAGGGTTGCCTGCCGCCATGGCATTGGCCACAGGCAGCTCGTCGACAAGGCGGCTCAACTCGTCCAGCTTGATCAGCAGCACGGGCACGTCCGTCAGGCTTGCCGAGCGGATACGGTCCATGTCCCTGGCAATTGCACGCTGCAGCGGGTTCAACCTGGGCTGTGCAGCCCGCGCCAGGCGCAGGTCGGCAGATTTGAGGGCCGCGATCAGGGGTTCAGCGCTACCCGTCAGCTGTGCCTGCTGCTGCGCCAGGCGAAGCGCAGACTCGACATCCACCACCAGGTTTTCGTCACGCGAGCGCGACAGGCTCTGCATCAGCTCTTCAAGCTGGGTGCGCTGCAGAGACACCTCACCAACGCGCGTTTCCTGAATGGCGAGCCGGGCAGACAAATCGCGCATGCCGTCCTGCGCAGCCTTTGCCAGCGCCCGGGCTTCAATCGCCTGGGTGCCCGAATCCATGCTGCGGCGGGCGAGTTCTTCCTGGATATTGCCCAGTTTTTGCCACAACAGGCCGCTCGTCAACAGGCCGGCAGCGGCCAACCCGGCCACAAGCCATGCCCACTTCACGGGCAATTGCACAAAGTCAGGGGATACCGCAAGCGGCTGCGTCTCGGGCACGATCAGGGCGGGCGGATTGGGTGGAGCGGAGGAACTGTCACTCATGTGTGCCCTGATTCTATCGAGCGCAGCGTGCTCACAATGTCGGCCAACGCCGGGCGTGACTCCACAACAACACCCCATCCAGCAGCCCTGACGGTTTCAGCAATGCGCGGGTGTGTGGCGATGGCCAGCGCCCTGCTCCAGTCGTTCGCCGGCATACCCGTCGGCCCTGTCAGGTTAAGCACCGCCTCAGAGCTGCTGAAAAGCCAGACCGAAGAATCCACCGCCGCCTGCCTGGCCAGCGCGAGTTGAGCGCTGGTCAGAGCAGGCGTACGCCGCTCATAAACGCTTGTAAATTCAACCGCTGCGCCAGCCTCACGCAGCTTTTGTGCAAACCAGTCACGTCCAGCACCTTCGCGGCTGCCGCTGGCAGCGGCATCTGCATGATTGGCACCCCGCACGATCAGAACCCGCAGGCCCGCCCATTCCCGGCTACCCACACGCTGCCACAGCGCTTCCGAGTCAAACTGCGAGGCATTTGCATGCGGCACGTCGATTTGCCCGTCAGCAATGCCATATGCCTGCAGCGCAGCCGCAGTACCGGGCCCGGGCGCCATGAAACGCTGCCCCCGGAGCGCCCCGGGGGGTATAACGCGCAAAAAATGCTCAACAGCATTGCCGCTGACAAACATGAATGCATCAAATTGCTCCGCACCGGCCATATCAATCCCGAGCGGCAATGGGGCAATCTCAATCAGCGGCAGGGCTTGCGCATCGAACCCGTTTTGCCTGAGCTGCTCAACCCAGGATTTGGCATCCCGCTCAGGCCGCGTCACGATGACGCGCAGGGCGCGAGCCTGGCTGGCTGGCATCACGCTGCAGGCGTCGCGCCGGGATTGGCGGTCCAGACGGCCCCACCTTTGCGCAAATCCGCTGCAACAGCCTCGCCCAGGGCTTCCGCTTCTTCAAACGTGGCGACTTGTGCAGTCTTTTGTGCATGAACCAGCGGTTTGCTCGCAATCGCGACTGAGCGGGTATCCGCATCAGCGGGGTCACCCCACACCGCCGTCAGCAACATGCCGCCTTGACCAGGACCCGTAGTAAAGGCCGCCAGTGGCATGGAGCAGCTACCTCCCATGGCGCGCGACACCGTGCGCTCTGCGGTCACCGCCAGCCATGTAGGCTGATGGGCCAATGTAGCCAGCGCGGTCATCAGGTCATCGCGGTCAGATCGCACTTCAATTCCGAGGGCGCCCTGCCCCGCTGCGGGCAGCATGTCGCCAGTTGCAAAGGTTTCACGGATGCGGCCGGTCAACCCCAGACGCTTGAGGCCGGCAGCTGCCAGCACTATGCCTTGGTACTGGCCTTCATCGAGCTTGCGCAAACGCGTGTCCAGGTTACCGCGCAGTGGTTCTATCTTCAGGTCGGGCCGCAGCGCCCTGAGCAGCACCAGTCTGCGCAGGCTGGAAGTACCGACCACAGCCCCTTGAGGCAAATCTGCCAGCGAACGGAAATCATTCGAGACAAAGGCGTCGTGCGGGTCTTCGCGCTCCAGCACGCAGGCCAGCGCAAAACCTGTGGGCAAATCCATGGGCACGTCCTTGAGAGAGTGCACGGCCAGGTCTGCACGACCTTCGCTGAGGGCGACTTCCAGCTCCTTGACGAACAGACCCTTCCCACCGACCTTGCTCAGTGAGCGGTCCAGTATCTGGTCACCCTGGGTTGTCATGCCCAGAAGTTCTACCTGCCAGCCCAGCCGCGATTCAAGCAGCGCCTTGACGTGCCCGGCCTGCCAGAGGGCCAGACGGCTTTCTCGTGTGGCGATTACCACTTTTTTACTTGTTGGAAGGGCTGCTGTCACTCGTAACCTGCTCGTAATCCTTGGGGGAAGGTGATGCTAGCATGCGAGCTTCAGAACAGAGGGACACATGGTTACTTCCGCACGCACTAAAAAGAACAATGAAGCTGTCAAAACCGGGGCTGAAAAAGACAAACCTGCCGGCCGTTCAAGAGACAATGAACGCCCCCTGGTCGAAGACATACGCCTGCTGGGTCGAATCCTCGGTGATGTGATTCGTGAGCAGGAAGGCGTTGCAGCCTATGAATTGATTGAGCAGGTGCGCAAGCTGTCAGTCGCCTTTCGCCGCGATGCAGACCAGGAAGCCGACCGTGCTCTCAAGAAGCTTCTCAAAAGCCTGTCCGGCGACCAGACAGTCAGCGTCATCCGCGCCTTCACCTATTTCAGCCATCTGGCCAATCTGGCCGAAGACCGCCACCACATCCGCCGCCGCGCGATCCATGAACGTGCTGGCGACACCCAGGAAGGCAGCATTGAGGTTGCGCTGGCCCGCCTGCGCTGGGCGGGCATTGCACCCAAAACCATCGCCAACACCCTCGCACACAGTTTTGTATCACCGGTACTGACGGCCCATCCGACAGAAGTGCAGCGCAAAAGCATTCTTGATGCCGAGCGCGACATCGCCCAGTTGCTGACCGCACGTGACGATATCAAGGCACTGGCACTGGCCGTCACCGCAGTCAGCCCGGCCCGCGCGGCCCGCGATGCGCTGACGCCCCGGGAACTGGCCGCCAATGAGGCCCAGCTGCGCGCACGCGTGATGCAACTCTGGCAAACACGTTTATTGCGCTTCTCAAAACTCACCGTGGCAGACGAAATCGAAAATGCCCTGAGCTACTACGAAGCGACCTTCCTGCGCGAAATCCCCAAGCTCTACGCCAACCTCGAACGCGAACTGGGCAACCGCACTGTTCACAGCTTCCTGCGCATGGGTCAATGGATAGGCGGCGACCGCGACGGCAACCCCAATGTGAGCGCCGAAACCCTGAACTACGCCTTGGGGCGGCAAGCCGAAGTAGCCCTGCGCCACTATCTGACGGAAGTGCACTTCCTTGGGGGAGAACTGTCCCTGTCAGCCATGCTGATCGATGTCAACCCGGAGATGAAGGCACTGGCCGAAAGCTCTCCCGACACCAGCGAACACCGCAAGGACGAGCCTTACCGCCGCGCCCTGACGGGTGTGTACGCGCGGCTGGCGGCGACATTAAAAATGCTGACAGGTGGCGATGCTGCGCGCCATGCGGTTGCACCACAAAATCCTTACCTCAAGTCGGAGGACTTTCTTGCCGACCTGCGCACCATAGACGCATCGCTGCGCGCCAATCATGGCGAAGCGCTGATAGCGCAGCGCCTGCACCCCCTGATACGCGCAGTGGATGTTTTTGGGTTTCATCTTGCCACTGTTGATTTGCGCCAGAGTTCTGACAAGCACGAAGAAGTGGTTGCCGAGTTGCTGGCCGTCGCACGGATTGAGCCCAAATACTCTGAACTGCAGGAGACCGCCAAACGGGCACTGCTGATCAGGCTTCTCAATGACGCCAGGCCATTGCGCGTGATCGGCACCAGCTATTCCGCACATGCAACCGGTGAGCTGGCCATTTTTGAAGCCGCCCTTGTGGCCCGTACACGCTTTGGCAAGGAGGCGATACGTCACTACATCATCAGCCACACCGAAACCGTGAGCGACCTGCTGGAAGTGCTGCTGCTGCAAAAGGAAGTCGGCCTGATGCACGGCACGCTGGACGACCATGCCACCAACGACCTCATCGTGGTCCCGCTGTTCGAGACCATTGAAGACCTGCGAAATGCCGCACCCATCATGCGCGAGTTCTATGCCCTGCCCGGCATTGCCCAACTCGTGCAACGCAGTGGCGCCGAGCAGGACATCATGCTGGGCTATTCGGACAGCAACAAGGACGGCGGCATCTTTACCAGCAACTGGGAGCTCTACCGCGCAGAAATTGCACTGGTCGAGCTGTTCGACCAGCTGGCCAATACAAATAACATCCAGCTGCGCATGTTTCACGGGCGAGGTGGCACGGTCGGCCGTGGCGGCGGCCCAAGCTACCAGGCCATCCTGGCGCAGCCACCCGGCACGGTCCGCGGACAGATACGCCTGACCGAGCAGGGCGAAGTCATCGGCTCGAAGTATGCAAACCCCGAAATCGGCCGGCGCAACCTGGAGACGCTGGTCGCCGCAACACTTGAGGCTACCCTGCTGCAACCCACCAAGCCGGCCAGCAAGGATTTCCTTCAAACCGCCGCAACACTGTCCAGCGCCAGCATGGCGGCTTACCGCGCGCTGGTCTACGAGACGCCCGGCTTCACCGAATACTTTTTCTCTTCAACGCCGATACGCGAAATCGCGCAACTCAACATTGGTTCACGCCCCGCATCCCGCAAGGCGACACAAAAGATTGAAGACCTGCGCGCCATACCGTGGGGATTCAGCTGGGGACAATGCCGCCTGACCTTGCCTGGCTGGTACGGCTTTGGCTCTGCAATTGAAAGCCTGCTCAGCCAGGGCGGTACGCCTGCGGCCCGAAAGGATGCCTTGGCCCTTTTGCAAAAGATGTACAAGCAGTGGCCGTTCTTCCGCACGCTGCTCAGCAACATGGACATGGTTCTTGCAAAAAGCGATCTGGCTCTGGCCTCACGCTACGCCGAACTGGTGGGCGATGCTAAACTGCGCAAGAGGATTTTCACTGCGATAGAAACCGAATGGCATCGCACTGTAGATGCATTGGCCCTCATCACCGGTGAAAAGACCCTGCTGGCCGGCAATGCAGCGCTGCAGCGTTCCATCCGGCACCGCTTCCCCTACATCGACCCCCTGCACCACCTGCAAGTGGAACTGGTCCGGCGTTATCGCGAAGGCCAGGCTGACGAGCGCGTGCAACGCGGTATACACATTTCCATCAACGGTATTGCAGCTGGCCTGCGTAATACCGGATGATGTTTTTCTCTCCGGCCTGTCTGTAGGTCGGGTCCTATACAAAGTGCGGCGTCATCCGATGCCTGCACCAAGGGTTTGCCCGTAGGATGGTTTTCGGGGCGATTGCATGTGGCAACACAGCTACCGCTTCTGTAGAACCTACCAGCCTGCGGAGCATTTTCATGTCAGCGATCCTAGATAACCCTGCACCCTTTCCTACAGTTCCAGCGACGCCTGTCCCTGACTTTGTTTCCAGCGATATCGCTTCACTGGCATCTCACATGAACCGTTGCGCCAGCACACGAAGCCGCATGTTTGGCGTGCATGCCGCACTCGAATCCGTCCATTCATTCATCTTTCCGCGCATTGTGACTGCAGCAGTGATTGCGGTGGTCCTTCTGGGTCTGGTCAGCACCGTCTGAAGGTGTGACAAACGGCGCCCTTGACCGGCTTTCCACCTTAAGCCCCTACGCCCGGAAAATCCTCGGTACCGGAAGTCGCGCGTCAGAACCGCTGATACGCGCAGAGCTCTTCGGTGCGCAACGGTTTGAGCAGCACGGTCGCAGCCTGGCAAAAGCACAGGAGATCAGTCAAACCTCGGGATGGGGGCAAAGCACCTCGTTTTTCCCCCGCGTACATGAAAACATAGCTGCACTTCGCCAGGCTTATGACTACATTGCCACGATCTCGCACAACGGCCAGTACGTAACGCCCGCTGCGGAGTGGTTACTGGACAATTTTCACCTTGTTGAAGCGCAGTTACAGCAGATTCACGAAGGCGTGCCGAGGCGCTATTACGCGCACCTGCCAAAACTTGCCAACAAACCGCTGGAGGGACTGCCGCGCGTTTACGGGATTGCGTGGGCATATGTCGCTCACACCGACAGCGTGCTGGATCCGCTGCTTTTCACCGCTTTTCTTGATGCCTATCAGGAGGTCAGTGAGCTGAACCTTGGCGAATTGTGGGCGATGCCGACCACCCTGCGTGTGGTGCTGCTCGAAAACCTCCGCCGTGTGGCCGACCAGATTGCAGACGGCAAGGCAGCAAGAGAAGCCGCACATGCGGTGTGGGATACGGGCACGCACCTGAGCGAAGCGCAGCTCGACGACCTGCTGGAGTCCATGCGGCACCGGGGTCTTGAACGCAACTTTCTCACCCAGCTCTGGCAACGCATGCCCGACCAGCCCTCCGACACGTCGGCACGCCTGGCCCACTGGACAGCCGGCCACTGCCCCAATGGCCTGTCGCTGGTAGCCGAAAGCCAGACAGCGCAGGTCTCGGCCAACCTGACTATCAGCAACATCATCAACAGCCTGCGCCTGATCGGCCAGGTGGAATGGATAGACCTGATAGAGCCGGTCAGCCGCTCGCTACGTGTACTCAAGCAATTGCCAGGCTTTCAGATGGACAGCGAGGGCACCCGCCAGCAAATCACTCAGTCCATGGAAAAAATTGCACGCGACACGGGTGAGTCCGAACTCGCCGTTGCACACGCCGTGGTCAGCCGGGCCCGAGCCTCACGCGCGTCTTCGCCGGTCGGTGAAGAGACAGCGGGCTATCACCTCATAGGACCCGGCCGCAACGCGCTTGTTCTTTCACTCGGCAGCAAGCAAACATCCAGAACATCACCTGCTGTAGCCAGACCGGCCGGAAAACACACCTGGAGACTGGCCCTTTACCTCGCGGTGCTGCTGGCAGGCACGCTGCTTGTACTGCTCGCAGTTGCCCGTTATCCTCACGGAGCATCTGATGTGCACCTGCTGGGACCGGGAAGCTGGAAAGCGTGGCTTGCCCTTTTGCTGATGGCCATTCCCGCATCCGAAGCAGTGGCCGCCCTCATACACCGCGTCGTTGCTGAATCAACCCGGGTCAGGTCCATGCCGCGGCTTGATTTCTCCGGGGGCATTCCCGCAGAACATCGCGCGCTGGTGGTCATTCCATGCATGTTGACATCCGTCACAGCTATCCGTGAGCTCACAGATCGCCTGCGCCTCCATTGGCTAGCCAACCTTGAAGACAACGCCCAGTTCGCACTGCTGAGCGATTGGTCAGATGCACCCCAGGCGAGTATGCCCGGCGACAGCGTACTCCTGAAAGAAGCCTTGATGCAAATCAGGGCGCTGAACGATATTTACCCCGTCCCGGAAAACAATGCTCCGCGCTTCATCCTTATTCACCGGACGCGTGTCTGGTGCAGCACGGAAAGCCGCTGGATCGGCTGGGAACGTAAACGCGGCAAACTCGAATCATTGGTACGGCTCATCGCCACGGGTGAAACCTCCGGGCACACATCGGCAATCCACGCAACCACGACATCACGCAAGGTGGCCGCAGGTGATTTTTATTTTGCCGAAGGCATGCGTCTGGCGACCGGCATTCGCTACATCCTCACGCTCGACAGCGATACCGGCCTGCCACCCGCAGCGCTGCGGGAACTCGTCTCGATCGCAGCCCACCCCCTCAATGCGCCTCACATAGACAGGGCCAGCCGTCGCGTGACCGGCGGCTACGGAATATTGCAACCACGCGTCGTCACGCCGCTACCGGAAGACGAAGAACGCTCCGCTTTCCACGCCATGTTTGCAGGCCAGTGCGGCATAGACCCCTACAGCAGCGGCACCTCTGACCTATATCAGGACCTGTTTGGACTCGGTACCTTTACCGGCAAGGGCCTGCTCCACGTCGAAGCGGTACATGCTGTCCTCGACCAGCGTTTTGCCCCCGAATCAGTCCTCAGCCACGATTTGCTGGAAGGCACGATTGCACGATGCGCCTACGTCAGCGACGTGGTACTCGCAGAAGACCATCCTCACCATGCGGGCGTGGATGCCTCACGCCTTCATCGATGGACCCGCGGTGACTGGCAATTGCTGCCACTGATGTTCAATGCCAGCGCTTACGGCATAGACCGGCTTGGCATCTGGAAGATGCTGGACAACCTGCGCCGCTCACTGGTCGTGCCTACATCCCTGGCGCTCCTGGCATGGGTCATATTTAGCGCTGCCCTCCCCCTGTCAAAAACCGTTGCCGTGGTGCTGGCGACCTTTCTGGCTGGCCCATTGCTGGGTGCCCTGGCAGGCTTGATACCTACACGCCGGGGAATTGTGCTGAGGCATTTTTTCCACGTTGGCATGGCTGACCTCTGGCGCTCGTTCGCTGCAACCGCATGGCTGTTCACGCAGCTTTTCACGCGCGCAACGCTCATGCTTGATGCGATTTCGCGCTCGGTATGGCGCCTTGCCATCAGCCGCAAGCATTTGCTGCAATGGACCACGGCGGCACAAGCCCAGGCGTCCGCGAAGTACGCTCTCAAGTCTTTCCTGCGCGAACACGCCCTTTCGATGTTTTTTTGTCTGGTTCTGGCAGGGCTGGCACTGCGTGGTCCTCACCCCCTGGTGGGCGCGGCCCTTTTCCTGATCTGGGCTACGGGCCCCATTGCAGCATGGTGGGCCAGCATGCCCCTGCGCACCGCAAAAGGCAGGCGCATCAGAACCGACGACCGCGCCTACCTGCTGGAACTGGCGCGAGACACCTGGCGCTTCTTCGAGCGGGTTGTGACTGCACAGGACAACCATCTGCCGCCCGACAACCTGCAGGTAGACCATGAACCCACCATCGCACACCGCACTTCACCCACCAACATAGGGCTCTACCTCCTGTCGGTTGCGTGTGCGCGCCAGTTCGGCTGGCTGACCACGGCGCAGCTCATCAAGCGCCTGCAGGCCACACTGGCAACCGTCGAACGCATGCCCAAGCAGGACGGTCACCTCCTGAACTGGTACCAGACAGAGACGCTGGAAGTTCTTCAACCCGCTTATGTGTCTGCAGTAGACAGCGGCAACCTCGCCGGCCACCTGATCGCCGTGGCAGGCGCCTGCTACAGCCTGGCACGCAAGGCCGATTCAACGACAGACGAGAAGAAAACACTGGGCCTGATCGCCGAACAGTGCGAACGCATCGCGATGGCCATGGATTTTCGCGGTCTCTACAACCCCAAACGGCACCTGTTTCACATCGGCTTGCGGGTACATGAGCACGCGCTGGATGCCAGTTATTACGACCTGCTGGCCTCCGAGTCGCGGCTGGGCAGCTTCCTGGCAATTGCCAAGGGTGATGTGCCGCGCCGCCACTGGATGTCGCTGGGTCGGGCGTTCCTGTCGGTCGGTGTCACGCCCGGGCTCAAGTCCTGGTCAGGCTCAATGTTTGAGTACCTCATGCCCTCGCTGGTCATGCAGGAACCCGACCAGGGCCTGCTTCGCATGTCAGGCCTGGCGGCCGTCGCCGAACAACAGGCTTATGGCCGCGATCACAGCCTGCCCTGGGGGGTGTCCGAATCTGCCTATTTTGCGCAGGACCATTCGCTGGCCTACCAGTACTCGCCATTCGGCGTACCCCGCCTCGCGCTCAGGCGCACGCCGCTGTCAGAGCATGTCGTGGCACCCTACGCGACCGTCATGGCCACCATGTTCATGCCCCGTGAGGCGGTAGACAACCTGCACAGGCTCGAAAAACTCAAGGCCAGGGGTGAATACGGCTTCATGGACGCCGTTGACTTCACTGCCTCACGCCAGCCGCATGCAGAGCCGTTCAGCGTGGTGCAGAACTACATGGCGCACCACCAGGGTATGTCGCTGGTGGCACTATGCAATGTGCTGTGCGGTCACGCGCCTCAGCGCTGGTTCTCCCGCATGCCGCTGGTACGTGCCTACGAGACCCTGCTGCACGAGCGCTGCCCGAGGCAGATCATCAGCAGCGCCAACCCGCGCAGCCTGCCCGACTACGCAGAAGATACGCCGCTCAACCCCTTCCAGTCACGCAAGGTCAATCCGGTTGATGGCCAGTGGCAGCCCACGCACCTGCTGTCGAACGGCCGTTACAGCGTGGCCCTGCGCGCCAATGGCTCGGGCCTCAGCCGCTGGAGTCAGCACCACGTGCGGCACAACATCAGCCGCTGGCGAGATGATTTGCTGCGCGATCAATACGGCACCTTCATCTACGTACGGCCGGACGGCGCTGCCAGCCTGCATTCGCTGACATCCCATCCGGCGCCGCATCCACAATGGCGGTACAAGGCTCGCTTCCTGGCTGACAGGGTGCAGTTCAACACGCGCGGCAAGGACCTTGAAACCTCCACCACGGTACTGGTCAGCCCCGAAGATGACACCGAGATACGCTCGGTGGTATTGCAGAACATGACGGATGAGCCTGTCATCCATGAAGTCATTTCCTGTTTTGAGGTGGTACTGGCAGATGCACGTGCCGACGAAGCGCACCCCGCATTCTCAAACCTGTTCATTGAAACGGCATGGCACCCCGAATGGCGAGCCATGGTGTTGTCACGCCGCCCGCGCCTGCATGGCGAACCGGTTCTGTCAGCGGCACATTTCCTTGCCGAAGCCGACGCAGACATCCTGTCTGTGGACTGCATCGCAGACCGCCGCACCTTCCTGGGCCGCAATCAGGAGCGCTCACAACCACAGCCTGGCACACAGCTGTGGACGGATGAACATACCCCTGTCAATGGACTTGACCCCGTAGCCTGCCTTCGCATACGCATACGCATACCCGCGCGAGGCGTGGCACGTCTGGGTTTTGCCACGGCAGCCGCACAGGACAGGGATGACCTAATCGCCCGCATCGACAAATACCTCCAGCCCATGCATGTGGAACGAGCCACCCGCATGGCGGCCACACTCGCACAGGTCAGGCTGCGCGACCTTGGCATCAATGTGGAAGAAAACGCAGCACTTCAGGACCTGACGACGGCCCTCCTCTACAGCAGCGCCCGCACAGCGCGTCACGCCGCAGCCCCTACACGACCCGACGCTGCCCCGGTAGACCAGCGCCAGCTCTGGCGCTTCGGCATTTCCGGCGACAAACCCATCGTGCTGGTACGCATACATTCCAGCGAGGGCCTGGCGCTGGTGCAGTCACTGTTGCGCGCCCAGCCCTGGTGGAGTTTCGGCGGGCTTCCCACAGATGTTGTTGTTCTCAACAGCGAGGCCAACTCCTATCTATCCCCATTACAGAGGGAAATACTCGCACAACGCGACCGGTTGAACCAGAAGGTGCAACACAGCTTTCCCCCAAGTGACGCCGCCGGTTTTTATTTGCTGCGTGATCATGAAGTCACCGACTCCGAGAAGGCGGCGCTGGCCGCGCATGCACGTGTGATTTTTACTGCAGACGGCAGGCCTCTCGAAACCCAGGTGGAATCGCTGCGTACGGTATGGGGACGGCAGGCCAGCGTTGCCGGTCCTGCCCCTGACGCAACCAGGCCAGCATCAAGCGTGGCCGTTCTTCCGGCTCCCCGCACCACACCCAGAGGGCTATTTGATGCTGCGACAGGCGAGTTCAGTTTTGACATACACGCAGGCCAGCGCCCACCGCGGCCATGGGTCAATGTCATTGCCAATCCGTCATTCGGCTTCCAGGTGTCCGAGGCCGGCAACGGTTATACATGGGCCACCAACAGCCGCCTTCATCAAGTCACACCATGGAGCAACGATCCGGTACAGGACCAGACGCATGAGCACTTCGTGTTGCAGGACGTCAACTCCGGTCATCTGCTGCAGCTGGTGCCTGTGTCCGACGTTTCCACACCTGGCAGTTCCAGCACGGGCCATCGCATTCGACATGGCCAGGGCTACACCGTCTTTGAGTGCGAGCATGAACACATGCGCATGCAGACCACCTTTTTTGCAGACCGGACGGATCCTGTCAAGCTCGTGCATGTGCAGTTGCGTAACGGCGGAACCGAGGCACGCTCGCTGCGCGCTCTGGGCATGGTCGAATGGCAGATGGGCGCGTCCCCTGCCGAACGCCGCACTTTGCAGACATGGAGCCCAGGTGACCTTCCATTGGTCATGGCCCAGCAGCGCGAAAGCCGTGCAGGTTTTGGGGGTTCAACGGCCTTCCTCGCTCTGGCCGGCATGCAGGGAATGGTGCAATGGACGTGTGACCGTGGTGAATTCTTCGACCAGGCTGGAAGGCTGAGCCTGCCCAACACGCTGGGCCAACGCCACGGTGGCGGCCTGGACCCCTGCGGCGCACTTGCCAGCAATTTCAGCATCCCGCCCGGCAATGTTGTGAGCTTCAGTTTCGTCCTGGGCCACGCTGCTGATGCGGCCCAGGCGGAGCGGCTGGCAACGGCCTGGCTCGGGAAAGACATGCCCGAAGCGCTGGCGCACGCAAAAGGCTTCTGGAACGACCTGCTCCGCAACATTCAGGTACGTACGCCAGACCCGCTGTTCGACGCACTGGTCAACCGCTGGCTGCTCTACCAGACCCTGACATCGCGGCTATGGTCCAAAGCCGGCTTCTATCAGGCCGGCGGCGCGTTTGGCTTTCGTGACCAGTTGCAGGACAGCATGGCCTTTGCCGTCGTTGCGCCCCAGCGTCTGCGCGACCAGATCGTGCTCAATGCCTCAAGGCAGTTTGCAGAAGGCGATGTACAGCATTGGTGGCATGCCCCGGGCGGTGAAGGCGTACGCACGCACTTCAGTGACGATTTGCTGTGGCTGCCGTTCGCCTGCGCACACTACGTCGATGTAACAGGGGACATCGCCATACTTGACGAGTCAGTGCCATTTCTTGAAGGAGCGGCCATCCCTGACGGTGCTGAAGACGCCTACTACGCACCAGGTATCAGTGACCATTGGGCGTCGGTGTACGAACATTGCGCCCGCACCATAGACCGCAGCCTGGCTGTCGGCCAGCACGGCCTGCCACTCATGGGAACCGGTGACTGGAACGACGGCATGAACCGCGTCGGCCACGAAGGGCGAGGCGAATCCGTCTGGCTTGCCTGGTTTTTGTGCAGCGTGGTTCAGGGCTTCGCGCCTATAGCCAAAGCAAGAGGCGACCACGAACGGGCGAAGAAGTGGCTGGCGGCACGCGAAGGCTGGATCACTGCTCTGCACAGCCACGGCTGGGACGGGGAATGGTTTCGTCGGGCCTTCTTCGACAACGGCGCAGCGCTCGGTTCGTCTGCCAATGACGAATGTCGCATTGACCTGATTGCACAGGCATGGTCTGTACTCTCAGGCGCATCGACCGACACCTTTATCCAGTCAGCAATGCAGTCCATGAACCAGCAGCTCGTCGACGAGCAAGCCGGCCTTCTGCACCTGCTGGCACCACCACTTGAGAAATCTGCCAACAACCCCGGTTACATCCAGGCCTACCCACGCGGTGTACGGGAAAACGGCGGCCAATACTCGCACGCGGCCGTCTGGGCCATGATGGCACAAGCGCAGACCGGCGATGCCGACGCTGCATGGGAAAGCTTCAAGGCCTTGAGCCCGGCGCACCGCACTGAACACCCCACCCGCGGGCCGGTATACGAGCTGGAACCCTATGTGATGGCCGGAGACGTTTACGGCTCAGCACCCTACGTTGGGCGCGGGGGCTGGAGCTGGTACACCGGCTCTGCGGCCTGGCTGTATCGCGCTGCGCTCGAAAGTATTCTCGGCCTGCGCGTTCGTCGGGGTACGGTATCGCTCGCACCATGCGTGCCGTCAAACTGGCCATCGTTTGAAATAACGCTCAAGCTTGAAGGCCGCGAGACGCTGTTGCGCTGGGAGCGTGAAGAAAGCCAGACACCTGATGCGTTCAAGCCAGACCTGATCATCGCACCAGGACAACAAATTGCCCTGTCAGACCTGCCGCAGAAAGCGACCGTTCTTGTCAAGGCAGCATCCAGACAGGCAAAGTCTGCGCCATAAACCTTGCGGGTTTCAGCCGTGCGCAATGACCTCGGGAATCGTCGTCGCGGGCGGCGTGTTGCGGCTTCGGCCGCTGCGCACCAGACCGTCAATCATCACCATGCCTACCCCCGGGATATCACCTCGCCGCACGCTGTCCAGAAGGTCTCTACCAGCGGTATGCTGGGCTTTGTCCATAAATACAAAGTCTGCATCGCGCCCGACTTCAATCAACCCGCAATTAAGCTTGCGAATCTTCGCCGTGTTGCCGGTAGCGAAACAGAAAACCATCTCAGCGGGAATATTGCCAAGGCTTGACAGCAGGGAGATCAGGCGCAGGATGCCTAGCGGCTGAACCCCCGATCCCGCCGGACCATCGGTGCCCAGAATCACGCGATGCGGGCACTTCAATTGCAGCGCCGCCTGCGCAGCAGCAATGGCCACCTTTTCATTGCCGTTGTGGACGATTTCAATCGCACGCGATGATTTCTCGCAAAGCTCGCACACATGCTGCTCCGACAGAGAAGTGTGGCCACCATTGATATGGCCTATGACGTCCGCATCGGCTTCAAGCACCACGTCCTTGTCGATCAGGCCCGAGCCGGGAATCGAAGGACCGCCGGTATGGATGGTGCTCTGTATGCCGTACTTGCGCGCCCAGGCCACCATCTCCTTTGCTTCATAGCCAGCCTTGACCGACCCCAGGCCGACTTCACCCAGAAGGCCAACACCGGCTTCGGCCAGTTCCTTGAAATCCTGCTCGACCATGCCTTTTTCAATCACGGGCGCTCCCGCCAGCACCTTGACGCCGCCCGGCCTGAAATTGTCGAAGGCACGCTGCGCCGTGATGGCCAGCGCCTTCAGGCCAACGATGTCTTTAGGCCGTCCTGGCAGGTGAACCTCACCCGCAGAAATCATGGTGGTCACACCGCCATGCATGGTCGAATCAATCCAGCCAATCTGGTTCTGGCGCGGTGTCCAGTCACCGAACACCGGATGCACATGGCTGTCAATCAGCCCCGGGCAGACACAGGTCTGGTGCGCGTCAATCACGGTCTGTGCGTGCTCGACATCGCAGTCCTTCAATTTGCCGATAGCCACAATCAGCCCGTCATTCACGACGATGGTATCGGCATCGAGTATCGGTTTATCGATATCGCCAGACAGCAACAGGCCAATGTTCCTGATCACGACTTTTCCGGATTTTCCAGTGGATGCAGCTTCTGCCATGGGTCTGGTCTTTCTCGTAGGTTTTGAATTTATGAGGGCTTCAGCATCACAGTGCGCAGCACCGTCATGATGATGAATTCCTGCCAGTCGGCCATGGCCTGCGGTGCCTGCAAATCCTCACCAAGGAAGGCCGTGAGCGTGTGGCGGTTGGAAATATAAAAGTAGCCCGTCGCAGCAATCAAGAGGTAGACGTTGCGCGCCGACACGTCATCCCGAAACACGTTTTTTTTCACACCACTTTCCAGCAACTGACTGATGATGGCGATGGCCGGTGACGAATACTCACGCGCGCGCAGTGATTTTGAAATGTGCTTGCCGCGATGCAGGTTTTCGGTATTGAGCAGCGTAATGAATTCGGGATTTTTGGCGTAGTAGGACACCACAAACCGGATCACGTCCTTGAGTGATTCAACAGGCTTTTCTATGTCCAGTGACAGTTTGAGTTCTGCATCATTCATTCGGCGGTACATGTCCTCCAGTACCTCGATGAACAACCCTTCCTTGCTGCCAAAGTAGTAATAAATCATCCGGTCGAATGACTTCGCTGATTTGGAGATCTTTTCAACGCTGCCGCCGTCATAGCCGTAACGCGCAAAGACTTTGGTGGCGGCACGCAGGATGTTGTCGCGTGTCGTTTGTGCCGCCTGCTCGCGAACGCCGGGCACCTTGGCTGGCTTCGCCGTTGCGCGCCGGGGTGTAGCCGATCGGGGCCTGGTTGTCTTTGCTGCTGTCATGTTGCCTGTTGGTGTATCTGTTTACAACATCCTACTTTAGGCCTGCTGTGTGCGCACAATCTCCTACTTCTCTGCAAAAGCACGCTCGATAACAAAGTCGCCCGGCGTAGACGTGGTGCCTTCCTTGAAGCCTCGCGTTTCCAACATGTGCTTCAAGTCTTTAAGCATGTGCGGGCTGCCGCAGATCATCACGCGGTCGTTGGCGACATCCAGGTTGGGCAGCTTGAGGTCTTCAAACATCTTGCCGGACTCCATCAGGTCGGTGACCCGGCCCATGTTGCGGTAGGACTCGCGCGTTACCGTCGGGTAGTACAGCAGTTGTTTCTGGATCATCTCGCCCAGAAACTCATGCTTGGGCAGGTGCTCGAGCACCAGGTCGTGATAGGCCAGTTCGTCTGCCTGCCGCACGCCATGCACCAGGATGACCTGCTCGAAAGCCTCATAGGTGGCCGGGTCGCGGATCACGCTCATGAAGGGCGCCAGACCCGTGCCGGTCGACAGCAAATACAGGCGCTTGCCTGGCAGCAGGTAGTCGATCAGCAGGGTGCCGGTGGGCTTTTTGCCGACGATGATGCTGTCGCCGACTTTCACGTGCTGCAGGCGCGAGGTGAGCGGGCCGTCGGGCACCTTGATGCTCAAGAACTCGAGGTGCTCTTCATAGTTGGCGCTGACGATGCTGTAGGCGCGCAGCAGCGGCTTGTCGTTGACCTTCAGGCCGATCATGGTGAAGTGGCCGTTTGAGAACCGCAGAGCAGGGTCGCGCGTGGTGGTGAAGGTGAACAGCTTGTCGGTCCAGTGGTGGACGCTCAGCACACGTTCTTCGTTAAAAGCACTCATGGTGTGGATGTTGCCTGGATAAACAGGTGGGAAGAGGGATAAAAGTCGGGGTCAAGCTCTGCCAGCTTGCTGCTGCGGTCTTTCCATGCTTCTGCCTCGGACAAGGCCTCTTTGCGTTTGGTAATGACCGGCCAGAGCGGGGACAGCTGCTGGTTGATTTCCAGAAAATGTCGCATGGACACTGGCGTATCGGTGTCCGCATAAATCGCACTGACGGGGCATTCGGGAATGCACACCGCACAATCAATGCATTCATCGGGGTCGATGACCAGGAAGTCCGGCCCCTCCCTGAAGCAGTCCACCGGGCAGACATCAACACAGTCGGTATATTTGCATTTGATGCAGGCATCGGTTACTACATGAGTCATGTTTTTTGCAGTAAATACAGTGGAGACAGGTCGTCGCTTAAAAGCAATGTGCCATACAAATGTAGTGAATGCAACATTTAAATGTAGCAGGCACAACATTCTTATGCAAACCCCTGATATCCGGTAAAAAACTGTTGCGCGTCAAATCAGGATACGCTACATTGAATTTAAATGTAGCAAATACAACATCAAAATTAAGTGCACGCTACACAGAATAAAGCGCCTGGCGCTGCAGATGCGAAAGTAACCACGATGACCGAACACACCAAGACTGACGGTTTACCATGCATGGACGGCTCCGCGCTGGTTCAGGTCATGGAGCGCGCCAGGCCGCGCAACGAACGCATGGCCGGCGAGAAGATCGAATGCAACGCGTGCCCTGTGCTCTGCCAGATATCGGAAGGCCGCAGCGGCGCCTGCGACCGCTATGCCAACCAGAACGGCACACTGGTGCGGGTAGATCCTGTCGTTTTGCTGCGTCGCACACTTGACGCAGGCGAGGCCTCGCTGGTCCCTTTCGCCGGCCACCTTGATGGCGAAGAAAGCACGCCCGCACAATGGAGCGGCGACCTGGTGCTGGCCGACGAGGTATTTGTCACGGGCGTGGGCTCGTCTACCACTTACCCTGACTACAAACCCGCTCCCTTTATCGTGTCGTCCAAAGCCGCGGGCGTAGACATGGTCACCGTCGTTACCGAGGGCATCTTCAGCTACTGCAGCCTGAAGGTGAAGATAGACACCGACCGCTTCCTGGGTGCCGAGCAGGCAAACGTTCGCTGCAAGGGTGAAGTGGTTGGCCATGTGACGACAGCTGAATACGGCTCGCAGATGCTGTCGCTGGGCGGCGTGCATCACCTCACAGGTGGCAGCAAAAAAGAAGGCCGCGTGACCGTCATGATGATGGAAGCACTGGGCAACAAGGAGGCCGTGGAATTCACCATTGACGGCGGTGCACAAATTGTGGTGCAGGCCGGCCGCGCGCCCATCGTCAACGGCGTTGAGGAGCGGCGCATGCGGGTAGGCTGCGGCTCGGCGACCATCGGCATTTTTGCAAAACAGCTTTTCGGCAAGCTCGACGAAGTGGTGGTGGTGGACGACCACATCACTGGCGTGCTGACTGAACACCAGGCCGGTCGCTGCCTCGACATGCCACCGTCGGGCATCAAAATGCGTGGCCGCAAATCCACACCAGGCCGTTACTTTCAGGTGGCCAATCCCGGTATCGGCTGGGGCGGTACCGACATTGAAGACCCACTGTCCATTATCGAAAGCTGGGATGCGGCGACCGCACGCCCAGGCATGCGCCTGCTCATGACATCGACCACGGGTGAGCATGCCAGCTGGTATGTGCTCGACGATGATCTGCAACCGGTTGAACAGGAGATGCCCGCCGAGGTCAGGGCCATCGTCGCGCGCATTGGCGAAAACTGCGAACCCTCACTTTGCACGGTGCTGTTCCTTGGCGGTGCCGGCGGTAGCCTGCGTGCCGGTGTCACTGAAAACCCGGTGCTTCTCACCCGCGCCATCAAGGATGCACTGGTCAACGTGACCTGCGGCGGTGCACCAGCCTATGTCTGGCCGGGTGGTGGCATTACCGTGATGGTCGATGTCATGCGTATGCCGGACAAAAGTTTCGGCACTGTTCCCACACCAGCCATAGTGGCGCCCATCGAGTTCAGCATGAAGCTTGATGACTACCGCACGCTCGGCGGCCATATGGAATATGTACGCACCCTTGAAGATGCTCTCAAGCGCGGCGCCTGGCACAACGAAGGGGCGCCGCGGTCTCTGGTATGGGCAGCATTGCCCGCCGCCAACCCCTGGCCAATTGCGCGCCCTCCCCTGCTTGGTTAAACAGCATGACAGCCCGACGCATGCAACTCGATGAAGGACGCTGGCATTTCCAGCATGGCCCCATCGACATCGTGATTGGTGCCCAAGGCCGACCTGATGCGATCCAGGCCGGACACGTACGCGCATGGGCACGCTTTACCAGCATTCTTGATGAGCTGGTGGGTGAGCTGGGCCAGTTGCGCCGTCCGGTCGACGGTCCCTGCGCCCTGCACGGCGTTGTGGCACGCCGCATGTGGCACGCCTGCCTGCCTCACAGCAGCACCTTCATCACACCCATGGCCGCCGTCGCCGGGTCCGTCGCCGAAGAGCTCATTGCCTGCTACGCGCTCAACGGCATTGCCAGCGCATGGGTCAACAACGGCGGCGATATTGCCCTGCACCTCGCGCCGGGTGAAACCTTGCGGGTCGGACTGTACGCAGATCTTAAAACCCTCGATGCCCGCGAGATTCGTGATGGCATCAGCACTGACGGGCAGTTTGAAATCTCAAGCGCCATGCCCGTACGCGGCGTTGCCACCAGCGGCTGGCGCGGCCGCAGTCTCTCACTGGGCATTGCCGACAGCGTCACAGTCCTTGCACGTACTGCATCCGTAGCCGACGCCGCCGCCAGCATCATCGCCAACGCCGTGAACATCAATGACGCCGGTATCAGGCGGCTGCCCGCCTGCGAGGTGAAAGACGACTCCGACCTGGGCGAACTTCCTGTTACGGTAGACGTCCCAATGCTGGCTCCGGAAAAGGTACAAATGGCGTTACAGGCAGGCAGGGCAAAGGCAGAAGAACTGCGCGCAATCGGCCTCATCTGGTCAGCAGTTCTGGTGTGCCAGGGCCAGGTACTCACAAGTCAGCGCGAAAATGCCGAGCTATTGGATTTTTCAGCTGTCAGGCAGCAAGTTGGTTCAGTATTTGCTTAACAAAAAAGATGGACTCGGGACATGATTGAAATCAGGCGCATATTCACCCACGTTGAGCAGATCCGGCACGAATTCGGGCCGGTCGCCAACGTACCGCTCATCCGTGGGGCAATTGGCCTTGTCATGACCAATCCTTTTGCCGGCCGTTATGAAGCCGACATCCTGCCGATGATGGATGCACTTCAGCCGGTGGGCATAGACATGGCAGAAAAGCTGCGCGCCGCGATGGGTGTGCCCGCAGAACGCATCGAAGGCTACGGCAAGGGCGCGGTTATCGGCGCTTCCGGCGAGCTTGAACATGGCGCGCTGTGGCATGTGCCAGGCGGTTACGCCATGCGCGAACTGCTGGGCTGGAAGGGCGATCGCAATGCCTACGCAAAAGGCCAGGCTGAAGAGAAAACCGGCCAGCCCGGCAATGCCCTGTCCATCGTGCCCTCAACAAAAAAAGTGGGGGCACCCGGTACGGCGCTTGACGTGCCCATGACACACGTCAACGCAAGTTATGTGCGCAGCCACTTTGATGCGATAGAGGTCCGCGTACCGGGCGCGCCCTTGCACGACGAGATAGTTTTTATCCTGGCCATGAGCACAGGCCCGCGCATCCATGCGCGGGTGGGTGGCCTGGCCGCAAGTGCGATCAGCAAATGGGACGGTCTGCGCTAGGCGCACATTGCAGAAAATACATAAAAAAGCAGGAAACAGACATGACAGCCAAAATCAGAAAAATCATCGTTCAGGTTGACGAAGTGCTCCTGGAGATGGGCAAGCCCGTTAATCCGCACACGCGCCGTGCGCTCGCAATGGCCGTGATCGAAAACCCTTTCGCCGGGCGATTTTCAGAGAATCTTGATGAGTTGATCGCGATAGGTGAAGAGCTGGGCGGCGTGCTGGGCCAGAAGTGTGTGCAGGCCCTGGGCATTGAGCCCGGCAAGGCACATAGCTACGGCAAGGCCGCCATCGTCGGCGAGGCCGGTGAGCTTGAACACGCTGCTGCGATACTTCACCCCAAGCTGGGCGCGCCTTTGCGGCTGGCTGTTGAGAAAGGGGCTGCACTGGTACCGTCGAGTAAAAAACGTGGCGGCCTGGGTACGGCAATTGACGTGCCGCTTGGCCACAAGGATGCGGCCTTTGTGCGCAGCCATTTTGATGCCATGGAAGCGCGGGTGGCAGATGCGCCGCGCGCCAATGAAATTGTGGTCGCTGTCGTCGTTACAGACAGTGGCCGGCCACTACCGCGCGTGGGCGGATTGCAGGTCCACGAAATCAAGGGCGAGGACGGTCTCCGGTAACTGCCGGGCCGCATGATTAACCGATTCACTACGGGAGTTTTTATGAAAATGCGACACAAGCTGCTGGGCCTCGTGGCCTGTATGGGATTGCTGGGATCTGCGGTCACCGCGCAAGCCCAGGCCGTGATCAAGATCGGCGAGGTCAACAGTTACAAGGCACAGCCCGCCTTTCTTGAACCCTACAAAAAGGGCATGGAGCTCGCCGTTGAACAGATCAACGCCGCCGGTGGCGTGAACGGCAAAAAGCTTGAACTCATCACGCGCGACGACAACGCCAACCCCGGCGATGCGGTTCGCGTAGCCGAAGAGCTCGTCTCGCGCGAAAAAATCGATGTGCTGACCGGCACTTTCCTGTCCAACACCGGCCTGGCCGTAGCTGACTTCGCCAAGCAGAAGAAATTTTTCTTCCTGGCTGGCGAGCCGCTGACAGACAAGATGACCTGGCAAGGTGGCAACCAGTACACCTTCCGCCTGCGTCCCGGTACCTACATGCAGGCCGCCATGCTGGTGCCTGAAGCCGTCAAGCTGAAGAAGAAACGCTGGGCCATCGTCTACCCCAACTACGAATACGGCCAGTCCGCGGTCGCAGCCTTCAAGCAGCTGCTCAAGGCAGCGCAGCCCGATGTCGAGTTTGTCGCCGAGCAGGCCACCCCGCTGGGCCGTGTCGATGCAGGCCCGGTCGTGCAGGCTCTTTCTGACTCCAAACCCGATGCCATCTTTAACGTGCTGTTCGGTGCCGACCTTTCCAGGTTTGTCCGTGAAGGCAACACGCGCGGCCTGTTCAAGGACCGTACTGTTGTGAGCGTGCTGACCGGCGAACCTGAGTACCTTGACCCGTTGAAAGAGGAAACGCCCAACGGATGGATCGTCACCGGTTACCCCTGGTACGGCATCCAGACGCCCGAGCACAAGGCCTTCTTCCTGGCTTATCACAACAAGTACAAGGACTACCCACGCCTTGGCTCGGTTGTCGGCTACGCCATGATCAAGTCTGTTGCCGCCGGCATCGCCAAAGCCAAAAGCACTGAATCGGCCAAGCTGGTCACCGCCTTCAAGGGGCTGCAGGTTGATACGCCTTTCGGCAAAATCACCTACCGCACAGAAGACCACCAGTCCACGATGGGCGCATTTGTCGGCAGGACGAAGAACGACAACGGCAAGGGCGTGATGGTGGACTACACCTACTTCGACGGTGCCAAATACCAGCCGCCTGCAGCTGACGTCAAGAAGTCGCGCGCAGCAGACTGACGCAATGAGCTGCCGCCTGCCACTCCGGGTTTTGACCTGCAGGCAGACGGGTTCCCCATTTCCATGTTTGTCCCATCCAGGATGCGCCCGCCGGGCACATCCGGGGTGATACACGCCTCCAGCGCCCTTGCACAAGGATGACTTCCTCATGAGTTTTTCAGGCTTCATCGTTCAGCTGCTCAACGGGCTGGCAGGCGCGTCATCATTATTTTTTGTAGCCGCCGGGCTGTCACTGATCTTCGGCGTCACCCGCATCGTCAACTTTGCGCATGGCTCGTTTTTTATGGTCGGCATCTACATCGCCTACACCATGGTCGAACGCCTGGGCAGCGGCCTGGGCTTCTGGCCTGCCCTTTTCTTGTCCGCAGTGGCGGTGGGTGTGATCGGTGCACTGATCGAGATCGTGCTGCTACGCCGCATCTACAAGGCGCCCGAACTGTTCCAGCTGCTGGCCACTTTTGCACTGGTGCTTGTCATCAAGGATGCCGTGCTCTACCTCTGGGGCCCTGACGAACTGCTGGGCCCACGCGCGCCCGGCCTGTCGGGCTCGGTGCAGACCCTGGGCCGCCAGTTTCCCAGTTATGACCTCTTCCTGATTGTCGTCGGCCCTGTCGTGCTGGGCCTGCTGTGGCTGCTGCTCACCCGCACCCGGTGGGGCACGCTGGTGCGAGCTGCCACACAAGACCGCGGCATGGTCAGCGCACTGGGCGTTAACCAGGCCTGGCTTTTCACGGCCGTGTTCGGGCTGGGTGCGATGCTGGCAGGCCTGGGCGGCGCGCTGCAACTGCCCCGCGAACCCGCCACGCTCGAGATGGACCTCAACACAATAGGCTCGGCCTTTGTGGTGGTGGTTGTCGGCGGCATGGGGTCGATTCCCGGTGCCTATGCAGCAGCGCTGCTGTTGGCCGAAATCAAGGCCATCTGCATCTGGCTGGGCGTGGTCGAAATATTCGGCTACAGCATCTCGTTTTCAAAACTCACGCTGGTGGTTGACTTCATCGTCATGGCTGTTGTGCTGGTCTGGCGGCCTTGGGGCCTTTTCGGCAAACCGCAGGCCATAAGCCGCCACATCGGCATGCAGGAAGAACCCCTGCGCAAGGGCGGGCACATCTACTTTGTGGTGGCTGCGGTTCTGGGCCTTGGGCTGGCCGCCGCGCCCGTGCTTGCGGCCAACTCGCCCTACACGATAGTGTTGATGATTGATCTGCTGATTGCCGCGCTGTTTGCCGCCAGCCTCCACTTCATCATGGGGCCGGCCGGCATGCATTCCTTCGGTCATGCGGCCTATTTCGGTTTGGGTGCGTATGGCGCAGCGCTGCTGGTTCGCAGCACAGGCATGCCCATGGAGGCATCGCTCATCGTTGCGCCACTTATTGCCGGGCTGGGTGCCTTTATGTACGGCTGGTTTGCGGTGCGGCTGT
>CBDDGX010000025.1:0-236458 GCA_965228025.1 Polaromonas sp. | reverse complement strand
CGGAGCTGATCGCGCGCGAACTGAAAGACCCGCGGGTCGGGATGGTGACCATACAGGCCGTCGAGGTGACGGCCGACTATGCCCATGCCAAGGTGTTTTTCAGCGTGCTGATTGGCGACCCGACCGAGTGCGAAACCGCGCTCAACCAGGCCGCCGGGTTCCTTCGCAACGGGCTGTTCAAGCGCCTGATGACGCACACCGTGCCGACATTGCATTTCCACTTTGACCGCACCACAGAACGTGCGGCCGACATGAACGCCCTGATTGCCAAGGCGGTTTCTTCCCGCGCCCAGGACGACTGAGCCAGCGCCGTTCCCCCTGGACAGGTTCGGGGGCCAACGGAGCCAACCGGCGTTCGGCCTGTGCCGCACGCTGAGCCTGTCGAAACCTTATGACGCAACCCTCCCTTCACAGCGAAAAAATCCGCCAGAAAATACAGCGACGTCCCGTGCATGGCGTGCTTCTGCTCGACAAGCCGCTGGGCCTGTCGAGCAATCAGGCGCTGCAAAAAGCCAAATGGCTGCTGCGGGCGGACAAGGCCGGCCATACCGGTACGCTTGACCCCCTGGCCACCGGCGTGCTGCCCCTGTGCTTTGGTGCTGCCACCAAGTTCAGCCAGGTCCAGCTCGATGCAGACAAAACGTATGAAGCGCTCATCGTGCTGGGCAAAAAAACCAGCACCGGCGATGCTGAGGGTGACGTGATTGAAACCCGGCCTGTGCCTGACGTCACGCCCGAATTGCTGGCGGCCATGACGCAGCGGTTTACCGGTCCGCTGGCGCAGATCCCGCCCATGTATTCGGCGCTGAAAAAAGACGGCAAGGCCCTGTACGAATACGCCCGCAAGGGTGAAGAAGTCGAGCGCGAACCCCGCCACATCGTCATTCATGAACTGAAACTGACCCCGGCTACAGATGTTTCCGGCCAGCCTGCCGTGTGGCTGGTGGCCAGGTGCAGCAAGGGCACCTACATCCGCACCCTGGGTGAAGACATCGCTGAAGCCATGGGTTGCGGCGGCCACCTCGGCTCGCTGCGCCGCATCGAGACCGGCGGATTTGTGGCGGGCGGCTGCGTCAGCCTGGCCGCCCTGGAAGCCATGAGCGAACCAGAACGCGAGGCGCGCCTGCTGCCGCCCGAGTCGCTTGTCGCTGCATATCCTTCTGTCACATTAGACGCCGACAATGCAGGGCGTTTCCTCAGCGGCTTGCGCCGTCGCGGCGAGCCGGGCCAGTTTGGCGCCGATGCGCCACTGGTGCAGGTCTACGGCGCGCAACCCCGGGCGTTTCTGGGTTCGGCCCACATCACGGCCGATGAACTGATTCCACAGCGCCTGCTGAGCCCGATTGAGATACAGGACATTCTTCAGGCCGCTGCCGCCCATGCCACACCGGTATCAGCGGCCACGGCCCTCCAGCACTAACCACCCACAATTTTTTTAGTTTCCAGCCTCCAGAAAGCGAACCATGAGCCATAAACAAATCCGCAATATTGCGATCATTGCCCACGTTGACCACGGTAAAACCACCATGGTCGACCAGTTGCTGCGCCAGTCCGGCACCTTTGCCGAACACGAAAAAGTCGTCGACACCGTGATGGACAACAACGCGATCGAAAAAGAACGCGGCATCACCATCCTGGCCAAGAACTGCGCCGTGACCTGGGAAGGCACGCACATCAACATCGTCGATACGCCGGGCCACGCCGACTTCGGCGGTGAAGTCGAGCGCGCGCTGTCCATGGTTGACGGCGTTGTGCTGCTCATCGATGCGCAGGAAGGCCCCATGCCCCAGACGCGTTTTGTCACCAAGAAGGCGCTGGCCCTGGGCCTCAAGCCCATCCTCGTCGTCAACAAGGTGGACAAGCCGGGTGCCCGCCCTGATTTTGTGGTCAATGCCGCATTCGATTTGTTCGACAAGCTGGGCGCGACCGATGAACAGCTCGACTTCCCCGTGGTCTATGCTTCCGGCATCAATGGCTGGTCGTCGCTTGAAGAAGGTCCGCCCAATGAGCAGTGGGGTCCCGACATGTCAGCCCTGTTCAACACGATTCTGAAGCACGTGCCGCCGCAAAAGGGTGACCCTGACGCGCCGCTGCAGCTGCAGATCTCGGCACTTGATTTCTCGACTTTTGTCGGCCGCATCGGCGTAGGCCGTATCAGCCAGGGCACGATCAGGCCCATGATGGACGTGGTCGTCATGGAAGGCCCGGACGGCAAGACCGTCAAGGGCCGTGTCAACCAGGTGCTGACCTTCCAGGGCCTGGAGCGCGTGCAGGCGACTGAAGCCGGCCCCGGCGAAATCGTGCTGATCAACGGCCTGCCGGAAATCGGCATCGGTGTCACCATCACCGACCCGGCCAACCCATCGCCGCTGCCCATGCTCAAGGTTGACGAGCCGACCCTGACCATGAACTTCTGCGTCAACACCAGTCCGCTGGCTGGCCGCGAAGGCAAATACGTCACCAGCCGCCAGATCTGGGACCGCCTGCAGAAAGAACTGCAGCACAACGTGGCCCTGCGCGTGCGTGAGACCGACGAAGAAGGCATTTTTGAAGTCATGGGCCGCGGCGAGTTGCACCTGACCATCCTGCTGGAAAACATGCGCCGTGAAGGTTTCGAGATGGCTGTCTCCAAACCGCGCGTGGTGATGAAGGAAGTCAACGGTGAGAAGCACGAGCCTATCGAGCTGGTCACTGCAGACATTGAAGAGCAGCACCAGGGCGGCGTGATGCAGGCGCTCGGTGAGCGCAAGGGCGAGCTGGTCAACATGGACCCGGACGGCCGTGGCCGCGTGCGCCTGGAGTACCGTATCCCGGCGCGTGGCCTGATTGGTTTTACCAATGAGTTCCTGAACTTGACCCGTGGTTCTGGCCTGATTTCCAATATTTTCGACCGCTACGAAGCCCACAAGGGCGACATTGGCGGCCGCAAGAATGGCGTGCTGATCTCCATGGATGCCGGTGAAATCTTCACCTACGCACTGGGCAAGCTGGACGACCGTGGCCGCATGTTCGTCAAGGCGAACGATCCGGTGTACGAGGGCATGATCGTCGGCATCCACAGCCGTGACAACGACCTGGTGGTCAATGCAACGCGTACCAAGCAGCTGACCAACTTCCGCGTGTCCGGCAAGGAAGACGCGATCAAGATCACGCCGCCTATTGAATGCACGCTCGAATACGGCGTTGAATTCATCGAGGAAGACGAACTGGTTGAAATCACGCCCAAGTCGATTCGCCTGCGCAAGCGTCACCTGACCGAGAGCGAACGCAAGCGCGCAGGCAGATAAGGCCCCCACGCTTCTCGCTTCGCGTAGTGCGCTGCCCCCCGAGGGGGCCGTTCGCCTGCGGTCTAGCGGAGCCAGTCCCGCGGCTCTGCTTGCCTTGCAGTGCGGCTGTAAAAGTCGCGTTGTGATGCGGGCTTGATCTGCGATTCAACGCCAACGAAGCCGGGATTGCGAAGAACACGGCCGGAGACAGCATGAAACTCACCCACACCAAAGCCGTCGCCCTCATGGTCCTGGTGACCCTGATGTGGTCGATTGCGGGTGTGGTGACGCGGCAGCTTGAATCTGCGCGCAGTTTTGAGGTGACTTTCTGGCGCAGCTTCTTTACTGTGTTGTCGCTGCTGGTCATCTTGCCGGTGTTTCAGGGCAGGGCGGTTTTTGCGAAGATCCGTCACGCGGGTTCGGCGCTTTGGCTGTCGGGCGTGTGCTGGAGCGTGATGTTCACCGCCTTCATGGTGGCGCTCACCATGACCACGGTGGCCAATGTGCTGGTTACGATGGCTGTCAGCCCATTCATCACCGCCTTGCTGGCGCGCGTTTTTATCGGCCACCGCATTGCGCCGCGCACCTGGCTGGCGATTGCCATGGCCGGAGCAGGTATTGCGTGGATGTATGGCGCACAGGCTGACCTGTCGCAACACCTGGGCGGTACGCTGGTCGCGCTGCTCGTGCCGCTGGCCAGCGCCGCCAACTGGACGGTAGTGCAACACAGCCGTTCGCATGGAGAGAATATCGACCTGGTGCCTGCGGTGCTGGTGGGTGCGGTGATTTCATCGCTTGCCACCTTCCCGCTGTCGCTGCCTTTTTCAGCGACCCCGCATGACCTCGGCCTGCTGGCGCTGCTGGGCCTGGTGCAGCTGGCGATTCCCTGCGTGCTCTCGGTGCTCTGCGCCGGGGTGCTGAAGGCGCCAGAAGTGGCCTTGCTGGCGCTGCTGGAGGTCATCTTTGGCATCCTGCTCGCCTGGCTGGGTGCGGGTGAAGTGCCGGGTGCAAGTGTTTTAAGTGGCGGCGCGCTGGTGATCACCGCGCTCATAGTGAATGAATTGATCGGATGGAGACAGAAATCATGAGCGAACAAACCGTAAATACAGAGAACAAGAGCGATGTGATTGCAGAACGTCGCGGCACCGCGGGCTTGCTGACACTGAATCGGCCCAAGGCCCTGAATGCGCTCAGCCTGCAGATGGTGCGCGACCTGACTGCAGCGCTGCTGGCCTGGCGTGACGATCCCGAAGTCAAGCTGGTGGCAATACGCGGCACCAACAAAAAAGGTCAGCCGGGCAGCCCGGAAGCCCTGTTCGGCGGCTTTTGCGCCGGTGGCGACATCCGCTTTTTTCACCAGGCCGCGCTGGCCGGTGATACCGCACTTGAAGACTTCTTCACCGATGAATACAGCCTGAACCACCTGATACAGACCTACCCCAAGCCTTTCATCGCCTTTATGGACGGCATCGTCATGGGCGGTGGCATGGGACTTTCACAAGGGGCGGCGGTCCGCATCGTCACCGAGCACACCAAAATGGCGATGCCCGAGACGAACATCGGCCTGTTCCCCGATGTCGGCGGCGGTTATTTTTTGAGCCGGACTCCCGGCCATGCCGGTGAATACCTGGCGCTGACAGGTGAGGTCATCAATGCGGAAGAGGCCATCGGCTTTGGCCTGGCAGACGTGAAACGTGATGCTGCCGAACTCCCCACCATCTGGGAATCGCTGGCCAGCCAGAACTTTGCTTCGGTTGACGCTGCCAATGCCTGGATCGCCAAAGAGTTGCCAGCAGACGTGGCGCGCGGCAAGGCCGATACCGCGCACATCGACGGCTTCTTCTCGCTGCAGCGCGTCAAGCACATCGTCGATGCACTCGAAAAAGCAAAAGACGACGCATGGGCCGGCAAGGTTGCCGTCATTCTGCGCAAACGTTCACCACTCATGCTGCACGTCACGCTGGAGCAGATCCGCCGCGCGCGCGGAATGAGTCTGGCCGACGACCTGCGCATGGAGCGCGACATGGTTTACCAGTGCTTCCATCACCGGCCTGGTGTGGCCAGCGAAACGGTCGAAGGCATTCGTGCGCTCGCGGTGGACAAGGACTACACGCCGAAATGGATGCCGGAGCGCATTGAAGACGTCAAGCCGGGCATGGCCGACGCATTTTTTGTGAGCCCTTGGGCAGCTGCGGAGCATCCACTGCACGCGCTCGGCACCTGATTTGCTATTAATTCAGTAGCTGCTCACGCCCGTATCTAAAGGGCTGCAGCCCGATTTGATGCCTTTTTTGAGGCAATTCAGGTAATTTTTCGGCTCCAACCCACGCTTCGACAGCAGTTTGGACCAAATTGTTAATATGGAAGTTAACATTGTTAAGTTCCATATTAACAATTGGCCGCTTTGAGGCCCCGGACGACTTAAAAGCCTCAAAACCCCCGCAAAGCGCCTTAAAGCTGCTGGTAAACCAGCTGGGCCAGCTTCATCAGCTCGTCTTTTGACACCGGTCCGCTGAGCGCATAACCAAAACCCTGCTCCACCCAGTAAAACGAGGGTACAGGCCCATCGGCGCTGTATCGGAAGGCGGTTTCCTGGCTGTTGGGCTTTTCGACCGGTGGGGCTGCCGCAGTTCCTGCCGATCCCGTTTTTGCCGGTCCGCCATCCACCGAACCAAGATACAGCGTCAAACGCAGGCCAGCCTGGTTCTGGAACATGAACTGCGCGCGCGCGCCGCCTTCGCCAGGCAGCAGCCGGCCACCGACCAGCTCGTAGCCCTGGCCCGCCAGCACCGGCACCTTGAGCGGCTTGCCCACGCGTTTTGACAGCCACTGCACCAGGTGTTCCTGCTGCGCGGCAGTGACTTCAACCGGGTGGCGTACCTCAGGCGAATACACCGCATGGGCCAGCGAGGCCTGGTGGATGAAACTCTGGGGGGCCTTGCCGGCGGCCATCAGTTGCGCCGATGTCTTTGAAAGCTGGCCGTTCGACAGCCAGCCCACACCAAAAGCCAGCGTCACGGCCGCAGCCATGCCGCCCCAGCGCCACCACTGGTCTACCTGCTGTTGCCCCTGCTGGCTGCGGCGCGCGGCTGCCAGAAGTGACTCTGGAATGGCTTCGTCCAGCAGCGGGCGGTGCAGGGCGCGCAGTGACTCGCGCTGGGCCTGCCAGGCGCGCAGGGTGTCCAGCGCTTCGGCATCGCCACCCAGTTGCGCCATGGCTTTGGCCTGGTCTTCGGGCTGAAGGCGGCCATCGACCAGCGCGTTGATGCGGTCGTGAAGGAAATCGTCGTTCTTGTCCATGATCTTCAGGCCCTTATTTCATTCGCCGCAATACGGTATTGGCAGCGGGGGAGGCCGCCTGCGCGGGCAGGGCAGGGGTGGCGGGGTTATCCAGCAGCTCACGCAGCCGGCTGCGGGCGCGAGACAGGCGCGACATCACGGTGCCGACCGGCACGCCGGTGATTTTGGCGACTTCTTCATACGAGAGGTCTTCCAGGCTGACCAGCAGCAACACCACACGCTGGTCTTCGGGCAGGCGCAGCAGGCAGCGCTGCAAATCCATGGCCTGCGCCTCGCCGGCTTCGGGCGCGAGCAGTTCGTGTTCGACATCCTCAACATTGACCGCGATGCCAGCGGAAGACTGCCGCACGGCGCTGCGCACCTGGTTCACATAGACGTTGTGCATCAGCGTGAACAGCCAGGCGCGCAAATCGCTGCCGACCGCCCACAGCCGCCATTTGGAGCAGGCGCGCTCAAGGGTGTCCTGCACCAGGTCGTCGGCCATCCAGGCGTCACCCGTGAGCGAGCGCGCGTAGCGGCGCAGGCTGGGGATGTGGTCGGTCATTGGAAGTCTGTTCATGTTCTCACGGTCGGTTCACCCTTGGTGCGGTGTACATGATGCATGGCAAGACCTGCCGGCAGCAGGCCTTCAAAAAGGGCGCTGATTCGCGTCAGCTGGAGCGTGGCTTCCTGCTCGCCAAAACGGGCAGAGAAAACCCGCATCAGCTCGCTACGCATGTACCAGAGCGTCAGCACATCGTCGCACATCCGGATACGCAGGCGCAGGCGGTCGTCATCTGTCAGCCGCCCATCGCGTGGGGCGTCCAGAGACTGCAGCATCAGTTGCTTGATGGGCTCGATCGATTGTGCGTTTCCAGGTTGCCGGGAAGGCGTCCGCAGGGCAGACAACCAGTCCCTGACACTTTCCGACCAGCGCATGGTGACCTGCATGACCGGGGCCTGTTCCTGGACTCAGGGCTTGGCGACGTGCCAGATGTTCATGAAGTTGTCGCCAGTCTTGTCGCCCGGTTTTGTGTCCTTGGCCCAGTAATACAGCGGCTTGCCCTTCATGGCCCACTGTTTTTTGCCGTCGTCGCGCGTGATCACCATGTAGTCGCCCATGGCCTTGTCGGTGTCCGCTGCCATCAGCGGCGGCCAGTTGGTGGCGCAGGGGCCGTTGCAGACCGACTTGCCGCTGCCCGCGGTGTCGCGGTCAAAAACATAAAGCGTCATGCCGTTGGGGCCGACCAGCATGCCGTCGGTGACTTTGGCCGGGCTGTTGTCAGCCATGGAGGCGCAGCCACCCAGCAGGGCAGCGGTCAGGACGGTGAGGGGGAGCAGTTTGTGCAGCAGTTTCATGGAAATCTCCGGGTGTGTCATCTGTAAAGGTGCATGCGATGTGGCCTGCATCCGTATGAACACCCGCGAGGTGCGGTTTATTCCATGAACAAAAAATATTTCCTGAAAATCAGCGGGATCCGGGCCGGCGATGGCCTCCATCCTGATGAAAAGCCGGCCGTGGGTTCAGGCTTTCCGGCAGCAAGCCTTTAAAAAGCGGGGTGATGGCATCCATCTGGCGGCGGGCCTCACTTTCGCCTTTGCTGGCGCTAAGCATCATCATGACCTCGCCGCGCAGATACCACAGGCCTTGTGCGTCCTGGCAGGAGCCAATACGGCAGGTTAACCGCACTATGGGTGCCAGGGTTTTGCCGGGGCCGGATTGTTTGACGATGTCCAGCATTGCCTGGCGGATGTTTTCTATTGTGGCTTCGGAGTCAGGCTGCGAAGACTGCATGCCCAGGGCCTCAAGAAAGTCTTTGACGCTAGGGTGCCAGCGGGCGTTATGAAGAAACATGGCGGCCTCCTGCGTCATTCAGATTTGCGCCTGGCGCCACCGCGTTTCGGGTTGCCGCAATGCGTAACAGAAATCGGGTGGCTAAGTGGTTCATCACGGCTTCCTCATAAAGGCCGCAAGAATTAGCTGCCTCAATAGTCAACGCGCGAAAACTGGGATGGATGAAGCCTTTACGGGCTCTTTACCGTGGCTTGCCCGGGATGCCTAAAAGTCCGGTTTTTGTGTAAATCGTGGGTTGCACGGTGACAAAAGTCACAACCAGGGGCAAACGCGGTGGCCAGCAAACGCCAGGCGCAGTCAGCGGCTGCGTGACTTCATCGCGCGTTCAACCTCGCGCTTGCCTTCGCGGTCCTTGATGGTGTCACGCTTGTCGTGCTCGCCCTTGCCCTTGGCCAGGCCGACGTCACATTTGACCTTGCCCGCCTTCCAGTGCAGGTTGAGCGGCACCAGCGTGTAACCTTTCTGCTCGATCTTGCCTATCAGGCGGCGGATCTCGTCCTTGTGCATGAGCAGTTTTTTGGTCCGCACGGAGTCGGGCCGGATGTGCGTCGAGGCGGTGCCCAGCGGGTTGATCTGGCAGCCGATGATGAAAAGCTCGCCATTGCGGATGACGACATAGCCGTCAGTAAGCTGCACCTTGCCTTCACGCAGGGATTTGACCTCCCAGCCTTCCAGCACCATGCCCGCCTCAAAGCGCTCTTCAATGTGGTAATTGAACATTGCCTTCTTGTTGTCGGCAATGCGGATCGCTGCTGCAGCGGCTTTGGGGGACACACTCGCAGGCCGATTGTGTTTGGATTTGCCGGACGACGCGGCGTCGGGCTTTTTGGAGAGGGATGCTTCTTTGGTGGCCATGATCAGGAGATAGGGGCAATTTTCCGAAAGTACAGGGTGAGCAGGCCCCCAATACAATGACGATGGCGCCCAACTCTCTATTGTATGAAAACAGTCCACAAGTCCGTCCTGATCTGGTACAGCGCCGCAGAAATGTTCTCCCTGGTCACCGATGTGGCCAGCTACCCTGAGTTTTTGCCCTGGTGTGACGAGAGCAAGGTCATCGAAGAAGACGACAAAGGCATGACGGCCAAAATCGGCCTGTCCATGGCGGGCATCAAACAAAGCTTCACCACCCGCAACACCCACGTCAAGGACAAAAAAGTGTCGCTCAAGCTGGTGGACGGGCCATTTTCAAAACTCGACGGCCAGTGGGAGTTCAAACCTGTGGGCAAGGCCGAAGAGCGCGCCTGCAAGATTGACTTCACACTGGGTTATGACTTCGACAACGCCGCGCTGGCGGCACTGGTCGGCCCCGTATTCGACAAGATCGCGGGCAGCCTGGTCGATGCCTTTGTCAAACGTGCCGGTGAAGTCTACGGTGAACCCTGAACCGGGGGCGATGCTCAACATCATCCTGGTTTATTCACCTGCACCGAAAGAGGTGAGGGAGTGGACGCTGGACATGGCGGCTGGCAGCACGGTCGCAGACGCGCTCGAAAGCTCCGGCCTGTTCGAGGAATTTCCCGATCTCAAATCGCGTGCCTTGCCTGTTGGCGTGTGGGGCAGGGGCTGCGATACCGCGCAGGTATTGCAGGACAGGGATCAGGTAGAGGTCTATCGCGACCTGAGGGTGGACCCGAAAGTTGCCCGCCGCGAACGCTTCAACAAGCAGGGCGTGAAACGCGCCGGGCTTTTTTCGTCAACCCGGGCGGGCGGCAAGGCCGGCTATTGAATAAGCCGGCCTGGCGAGAAGGTCTTACAGCGCGCCTTTGCAGCTCGAATCGATGATGTCCTGAATGCGTTTGGCTTCCGCGGCCCGCCTGGTGTCGTCGAACACCTCACGTTCTCCATTCGCATTCAGGGCCGACACACGTACACCTGATTGCAGGGTGGCCATGGCGGTTTTGGCGCGGGCGCAGTTCTCAAGCCTGGCCTTGTTGGTCTTTTCTTCGTCGGCCTTCTTTTTGTTGTTTTCTTCTTCTTCGGCTTTCTTCTTGCGCGCTTCAAGTTCGGTGTCGCGGCCAGAGAGCTTGGGCGCACTGGCCTTGGGCAGGGCTGCGGTGGTGCCACCACCTTGCGCGGCCGCATCGGCAGTGGCGGCCGCTTCAGCAGCGGGCGCAGCGCGAGCCGCCGAGCCGGCAGGCCGCTTCAAAATGTTTTTTTCGGGAATGTCACCGGGTGGCGAGCGGTCGCTGAATACCTTGCGGCCATCCTTGTCCAGCCATTGCCACTGGGCCACGGCGGAGGCGGTGAAAGATCCGGCGGCGAGGACCAGAACGAGGGTTTTCAGTAGCTTTGTGACTTTCATTTGTCCAGTTTAACGTTGCAGCATGTGATTTGGATGGCAACAAGATGCACGAAATGCCTGACACTTACAAGCCTTCACAAGCTGAGGGGGCGCTGTCAGGGTTAGTACCGACCGGTCCGGGAGCAAGGGTACAATCGTGTTTTTGGAGCCATCCCTATGCGCCTACTCGGCAAAGCGCTCACCTTCGACGACGTATTGTTGGTGCCAGCGTTCTCCCAGGTCCTGCCCAAGGACACCTCTCTTTCCACCCAGTTTTCCCGCAATATCCGCCTGAATCTGCCGCTCGTGTCGGCAGCCATGGATACCGTCACCGAGGCCCGGCTGGCGATTTCCATTGCCCAGGAAGGCGGCATAGGCATAGTCCACAAGAACTTCACGCCCCAGCAGCAGGCGGCTGAAGTGGCAAAAGTCAAACGCTACGAAAGCGGCGTTCTGCGTGACCCGGTCGTCATCACCCCCACGCACACCGTGCGCCAGGTCATGGCCCTGAGCGAGCAGCTCGGCATTTCCGGCTTCCCCGTCATCGACGGCGGCAAGGTCGTCGGCATCGTCACCGGCCGTGACATGCGCTTCGAGTCGCGCATGGATGTCCCCGTCAGCACCATCATGACGCCGCGTGCGCGCCTGATCACCATTTCCGAAACCGCGTCGCTCGAAGAAGCCAAGGCGCTGCTCAACAAGCACCGCCTGGAGCGGGTGCTGCTGGTCAATGACGATGACGAGCTCAAGGGCCTGATCACCGTCAAGGACATCACCAAGCAGACGACCTTCCCCAATGCAGCGCGTGATGCGCGCGGCCAGTTGCGCGTGGGTGCTGCGGTCGGCGTGGGCGAGGGCACCGAAGAGCGCGTCGAAGCGCTGGTCAGGGCTGGCGTTGACGCCATCGTGGTCGACACCGCCCACGGCCACAGCAAGGGTGTGATCGACCGTGTGCGCTGGGTCAAGCAGAACTATCCACACATCGACGTGATCGGCGGCAACATCGCCACCGGCGCCGCTGCACTGGCACTGGTTGAAGCCGGCGCAGACGGCGTCAAGGTCGGCATCGGCCCTGGCAGCATTTGCACCACCCGCATCGTGGCGGGCGTGGGCGTGCCGCAAATCATGGCCATCGACAACGTGGCGACCGCCTTGCGCGGCACCGGCGTGCCGCTCATTGGCGACGGCGGCATCCGCTACAGCGGCGACATCGCCAAGGCGATTGCAGCCGGCGCCAACACCGTGATGATGGGCGGCATGTTTGCCGGTACCGAAGAAGCGCCCGGTGAAGTGATTTTGTTCCAGGGCCGCAGCTACAAGAGCTACCGCGGCATGGGCAGCATTGGCGCCATGCAGCAGGGCAGTGCTGACCGCTACTTCCAGGAATCAACCACCGGCAACCCGAACGCCGACAAGCTGGTGCCCGAAGGCATTGAAGGCCGCGTACCCTACAAGGGTTCCATGGTCGCCATCATTTACCAGATGGCCGGCGGCCTGCGTGCCAGCATGGGTTACTGCGGTTGCCCGACGATTGAAGACATGCGCGACAGGGCCGAGTTTGTGGAAATCACCTCTGCCGGTATCCGCGAAAGCCACGTTCACGACGTCCAGATCACAAAAGAAGCCCCAAACTACAGGGCAGACTGATCGTTTTGGCTTCCAGGAGGCGTCTTGACAGACGCCTTTTTCTTTTTTTGCCTTGATAGACACCCTTTCATGCAGCACCAGAAAATCCTCATCCTCGATTTCGGCTCACAGGTCACCCAGCTCATCGCACGCCGTGTACGCGATGCCCATGTGTTTTGTGAAGTCCACCCTTGCGACGTCAGTGATGATTGGGTGCGTGAATACGCCAAAGACGGCACCCTCAAGGGCGTGATCCTCTCCGGCAGCCACGCCAGCGTGTACGAAGACACCACTGACAAGGCGCCCGCTGCCGTGTTCCAACTCGGCATCCCCGTATTGGGCATCTGCTACGGCATGCAGACCATGGCGCACCAGTTGGGCGGCAAGGTTGAAAGCGGCCACAAGCGCGAATTTGGCTCGGCCGACGTGCGCGCCCGCGGCCACACCGCGCTGCTGAAAGACATTGCCGACTACACCACGCCCGAAGGGCAGGGCATGCTCGACGTCTGGATGAGCCATGGCGACAAGGTCACCGAAATGCCGCCCGGCTTCAAGCTCATGGCTTCGACCGATTCCTGCCCGATTGCCGGCATGGCCGATGAAGACAGGCGTTTCTATGCAGTGCAGTTTCACCCCGAAGTCACCCACACCAAACAGGGCAACGCCATCCTCAAGCGCTTTGTGCTCGACATCTGCGGCACGCGCCAGGACTGGATCATGGGCGACTACATCAGCGAGGCGGTCGAGAAGATCCGCGCGCAGGTGGGCGATGAAGAAGTCATCCTGGGCCTGTCTGGCGGTGTTGATTCATCCGTCGCAGCGGCCCTGATCCACCGCGCCATTGGTGACCAGCTGACCTGCGTGTTTGTCGACCATGGCCTGCTGCGCCTGAATGAAGGCGACATGGTGATGGACATGTTTGTCGGCAAGCTGCACGCCAAGGTGATCCGCGCCGATGCGTCAGACCTGTTCCTCGGCAAGCTGGCAGGCGTGACCGAGCCGGAAGCCAAGCGCAAGATCATTGGCGGCGAATTCGTCACCGTGTTCAAGCAGGAGGCCGCCAAGCTGAAGGGCGAGGGCGCCAAGGGCGCCAAGTGGCTGGCCCAAGGCACGATTTATCCCGACGTGATCGAGTCCGGCGGAGCAAAAAGCAAGAAGGCCGTCACCATCAAGAGCCACCACAACGTCGGCGGCCTGCCTGAGCAGCTCGGCCTCAAGCTGTTAGAGCCGCTGCGCGAACTCTTCAAGGACGAAGTGCGCGAGCTCGGCGTCGCACTCGGCCTGCCGCACGACATGGTCTACCGCCATCCGTTTCCCGGCCCCGGTTTGGGCGTGCGCATCCTGGGCGAAGTCAAAAAAGAGTACGCAGACCTGCTGCGCCGCGCCGATGCGATCTTCATCGAAGAACTTCGCAACTTCAAGGACGAATCCGGCAAGACCTGGTACGACCTCACCAGCCAGGCTTTCACCGTTTTCTTGCCGGTGAAAAGCGTGGGCGTGATGGGCGATGGCCGCACCTACGACTACGTGGTAGCCCTGCGCGCCGTGCAGACCAGCGACTTCATGACCGCAGACTGGGCCGAGCTGCCGTATGCGCTGCTCAAAAAGGTCTCCAGCCGCATCATCAACGAAGTGCGCGGCATCAACCGCGTGACCTACGACGTGAGCAGCAAGCCGCCTGCGACGATTGAGTGGGAATGACGCAGGGCTTGTGATGCCGCAGGCAACTGACCACGCGCCGTCGCCACGGCCTGGTATAGACAACGTTTTCTTTGCCCTGATACCTGAAGGCGGCGCTGGCGCGCAGGCCATCGATATCCAGACTGCCCATCTCCGCCAGCTCGGCCCCAACCCCTATCTTGTGCCGCTGGACTGCCTGCACGTATCCCTGCTCGACATCGGCATCAGGAAGAACCTGGCTCTGCGGTCTTTCGACAGCACCATCGCCATGGCGAAAGAGGCCGCCGGCAAGCTACGCATCGCCCCGTTTGACGTGGGTTTTGACCAGGCCTTGAGCTTAGGCGAGAAGGTTGCGCTGAAGCCTTTTTTGCTTCAGATGGGTGAGGGCCAGGCGCAGGTTCTTGAACTCTGCAAAAAGCTCAGGCTCTGCCTGGCGATGGCCAGTGTTCATTCGGATGACAAGGCCACGACCCCGCACATGACCCTGGCACGGGCGGCGCAATCCATTCCTGCGACGAACCTTGAACCGGTTCGATGGACCGCCACACGGCTGGTGCTCGTTCACAGCGTGGTGGGTGAAACACGGCACATCCACCTACACGCCTGGCCGCTCCATCAACCCTGACCGGCACGCGGCAACAGGGTATCTTGCTTTATGCGTGATATTTTTCACGCTTGTACGGCGCTTGGGAAGGCGTCATCGTCAGCGTGACATCCAGTCAACACATGTGTCCGTATCTGGATGACCTGACCGCTATCGGCATCCCAGAAAAACAAGGCTACCCATGCTCGCCGCCCCCATTCCCCACAACGACGCCCAGCGTCTGACCGCCCTGCGCGCCGGCTTTTGCGCCTACGCCCCCCGTGAAGAACGCTTTGACCGCATCACCCGCACGGCCAAACGGCTGCTGCATGTTCCGATTTCGGTGATTTCCATCGTCGAGAAAGACGAGCAGTGGTTCAGATCGGTGCAGGGCCTGGAAATCGACCACACCCCGCGCGACATGTCTTTTTGCGGCCACGCCGTTGCCCTGAACAAGCCGCTGTGCATTCCCGACACCTGGGAGGACCCGAATTTTCGCGACAACCCGCTGGTCACCGGTGCGCCCGGCATCCGCTCCTACCTCGGCTGGCCGCTCGAGATCGTGCCCGGGCTCGCGGCGGGCTCACTGTGCGTGATAGACACCATGCCGCGCGTTTACGGCAAGGAAGATTTCGAGGCCATCAGCGACCTGGCCGGCATGGCAGAAGCTGAACTCCGCCTGGGTGCCATGTCCGACATCCAGAGCAAGCTGATGATGAGGATGAACGGCGTGCAGCGCAAAGGCGCGCTGGACCCGCTCACCGGTTGCTGGAACATACGCGGCTTTCGTGAACTGCTGTCCATCGGCGTTGAGGATGCACGCGCGCACGGCACAGAACTCGCCATCTGCAGCATGCGCATTGAGGGCTTTGATGCACTGGCGGCCGCAGCCGGTGCCACCAACCCTGATGCCATCACCTTGATGCTGGCCCAGGTGCTGCGCAAGCGCCTGCCACGCAAGGGCGCGCTGGCGCGGCTGGCCCCCACGCATTTCTGCGCGCTGGTGCCGGCACCATCGGCACTCGGGCTGGAAAACGAACTGGCCAGGCTGACTTTTCCGAAGGCCACCGTTAGCCTGCCCGACAGCCGGATATCGGTGGAGCTGCCGCTGTCTGTCAGCGTCTCCTGGCTGGCCGACATGGACCCGCTGGCCGGGCCGGAAGCACTCTGGGCGCAGGCCTTGCGCGCGCAGGCCTGAAGCGGGCTGGGCGGCTGGCAGAATGGGCGGTCCTGAAGACCAGCCCAACAAGAGGCCAGCCCCATGTACCTTCCCCCGCAGTTCAAGGCCAAAGACCCGGCACACGCCTGGGCACTGATGCGCAGCCACCCCTTCGCACAGCTGATTTCCACCGACGACGAAGGCCTGCCTTTTGTCACGCTGCTGCCGCTGCACCTTGAGTTGGCTGACGACGGCCAGGCCACATTGCTCGGCCACTGTGCGAAACCCAACCGGCACTGGCGCTACCTGGCCGCCAGGCCCAAAGCAGTGGTGACCTTCATGGGCCCGCAAGCCTACATGACGCCCCGCGTCTACCCCGACCTGCTGCGCGTGCCGACCTGGAACTACCTCGCCGTCAACTGTACGGTCGAGGCGCGACTGATAGAAAGCTTTGACGACAAGGACAGACTGCTCAAACACCTGATCCATGACCACGACCCTGCCTATACAGAGCAGTGGAAGTCGCTGCCACCCGATTACCAGCAAAAAATGATGATGGGCATCGTCGCGTTTGAACTAAAGGTGCTGGACGTTCAGTGCAAGATCAAGCTCAACCAGCACAGACCCGAGGCACATGCAGCCATGCGGGAGGCTTATGCGGCGGGCACCGAAGACGAGCAGGCGCTGGCGCAGTGGATGGACAAGCTGGGTTTGGGCGCTTCCGGCACGACCTGACCGATGGGTGAATGCTATTGTTTTGGTAGCTGCTCATGCACGTATCTATTGGCTTACAGCCATATTTGGCACCTGAAAATGGCTTTTTCAGGGCTTTTTGAGCCGTTTTTTGAGTGTTCCAGACGCCTGGAAGGCTAAAAGTTAATATGGAAGTTAACTTTCCGCCATTTTTTAACGTACACATTAAAAAATTAACGTATACGATAAAATCATGCCTGCCTGCGAACAAGGCGCCTCAAGCAACCTTGAGAAAATAAACCACTCATGAGCACATCACCCTTTATGCAGCTGGCACTTGCCCAGGCCCGCGAAGCCGCCTTAGCAGGCGAAGTGCCGGTAGGCGCCGTGCTGGTGCGAAACGGTGAAGTCATCGCCACGGGCCGTAACGCTCCGATTGACGGGCACGACCCCACGGCCCACGCCGAGATCATCGCCCTGCGCGCAGCAGCACAAAAACTGGGCAACTACCGCCTTGAGGACTGCGAACTCTACGTCACGCTGGAACCCTGCGCCATGTGCTCCGGTGCCATGCTGCATGCGCGCCTGAAGCAGGTAGTGTTTGGCGCCGCTGACCCCAAGACCGGCGCAGCCGGTTCGGTTGTCAACCTGTTCGCCGAGCAAAAGCTGAACCACCAGACCCAGGTGACGGGCGGCGTCATGGCCGAAGAAAGCAGCGCCTTGCTACAGGATTTTTTCCAGAAGCGGCGTAGCGACCAGCGCGAAGCCGCAAGGCGCCAGCACCCGCTGCGCGACGATGCGCTGCGCACGGCCGATGCGGCATTTGAAGACCTGCCCGGCTACCCCTGGGCACCCAACTACATCAGCGACCTTCCGGCGCTGGGCGGTTTGCGCATGCATTACCTTGATGAACAAGGGCAGGGCGGCAACAGTGCCCACGGTTTGACCTTCCTCTGCCTGCACGGCAACCCGGCCTGGAGTTACCTTTACCGCAAGATGATCCCGGTCTTCCTCGAAGCCGGCCACCGCGTCGTCGCGCCCGACATGCCCGGCTTCGGCAAAAGCGACAAACCCAAGCGCGAAGGCTTTCACACCTTTGACCAGCACCGGCAGACGCTGCTTGAGTTCATCGAGAGGCTGGACCTGCAAAACGTCGTGCTCGTCGTGCAGGATTGGGGCGGCCTGCTTGGCCTGACCCTGCCTATGGCCGCGCCACAGCGTTATGCGGGCCTGCTGGTCATGAACACCATGCTCGCCTGCGGTGATGCGCCTTTGTCCAAAGGTTTCCTGGCCTGGCGCGAGATGTGTGCCAAAAACCCCGAGTTCGATGTCGCCCGCCTGTTCTCACGCGGCAACCCGCAGATGACGGCCGCAGAATGCACAGCCTACAACGCCCCGTTCCCCGACCGGGGCCACCGTGCCGCACTGCGCGCCTTTCCGGCCATGGTGCCGGAGTTTGAAGATTCGGGCGGGGCAGCGATTTCACGCGAAGCGCGCGAGTTCTGGCAACAGCGCTGGACCGGCCAGACCCTGATGGCCGTCGGCGCGCAGGACCCGGTGCTGGGCCTGCCGGTGATGCGGGAGTTGCAGACCACGATTCGTGGCTGTCCTGAACCCATGGTGCTTGAGGAGGCTGGGCATTTTGTGCAGGAGCATGGGGCGGGGATTGCCCAGAATGCAGTGGAGTTTTTTGGTTCAAACAGGTTTTTAGAATGATCAGAGCAGTCATGCCGCTGATATTTCTAGTGTCTACATGTTCATCGGCGCTTGCCATGACATTGAGCAATGCGGGTGAAAACCTGCTCTATTTGCAGCACGCAAAAGTCAGTGTGGACTACTGCGAAAAGCGGGGTTTTAAAGTTCAACCGGCGCTGCAGGCGTGGCAAGACAAGCACAGGCCACTGTTCACGGAAGCTTTGAAGGTCATCAAGTTAGAGGGGCAGAAGCGTGGGCTTTCGCCTGCCGAACAGGATGGCGTAGCAGGCGAGGCGCTTGTTAATAGCAGGCTGGCATCCGAAAAACAAGTTGCAAGGAACGGCGTTGACTGCAAGAACTTTCCGGGTGTTCTCGCGATGTACGACGCGCTGCTGAAACGCTAGGGCTCAGCTGTATTAAGCGGCATCGCTATTCCAGCCAAAATGCACACCATCCGCACAATGACCATCGCCGACTACGGCGCTGTAGTCGAATTGATGAAGCAAACGCCGGGCGTCACATTCAGGGACGCAGACTCGCATGAATCAACAGCCCGCTACCTGCAACGCAATCCCGGACTGAGCTTTGTTTGCGAAGTTGATGGGCAACTCGTTGGCTGCATCATGTCCGGCCACGATGGCCGACGGGGATACTTGCAGCATCTGATCGTTCTTCCGGCCCACAGGCGCAAGGGCATCGCACATGCGCTGGTTGAAAACTGCCTTGGACAACTGGAAAAGCTGGGCATCTTCAAGAGTCACGTTGATGTGCTCAAGACAAATGAGTTAGCGGCGGCGTTTTGGGCCAGTCAGGGCTGGAAGCTTCGATCCGATATTGATCGCCATTCGCTGGTTCGCTCGAGTCGAGAGAATGCATGAGTGCTCATCTGGATGGAGCTGACGGTTAAACGTCTGTTGCATCTCAGAGCAAAAGTCTCCAAAGCGCGGTTCCCGCGCTCACCCCACAAGCGGTAGCCGCCTACAGGCCGCAGAGACTGTAGCGGACAGTCGTTTCAGGTGGCGGCAGAACAATCGGGTTTTGGCAGGATTTCTTCAAATCCCTGTCTGCAACACCCTTGTTACAGGCCTACATGTTCCCCCCGTCACCCGAATCCAATCCAGACGCCTTTCATCAAAACCTGGCCCATTTCAATGCTGCCAGGGTAGCTGTGGGCAAGCCTTCCCAACACTGGCAGTCTGACCTGCAGCACGACCTCGACTGGCGTCTGAAAGAAGGCCACTACCTTGAGAGCCTTCGCCTGCAGGTGGCGCCACGGCTTGATGGTCTGAATGCGCACACCGGCGATACAGACCATTTTGTCAGCTGGTTCGAGGCACTGGCACTTACCGGCCCTGGCCAGCAACACCCGCTTTTCGAATGGTTGGCGGACGATGCCACGCTTGCAGACATGCACTGGTTTCTGACGCAGGAGGCTGCAGGTGAAGCCGGGTTTGACGATCTTGTGGCCTACGCCCAGGTCAAGCTGCCAGCCCAGGCCAAACTCGAATGCGCCCGCAACTACTGGGACGAAATGGGTCACGGAAAGGAAAGTGCGATGCACGGGCAGATGCTTGACCGCGTGGTGCAGGACCTTGCGCTCAAGCCCTCGATTGAAACGACGGTCTGGGAGTCACTGGCCCTGAGCAACACCATGCTGGGCCTGGCGCTGAACCGACGTTACGCGTATCACGCTTTGGGTGCCCTTGGCGCCATAGAACTCACCGCACCTGGGCGTGTGGCCAGGGTGTCTGCGGGCATGAAACGGCTGGGCCTGCCGCATCGCACGCGGGCCTACTTTGACCTGCATGCTGCGCTGGATGTGTCGCATGCGCGGGCGTGGATTCGTGAAATCATCCGCCCGCTGGTCGATGCTGACCCCGAATGTGCATGTTTTATCGCTGAGGGTGCGCTGATGCGCATGGTTTGCGGACAGCGCTGTTTCGAGCGCTACAGCAGCGAACTGCGAATCCTGTCCCGTGGTGTTGCACCCCACCGCGCGCCGAGGAGGTCACTTGTTAGCTGGCGTCGAGACGCTTCACCGCAACCCTCCGGGAGCCGGTGCAGCCCCGGCACAAATACCTGCACTGCACCTGCTGCTCAGTGAACTGGCCGCATGCAATTACAGCTTCATCACGCCGACGCCACTGACACATCAACGTGTTCTTGCTCGGGGAAAAGGCCAGACACCTCATACCCTTCGCGACATCTTTGGCTGGAATCGCCCCTTTACGGCATCAGAAGTCAGGCCTGAGTTGCTGGAGATCATGGACTCGGCTGGTGTGCTGCTTGTCGACGGTAATCTCCTGTCGAGCACCATACGGGTGTCGAGCATCGACCAGGACCTGTTTGTGCATTCAGCCTTCCCGACAGTGCAGGAAAACGCAGTGTTCTTTGGCCCAGACACCTACCGGTTTGCGCGCTTCATCGAGCAAGGGCTTGAGCCTGCCGGCGCAGCCCAAAGTAGGCAGGGCGTACCGGGTAGTTGGGCCATGGATGCCTTTGTTCGCGACCTTCGCCCCCTGCGCGTTCTGGATGTAGGTTGCGGCAGCGGTGCGGGCGGCATTGTTGCTGCGCGTTGCCTGAAGCGCGCAGCCATGCCGTTTTCAATCACCATGAACGATATCAACCCGCTGGCATTGCGCTACACCTCGGTCAATGCCGCGTTTGCTGCCATCCCGGTGGAACTGGCGCTGGGCGACGCGCTGTCTGCGGTGCCCGGAGAGTTTGACCTGGTGATTTCCAACCCGCCTTATCTGGACGACGCGGCAGCACGCGCCTATCGCCATGGCGGTGCCCGGCTTGGGCGCGCCCTGAGTGTGCGCATCGCCATGGAGGCGCTTGAACGCCTCGCGCCTGGAGGTCAACTGCTGCTTTACACCGGTGTGGCGATTGTTGATGGCGTTGATGCCTTTATCTCGGACTTGATGCCGCATCTGGAAAGTGCCGGGTATGAGTTCACGTATTCCGAGATAGACCCCGATGTCTTCAGCGAGGAGCTGGACAGGCCGGTTTATGCACACGTCGACCGTATTGCCGCTGTTGGGCTGACGGCCAGACGGGCTCCAAGGGCCGTCTGATGCCCCATGATCTGCCCATTCAGTCTGGTCTGGGCACGCCGCCCCGCAGCGCCCGCCTGGATCCAGTCACCACGTCAGCCCGCAGCGCACTTGAGCGCATGCCCAAGTGGCTGATCTGCATACCCCTGACCATCCAGTGGCTCTGGCTTGCGCTGCGCTACCGCAGCGCCACCCTGCCGTCCTGCGCCAACCCGGCGATCACTTCGGGTGGACTGGTAGGGGAGGGAAAGCTTGAATACTTCAGCGGTATGGGCGAGACGGCGCGTGCGGCAACGGCGCGTTATTGCGCTGTCTCAACGCGGACGAAGCTTGAGCGCAGGGCGTTGCAGCAGATGCTGGTGGGTGCCCAACTGGCTTTTCCGCTGGTTGCGAAACCGGATCTTGGCCTGTGCGGCTTCGGTGTGCGGCGGCTCGACAACCTGGGGGAGCTGCGGGCCTATCTTGATGCCTTTCCTTCCAGTGAAACGGTGGTGCTTCAGCAGTATCTGCCGCAGGAAGGCGAAGCCGGCATTTTTTACGCGCGTGACCCGGTGACGGATGTGGGACGGATCATCGGCCTGGCCCTCAGGTATTTCCCCCGCGTGACGGGCGACGGCATTCGCACTGTCGGCGAGTTGATCGCCCGTGACCCAAGGGCCACCCGGGTGTCGCACTCACCGCAGCATGAAAGCCGGTACAACGCCAGGCACATACCCGAGCGCGGCGAATCAGTACGCCTTTCGACTGTGGGCTCAACCCGCGTCGGTGGCCTCTACCGGGACGGCGCCGCGTGCATCACGCCACAACTGCTCAAGGCGGTGGATGTGATTGCGCGCGACATGCCTGACTTTTATTTCGGCCGCTTCGATGTGCGCTTTGACAGCCTTCATGACCTGAGCCTGGGCACCGGGTTCAAGATCATGGAAATCAATGGTGCGGGCTCGGAAGCCATTGAAGCCTGGGACCCTGGAACGAGCCTGATCAAGGGCTTTCGCATGATTTTCGCCAAGCAGCGCCTGCTCTTCGAAATCGGCGATGCCCTGCGCGCGCGTGGCGCCAAACCTGTTGGCGTCCTGCGGCTGATGCAGCTCAATCGGCGGCAGCGGCAGCTCATAGCCCTTTATCCGCCCTCCAACTGAAACAGCGCCATGAACCTGCTCGCAGCGTCACCAACGGCCGTTCAGCCCGCGCGTCATTTTCCAGAGTTGACAACCCATCACGCGCCACCAAGGCTGCTGGTTCAGTGGGCCCGCTGCGAAGAAGATGTCAGGCTCGCCCAGCGCCTCCGCTACCGCGTTTTTTCACAGGAAATGGGCGCCCGCCTGACCCCGCCGCAAGGCGCAATGCCCGGGCTGGATGTCGATGCCTTTGATCCGTTTTGCGACCACCTGCTGGTCAAACTGACGGCTTTCGATGGCGATGAGGACGGCGAGCTGGTGGGTACCTATCGCGTGTTGCCGCCAGGTGCTGCGCGGCGTGCCGGAGGCCTTTATATCGGGACCGAGTTCGACATCTCGCCACTGGCTGCCTTGCGGCCCACAGCAGTTGAACTGGGCCGCTCTTGTGTGCACACGGAATTTCGTTCGGGCGGCGTCATCCTCGCGCTCTGGGCTGCGCTGTGCGACTACATGTTGTTGCACAATCTGCAAACCATGATTGGCTGCGCCAGCATCGGGCTGAAAGACGGGCCGCAACCCGCCGTACGTTTGTGGCAAGGCTTGAGGACAAGCCACCTGGCTGATCCCCAATGGCAGGTGCGGCCCTGGAAGCCCTTGCCGCTTCCCATGACAGGTGGCCTGGAAAACGACGATGGCGACCTGCGCGCCAGTACGCCGCCACTGATCAGGGGCTACCTGCGCTGCGGCGCCAGACTGCTCGGCCCGCCCGCGCTGGACAGCGCCTTCAACACGGCAGACCTGCCGATGATGTTGCGCATTGAAGATCTGGCACCACGCTACCGCAAACATTTTTTTGGTCACTGAGCGTGCAGGGACCAAGGCAGCGGTGGCATGCGTTCCGGGCAGTGATCGTTGCCCATTTCTTCAGTTCAATGGCGGACAACGCGTTGCTGATCGCCGCCATAGGCCTGTTGCTGGAGCGTCATTCCGCGAGCTGGATGGCACCTGCGTTGCGGCTGTTCTTTTATTTCTCGTATGTACTGCTGGCGGCATTTGCGGGCGCCGTCGCGGACGCTTTCCCCAAAGGGCGCGTCATGCTGGTCAGCAACCTGTTCAAGCTGGGTGGCTGCGGCCTTTTGCTGCTGCAGGTTCACCCACTGGTGGCTTATGGACTGATCGGTCTGGGCGCCGCTGCCTATTCACCTGCCAAGTACGGCATCCTGCCAGAGCTGCTGACAGCCGAAGAACTGGTCACGGCCAACGCCTGGCTGGAGGTGTCCACCGTGGTGTCGATCCTGCTGGGCGTTGCGCTGGGCGGCTGGCTGCTGGAGGTGGCAGCAAGCTTTCCATTCTCGACGGGTTCACCTGCAATGGCCGCTGCCATTTTTATTGCCGGGGTCTACGCGCTTGCCTCCGCCTGCTCTGCCGCCATAACGCGAGTACCGGCCAGCAATTCGGCTGCGCTCAAAGATCCACGGCGTCTTGTATGCGACTTCAGGCAGGCCTGCATCCGGCTTTGGCAAGACCCTGAAAGCCAGGTGTCGATTGCCGTCACCAGCCTTTTCTGGGCCGCGGCGGCGGTGCTGCAGTTTGTGGCGTTGCAGTGGGCTGGCCAGGTGCTGCAGTTGCCACTGTCGCAGGCAGCCCTGCTGCAGGTGGCCGTTGCGGTCGGCATGATGGGGGGCGCGATGGCGGCCTCACGCTGGGTGCCTGTCAGCCGGGCCCTGAAGGTATTGCCTCTTGGCCTTGCCCTCGGTGTCATGCTGCTGCTGATCATGGCGGTCACGCAGCTATGGGTCGCTGTGGTGTTGCTCACGGCCATAGGTGCCGTGGCTGGCGTGTTTCTGGTACCCATGAATGCCCTGCTGCAAAAACGCGGTGTGCTGCTGGTGCATTCCGGGCAATCCATTGCGGTACAGAATTTCTACGAAAGCCTGGCTTGCCTGCTGATGCTGACAGCCTACGGTTTGCTGCTTTATGCGGGTGTATCACTGATGCACAGCATCGCGGGCTTTGGCATGTTCATGCTCGCGGCGATGACCTTCATCATCTGGCGGCAGCGGGATGGCGGGGCAGCGGCTGCATCGCTGTTCAGTGCGCGAGCTGGAATACCGGCAGGCTCCAGCCCAGGAAAATCGCACTCAACCTGATCACAACCACTGACGCCATGCCTGTCCAGAAAGCCAGCGGCTCGCGCAGGCCCAGTGCCTTCAAGGCCAGATAAAGCGAGATGCCGGCAATCGCCGCACTGGCGTAGATGTCCTGGCGCAACAGCAGCGGGATCATGTTGCTGCAGATATCACGCATCACGCCGCCTGCCACGCCAGTCATGGTGCCCATGAGGACAACGATGATGGGCGAGAGCCTGGCTTTTTCAGCCAGTTGGGCGCCTGAAAGGGCAAACAGGGCCAGACCGATCGCATCGGCAATCAGCAAGGCCTTGGCGGGAATCGGGAAGACCTGCACGTAGCCGACGGTTCCGAGTGCTGCCGCGAGGATGACCCAGAGGTAGACAGGGTTGGTCATCCAGAAGACCGGGTGGCGGTTCATGAGCACGTCGCGCAGGGTGCCGCCGCCAATGGCGGTGAGCGATGCCAGGACAACGACGCCCAGCAAATCAAGCTCAAGCCGGCCGGCTGCCAGTGCGCCGCTGACCGCGAACACCGCAACGCCCAGCAGATCAAGTACGTAGAGAAGCATGGTGACGCCGTTTATACCGCGCCGGGCAGGGCAGCCAGCGGCCGCAGTGGGATACTTGCAGCCGTGAAAAAACATATCTACATCTATTCGCCCTCAAGCGCGGTGCGTGACAAGGCAGCTTTCAAACGCGGTGTGAAGCGCCTGCAGGCCCTGGGCCATGAGGTGGAGGTCGATGAAGCAGCTCTGGCCAAGTACCAGCGTTTTGCGGGCGACGACGCTACCCGCCTTGCCGCAATCGAGCGCGCTGCCGCCAGCGGTGCTGATGTGGCGCTGATTGCGCGCGGTGGCTACGGCCTGACGCGCATCCTGCCGGCCATCAACTACAAGGCAGTCGCCAAAGCTATTGGCAAGGGGACGCGTTTTGTCGGCCTGAGCGACTTCACCGCCTTCCAGATGGCGCTGCTGGCCAAAACCGGCGCCGTGACCTGGGCCGGGCCGGCACTGGGTGAGGATTTTGGTACACCAGACACACCTGATGACATCATGGAAGCGTGCTTTGACGACCTGCTCACGGAGCAGGGCGAAGGCACCGGCTGGACATTGCCGAAAACTGCCGCCGCTGACAAGCCATTCCAGGTGAAAGACGCTGTCTTGTGGGGCGGCAACCTGGCGGTACTTGCCTCACTGGTGGGCACGCCCTACCTGCCTGCCATCAAGGGCGGCATTTTGTTTGTTGAAGACGTGGCAGAGCACCCTTACCGCGTCGAGCGCTTCATGACACAGCTGCTGCATGCCGGTGTGCTGGCCTCGCAAAAAGCCATCATCTTCGGCCAGTTCAGCAACTACAAACTGGTGCCGGGCTACGACAGCGGCTTCAACATGGCGGCGGTGGTGTCCAGACTGCAGGGCCAGGTCAAAGCGCGTATTTTGACGGGCCTGCCTTTCGGCCATGTGCCGACCAAGGTGCTGCTGCCGGTCGGTTTGAAGACTACGCTGGCGGTGGAGGGCAGGGATGCACTTGTGCTGTGGGGCCACCTGCACGCTGCTGTTGATGGGCATGATGGCCACCACCACCACTGAGCCGAAAACGCGACAGCCATAAAAAAACCGCCCCGGAGGGCGGTTTGAAGTCCTTGGTGTACCTTGCTCATCGAAATCTGAAACTGGCCTTGCCGGTCAGGCTCTTGGGCAGCAGCCCCTTGAACTGACTACTGATGTCGGCAATCTTCTGCCGCGCTACGGTCTCGCCATGCGTGTTGGCCAGAATGGCCATGACATCGCTGCGCGCATACCAGAGGCCCTGAATATCGGGGGCATAACGCACACGTCGGGTGACTGCCGGAAACTTCTTCTCGCCGTATTCGCCCAGCTCTTTCAACATCCACTGGCGTATGTTTTCCACGCGGTCTTCGAGTGCAAGTGGCGTTGCTTCACTGCGCCCCAGAAGGGCCATGCAACTGTTTCTCAGCTGCGGCAGAAAGGAGCTGTTGAGGACGCGCATGCGCTGGAGGAGAGGTAAATGGTTCACTGCGGTAACTACTTATCTGGTAGATTAAGACCGCTTGAGCCTTGCGGCAAGAGGATTGCCACCAATTCGTGCTCATGGAACAACATATAAATCAATGAGTTAGTAACCAAATGTGAAGTTGATTCTGGCTTTGAACAGCGTTTTGCCCTTTTAGGCGCCGCACCAGTCAGGCCGGAATCTCCAAAATCCCGTTTGTACTTTCATACAACAATCGCATGACAAACACCACCGCTTCCAGCACCACCGTTTATCCATCCCACTACATCAACGGCCAGTGGGTCAAGGCCACATCGCCGGAAACCTTGCCCGTGCATGACTCCAGCACCGAAGAGCTGATGGCGACTGTGCCTTCAGGCACAGCGGCGGAAGCTGCGGCTGCGGTTCTGGCCGCACGCAAGGCATTCGACAGCTGGTCGGCCTTGCCCGTAGAGACGCGTGCCGCCTATATAGACAAGGTGGCTGCAGGTGTGAAAGCCCGTACGGAAGAACTGGCTGTGGCGATTGCACGCGAAGTCGGCATGCCGCTGAAGATGGCGCGCGCCGTACAGGTCGGCGGCCCGGCCTGGCACTGGGGCAACTTTGCAAAGATTGCGCGCAACTTCGAGTGGGAGAAGAAGGTCGGCAATTCGCTGGTGGTGCGCGAGGCGATTGGTGTCGTGGGTTGCATCACGCCGTGGAACTTCCCGCTCAGCCAGATCACCCTGAAAATCGCGCCTGCCATGGTGGCCGGTTGTACCGTCGTGCTCAAGCCGAGCGAGATCGCGCCTGTCAACGCCATGATCCTGGCTGAAATCATCCATGAAGCAGGCATTCCTGCGGGTGTCTTCAACCTGGTCAACGGTACCGGCCCCGAGGTGGGCGAGGTACTGGCCACACACCCCGAAGTCGACATGGTGAGTTTTACCGGATCAACCCGGGCAGGCAAGCGGGTGAGCGAGCTGGCCAGCCAGTCGGTCAAGCGCGTGGCGCTTGAGCTGGGCGGCAAATCGGCCAGCGTGATTCTTGAAGATGCCAACCTGGAAGCGGCCGTCAAGGGAACCATAGGCGCCTGCATGCTCAACAGCGGCCAGACCTGCTCAGCCCATACCCGCATGCTGGTGCCGGCCAGCCGCTACGACGAAGCAAAGGCGCTGGCACAGGCGACCATCGCCAAATTCAGCATCGGCCCCAGCCTTGAAGAGACCAGCAAGCTCGGCCCCCTGGTCAGCGCGGCCCAACGCGACCGCGTGCTCGGCTTCATCAAGACCGGTATCGACGAAGGGGCAGACGTGATTGCAGGCGGTGCCGAAGCGCCCAAATTCGACAAGGGCTATTTTGTACAGCCCACCATCCTCGGCATCAAACCGACCGATACGCTGGCCCAGGAAGAAATCTTTGGCCCGGTGCTGGTGGTGATTCCGTACAAGGACGAAGATGAAGCCGTGGCGATTGCCAACAGCACCATCTACGGCCTGGGTGGCGCGGTCTGGGGTGGCTCCGATGAAAGCGCCATCAAGGTGGCGCGCCGCATGCGCACCGGGCAGGTCGACATCAACGGCGGCCCGTTCAACGCCAACGCACCGTTTGGCGGCTACAAACAGTCGGGCAACGGGCGCGAGAACGGCGTTTACGGTTTTGAGGAGTTTCTGGAGTTCAAGTCGCTCCAGTTGAAGCCGGTTGCGGCCTGATCTTTTGCTTCTTGCGCCCACGGCTCACTTCCGTCACGGGACGTGTGATTTAATAACTTAAGTCACACTTTCCAACAAAAAAACGAATGGCTGAAGTTACCGTCGTCTTTGCCGACCTCACCGGCAGCACAGGCGTTTTTGAATCACTGGGCAATGCCAAGGCAACCCAGGCCATTACCCGTTTGACCCAATGGATTGGGAAGGTGTGTAACGCGCAAGGTGGCGAGGTCGTCAAGACCCTGGGCGATGGCGTATTGATGGTCTTTACCGACAACACGTCCGCCATCGAGTCCGTTACCGAGATGCAGCGCGTTCATTCCGAACGCATCAAGACCTGGCCCGACAAGCTCAAGATGCACCTCCAGGTGGGCATGGCGCGCGGCGAGGTCATAGAGCAAAGCCAGGATTACTTCGGCGATGCGGTAAATGTGGCCTCCCGCCTGTCCGACCTGTCCGGCCCTGACCAGATTCTGGCCACCGATGTGGTCATCGACAGCCTGGCCCCAGACAGCCTGGTGCGTTTTCGCAGCCTGGGCGCGATGGACATACGCGGACGCAATGAAAGCTGCAATGTCTACCGTGTGGAATGGCAAAACGAGGTGTTGTCAGATTTTTTCACCGTGCCGGCACCGCTCAACATGTCGCCGTTTGCGGCCAAGGGCACACCGCAACTGGGCTCCATTGCGCTGTCCTGGCTGGATGTCGAGGCCGCGTTTACATCCGAGCAATTGCCTGTGCATCTGGGACGTGACGCCGATGCCCAATTTGTCGTGAATGACCCGCGGGTGTCGCGCCTGCATGCCAAGATCATGTGGCGTGCCGGCAAGTTTTACCTCGAAGACGTCAGCAGCTACGGCACCTGGGTGCGTTTTGCTGGCGGCGATGCCATCATTGCCCTCCGCCGGCAGGAGTGCGTGCTGCTGGTTGAGGGCGAAATTGCCCTCGGTGCGCCATTTGAGGATTTCACCGTGCCCACGGTCAGCTTCAAGTTCCCGGCCAACGCAGCGCGGCCACGCTAAAAAGCCAAAAGCAGCCGCATGTTCTGCGCTGCAAACCAGCCTGGAAGTTTTCACGCATGATCTGGTTCAAACGGGTTCTCTGGTCTGTGTTGCTGCTGCTTTTGCTGGCGGCTGCGTTCATCGCCCTCTATATCTACCGCTCCTTTCCTGCGCTCGACGGCGAACTGCGCGCAGCCGGCCTTCAGGCGCCGGTCAACGTGGCGCGAGACAGCGCAGACGTCACCCACATCAAGGCGCAGTCTCCGCACGACGCATGGTTTTCACTAGGGTTTGTGCATGCGCAGGAGCGCGGCTGGCAGCTGGAGTTCAACCGCCGCGTCATGCACGGCGAGCTGTCAGAGGCTTTTGGCCCTGCCACGCTTGAGACCGACAAACTTTTGCGCACCCTGGGCATCATGCGGGCGGCAGAACTGCAATGGCAGAAGCTGCCGCCAGAAGGCAAGGCGGCGCTGCAGGCCTACAGCGATGGCATCAGTGCCTTTTATGCCAGTTCGTCACAGGCGCTTTCGCCTGAATTTCATGTCCTTCGCGTCAAGCCGGGCGGCGCGTCCGGCAAGCCCTGGACACCGCAGGACGCGATAGGCTGGTCGCTGATGATGGCGCTGGATCTGGGCGGCAATTGGGGGACCGAGTTTGCACGCCTGACCGCCGCAAAAAGCGTGGACACGGCCATGTTGTGGCAGCTGTTTCCGCCATATCCGGGTGATCAACCCGCTTCAAAAACCGACTTCTCAAAGCTTTACGCGGGCCTGGATATTTACCGCAAAGCCCTCCCGGCGGTGAAAACCAGCGCGCAGGATGCAGACGACAGCGCGGTGCTGGCCATGGCCGGCGGCATCAACGATTGGGCGCGCGGTCTCGGCATCATCGACGGCAAGGGCTCCAACAGCTGGGTAGTAGCAGGATCGCGCACGGCCAGTGGCAAACCGCTGCTGGCCAATGACCCGCATCTGGGGCTTTCGGCACCGGCCATCTGGTACTTTGCACGCCTGTCGGCGCCTGGCAGCAAAGCTGCTGACGGCAGTGCCTCGGCGCCCATAGACGCCATGGGTGCAACGCTGCCGGGACTGCCTTTTGTGGTGCTGGGCCGCACCAGCAAGGCGGCCTGGACCTTCACCAACACCGCCCCTGATGTGCAGGACCTGTACCTGGAACAGATCAATCCGGCCAACCCGCGCCAGTACCGCGTGCCGGCGCCAAACGGCGCGACGGCGTGGGAGGAGTTCAAAACCCGCGATGAAACCATCAAGGTCAAAGACGAGCCGGACGTGTTGCTAACTGTGCGTGAAACCCGCCATGGCCCGGTGCTCAGCGATGCCCAGAAGCCGCATGCCGAACTGCTGGACACCAAACGGTTTGTGTTGGCATTGGGCTGGGGCGCGCTGGAGGCTGACAACCAGACCATACTCGCCGGTCTGCGCGCCAACCAGGCCCAGTCGGTTGACGAAGTGATTGCCGCTTTCTCGGCCTACCACTCGCCCATGCAAAACCTGGTGGCGGCCGATGTGTCAGGGCAGATGGCCTTCAAGGCGATTGGCAAGGTGCCGCTGCGCAAGCCGGACAACGACATTCTGGGACTGGCGCCGTCGCCCGGCTGGGATGCGCGTTACGACTGGGCCGGCTGGCTGCCGTATGCCCAGACGCCTGAAACCCGCCAGTCCGTCATCGAAGCCAAAGGCTGGCTGGCCACGGCCAACCAGCGCATCACACCGCCGGGCTACCCCTTCTTTATCGGCCAGGACTGGACGGTGCCGTACCGCCACGACCGCATCGACCAGTTGCTGGCAGCAAAACCCAAACACGACATGGCGAGCATGCAGGCTGTGCAGGCCGACGTTCTGTCGCCAGCCACGGTCCGGCTTTTGCCTTTACTGCAAAAGTCATTGCAGCAAGCCGCCGCGACGCCGCTGACCGGCCAGGTACGGCGTGCCATGCAGGGCTTTGACGGCACCATGCACGCCGACAAGGCCGCGCCGCTGGTGTTTGCCAGCCTGGGCCGACGAGCTGACGCGCGGCGTACTGGGGGGCAGGCTGGGCAAGGATTTGTTCGGCACGCTGTATGGCAAGCGCCATTTCCGCAGCAGCATCGAAGCCATCATGGAGGCGGATGACGCGGCCTGGTGCGGTAGCGCTGGTTGTGCGGCGCAATCCGCTGCGGCGCTTGAGAGGGCAATGACCAGGCTGCAGTCCGAGTACGGCAGCGACGTCGGCCAATGGGACCTGGGGCAGGGCGCACCAGGCCCTGTCTGCCCACCGGCCGTTTGCCAATGTGCCGCTGTTCGCAAAGTACTTTGATGTGAAAGTGCCCACCGATGGCGACACCTTCACCGTCAATGTGGGGCAGTATTGGTCTGTCGACGGCAAGACGGCGTTCACCAGCCGGCAGGCGGCGTCGATGCGGGCGATTTACGACATGGCCGACCTTGAAAATTCACGCTTTATTTACCAGACAGGGCAGAGCGGTCTGGTGTTCTCAAGCCGCTACCGTGACATGCGCGATACCTGGGCGGAGGTGGGCTACCGGCCGCTACGGATGAACCCGGCGAGCATTGCGCATCAGTTGACCCTGAATCCCTGAGGGGCGCTCACCTGGAGAGGAACAGGAACCCAAGGCGCTCATGATGCTATAAATAATATAGCCGCTCACGCTCGTATCTATTGGCCTGGAGCCACTTTTCGGCATCAAAAATGGCCATTTTTGACTCCTGAAACCGGTTTTGAATCGCCTGAATGAAGTGCAAAAGCCCTGAAAACAGCTAATATAGCTATTTTCAGGGCTTTTATGCCGGATTATGCTTCCAGGCCAATGCGTGATTAGTTTCTTTGCTACCTAATTGCTGGCAAACATCCAGATCATGCGGGCACAGCATCCACGTTAGCCCGGTCCCAATGCCTGTGCTGGGCCATCGCCGCCATGAACTCCTGTGACAACTGGCCTTCAGGTGCCTTGCGCGCATCACCAACAATCACGCCTGCGGCTGGCTGGGTGACCTGTTCGGCATTTTTGCCTTGGGTAAAACCAAGTGAGGCCAGCAGCTGAACACCTTCATTCACGGCGCAAATCGGTTTGCAGTGTTTGTAGGCCTCAAGCACAAAATGCACGGCCTCGCCCATGGCGGCCATGGCCGCAGCACTCTGCGCACCACCGGCGACAAGCACGGCGTCAAACATCACCGAAGGCATGTTGGTGAAGGTGTGGTCCACAGGCAATTGCCTGCCGCTGCCCGTGCTCACGCTGCCCAGGTGCGGGCCGACGATCTTGCACACCGCGCCCGCCTGTATCAGGTCGTTCTGGATGTGCTTGATGGTGGCGGGCTCTACCCCGTCAGCCACGAGAATCGCGACCTTGCGGGTCTTGATGCTGCCATCTGGCCGACCGACCATGCGCAGGGCAGGGTCCTCGTCCACCTTGTTGGTGATCCGGTAATCACGAAAGCCGAGGCGACCCGCTGCGGCCTTGGCGTCGGGGGCACCAATGCCCAGCGGGGCAGCCACACGTGCCGCCAGTTTCTGGTCAACATGGGCCAGGTTATCGACCATGCGCTGGCGGATTTCCGGCACTTCAACTTTTGACAGCTCAAAGCGGAAAGCCGCCACGATGTGGTCTTTTTCTGCCGTGCTCTGGCTGTTCCAGAACAGCGTGGCCTGTGAAAAATGGTCATCAAACGACGGGCTGCGGCCGCGTACTTTGGGCGATTCGAGCTCTTCCTTGAACGACTGAAAACCCTGGGCCGCGCCGTCAACCCTGAATTCAGTCCCGTCGCCCAGCGTATTGGGCTCGTAAGCCACCCGGCCCTTGTTCACCGTCTGCCGGTGAATGCCGTCGCGCTGGAAATTGTGGAAAGGGCACACACCCTTGTTGATGGGTATCTCATGGAAGTTCGCGCCGCCCAGCCTTGAAAGCTGGGTATCGGTGTACGAAAACAGGCGGCCCTGCAACAGGGGGTCGTTGGAAAAGTCTATGCCTGGTACGAGGTGACCAGGGTGAAAGGCCACCTGTTCGGTTTCGGCAAAAAAGTTGTCGGGGTTGCGGTTGAGCACCATCTTGCCGATGAGCTGTACCGGCACCTGGGACTCGGGGATCAGCTTGGTCGGGTCAAGGATGTCAAAACCAAGCTCGCCCTCTTTGCCGGCGTCAACGATCTGCACGCCCAGTTCCCACTCGGGGAAGTTGCCACTGTCAATGGCCTCCCAGAGGTCGCGGCGGTGAAAGTCGGCGTCCTTGCCAGCAATCTTCTGGGCTTCGTCCCAGGCGAGACTGTGAATGCCGAGCTTGGGTTTCCAGTGGAACTTCACGAAGTGTGAATCGCCTCGGGAATTGATGAACCGGAAGGCGTGGATGCCGAAACCTTCCATCATGCGGTAGCTGCGCGGTATGGCGCGGTCCGACATGGCCCACATCAGCATGTGGGTGGACTCCGGCATCAGCGTTGCGAAGTCCCAGAAGGTGTCGTGCGCACTGGCGGCCTGCGGCATGCCGTGGTGCGGCTCAGGCTTGACGGCGTGTATCAGATCCGGGAACTTGATGGCATCCTGAATAAAGAAGACGGGGATGTTGTTGCCGACAAGATCGTAGTTGCCCTCGGCCGTATAGAACTTGACAGCAAAACCACGAACATCGCGCACCGTATCCGCAGAACCGGTCGACCCGGCGACGGTCGAGAAACGCACAAACACCGGGGTTTCGATGTCCGGGTCCTGCAGAAAACCTGCCGTGGTGTAGGGCGCCATCGACTTGTAGGGCTTGAAGTAACCGTGTGCGCCTGATCCGCGCGCATGCACGGCACGCTCAGGAATTCGCTCGTGATCAAAGTGCGTGATTTTCTCGCGCAGTATGAAGTCTTCGAGCAATGTGGGGCCGCGCATCCCCGCCTTGAGCGAGTTGTGGTTGTCCGGGATGGCCAGGCCCTGGTTGGTTGTAAGGGCGTGGACGGTTGGCTCCGTGAAGCTTTCAAGCTGTTGCTGCTTGGCTTTGGCGCCGTCCGGGAGTTTGGTTGGGCCAGCAGCTTTGCGCTTGGATACAGACATGTAGATTCCTGGGTAGGGGATTGAAGGGAACTAAAAAGTAGAAGAGGGCGCTGCCAGGCAATGGTGGCCCGCGCACTCAAAGATGCGCAGATTGCCGAAAGCTAAAAATTGAGTACGTTTTCAATAAGCTTGACGCTTGCGAACAAGGTGCCCGCTGCCAGTGCCCCCACAAGACACCAGCTCATGAGGTCAAGCGCTACAAGCGATAGCTCCGAAGGAAGGAGCCAGGAGGTCACAAAAAGGGCGAGTGCTGCAACTACGCCGAGTGCTGCGAAACCTGGCAGTTTGCTGTGCCGTGTGGACCGCGTTGAACCAGGCACCATGCCTGAGGGGCTATTGCCTGAATGTGGGCCTGCAATGTCCATGATGGTTCCCGGTTAGCGACATAAATAGCTTGTTTCAAGCTGCTTTAATGACGATAACCAGCAGGTTGACCGCGCAAGGTAGCCGCATGGCCGTGCACAGTGTAGGGAGGCTCTGCTAGCGATGTAAGACAGCACCGCCCCGAGAGAAGCAATGCGGGATCTGGCGCGTGGATTTCAGTTGGACAATCCGTTTTGCTGGCGTTTGTATTCGTTCTGTTTCATGAGCAAATAAGCGCTTTTGTCGACTTCGTGCAGTTGTCTGGCATATTGTTCTGTCGCCTTGAACCATTGATCCAGCCGCGCATTGAATTGCTGTTCGGGTGGACGGGCAAGCGACGCAAGGTACGCCTCAACGGCAAGGTAGTAGCGCATGGTGTTGCGCTCCACGGCCCCGCGCATGCCGCCTACATAGCCCTGTTTCTGGCCTTCACCAAGCTGCGTGAAGCCGACCTTGCCGCTGCCCACGGTGGCAAGATAGCCCTGCATGGCGATCTTGCCGGCCATACCGTACCCATAGGAATACCGGAGATGCATGAACGTTTTTCCGTTTGGCAGCGGCGCGGCACGCAGTTCGATACGGTAGTTGCTTGTGCCCAGTGGCCCTTTGTCCGCGTTGAGTCGGACGTGAAGGTAGTCTGGCGTGCTTGAGCTCAGGCGAAAAGCAAACTCAAGCGCAAACGCGTCGGCGAGATCCTGCTCTGTCTTTTTACCGATACTGACGTTCATGACGGCCGGGCTGGTGTCCGTGGAGGCCTGGCAATACTTGGTATTGATATGCAGGATCATCACGTCCACACCAGCGTTTGGGGCTTTTGAGCGTGGAACTGACCGCGCCGAACGGCGAATCGAGTACGGCATAGGCATTGCCGTTAACCATGTTTGATGTCTCGGAGGACTCGAGGTACAGCGGCCGTCCGTAAGCATTGTTGGTCAGTTGTGCTGCCAGCTCGGCATGCTTTTCAAGAAGCGTTGCAGCATTCTGCGCGGATTCAGGCGCAGCCTGAGGAGTCTGTGCAGTCGCTTGTCCGGCCACCGCGGTTGCGGCAACAAGAATAATTGCAGCGAGCGACCTTGCCTGGTTCACAAGGTTTGAAGGGGACCAGTCTTTGGCAGTTGTGGTGAAGGCTTTTTCATTCATCAAACCAGTTTGCCAGCCCAGGGCGGGGCGATGCATCAATCATCAATTCTGTCCTACAGGAACTGGCTGTTTATTTAATTTAACATAATATACATCGTGGAATATAAAAGAAACATCAAACCGGCTCTGAATCCAGCATTCCGGCCAGGTTCGCCTGCATGCCGTGGCCTGTCGCTTCGCTTGTCTGTCTTTACCACTGACCAGCTGGCCGCTTGCCTCTCGCCGACTTCGCAATCATGTCGGCCACGTCCTGACGGCTCACGCGCTGGGCAAACTGGGTGGCGGTCAGGCCTTGCTGGTTTTTGAGCAGCGGGTCTGCGCCTTCATCGAGCAGCAGCCTGACGGCCTCGGCCGAGCCGTACATGCTGGCCATCATGAGCGGCGTACTGCCGTTTGGCGACTCTGCATCAATATAGGCGTGGTTTTCGATAAAAAGCTTCATTAGCGGCAGATGCCCTTTGGTCGCAGCGTAATGAAGCGGCGTCCAGCCGGTCTTGTTGACGTCAGCGCCTTTTTGGATCATCTGGCTTGCGAGCTCAAGGTCGCCGTTAAAAGCCGCCAGCATCAGCGGACTTTCGCCTTTGTCGTTCAGTGCGTTCAAATCCAGTTTGGGGGCGGCTAAAAGCGCCTTGATGACTTTGGGCGAGGGCTCACGAATGGCCAGTAAAAGCCCATGCTGCCTTTGCGGATCCAGCGTATTGGCGTCGAAACCTCGCGCCAAGAGCTGCTGGACCACACCGGCATCGTCACGCTTGATGGCGGTGAAGAAATCTTCGTAAGAGCCTGAAAAAGCGGAACTAAATCCAATTAAAACATAAAGGTATATCGAATATTTAAAGTATTTTATGAAGTTTGACGTCACGCTAGAACCCCTTTGAAAAGCCGCTCAAAGTTCTGACTCGTGGCTTCTGCAATGGTTTCAACGCTCTGCGCCTTCAACTCCGCAATCAGTCTGGCGACATAAGGCACGTATGAGGGGTTATTGGTTTTGCCGCGATAAGGTACGGGCGCCAGATAAGGGCTGTCGGTCTCGATCAGGATGCGGTCCATGGGCACAAACCTGGCAACCTCACGGATGTCGCCGGCGGTCTTGAAGGTCAGGATGCCCGAAAAGGAAATGTAAAAGCCAAGATCGAGCGCAGCCCTTGCCACTGCTTCCGTTTCCGTGAAGCAGTGAAACACGCCACCCGCCCTGCCGGGGGCATCAGCGCCCTCGCCCTCCTCTTTCAGAATGGCGATGGTGTCATCCGAGGCGCTGCGTGTGTGGATGACAAGGGGCTTGTCGACCTGCCGCGCAGCACGGATGTGCACCCGAAAGCGCTCACGCTGCCACTCCATGTCAGCAACCGTGCGCTCGCCCAGCCGGTAGTAGTCCAGCCCGGTTTCACCGATGGCCACAACCCTGGGCAGGCCCGACAGGCGCACAAGTCCAGCTACATCGGGTTCAGTCACGCCCTCGTTATCGGGGTGTACGCCCACGCTGGACCAGAAGTTGTCATAGCCCGTGGCCAAGGCATGCACATCTTCAAACTCTTCGAGTGTTGTGCAGATGCACAGGGCGCGATCCACACGGGCTTCAGTCATGGCCTGACGGATCTCGGGCAACCTGGCCTTGAGCTCAGGAAAGCTGAGATGGCAATGGGAGTCTGTAAACATATGGAGGAGAGCCGGCGTGCGGCTCAAGCCGGCAGCAGCCTAGATCGTCTGGGTAGGACGGTCCGATGCGAGGTGGGCACCGAGGATTTCCTCGATCTTGAGCTTCAGCAGGCGTGATTTTTCGTCGTTGGGGAAACGGACACCGACACCCTGGGTGCGGTTTCCGGCGGCTTTGCCGGGCGTCACCCACGCCACCTTGCCAGCAACCGGATAACGCTGCGTGTCTTCGGGAAGCGTCAGCAGCACATAAACGTCAGCTCCCAGCTGGTATTCGCGCGCTGTTGGAATGAACACGCCGCCCTCCTTGAAAAGCGGAATGTAGGCAGCGTAAAGAGCGGCTTTTTCCTTGATGGCCAGCTGGACGACACTGGGTCGGGCTGCACCGGCTGCGCTGGCGGGGGGCGTTGTGCTCATGCGCCTAGTTTATAGGTTTGCAGGTTTTTGGGAATACGGCACAACACGTTTTAGGCCTTATTTGGTGTCAGGGCAATACGGGCGCGGCTGGCGAATGCTTCGAGCATCAAACCAGGGTTGTACGGATGTTCGACAGTCCGCGCGGCCTGGGCGAGCTCTTTAGACCACGCCGCCATCGCATAGGCGCTGCTTCTTGTGGCATTTCTGGCTGGCAGGTCTTCGACCCGGAAAAAACGGGGGAGTGCGCCGTTGTTCACAGCCCAAACATCGTGACAAAGCTTTTGCAGGGCATTCAGGGCCTGAGCTGGTGCCCAGTCGGCCAGCGCGCCAACATCGCCCCTGGCCATCGCTTTTGGGAGGGCTTGCCAGGCCTGTGCCAGTTCCCCGGCATTCTGACCCTGACTCCAGGCCAGCGCGTCAGCAGGTCGCCCTCCGGCCGCAATCAGCAGTGTCCTGAGGGCATCCTGAGAAAGGGGTTTGGCTGCTTTTTTCCCGCCGCCATCGCCTTCCGGCAACTGGCTCATCGTCTGCAACCACGCCAGAGCCTCTTCAAAATCAGGCCAGTGCATGGTGTGGCCAAGGCAGCGGCTGCGAATGGTGGGCAGCAACTGGTGCGCTGCCTCGGTCGCCAGGATGAACTTGACCGCGCCAGGAGGTTCTTCGAGGGTCTTGAGCAGCGTGTTGGCCGTGATGCCGTTCATGCGCTCGGCCGGAAACACCAGGACCACCTTGGTGTCACCCCGGGAACGTGTGAACTGGGTAAAGGACACGGCTTCGCGCGCAGCATCGACCTTGATCTCCTTGCTGGGTTTGCGCTTTTTGGCGTCCAGGTCATCCTGGGTTTTTTCGTCAAGAGGCCAGCCCAGTTCAAGCGACAGGGTCTCAGGCAACAGCATGCAGAGGTCGGCATGGGTGTGCACTTCAACCGCATGGCAACTGCCGCAAACGCCACATGCACCGTCTGCTGCGGGGTTCTCGCAGAGCCAGGTTTTTGCCAGTGCCAGCGCCAGCTCAAATTGGCCAAGCCCTGAGGGTCCGCTCAAAAGCCATGCATGGCCACGTTGGCTCAAAAGGCTTTCAAGCTGTGTTTTCAGCCACGGCGCCAGGACAGGGTTGGTCACGGAAGCCAGCCTTTCGCCACGAAGACATGCCTGACATCAGCCCACACCGCCTCCCTGGACTGCGACGCATCTATGCGGGCGAATCGCTGGGGGGCAGATTTTTGCCTGTCTGCATAGCCTTGTGCCACGCGGCGGAAAAATTCGACAGGCTGGGCCTCGAACTTGTCGGGCAGGCGCGCGCCGGCCAGCCGTTTGGCGGCTTCTTCCGGTGAAAGATCAAACCAGACTGTCAGCTCCGGCTGGATCAGGGCTGTACCGTTTCCGGTGCCCTGCACCCATTGTTCAAGCATTTGCAGAGTTGTCATGTCAAAGCCGCGTCCGCCACCCTGATACGCAAAAGTAGCATCGGTAAACCTGTCGCACAGCACGACTTCGCCGCGCACGAGTGCCGGCGTGATGATGTTGGTCAGGTGATCCCTGCGGCCCGCAAAAATCAGCAGTGATTCCGTCAGAGGGTCCATGGCATCACCCAGGACCATGGCACGCAGTTTCTCGGCCAGTGGGGTGCCGCCGGGCTCACGGGTCAGCGTCACAGTTCGCCCGGCCATGCGAAAGGCCTCGGCCAGTGCATCAATATGCGTAGACTTGCCCGCGCCGTCAATGCCTTCAAAACTGATGAATAACCCGGTCGTCACCATTTTCACTGGCCTCGCTGGTACTTGTTGACCGCGCGGTTGTGGTCGTCCAGGTTGCTGCTGAACTGGCTCGTACCGTCGCCGCGGGCAACGAAATACAGGGCCTTCGTGGGCGCAGGTTGCACCGCCGCCAGGAGGGCCGCCTTGCCTGGCATTGCGATGGGCGTGGGTGGCAGGCCGGTGCGGGTATAGGTGTTGTAGGCCGAGTCGGTCTGCAGGTCACGCTTGCGCAGGTTGCCGTCAAACCGGTCGCCCATTCCATAAATAACCGTGGGATCGGTTTGCAGAGGCATGCCTACGCGAAGGCGATTGGTAAAAACGCCGGCAATCTGCGCCCTGTCGGCGGGTTTGCCAGTCTCTTTTTCCACAATACTGGCAAGAATCAGGGCTTGCTCAGGGGTTTTCAGGGGTGTATCGGCGTTGCGCAATGCCCAGGCTGCCTCGGCGCGCTTGTCCATGGCTCTGGCTGCACGTTTGAGCACGGCGAGGTCACTGGCACCTTTGGCATAGGTATAGGTGTCGGGGAAGAACCGGCCTTCAGGATGAACGCCAGGGCGACCCAGTTTCTCCATGATGGCCTCGCCACTCAGTGCCTGGGAGTCCGGTACAAGCTGCTCGGCTTTTTGCAGCGCGGCCCGCACCTGCGAGAAATTCCAGCCTTCCACAAATGTGACGCTTTTGAGGGCTTCTTCGCCGCGAACCAGCATGCTCAGCAGCTTGCGCGGCGTTGTGCCGGGCACGACCTCGTAACTGCCCGCCTTGATTTGCCGCGCCTGCCCCGACACACGGAACCAGAGCTGGAGAAAGGCCACGGGTACATCAACCCCACTGGTGACGATGGTTTCCGCCACTGCATCGGCCCGGTTGCCGGGCTCGATTTCAAGGTCCAGCACCTGGGCGCCGGCTTGCAGCCTCAGCGGGAGCGGTTCGTGCAGCCACCAGAGCCCTGCGCCGAAAACAAGCAGGGCCGCGACAAACAACAGTACCAACAAACTTGTAAAAACGCGGCGCAAAACCCAACGACCTTTCCGGCTACTTTTGATCCTGCACAGACAGGACGCCAGCCAATGATAATTCAGTGCATGAACATACCGATATCAGCGTTACAGCCCGCAGGCGTTTCCCCGCAGTCGACGTCGCACTCTTCGCCAGAGCTGTCCGGTGTTGTACCGCTTGCGGCCCTTCTGGGCGTGATCCGTGTGACGGGCGAGGACGCCGTCAAATTCCTGCAAGGCCAATTGACTCAGGACATTGCGCTGATGGGATTGAATGAAGCCAGGCTTGCGGCTTTCTGCAATGCAAAGGGGCGCATGCAGGCAAGTTTTGTGGTGTTCAAACGCAGCGAAGAGGATGTCTTGCTGGTCTGCAGCAAGGACATCCTGACCCAGACGCTGAAGCGACTTTCCATGTTTGTACTGCGTGCAAAGGCAAAACTGAGCGATGCCAGCGCTGATTTTGTACTCTCCGGACTGGCAGGCGACGCACTGCCTTTCGTCACAAAAGGCACATCGCAGCCCTGGTCAAAACAGGACCACGAGGGCGTCAACATCGTGTTTTTGTATCCCGGTGCCGGCGTCGATCGTGCCTTGTGGTGTGCGCCGTCCGGGACTGCCACACCCGAAGGAGAACCGCTGGCGGAAAGCGTTTGGGCCTGGCTTGAAGTCAAGTCCGGTATTGCCATGATCACGCAGCCGATCTTCGAGGCTTTTGTACCCCAGATGCTGAACTACGAGTCGACAGGCGGCGTGAGCTTCAAAAAGGGGTGCTACCCGGGGCAGGAAATCGTCGCCCGCAGCCAGTTCCGCGGAACCCTTAAACGCCGCGCTTACCTGGCACACAGCGTTGAAGGCGGCGCTGTAGCAGACGAGGTCTTTCATGCCGGCGATGCGGACCAGCCCTGCGGCCTGGTTGCTGCCATTGCTGCAAATCCAGGTGGTGGGTTTGATCTGATTATTTCCATTCAGGTTTCCGCTGCGGCAGACTCGGCGGATGGAAAGCTGACATTGGGAAAACCGGGCGGCAGTACCCTTTTACTTGAACCGTTGCCCTACCCCCTGCTGGAAGATATCTGAGCTGCGCAGACCCTCCGCATAAAAAACATTCGCCTCACGATGTGCCTTGTTGCCTTCGCCATCAATGCCTCGGCGCGCTGGCCGCTGGTCATAGCCTCCAATCGCGACGAATCTTTTGAGCGCCCTACCCTGCCGCTGCAGCGATGGGAAAGTCCTTCGGGTCAGGTATTGATTTCAGGCCGGGACCTGTATGCCGGTGGCACCTGGATGGGGGCAACCCCGGAAGGCAGGGCCGCGTTTCTGACAAATGTGCGTGAACATCCGCTGGCCAGAACTCCCGCCCCCAGATCCCGGGGTGAACTTGTCACGCGCTGGCTGGACGGGAGCCAGACCGCCATGGACTTCATGGGATCTGTAGACCCTGCGCAATACGGTGGCTTTAACCTGGTGGTCTGCGACTGGCGGGACAAGGCCTGGACATGGCTTGGTAACCGCCCTGAGGGCAGTAGCCATAACAGTCCTTCACAGGCTGCATGGGTGTACCGGAACCTGCCTGACGGCATTTACGGTCTGTCCAACGCGGCACTCGATACACCCTGGCCGAAAACACTGGCATTAAAGGCCACGCTGGACGTAGCGCTGGAGGGGGCGGGCCCTGAGGAGTCCTCTTCCCGGCTGGAGAACCAGTTGTGGAAGGCACTCGCCAGCCGCCAGCAAGCAGCCCCTGATTTGCTTCCGTGTACCGGCGTTCCCCCGGCCTGGGAAAAAGCACTCTCCAGTGCCTTTGTATATGCTCCTGAGCGAGCCTATGGCACCCGTTGCAGTACCTTGCTGATTGCCGAACGCGCCGCAGGTGAAGGTCAGGACATGATGACCCTGAAAATTCAGGAAAAGACTTTCCCGGCCGGTTATGAGCCCGATTTGCCTGGCCAGGTAAACAGCATTCCGTCAATCACCAGTCAGACCTTGTCTTGGGCAGGCTGACTCGCCCTTACAACTTGTGTCCTAGAACCTGGCCAGATATGCAGGCGGGATCTGCTTGCGCATCGCTTCCTTGTTCGGTTCGGGCGTCTCTTCAACAGCCGACTTGAACGCAGCGAGGGCCTTGGCGTCTTCCTTGCGGGCTGCATAGATCACGCCCATTTTGAGGAATGCATCGTTTTTCAGGTTGCCCCAGTACTTGTTGCGTATTTCCAGGCTCTTGATCGCGGTATCGAAGTCACCTTTGCGCATGCTCAGCACGTAAGTCGCGTTGACCAGGTCAAAGTCATAAGTACCTTCATCCAGATACTGTTTGGCAAGGATGGCGGCCTCGGCCTCCTTGCCACTGCGGCTCATCAAAATCACCTTGAGGGAGCGTACTGAAGTAGCCTTGGGCTGCAGTTTTTCGCAACGCGCGAGGAACTCCAGCGCTTTTTCGTTGTTGCCCATCTGGGCATAGCCTCGCGCAATGTTGGACATGATTGCCACCACATAGGGACGCGAGACAGCTACCGACTCCCAGATCCAGACTGCATTTTTCCAGTCCCCCCATTTCGCAAACTCATCTGCCACCATGGGGGTGATCTTGCGGTAATGGGTGTTGATCGTGACTGCGTCTTTCGTGAGGGTCAGGATGTCTTTTTTGGTTTTATCCCACTTGGGATTGTTGAAGTCTCCGGACTGTGAAATTCCCAGGGACATCTTCACGGCGCGCACTATCTTCTGCTCAACAGCCGCCGCCTGTACAGAGATGTATACGGTCAGCGCCATGGCGGCCATCATGAAGACAGCCAGAACCTGGGAATAGGCGGGCCGCCAGTTAAGCCGGCTTGCTGCGGCCGGGCCGCGAATCTGAAGGCGGGCGTCTGAGGCCGCCAGCAGCGCAAGTCCCAAGGCGAACAGACAACCCGTACTCGCCAGGCGCCACGGGAACCCGATGTTGCTGACAATCAGGAAGGCCATCAGACTGGACAATGCAATGGCCCGCATGGGCGCTTCGGCGAAGCCCTCCGGCGTTCGGTTTCGCAAGGTGCGCCAGGCCGCATACAGCAGGTATCCGGCCAGGGCCAGCAAGAAAATCAGCCCTGTCAAACCGTATTCGGCCAGCAGCTGAAGGATCTCGTTGTGCACGTAGTAGTCAGTCTCGAGCTGCGAACCCTCTGACTGGTAGAGAGGCAGCATGGCCTCCCATGCGCCGGCTCCTACGCCTGTAAGCGGCTTGGCTTCAATGATGCGGCCTGTTGCCTTCCACATGATCAGGCGGATGTTCAGCGAATAGTCACCCGTCGAGATGGAGGCTGTTCGCCTGAATGCACGGTCGAAGGCATTGCTGTAATCGACGGCGATTTTCGGGTTGCCCGTATTGATGATGCCAAGACCGACCACCGTGGTGATGAGGATGCCGCTGGCCAGGATGCGCCGGCCTGCATCCCATTTGAGAAACGCAAACTGCTTGCGGTACAGCACTGCAATCACCGGGATCACGACGCCAAACAACAGCCACATGGCCGTCAGGGCGCCCCGGGTACCGGTCATCATGAGCGCAACAATGTTAAAGCCGAGTGTGAATGACAGCAGCGCGATGCGTGCAGTTCCCCTGGCCTGGAACAACAGGTAGACCGTAAAGGGCATGGTGCAAACCACGAATTCCGCAAAAAAGTTACGGTTGACGAAGGTCGACGCCGGATTGGGTCCTTGCGGAAAGTAGCTGAAATCAAACAGGAACTGCAGCACGGCCCAGAGGGAGGCCACAACAGCACCCCAGTGGATTCCTTCTGCGAGATAGGGAATGCGTTCCCTTGACAGCGTATTGAGGCCGAGCCAGAGAATCAGGCTGAAAATAAACCAGCGTATGGCCTCGACGCCACCCAGATAGGTGTGCGACCAGACCATGCTGCCCAGGGCGTAAACCATCAGTGCCAACGGTAACCACATCACCGCATGCCAGCGCAGGCCTTCACGACGGTTACGTTGTTGCCAGAAAAACAGCAGCGCAGCGGCGACTGCTGCGAAAGAGGCAACCATGGACTTCAAGGTGTCCTGAAGCATTTCCTCATTGGGCACGCCAATCGCTGGTGTCAGGAACATCATGAACGCCAGGATGGTGACGGTCCAGTCGTTGCGCACTACTTCTGCAGGTATCACTGCGGATATGAGGCTTTTTGCTGCAGTCTTCGCCTTGCCGACGGCTGAAGCCGCGGGCTTGGCGGCTTCGGTTGCTACGGGCATGGCAATCGACTGATTGCTCACCCCGTTATCGGCATTGACGGCCCTGCCAGTGTTAATACGTTTTTTCTTGGCCATGAAGGTAAATCAGCTTTCTGACACCGGGGAAATAAGGCTAACCCGGTCTGTTCAACCCGTTATTGTCGCCGCTGGGCTCAGGGTTTCCCGCCTGTGTCGACAAATCCGCACGGGATTTGACGCTTTTTACAGGCTTTTGAACATTTCGATGTGTGGGATGCCCGCCTCTTCAAAAGGTTCTCCCCGGTCGGTAAAGCCGGAGCGCCGGTAAAAATCCCGCGCTGACAACTGGGCGTGAAGCATGACCTCGTCACAACCACGCAGTCTGGCCTGGTCCATCAGGGCGTGCAGTAATTCACGACCAAGCTGCGAGCCCCTCAACACGCGTTTCACGGCCATTCTTCCTATCCGGCCCACGCGAGGTCCCTGCATGACCAGGCGACCTGTTGCCAGCGCATTGCCGAGGCCGTTGAAACACACCGCATGTATTGCATCGGCGTCGAACTCATCCCATTCCATGGCTAGGGGAACGCCCTGCTCTTCGACAAACACCTGCACACGCACCGGCGCCGCAGCTGTGCCCAGCTCTTTCCATGCACCCAGCTTTAATTGGGTCATGGCCTGCCCGTCCTCAAACAGCGTCAGGATATTACGCAGCGCATCGGGCACCGGTTTCGATGTCTGGGTTGCTGGATCAGCAAAGACATAGACAAGCTCGGCGGTGATGAGCAGCTCGTCGCCACGAAATATGGCGCCCGCAAAAAGGATGGATGAATTTCCGACACGCGAACAGCGCAGCGCCACATCCAGCCGGTCATCGAAACGGGCTGACCCGTGGTATTCGACAGAAGCCTTCCTGACGTAGAGGTCACCCCCCAGGCCATGCATGGCCTCCTCATAAGGCAGGGCCAGGGCACGCCAATAGTCAGAGATCGCCGTGTCAAAGTACATCAGGTAATGTGCGTTGAAGACGATTTTTTGCATGTCCACCTCCACCCAGCGCACACGAAGTGGATGGAAGAACCGGAAGTCCTGTCTTTTCATGATGACAAATCCTGATTGAATGCCTGTATCAACGCCCGGGCTGCGTCGGCATGCGCCTTGCGTGCTTCGGGAATGACGCGCCCCATCTTGATGAACTCGTGTGTGACGCCACGGTAGATCTCCAGGTCAACTGCAACGCCTGCGGCGCGCAGTTTGTCTGCGTACAGCAGCCCCTCGTCAACGAGCGGGTCGCATTCGGCCAGGCCTATCCAGGCCGGGGCAACATGGTCCACATCCTCGGCATTGAGTGGCGCAAAACGCCAGTCGTCGCGGTCGGCGGGGCTGCGTACGTACTGGCTGAAGAACCAGGTGATCTGCGCTTCACCCAGTACAAAACCATTTGCGAACCGACTGTGGGCGTCTGTCTCCTGATGTGACGCGCAGCCTGGGTAAAACAAAAGCTGCAAGGACAAATCCAACTTCGCATCCCGGGCAAGGATTGCACACATGGTGGCCAGGGTTCCACCCGCGCTGTCGCCGCCTACAGCGATATGCCGGATATCAAGGCCCAGGCTGGCACCGTGGGCCGCGAGCCATTGAAGGCTGTCCCATGCATCGTTTGCAGCGGTGGGGAACCTGTGTTCAGGGGCCAACCGGTAATCTACAGAAATAACAGCGCAATGGGCGAGATGGGCCAGCTCGCGGCACAGGGCGTCATGGGTTTGAATGCTGCCTACCGTGAATCCTCCCCCGTGAAAGTACATGAGCACGGGCAAGAGGCCGTGGTCAGGGGCATAGAGTCGGGCTGCCACTTGATGCTTGTCTCGCATGGTGATTTCAAGATCTTCCACCCTGGCCATGACCGCCTTCGGAATCTCAAGCACACCGGAACCCGCTTCGTAAGCGGCCCGGGCCTGATCTGGAGAAAGTTTGTCGAGCGACGGGCGGCCTGCACGCTCCATGCGGACAATCACATCGCGCATGGCGTGCGTCAGCAGGGATGAGGGACTTGTGTGTGGTTTCATGAGTCTGCTGGCTCAAGCATTTAAAGTAGGGGGTTCATGCCAGCTTCCGGATGCAATCTAACCGCACCGCACCGGGAGCCGGCACATCGTACAACGTCCCGTGAGCTTATAAACAACCATGTCCCTCATCTACTACGTCACCCAGATCCAGTTTGACTTCGGCGCCATCAAGTTGCTGAAAGAAGAATGCGCACGTGTCGGCATTACCCGGCCACTTGTCGTTACCGATGCGGGTGTCAAGGCGGCCGGCGTACTGCAAAAGGCGCTGGATGTGCTGACGGGCATGTCCGTCACTGTTTTTGACCAGACGCCTTCAAACCCCACGGAAGCCGCAGTCATGGCAGCCGCTGCCCTCTACAAATCCAGCGGCTGTGACGGCCTCATTGCCGTGGGAGGCGGATCTGCCATTGACTGCGCCAAGGGTGTCGCCATTGCAGCAACCCACGAGGGACCATTGACTACTTACGCCACCATCGAAGGCGGTTCGGCAAAGATCACGGAGCGCGCTGCCCCGCTTATTGCAGTGCCCACTACCAGCGGTACAGGCAGCGAGGTCGCACGAGGGGCCATCATCATTGTTGATGACCACCGTAAACTGGGTTTTCACTCCTGGCATCTGGTGCCCAAGGCGGCCATCTGCGACCCTGAACTGACGCTGGGCCTGCCCGCCAAGCTGACAGCCGCCACAGGCATGGATGCCATTGCGCACTGCATGGAGACCTTCATGTCTGCAGCCTTCAACCCACCCGCCGACGGCATTGCACTGGACGGGCTGGAGCGGGGCTGGGCACATATTGAACGCGCGACACGTGATGGCAGTGACCGCGAGGCGCGGTTCAATCTCATGAGCGCATCAATGCAGGGCGCCATGGCCTTCCAGAAAGGCCTGGGCTGCGTGCACTCCCTCAGTCACAGCCTGGGCGGTGTCGACCCTCGCCTGCACCACGGTACCCTCAATGCGATGTTTCTGCCGGCCGTGGTTACCTTCAACTCGGGTGCGGAGTCGGTGCAGAAGGACAGGCGCCTGGCGCGCATGGCAAGTGCGATGGGGCTGGCCTCAGCGGGTGATATCCAGGATGCCATTCGTGACATGAATGCCAGGCTGGGCCTGCCCTCTGGCCTGAAAGCCATGGGCGTAACGCCTTCGATGTTTGGAAAAATTATCCAGGGCGCACTCGCAGACCACTGCCACAAGACCAACCCACGAATCGCGTCTGTGGCCGACTATGAGCAGATGCTCGAAACCTCCATGTAGTCCCTTGGGGGCTCATGGCATGAAACATGCACTGTCTTATCCATAAAATCTGCGACAAATAACTGGGAAATCATGGCTTCAATCAATTTCATGGGTGGCGAAAAAGGCGGCGTCGGCAAATCAGTCACCGCCAGGGTGCTGGCGCAGTATTTCATTGACAAGGGCGTGCCCTTCACGGGTTTCGATACCGACAGGTCCCACCACTCCTTCAACCGTTTTTATGCGGATTACGCCTCACCGGTGGTGGTTGACAGCTACGAGGGTCTGGACCTGATTGTTGCGGCCTTTGAAGACAACCCGGAGCAAAGTCTGATCGTCGATCTGGCGGCCCAGACTTCCGCCCCGCTGGCCCAATGGATCAGGGACGCCAGCCTTTTTGAGGTGTTTGCCGATATGGGCGTCACCGTCAACCTCTGGCACGTGATGGATGATGGCCGCGATGCCGTTGATCTGTTGGGCAAGCTGGTGGACACCTACGGTACCGGACCGAATTACGTGGTTGTGCAGAACCATGGTCGGGGTTCCAATTTTTCGCTGCTGCAAAATTCACACGCCCTGCAAAAAGCTGAAGCCGTGGACGCCCAGGTCATTGAGTTGCCCCGCCTCAACGATGCAGCCATGCGCAAGATAGACCAGTACAACACCAGCTTCTGGAAAGCCATCAATGACCGCGACAGCGAAGAGGCATTGGGCCTGCTGGAGCGCCAGCGGGTCAAGACCTGGCTGAAAAACTGCTACGAGGTCTTTGACCAGGTTTTTGCCCGCATGCGCTGACCCGTAACCGGCCTGCCGTCCGCATCACTGGAGTGATGCGCTGCAGTCAATCAGGTGCCGGCTTCGACGTCACCCGCTGTCATGTAAGCCCACAGACGTTCAGCAATCCGGCCTTCCCAGGTTGCGCAGTTTGCGGCCGAAGATGCGTCGAGGTCATGATGTCCAGTTTGCCGGCATAGGACGGCAGATAGTGGGCGGCGCCCTCCACATCCAGGAAGATGGAGGTCTTCAGGCCCCAGGAAGTGCCCAGGCCTGCGATGTGCAGCGGCTTGTCTGCCGGAATCCGTTCGAACTGCACTTTCTGCTTGAGGCGGTACCCGGGCACGTAGCTGTGCACGGCCTTGACCATCGCCTCGACGGAGGCTTCAACCTCGGCCTCGCTGACGTATTTGGACAGGCAGTAAACCGTATCTCGCATCATGAGCGGCGGCTCTGCCGGGTTCATGACGATGATGGCCTTGCCCTTGTCGGCCCCCCCAATCACTTCAATCGCCCTGGAAGTCGTTTCTGTGAATTCATCAATATTGGCGCGAGTTCCGGGCCCTGCCGACTTGCTGGCGATCGAGGAACACATTCCCGCCGGTACTTTCGTCATGACGGGCGGTGTGACCCAGGCGTATGCGGTGGAACGGGGTGACTCAATCACCGCCCGCTTGCAGGACATCGGCTCTGTCTCGATGCGGTTTACCTGAGCAGACATCCATGCCATTTCTTCTGGTGAAGATCATGGAGGGCCGCCCTCCCGAAAAAATCGAGGCGCTGATCGAAGCGCTGACTGAATCCGCTGCCAAAATGCTGGACGCACCTAAAGAAACAGTGCGCGTGCTGGTCGAGGAAGTCCCGCAGACGCACTGAGGCATTGGCGGCAAGAGGGCCAAGGCCCTGGGGCGCTAGCCGGAAGGCAAGTTCGAGCGCTACGAAGACGGGTTCGCCAACGGCCTGGCGACTACGGCTGCCTGCACACCAGCTATTTGCTATTTTTTTAATAGCTGCTCACGCACGTATTTATTGGCCTGCGGCCGATTTGATGCCTGAAAATGGCACTTTTTTGGGCTTTTGAAGGCCTTTTTCAGACCTGGAAAGCTTCAAAACAGGCAAATGTTAACTTCCATATTAACAATGTTAAGTTGGGTATTAACATTTGATGAGAATGGCCTGTTGTCGCCTCCGGCGGCAACTCAACCGTCAAACAGCCCGGCCTGCGGTCCGAAACGCGCTTTTTCGATCTCCAGCATCCTGAGCTTGGTCGATACACCTCCGCCCGCCGAAAACCCGCCCGAAGCATTCTCCGCTGCCAGCACCCTGTGGCAAGGCACGATGGGCGCAAACGGGTTGTGGCCCAGAGCCTGCCCGACCGCACGCGAAGCGCCGGGCTCGCCCAGCCGGCAAGCTACTTCGCCGTAGGTCAGCGTACGGCCAGGCGGAATCGCCCTCGCCTCTGCATAGACACGCTGGTGGAAAGGCGGCACCCCCGCCATGTCGAGATTGATATCGGCCATATCGTCGCGCGCACCTTCAAGCAGCGCGACGACGCGCTGCATGATCTTCTGTACCCCGGAGGGAGCATGCATTTCAGCCCCCCCGGGAAACTTCGCCTGCATACGCGCCCGCGTCGCCTGCTCGCTGCCCTCGGGCAAAAGTACACCGGCCAGACCGGCATCGCCCTCGTTCCAGGCGATGCCGCAAAAACCGATGGCAGTCTCAAACAGGGCAAAACCGGCCGCAGGCATGGGTGGTGCCAGGCTTATTCAGCGCGCAGTGCAGCCCGGAGCTGCTGGCCGATTTCTGGTTTGTCGGCGAAGGGGTCTGTCGGGTTGCGCGCCTGCAGTACGTCTTCCATGCGGGTCTGTACCGACTTGATGGCCTTGGGGTGGCTGTAGATATAGAACTGGTTCTTCGCCACAGCGTCAAACACCAGCTGCGCCACATTGGCGGCGCTGACCTTGCCAGAATCAACCGCCTTGCCCGTCATGGCCTGCTGGATTTTCTGGCTTTTGGTGGCTTTCTCCGCACCCAGTTCGGCCGGCCGGTTGCGGTGGCTCATGCCTATGCCGGTGGCAACGAAGAACGGGCACAGCACCGAGGCGCCGACCTGGTTGGTCACCAGCGACAGGTCCTGGTACAGGGTTTCGCTCAAGGCGACCACCGCGTGTTTGCTGACGTTGTAGACGCCCATATTGGGCGGGTTAAGCAGCCCGGCCATGCTTGCGGTGTTGACGATATGGCCCTTCCACGCCGGGTCTTTCTTCGCGGCTTCGAGCATCATGGGCGTGAAGATGCGAACGCCGTGCACCACGCCCATCACGTTGACGCCCATCACCCACTCCCAGTCCTTCAGGGAGTTTTCCCAGATCAGGCCGCCGGAGCCGACGCCCGCATTGTTGAACACCAGGTGCGGTGCACCGAAGCGTTTCAACGCCGCCTGGCCCATGGCTTCCATCTGGTCTGCGCTGGACACATCAAGCCTGAACGCCAGCACCTGGGCGCCGGCAGCTTCCATCTCCTGTTTCGCAGCATCGAGCGCGTCCTGCTGCACATCGACCAGCACCAGGTTCATGCCAAGTCTGGCGCCTATGCGCGCGCATTCGAGTCCGAAGCCTGAGCCCGCGCCGGTCAGCACTGCCGTCTTGCCTTTGAAATCCGTGATCATCAAGTCTCCTGTTTATCTGTTCTGTGTACTCAAGCTGCCCTGAGCTGGTAGCCAATGCGCGGCAGGTGCACATGTACCAGCCCTGCACGTTCGTCGGTGCGGCGTAGCGTGAAATGCATGCGTGTGGCGGCAATCAGTTCGCCCGTCGTTGGCTCGGGGCCGAAACTCTCGCCCGTGACCGTGACCTGGCTACCGAGCGGAATACCGTGGTCGTCCTGGAACAGGTCGTCATGCAAAGGCAGTGGCGTGGCTGCGGCGGCAGCGACAATGGCGTCGGCGGCCGTCGCTTTCTCAAATGCGCCATGGCCTATGGCCGACATGCGGTCCATCCATTCCAGCACCGCAGGCGTGCTGTCGAAAATGCCGGCCAGCACCGATGTGCGGTGGCGCGTGAACCACAGCGGGTGGTACATGGCGAAGTCTGCAATCGAGGGTAGTTCGCCGAGCAGAAACGGCCAGTCGTCCAGCATGTCGGAGATGCGGCGCAGGTAGGACTTGTAGGCGGCTGCGGCATCTGCAGGCCGCAGCCTCGCGCCGGTGTTCATGGCCTTGCGGTCTTCGCTGAAGGCCTTGCCGGCTTCTGGCGGCAGTTTGCCGAAGAGCTGTTCAAACCCCTTGGGCTGGGTATTAAAGGCCATGGAGGTCCAGAACAGCGTGGTGTCAGCCCAGCCAGCCAGCGTGCGGCCCATGCCCTTGCTGGGCTCCGGGTACAGGCTGGGGTCGGGTTGCAGGTGTTCGAGCACATCGGCGATCAGCGCCGTGTCGCAGTAAATGTCGGCGCCAATCTGCAGCACCGGCGTCTTGCGGTAGCCGCCTGTGAGCGCCACCAGGTCAGGCTTGGGGCTGACCATGGGAATCATGACGGACTTCCACGCGAGCTTCTTGTAGCCCAGCATGAGGCGTGCCTTCTCTGCAAAAGGCGAGGTCGGGTAGTGGTGAAGAAAGATGTCGCTCATGGGTGTCTCCTTGTATGTGTGAACGGTCAGTTCGGCATGGCCCGATTGATGATGCTGTCGAAATCTGTGGTGGCATCCAGCGTGCCGAAGCTCTGGCCCCAGTTGCCAGCGATGCGCGAATCGCAGAAGGCTGCGAACACGGCTGATGGCGCGGTTTGATAAAGCAGCGCTGCCTGCACGGCGAGCGCGACATCCTGCGCCAGCCGACGCGCTTCAATTTCAGTAGACATCTCTTCCACGCGCACAGGCACCGCCGCCGCCAGTTTGTCTAGGGCCGGGTGCGCGCCTTTGGCTGGCGCCAGTTCGTGCGCCAGCGCGGCTACGGCATCGGCCTTGCGCAAGGCGCGCAGCAGGTCCAGCGCCATGATGTTGCCTGCGCCTTCCCAGATCGAGTTGAGCGGCATCTCCCGGTAGATGCGGGCCATGACACCTTCGCCGCCCTCTTCTACATAGCCGTTGCCGCCCAGGCATTCCATGGCTTCCTGTGCAAAGTGGCTGCCGCGTTTGCAGATCCAGAACTTCGCCACCGGTGTGAGCAGGCGCGCCATGGCGGCTTCGTGCGCGTTGCCGGGATGATCGAAAGCGCGCGCCAGGCGCAGGGCCAGCGCGGTGGCTGCTTCAGATTCAAGCGCCAGGTCGGCCAGTACATTGCGCATCAGCGGCTGGTCAATCAGCAGTTTGCCGAAAGCCTTGCGCTGCGAGGTGTGGTTGAGCGCCAGGCTGAGGGCCTGCCGCATCAGGCCGCTGGTGCCGAGGGCGCAATCCAGCCGCGTCATGGTGCCCATCTCGAGGATCTGCGGAATGCCGCGGCCTTCTTCGCCGACCAGCCAGGCCTGGGCACCGTGGAATTCGACCTCAGAACTCGCGTTGGCCTTGTTGCCGAGTTTGTCCTTCAGGCGCTGGATACGGATGGCGTTGCGGGTTCCATCGGGCAGCACGCGCGGCAAAAACAGGCAGCTCAAACCGCTTTTTGTTTGCGCCAGGATCAGGAAGGCGTCGCACATGGGCGCCGAAAAAAACCACTTGTGGCCGGTGACGGCATAACGTTCGCCCCAAGTGTCGCTTCCTATGGCTTCGGCATGCGTGGTGTTGGCCCGAACGTCAGAACCGCCCTGTTTTTCCGTCATGCCCATGCCCATGGTCACGCCGGCCTTGTCACGCCAGAGTTTGAGCGCCGGGTCGTAGTCGCGGCCTGCCAACCCGGGCCCCCAGTCAGCATATATCGCCGCATTGCTGCGCAGTGCGGGCGTCACCGCGTAAGTCATGGAGATGGGGCAGAGGATGGAGGGCTCAAGCTCGGTGAACAGCATGAAGCCGGCTGCGCGCTGCACATGCGCGTATTCAGAGCCCGACCAGGGGGCACCGTGCAGGCCGTTGCCGACCGCGAGTTTCATCAGCGCGTGATAGCTCGGGTGAAATTCGACCTCATCGGTACGCCGCCCGAAGCGATCATGCGTGTGAAGCACCGGTGCGTTGATGTTCGCCAGCCGTGCGTGCGTCTGCATGTCGCCGGTGCCCAGGGTGGCACCAAGCGCCGCCAGCGAGGCCGTGTCGAGCGACGGCGCATTGAACTTCAGCGCATCGCGCAGCGGCCGATTGGTCTCAAAGAGGTTGTAGCCCGCCAGAGGTGCGGGCTGGTTGAAGACTTCATGGTTTGTGTCCATATCGGTCTCCTTGCGCGCAAGTTATACGAGCTTGACCAGTTGTTTGCCAAAGTTTTTGCCTTTCAGCAGGCCCAGGAAGGCCTCAGGAGCGGCTTCCAGGCCTTGTGCAATCGTCTCGCGCGGCCTGAGCTTGCCGGTACCTACCAGCATGCCGAGTTCTTTCAGTGCTTCTGGCCAGACTTCCATGTGCTCGCTCACGATAAAGCCCTGCACCTTCAGCCTGCTGATGAGGATGGCAGCGGGATTGGCCAGGGGCACGGGCTTGCCGTCGTAGCCAGCGATCATGCCGCACACGGCAATGCGGCCGAAGTCATTCATGCGCGGGAGCACGGCATCCAGCACCATGCCGCCCACGTTCTCGAAGTAACCGTCAACGCCTTTCGGGCAGGCTTCCTTGAGCGCAGCCGAAAGCGAAGCCGCGTCCTTGTGCAGCTTGTAGTCGATGCAGGCGTCAAAACCGAGTTCTTCGACAGCGTATTTGCATTTGTCCGGGCCACCGGCAATGCCTACAGCCCTTGCGCCGCGTGCCTTGGCGAGTGCGCCCACCGCACTGCCTACAGCGCCGGTCGCAGCGCTGACCACGACGGTCTGCCCGGCTTGCGGTTCAATGATCTTGATAAGGCCGTACCAGGCCGTGACGCCCGGCATGCCCACAGCGCCCAGGTAATGCGAGAGCGGCACCTGGGTGGTATCAACCTTGCGCAGCGCGCCGGGTTGGGCCGCATTGAAGATGCCGTATTGCTGCCAGCCGCCCATGCCGACGACCTTGTCGCCCACGGCGAACTTTGGTGATCTGCTTTCAATCACTTCGCCCGCAGTACCGCCGCCCATCACCTGACCCAATGCCTGCGGCACCGCGTAGCTCTTGCTGTCGTTCATGCGGCCGCGCATGTAAGGGTCCAGGCTGAGGTACTGGTGCCTCACCAGCACCTGGCCGTCCTGCAGTTCAGGCGTCTCGCTGCTGGTCAGCTTGAAGTTGGAAGCAGTGGCCTCGCCCGTTGGGCGGTTGTCGAGAAGGATTTGCAGGGTTTTTGGCATGTGAGCGATGTCTCGATAGTTTGTTTAGTCGGTTGAAATAATGCCCAGGCCGTCGCCGGATCCATCTTTCGCGGGATTCATGTCATTCACGGTTTTGGCACCCACAGGCAGGCGCTTCACATACTTGAAGGTGCCGGTCGAATGCGCGCAGGCATTGCCCGCTGCGTCGTAAATCGTCCCCTCCACAAAAGCCATGGTGGCCGTGCGGTGCATGATGCGGCCTTTTCCGGTCAGTGCGGCGCCGCCCGGTGCCGGGCGCATGAAGCTGGTCTTCATCTCTATCGTCACGGCGCCCATTTCCTTCTGCACGCTGCGTGCGGCAAGAGCCATGGTGACATCCAGCAAAGTCATGCAGGCGCCACCGTGATGTCACGCCGAAGGTGTTCAGGTGTTCCGGCTTCGGAGCGAAGGTGATGACGGATTCACCGCCATCAAACACTTCAAGCTCAAAGCCCATGTGCGTGACAAAAGGAATGTCAACGCCAAAGCCGACAGCGCCTTTTTTGTTGAAGCTGCTCACTTGTTCAGCCACCGGTTACCACTGAAACGCCACCATCAACGGCCATCCACTGACCGGTGATGTGCTTGCCGGCATCGGATGCAAAGAGCACGCACAGGCCCTTGAGGTCTTCGTCGTCGCCCAGACGGCCCAGCGGTGCGTGCGAGGCAAGTTTTTCTTCGCCCATCGCTTTCAGGGTACCGACCGTCATCTTGCTCGGGAAGAAACCCGGGCAGATGGCGTTGACGGTGATGTTGTACTTGCCCCATTCGCAGCCCAGTGCGCGGGTGAAGTTGATGACCGCGCCCTTGGAGGTGTTGTAGGCGATGGTGGTCATGCCGCTGGGGTTGCCGCCCAGGCCGGCGATGGACGCCAGGTTGATGATGCGGCCGGACTTGCGTGCAATCATGCTGTGTTTGGCGATGTGCTGCGACAGGATGAAGTAACCGCGGATGTTGAGGTTCATGACTTTGTCCCACGCGTCGACGGGGTGGTCTTCGGCCAGTGCGCCCCAGGCTGCGCCTGCGTTGTTCACCAAAATGTCGACATGGCCCAGGCGCTTGATGGCTTCGTCGGCCAGCGCACGAATTTCGCCTTCTTTCGAGCAGTCGGCGGCAATCCAGTCGACGTCGATACCCGCAGCCTTCAGTTCTGCGGCTGATTCCTTCAGGTCTTCAGCCTTGCGTGAACTGAGGATGATTTTTGCGCCGGCCTCGCCAAGGGCCTGTGCCATCTGCAGGCCCAGGCCACGCGAGCCGCCAGTGACGAGTGCGGTCTTGCCCTTGAGGTCAAACAGTTGCTGGATGGTACGGTTCATTTTTCTATCTCCTGTGGTCTGGATGGATGGGGGTATGCCTGTCGGCAATCGGGTCATGGCCCGGGGTTAAAAGCTAGTAAAACACAACATTGCACCGGCCTGCTGCTGGCGTGTCCTGAGGGTGACTCAAGGCTAGGACCGTAACCCGAAAATATCGAAACATGAAAGCGCGTCTTCACGCCCAGGGCGGCGTTGCAACCTTTGTGAAGGCGCACAGCCTTCACTGCAGCTTGCGCCTTGCCCTGAGCGCGAATCCATCACTTTCATTTTGTCTCGCTACTTCCGGGTCGCGGTACTGGGTTTATTTTTGAGCGCACATAGATCAGTACAAAGCCAATGGCAGCTACGACGCCTCCGGCAACGATCATGGACCAGCCCACGTGGTCGCTGGAGCGCTGTACAAAAATGCCCAAAATCAGGGTGAGCAGGCCGCCATAGATCAGTATCCATATCAGCGATTGCAGGCGCGCAATCGCCTTGTTGGACACCGGCTCTGACGACGGCTTGAAAAATCCCATTAAAAGGCCTCCTCCGGCAGTTCGGCGCAGGTCTGGTCGCGTGTTTCAACGACCTTGAGCCAGGCACCAATTTTCGGCAACTCATAACGATAAAAATACTGCGCGGCACCCAGTCGCCCCACAGCGGCAGGGTCTGATTTTGCGCCATCTGCGGCCAGCACCGCCAGCGAGACGTCCAGCCAGATCCAGGCCAGCACAGTATGGCCAAAAGCCTGCATATAGGGCACGGCATTGGCCAGCGCGTCAGAGGGCTGGCCGGTGGCCCACGCCGCCTTGGTGGCGCTGCCCACATGCTGCAGGGCCTTGCCCAGGTCATTGGCCTGCTGGGCCAGTTCGGGCAGCTGGATGGCGCGCTCGATGGTGACGTTGATCCTGCCTGCCAGCAGCGCAAGTCCCCTGCCCCCTTCCATCAGGACCTTGCGGCCCAGCAGGTCCATGCCCTGTATGCCGTGCGTGCCCTCATGGATCATGTTCAGGCGGTTGTCGCGCCAGTACTGCTCAACCGGAAAGTCGCGTGTGTAGCCATAACCGCCATGCACCTGTATGGCCAGTGAATTGGCCTCCAGGCACCACTCGCTGGGCCAGCTCTTGGCAATCGGCGTCAGCACTTCGAGCAGCATGCGCGCGTCGTCTGCGGCTTCCGGTGTACCGGTGTGCTGCTCATCGACCAGGCGAGCGCAGTAGAGCTCCAGCGCCAGCGCGCCTTCGCAATAGGCTTTCTGGGCCAGCAGCATGCGTTTGACGTCTGCGTGCTCGATGATGCGCACCTGCGGCTGGGCCGCGTCCTTGCCCCCCACACCGATGGGTCTTCCTTGCGGACGGTTTTTGGCGTAGTCCAGGCTGGCTTCATAACCCGCCATGCCCAGCATGGTGGCTGCCATGCCCACACCGATGCGCGCCTCGTTCATCATGTGAAACATGCAGCGCAGGCCCTCATGCGGCTTTCCGACCAGGTAGCCGATGGCGCCCGGCTCGCCGTTGACCGGGTATTTGCCCTCGCCGAAATTGAGCAGCGTATTGGTGGTGCCGCGCCAGCCTAGCTTGTGGTTAAGACCTGCCAGTGCCACATCGTTGCGCACGCCTGTGAGTTCGGCTTTTTCATTGACCATCTTCTTGGGCACGATGAACAGCGAGATACCACGTGTACCGGGAATCAGCTTGCCATCCGGTCCCGGAATCTTGGCCAGCACCAGGTGGATGATGTTGTCGGTCAGCTCATGCTCGCCAGACGAAATCCACATCTTGTTGCCCTTGAGGCGGTAGCGCGGGCCCAGCGGGTCGGATTCAAAATCTGTGCCGTCCGGTGTGGCCTTGGTGATCACGTCGCTCAGCGATGAGCCAGCCTGCGGCTCCGACAGGCACATGGTGCCCGAGAAGCGCCCCGAGAATTCGTGTTTCGCAAACACCTCCTGCTGCAACGCCGTGCCATGCTTCATCAGCAGGTTGGCATTACCCGTGGTCAGCATGCCCGAGCCTATGCTGACCGACGCCATCGCAAAAAAGGCATTGGCGGCCGCTTCAACGGTGTACGGCAACTGCATGCCGCCAATGTCGTAGTCCTGCGCGGCACTCAGCATGCCCGACGCTGCATAGGCCTTTTGCGCATCATGCGTCGCCTGAGGCAGTATGACTTTTTCGCCGTCGAAATGCGGCTCCTGCGTATCGACCGTGTGGTTGAACGGCGCGTACTTTTCTCGCGCAATGCGTTCGCAGGTGTCAAACACTGCATCGAATGTCTCGCGCGAATGGTCGGTGAAACGCTCGCGCTGGTTCAGCGATTCCGCGTCCAGCCATTGGTAAAGAAGGAAATCGGTTGTGGTGCGAAGTGTCATGGCTCTTCAGTATTGAAATGAAAAAAGGCCGGACTGCGGAGATTTGTCGCAGGCCCGGCCCTTTGTTTGCAGACTATTAAAGTCTGGGACGGTCAGAGCACTTCAAACACGCCGGCTGCACCCATGCCGCCACCAATACACATGGTGACGCAAACACGTTTGGCACCGCGGCGCTTGCCTTCGATGAGGGCATGACCCGTCAGGCGCTGGCCAGTCACGCCGTAGGGGTGGCCGACGGCAATAGCACCGCCGTTGACGTTGAGTTTGTCCATGGGAATGCCCAGCTTGTCGGCGCAATAGAGCACCTGCACGGCAAAGGCCTCGTTCAGCTCCCACAGGTCGATGTCATCAATCTTCAGGCCCAGCTTGGCCAGCACCTTGGGAATGGCAAAGACAGGGCCAATGCCCATTTCATCAGGCTCGCAACCAGCGACTGCAAAGCCTAGAAAACGACCCAAAGGCTTGAGGCCCTTTTTGCCGGCGACCTTTTCGTCCATGATGACGACGGCACCGCCGCCATCCGAGAACTGGCTGGCATTGCCTGCTGCAATCACGCCGCCAGGAATCGCTGGCTTGATGCCGCTGATGCCTTCCTTGGTGGTGCCGGCACGAATGCCTTCGTCCTGGCTCACGGTGACCTGTTTGGTGGTCAGGCCCATAACCTTGTCGACCACACCGGCCCTCACGGTGATGGGGGCGATTTCGGCTTCGTACAGGCCGGCTGCCAGCGCGGCGGTGGCTTTTTGCTGGCTCAGGGCGCCGTACTCGTCCATGCGGTCGCGCGAGATGCTGTAGCGCTTGGCCACCTGCTCTGCGGTCTGCAGCATGTTCCAGTAGATCTCGGGCTTGTTTTTGGCCAACCACTCGTCACGCATCATGTGCACGTTCATCTCCTGCTGAACGCAGGAAATGCTTTCCACACCGCCGGCCACATAGATATCTGCTTCGCCTGCAATGATGCGTTGCGCTGCGGTTGCAATGGTCTGCAGGCCGGACGAGCAAAAACGATTGATCGTCATGCCCGACACGGTGACAGGGCAACCAGCGCGCAGGGCGATCTGGCGTGCGATGTTGGCACCGGTGGCGCCTTCAGGCGTGGCGCAGCCCATGATGACGTCATCAACTTCGGCGGCCTCGATGCCGGCGCGCTTGATGGCGTGTTCGACGGCGTGACCGCCCAGGGTGGCGCCGTGCGTCATGTTGAAAGAACCCTTCCAGCTCTTTGCAAGCGGGGTGCGGGCGGTGGAAACGATTACAGCTGAAGTCATGAATTTCTCCGGAATTTGTTCTGAGGGATCAGTTGAAAGTCTTGCTTTCAGCGGCGAGCTTTGCCAGCAGCGGTGCCGGCTTCCAGAATTTGGCATCGTCCAGCGGGTTCTGCGCAAAGCGGTTCATGGCCTGCACCACGTTGAAGAGGCCGACCTCGTCTGCGTAATTCATGGGGCCGCCACGGTAGATTGGAAAGCCGTAGCCCATGAGATAAACCATGTCGATGTCGCTGGCCTTGGAGGCAATGCCTTCTTCAAGAATGTGTGCAGCCTCGTTGACCAGTGAATACACCAGGCGCTGCACGATCTCTTCGTCAGACACCTTGCGCGGCGTGATGCCCAGGCTCTTGCGGTGGTCCTCGATCATCTTCACGACTTCAGCGTTGGGGATCGCATCGCGCTTGCCGGCCACGTAGTCGTACCAGCCCGAACCGGTCTTCTGGCCAAAGCGACCTTTCTCACACAGCAGGTCAGCGGTCTTGCTGTACTTCATGTCGGGTTTTTCGGTGTAGCGGCGCTTGCGGATGGCCCAGCCGATATCGTTGCCGGCCAGGTCGCCCATGCGGAACGGGCCCATGGCAAAACCGAATTTCTCGATGGCCTTGTCGACCTGCTGTGGCGTGCAGCCTTCGTCCAGCAAAAAGCCACCCTGGCGGCCGTACTGCTCGATCATGCGGTTACCGATAAAGCCGTCGCACACGCCGGACACCACCGCCGTCTTTTTGATCTTCTTTCCTACGGCCATGACGGTCGCGAGCACGTCCTTGGCAGTCTTCTCGCCACGAATCACCTCAAGCAGCTTCATCACGTTTGCGGGGCTGAAGAAATGCATGCCGACCACGTCCTGTGGCCGCTTGGTAAACGCTGCGATCTGGTTCACGTCGAGCGTCGAGGTGTTGGAGGCAAGGATAGCGCCGGGCTTCATCACGCGGTCCAGTTCCTTGAAGACCTTTTCCTTGACACCCATTTCCTCAAACACGGCCTCGATCACCATGTCAGCATCCTTCAGGTCGTCGTAGCTCAGGGTGGTGCTCAGCAGCGCCATGCGTTCGTCGTACTTTTCCTGCTTGAGCTTGCCCTTTTTGACCTGGGCTTCATAGTTTTTACGAATGGTGGCAGTGCCGCGATCAAGCGCCTCCTGCTTCATCTCGAGCATCTTCACGGGGATGCCTGCATTCAGGAAGTTCATCGCGATGCCGCCACCCATGGTGCCGGCGCCGATGACGGCGATGGACTTGATGTCGCGCTTCGGCGTGTCTGAAGGCACATCAGGAATCTTGGAGGCTGCACGTTCGGCCATGAAGATGTGGCGCAGTGCGCGGCCTTCAGGGCTCCAGATCAGGTTGATAAACAGCTCACGCTCGAAAGCCATCCCGTCCTCAAACTTGCGTTTGGTTGCGGCTTCAACCGCTTCAATGCACTTGAGCGGCGCCGGGAAGCCCTTGGACATGCCCTTGACCATGTTGCGCGTGAACTGGAAGTAGGCGTCGCCGTTGCGGTGTTTGCAAGGCAGGTCCCGCACCAGGGGCAAGGGGCGAGTGTCGGAGATAGCCTGTGCAAAGGCCAAGGCTTCCTGCGCCAGTGACTCAGGTGATGCCGCCATCTTGTCGAACAGCTTCTGGCCTGGGATTTGGGCGAGCAATTCGCTCTTGACGGGCTCACCGCTGACGATCATGTTCAGTGCTGCTTCGACGCCGAGCGCGCGCGGCAGGCGCTGCGTGCCGCCTGCGCCCGGCACCAGGCCCAGCTTGACTTCAGGCAAGGCCACGCTGCAGCCAGGTGCTGCGATACGGTAGTGGCAGCCCAGGGCCAGTTCAAGCCCGCCGCCCATGCAGACAGAATGAATCGCTGCCACGACCGGCTTGGCCGAGTTTTCAATGGTTCTGATCACGCTGAGCAGGTTGGGCTCGGCCAGTGCTTTGGGACTGCCGAACTCCTTGATGTCTGCACCGCCCGAGAAAGCCTTGCCGGCACCGGTGATGACGATGGCCTTGATGGCGGCGTCGGCATTGGCCTTTTGCAGGTTGTCGGTGATGCTCAAGCGCGTAGCCTGTCCCAGGCCGTTGACCGGCGGGTTGTTCAGGGTGATGACGGCCACGGGGCCGTGAACTTCATAGAGGGTTGTCATGTGCGCTTGTTTCCTTGGGTGAAGATTTCAGGGATCGCTGTGGCAGGCCGAGGCTTGCACGCCGGTCGTGCGCTGGCGAACTTTCAAGAAGTTCCCAACGGGAATAGAACGACCGTTCTTTTCCCATTGTAGGTCGGCATCATGACACCGCAAGCGTCGAAACGCCCGTTTTGTCCCAGTCGTGACAAGCCGGGACGATTTTTAACCAGGCTTACACCTCAAGCCACTCTTTGCGGGTGTAGGCGTCGGCGCGCAGGCTGTCAGGCGTGCCCTGGAAGACGATGCTGCCGTGGCCCATCACAAGTGCCCGGTCGGAAATCGCCATGGCGATGGTGAGCTTCTGTTCGATCAGCAGTACCGATATGCCTTTGGCCTTGAGCGTCTGGAGGTATTGCCCCACGAGCTCAACGATTTTGGGCGCGAGGCCTTCCGTCGGCTCGTCAATGATGATGAGGTCGGGGTCACCCATCAGGGTTCGGCAAAGCGTCAGCATCTGCTGCTCACCCCCTGAAAGTACACCGGCCTCAGTGTGCTGGCGTTCGCGCAGGCGCGGAAACATGCTGTACATGTCTTCAAACGACCAGCGTGAGCCCTTGCCCAAGCCTTTTTGCCCGAGCAGCAGATTCTGGTGCACTGTCAGTTTTGGAAAGATGTCGCGGTTCTCTGGTACATAACCTATGCCCAGATGGGCGATCTGGTAGGCCTTTTTGCCCACGATTTCACCGTTCTTCCAGTTGATGGAACCCTGGCAGTCCACGAGGCCCATGATGGCCTTGGCAGTGGTCGAACGGCCGGATCCGTTGCGGCCCAGCAAGGCCACGATCTCGCCGGGCTGTACATCGAATGAGACGCCGTGAAGGACGTGGCTTTTGCCATAGTAGGCGTGGAGGTTTTTGATCGTGAGCATGTCAATGGCCTCCCGCTTGCTGGTCAGCCACCGGAGAGCCGAGGTAGGCTTCCTGAACACGCTGGTCGGCGCGCACCGCCTCGGGCTTGTCGTAGGCGATGACCTCGCCATAAACAACTACCGCAATCTTGTCGGCCAGGCCAAACACCACGCCCATGTCGTGCTCCACGGTCAGCAGTGTCTTGCCGACCGTGACTTCCTTGATCAGGCTGATGAAACGGGTGGTCTCGGAGCGGCTCATACCGGCTGTGGGTTCGTCAAGCAGGATGACATTCGCACCACCTGCAATGGTGATGCCGATCTCGAGCGCGCGCTGCTCGGCGTAGGTCAGGTTGGCAGCCAGAACGTCTTTCTTTTTGTCGAGCTTGATCATTTCCATGAGCTCTTCGGCGCGTTCGTTCGCATCGTCAAGATCCGCAAGGAAACGGAAGAATGTGTACTTGTAGCCAAGGCTCCAGAGCACACCGCAGCGCAGGTTTTCAAACACGCTGAGCTTTGGGAAGATATTCGTGATCTGGAAGCTGCGCGACAGGCCCAGCCGGTTGATCTCAAACGGCTTTTTGCCGTTGATGCGCTGGCCATTGAGCAGAACCTCCCCGCTGCTGGGCTCAAAACGCCCGCTGATGAGGTTGAACAACGTTGATTTGCCAGCGCCATTGGGGCCGATGATGGCAACGCGCTCACCCGCATTGACCTTGAGGTTGGCCCCCCGAATGATCTCGGTCTTGCCGAAGCTTTTCCTGAGGTCTTTCAACTCAAGGGAATACACAGCGCCATGTGCGGTGCTATCGCTCATAGTGCCTCCCTGCGTTTGATTTCCTTTTCGATCTCATTCTGAATCTCACCCCATTGCACCAGGAAGTTGCGGCGCATCAGTTCGAACATGCCAAGGCCGGTGACCAGCACAAAACCCGAGCCAAACCAGCTGTTCAGGCCCAGCGCATTCAGTTTCATCCCCATGAAGGTCAGCTCCGGGCCGAGTGCGGCATTGAGCTGCAGGTGGTAAAGCATTTCGACCATGGCTGCTGCACCCGCCAGCGCGACCAGCGCTGTGACAGCCAGGCCCAGGTAGGACACCCATAATTCCTTCAGGCGTCCAAAGCTGGCGACGCGAAGGTTCATCATGATCAGGCTGGCAATGCCGCCAGGCGCATACATCACCATGAAGAGGAAGATCAGGCCGACATACAACAGCCAGGCAATGGTCAGTTCCGACAGCAGGATAAGTGCCAGCACCAGCAGGCCCGCGCCGATGATGGGTCCAAAGAAGAAGGTTGCCCCGCCGAGGAAGGTAAACAGCAACAGGCTGCCCGATCGCACACCGCTGACGACCTCAGACGTCACGATCTCGGCATTGATGGCCGCCAGCCCGCCCCCGATGCCTGCGAAGAAGCCGGCAATGATAAAGGAGTAGTAGCGCACCTTCTGCGTGTTGTAGCCGATGAACTCCACCCGCTCGGGGTTGTCGCGCACTGCGTTCAGGATGCGGCCCAGCGGTGTGCGCGTGAAGGCGAACATGGCTGCGGTGCAAATGAAGCAGTACACGGCAATCAGGTAATAGACTTGTATCTGCGGCCCGAAGGTGATGCCGAATACAGGTTTTCCGTAAGCCCGGTTGGTGGTGATACCGCCCTCCCCGCCGAAAAACTCCGGGAACATCAGCGACATCGCAAACACCAGTTCACCCACGCCCAGCGTGATCATGGCAAAGGTGGTACCGGCTTTTTTTGTCGTCACGTAACCGAAAAGCGCAGCAAAGAATAGCCCGGACAATCCGCCTACAAGCGGTATCAGAGGCAAGGGAATGTAGAAGGTGCCCTTGGCCGCCATGTTCATCGCATGCACGGCGAGAAAAGACCCCAAACCAGCGTAAACGGCGTGGCCGAAACTGAGCATGCCACCCTGCCCCAGCAGGATGTTGTAGCTCAGGCAGATGATGACAAGGTAGCCTGCCTGCGACAGCATGGTGAGCGCCAGGCTGCTCTTGAACATCAGCGGCGCTGCAATCAGCAGCAAGGCGTAGAGCGTCCAGAGGATCCAGCGACCTACATTGAGCGGTTTGAATTCGTGGTATTTCGCGGACATGTGCTTAGCCTTCCCGGTTTCCGAGAAGGCCCTTGGGCCGGAAGATGAGAATCAGCACCAGGAACAAGAACGGCAGTATTGGCGCCGTCTGCGAAATGGTGAGTTTGAGCAAGGGGTAGCCAAAAGTTTCCGGGGTGACTGCCACCTTGAACTGGGCCAGGAGCGTGATCATCGACTGGTCCATCGCCACTGCAAAAGTCTGTATAAGGCCGATCAGCAGCGACGCCAGGAAAGCGCCTGAGAGCGAACCCATGCCACCCACAACGACCACCACAAAGATGATGGCGCCAACAGATCCGGCCATGGCGGGCTCTGTCACGAAGGTGTTACCGCCTATGACACCGGCCAGCCCGGCCAGCGCAGCGCCGCCGCCGAAAACCAGCATGAACACGCGCGGCACGTTATGGCCAAGTGCCTCCACTGTTTCGGGGTGTGTGAGTGCGGCCTGAATGACCAGGCCTATCCGTGTACGTGTCAGCAGCAGCCAGATGCTCAGCAGCATGAGCATGGATAAAAGCATGATGAAGGCGCGTGACTTGGGGAAGTTGGTACCGAAAATCGTGAACAGCGGGCCCTGCAGGCCAACCGGCAGTTCGTAATTGACGGCTGCACGACCCCAGATCAGCTGTACCAGCTCAAGCAACAGATAGGACAGCCCGAACGTGATCAGCAGTTCGGGCACATGGCCATACTGGTGTACCCGGCGCAGGCAATAGCGCTCAAACAGCGCACCAATGACAAACACCGCAGCAGGCGCCACCAGCAGTGCCCACCAGAAGCCGATGACATGCGACAGACTGTAGGCAATATAGGCACCGACCATGTAGAACGATGTGTGCGCGAAATTAAGCACACCCATCATGCTGAAGATCAGCGTCAGACCGGAGCTGAGCATGAACAGCAACAGGCCGTAACTCAGCCCGTTGAGCAGTGAGATGGTGAAGAACTCAAGATTCATGAATGAACGCCTGAAGAGGTAAAGAAAAAGGCCCGAGGGTTGGTCGGGCCTTGCGCCTGGTGAACGCGGTGAATGCGTTTACGAAGGCCGCTTCATCTGGCAGGACGTAGGCGTGCTGGCGACGTAGGGCTCATAGTACTTGAGCGGAACGAAGGTGTAGCCGGTGTTTTCAGCGTCCACCGGGTACTTGCCGCCAGCCTTCTCCCAGCGCTCGATGAACAGGCCCTGCTGCAGCTGGTGATCGGTTTTGCGCATTTCGACTTCACCGTTGAAGCTCTTGAAGCGCATGCCTTCCATGGCCTTGGCCACTGTCGCTGCATCGGTGCTCCTGGTTTTGGCCATGGCTTCGGTCAGGATGGTGAAGGCGTGATAGATGGCACCAGTGTAGAAGTCATCGTTGAACTTCTTCTTGTAGTCGTTTTGCAGCGCCTGGATGTCACCGCCCATGTTGGGGTGGAAGTACGACACCATGTAGACCCGTCCGGCCGACGCAGCACCGCCCATGGCGGTTGGCGTGCCGGTCACACCGCCGTAGTAGGTGTAGAACTTGACGTTGCTCAGGCCTGCTTCATTCGCAGCCTTGATCATCAGGGACAGATCAGAACCCCAGTTGCCGGTGATCACGGAGTCGGCGCCGGACTGCTTGATTTTGGCGATGTAGGGTGCGAAGTCGCGAACCTGCGCCAGCGGGTGCAGGTCTTCGCCGACGATTTGTACGTCAGGACGTTTGCTGGCCAGGTTGGCCTTGGCAAACTTGGCGACCTGCTGGCCGTGCGAGTAGTTCTGGTTCAGCAGATAGACCTTCTTGATATCCGGCTGCTCCTTCATGAAGGCGGTCAGCGCTTCCATCTTCATAGAGGTGTCGGCATCAAGACGGAAGTGCCAGTAGTCGCACTTGCTGTTGGTCAGGTCAGGATCAACCGCGGCGTAATTCAGGAAGACGACTTCCTTTCCGGGGTTGCGTTCGTTGTACTTCGACAGCGCGTCCATGATGGCCAGCGCAGGGCCGGAGCCGTTACCCTGCACAACGTAGCGTGCGCCCTGGTCAATGGCGGACTTCAGTGCGTTGGTGGTTTCCTGGGGGCTCAGTTTGTTGTCGATGCCGATGATCTCGAACTTGACGCCGGCCTTGTTCTTCTTGCTGAACTGCTCAGCCAGGAACTGGAAGCCCTTGAGCTGGTTGGCGCCCACCGCAGCCATCAGGCCGGACAGCGGGTCAAGCCATGCGATCTTGACGGTCTGGTTGAGGTTGACGGCGCCGGTCGCAGCGGCTGCCGGCGCAGCTGCCTTGGCAGGTGCTGCGGCAGCAGGTTTTGCCGGCGCCTGCGCGAATGCCACGCTGCCATACAGCATGGCAGACGCGGCCACCGCGATGCCGAAATACCGGCGTACAAAATAGGTCTGGGTCGTCATGCTTTGTCTCCTGAATATTTAAAAATCAACTCTTGCAGATTCAACGTCACACGGGGCAGAGGTTAGGGCAAAAACTCACGCCAAGTGTCAGGGATTGCCCTAGCCAATGTCTCTGTTGCGACTGGGATTTGTGCAGTACTCAAGCTGTTGGAAGTTTGTAGTCCTTGAGCATCTCGCGCAAACGGGTTTTAAGGATCTTGCCAGTCGCGCCCAGCGGGATCGCGTCGACAAAAACCACATCGTCGGGAATCTGCCATTTGGCAGTTTTTCCTTCGTAGAACTTGAGCAATTCGTCGCGCGACACATCCATGCCGGGCTTCTTCGCCACGGCAATGATGGGCCGTTCGTCCCACTTGGGGTGCGCCACCCCAATGCAGGCCGCCATCGCCACAGCCGGGTGGGCCACTGCAATGTTCTCGACATCAATCGAGCTGATCCATTCCCCGCCGGACTTGATCACGTCCTTGCTTCGGTCGGTGATTTGCAGGTAACCGTCGGCATCAATGGTGCCAACGTCGCCTGTCGGGAACCAGCCCTCGACAAGCGGGTCGCCGCCCTCGCCCTTGAAATACTCGCGCACTATCCACGGGCCCTTGACGTAGAGGTCGCCGAAGGTCGTGCCATCCCACGGCAGTTCCTTGCCTTCGGCATCGACGATCTTCATGTCGACGCCGTAGATGGCGCGCCCCTGCTTGAGGCGAATCTTCATCTTTTCGGCCTCAGGCAAGGAGTCGTGCTTGTTCTTGAGCGTGCACAACGTGCCCAGCGGGCTCATCTCCGTCATGCCCCAGGCGTGCAGCACCTCGACCTGGTAGTCGTCCTGGAAGGCCGTGATCATGGCCGGTGGACAAGCGGAGCCGCCGATCACCGTGCGGGTGAGTTTTGAGAAACGCAGGCCGGACGGCTTCATGTGGCCCAGCAGCATCTGCCAGACCGTCGGCACACCGGCAGCGAAAGTCACGCCTTCGGATTCGATCAGTTCATAGACCGATTTGCCGTCGAGTGCGGGGCCCGGGAACACCAGCTTGCAGCCGGTCAGCGCGGCGGAGTAGGGAATGCCCCAGGCATTGACGTGAAACATCGGCACCACGGGCAGCACGGAGTCGCGCGCCGATAGGTTCATGACGTCGGGCAAGGCGGCTGCATAGGCGTGCAGCGTGCTGGAGCGGTGGCTGTACAGCGCGGCCTTGGGGTTGCCGGTGGTGCCGCTGGTGTAGCACATGCTTGACGCTGTGTTCTCGTCAAAAGACGGCCAGGCGTAGTCGCTGGAATGCGCGGCTATCAGCTTTTCGTAGCTGCTGAGGTTGGGCACACCCGAATCCTTGGGCAGCTTGTCTTCATCGCAGAGCGCGATGAAGTGTTTGATCGTGGTGCATTTGGCGTGTACGGCCTGAACAAGCGGCAGAAAGCTCAGGTCAAAAAACAGCACCTGGTCTTCAGCATGGTTGGCAATCCAGGCGATCTGGTCAGGATGCAGGCGCGGGTTGATGGTGTGCAGCACACGGCCGGAGCCGCTGACGCCGTAGTAGAGCTCAAAGTGGCGGTAGCCGTTCCAGGCCAGCGTGGCGACACGATCACTGAAGGCGAGCTTGAGGCTGTCAAGTGCGTTGGCCACCTGGCGCGACCGTTTGGCGGCATCTCGGTAGGTGTAGCGGTGCACGTCGCCCTCAACACGGCGCGAGACAATTTCAGCATCGCCGTTGTGGCGTTCGGCAAATTCAATCAGACCCGAAATCAGCAGTGGCTGACTTTGCATTAATCCCAGCATGGGAACTCCTTGGAAAGCATTGGTTTCAGACCCTCGAATCGTAATGGCTCACAAGCTGGTGACAGACAAGAAAAACCCTGTTGATTTACGCCAGCAAGTGTCATGTGGCGATGGACAAATTGCAAAACCTGTCGCCCTATCGACAACTGCACCGTGTTTACCCTGAGTGCCGAAACAGGCGGAAAATACGCCCATGTCATTTGATACATCCAGCACCGCTTCCAGCCAGTTCCTCAGGGCGCAGCCATGGTTCCGCGAATTGCCTGCCGGGCAGCAGGCGCGGGTCTGTGCAGGTGTTTTCACGAGCCAGGGCAAAAAGGGTGACGTTTTGCTGCACGCCGGCAGTGATGTCGAAGGCTGGTATGCCGTGCTGTCGGGCCTGGTCAAATTGCAGAGCAGTTCGGCGCGGGGGCGGGTATCAGCTTTTATCGGCGTGCCTGACGGCGAGTGGTTTGGTGAAGGCTCTGCGCTGAAGCCCGAGCCGCGCCGCTATGACGTGATTGCACTGCGCGACACCGAGCTGTTTTGCCTGTCGAGAGCCATTTTTGACGAATTGATGGCCACCTGCCTGCCCTTCAATCATTTTCTCGTTGCCCACCTGAACAAACGCCTTGGCCAGCCATGACCATCATTGAAGCTGGCCGCCTGCGTTCACCTGAAGAACGCGTGGCGCTTTACCTCAGCCGTGTGTTCTGGCAAGGCAGGCGCAGGCTGGTACTGTCACAGGAGGAGCTGGGCCACCTGGTGGGCCTGTCGCGGCAAACCGTGAACCGGGCACTCAAATCCATGGAGCAGCAGGGCCTGGTATCGCTGGCGCTGGGGCGCGTGACCATGCTGGACGAGCAGGCGCTGACGGCATATGCCGCCCCGGCAAACACCACAGCGACTGGCAGCATCCCCCTCCCATCGGGCTTGAATCCGGCTTAACCCCACGGCTGCAGGGCCACCAGCACCACAAGACAATCAGGCCATGACCACAGCCCTCGCCACAAACCCCGATACATCCACCCGCCTCCAGTGGAACAACCAGTTTGCACGGCTGGGACCGGCATTCTTCACGACCTTGCAGCCTTCACCCCTGCGTGCGCCGTATTGGGTTGGCCGCAACGTGGCGATGGCACGCGAACTGGGCCTGGATGCAGGCTGGTTTGGCTCCGATTCAGCCCTCGAGCTCTTCACCGGCAATCGTGTGGATGACGGATCAAGGCCGCTGGCCAGCGTCTACAGCGGACACCAGTTCGGCCAATGGGCGGGCCAACTGGGCGATGGCAGGGCCATTCTTCTCGGCGGACTTGACACGCCTTCCGGCAACATCGAAGTCCAGCTCAAAGGCGCGGGCCTGACGCCCTACTCCCGCATGGGCGATGGCCGGGCCGTTCTGCGCTCCTCCATCCGTGAATACCTGTGCTCCGAAGCCATGCACGGCCTCGGCATACCCACCACGCGCGCGCTGTGCGTCACGGGCTCTGACGACAGGGTGCGCCGCGAGGAAATAGAAACCGCCGCTGTCGTTACCCGCACCGCGCCCAGCTTTATCCGCTTTGGGCACTTCGAGCATTTCAGCTACAACGACCAGCACGAAGAGCTGAAACAACTGGCCGATTACGTCATAGACCACTTCTACCCGGCTTGCCGCGACGCCGCCCAGCCTTACGCCGCCCTGCTGGAAGCCGTGAGCGAACGTACCGCCCACCTCATGGCTGCCTGGCAGGCTGTGGGCTTTTGCCACGGGGTGATGAACACCGACAACATGAGCATCCTGGGCCTGACGATTGACTATGGGCCTTTCCAGTTTCTCGATGCATTTGACCCCGGCCATATCTGCAACCATTCAGACAACCAGGGCCGCTATGCCTACAACAAGCAGCCCAACATCGCCTACTGGAACCTGTTTTGCCTCGGCCAGGCCCTGCTGCCGCTGATGGACAAGCAGGAGCAGGCACTGGCAGCGCTTGAGCCTTACAAAGCCATATTCCCGGCGGCGCTTGAAGCAAAAATGCGCGCCAAGCTGGGCCTGCCGGACGCGCAGGAAGACGACAAGGGCCTGATCGACAGCACCTTCAGACTGCTGACCAGCAACAAGGTGGACTACACCATCTTCTGGCGCCGCCTGTGCAGCTTCACGCCCCAAAGCGGCCATGAGCCGGTACGTGACCTGTTTTTCGACCGCGAATCCTTCAACGTCTGGGCACAGCAGTATTCGGAGCGCATCGCCCCTCTGGATGCCGCTGCGCGGTCCGAACTGATGTTCAAAACCAACCCGAAATTCGTGCTGCGCAACCACCTGGGCGAAGAAGCCATTCGCGCTGCGAAACTTAAGGACTTTTCCGGGGTCGATACCTTGCAGGCATTGCTGCAATCCCCATTTGAGGAACATCCAGTGCACGAGGCCAAGGCCGGGTTTCCCCCTGACTGGGCCTCTTCCATCGAAATCAGCTGCAGTTCCTGAACTGCCAGAACCCTTACCAAAGGACCACCCATGAGCGACAAAATCCAGAAAACCGATGCCGAATGGAAGGCCATATTGGCCGAAAAAGGTGCAGAACCCGTCGCTTTTGAAGTGACCCGCCATGCTGCGACAGAGCGCGCTTTCACTGGCAAATACGAGGCCGTCTGGGCTGACGGCAGCTACCATTGCATCTGCTGCGGCGCCAAACTGTTCGATTCAGACACCAAATTTGATGCCGGCTGCGGCTGGCCCAGCTTCTCTTTGGCGATCCCCGGCGCGATTGAAGAACATGTGGACCGCAAATACGGCATGACCCGCACCGAAACCGTCTGCGCCAGCTGTGGGGCTCATCTCGGTCACGTCTTCCCCGATGGCCCGACGGACACCGGCCTGCGTTACTGCATGAATTCGGCCTCTTTGGACTTCAAGCCAGTCTGACCAGATAGCCAGCCACGGTTCGCGATAATCCAGACATGAAAATTCTTCTCGATTTCCTCCCCATCGTTCTTTTCTTCGGCATGTTCAAGTATGCCGAAGGCAACAAGGAATGGGCTGCAGCGACGGCCACTGACTGGCTGGGCTTCATGGTCTCGGGCGGTGTGGTCGGGCCGGCCGAAGCGCCTGTCTTGCTGGCAACCGTGGTGGTCATCATCGCCACGCTGGCACAAATCATCTGGCTCAAGGCCATGCGCAAGAAGGTTGACACCATGCTGTGGGTCAGCCTGGCGCTGGTCACCGTGCTGGGCGGCGCAACCATCTATTTCCACAGCGAGAGCTTCATCAAGTGGAAGCCCACCGTTCTGTACTGGGTCATGGGCGCTGCCCTGCTGATAGGCCAGCTGGTGTTTAAAAAGAACGGTATCAAGTCGCTCATGGGCGCGCAGATGAACCTGCCGGACGCCGTCTGGCGCACCGTCAACCTCAGCTGGGTGGCGTTTTTCGCCGTGATGGGTGTCATCAACATCTGGGTGGCTTACAACTTCCCGACCAGCACCTGGGTCAATTTCAAGCTGTTTGGCGGCATGGGCCTGATGGTGGTGTTTGTGCTGGCTCAGGCGGTGTACCTGAACAAGCACATCAAGCAGGACCCCACCCCGTGAGCGCCGTGCTTCCGGTTCATGCCAAAGCGCTTGAGGGGCAACTGGTCGCCAGGCTGCAGCCCACGGCGCTGGAAGTCATTGACGAAAGTGCTGCGCATGCCGGGCATACCGGTGCCAACGCAGAAGGCTTTGGCACCCACTTTCGCATTCGCATTGCCAGCCCGCTTTTCGCCGGAAAGACCCGCGTGGCGCGGCATCGGCTTGTGTATGATGCACTGCAAAATTTCATCGACCAGGGCCTGCACGCGCTGGCCATCGAGATCATCGACCCACTCGTTTAAATCAATTCCAACAGAGACCACAGGACATTTATGAAGAAGCAGGTATTACTGGCAACCGTTGCGGCAGGCATGCTCGCTTTTGCGGCACAGGGCGCTTTTGCGCAGAACGTCGCCATCGTCAACGGCAAGGCTGTGCCCAAGGCGCGACTTGACGCGCTGGCCCAGCAGATCGCCAAGGGCGGCCGTCCCATCACCCCTGACATCCAGGCCCAACTGCGCGAGGAAGTCATTGCACGCGAAGTCTTCATGCAGGAAGCCGAGAAACAGGGCCTGTCGACCAGCGACGACTACAAGATGCAGATGGAACTGGCCCGCCAGACCATACTGATCCGCTCACTGTTTGCCAGCTGGCAGGCCAAAAACCCCGTCACTGATGCCGAACTGAAAGCCGAATACGACAAGTTCGCAGCAGCCAACGGCGGCAAGGAATACAAGGCGCGCCACATCCTGGTCGAGAAGGAAGCCGACGCCAAGGCCATCATCGCCAGCCTGAAAAAAGGCGGCAAGTTTGAAGACATCGCCAAAAAGCAGTCCAAAGACCCCGGATCAGGTGCCAACGGCGGCGACCTCGACTGGGCCAACCCCGGCAGCTATGTGCCCGAGTTTTCTGAAGCCATGCTCAAGCTGAACAAGGGCCAGATGACCGAGACCCCGGTCAAGACCCAGTTCGGCTACCACATCATCCGCGTGGACGACATCCGCAACGCCCAGATCCCGCCGTTTGAAGAACTCAAGCCGCAGATTGCCCAGCAGATGGAGCAACAACGGCTGGCCGGCTTCCAGCAGGCCCTGCGCGAAAAGGCCAAAGTCGAATAAACGGCATGTAGTCCATAAAAAACGCGGCCTGGTGCCGCGTTTTTTGTTTCCCGGACTTGAAGGCCACCCGGGCCTGAACTGTATTTGCTATCTATTTGGTAGCTGCTCACGCTCGTGTCTATTGGGCTGAAGGCACTTTTAGTGCCTCAAAACGGCCTTTCCAACGTGCAAATGTTAAGTTGCAACTTAACATTTCAGAGATTTCCCATTGGACGTCCCGATTTGTTAACTTATATATTAACATTTGGATCGATTTCATGTACCAAATCGGGCTCCAGACCAATAGATACGTGCGTGAGTAGCTATAAAATGAGTAGCAACAAAACTGAGCGCTCCTCAGAACTTGTCATCAGGCCTTCGCGTCCAGGCGAGCGTGAAGATGATCAATCCATACAGAAAAAAGCTCACACCCATCACGGGCAGCATGTAGACGATGGACCCTTCCCGGCGCTTCATCCCTGCGGCGATGTGATGAAACTCGCCAATTGAAACTCCGAGATTTCGTGACAACAGGTAAGCAGTGCCGAACAGGACAATACCCAGAGCCATGCTTCCCCAGCCGTAGCGAATATCCAGAAGCCTCTTGTCACCCCAAAGCCAGTCCCATAGAAACATGGTTCCGGTAAGGACCATTGAGGCTGCCCACCACGAGGGTTTAATCAGCCAGCAGATCAGGAAAGCTACGGCGAGCGGGATTAAATTATAGAAACGGCCCATGGTCCGGATGATTTCGCAACAGAGGCCGACTACCCCACCCAGCGCCGCGCGTTGTGCCACAGCTGCATCCACGGGCTGTGCGCGCTGGCGTCCAGCGGCGTCCAGCTCATCTGGATGTTGCGGAAGACGCGCTCAGGATGCGGCATCATGGCCGTGAAGCGTCCGTCAGCCGTGGTCACCGCCGTCAGGCCGCCCGGGCTGCCGTTGGGGTTGGCCGGGTAGCTTTGGGCCGGCTGGCCGTGGTTGTCGACAAAGCGCATCGCTGCAATCGCTTTGGCCGGATCACCGCGGCCACCCTGCTCTGTGCCGAAATTGGCAAACCCCTCGCCATGCGCGACCACGATAGGCAGGCGGCTACCGGCCATGCCACTGAGGAAAAGGCTGGGTGACTCCAGCACCTCTACCTGGCTCAGACGGGCCTCGAAACGCTCGCTGCGATTGGTGGTGAAGCGCGGCCAGGCGTCGGCGCCGGGAATGATGAGTGCCAGTTCGGCAAACATCTGGCAGCCGTTGCAGACGCCCAGGCCGAAGGTGTCCTGCCGCCCGAAGAAGGCCTTGAACTGCGTTGACAGCACCTCGTTGAACAAAATCGAACGGGCCCAGCCTATGCCGGCACCCAAGGTGTCGCCATAACTGAAACCGCCGCAGGCGACCACGCCCTTGAAGTCGGCCAGCTGTGCGCGGCCGGTCTGCAGGTCGGTCATATGCAGGTCGATCGCCTCGAAACCGGCGGCGTTGAACGCATAGGCCATCTCGACATGGGAATTGACGCCCTGCTCGCGCAGCACGGCTACGCGGGGGCGGGACAGATTGAGTGCAGGAGCCTGTGGCGCTTTGGTTGGCTCGAAGGTCAGGTGAACATTCAGGCCCGGGTTGGCCGGATCGCCAACGGCAGCGTGTTCGGTATCAGCCCCTTGCGGGTTGTCGCGCTGCTGGCAGATCTTCCAGCTCACCGAGTCCCAGACCTGGTGCAGGTCCTGCAGGCTGGCCTTGAAGACGGCTTTCGTGTCGCGCCAGACCTGAACTTCGCCCTTCCCCACATCAAGTGAGGCGTGCTGGGGGCGGGTCTTGCCGACGAAATGGCTGTACTTCGACAAGCCGTGCTCGCGCAGCACCTGCATGACGTCGTTGCGGATGTCGGTGCGCACCTGGATCACTGCGCCAAGCTCTTCGCTAAACAGCGCCTTGAGCGTAAGTTCTTCGCGGCGTGCGCCCACCTGCAAGGCCCAGTTCTTGGTGTCGCCGCTGTCCATGCGGCTGTCGCTGATGCCGTCGCCTTCGACAAGCAGCATGTCGATATTGAGCGAGACGCCGACATTGCCGGCAAAAGCCATCTCGCAGGCCGTCGCCAGCAAGCCGCCGTCGCTGCGGTCGTGATAGGCCAGGATGTGGCCCTTCGCACGCAAGGTGTTGATGGCATTGACCAGGTTGACCAGGTCCTTTGCGTCGTCCAGGTCAGGCACGGCGCCGTCTTCATTGCCCAGCGTCTGCGCCAGGATGGAGCCGCCCATGCGGTTCTGGCCCTTGCCAAGGTCGATCAGCACCAGCGTGGTGTCGGCTTCTTCGGCATTGAGTTGTGGCGTCAGCGTGCCCCGCACATCGGCCAGCGTGGCGAAGGCGCTGACGATGAGGGACACCGGTGAGGTCACCTTTTTGCTGCCCGCCTCATCTTTCCAGACGGTACGCATCGACAGCGAATCCTTGCCGACGGGAATCGACACGCCCAGTGCCGGGCAGAGCTCCATGCCGACGGCCTTGACCGTCTCATACAGCGCAGCATCCTGACCCGGTTCGCCACACGCCGCCATCCAGTTGGCCGAGAGCTTGACGCGCGCCAGCTCGATAGGCGCCGCCAGCAGGTTGGTGATGGCCTCGGCCACCGCCATGCGGCCCGAGGCGGCTGCGTTGACGACGGCCAGCGGCGTGCGTTCGCCCATGCTCATGGCCTCACCGGCAAAACCCTTGAAATCGGCCAGCGTGACGGCGCAATCGGCCACCGGCACCTGCCAGGGGCCAACCATCTGGTCGCGGTGCGTCAGGCCACCCACGGCGCGGTCGCCGATTGTGATGAGAAAGCGCTTGGACGCGACTGTCGGGTGGCTGAGTACCGCAATGACACTCTTTTGCAGGTCGACGCCCGTCAGGTCTATCGGCTTGATGACGGGCGTGACCGTTTTCACGTCCCTGTGCATCTTGGGAGGCTTGCCAAGCAGCACGTTCATCGGCATATCTACAGGTGCAGCAGCATCGTTATCGGACAGGACCAGCTGCTTTTCTTCGGTCGCCTTGCCGATCACGGCAAACGGGCAACGCTCACGTTCGCAAAAAGCCTGAAACTGTGCCAGCGACTCGGGCGCAATCGCCATGACGTAGCGCTCCTGGCTTTCATTGCTCCAGATTTCCTTGGGGGAAAGGCCACTTTCTTCAAGCTGGACAGCGCGCAGATCAAAACGTGCGCCCCGCCCTGCGTCATTGACCAGCTCGGGGAAGGCGTTGGACAAACCACCCGCGCCCACATCGTGAATCGCAAGAATCGGGTTGGCCGCGCCCAGTTGCGCGCATCGGTTGATGACTTCCTGCGCACGGCGTTCGATTTCGGGGTTGCCACGCTGCACCGAGTCAAAGTCCAGGCTGGCCGCATTGGTGCCTGACGCCATGGAGCTCGCCGCGCTGCCCCCCATGCCGATGCGCATGCCGGGACCGCCCAGCTGGATCAGCAGCGTGCCGGCGGGGAAAAGGATCTTCTTCGTCAGGCTGGCGTCTATGGTGCCGACACCGCCCGCAATCATGATGGGTTTGTGGTAGCCCCAGCGCTGGCCGCCGACCGTCTGTTCGTATTCGCGGAAGTAACCCGCCAGGTTGGGTCGGCCAAATTCGTTGTTGAAGGCTGCGCCGCCCAGCGGGCCTTCGGTCATGATCTGCAGTGGGCTGGCGATGTGTTCGGGCTTGCCATAGTCGCCATCAAACAGTTTTGAGACTGTGAAACCCGTGAGACCCGCCTTGGGTTTGGAGCCGCGACCCGTCGCACCCTCGTCACGAATTTCGCCACCTGCGCCGGTTGAAGCACCCGGGAAAGGTGAAATCGCCGTCGGATGGTTGTGTGTCTCGACCTTCATCAGCACATGCATGAGCGTGTCATCGATCGCGCTGTAGGTTTGAAGACCGTCTTTTTCCGCGGCGTGAAAGTATTCAACCTTCGTGCCTTCCATGATGGAGGCGTTGTCCGAATAGGCCACCACCGTGTGCTGGGGGTTCAGCTTCTCGGTGTTGCGGATCATGCCGAACAGGCTTTTGTCCTGCGCGACGCCGTCTATGGTGAAGTCGGCGTTGAAAATCTTGTGGCGGCAATGCTCGCTGTTGGCCTGGGCGAACATCATCAACTCAACGTCGGTCGGGTTGCGCTTGAGCTGGGTGAAGGCGTTGACGAGGTAATCAATCTCGTCGACGGCCAGCGCGAGGACCGAATTCGGTGTTGGCGGCTTCCAGGGCAGCCTTGCCGCCTGTCAGCACATCAATGGTCTGTAGCGGTGCGGCCTGCAGTTCTGTGAACAGGCCTGCAGCTTCGGCACGGTCAGACATCACGCTTTCGGTCATGCGGTCATGCAACAGGGCCGCGATCTGATGGCGCTGCTCGTCGGTCAGGCTCGCCTTGCCCAGCAACTGCGACTTGAACGAGAGGTGGTATTCGGTGATGCGCTCGATGCGGCGCACGGCCAGGCCGCAGTTGCGGGCAATGTCGGTGGCCTTGGAAGCCCACGGCGAAACCGTGCCAAAACGCGGGGTCACCACAAAAATCGAGCCCACAACGGCGCTGGCAGGCGGTATGGGCGCTGGTTCACCATAGTTCAGCAAGGCTGCCAGCCGGGTCTTTTCAGCCTCGCCGGGGACTGAATCGGTCGCAACCAGATGTACAAAACGGGCCTGGATGCCGCTGATCTTGTCGTGAATGGCTTGCAGGCGGGGAAGCAGTTGCTGGACGCGAAAATCGCTCAGGGCATTGATGCCCGCAGGCACGCCCTCAAAAGTCATCAGGTGCAGGGTCACGGTAGCGGTGGCCTCAATGAAAGTGGCGGGCAGCGGGAGCTGTCCTGCGGGTTAGGCACCATTGGATACAGGTGCGCGTTGACCCTGAATTTTAACGCGGCGGATAGTTCCAGCTTTTGATGGTTCCCTTCTTTGCAAGCAGGGGCCGCGGAACCGGCTTTGCCGGGCCGCAGGCGCAGCGCCCACTCGGGGGGCAGCGAACCACACGCAGTGGGGAGCGTGGGGGCACCGTTTCTGCACCGTTTTGGTTCTAATCCTCAATGGCTGCAAGGACTGGCTGGAGTGGGATAATCAGCACATGAGCATTACGTACAAAAACGCCGAAGAGATCGAAGGCATGCGGGTCGCGTGCAGGCTGGCTTCCGAGGTCCTCGACTACCTGACCCCCTTCGTCAAAGCCGGTGTGACGACCCGCGAAATCGACAAGCTGGCCAACGACTACATGGTCAACGTGCAGGGCACGGTTTCAGCCACCCTGGGTTACCAGCCGCCGGGCTATCCTCCCTACCCGGCATCTCTCTGCACATCCCTGAACCATGTGGTTTGCCACGGTATACCGAACGACAAGCCGCTTAAAAAGGGCGACATCATGAACATTGATGTCACCGTGATCACCAAGGAAGGCTGGTTTGGCGACAACAGCCGGATGTACATGATTGGCGACGTGTCAATCGCTGCCAAACGCCTGTGCCGCGTCACTTTTGAAGCCATGTGGCACGGCATCATGCGCGTCAAGCCGGGCGTGCGCCTCGGCGATATCGGTTTTGCAATCCAGACCTTTGCCGAAAGCCAGGGTTTCACCATCGTGCGCGAGTTTTGCGGTCACGGGATTGGCAAGAAGTTTCATGAAGAGCCGCAGGTGCTGCATTACGGCCGCCCTGGAACGCTGGAAGAACTCAAACCCGGCATGACCTTCACCATAGAGCCCATGATCAACGCCGGCAAGCGCGACATCAAGGACGGCCCCGAGAAAGACGGCTGGACCATCGTCACGCGCGACCATTCGCTGTCGGCGCAATGGGAGCACACCGTCCTGGTGACCGAGACCGGCTACGAAGTGCTTACCATGTCTGCTGGCAGCCCTGAAACGCCTGCTTTTGTGCCGAGCCAGCAGGTCCCCCAGGCCGTCGGCGCCTGATGCCGCTGCAGGCAGCAAGCATCAGGCCATGACTGACCTGGCAAAGGTGCGCGAGGACTATCGCGCCGGTAAAACCGCACTGTTTGAATCCCTTGCCGCCAGCGGCTCGTCAACGCGCGGCATTCACAGCCTGCTGCAAAAGCTGGCCAGGCACACCGATGCAACGCTGCAAATGCTCTGGCAGATTGCAGGTTTCCCTCCATCGGCCTGCCTGGTGGCCGCCGGCGGTTTTGGCCGCGGTGAGTTGTTCCCCCATTCGGACGTGGATGTGCTGCTGCTGCTGCCGGACGACGCAAATGTGGAACAAGACCCCGCACTCAAGGCAAAAATTGAAAGTTTTATCAGCAGTTGCTGGGACAGCGGGCTTGAAATAGGCTCCAGCGTCCGTACCGTTGCCGACTGCGTTGAAGAAGCCGCCAAGGACGTCACCGTACAGACCTCGCTGCTCGAGGCACGGCTTGTTGCCGGGCAAAAGAAGAACTTCACCCGCCTTTGCAAAAAGCTGGATGCGCTGCTCGATCCCAAGGCCTTTTTTGTTGCCAAGACGCTGGAGATGCGCCAGCGCCACAACAAGTTTGAAAACACGCCCTACTCGCTCGAGCCGAACTGCAAGGAATCACCGGGCGGCCTGCGCGACCTGCAGGTGGTGCTCTGGGTGGCACGCGCAGCCGGGCTTGGCAAATCATGGGACGAACTGGCCCGCAGCGGCCTGGCCACGGCTTTTGAAGTACGCCAGATCAAGTCCAACGAAGCGTTGCTAAGCCTGATTCGTGCGCGACTGCACCTGCTCTCGGGCCGCCGCGAAGACCGGCTGGTGTTTGACCTGCAGACCGCCGTAGCTGAATCGTTTGGGTATTCCGCCGAGGCTGACGATGGCTCGAAGGTGCCGCGCCGCGCCAGCGAGGCGCTGATGAAGCGATATTACTGGGCAGCCAAGGCGGTGACCCAGCTCAACCAGATCCTGCTGCTCAACATTGAAGAGCGGCTCAACCCGAGCAACTACCCGCCACGCGTCATCAACGAGCGCTTTTCGGACAAGGCCGGCATGCTGGAGGTCGCCAGCGACGACCTCTATGTTCGCGAGCCGCACGCGATTCTCGAGACCTTCCTGCTGTTTGAAACCGATGTCGGTATCAAGGGGCTGTCGGCACGCACACTGCGTGCGCTGTACAACGCTCGTGGAGTGATGACGGCGAAATTCCGCAACGACCCGGTCAACCGCAACACCTTCCGGCAGATCCTGCAGCAGCCCGAAGGCATCACGCACGCCATGCGGCTGATGAACCAGACCTCGGTGCTGGGCCGCTATCTCTGGATATTCCGCAAGATCGTCGGGCAAATGCAGCATGACCTCTTCCACGTTTACACTGTGGACCAGCACATTCTGATGGTGCTGCGCAATGTGCGGCGTTTTTTCATGGCCGAGCATTCGCATGAATACCCCATGTGCTCGCAGCTGGCCGCGGGATGGGACAAGCCCTGGATTCTCTACATCGCTGCGCTCTTTCACGACATCGCCAAGGGCCGCGGTGGCGATCATTCCGAATTGGGCTGCAAGGACGTACGCACTTTCTGCCGCCAGCACGGCATCGCCACCGAAGACGCCAAACTCGCCGAATTCCTGGTAGGCGAACACCTGACCATGAGCCGCATCGCGCAGAAGGAAGACCTCAGCGATCCGGAAGTCATCGCTGCCTTTGCGAAACGCGTGGGCAACGAGCGTTACCTCACAGCCCTTTACCTGCTGACCGTGGCAGACATTCGCGGCACCAGCCCCAAGGTCTGGAATGCCTGGAAAGGCAAGCTGCTGGAAGACCTTTACCGCTACACCCTGCGTGTGCTGGGTGGGCGCGCACCGGATGCAGATGCAGAAGTCGAATCGCGCAAACGCGAGGCCCTGACAACGCTGGCACTGCATGCAGAGCCGTTCGAGGCTCACAAGGCACTTTGGGACACGCTGGACGTGAGCTACTTCATGCGGCACGACGCATCTGACATCGCGTGGCACGCACGCCAGCTGTCGCGCCATGTGGGCAAGGCCAAGGCGATTGTGCGTGCACGGCGATCTTCGGCAGGCGAAGGCATGCAGGTGCTGGTCTATACGCCCGACGCATCGGATCTTTTTGCACGCATTTGCGGTTACTTTGACCAGGCCGGCTTCAGCATTCTGGATGCCAAGGTGCACACCGCCAAGAACGGTTACGCGCTGGATACCTTCCAGGTGGTCAATCCCGACCTGAGCGACCATTACCGCGAACTGGCCGCCATGGTCGAGGCGGACCTTGACAGGACCATCGAGACCCCAGGGCCACTGCCCGCACCGGGCAAGGGCAGGATCTCACGCAGGGTCAAGAGCTTTCCGATCGCACCGCGCGTGGACCTCAGGCCCGATGAAAAGGCGCAGCGCTGGTTGCTCAGCGTTTCTGCCAGCGACCGTGTGGGCCTGCTCTACCTCATCGCACGCGTGCTGGCCAAGCACCACATCAATCTGCAACTGGCCAAGGTCACGACCCTGGGCGAGCGGGTGGAAGATACCTTCCTGATAGATGGCCCCGAGCTCCAGCACAACAAGGCGCAAATCGCGATTGAGACAGAGCTGCTGCAGGCGCTCAATGCCTAGGCGTCCGGCTCAATATCCGCCTGCTCCAGCTTGAGATAACGCAGCACCCTGCCCTTGTAGGCCCCGCCTTCAGGGAGCACTGAGATCCGCATCTCTGTGTGTGAATAGCCCAGCACATTCATCTTGCGCGTAAAGCTGGCACGGTTGCCACGGTCCGGGTCAACGATCAGCACTTCTGCACCGGGGTTGGTGTGCAGGTTGATGAACTGCGACAGGGCCTGCGGCTGGTCGCGGTCATAGAGCACGTCGCTGCCAATGATGAGGTCAAAGCGCGTTAGCAAGGGGTTATCGCGTGACCAGTTGCCAGACTGGTATTTCATGGCCGGCAGGTGATTGAGCCTGAGGTTTTCAAGCAGGAAGGCCGCCGTCAAGGGGTGGCAATCACTGGCGGTGATATTGCCGCCGCGCCGGTGTATGACAAGGCTGGCCAGTGCCAGGCCACATCCCAGTTCAAGAATGCGTTTGCCCTCAAGTTCATAGGACTGCATGACGTTGGCCAGCACGTGGCCTGAGGGCCACAGCATTCCGAAGATCGGCCAGGCAGCAGATGAGATGCCCTCTGCTTCCGCCTCGCCATCAGGGTCATGGAACTGCTGGCGATCCAGCAAGGAGCGTATCTGCAGGTCAGCACCGCTGCCGCTGACGGTTTCAAATTTGATTTTGTAGGGAAAGGTGTCTGCGGCTGGCTGAGCCGCCTGCGCAGCTGGCGGTTGAACGGGTGACAAGCGGAATCCTCCAGCGCATCACACGCCAATCTGACAAAAAAAAAGAGCCTCAGGCAGTGTACGCCTGTGGCTCTTTTCCACTGGGTGCGCCGGCAGAGGTGTCGTACCGCGCCTTTAGCTGCCCAGCGAGACCGCAATTTTGTCGATACCGGTCTGTGCGCAGGCGGCATCTTTCTCACCGCCAGGCGCGCCGGAAATTCCGACGGCGCCAACCAGTTCCTTGTTGCCCGCAAAAATCGGCAGGCCGCCTTCGATGGTCGTGATCTTTTCAAGCTGCATGAAACCGCCAAGGTTGGGCTGCACACGTTTGGCCATATCGGCACTTGGGGCGCGTGTGGTGAAGGCGGTGTAGGCCTTGCGCAGGCTGTTTTCAATCGTGTGGGGGTTCACGCCATCGTCGCTCAGTACAACAGCTGTGCGGGCATGGCGGTTAAGAACGGTGATGCTGACCTTGTAACCATCAGCCCGGCAACGTTCCAGCGCCGCGGTGGCAAGGGTCATGGCAGATGTCAATGAGATGCTGCGTTCGCTGACCAGGCCGGGTGCACCCTGCGCCATGACAGTGCCGCTGGCCAGGCATGCCGCCGCTATCAGGATTTTCCTAGTGCTGCGCATGTTGTCTCCGATGTTTGAACGTTTATGGAGAGCGCAGTGTAGGGCCGGGTGAGCCCGGTGTCCAACCAACAGAAAATCAGGCTGACAGGAAATGCCCCGGTGTTGAAGCGCCCCTTGCACCTTCCGCCAGAGGCAGGGCCTCATCCCACAGTCGCGCAATATATCGGCCGCCGGTTTTGCCGTTTGATGCATCCGAGCAAAGCCAGCCAATGCCCCGCCGCATGATGGCTGCCGGCAACAGGTTGCCATCGGCGCCGCGCTTGTTCTCGCTGGGCGGCAAAAGGTCGGTATCGGCCGCACCGCCAGGCAGGTAGACGTTGATGTCCACGCCTTTGCCTTCCAGGTCCTGTGACCATGCCTTTGACATGGCTTCCATCGCAGCCTTCGAGGGCCCGTAAGGCGAGTAGCCCTTGCGCACCATGGTCGGGTCGCTGGTTGAAATATTAATGACCTTGCCGAAACCTTTTGACAACATGTAGGGCACGCAGACCCGGCTCATGTTGAAGACGCCATTGACGTTGGTGCCGATGATGCTGCTCCAGTGCTGCGGTTCAATTTCCCAGAATGGCACAGGTTTGGTATTGAAGGTTTCGCTGATGAGGCGCATGCCCTGCCCTGCGTTGTTGACCAGCACATGCAGTGCGCCGAACTTTTCCAGGGTGAACTTCAAAACGCTTTCGCAGGCCGCGAAGTTGCTGACGTCGGCTGCAATGCCCAGCACGCGCCCTTCAGCGGTAACTGCATTGGCCATGCCTATCGTTTCGCGCATGGCCTCAGACTCTGAAGCGCCAGTAACGACGACCTTGGCGCCCAGGGAGGCGAGTTCCAGCGCCATCTCCCGGCCCAGGCCGCGTACGCCGCCCGTGACGATGACCACGCGATCCTCAAGGGATGCGTCTTTTGCGTGTGACATGAATGACTTTCAGGGTTGGGATGTCAAGGCGCACGGGCATCACCGGGGCACAGACCCGGCAATGCCTGCGGCGAACTCAGTATTTGCAGACGACGTTGAGCAGGGCCTGGCGCTTCTCGTGGACAACGGCATGCATGGCCCTTTCCATCGCCGCCCTGAGCTGCGACGGGTCCTCGACACGCTCGCCATAGGCGCCGCTGGCTTCAGCGATTTTCTCGAAAGCCGGCGAAGGACTCAGGTCAGCCAGCAACCGGCAGTCGTTATTGGCAGAGACACCGTCCTTGTACATGGCCGACGTCGAATTACGGACCGCGCCATACAGCTGGTTGTTATAGATCACGACCAGCACAGGCAAATTCTGCGCGGCAGAAACCCAGTGGCAGGCGGTCGGATTGTCAAACACATAAGCACCATCGCCCAGCGTGGCAACCACCAGTTTGTCCGGACTGGCCAGTTTCACCCCCAGCGCGGCACCGAGACCCCAGCCCAGGCCACCCGCAGGGCTTTGCCCGAGGAAGCTACCGCTTTGCTCACGGTCAACGTGCTCAAGGCGCAGTGGATATTCGTTCACGAGAATCGCATCCGGCCCAGCCACATCTGAAATGCAACGGCTGATCTGCTCCGGCGTGATGTGTGCGGCCTGGGCCGCTTTCTCTGCCTGTGTCCGCCATCCATCACGCAGCGCTTTGCGGCGGGAGGCGATCAGGCTGCGGCGCTCTGCCACGGACGGTGCTTCGGATGCCTGTTCAGGCATCAGCCTGGCAAGTTCGGCGCCCAGTGCCTGCAAAGCAACCGTGCAATCCGCCCTGATGGAAATATCGGCGGGAAATGCCCGTGTCGGGTAACGTGAAAACGCCGGGTCTTCGGCAACGTGCACCACCTTGCAATCGGCCGGTGGATTTTCAAGCGAAGGTATCCAGGGCACATCGCACTCCAGCACGATGACGAGGTCGGCGTCCTGCAAAAACGGCTTGGTCTGGAAACCCAGATGCATGTCATGGCTGGTAGGCAGGCAGACGTAGCGACCATAAAGCGTGATCACGCCAATCGCATACTTCTGTGTCAACGCTGACAGCGCATCAAATCCGGCCGGGGTGCGGCCGGATGTCGACGTGATGATGAGCGGGCGCTTGGCCTTTGCCACCAGGGCAGCCAGCTCCTGTATTGCCGCGGGTTCAGGCCAGGCCGCACCAGCGACAGCCCGGATGCGTTTGGGCGCTGTTACCGGGATGGAGGTACTGATGATTTCGCGCGGCAACGACAGATAGGCAGGGCCGCGCGGCGACGACATCATCAACTCCATCGCCCTGTCCACGGCATTGACAGTCTCAGTCGCTATTTTCAGTTCATAGTCCCACTTGACGAATTCACGAAGCATGCCCGCCTGGTCAAACATCTCCTGTGCCCAGTGGATGTTGCGACTGCGCGAACCATGCAGGCCGGTCTCGGTGATGGGGGTGCGCCCCGCCATGAGCAGGATGGGCGCGTTGTCCCGGTTGGCATTGGCTGCGCCGTTAACGGTGTTGGCCGTACCGACGTTCACATGGACCATCACGGCCTGCGGACGGCCTGTTACCAGGAACACGCCGTGGGCTATCGCAACAGCGGCATTCTCATGCGTGACAACTATCGGCTTCGGTATGGACTTTGCGATTTCAGGGTCGGCTTCGGCCATTGAAAACGCTTCAACAATCGCCGGAAAATCAGTCCCGGGATTGCAGAAAAAATACTCGACGCCGTGCGCACGTAGCCGTCGCAACATGACCAGCGCGGAAAGCTCTTGTTGTGGCGCGCCTCCCGCGACGGCAGTTTTTTGATCAATGGCCAAAGCTGACATATCACCCATATATTCCAGTCCAGAGAAATGAAAGGCAGGTCTTGCACTGCCGTACTGCTTACTTGATGGAGGCCCCGGACAGGCGGATAACTTCCGTCAGTCGTTCGGTGTCCCGTTTAATGTGCGCGTCGAACTGGGCGGTGCTGCCCCCCACGACATCACCGCCGGCAATCCGGATAGTCTCGATCACCGCTGGATCCTTGAGAGCCCGACTGGTCTCCTCCTGAAGCCGCACGACAATCTCCTTGGGCGTGCGGGCTGGCACCAGCAAGCCAAACCAGCCAGTCAATTCATAGTCGGGAATTCCCAGTGCTTCGGCAACAGTTGGCACATCAGGCAACAGCGGCGAACGTTTGGACGATGTCACGGCCAGCGGTTTGAGCTTTCCAGCCTTGACGAACTGCAACGCAACGGGCAAATTCACGAACCCGATCTGCAGTGTGCCGCCGATGTGATCGGTCGTGGCCTGCGCGTTACCCTGGTAAGCCACATGGGTGAACTTCGCGCCGATTTTCACGGCCAGCAATTCAGCAGCAAGGTAACTTGAGCTGCCCGCACCCGGACTTCCGTAATTGAGTTTGCCAGGGTCTTTTTTGGCGAGTTCAACCAGTTCACGCAGAGACTTCACGGGAATGGAGGGGTGCACCGTCACCACATTAACCAGCTCCGCAACCTCAATGACGGGTGTCAGGTCTTTGGACGGGCTAAATGGCATGCTCGCGTACAGGGCAGGGTTCGCGGCAAGAGGCAAGCCGTTCATCAGTATGGTGTAACCGTCAGGTGCAGCCTTGGCGACAAAGTCACCACCGATGTTGGTGCCTGCGCCGGGTTTGTATTCCACAATCACCGGCTGACCAAGCGACTCCTGAAGTTTGATGGCGATGGCCCGCGCAAAAATATCCCCCGTGCCACCGGGTGTTGCAGGCACGATGATTTTGATGGGCTTGGTGGGGTAGGCCTGCGCCACGGCGAAGCGGGGCAGCGTTGTAGTCAGCAGTGTGGCTGCGGCAGAAAGCAGGAAATGACGGCGCATGGTGTTCCTTGCCTTATTTCGCAGAACCGACACCGCCGGTGAACTTGATGACCTCGGTCAGGCGGTCTGAATCCTTCTTGATGCGTGCATCGAACTGGGCAGCGGTACCGCCCACCACGTCACCACCCGCCACCTTGATGATCTCGATGAGTGCCGGGTCCTTCAGGGCCTTGACCGTTTCTTCCTGCAGGCGGGCAATGATCTCGGGCGGCGTTTTGGCAGGGGCCAGCAAGCCGAACCATCCATTGAGCTCATAGTCTGGAATGCCCAGTGCTTCGGCAACCGTCGGCACGTCAGGCAGCAGTGGGGAGCGTTTGGAAGAAGTCACGGCAAGTGCCTTCAACTTGCCGGCCTTGACGAACTGCAAAGCCACCGGAAGGTTGACGAACCCGACCTGCAGCGTGCCACCGATGTGGTCAGTCGTGGCCTGCGCATTGCCCTGGTAGGCAACGTGGGTCACCTTGGCACCCGTCTTCATGGCCAGCAGTTCGGCAGAGAGGTAGCCCGAACTGCCAACACCTGGCGTGCCGTAGTTCAACTTGCCGGGCTCTTTTTTCATCAGCGCGACCAGTTCCTTCAAGTTGTTCGCTGGAATGCTGGGGTGTACCGTCACGACGTTCATCAGGGATGCCACTTCGGTAATGGCGGACAAATCCTTTGTCGGGCTGAACGGCAGGTTGGAGTACAGAACGGGGTTCACCGACAGCGTGATGCCATTGATCAACAGGGTGTATCCATCGGGTGCAGACTTGGCCACGTAATCCGTGCCGATATTGGTGGCCGCGCCTGGCTTGTATTCGACCAGTACCGGTTTGCCCATCGAGTCCTGCAGTTTCAGTGCAATTGCACGCGCAAAAATATCGGAGGTGCCACCAGGGGTTGCTGGAACGATGATGCGGATGGGCTTCGCGGGATAGGCCTGGGCAAGCGCAAGCTGCGGCAGTGCGGACACACCCATCATCGAGGCAAGGGCAAACAAGAAATGACGACGCATAAATACTCCTGTAAAACAAAACAACGTGTGCAAGGTAATAGCAGTTCCCGTGCCTGCATGGTTGTCAGGACAAACCCCACGCACGCCTGACTCAGCACTTCCAGAGGAGAAACTGCGTATAAGGCAACCTCGCAGTTCTGCTTTGATCGATATCAATTGTGTGTGTCAAAGGTATTTCTTTAAAATGATATTATTTTCTTATTCCATACTATTAAGGGTATATCAAAATGGAGTGGACACAGCGCCTGAGAATGCGCCAGCTTTACCTGCTGGTCGCCCTGTACGAGACACGCAATGTCAGTCACACGGCAACGCAAATGGGCGTGACACAACCGGGCCTGTCGAAGTGGCTGAGCGAGCTTGAAGAAGACCTGAACGTCAAGCTCTTCAAGCGCAACTCGCGCGGGCTGACGCCCACGGAGTTCTGTACTGCCCTGGTATCGCACGCAAGGGCCATCATTGGCGAACTGGACCGCACGCAGGCCACGATAAGGCTGATGTCGATAGGCGCATCCGGCAACCTGGTGGTGGGTACCACCCCGACGGTGGCAACAGGCCTGGTGCCCAAGGCTGCAGGCTACTTTCGCAAGCGCTTTCCGGATGCCTACCTCAACATCATTGAAAACCGCCTGGATGCCCTGCTGCCGCAACTCGAGGAAGGTCGTGTCGACCTCGTCATCACGCGTACCGACCAGGCCAGGCTGGACGCCGGGGTTCGCTGCGACATCCTTCATCCAGAACAGATTCGTGTCGTCGTGGGTGCGAACCATCCACTGGCGAAGAAGCGCAAGGTGGACTGGCCTGACGTATTGCGTTATCCGTGGGTCATACCTCCAAAAGTAAGTCCCTTGCGGCGCGAGCTGGAGCATGAACTGGCGCTTGCAGGCCAGCCATCGCCACGCTATCGCGTGGAGACAGGATCCACGCTGGTCATCGTCACCATGCTTCAGGATGGCGACCTGGTTGCTCCGATGTCAGCCAGGCTCATGCATTATTTTCAGGGACTGAAGCAGGTCGTGCCCCTTCCCCTGCCCTACCTGCGAGAGGGCAGCGTAGGCGTGATACGCCGTCGCGAGGCGGCCGAATCCCCCATGCAGAAGGCTTTCATGGATGGACTTCGCATGCATGCAGCGGGTTAAATCTCCCTGCTGCGCACGTGCATCGGCAAAAAAACGAGGATTTTGCAGGTTTTCTGGCCGCGCACCACAGGTGCACCGTCCCCGCCATAACTGCACCCCGGCTGTGCCTTTTTGCGCGATCAGGGCCTGTAGCAGGCCGGCGAGGGTGTCAATTTCGCACCAATCTGCAGAATCCACCCGCTTCTCCTGGTCTGTCGGGAACGCAACACCCGTCCAGCTATCACCTTGATCGTATATCTGAATAGTTTTCAGATATGACGGCTGTTTTTACATCTTGTGCAAACACCTGTTTCTGACGAATCATTCAACCCTTATTCACTTAGAAAAATCGACAACATGTCATCCCACGTATTGATTGCCGGCGCTGGCCCGGTCGGTCTGGTGAGTGCACTGACGCTGGCTACTGCCGGTATTGCAGTGACGGTTTTCGAGCGCAACACCACGGCACCGGAAGACCTGCGCGCCTCGACCTTTCACCCGCCAACACTGGACATGCTGGCACGCTTCGGGCTGACCGAAGAGCTGGTGGCACAGGGCCTGGTGGCACGCTTTACCCAACAACGCGATCGCAAGGATGGGCTCGTGGCCGAGTTCGACATGGCGCTTCTGGAAGGCGAAACCCAGCACCCCTTCCGCCTGCAATGCGAACAATGGAAACTCAACAAGCTGCTGATTGACCGCATCGCCAAATTTCCGCATGCGAAGATCATGCTGGGCGCAGAGCTGCAGTCCGTGTCGCAGGACGACAGCCATGTCGAAGTCACCGTCAAGACGCCGGACGGTATCGAGACCTTCAGCGGCGACTACCTGATAGGCGCTGATGGCGCATGGAGCGCGGTGCGGCAATCGCTGGGCATAGAGTTCGAGGGCTTCACCTATCCCGAGCGTTTCCTCGTCGTATCGACCGACTTCGAGTTTGCAGACCACTTTCCCAAACTGTCTTACGTCAACTATGTCTCCGACCCGCAGGAGTGGTGTGTGTTGCTGCGAGTACCGTCTCTGTGGCGCGTTCTGTTCCCGACGCGACCGGAAGAGTCCGACGAAGAGGTTCTCACTGACGAATCGATCCAGGCCCGCCTGCAAAACCTTTTGCCCAAGGGCTCACCCTACCCGACCGTGCATCGTACCCTCTACAAGGTGCATCAACGCGTCGCCAAAGAGTTCCGTCGTGACCGCGTCATCCTGGCCGGCGACGCCGCCCACATCAACAACCCGCTGGGCGGCATGGGGATGAACGGTGGTGTGCAGGACGCCTTCAATCTCTCGGACAAGCTCGTCGAGATACTGAATTCAGGTGCTTCACCTGCGCTGCTGGACCGCTATGAACGCCAACGGCGCTCAGTGGCGATTGAATACATCAATGCCAACACGGCACGCAACAAGAAGACGATTGAAGAGCGCGACCCCGAGGCGCGACGTAAAACACAGGACGAGTTGCGCGCCATCGCAGCAGATCCAGCAGCCGCGAAGGACTACCTTCGTAAAACTTCCATGATCGATGCGCTGGAGCGCGCGGAGTCTATTGCATGAAACAGGGTCTAAGCACCAAAACCGGCACGCAAAAACGTGCAGAACTCAAAGCCCGCTTTACCAAGGGCAATCTTGTCGTCGCCCCGGGCGTTTTTGAAATGGTCTCTGCCAAGATTGCGGACCAGATGGGCTTTGAAGCCCTGTACATGACAGGCTACGGCACTGTTGCTTCCTACATGGGCCTGCCTGACGCAGGTCTGGCCAGCTACACCGACATGATCAACCGTGTCACCCAGTACGTCAGCATCACGGATACACCCATGATCTGCGACGGCGATACGGGCTATGGCGGCCTGCTCAATGTCATGCACACCGTCCGCGGTTATGAAACCGCCGGCGCCTGCGCCATCCAGCTTGAAGACCAGGAGTTCCCCAAGAAGTGCGGCCACATGCTGGGCCGTCGCGTGGTTCCCACCGAAGACATGGTCGCCAAGATCAAGGTCGCGGCAGAAACACGTACCGACAAGAACTTCCAGATCATTGCGCGCACCGACGCCCGCACCGTGCATGGCCTGGACGAAGCCCTGCGCCGCATGGAGAAATATGCGCGTGCTGGCGCAGACATCCTCTTCATCGAAAGCCCTGAATCCATTGAAGAAATGGAAACCATAGGCAAGGCCTTTGACCTGCCGCTGGTGGCCAATATGGTTGAGACCGGTCGCACCCCCGTGCTGACGAAAGAAGAATTGCAGCGTATTGGCTTTGGGCTGGTCATCTTCCCGTCAGCGGCGTTCCTGTCGGCAGGTGCCGCCTTCAAGAATGTCTACAGCCACATCAAGGCCACCGGCTCCAGCGCCAACATCAAGCAGGAGCTCCATGACTTCCAGGACTTCTCGAAACTGATGGGCTTTGACTGGGTGGCTGATTTCGACAAGCGGCATGCCGTCGGCGAAGAGGCCAAATCTTGAGTAAGGAAGACATCTACCGCAAGCAGAACATGGGCAATGCCTCGGGCATTGGCTCGCGTTGCGGGCTGATCCTGGTGGACTTCGTCAATGGCTTCGTCGATGAAAACCAGTTCGGCGGCCCTCACATCGCGGCAGCAGTCGAGGCAACCGTCCCATTGCTGGCAGCCTTCCGAAAGGCGGGCCTGCCGGTGGTACACACCCGCGTGGTGTTTGCAGATGATGGTGCCAACAAAAACGTCTTCTGCATGAAGGTGCCGCCACTGCTCACGCTGACCGAAAACGCGCCAGGCTCGCAAATCGTGCCCCAGCTCACGCCCATAACCGGCGAGTGGGTGCTGCGCAAAGTCTCTGCGTCGGCCTTTTTCTCCACCGGGCTATCCGAGTGGCTGCACCTGCGCGGTGTGGATACTGCCGTCGTAGTCGGCTGCACCACCAGCGGCTGCGTGCGGGCCACGGTTGTTGATTCGATGCAGTTCAACTTCCGCACCGTGGTGATCGAGGACTGCGTGGGAGACCGCGCCATCGAACCACATGAAGCCAACCTGTTTGACATGCGGCAGAAATACGCAGACGTGATGCCGCGCGACACATTCCTGAAACTCCTTTCGAAAGCCTGAGCATGGACCACCTTGGTTACCGCATGAAGTTCGGGGCCCTCGGCCCCTCAACCAACACCATCGTCCAGCCGGACTTTGACGACATGCGTCCGGTCGGCGTGACCAACCACTACAGCCGCATCATCATCCCGAATGACCCCGTCAATACCGACGAAGAGTTCCTGCAACTGGTGCAGAACATCCAGGAAAACACCCTGCAGGCCCTTGATGTGCTGAAAAGCTGCGAGATGCAATACCTGGTGATGGGCATGTCGGCCGCCACCTTCTGGGATGGCCGCAAGGGCGCCGAGAAATACCTCGACATGATGAAGGACCGCGCTGGAGTGGGCGTCTCCTGCGGTTCGTTCGCGACAGAAGCGGCACTCAACACCTACAAGGCCAAACGCATCGCTTTTGTGTCGCCCTACTTCCCGGTTGCCAATGACCAGGTCAGGCGCTTCTACCAGGACTGCGGGTTCACCGTTGTTCGTGACATCTGCCTGCGCCGCCCAAGCCCTGTGCAAATCGCACACACCACCGATGAAATGTGCCGCGATGCACTGAAGCAGCTGGACGGTGACGACATCGACGCCATCGTCCAGGTCGGCACCAACCTGTCCATGGTGCGCTTTGCAGCTGCTGCCGAATGGGTACTGGGCAAACCGGTGATCGCCATCAACACGGCCACCTACTGGCACGCGCTCAGAGCCTGCGGCATCAACGACAAGCTCCAGGGCTTCGGCAAGCTGTTGTCCCACTACTGATCGGTATTACCCAGATGCTCGCAGGTCAAATCATCAACGGCCTGATGGTGGGGGGGCTTTACGCCCTGGTCGCCGTTGGCTTCACCCTCATCGTCGGCGTCCTTCACCGCATCAACTTCGCGCATACCGAGGTGTTCATGGTCGGCGGCTTCGCAGGGCTGGTGATTGCGCAGGCGGCGCCCTCCATTCCCCTGGCCATGGCCGGTGCGTTTGTGATCGGTGGCATTTTCGGCATCATCGTGGAGCGCATCAGCTTTCGCAACCTCGACTCCGAAGAAGCCTCCATCACGGCAGCTCTCTCATCCATGGCTGTCGGCCTGCTGATGCTTGACCTGGTTCACCACATCTGGGGCTCCGAGCCCTTGTCTTTCCCGCTTGTCAATGCGCTGGGCTCGGGCAGCTTTGAATTGTTTGGCGTTCGTTTTGTGCCCGTTCAGGGGCTGGTCCTGGTACTGACACTTGTCCTCGTACTGGTGCTGTATTTCGTGATCGAAAAAACGCATACGGGTCGCAACATCCGTGCGGTGTCAGACAACGCGACAGCCGCAGCCCTGCTGGGTATACCGGTCAAGTTTGTCGGCCAGCAGGTGTTTTTCATCACTTCTGCCCTTGCAGCCCTGACGGGCCTGCTGTTCGCATTGCGAGTCGGCACTGTCAACTCCGACATCGGCATGACGTTTGCGCTCAAGGCCCTGGCTGTCACTGCCATTGGCGGCATGGGTAACCTGTGGGGCGCTGTGGTCGGTGGCCTGCTCGTCGGTCTGCTTGAGGCCATGGCTGTGCAGTTCGGCTTCGGACCGCTGGCCGATCTCATCGTCTGGGGATTCATGATTGTTGTCCTGCTCGTACGCCCGCAAGGCCTGTTTGGCAGCGTCTTCCATGGTGCGGGGGCAAGGGCATGAGCGCCGCGCAGAACCGCTTCAAGCAAGCTCGCACCCCCTCGGGGGGCAGCCAGTTTTTGGGGTCAGACACCAATTTTGCTGCGGTGCCTGCACCGCATCCGCAGGTCGAGCCGGGGGCTCGGCAAATCTGGGCTCTGACCCCAACAACTGGCGTGGGGGCTGTATGACATCAGATTTGCTGTTCTTCACCGCCGTCAATATCTTGATGGCGTGGAGCGTGTACATCGCGCTATCGGCCGGTGCGCTCACATTCGGGGCCAGCGCCTTCATGGCCATTGGCTGTTATGTGGCCGGCGTTCTAACCGTCAAGGCTGGCTTGCCCCTGATACCTTCCTGCCTTCTGGGCGCATTGGTGTCTGGCGTACTGGGTTTTGCGTTCGGTTTCCCGGCCCTGCGGGTGCGCGGCATTTACCTGATTCTGACCACCATAGGCATTGCCATGTCGATGGTGGTGATTCTGGAAAACATCGACTACGTCGGAGGCACAGTCGGCTTGGGTGGCATGTCTGGCGCCACCGTCTGGCATGGTGCGGGCGCGGTACTGGTTGTTGCGGCGGCACTGTGGTGGGTGTCAAGGTCGCCGCTGCAGCGTGTGCTCGACGCCGTGCGTGAAGACGACGAAGTGGCCGCCTCGCTGGGCATGAATGTCGTTTTTGTCAAGCTCACCGCCTTTGCGATTGGCTCTGCCGTCGCCGGCTTTGCAGGTGGTCTTTACGGCCACTACCTCACGTTTGTGCGGCCGGATACCTTCAACGTATTGATCTCCGTCTACGCCGTGATGTTTGTGATTCTGGGCGGCACCAACAACCTTTGGGGTGCCGCACTCGGCGCGGCCATCATGACCATCGTCCCTGAACAGGTGACCTTCATGCGCGAATGGCGTCCCAGCGTGTTTGCCCTGACCATCATCGTGCTGCTGCTGTTCCGCCCACAGGGCCTCATTACCAAACGCTTTTTGACCATCAGGCTTGCAAGGAAAGCACCATGAGCGAGCCACTCCTGATTGCCAACGGCCTGTCCAAGTCCTTCGGCGGCCTCAAGGCCCTGTCTGATGTATCACTGACGGTCGAGCGCGGCGAAATTCTGGGCATCGTCGGCCCCAACGGCGCCGGCAAGTCGGTGCTGATCAACCTCATCACCAAGTTTTACGCCCCAACCTCAGGAACGCTGCAGTTTGCGGGCGAAGACGCCACCAACCTGTCTCGCCTGCAGATGTCGCGTACCGGGGTGGCGAGAACCTTTCAGAACATACGCCTCTTCAAGCGCATGACCGTGCTTGAAAACGTGCTGGTCGCCGACCCCGAAACAACCGCATCGCCCTTTCGCAGCGCCGTCTTCCGCAAAAGCAGACTTGACCGGGCCATCGCCCTGCTGGACCTGATGCGCCTGACCGACCTGGCAGACCAGGTGGCCGGCAGCCTGCCCTATGGTGCGGCGCGGCGGCTTGAGATTGCCCGCGCACTCGCCACTGGCCCCAGGCTGCTGCTGCTTGACGAACCGGCTGCTGGCATGAATGAAGAAGAAACCGCAGCGCTGGTGGAAGACATCGGCAAGGCACGCCAGCGTGTCGAGGGCATCCTGCTGGTCGAGCATGACATGTCGCTGATACGGGCGCTCTCAAGCCGCCTGGTCGCCCTGATTGCCGGCATGAAGGTCGCAGAAGGCAGCGTGGAGGCAGTGCTGTCCGACCCGCAGGTGATAGAGGCTTATCTCGGGCCTGACGACGATGCCCCCGCAGCAGAAAGGATGGCCGCATGAGCGCCCTGCTTTCCGTCCAGAACCTGGAGGTCAACTACGGCGCCATACGCGCACTGCGTGGTGTCACCCTGAACGTACAACCCGGTGAGACCGTCGCCGTTATTGGCGCCAATGGTGCGGGCAAGTCAACCCTCATGCGCACGCTCTCGGGTCTTCTCCGCCCAGTTGCGGGCAGCGCCGTGTTTGGCGACATGGATCTGGCCAAGGCCGCACCCCATGTGATTGCCAAGGGCGGCCTGCTGCATATTCCTGAAGGACGCGGCACACTTGGCCGGTTGACCGTGGCAGAAAACCTGCGCATCGCCTTTGACCGCGACCCGACGGCCACGGCTGGCGAGTCGTTTGACGATGCATGTGAACGTGTTTTTGCACGCTTCCCCCGATTGAAAGAGCGCCTGAAGCAGGCGGCCGGCAGCATGTCTGGTGGCGAACAGCAGCAGCTCGCCATGGCGCGCCCCCTGCTCGCCAAGCCCAAGCTGCTGATGCTGGATGAACCCTCGCTGGGCCTGTCACCAGTCATGGTGTCTACCGTGTTTTCGGTCCTGCGCGAACTGCGCGATGCCGGCATGACCATCCTCATCGTCGAACAGAACGCACGCGCTGCGCTCAAGCTTTCACACCGTGCTTACGTGCTCAAGCAGGGCCGCATGGTGCATGAAGGTGGATCAGCCAGCCTGCTGGCCGACAACTCCGTTCTCTCCCACTATCTCGGCGCCTAAATCAACTTTCACCCTAACCTCAAGGAGCTTTGCATGTCACTCAAGTTTTCACGTCGCCTCGCTGTATCCGCCATCAGCCTGGCCATCGCGGGCGCTGCGTTCGCGCAGGCAAAGCCACCCATCAAGATCGTCCATACCGCGCCACTGTCGGGCCAGCTCGGCTCGGTCGGCAAGCTGCAGGCCATTGCGGTGGATATTGCAGTGGAAGACATCAACAAGTCCGGCGGCATCAACGGCAGCATGATCGAGATCGTTCGTTATGACGACCAGCTTCGCCCCGACCAGGGCGTGCTGCGCGTTCGTGAAGCCCACGGTGCAGGCGCGCTCGCCGTGCTCGGCCCCATGTCGTCCACGCAGTGGGAAACGGCACGCGCCACCATCAACCAGCTGAAGATTCCGGCGGTCAACATGAACGCCAACAAGCCAGGCATTGGTGGCCGCCCCTACGGCACGCGCCTGAACACACCCGACGATGTGGCACTGCCCCAGGGCTTTGCAGAATTCGCCAAGCTCTTTCCCAAGGCCAAGCGTGTGGTCATCATGGCTGACGTTCGCGAAGCTGCCGGCAAATCGGCCGCAGAAGAATGGACCAAGCTGGCCAAATCAAAAGGCCTTGAAGTCGTCGGCACGCTGGAGTTCACCTCCGGCCAGACCGACTTCTCGCCTGTGGCCATCAAACTGAAGGATCTGAAACCCGACATGGTTCTGGCATCCATCCTGTCAGGCGATGCAGGCAAGCTGGCCCGTGAACTCCAGATCCAGGACGTGCAGGCGCCCATCCTCTGCAGCCCGCTGATCTACCCGGGCGTGTTCCCGCAAACCGTCGTGAAAACCGTGGGCGCGCAGGCCAAACAGTGGTTCACTGTCGGTCAGGCATCCAACGATTACGCATCAGGCGATCTCGTCGCCTACAAGAAGTTCGTAGACCGTTATGTGGCCGCCATCGCCAAGGATGCTGCCCTCAACCAGTTCCAGCCGCCAAATGTGTCCAACACCAGCCTGGGTTATGACGCCGTGTTCCTGGTCGCCCTGTCTGCCCGCAAGGCGGGCATTGATGGCAGCACCCCCATCGACTCGGCACGCGACAAACTGCGCGACGCCATCAACGCCCAGAAAACCTTCCGTGGCGTGAACGAAATCGTGTTTGATGCCAATGGCGACGGCGCTGAGAAAGTGGGCGCACTGCAGGTTGACCCTGCGACATCCACCTGGAAGTTCCTGACCGCCAAGTAAGGCCAGGGCAAGCCCACCCCAATGCCAGACACCCACAAACCCATGACCTTCGTGCTCCTGCACGGTTCATGGCATGGCGCATGGTGCTGGCAGCGGGTGGCTGACCGTTTGCGTTCACAAGGCCACAAGGTCACCACGCCCAACCAGACCGGCGTGGGCGAGCGTAGCCACCTCATTTCTGCCGACATCACGCTGGACACCTTTGTGGAAGACATCGTCAACCACATCACGCACGAAGAACTGGACGACATCGTCTTCGTGGGCCACAGCTTTGGCGGCATTCCCATGACGGGTGTGGCTGACCGCATGCCCGAACGGATTCGCCACCTGGTTTACCTCGACAGCCTGATTCTGCAGCCGGGCAAAACACTTTTTTCAACTTACCCGCCGCATGTGGTGGAAGAACGCAAAAAGCAGGCGCTGGCGACACCGGGAGGTCTGGGTTTGCCCGCGCCACCGGCCACTTTTTTCGGCATGAAAGCCGGTACAGACGATGAAGCCTGGGTGCAACGCCGCCTGACGCCGCAGCCTCTCAGTCTTTACAGCAGCCCACTGAACCTGAACAACCCCATAGGCAACGGCCTGCCCCATACCTATATTTATTGCACCGACCCGGCCATTGCACTGGCAGAACCCATGCGCCAGTGGGTACGTGACCAGGGTGACTGGGGCTGGCGTGAACTCGCCACCGGCCACAACGCCATGATCACCGCCCCCGCGCAATTGACAGCCATGTTGCTCAGCATTGCGCGCCAAGCCGTCTCCAGATCCATCACCACACACTGACTTCAACGCCTTCACAGAGAGCAAGCCACATGATCGACGACAAAATGCAGCGTACCGCCGCCATCGCAGACTTCCTGAGCCGCCCACAGGCCAGCTTTATCAATGGCAAATTTGTTGCTGCGGGCAACCAGCACCATGTGCCCGTGTTTGACCCAGCCAGCGGCGAGCAGTTGGGTGACCTGCTGGAGGCAGATGCATCTGAAGTCGATCTGGCGGCACGCACGGCACGCGAGGCCTTTGAAGATGGCCGCTGGTCAGGCCTGACGGTTGAAAGTCGCCAGAACGCGTTGATGAAGATCCACGATGCCATCATTGCGGGCAAAACCGAGCTTTCCGAAATTGAAAGCGCCACCACCGGCATTCCACTCGCGCAGATCGAGGGCTTTTACATTCCTCGTTCTGCCTACAACTTCAAGTTTTTTGCGGAGTTCATCGGCCAGGTCGGCGGCGACCTGTACACGCAGGAGCCGGGTTATGTGACCAGCGTGTTCCGCGAGCCCGTCGGCGTCGCCGGCCTGCTCGGCCCATGGAATGCGCCCGTCACGCTGTGCTCGATGAAGATTGCCGCCGCCATTGCTTTTGGCAACACCTGCGTGGTCAAGCCATCGGAGATTGCCGCCGCAGGCATGCAGCGCTTTATGGAGATTGTGAACAGCACCGGCCTGCCCCCGGGCGTGGTCAACCTGGTCAACGGCCGTGGCCCCGTCACCGGCACCGCGCTGGTTGAGCATCCGGACATCAACGTTGTCTCATTCACCGGCGGCACCACCACCGGCCGCGCCATCCTTTCATCGGCGGCCAAGGGCCTGAAAGCCTGCACCATGGAGCTGGGTGGTAAGTCGGCCAGCATCATCTGCGCGGACGCCGACCTTGAGCGCGCACTCGACGCCGCGCTGCTGGGCATCTACGGCGGCAATGGTCAGCAGTGCCTGGCTGGTTCACGCATCCTGGTTGAGCGTTCGATTGCCGACAAGTTCATCGCCGCGTTTGTCGAGCGCGTCAAAAACATCAAGATCGGCCACCCTTCACAAATGGGCAGCGAAATGGGTCCGCTGGCGTCCAAAGCCCACATGGAGCGTGTGCTGTCATACGCCGAAGTCGCAAAAGCCGATGGCGCTGAAATCCTCACCGGCGGCAAGCGTGTCGAAGCCATGGGCAAGGGCTATTACATTGAACCGACCGTCGTCCGCGCCCCCAACAATGCAGCGCGCATCTGCCAGGAAGAAATCTTTGGCCCGTTCGCGACCTTTGTGACCTTCGACACCTTTGAAGAAGCCATCGCGATTGCCAATGACAGCACCTTTGGCCTGGTCGCCTATGTGTGGACCAGCAACCTGGACAAGGCCAATCAAGCCATGCGCAAGCTGCGCACCGGTACGGTCTGGGTCAACACCCCTGTCGTGCGTGACCTGCGCTCTGCCTTTGGCGGCTACCGCGAATCCGGCATTGGACGTGAAGGTGGCAAGGGCTGCATGTCGCTGTACACCGAAGAAAAGACAACCATGGTCGCCATCGACAAGATGCCGATTCGTCGCCTTGGGGCAGGCTCGTGACTGGTGGCATGAGCATTGGCACGATGGATCTGACGCGCCTGCCACCGCCCGCTGGCATGCGCCTGGCCATCGTCGGAGGCTGCGGCGGCATAGGCACCCGACTGGTTGAGGCTTCACTGGCCGCAGGCATGCAGGTCGCCAACCTGGACCTTGCGGTGTCCATGCTCAAGCGCCCCGCCCTGTCTGGCGAATGGCAGATTGCCTGCGATGCATCAAAGGCTGCAGATATTGAAATCGGCTTTTCGGAGATAGCCGCCAAATGGGGCGCGCTTGATGGCCTGGTGCATCTGGCAGGCTTTACGCCACCGCCCTCAGCCATGCGCGACACCAGCGAACAAAGCTGGGACGAGGTCATGAACGTCAACACGCGCGGTGCTTTTCTGAGCGTGCGCGCCGCCCTGCCGCTGCTCGACAAGGGCAATGACGCCGCCATTGTGCTGACGTCCTCCGGTCTTTCAGTGTCTGCAGACAAGGGCGTGGGGCCTTATGCGGCTGCCAAGGCCGCCATCAATGCCATGACACGCAACCTCGCCAAAGAAAACGCACCCGGCATTCGTGTCAACGCTGTCGCGCCCGGCCCGATTGAAACCGCCTTCCTCTCAGGCGGCACAGGACGTGGCGGTGATGTCGACAACAAGGACGGCTGGTTCGCCGCAGGCCGCAAGGCGATTGAAGCGACCATTCCGCAAGGCCGTGTCGGTCAGCCCGATGATGTGGTCGGCCCCATCCTCTTTTTGCTGGGCCAGGCCTCGCGCTACATGACCGGACAAATCCTTTACATCAACGGCGGCCGCCTGATGTTCTAGGCCCGGGCAAACGGCATGCAGACACAAAAGATTGGCCAGTTCAAGGTAGACATGGTGCTTGAGAGCGAAGGCTCTTTCTCGCCCCTTGATTTTGTGGTGCCAGGCATCACGCCCGAACAGATAGCGGCACATTCTGGCTGGCTCAAACCGGTCTTTGTGACCGATGACAACCGCGTCAACATGAGCTTTCACAGCTATGTGCTGCAAACGCCGAAGCACAACATCCTCATTGATGCCTGTGCCGGTAATGACAAGGAGCGCCCGCTCAGGCCGCCCTGGCACCGCCAGCAGTTCACCTACCTGCAGAACATGGCAAAGCTCGGCCTGCAGCCCGACGACATCGACTTTGTCTGCTGCACCCACATGCATGCCGACCATGTGGGCTGGAACACCCGGCTACACAACGGCCAATGGGTGCCCACCTTCCCCAAGGCGCGTTACGTCTTTGCCAACGCCGAATACAGCCATTGGGAACAGCAACACCGCCATGCAGTCGCGCACGGGCTTGATGCACCCAACCATGGCTCTTTCGCAGACAGCGTGCTACCAGTGGTTGATGCGGGTCTCGCCATGATGGTCGATTCGGGTTTTGAGTTCGAGGCTGGCATACAGCTACAGGCCGCGTACGGCCATACCGCCGGCAATTGCCTGCTCGATGCACACAGCCAGGGCGACCACGCGGTGTTTGCAGGCGACATATTGCATACCCCGGCGCAGTTGATAGACCTGTCGCTGTCGTCACGCTTCTGCCATGACCCGGTTCTTGCAGCCCAGACCCGCTCTGACCTGGTGCACCAGCTGGCGGATACGTCCACCCTGCTGTTCACCGGGCACTTCCCATCCCCGACCGCCGGGCGCATCATCAGTAAAAATGACCATTTCAGGTTTGAAAACAATTAAACGCCGCAGCCCGTTGCGCGGCCTTCCCACCAGAAAGAGACATCCGTGAGCACCCTTTTCGACAAGATCTGGCAGACCCACAAGCTGGCCAGCAACGACGCAGGTGAAGACCTGGTTTATGTTGACCGGCACCTGGTGCACGAGGTCTCCAGCCCGCAGGCCTTTGCCAGCATGGCCGCCAACGGCCGCGTGGTGCGTTCGCCCGAGCGGCACATGGCCATTCAGGATCACAACGTACCGACGACGGCCGACCGCAACACCAACATTCCCAACCCCGAAAGCGCAGCGCAGATTGCTACCTTGCGCCGCAATGCCAAAGCCACCGGCATGCGCCTGCTGGACCTCGACGACCCGCGCCAGGGCATCGTGCACGTGGTCGCGCCCGAGCAGGGTTATGTGCTGCCTGGCAGCACCGTGTTGTGCAGCGACTCACACACCGCCACGCTGGGCGCACTCGGCGCGCTGGCCTGGGGCATAGGCACCTCAGAGGCCGAACACGTCATGAGCACACAGACACTGTGGATGCGCAAGGTGCGCACGCTGGGCCTGCAGGTTGAGGGCGAACTGGGCCGTGGCACCTACGCCAAAGACCTGGCGCTGGCCATCATTGCGCAGATAGGCACCAGCGGCGGCGTCGGCTCGGCCATTGAGTACTTCGGCCCAGCCATCAGTGCGCTGTCGATTGAGGCGCGGCTGACGCTGTGCAACATGACGATTGAAGCGGGCTCGCGCTTTGGCCTGGTGGCGCCAGACAGCAAGACGGTCGATTACCTGCGCACGCGCGTGAGCGGTCAGGCGAAGGACTTGTTTGACCAGGCTGTGGCCCACTGGGCCAACCTGAAGACTGATGACATCAGTGACTTCGACCGCGTCAAGAAAGTCGATGCCAGCCAAGTCAGGCCCATGGTCACCTGGGGCACCACGCCTGCAGACAGCGCAGGTTTTGGCGACCAGATACCGGCCTCATTCGGCGCAGGCCATGAAGATGAACAGCCACGCTTTGAAGCCGCCCTGCACTACATGGGCCTGCGCGTCGGCCAGCCCATTGCCAGCGTGCCGATTGATGTGGCCTTCATAGGTTCATGCACCAACTCGCGTATTGAAGACCTGCGCGCCGCAGCCGAAGTTGTCAAAGGCAGGCGCATCGCCTCCAGCGTACGCGGGCTGGTGGTGCCCGGTTCCACCGTCGTCAAGCGCACAGCCGAAGCCGAGGGCCTCGCAAAAGTGTTTCTCGACGCAGGCTTTGAATGGCGCGAATCCGGTTGCTCAATGTGCGTCGGCATGAATGGCGACGCCCTGATGCCCGGCCAGCGCAGCGCATCTACCTCCAACCGCAACTTCGAAAACCGACAGGGCCAGGGCGGCCGCACCCACCTGATGAGCCCGGCAGCCGTAGCAGCATCAGCCCTGCGCGGCGCCCTCACCGACCCGCGGGAGTTCTTGTCATGAGAAAGCCCATCACCACCGTCAAGGGCCCCGTTGCCGTTCTCAAGCGCGACGACATCGACACCGACGCCCTCTTCCCAGCCCAGTTCCTGAAAAAGACCGTGCGCGAAGGCATGGGCCTGCACCTGTTCGCTGACTGGATAGCCAGTGGCCAGCCCGAGGCAGCATTTGTCACCGCGCCAACCCAGACCCGCATCCTGCTTGCAGGCCGCAACTTCGGCTGCGGATCATCGCGAGAGCACGCCGTCTGGGCACTGGCCGACTACGGCATCGAAGCCATCGTGGCGCTGTCGTTCGGCGACATCTTTCGCAGCAACTGCGTGAAGAACGGTGTTGTGGCGGCGGCGGTGACACCGGAAGATCATGAGGCGCTGATGGCGCTGACCCGTGACGGCGATCGGCTTGAGCTGCGGCTGGCAGATCTCAAGCTGGTAGCGACTGATGATCGGGAAATTGGCTTCACGCTCTCAAATGGGCATCAGGCGCAATTGATGTCTGGTGAGGATGACATCACGCGTACTTTGCGGTATTCGGAAGTGATTGCTGCGCATGAGGCCAGGGTTGCTGTTGAGACGCCTTGGTTGCAGCGGATGGGTTGAAGGCAGGCGGTTGGCTACACCTCTGCTTAGTAAGCTACAAAGTTTGCAGACTGCATTCAGCCCATTAAGCTTCTAAAGTGTTTGAACGCATCGACAAGTACTATTTCTCTAACTTCTTTGCGCCACAAAGAGTAGTTGCAAGTCCTCTGTTCAGTTTCCGTTCTACCCCAGCCTTGGCGTAGCAAGCAACAGTTTTCTCGCCGCTTACTGCGCCCGCACAGAGATCAATTGCGATACCACGGGATATACCGTCGTCCACCTTGGAGACCATTTGGTAGCACCTAACAGGCTCTTGTGTCCACGCGCCAGAACAGAGTTTCGTCGCCAGTCCCACATTAATTCCTGTGTCAACTTTCGCTATATCTTCTAAGCAATCAACAGGATCGTAAGCGAACGCAGCAGTACCGACAATTAGGGCAGCGACAAACGAAACGCTTTTTACTAAGAATTTAGCTCGCATTTTTATTTTCCTCTTTGTTCCTGCCCAATCTGAAAAGATCGAATCAGACCAAATATCGCTCAGTGCATCGTGACAACTATCGGCTCACCTTTGGTAATGATCATCGTGTGCTCATACTGCGCCGACAAATTGCCCTTCACACCAGCCAGCGTCCACCCATCCGACGTCTCATTCACCACCCGGCTCTTGGTTGAAAGAAACGGTTCAATGGTGATCACCATGCCTTCTTTCAAAATGCGCTTGTCCGACGGATCGAAGTAGCCCTGAATGTGCTCTGGTTCTTCATGCAGGGCACGGCCGACGCCGTGGCTGCCGAGGTTTTCGATGACCTTGAAGCCGTAGGCCTTGGCAGTCCGTTCGATGGCCGCGCCTATGCCGTTGATGGGCTGGCCGGCCCTGGCCTGCTTCATCGCTTGCTGCAGGGCCGTGCGGGTTGCGTGGCAGAGGCGCGTCTTCTGCGGATTGGTCGGGGGCACGACTTTTGTGCCGCCGGTATCGGCGAAGTAGCCATCCAGCTCGGCAGACACATCGACGTTCAGGACGTCACCAGCCCGAATCACGCGGTCACCGGGGATGCCGTGTGCGGCCTCTTCGTTGATGCTGATGCAGGTGGAGCCGGGGAAGTCATAAGTCAGTTTGGGCGCTGAGCGTGCGCCATGCTTTTCGAGCAACGCCGTACCCAGCGCATCCAGCTCGCGCGTGGTCATGCCGGGTTCGGCGGCGTCCAGCATCTGCTGAAGTGTGTATGAAACGATTCGGCCTATGCGTTTGAGGGCGACAACGTCGTCTTCGGTTTCTATGGTCATGTGATGTCCTAGCTGGATAACGTCAGGTTGAATAAGGAGCTACAGGTCAAGGGGTGACAAAGGCCTCAGGCTGCGAGCGCACGTACGCGAGCCGGAGCGACGGAAACGCTTGTGCTCTTTGACAAAACGGTTCGTCAAGGTCATTCAGCGAAGTGTGCTTGTAGGACTCTGAAAACGCTTGAAGCGTATTTGCCTTCAGATATTTGGACATCTCCGGCAGTTCGCTCAAGGCAATTCGGTTCGCCTCGTTCATAAGATCGGCGGCGACTTCATCACCAATATCTCTCAGGGCTGCCGGTGTTCGCTCGGCATTCTGAGCGGCAGAATTCCAGAAATACTGATTGAAGCCGCCGTTCAAGACCTCAGCCTCCACCTGCCAGGTACAGAAAAACACGCGAAACTGCGAACTCAAATCTGCGAAGGCGCGATTTTCATCCTGATTAAAACTCTCCAGTCGATCAAAAATGTAATCCAGCAGCGCCTGCTCTAAAGCATGATCCGCGATGTTCAACAGGATTTCCTGGCTGAATCGCTCATAACGTTGACGCCCGGCGTATTCCGCCATCATGAGGTCAAACTGAGCCTGGACCTCAGGCGGCAACGATGGGGGTTTCGGTATCGACATAGACAAGTTACCGCTTCAATCATCCTCAGACGCGTCAAGCCCGGGAAACAGCACCTCGGTAAAACCAAACTGGGTGAAGTCACGCACCCGCATCGGGTAGAGCTTGCCGATCAGGTGGTCGCATTCGTGCTGCACCACGCGGGCGTGAAAGCCGTCCACCGTGCGGTCTATCGGGTCGCCGTATTGGTCGAAGCCGGTGTAGCGGATGTGCGAGAAGCGCGGCACCACGCCGCGCAGGCCTGGCACCGAGAGGCAGCCCTCCCAGCCGTCTTCCTCGTCATCGGTCACCGGCGTGATGACGGGGTTAAGCAGGACAGTGCGGGGCACGACGGGTGCATCCGGGTAGCGCGGGTTGAGCTCGTTGGTGCCGAAGATCACCAGTTGCAGGTCAACGCCAATCTGCGGCGCGGCCAGCCCGGCGCCGTTGACGGCGCGCATGGTGTCGAACATGTCGGAAATCAGCAGGTGCAGCGCGTCGGTATCGAACTCGGTCACCGGCTGGGCGATGCGCAGCAGGCGCGGGTCACCCATTTTGAGAATGTCGCGAATGGTCATGCTGCGATTATCGCGACGCGGCAGTCATGACGGGTTTGGGCCGTCCCTTGCCCTCCCAAACAGGCAGACACAGCTGCCTGGACATGCAGCCACGTCTGGGAAATCTGCAATTTGCTATTAATTCAGTAGCTGCTCACGCTCGTCTTTATTGGTCTGCAGCCCGATTTGATATCTGAAATTGGCCTTTTTTGACTGTTTTTGGATGATTTGACGCTTTGATGCTCGCTTCAGATCCAAAAAGTTAACTTCCATATTAACTTTTTCACATTTTTTAACGTGTACGTTAAAAAAATGGGTTTTGAGCGCCTGTTTGCTCAGTAGCGCCAGCGGCCGTGCCCGCGATAGCGGTAGTAGCCCGGTGCCGGCACGATCACCACGGGTGCCGGCTCAACATACACAGGCCGCGCCGGGTAAACCGCCACGGGCCGGCCTATGGGCGCGACCACACAGCCCGAAAGAAGAGTGGCGAGCCCTGCGGCAGCAACTGCGCCAAAAAGACGAATGGTTTTCATGGATAGCTCCTGTTGGAGCCTGCCTAACGTGCCGCGCCACCTGGCGGGCGACTTCGGGCAGGTAAAGACGCGGGGCTTTACAAACCTGGCGACGCGCTAGGCGGCGGCAAGGAGCGCGAGCAAAGCCGCTTCATCAATCACGGTAATGCCCAGTTCCTGCGCCTTGGTGAGCTTGCTGCCAGCCTCCGCCCCGGCCACCACGTAGTCGGTCTTTTTGCTGACCGAACCGGCCACCTTGCCGCCAGCCGCCTCGACCATGTCTTTAGCCTCGTCACGGCTGAGCGTGGGCAAGGTGCCGGTGATGACAAAGGTCTTGCCGGTGAACGGTTGCGGTGCGCGTTCTGCCGGTTCGCCCTCTTCCCATGTGACGCCGCAAGCGCGCAGCTGTTCGACCACTTCGCGGTTGTGCGGCTGCTGGAAGAAGGTGTGAATGCTCTCGGCGACGATGGGGCCGACGTCATCGACCTCGGCCAGGCGTTCGGTGGAAGGTGCGTCTTCTGCCGTCACGCCCATGATGCCGTCGAGCCTGCCGAAGTGTTTGGCCAGCGCCTTGGCAGTCGCCTCGCCGACGTGGCGTATGCCCAGGCCGAAGATGAAGCGCGGCAGCGTGGTCTGTTTGGATTTCTCAAGCGCATCGAGCAGGTTCTGGGCAGACTTCTCGGCCATGCGGTCTAGCGCCGCCAGCGAGGTCAAGCCCAGCTTGTACAGGTCAGGCAAGGTGCGTATGACGTTGGCATCGACCAGTTGCTCGACAAGCTTGTCGCCCAGGCCTTCAACTTCGACCGCGCGCCTGTGGGCGTAATGCAGGATGGCCTCCTTGCGCTGTGCGCCGCAGAACAGGCCACCTGTGCAGCGGTAATCGGCTTCGCCTTCTTCACGCACGGCTTCGGAGCCGCAAACCGGGCATTTGCGCGGCATGGTGAACTGCGGTGCATCTTTCACGCGCTTTTCAAGCAGCACGCTGACGACTTCAGGGATCACATCGCCGGCGCGCCGCACGATGACGGTGTCGCCGATGCGCACATCCTTGCGGCGGGCTTCGTCTTCGTTGTGCAGCGTGGCATTGGTGACGGTGACGCCGCCCACAAACACCGGGGCCAGCTTGGCCACAGGCGTGAGCTTGCCGGTGCGGCCCACCTGCACGTCAATGGCGAGCACAGTGGTAAGTTGCTCCTGCGCCGGGTATTTGTGCGCCACGGCCCAGCGCGGTTCGCGCGTCACAAAACCAAGTTGCCGCTGCAGCGCCAGGCTGTTGACCTTGTAGACAACGCCGTCAATGTCGTAAGGCAAGGCGTCGCGCTGCTGGCCTATGTTTTTATGAAAGGCGACCAGCTCTTCAGCACCCAGCGCAGGCGTGGTCTGCGACGCAACCGGGAAACCCCAGGACTTGAGCGTGAGCAGCATCTGCAGATGTGTTTCAAACACCGGCCCACCTTGTTCAGGCGGCGTGATCTCGCCCAGGCCATAAGCAAAAAAGCTGAGCTTGCGGTCGGCGGCAATGGCCGGGTCGAGCTGGCGCACGCCGCCGGCGGCTGCATTGCGCGGGTTCACAAAGGTTTTTTCACCCTTTGCACCTTTGGCGATCTTGTCGCGCTGGCGCTCGTTAAGGGCTTCGAAGTCGGCGCGGCGCATGTAGACCTCACCGCGCACTTCGATCACGGGTGGCGGAAAAATGGCCCCCACGCTCGCCACTTCGTGTGCTTCGCTGCCCCCCGAGGGGGCCAGCCTTGCTAGGGGCGGCCCGTCGCTGCGGCTCGGAAGCTTCAAAGGAATCTGCCTGACAGTGCGCATGTTCTGTGTCACCTCTTCCCCCACCTCGCCATCACCGCGCGTGGCGGCCTGCACCAGCACACCGTTTTCATAACGCAGGTTCATGGCCAGGCCGTCGAACTTGAGCTCGGCGACGTATTCGACCGGCGGGTCGCCCTCTTTCAGGCCCAACTCCTTGCGCACGCGGGTGTCGAAGTTCTGCGCGCCTGAGGGCTCGGTGTCGGTCTCGGTGCGAATGCTGAGCATGGGCACCTTGTGGCGCACGCTGGCGAACTGGTCCAGCGGTTTGCCGCCCACGCGCTGGGTGGGTGAATCTGGCGTTAGCAGTTCGGGGTGGGCTTCTTCGAGCGCCTGCAGCTCACGAAACAACTTGTCGTACTCGGCATCGGGAATGCTGGGCTCATCGAGCACGTAATACCTGTGGGCATGCTCATGCAACTGCCTGTGCAGGGCGGCTGCGCGTTTGACGGCCTTGTCGTTGCCCGGCGCTTCAGGCTGCGCAAAAAGATCTGGCTCATCCATCTCGTCAATTCCAGGCAAGGGTTTTTGGCAAGGCCGCCGTGGAACCGGCTTTGCCGGGCCACAAGCGGCGCCCCCTGCAGGGGGGAAGCGGCCGAAGGCTGCTACGGGGGGGAAGCATGTTTAGCTGAACAGGCGCCGGGCAAGAACGGAGCCTGCAGAAAGATCACGTTCATCCAGCGTGTCATACAGCTGCTCAAGCTCCGAGCCGATAACGTCCATGGCATCAGCGTGAATCACATTGCCGTTGTCGTCAATGATGGCGCCGTCCATCGCCGTAGCCAGTGCCACAGCGGCTTCGCGCATGCGCACAAAGGGCTGCTCGGTGCGCATGACTTGCGGCACGTCGAGTGACAGCGTGACTTCGCGCAACGCAGTCTGTTCGGGGTCTTCGGCCATGGCGGCCTGGGTGTCGAAGGCCAGACCCAGCATGGGCGCACCGCCCTGCTGCGGCGCGGGCAGCACCATGCGGCCTGGAATCACACCCGCCACAAAACCGAGGCGCGCTGCGTTCTGCTGCACGTACCCCGGGCTCCAGGCAGTGTGAACGGCACGCAGGGTGAAGCTGAGCTGCGCGTCATGCGCGCTGGCGAACTGGTCAAGCTCACGGGCACGCGCGACCTCGTCAAGCATTTCCGGAAACTCCGGCTCGCCCCCAATGGCGTCGGCAAAGGCCTGCGCTTTCATCACAAACTCTGAATATTCAATCTGGTTGAGCGCGCCCATGCGGTTGGCCAGTTGCACGCCGCACTGGAAGGCGCTGTAGCGGTGGCTGACGGCAGGGAACTCCCACTCGCCCGTGGTCACGCTCAAACCTTCAACGCCAAAGGGCTTGCTGCCGGCGCGTCGGGTGCTCGGCATGGCGGCAAGAGCTGCCTCGCCAGACACCACGGAATCAATCACCACAGGCGCGATCACATCTATGAGTGCATCAAGGCCGGGTTTTTTCTCAGGCGCCATGGCGTGGGCCAGTGCGCCCAGGCCTGAATCGCCATCAAAGCTGGGCTCCTGCCGGTGCGCCAGCGGGTCTGTGGAGGCGTCCTCGTCCTGCAGGCCGGGCTCAATCTGATCACGCGGCTCGGGGTTGACTTCGGGCGTGGCGCGTTTGGGCTGGTTTTTGCGGGCCGTCCAGGTGCTGTGGGCCACCACGCCGGCCAGCACAAGGCCACCGACCACTGCCAGGCTGATTTGCAAAGTGCTCATGCAGCGCCTTCAATCAGTTGCGGCATGTGGCCGCGCTGCGGAGACTGGATCGAAGCGGTGTCTGTGCAAGCCGGGGCCGCAGAACCGGCTTCGCCGGGCTGCAGGCGCAGCGCCCCCTCGGGGGGCAGAGAGTTACACGCAGTGAGCGAACGTGGGGGCACCGGCCGCCGCGCAGGGCCGCCCCAAGCAAGGCCAGCCCCCTCGGGGGGCAGAGAGCTACACGCAGTGAGCGAACGTGGGGGCTCCATCTCTATGCGGCTTCAGCAAAACCAAGCGCGGCTTCCATATCCACCGCCACGACGCGCGAGACGCCCTGCTCCTGCATGGTCACGCCTATCAGCTGCTCGGCCATTTCCATGGCGATCTTGTTGTGGCTGATGAAGAGGAACTGCGTGTCCTTGCTCATGCTGGCCACCAGCTTGGCGTAACGTTCGGTGTTGGCATCGTCCAGCGGTGCATCAACCTCATCGAGCAAGCAGAATGGTGCGGGGTTCAGGTGGAAGATGGCAAACACCAGCGCAATGGCGGTCAGGGCTTTTTCGCCGCCCGACAGCAAATGAATGGTCTGGTTTTTCTTGCCGGGAGGTTGCGCCATGACCTGCACGCCGGCGTCGAGGATTTCTTCACCCGTCATCACCAGCCTGGCGTTGCCGCCGCCGAAAAGCTCGGGGAACATCTTGCCGAAATGGCCATTGACGGTTTCAAAGGTGCTGGCCAGCAGGTCGCGTGTTTCGGCGTCAATCTTCTTGATGGCGTCTTCCAGCGTCACCATGGCTTCGTTCAGGTCGGCAGACTGCGCATCGAGGAACTGCTTGCGTTCACGAGCGCTGGCGAGTTCGTCCAGCGCAGCAAGATTGACAGCGCCCAGCGACTGGATGTCGCGGTTAATGCGGTCTATCTCGCCCTGCAGGCCGGTCAGGCGCACATTGCCGGTCTTGATGGATTCTTCAACCGCTCCAAGATCGGCCTGCGCGTCAGCCAGCAGCTGTTCGTACTGCTCAAAACCGAGGCGAGCGGCCTGCTCTTTCAGCTGGAACTCGGTGATGCGCTGGCGCATCGGGTCAAGCTCGCGTTCGAGCTGCAGGCGGCGTTCATCACTGGCGCGCAGCTTGTTGGTCAGGTCGTCGTACTGGCTGCGCTTGGCGCCCAGGTCGGCCTCACGCTCGAGCTTGACGCTGAGGGCCGACTGCAAACCTGCCTGCGCAGCCGCATCAGACAGGCGCGAGAGTTCTTCTTTCGCACGCGCTTCTTCTTCGGCAATTGATTCGGCCTGCTGCGCGGCGATCTGGATGGAACGGGCGAGTTCTTCGCGACGCGACGCCAGGCTGCGCAGCGAGAACTGAGCCTCCTGCGCCTGGCGCTCCAGCGCACGTTGCTGCTCGCGTGACTCATTGAGCTTGCGCTCGGCCTCGATCACGCGGTCGTCAAGCTGGGCATGGCGCTCCTGGCTGTCGGCCAGTTGCATGTCGAGCTCTTCAAAGCGGCCTTCGGCCGTGACCTTGCGCTCCTGCAACTCACCCAGTTGCGCTTCGATCTCGCCCATGTCGGCCTGGATCTGCTCGCTGCGCGCACGGGTCTGTTCGGCCAGCTGCGTCAGGCGCAGGACTTCAACCTGCAATTCGTGCGTGCGGCTCTGGCCTTCGGCGCTTTCACGGCGGGCTGTGCCCAGGCGCTGGGCGGCGTCGGCATAGACAGCTTCTGCGCGAACCAGTGCGCTGCGGGCTTCCTCGCTGATCAGCGCCTGCGCCTTGAGCTGCTTGTCCAGGTTTTCGATTTCCTGCGCGCGCGCCAGCAGGCCGGCCTGTTCTGAATCCTGCGCGTAAAAGCTCACGCTGAACTGCGTGACGGCATGGCCGCTCTTGACGTAGATGACCTCGCCGGCCTGCAGCTTTTCGCGTGCGGCCATGGCGTCGTCAAGTTTTTCAGCGGTATAGCAGCCATGCAGCCAGTCACCGAGCAGCGCCGACTGGCCCGCATCGTTCAGGCGCAGCAGCTCAGACAGCGGCTTGAGGTTGATGGCGGTGTTGGACTTGCCCGGTGCAGCGCCATTAGGGGGTGAGTAGAACGACAACTTGGCAGGCGGCGTGTCACGGCCATCAGTGCCGGCAAAGCCGCGAACCATGTCCAGCCTTGAGACTTCAAGCGCGCCGAGTCGTTCACGCAGTGCAGCTTCAAGCGCGTTTTCCCAGCCCTGCTCGATGTGTATGCGGCTCCACAGGCCCTGCAAGCCGTCCAGCCCGTGCTTGGCCAGCCACGGCTTGAGTTTGCCGTCGGTCTTGACCTTTTCCTGCAGCGCCTTGAGGGCTTCCATGCGGGCGGACAGGTCGGCGCGTTTGGCGGATTCGGTGTTGACGGCCTGCTGCTGCGTGCGGCGCTCTTCGTCGAGCTGCGGCACGCTGTCGGTCAGCTCGTGCAAACGGGCTTCGGCTTCAAGCTGGGCTTCCTGAGCGGCGTTGAACTGCGCTGTCAGGTTGACCAGGCGGGCTTCGTCAGGCGCGTTGAGGGCGTTGCGATCGGCCGTCAGGCGCTCAAGCCGCATCGACAGCGCACGCGACTGCTCTTCAATATTGCGCTGGTCAGCAGCAAGTACCTGTATCTGCTGCTGCACCTGTGCCACGCCGGTGCGCTGCTCGTTGGCCTTGGCCTGGGCAGAGCGCAATGATTCTTCAAGCGCAGGCAGCTGGCCCTGCTGCTCTTCGCTTTGCGCGGCCAGCAGCTCGGCTTTTTCTTCGGCCTCAATGGCCTGTGTCGACAGGGTTTCGGTTTCTACCGCAGCGTCTTCCTTGCGGGTCGCCCACTGCGCGGTTTGCTCTTTCAGCTGGGCCAGGCGCTGCTCGACGCGAATGCGGCCGTCGACCACAAAGCGGATTTCCGCTTCAAGCCGGCCGACTTCGGCACTGGCTTCATACAGCTTGCCCTGCGCCTGGTTGACGTGGTCGCCGGCGGCGTAGTGCGCCTGTCGAATGGTTTCAAGGTCGGCCTCAATGTGGCGCAGGTCAGCTACGCGGCTTTCGAGTTCGTTGACGGCTTTTTCGGCATCGGCCTTGACCTTGGCCTGGTCGGCTTCGCTTTCGGCGCGCTTCAGAAACCACAGCTGGTGCTGCTTGAGCGTGCCGTCGGCCTGCAAGGCGTTGTAGCGCAAGGCCACTTCGGCCTGCTTTTCAAGGCGGTCAAGGTTGGCATTGAGTTCACGCAGGATGTCTTCAACCCGGGTCAGGTTTTCACGCGTGTCCGACAGGCGGTTGGCCGTCTCGCGGCGGCGCTCCTTGTACTTCGACACACCGGCCGCTTCTTCCAGAAACAGGCGCAGCTCTTCGGGCTTGGATTCGATGATGCGGCTGATGGTGCCCTGCCCGATGATGGCGTAGGCGCGGGGGCCGAGGCCGGTGCCGAGAAACACGTCCTGCACATCACGGCGGCGCACCGGCTGGTTGTTGAGGTAGTAGCTGGATGTGCCGTCGCGCGTCAGAACACGCTTGACGGCGATCTCGGCAAACTGGCCCCACTGGCCGCCGGCGCGGTGATCGGCATTGTCAAACACCAGTTCGACACTTGAGCGGCTGGCAGCCTTGCGTGTGGTCGTGCCGTTGAAGATGACGTCCTGCATGGATTCACCCCGCAACTCGGAAGCCTTGCTCTCGCCCAGCACCCAGCGCACCGCATCCATGATGTTGGACTTGCCGCAACCGTTGGGGCCGACGACGCCGATGAGCTGGCCAGGCAACACAAAATTGGTCGGCTCCGCAAAAGACTTGAAACCGGATAACTTGATTGAATTGAGGCGCACGTTGTTCTCACCTGTAGCCAAATCAACGCAGGACAAAGCCAAGCCGTTGATTTATATGAATTTTTTACGGGCCAGACCTGTAGCCCGGAGCAACATGATAACTTGGCTGCCCTGCGCCAGGCAGCCCCGCCCGACTCAAACTTTGGGGCATTGACGCGTAGCGCTCACCAGGGCCGCCGGCGCAACCCTTGCGGGCGCAAAAGGCATGCGCCACAGCAAATCCATGGCGTCCGGTTTTGCGAGGTCAAAAACATAGCCAGCCGTACACCTGCTGTCGGTGAAATCATCAGCGATGTGAAAGATGCGTATGTCCTTTTTGGGCGCCCAGCGCAAAAAGCCGGCCTTGTTTTCTTCAAGCAGCGCCAGGGCAATCTCGTGCGATGGGCCGTTGGGCGCAAAGACCGTATCGGCAATCCACGCGGCGCGGCCATAGGCCTCGTACAGCATGAAGTTCGTCTCCAGCGTGCCCGTCCAGTCTTTCTGCAGCTGCGGCTGGCGGCGTTCAATCAATATGCTGGCGCCATCGGGTGGCGGCGGCAGCTTTTTCAGGGCATTGACGACCGATTGGTCAAGCGCGCCCTGCACCAGCTTTTCATGGTGCGCCCACAGGGCCCAGCCGGACTGGTGCACCCAGGTAACGCCCAGCATCAGACTCAATGCCGCGGCAGGGGCCATGCGCGCAGACGGAAAGCGCCCTGCCATGTAAATGCACGCCGCCACCATGGTGATGGACAGCATGGGGCCGAGAAGAATGGTGTGCCTGATCTGTGGCGAGGCCAAACCAGAGAAGAAATTGCCGGGTCGAAACTCCATCGCAAACGTGGCGTAGACCGAACCGCCCGTACCGAACACGGTGGGTACAAAAAACGGCCCGGCCTTGCCGGCGGCGATGTAGGCCACGACGGCCGCGCCACAAAGCAGCAGGCCTGCGAGCAGTTGCTGCCGGGCAGTGACGGCTGCCTCCGCCGGGCGGCCAGGCGCGACAGCACGACAGACAAGCCAGACCACAGGTCCCAACAAAAGCAGCGGAAGCCAGCTGCCCCAGAGAACTGTGGTGATGAGCAGTTTTTTGAGGCTCGCCAGGTCAGTGGGCCAGACGATGCGGTTGTAGCCGGCCTCTGAATAAACACCCCCTGTGCCAACGACCAGCTTCCAGAAAAAATAGCCGACAACCGATATCGTCACCAGACCCAAGAAGCGGTTCCTGCCACTCCGGTCCATGCGGCCAGCAACGACCCAGCGCGCAAGCTCCAGCGCAGGCACCAGAACAAGGTTGGAATTCATCTGGAACGACAGGCCAATCAGCAGCAGCCCTGCGGCCATGCGCCAAAGGCCGGCGCCCAGGGTCATGCGGTAACCCAGCAAGGCGAACACCAGAAACAGGCCCACGCCGACATGGCAGCTGGCGTGAAACAGCACATAGCCCGGAAACACCAGCGTAAGCGCAGCCGCCCAGCAGGCCTGCACTTCGTCCATGCGGAAAACGTCTTTGGCCAGCCTGAAGGTTTCCCAGGCTATCCAGCCCATGATGGCCGCGATGACAATCTTGAGGCTGACCCAGTAATCGACTCCAGCGTGGTGAACCAGCCAGGCGACGCCGCGCATCAGTCCCCAGAGCAGCCACCAGCCCGAGTCCTGCAGCCAGTCACCCAGACCCACCAGCTTGTTTGACTGCACAAGATAGTCGCCAATCACGCCGTCCCAGCGGTCACGGCCGGAAAGCAGGACTGACCCCGGCCCGATCAGCGCGCCAAAGACCAGGAAGACGAGATGCCATGGCACCTTCTGGCGATTTGCGCTCATGCGTCAGGTCAACTGTCGGGGTGTGGCCATGCTGCGGAGGATGATAGCCGCAGGTCAGCAGCAACCCTGCCACTTCAGACCAGCAGACGGCTGTTCGGAACGTGACATCAAACTACACAATGAAGGGGAAATGCTATTTATTTTATAGCTGCTCACGCTCGTATTTAAAGGGCTACAGGCCGATTTAGGGGGCAAAAATGGACTCTACAGGCTGTTTTGTGGCCTTTTTTTTCAGCTCGCAGGCATAGAGCAAACCAAAATTTAACGTATACATTAAATTTTTGCCGTATATATTAAAATCAATGGTTTTCAGCTTTTTCAGGCCTGTCTGCAGGCTGGATAATTCGAACCATGAATCCCCTGCTTTCCCGGCTCCAGCCCTACCCCTTTGAGCGGCTGCGCCTCCTGCACGCCGACATCACGCCCAACCCTGCCTACAAACCCATCAGCCTGGGCATTGGCGAACCCCGGCATGCCACGCCACAGCTCGTCAAGGACGCGCTGACCGGCAGCCTGGCAGGCCTGGCCGGGTACCCGCCGACAGCTGGCGATCCGAAACTTCGCCAGACCATGGCGGACTGGCTCAAGCGGCGTTACGGCCTTGCCGTAGACCCTGCCACGCAGATCCTGCCGGTCAACGGTTCGCGTGAAGCCCTGTTTTCGCTTGCGCAAACGGTGATAGACCCGACGAAGCCCGGTGCAACCGTCGTATGCCCAAATCCTTTTTATCAAATCTACGAAGGTTCGGCCCTGCTGGCAGGCGCCGAAACCTGGTTTGCCCCCAGCGACCCAACGCGCAATTTCGGCATCGACTGGGCCGCAGTGCCGGAAGAAGTCTGGGCAAAGACGCAATTGATCTTCGTCTGCTCGCCCGGCAACCCCGCAGGCGCCGTGATGCCGCTGGATGAATGGAAGCTGCTGTTCGAGCTCAGCGACCGTTACGGCTTTGTGATTGCCTCCGACGAGTGCTACAGCGAGATTTACTTCCGCGATGAAGCACCGCTTGGGGGCCTTGAAGCTGCGGCAAAACTCGGCAGGAACGACTTCAAAAACCTGATCTCGCTGACCAGCCTTTCCAAGCGCAGCAATGTGCCCGGCCTGCGCAGCGGTTTTGTCGCCGGCGATGCAAAGCTCATCAAGCCGTTTTTGCTCTACCGCACCTACCACGGCAGCGCCATGAGCCCCATCGTGCAGGCAGCCAGTATCGCGGCCTGGGCAGACGAGCAGCACGTGATCGAGAACCGCGCGATGTACCGCGAAAAATTCGCCGCCGTGACACCCATGCTGTCAAAGGTGATGGACGTCGCGCTGCCCGACGCGGGCTTTTATCTCTGGGCCGGTATTCCCGAGGTTTTCAAAGGTTCAGACACAGAGTTCTCGCGCCAGCTGCTCGCTCTTTACAATGTGGTGGTTTTGCCGGGCAGTTACCTGGCCCGCGACGCCAGGGGCCACAACCCCGGCGCAGGCCGCGTTCGTATGGCACTGGTGGCTGAAACCGCTGAATGCGTTGAAGCCGCAGAACGTATCGTCCAGTTTATTCAATCAAAATCTCACTGAAACCTTCCAAGCACATGACTCAAGACAACACGGCCCTCCAGAAAATCATTGACGCTGCATGGGAAGACCGCGCCAGCCTCTCGCCAAAAGCTGCGCCCAAAGAGATCACGGAAGCTGTCGAGCACACCCTCGACCAGCTCAACAACGGCTCGCTGCGTGTTGCCACGCGACAGGGCGTCGGCCAGTGGACCGTGCACCAGTGGGTCAAGAAGGCCGTGCTGCTGAGCTTTCGCCTGAAGGACAACGAACTGATGCGCGCCGGCGACCTGGCGTTTTTCGACAAGGTCAAAACCAAATTTGCGCACCTGAGCGAAGAGGAAATGCGCGCCACCGGTGTCCGCGTGGTGCCGCCAGCGGTCGCCCGTCATGGCAGCTTTATTGCCAAGGGCGCCATCCTGATGCCCAGCTACGTAAACATCGGCGCCTGGGTAGGCGAAGGCACCATGGTTGACACCTGGGCCACCGTCGGCAGCTGCGCACAGGTCGGCAACAACGTGCACCTGTCTGGCGGCGTAGGCCTGGGCGGTGTGCTGGAGCCGCTGCAGGCCAACCCCACCATCATTGAAGACAACTGCTTTATCGGCGCGCGCTCTGAAGTGGTTGAAGGCGTGATTGTTGAAGAAAACTCGGTGATTTCCATGGGCGTGTACATCGGCCAGAGCACCCCGATTTATGACCGTGAGCTGGACACCGTGACCTATGGCCGCATTCCTGCAGGCTCGGTCGTCGTGTCGGGCAATCTGCCCAAGGCCGGCGGCAAGTACAGCCTGTATTGCGCCGTGATCGTCAAGAAGGTTGATGCCAAGACGCGCGCAACAACCAGCCTGAACGACCTGCTCCGCGACTAATCCCCTTCTGATCTTGAGTACAGGAAACCGCCAATGAATACACCGATGGGCACGATGGAGCGCATCCTGCGCCTGATGGCCGACAAAAAGGCTTCTGACGTCTACCTGTCGGCGCATTCGCCGGCCCTTATCAAGATCAACGGCCAGGCTCTTCCCATCAACAGCCAGATCCTGCCGCCGGAAGCCCCGTTTAACCTGCTGGCGGAAGTACTGCCACCCGAAAAAATCGCCGAGTTGCAGGAACAGGGCGAGTTGAACATGGCCTTGCCCCTGGCTGGTGCCGGCAACTTCCGTATCAGCGCGTTCAGGCAGCGTGGCACTTACGCGGCAGTTATCCGGTTTGTGCCCAGTACCATTCCGCCGCTGGCAAGTTTGAGCGTTCCCCCCATTCTGGGCGAGTTGATCATGGAAAAGCGCGGCCTGCTGCTGATGGTTGGCGCGACTGGCGCCGGCAAGAGCACGACGCTGGCCGCCATGATGGACCACCGTAATGAAACCACGCTGGGCCACATCCTGACGATTGAAGACCCGGTCGAATTTATCTTCACCAATAAAAAATCAGTGGTGAATCAGCGCGAGGTGGGCACTGATACGCAGTCATTGCAGGTGGCGTTGAAAAACGCCCTGCGCCAGGCGCCTGATGTGATCCTGATTGGTGAAATCCGCGACCGGGAAACCATGTCTGCCGCCATTGCCTATGCGCAATCGGGCCACCTCTGCCTGGCCACCATGCACGCGAACAACAGCTACCAGGCGCTGAACCGCATTTTGAGCTTCTACCCCGTTGAAGTGCGCAGCACCATGCTGGGCGATCTGGGCGCAGCCATGAAGGCCATCGTGTCGCAGCGCCTGATTCGCACTGTCGCAGGTGGCCGCGCGCCAGCCGTCGAGGTGATGCTGAACACCAAGCTGATCTCTGAACTGATAGAAAAAGGTGACTTTTCTGGCGTGAAAGAGGCGATGGAAAAATCAATGGCCGAAGGCTCGCAGACCTTCGAGCAGGACATCGCCAAGCTCATCGCCGACGGCACCATCACCCGCAAGGAAGGTGTGCTGAACGCGGATTCACCGACCAACCTGATGTGGCGGCTGGAAAATGATTTCAATGTGGCCAAGGCTGCGGCAGAGCCTGAAGAGGATCTTGACGACGAGCCCTCATTCACGGAAATTACGCTGGACGTCAAACACTGAACATGAGTGAAGCACTCCGGCTCACAGAGCAGCTGATCTCCAGGAATTCGGTCACCCCCGAAGACGCTGATTGCCAGCGCATCATTTCAGACCGCCTGAAACCGCTGGGTTTTGCGTGCGAAACCATCGTCAGCGGTCCTGACAGCTTCCGCGTCACCAACCTGTGGGCCAAATTCACTGGCAGCGGATCTCCCAAAACGCTGGTCTTCGCCGGCCATACTGACGTGGTGCCCACCGGCCCGCTGGACCAGTGGGACACGCCGCCCTTCATACCCAGCCACAGAAACGGCCACCTGTACGGGCGCGGCGCTGCGGACATGAAGACCTCGATTGCGGCCATGGTCGTCGCGGTTGAAGAGTTTCTGGCTGCTCACCCCAAGCCTGAACTGTCCATTGCGTTTTTGCTGACCAGCGACGAAGAAGGCCCCTCCGTGGACGGCACAGTGGTCGTCTGCAGGCAATTGCAGGCGCGCGGCGAGGCGCTCGATTACTGCATCGTGGGCGAACCCACCTCTGTAGACCGCCTCGGCGACATGATCAAAAACGGCCGCCGCGGCACCATGAGCGGCAAGCTCACCGTCAAGGGCATTCAGGGCCACATCGCCTACCCGCACCTGGCCAAAAACCCGATCCACCTCTTCGCGCCTGCGCTGGCCGAACTGGTGGCCATCGAGTGGGACAAAGGCAATGACTACTTTCCCGCCACGAGCTGGCAGGTCTCCAACGTGCACAGTGGCACTGGGGCATCGAACATCATCCCGGGCGAACTGGTGGTGGATTTCAACTTCCGCTTCTGCACCGAATCAACACCCGAAAGCCTGCAGCAGCGCCTGCAGGCCGTGCTGGACAAGCACCAGCTGGACTACGACCTGAAATGGGTGATTGGCGGCCTGCCGTTTCTGACGACACCGGGCGAACTGGTGCAGGCAGTGCGCGAATCGATTGAGGCGGAAACCGGTGTGGTGACCGAGCTTTCAACCACGGGCGGCACCAGCGATGGCCGTTTTATCGCCAAGGTCTGCAAGCAGGTCATAGAGTTCGGGCCCATCAATGCGACCATCCACAAGATCAACGAGAACGTCAGGGTGGCAGACATTGATCCGCTGAAGAACATCTACAAAGGCGTGCTTGAGCGCCTGGCCGGAATCGGCGGCAAATGACGGTCATCGAAGCCATCGAGGCGGCAGCGGCGGGCCTGGAGGCTTCCGGGCTGACCCTGGCCGACGGCTTTGGCCAGGGCACACTGACGGCCTTCGACGAGGCTGCCTGGCTGGTGCTCTGGGGTCTCAAGCTGCCCATTGAAGACCTTGATTCAGTCGCGCAAAGGCCGGTAACGCCCGAAGAACAAAAGCAGCTTGACGAACTCCTCGCCGCGCGCATCAACACCCGCAAACCACTGGCCTACCTGACCAACGAGGCCTGGCTGCAGGGCGTGCCGTTTTATGTCGATGAACGCGTGATCATTCCGCGCTCTTTCATCGCGGAACTGCTGGTCGATGAAAGCATAGACCCCTGGCTCAATGAAGACACGCACCGCGTGCTGGACCTCTGCACCGGCAACGGCAGCCTGGCCGTGCTCGCCGCGATGGCTTACCCTGATGTGGTGGTCGATGCCGCCGACATCAGCCTGGACGCCCTGGCTGTGGCGCGCATCAACGTCGACAAACACGGTCTGGACAGCCGCATCACCCTGCTCGAATCAGACGGCCTGGCCGCCTGCACAGGCCCGTATGACCTGATTCTGTGCAACCCTCCCTATGTCAATGCGGCCACCATGGCCGCCCTGCCCGCCGAATTTCGGGCCGAACCGGCACTCGCTCTGGCTGGGGGCGATGACGGCATGGACTTTATTCGAAGCCTTTTTCTAACCGCCGCCCGCCATATGAGCGAAAATGCGGTATTGGTGCTGGAAATAGGCAATGAACGCGCACATTTCGAGCGCGCTTTTCCAGACCTTGAACCCCTGTGGTTTGAGACCAGCGCCGGCCCTGACCAGGTTTTGCTTCTCACGCGCCAACAACTGGCTTGAGATTTGCATCTGGCCCGGCAGCGTTAAAACACGTTGCCAAAACAATTTCCCTGAGTTTGTCTGCCTTAAATGATTACCCTAAAAAACGTGGTGCTGCGCCGTGGCGCCAAAGTGATTCTTGACAGTGCGTCTGTCACGCTCAACCCCGGCGAGAACGTCGGCCTGGTAGGGCGCAATGGTGCAGGCAAGTCATCGCTGTTCGCCATGCTCAACGGCACGCTGCATGAAGACGGCGGCGAGTTTTACATTCCGGCCCAGTGGCGGATGGCACAGGTTGCCCAGGACATGCCTGAAACAGAGCAAAGCGCTACGGATTACGTGATCGAAGGCGATGTGGTGCTGATGGCTGCGCAGGCTGAAGTTGCGGCAGCCGAAGCCAGTGGCGATGGTGACCGCATGGCCCATGCCTACATGGAGCTGTATGACTCCGGCGCCCATGATTCGCAGGCACGCGCACAGGCGCTGATCCTCGGACTGGGCTTCAAGGTCAGCGAACTCGACAACCCGGTCAACAGTTTTTCAGGCGGCTGGCGCATGCGTTTGCAGCTGGCGCGTGCGCTGATGTGCCCTTCAGACCTGCTGCTGCTTGATGAACCCACCAATCACCTGGATCTGGATGCGCTGGTCTGGCTGGAAGCCTGGCTCAAACGCTACCAGGGCACCATGCTGGTCATCAGCCATGACCGTGAATTCCTCGACGCCGTGACAGACGTCACGGTGCATATCGAAGGCGCAAAACTGACCCGCTATGGCGGCAATTACAGCAAGTTTGAAGACCTGCGCTCCGAGCAGATGGCGCTGCAGCAAACCGCTTTTTCGAAACAACAGGACAAGATCGCCCACCTGCAAAAGTTCATTGCGCGTTTCAAGGCCAAGGCCAGCAAGGCCAAGCAGGCGCAAAGCCGCGTCAAGGCGCTCGACCGCATGGAGAAAATCGCGCCCCTGCTGGCGGAGGCCGACTTCACTTTCGAGTTCAAGGAACCGGCCAACCTGCCCAACCCCATGCTGTCGATGCAAAACGCATACTTCGGCTACCCGCCACCGCAAGATGCGCCTGAAGGCACGCCACCCACAGTGATCGTGCAGAACGTCAGCAAATCGGTGCTGGCTGGCCAGCGCATCGGCATTCTGGGCGCCAACGGCCAGGGCAAATCCACGCTGGTGAAAACCGTGGCCCGTGCGCTGGCGCCGATTGAAGGCGAGATGATTGAAGGCAAGGGCCTGAACATCGGCTACTTTGCACAGCAGGAACTGGATGTGCTGCGCCCGGCCGACAACCCGCTAGAGCACATGATCCGCCTGGTCAAGGAAGTCACCGCAGCCGGCAAGATGGGCAGCCAGGCCACCCGCGAGCAGGACCTGCGCGCCTTCCTGGGCATGTTCAATTTCGGCGGCGACATGGTCAAGCAGGCCGTGGGCAGCATGAGCGGTGGCGAAAAAGCCCGCCTGGTCCTGTGCATGATCGTCTGGCAGCGCCCCAACCTGTTGCTGCTTGACGAGCCGACCAACCACCTGGACCTGGCCACGCGCGAAGCATTGTCAATGGCACTCAATGAGTTTGAAGGCACGGTGATGCTGGTCAGCCATGACCGTGCACTGCTGCGCGCTGTCTGCGACGAGTTCTGGATGGTCTCGCAGGGCGGTGTCGCGCCGTTTGACGGCGACCTGGACGACTACCAGAAGTATTTGCTCGATCACGCCAAGCGGCAACGGGAGGACGCCAAAAAAGCAACGCAGGCGCCCTCGCCTGCGGCAGCGAAAACAGATAAAAAAGCCGAGCCGTCCGTTGCGCCGGCCAACCCAGGCACATTGTCCAAACCTGCCCCCCAAGGCACGCCGGAGCAAAGAAAGCTGGAGGCCCAGCGCCGGCAGCAAAAAGCGGAAGCTGCCAAACCTTTACGCAAGGAGCTCGAGCAAATTGACCGGCAAATGCAAAGCCTGGGCAGCGAAAAAGAAGCCCTGCAGCTTGCATTGACCACGACAACCGAGCCATCAGAAATTGCCAATGCGGGCAAGCGCCTGAAGGTGATCGAATCTCAAACAGCCACACTGGAAGAACGGTGGCTGGAAATTTCAGAACAAATAGAGGCGGCGGTATAAACCGGCCAGGAGCATTTTTGTAAAACCCCTGTAGAAGGCCGTGGAAACGGGGTCTGTCCCCTGCCGTATCGCTGAAATGCTAAAAAATTTCTTCAAAAAGCCTCCGGCAGTCCCGCATGTCGCGCCATCCGGCGCGGCACTTGCCGAAAAGCTCGTTCTGGAGGGCAACCAGTTTGAAGACGCAGGGCAACTGGAGCGCGCCTGTGCGCTGTATCGAGAGGCCATCTCTGCAGCGCCGCAGATTGCAAAAGGCCATTTGAACCTCGGCATCGCCCTGGCAGCCCTTGGTGACGCTCCTGCCGCCACACATGCCTATGAAGAAGTTCTGCGAATAGACCCCGGCAACGCTTTCGGGAACTACAACCTGGCCAGGCTGACTTACCTGGGGCGGGACCTTGCAAAAACCGAAGCCCTGTTGCAACGGGCGCTTTTGACCAAACCAGATTTTTTTGAGGCGCTGGTGCTTCTTTCCAGCGTCCTGGACGACACGGCGCGCATGCCATTGGCCCTGGAAGCCCTGACCAAGGCGCTACGCCTCAGGCCGGACAACGGCGGCGCGTGGATGAATCAGGCCATGCTGCTGCGCAAACTGGACAAGCCCGAAGATGCGGAAAAAGCAGTCAGACGGGCTCTGGAAATCGACCCGCTCAACACAGAGGCGCTATCTGTCCTCAGCGGCATCCTACGCACACTTGGGTTCAACGAAGAAGCCTCCGTGGTGCTTGAAACCGCTGTAGGGCTGCAGCCCGAAAAATTTGACCTTCAGTCCACCCAGCTGTTTCTTCTTAATTTTGACGAGAAACTTTCCGCGGAAGAGATTTTTCAACGCCATGCAGCGTTCGGGGCCAGGATGGAAACGGCCTTTCCGGTCAGGTTCGAAACGCGACAGGAAACGGCCATTCGACAACGGCGTTTGAAAATCGGCTATGTTTCAGGTGATTTCAACAGCCATCCGGTGTCGCAGTTCATGCTGCCCGTTCTTGAACACCATGATCCTGATGCGTTTGAAATTTCCTGTTACTCGTGTGGATCACGCAGGGACGCAGTCACCGAAAAAATTCGCGGCCTTTGCCACCACTGGACTGACGCAAAAACATTGTCGGACCGGCAACTGGCAGACGCCATTTATCAGAACGGCATCGACATTCTTGTTGATCTCTCGGGTCACTCCGGCAGCCCGAAGCTGGTGGTGTTTAGTGAACGCCCGGCAGCTGTACAGGCGACCTGGCTGGGCTACCTGAATACGACCGGCTTGAACCGGATGGATTACCGCATTTGCGATGCGCGAACCGACCCCGAAGAGGTGTCAGGCAAGTTCCACACCGAGAGCCTGATTCACCTTCCTGAAAGCCAGTGGTGCTACCGACCGGTGATGGACATGGACCATGCACAAACTGCGCCCGTTCAGGGCAATGGGTATATCACCTTCGGATCTTTCAACAGTGGTCAGAAGATATCAACAGCCATGTTCCGGCGCTGGGCAGAGATACTGGTCGCAGTGCCCGGTTCAAGGCTTCTGATTGCAGACGTGAAATCAGAACGCAAACGGGTGGCCATCACCGAACAAATGGGCCACCTAGGGGTGACGGCTGACCGTGTCGAGTTTCTGCCGCGCATGGAGATGCATGACTATTTTGCCCTGTACAACAGGGTAGACATTGCACTGGATACCTATCCCTATGGCGGAGGTACAACCACCTTTGACGCACTCTGGATGGGAGTGCCCGTGGTCTCTGCGAAGGGAAATACGCCAGCGTCCAGAAGTGCGGCCAGCATTCTGGAGGCGTTGGGCCTGACCGAATGGATCGCTCCTTCCAGAGAAGATTACGTACGGACAGCTACCCGGCATGCCTCCGACCCCGCTGTCCTGCAGGCCCTGCGCCAGTCGCTCCGGTCCTTGCTGATGAATTCTCCCCTGTCAGACGAACGACAATTCGTGCAAGGTCTCGAAGCCTGTTATGTCAAGATGTGGGCTGACTTCTGCGCACGAGCGATGCGATAGAACAGACCCCGGGACAATGCCACCAGCTTTGGCGAACCGCAGCGAAAGGATTGCCGATCATGCCCACAGCACTGCATATGGCCGCAGATGACGCGGCGCTTGAAGCCGCCGTAAAACGCAGCCGCAAGCTGCTCAACAAACGCGCACTGGTCGCTGCGGCCGCCAGTGCGGTACCTGTGCCGGGCCTTGACTGGGCTGTCGATGCGGCATTGCTCTCAAAACTGATCCCAGAAATCAACAGGGAGTTTGGCCTGACGCCCGCACAGCTGGACAAACTCGATCCCAAAAAGCGCGACCAGGTTCAAAAGGCGGTAGCCATGGTCGGCTCTGTGCTCATCGGCAAATTTATCAGCCGCGATCTGCTCATCAAGGCGGCCACCAAAATTGGCGTTCGCCTGACCACCAAGCAGGTCGCAAAGTTTGTTCCGCTGGCGGGCCAGATCGTCTCGGCCGTTGTTGGCTACGCCGCCATCCGCTATTTTGGCGAGGAGCACATGAAGGACTGCATTCGTGTAGCCCGGCAAGCTGGGCTCGATGTGCCGCGCCTGGCCTATTCCGCCTGAAAAAAGGCCGCAGGACATGCGGTAACTGGCGCGTATTGAACGATTACTGCATCGTCCTACAGCGCGTGGACCAGGCCCGGTCTAGCATGATTGTTGTTTACTCCCGGGCTGAAAATTGCGTTACTCAACCTCCTTTTGCATCAAAGTCTTCTCGCCGCTCGTGCCGCTTGCGCTGGGCATATGGGTGGTTGGCGGATCTGCGATGGCGCAGGAAAAATCCCCAGGTGCGTTGCCATCAGTCACCGTGGCTGCCAAGGCCAATCGTGATCCCGTTGAGAAGTCATATCGAAAGATGATCCGGGGCATGGACCTTTTCGAGAAAGAGCGCAGCATGGCACCAGGTGCCCCCCTGCGCTTCAGGTTGTTGCCTAGAAAGCGTGAGACGGACATGAACAACGTCACGCTGGAGGTTCTGGGGTCGAACAAGGCGGCCTTTGATATTGCCGTTGCCGCAGACCGTACGTTCGTATTGCCGCGTGACCAGGTGGCCTTTGAAGAGGATGCACAGGTCATACCCAACCGCCGCGTGCAAAGCATGACCTGGCGCACAGACATCCGCACGCCCGGCCTTGCGCCCAATACCCGCCGCCTGGGTGACCTGCGTCTGGAATGCCGCGTTGGTATGGAGGCCGGCCTGATCTCCAACAGCAGCAACATCATCGGAAGACTCGTTAAAGCAGTGCTGGACACACCGGCCTACTGCGATAGGCCCGCGCCGCTGTATCTGTTTTTTGCCGACAGGCCCCTGTTCAGCGTGGCGATGGTGTCAGGCCAGCGCCGTGAAATACTCTCCATGGACAAGCTTTACGCCTCAGCCAGTGACGATGCGGCCCTGGACAGCGACCTGCCCCATTGCGATTGTGAAGTGCTTGTTGACCGCACCTACGTGTTGCCTTTGGGCGACCGCAGCTGGCCCGACGACACGCTGGTTGAGTTTGAATACATGGATGACCAATGACACACAGGGAACGAAAACCCGCGGCCCATTCAACTGCATGCATTGTCCTGTTCACAAGCCTGCTGGCTGGGTGCGCGGGCGGCTCCGGTCTTTTTGGTTCTACGGAAGTGACGCCGCCTTTTCGCGATCCGGCCATGTCAATGCAACGTGCCAGGGATGTCATCGCAGAAGGACAAACCACAAAGGCTGACGTGATCGCAGCTCTTGGCAATGCGACCATCGTCAAATTTGACAGTGGCTACGAGGTGTGGGTCTACCGCGCAGGTTCACGCGAACCATCGGGGGCCAAGGCGGAGCTGGTGCTCCTGTTTACGCCATCGGGCATTGTGAAAAAAACCAGAATCAAGCCCGCTTATCCGGCTCGCCCAACGTAATTTACTCGACGATAAAAGCCATTTCGAGAAACTCGGGGTTGCAAGAAAAAAGCCCGCTACCTTTTCAGGAGCGGGCTTTTCACGCGGTCGACTTGTATGGTGGGTTCTGACAGATTCGAACTGTCGACCTACGGATTAAGAGTCCGCTGCTCTACCAACTGAGCTAAGAACCCGGAATTCTTGGTGGGGCCTGCGGGGGTCGAACCCACGACAAACGGATTAAAAGTCCGCTGCTCTACCAACTGAGCTAAGGCCCCAAGGTCGTATCCTGCCAATGGCCTGATATTTCCCGGTTTGCCCTGCACGTGATGCAGAACAGCCTCAAATTATAGCGTTATTTCGGGGTTGTCGGCAAAGCCTGGGTCGCGATTTTGTCGAGTAGCCAACCCGCAGCGCAAATACCAAACGTTGCCGTGACACTCACGACCGAACCATAGCCGTGGCAATTAAGGCTGTTATCGCTTTGACTTTCCACACTGCCGGGGGCGGGCGAAGGCCGCATCACCGCCTCCCGACTGAAAACACAGGGCAAGCCAATTCGCCCTTCGCGTGACGCGCCGTGCTCCTTGCGCAAGCGGTACCTGAGTTGCGCCAGCAAGGGGTCATGGGTTGTCAGCGACAAATCGTCGATATCGACTTTATGGGCATGACGTTTTCCGCCGGCTGCCCCTACGCTGATGAAATGTACCTGGTGCCGCCCTTTGTGCTTCACGTTGTGGCGCAGCGCCCATGCAGCCATGGCCGTCTTGGCTTTCACCTGGTCGCAGGCATCAATCACGCCGAGGCTTTCGCCGGCCTCGGCCTGAAGGCCCGCGATCCCGGGCCAGTTGTCTGCGTCAACAAATTCTTCGACACAACGTACATCACAAGCCGGATTGATATCGGCAATGCGATCACGCATGGCCAGCACCTTCGCTTGCCCGAAAGTCCCGCCCAATGCGTGAATCTGGCGATTGACATTCGATTCAGCAATATGGTCGAGGTCGATAAGGGTCAACCGTGCAACCCCGCTGCGTGCAAGCGCTTCCGCCGCCCACGAACCGACGCCACCCAAACCAACCACGACCATATGCGCAGCCCGTATTCCAGCTGCGCCGCCGGCACCGTAAAGCCGTGACAGGCCGCCAAAACGACGGTCAAGGTCGGCCTGAACGGTTTCGTCAAACACTAAAGCGTGCGCTCCAGTCGCCAGACCTGGTATTTGAGCGCAGCCACGCAACCAGCGATGATGGCGGCCACAGCCACGATGCTGGTGGCGCTCAAGGTCGAGATACCGGAGAGTCCCTGCCCCACCGTGCAACCCATGGCACAAACGCCGCCTACCCCCATGAGCACCGCGCCAATCAGGTGGTTGGCCGTGTCTTCAGCATCGCGGAAACCCTCCCAGCGAAAACTGCGCGTAGCCAGTGCGTAGATGGCCGAACCGGCCACCACACCAAACACCGACACAATGCCTATAGTGAGCAGCTTGCTCTTGTCGCTGAAAAACATGACCCAGTCAACCGTATAGGCGACTGGCGAAACAAAACTCAGTGCTTCGGCACGTCCTGAATTGGTCGCCAGAAAGGCTTCCTGCAATGTCTCGGGGTGTTCGGGGACATAGCCCATGTGGCCACTGACCCACCACATCGCGACGATCACGCCACCAATACCGAACCCGGCCAGCAGATTGTCAAAGTGCAGGAAATCCCGGCCAAAAAATGTCCAGATGACGAGCGCCAACCCAATAACCAGGGCCACTATCAACCCTGCGGCGGCGGGGCCAAGACCCAGAGCCGGGGCAAGCCAGTTGGGCAATGCGGCATTGCCTGCGAAGTCCATTGCCACGCGATCTACGGTCGCGACCCGGGCAACAGCCGTGATGCCTTTCAGGGTTGCAAAGGCAGCCACCCCCATCACTACAAAAACCACCACCGACTTGAGGTTGCCACCGCCAATACGAACCAGGGTCTTGCTGCCACAACCGGAAGCCAGCACCATGCCGAAACCGAACATCAAACCACCGACCAGGGCAGACAACCAGATGAAACGACTGGAGGCATACAAGGTCTTGGCGGGATCTATCTGCCCCGCAGCAGCGAGGGTATAAAAACCAATCATTGCGACCCCGGCCGCCAGTACCCACATGCGCATGCGCGTCCAGTCGCCCATGTTCACAACGTCACTGACTGCGCCCATGGTGCAAAAGTGGGTCCGCTGTGCAATCGCACCAAAAACCGTTGCGAGGAGGAAAGCTGCCCAGAGAACCTTGACGGTGAGGGCATTAAGTGCAGAGATATCCATAGCTCAATTTTAAGTGGGAATAAAAAAGCCGCTCCGCAGCAGGCTGCGCGGAACGGCTTCGCGGACAGGTAATCCGGATTATTTCAGCTTGCTCAACCTGTCTTTGGCAACCGATGCCGCTTCAGACTGCGGGTAGACCTTGATCAGGTCCTCAAGCGTTTTGCGCGCTGATCGTGTGTCTTTCAATTCGACCTGGCAGTTGGCTATCGACAGGGCAGCCTCAGGAGCGCGGAGATTATCGGGCGCCATGGAAAGGAGCGCCTTGAAATTGGCAACTGCTTCGCGGTAGCTGCGCAGCGCATATTGGGCATTCCCGAGCCAGAAAAGTGCCGATGGCTTGTAGCCGCTGTCCGGATAGCGTTTGATAAATTCCAGAAAAGCGGCTTGGGCAGGTGCAAATTCCCCTCTGCGCAAGGTCGCCAGTGCAGCATCAAAATCACGGGTTTCTTCAGGCTTGGCGACAAAGTCCTTGCCGTCAACAGTCACTTTGGACGGCTCAAACTTTCTCAACCTGTCATCAATACCCTGCGTCATGTCTTTCTGTTTGCGCTGCACCTCTGCCAGATCACGTGCGAGTTGCTCATCCTGACCTCGAAGTTTGGCGAGTTCGCCACGCAGGCCTTCGAGCTGATTGGAAAGCTCAAGCACGCTGCGTCGCAACTGCGCGTTGTCCTCAGCAGCTTTACGCATTTCTACCTGAGAGGCATCAAATTTTTGACGTAACTCAAGAATGGCGCGACGGGCCTCGTCATCATCGAAGAGCGCCGCATGCACATTTGCCGAGAATAAAACCACAGCCAGACAGCAGGCCAGGAAACGAGTGACACGGAAAAATGTCATATGCATTGATACACCACCACGCGGGCAAAACTCCATTTTTAACCAGTTTTAGCGATAGTTCAGTTCTGCCCGGCGATTTTTGGCGTAAGCCTCTTCAGTCGCTCCTGCTTCAGCCGGTTTTTCCTTGCCAAAGCTCACAGCCTCAACCTGCGCATCAGTCACCCCCAGCAGTCCCAGGGAACGTCGAACAGCCTCTGCCCGCTTTTGGCCCAGCGCGAGGTTGTATTCACGCCCACCACGGTCATCGGTGTGACCCTCTACAGCCAGCTTGCGCGTCTTGTTGGCAGCCAGAAACCGGGCGTGGGCCTCAATGGCGCCCTGAAATTCTGGCTTGATGACATAACTGTCATAGTCGAAATAGATTATTTTTGCGACACCAACCGGGCCACCTGCAGCATTGTTGGACCCGGCAATTTCCACGGGGGTCACGGCACTTGCTGAAGCACCCGATCCTGCCGTTCCAACACTGGTGGCGGTTCGGTTTTCAACCGGCACTTCATCGAGTTTGACGTTTGATCCACACGCGACCAGGGCGGCAGACAACGTGATGGTGGAAATGATGGAGAAAAAGAAACGTTTCATGTATTTATCCCTGCAAAACAAAATGAGAAAAGCGGATATTGACTGTATTTAACCTGCCCGGATGTAGGCCAACAGGCACTTCATCGGGAAAATGGCCCCCAATCCGGCTCGCGAATGTCTCCACTTGCACCAGACAGCCGTGCCTTGATCTTTCCATCTAGTGTCGTTGTCATGAGCGCCTCGCGCCCTTGTTGCCTTGTTGCATACACAATCAAACGGCTGTTGGGAGCAAAACTGGGGCTTTCATCGGCTGTGGTGTCAGTAATCTGGTTCACCGTGCCATTGGCCAGCTCCATCACCTGAAGCTTAAAAGCTCCTCCGACCCTTGAAACATACGCCAGCCATCGTCGATCGGGACTGATTGCGGGGGAAATGTTGTAACTGCCGTTGAAGGTGACACGCTCAACACCACCGCCAGAAGCAGTCATTCGATAGACCTGCGGGGCACCCCCGCGGTCACTGACAAAATAAATAAACCTGCCGTCAGGGGAGAAAGCCGGCTCGGTATCGATGCTTGAAGACTGGGTCAGTCGGCGTGGCTCGCCTCCATTGGCATCCAGCGCGTAAAGCTGCGAACCGCCATCACGGCTCAGGGTTGCAACAATCTGACGACCATCCGGCGACCATGCCGGCGCGCTGTTTGAACCACGGAAATTCGCGAGCAGGCGACGTTTGCCGCTGGCCACATCATGGGCATAGATCACAGGTTTGCGTGACTCAAACGACACATACGCGAGCTGGCTTCCGTTTGGAGACCAGGCCGGTGAAATGATGGGTTCAGGGCTCGCCAGGGCAGATTGGGCACTTTCGCCGTCAGAGTCTGCAACCCAAAGGGTGAAGCGGGTGCCAGCCTTGGTGACATAGGCAATTCGGGTGGAAAAAATGCCCTTCTCACCCGTCAGCTTTTCATAGACAAAGTCAGAAATCCGGTGCGCGGAAAGCCTCAGGTCTGCCTGCGTCACCGCATAACTTTGCCCCCCCAAATCGATTCCGCGAACGATGTCCCACAGCCTCAGGCGCACATCAAACCGGCCATCCGCCAACGGAGTGACACTGCCGGTCACAAGGGAGTCCGCCCCCTTTTGACGCCACTGAATAAGATCCGGTCGGGTACTTTCGTCGGCCACCATGCCAGCTGTGTCAACCGAACGAAACAGCCCGCTGCGCTCAAGATCCGCTTTGACAATGGCTCCAATTTTCTGCGGTGCCTGGGCCTCGCCCTTGAACGTTGCCACGGAAATCGGGAGCTGCGTGAGGCCAACGCCCGAAACCTCGACCCGGAATTGAGCCAGAGCCGGCAGGGTGAAAGGCAAGGCAGTGGCGGCCAGAAGGCGCATGGCGGTTCTACGCGGAAGCAAGGGTGTGGTACTCATATTCTGGAAGTGTGGATACCTTAAAAGGTTAATGTAATGGGGTTACATGGACAGAAGGGTCAAAGCTGATCTGTGAAAGGCCCTTTTCAGCTATGACCAGTCCGGTCTTGATACGTTCAAAAACTTTTTGCCTGTTGACAGATTCATGATCCCGCTTGCTCTCGGGATGCCATAGATGAAACACCTCAGTGGCAAGAAAACCATTTTTTCGATTGACGGGCAGATTGCTGAGGCGAAGCACAAGATCTGCGTCCTCATGCCCCCATCCTTCAAAAGTCTCGTCAAAACCGTTGACCGCAAAAAAGTCTTTACGCCATACCGCCATGTTGCAGCTTCGTATACCGCGCCATTCGAAACCCTGTTTTAACCGGAATAAGGACCATGGCCAGGTCAGCATGTGCAACAGTTTGTTGCTGTCACCGAGCAGCCAGGCCCGTAACCAAAACAAGGCTGACTGGCCAGGAAGTTCAACTTTGGCGTCAACGACTTGTGAGGTGAGTCGCTCACTGAGCAGAACCCGGCTCCCGTTGACAAAGTATCCGGGCTCAGCGAGCGATGTGTGGGCTGCTACAAATGACCTGCCCGGAACGCAATCCCCATCCAGAAAAACGAGATAGTCGCCCTCAGAGAAATGGGCTCCCAGATTCCTTGCAGCTGCTGCGGTAAAGCCCGTATCCGGGTGCCATATGTGCCGGACACTGCAATTGAACGTGGGGCAACCCTTCATCAGAAGCGCCACATTCTCGGGATTGGAACCGTCATCTGCGATCAATACCTCATGCTCTGCTGTGCATTGCGCCGCCAATGACTGAAGCACTGGCAGAAGGGTTTCCGTCCGGTTGTAGGTCAGAACAATAAAGCTGATCTTCATGGATACCGGTTTGTTTCTGAAACAGATGCGGCCTGCAATGCCCTGTCTGGCGCGCCCGCATGCTCCTGGCGGGACAGCAGCCACAGCTTCAGGTAGCGGTAATAGGTGCCTTCGGCATTTGAGATGGCCAGTACAAACCCCATTTTGCCGTCCAGAAACCCGCGTCGCAGGACATAGGTTCTGAAAAAAGCCCAGACGCCATGCGTGATGGCTTTGGAGAGGGACGCAGACTTGCCTTTGGCCCGCAGTACCTGTGCTCCGGCAGTCGAATACCTGTTGGCCTTGTCCAGCACGGCCTCAAAATTCACAAAGCTTTCATGCAACAAGGGCGAATGAAGCAACCCGACTGAATGATCCGTCAGTACTTTTTCATGGACGAGATCGCTCGAAAACACCGCCGTACCGCGCCGGAACAGGCGGGTGACATGATCCGGGTTCCAGCCAGAATGCATCATGTATTGCCCGCAATAGCTGGACAGACGCGGGATTGAATAGACATCGTGGGACGACTCGGCAATGACCTTCAAGATTTCGTCTTTGAGGGCGGGCGTCACGCGCTCGTCCGCGTCGATAGACAACACCCAGTCGCAACGGGCAAGACGGAGTGCACGATTCTTCTGTACACCGAATCCCTGCCAGTCACTGTCTTCCAGCACTTCAGCGCCCAGATGACGAGCCACTTGGCAAGTATCGTCCTCACTGCCAGAATCCAGCACAACGATCTGGTCGGCGAACGACACGGATTGCAAACAGCCTTCGATGTTGCGTGCCTCGTTTTTGGTGATGACAATGACAGACAAATTGGCCAACATTCCCCCTTGAAACTGGGCCCGAAAACAACCCGCTTTTCGACGTAAAGAGCATTATCAGCATAGCAGAGCGCCCGCGTTGCATCACCTGCAGGATCGCCTGCTTCACCCGGCCAATCACTGATAATGAAAGGCGTTATTCCAGTTCAGCCCCACCATCTTGCAAACAAAATCCATTAACTTTCGCCTGGTGCTTGTATGCATTGCCGCGGCGGCGACTGGTTTGCCGATCGCGATTGTCAGTATCGCCAAACTGCTGCTGTTGCTGGGCGCATCAGGAATTCTGTTGATCTCGTCCAGATTGGCTACACCCTTGGCTTTAAATGGCAGACTACACCGCACACGATTTTTGATTCTTGTTGCAATGCTGGCGTTTGCGCTGAGCATCTTCTGGACAGCGGCCCCTCTACTCGAAGCCCTGGGGTCATTGGGAAAGTATTCAAAGCTGCTCTTCATTCCAATCGTGGTCGCCTTCATACAGAGTCGCCGGGAGGCCCTGTTCGCCCTGAGCACTTTTGCAGCGGTGCAGCTGTTTGTGGTGATAAGTTCGTGGATGCTGTTCTTTCATATCCCTGTACCGTGGGCTACATCTCCAACAGCAGTCCTCTACAACTCTGTTTTTTCAAGTTATCTGGATGAGGGAATCATGACCGCCGTATTCGCGGCCATCTGCTGGCACCTTCGCAAACTTGTTCCAGGGAGGTTTGGTTCTTTAATCGCAATGGTGATCACGCTGCTGGCCTTGCTCAACGTCTTCTTCGTCCTGCGGGGGCGCACCGGGCATGTAGTTGCCCTGGCACTGATATCGCTCGCAATCGTCTGGGAACTGCCGCACCGTTACCGCAAGGTCATTGCGCTGATTCCAGTCATAGTGCTTGCCGTGGTAGTGGGGCTGTCGCCAAAGGTGCAGAACCGGATCATTGATGTAAAAAATGAGGTGCAGGAGTTTTTTGATGGCAAGGGAGCCAGCGTAGCCAGCGGTACCTCTTCTGGCATACGACTGCATTTCTGGCACCGGGCCATACAGTCTATTGCGGACAACCCAGTGCTGGGTGCAGGCTCGGGCAGCTGGACCGTTGAGTTCAATCGAATTGAAAAACTGAAGAGCAGCTCGCCTGAGTCAATCAGAAACGTGGGCAACCCCCACCAGGAATACCTCCTCTGGGGCGTACAGCTGGGCGTCGGAGGCATCATTCTTCTGCTCGCAATACTGGTTTCAATATTCAAAGAAACTTTGGCGATGGACGAACTTGCAAGGCATAGTGCCCAATCTACTCTGATTGCCCTGGCTATAGCGTGCCTGTTTAACTCGACAATTTACGACGCGCTGATTGGTGATTTTTTCTGCATAACACTGGGACTGCTGATGGCATTGGGGCTTCCTGTGTCGAAATCTGCAGCCACTCCACCTGTCCAACCTGAAAGAGCTACGTGAGCATGGCTGAAAAGGTTGCCCCCCCCGCAACGAGAAAACTCTCCACCTGGCAGAGGATGCTCAGGGTCTGGCCGTACTTCAATACCGCCCGCAGTCGCAGCGCATGGGCCGTCGCCATTGGCGCCACGATAGTCGCGTCAGCCACCGAGCCATTCGTTCCTGCGCTGTTAAAACCCCTTCTCGACCGCGGCTTCCAGAAAGGAGCCCTGGACCTCTGGATGGTTCCGGTTTCGCTGCTGCTGCTGTTTGCCATCAGGGGACTTTCAGGCTTTGTAGCCCAGTATGCTCTGGCCCAGGTCACAAATGAAGGGCTTCAGCAACTCAGGCGGGCCATGTTCAACAAATTGCTAAGTGCCAGGCTCTCGCTGTTTGCCGACCAGACCTCCAGCGCCATCTCAAACACTGTGGTTTATGAGGTCTACAACGGCTCGGTGATACTCAACAACGCCATCATCAAGCTCGCACGGGATGTGCTGACACTGCTTGCGCTGGTGGGCTACCTGATCTTCCTGAACTGGAAACTGATGCTGGTGGTTTCCCTGCTTTTCCCGGCCGTAGCCCTGGTCATTCAATTGCTGACAAGACGCCTTTACAGGCTGACCAAGCAGAGCCAGACTGCAACGGACAACCTGGCTTACGTGGTTGAAGAAAATGTTCTTGCGCACCGGGATGTCAGGCTACATGGCGCCCAGGCCAGCCAGGCCGAGCGTTTCGATGTGCTGAGTCATTCCCTGCGCCGCCTGTCGATGAAGTCGACGGTGGCATATGCGAGCATGAGCGCCATCACGCAGGTACTGGCAGCCATCGCCCTGTCGGCTGTGATCTCCATCGCACTGGTGCAGGGCTCTGCCAATACGACCACCGTGGGAGGTTTTGTGGCTTTCGTAACGGCAATGCTGCTACTGATTGCTCCTATCAAGAGCCTGTCAGATGGCGCAACACCCATCACACGTGGCCTGGCGGCACTGGAACGCGGCCTTGACCTGATGGAACTGACAGACGACGAGTCTGGCGGCTCCTTCACAAAACCCCGGGCATCCGGCAACATCGAATTCACAGACGTGAGTGTTCTTTACAAAACAGGCAACGCGCTCGCTGTAGACGGACTCAACCTGCATATAAAGGCGGGGGAAACAGTGGCACTGGTCGGCGCGTCAGGCTCGGGCAAGACCACGCTTGTCAACATGCTGCCGAGATTTGTAGAACCCAGCAGCGGTCATATTTACCTGGACGGCCAGGAGCTGGGGCAATGGGACCTTGCATCGCTTCGGTCTCAGTTCGCATTGGTCAGCCAGCATGTCGTGATGCTCAATAGCTCGATAGCCGCAAACGTTGCACTCGGGTTGCCTGTTGATCGCGCAAAAATTGCTCAATGCCTAGAGGCCGCCAATCTTGGCACATTGGTAGCGGAACTCCCGCAGGGCATGGACACCCTCCTTGGGCACAATGCGATGCAACTTTCAGGCGGCCAACGACAAAGGCTGGCAATTGCACGTGCGCTTTACAAAGACGCGCCCATTTTGATTCTTGACGAAGCTACGTCAGCCCTCGACACGGAATCGGAACAGGCAGTTCAGGAAGCAATCAGGCGGCTGGCAATGAGCCGCACATCCATCATCATCGCCCACCGCCTGTCAACCATCCAGCATGCAGACCGCATCATCATGATGAATGCGGGCAGTATTGTCGAATCAGGAACGCACACGGAACTGATGCTGCGCAATGGCGCCTACGCGCACCTCTACCGGCTGGGTTTCCAGGGCGCTTGACGGCGGGCTATCAGCGCACGGCTACCTGAGCTACGGCTTTATAGATTTGCTCCTGCCTTGCGGCAATATCGTCCCAGCCAAATTCACTGGCAAAAGCGCGGCCCGCATGGCCCATCGTGTTTCGCAGTGATTTGTCGTTCAATACGTTGAGCAACGAAGCCGCCAGTGAAGCGGCATCACGAGGATCTTCAAGAATCCGGGCGTTAACACCGGAACTCAGGAACCCGGCAATTCCGCAATACTTTGCGCTGCTCACGACAACGGGGAGCCCATGAGCCATGGCCTCAAGCACAACCATGGCAAAAGTGTCTTCCAGCGTCGGATGCACGAGCATATCTGCAGCACGATATGCAGGAGAGACATCTTTCAACGCCCCCAGGAAAAAAACCCGCGACGCCAGACCCATTTGTGCGGCCAGCTGTACAAACTGTGGCCGCTGCGGCGAATCCCCAACGACCGCGAGAACCACGTCTTCCGGCATACGCTGCATGGCCGACAGCAAGGCATCCAGTCCTTTCTTGCGCAAATCGTTACCTACGAACAGAAGGCAGGTTTTGCCTTCTGGCAAGCCCAGTTCAATGCGCGCAGCGATTTGGGCAGAAGCGCCGGTCGGGTAGACCGGCAAATCGATTCCCGGCGTAACGACAGAAGTCATCTCCACTGCATCAGGGTAGCTCGCTGAAAAAATTTCGCGCAGGGTTTCTGAAATAACCACCACGACCCGATCATGGTGTCTTGCGTAACGCGCACGCTCGAGCAAAAGGTACACCAGCAAACGCGGACTCGACAGCACCTTCAGGATGCGCACGAAGCGTCCCCAACCTTCCAGTCCATTAAACAGGTTATGTTTTATCGGCAGTACATGCACTGTCTGCACCTGTCCATGCCATGTGTTTTCGTGGGAATGCACAACATCGAACCCTTTGCGGGTTGCCCACCATGTAAGGGTGGCAAACCAGAGCTGGTTTACCCACCGTGGCCTGCGCAAGGGCATGCTGATATGGTGATAAGTGACTCCCGGCCAGCGGTGGTCAATCGACTGGGCAAAAACATGTATCTCATGTTTTGCGGCAAGCTTCTCGACAAGTGCAATGGAATATCGCTCGGCACCACCCGCAACGGGTGAGAAGGTGCGGTTGAGCACCGCAATGCGCAAGCGCCTGCAGACAGAACTCATCTCCTGCGCCTGTCCTCATAGCCTGTGGCAATCTTGATCCAGAACATGGGCAGACTGGTTGAACGCAATACCGGTACGCGGGGAATCTCCAGGACATCGTCACCTGCAACACACCGGCTCCGCTGGGTCGTTGTTGCCGTGGCGAAGCCCAGTTGCCTCGCCATGCCCACATGTTTCGGCTCATACCGCCCGTAGGGATAGCAAAAATGCCGAATCGGTCCGCCCAGCATTAATTCGAGATCGCTTTTACCCAAGGCAATTTCAGTTTCGCTCGTTTTATCGGCAGACTCCCCCAGATTGAGGTGGCTTCGCGTGTGGGAGCCCATTTCCTGCCCGCCAGCTACCCATTGCCGCATCTGCCTTTCGTCCATCAGGGGTGTCTGGGCTATGCCCAGGTGTTCATCCCACTTGTTGGTCTGACCTGCCAGCCCGCTTACCGCGTAGCAGGTCGACGAAAATCCGTGACGCTGAAGCACGGGCAAAGCATTCACAAGATTGTTGACGTAGCCATCGTCAAAAGTAATGCCCACGACTTTGCCTCTTCGCTCCCCGGCAAGGTAGGGCTGCAAATCGCTCATGGACAAACCCCGGTAACCGAGCAGCTTCAACAGGTACATCTGCCTCGCAAATGCGGGGGGCGAGACATACAGGCTGCGAAACGGCCGTCCTTTGGGCGGCGCGGTTTCTATCTGGTGATATACCAGTATCGGAATGGGATGAGGGTTTCGGGTAAGGATGGGCATGACCGCTACACAATGGGCAATTCAAAGCAGGACGATATCGTATTGCTCCTGTGGCATGGCAGCTTCAGCCTGCAGTGAGATCGGCTTGCCGATAAATTCGCTCAAGCCTGCAAGATGCTGGCTTTCTTCATCAAGGAAGAGTTCTATCACTTTTGGCGAGGCCACTATGCGAAATTCGCGCGGATTGAATTGCCTGGCCTCCCTCAATATTTCCCTCAGGATGTCGTAGGTCACGCTCCGTACGGTCTTGACCACACCCTTTCCCATGCAGGCAGCGCACGGCTCACACAGCTGGTGCGCAAGGGATTCCCGCGTCCGTTTACGGGTCATCTCCAGCAAACCCAATGCAGAAAAGCCGTTGACTGTTGTCTTTATGCGATCCCTCGCCAGCTGTTTCTGAAATTCAGCGAGCACGGCCTCCCTATGATTTTCCTTGAGCATATCGATAAAGTCGACGATCACAATGCCGCCAAGATTCCGGAGACGCAGCTGGCGCGCAATCGCCTGGGATGCCTCCAGATTGGTCTTGAAGACCGTTTCGTCAAAATTGCGCGCACCAACAAAGCCGCCGGTGTTTACATCAACAGTTGTCAGCGCCTCGGTCTGGTCAATGATGAGATAACCACCTGACTTCAGGTCTACCCTGCGACCCAACGCCCTGGCAATGTCTTCGTCAATGTTGAACAGATCAAAGATGGGCCGCTCGCCACCATAAAGCTGGAGTTTTTGAACTGTCGCCGGCATGAACTCCGCTGCAAACGCCTTGAGTTTCTCAAATTGTTCACGTGAATCGATGCGTATGGTCAGCGTTTGTTCTCCCGCAACATCCCTCAAAACCCGCTGCAGCAGATTAAGGTCCTGGTGAAGAACAGATGCCGGCTTGACACGTACAGACGCATCCTTGATACGGGCCCAGGTCTTGCGCAGATACGCGATGTCCTCCGACAGCTCGGTATCGGTAGCATCTTCCGCATTGGTTCTCAGGATGAACCCTCCACCGGATTCCCCACTCAGAAGCTGAAGACGCTGGCGCAGGTCTTCCCGCTGCCTGGCGGGTATTTTCTGAGAAACACCAATGTGGTTGTCCTGCGGCAGAAAGACCAGCAGCCGCCCCGCAATACTGACCTGGGCCGTCAATCTTGCACCTTTGGTCCCGATGGGATCCTTAAGCACCTGCACCATGACGGCCTGACCTTCAAACAGCTGCTTTTCTATAGGGAGGGCCATTGCAACCGTGCCGCCCCCCGCTGACACTGCATCCGTATCTGCATGACGGCTGTTGATACTGCTCATCAGGTCAGCTACATGCAGAAAGGCAGCCTTGTCCAGGCCTATATCGATGAAGGCCGACTGCATGCCAGGCAAAACGCGCGCCACCTTGCCAAGATAAACATTTCCAACCAGCCCGCGTTCCAGCGTGCGCTCGACCTGGAGCTCCTGAAGAGAGCCATGTTCAACCACAGCGACGCGCGTTTCCTGGGGAGACCAGTTGATAAGGATGTCTTGTTGCATGTTTTGTTGGCCAGATTCTGTCAGACCTTGACGCCGGCACCGCGCAGCACCCGAGCCGTTTCCCACAAGGGGAGGCCCATGATGCCGCTGTAGCTGCCTTTTATTTCGGTGATGTGCACTGCCGCCCTGCCCTGCACCGCGTATGCACCAGCTTTGCCCAGGGGTTCGCCGGTGGCGACGTAATCGCGGATTTGCGTTTTAGACATGGCCTCAAAACTGACACGGGAGGTACTGAGTGCTTCAAAACGGCGTTTCCCTGCCTGTACCGCAACCGCCGTCAATACCCTGTGCGTAGTGCCACCCAGTTCCGTCAGCATACGAACGGCGTCTCCGGCATTTTCCGGCTTGCCGTATATGACACGCCCCAAAGCTACCGTGGTGTCTGAACAAAGTACAGGCGCCGACTCAAGCTTGCGCCGTTTCATCCTCGCTATTGCCGCTTCAAGTTTCAGGGCGGTTACCCTTTTAACGTAGGCTGCAGGCGCTTCATTCTTCAGCACGGCTTCGAGGGCCTCTGCGTCCTCAGCCTCGTCTGCCAGAAGCAACTCATACTTCACCCCAAGTTGCTCGAGCAACTGACGGCGCCGAGGACTCTGCGAGGCAAGATAAATGAAATCACTCATGGGGACGACCGGTGCTTGTCAGGCAATGCTGTACGAGAAAGAACAGGCGTGGCGACACGATTATTCGCGGTGATAGGGATGATTGATGGTGATACTCCAGGCGCGGTAGAGCTGTTCAATCAGCAGAACGCGGACCATCGCATGAGGCAATGTGAGGTCGGACAGACGCAGGCGCTCATGCGCAGCCTTTTTAAACGACGGGTCCAGGCCGTCAGGCCCGCCAATCACGATGGCGACATCATCACCCGACAGTTGCCAGGCTTTCAGGCGGTCAGCCAAGGCTACCGTTGTGACAGCAGTCCCGCGTTCGTCAAGCGCCACCACGTGCGTCCCCCGTGCTATGGCGCCCTCTATTCTCAGTTTCTCCGCAGCCAGCAAAGTTTCAAGGGTTTTTGAAGCGCGTGGCTCGGTCTTCACCGCCTTGAGTTCAACCTTGATTTCAGGCGGAAAGCGCTTGGCGTAGTCATCGTAAGCCGTCTGTGCCCAATCGGGCACTTTCTGTCCTACGGCAACAATGCTCAGCCTCATCTGCTGCGAGGTGCGGCTTTTTTGGCTGCAGGTTTTTTGGCTGCAGGTTTGGTTGCGGTCTTTTTCGCTGCAACATTTTTGGCTGGAGGTACCTTGACCAGAGATGTTTTGGCTGCTGGTTTCGCTGCAGTTTTGCGCGCGGGACGGGCTATGGGCTCTGCTACAGGCTCCGCAAAATTGCGCTTGGCAGTCCAGTCGCTGGTCTTGCCCACTTTGCCTATATAACCTGGTTCATGGTCTTTCACGGCCTTGACGGCTGGCTTGACGCTGCTTTTGGCTGAGGTTTTTGCACCTGCTTTTGGTTTCGCCCCAGTTTTTACCGCCGGCTTTACCTCAGCCTTGGGCTCAGGTTTTGAAGCCTTGGGCAAAGGTGCCGGTGCTCCGAGTTTTTGCTTGAGGGGTTTGTCGCCCCACAACTCCTCGAGGTGGTAGTACTGACGAATGGTCGGCTGCATGATATGGGCGACGACCGCCCCGCAGTCCACGATGATCCATTCACCATTATCTTCACCCTCAATGCGTGGTTTCTGAAAACCCGCATCACGAACGGCATCACGCACGCTGGCGGCGAGAGCCTTGGTCTGACGATTGGAAGTGCCCGACGCGATGATCACGCGCTCAAAAAGCGACGTAATGTGCTCGGTATCAAACACCTGGATGTCTTGCGCCTTGACATCTTCCAGCCCGTCAACAATGGCCCGCTGCAGTTTCTGGACGTCTTTTTTCTCGGCTGCGACAGTGGATTTGACAGGTGTAGAGGTCATTCAGTGCTTTGTTCAGTAAGGTGGTTCAGGGGCTACCATAAACGCGGTTTGATGAAATATAACGCGCAACCGCCTCGGGAACCAGTTCGTCAATATCGGGGCTCTTGCCCGCGCTGGAGGCCAGCAACTGACGTATCTGGGTTGCGCTGACTGTCATGGGAGGCAACGAAAGTTGCAAAAAGCGGCTTTTTAGCGTGCCATAAGCCTCAATTTGGGCTTGCGTAACCGTGGATGTTGCACGGCCAGCTATGCAAATTATAGCAAGGCCCAAAATTGCCTGCCATCTGTGCCATTGCTGGAAAGCCGCGAACTGGTCGGCACCCATGATCAGGTAGATCTGCGCGCCAGAACTCTCTGATTGCAGCATCTCCAGGGTGTCTATCGTGAAAGTTGGGCCTGCCCGCTGCATCTCGCGGTCATCGACGACCACCCCGGGCATGTCACCAAAAGCCAGCCGGGTCATGGCCAGCCTGTGCTCGGCGCTGCTGAGCGTCCTGGCCTTGTGCCAGGCGTGGCCGGTAGGCACCACACGCAACTCGTCGAGCTCCAGTTGCGCAAGGGCCACCTTTGCCAGTTCCAGGTGCGCGTTGTGCGGGGGATCAAACGCCCCACCGAAAACGCCTATGCGTTTTTTCCATGCAGCATTTGCCGAGATGCTCAAGCCCAATCCCTGCGAACGAGAAACTCCCTGTACAGCCGCTCTTCCGGCGTACCCGGCTCTACTTTGGCCTGATAAGCCCAACTTGCCAGCGGCGGCATGGACATCAGGATGGACTCAGTACGGCCACCTGACTGCAGGCCGAAATGGGTGCCCCGGTCCCACACCAGGTTGAACTCCACGTAGCGCCCGCGCCTGTAGAGCTGGAAGGCCCTTTCGCGCTCACCATATGGGGTGTCCATGCGCATCTCGACGATGGGCAGGTAGGCCTTCAAAAATGCATCCGCGACTGTCTGCATCATGCCAAAACTGCGTTCGGCACCCAGCTCATGAAAGTCATCAAAAAAGATGCCGCCTACACCGCGTTGCTCATCGCGATGCTTTAGATAGAAATACTCATCACACCACTTCTTGAAGCGCGGGTATTTGTCTTCCCCGAACGGCTGCAGCGCCTCGCGACAGGTTTTGTGGAAATGGATGGCATCCTCATCAAAGCCGTAATAAGGCGTGAGGTCCATGCCGCCGCCAAACCAGCACACCGGCTCACCACCACCTGGAGGTGTCGCGGCAATCATGCGGACATTCATGTGTACCGTCGGCGCATAAGGGTTACGCGGGTGAAATACCAGCGAGACGCCCATCGCCTCAAAAGGTGCGCCAGCAAGTTCAGGCCTATGTTGCGTGGCGGAAGGCGGCAGTTTTGGCCCCCGCACATGAGAGAACCCGCAGCCAGCTCGCTCGAATACAGTGCCACCCTCAAGTATTTTGGTGATTCCGTTACCCTGCAGGGGTTCGCCCGGTTCCTTTTGCCAGTGATCGGTCAGGAACGACTGACCGTCAATTGCCACGATGGCGTCGGTGATACGCGTCTGCAACCCGAGCAGAAAAGCCCGGACGCCAGAAATATCAGGTGCAGCCATCAGGACTTGATGGCCCTGTACCCAATGTCCTTGCGGTACTGCGCACCATCGAATTTGATACCCTCTGCCACTTCGTAGGCACGCTGCTGGGCTGCCTTTACAGTGCTGCCCAGGGCAGTCACACACAACACGCGTCCACCGGCGGTGATCGTATCCTTGCCCTTGCGGCTGGTGCCGGCATGAAAGACCATAGAGTCCTCGGTCGCAGCCGGCAGGCCGGTGATGACATCACCTTTTCGCGGCTGCAGAGGGTAACCATGCGCAGCCATCACAACACCCAGAGCCGGCCGACGGTCCCATTCAAGGTCAACCTGATCCAGCGTACCCGAGGTCGCAGCCATCATCACTTCATAAAGATCGGTCTTGAGACGCATCATGATGGGCTGGGTTTCCGGGTCTCCCATGCGGCAGTTGAATTCGAGCGTCTTTGGTTTGCCGGCAGAGTCGATCATCAGGCCTGCATACAGAAAGCCGGTGAAAGGAATCCCGTCTTTCTCCATGCCCTTGATGGTGGGCAGAATAATTTCCCGCATGGCGCGGGCATGGACATCAGGTGTGACTACAGGGGCTGGCGAATAGGCACCCATGCCACCAGTATTCGGCCCATTGTCTGCATCCAGCAATCGTTTGTGATCCTGACTGGTGGCCATGGTGGCGACATTTTTGCCATCGCACATGACGATAAAACTGGCTTCCTCACCTTCCAGAAACTCTTCAATTACCACCCGGGCTCCGCCGGCATTGTGCGTCACACCCAGCGGGTTGAAGTCAGGATCAGGTGCCAGCATGAACTCGATGGCCTCGTGCGCTTCGTGCTTCGTCATGGCCACGACCACGCCCTTGCCGGCAGCCAGTCCATCGGCCTTCACCACAATGGGCGCGCCCTTCTCATCGACATAGGCATGCGCCGCCACCGCATCGCTAAAGGTTTCGTATTCAGCCGTAGGAATGCCGTGGCGTTTCATGAACGCCTTGGAAAACGCCTTGGAACTTTCAAGCTGCGCCGCTGCTTTGGTAGGTCCAAATACACGCAGGCCATGGGCTCGAAAGTCATCCACAATGCCCGCTGCCAGCGGTTGTTCCGGACCCACCACGGTCAGTGCGATCTTTTGCTCAAGCGCCCATTCGCGCAGCGCTTTGACATCGGTGATGGCAATGTTCTCAAGCCGCGAATCCAGCGCCGTACCGCCGTTGCCGGGTGCCACATACACAGCCTGCAACTTGGGCGACTGCGCCAGCTTCCAGGCCAGGGCGTGCTCACGGCCACCGCCACCCACTACCAATACTTTCATGCTGTTCTCTCGGTTTTAAGTGTTATTCAGACAGGTCCGCGTTATGGAACACGTCCTGCGTATCGTCAAGGTCTTCCAGCACGTCCAGCAGACGCTGCATTTTCGCGGCTTCCTGCCCGGACATTTCAATCGTGTTATCCGCACGCATCGTGACTTCGGCCAACTCGGGCTTCAGGCCAGCCGCCTCAAGGGCGTTTTTGACGGTTTCAAAGTCTGTGTAAGGCGTCAGCACCTCAATGGCCCCGTCTTCGTGAGTGATGACGTCATCGGCACCGGATTCCAGCGCCACCTCCATGACCTTGTCCTCATTTGTGCCGGGCGCAAAAATAAACTGGCCCACATGTTTGAACTGGAAGGCTACCGACCCTTCGGTGCCCATATTTCCGCCATGTTTTGAAAAGGCGTGGCGTACCTCTGCAACCGTACGCACCTTGTTGTCCGTCATGCAGTCCACGATGATGGCCGCCCCGCCGATACCATAACCCTCGTAGCGCACTTCCTCATACTGAACGCCTTCGAGGTTGCCTGTAGCCTTGGCAATACCGTATTTGACGTTTTCATTGGGCATGTTGGCCGCCTTGGCCTTCTCCACGGCCAGCCGCAGGCGCGGGTTGGTGCCAAGGTCGCCGCCGCCCATGCGTGCCGCCACCATGATTTCGCGCATCACGCGGGTCCAGATGCGCTGGCGTTTTTCATCCTGCCTGCCCTTGCGGTGCTGAATATTCGCCCATTTGCTGTGACCTGCCACGGAAATCCTTCTGAATTGATTTAATCTACTTCCAGCATTTTACTTTTGCGCGCCAGATGCTGGCCTTTCGGGCATAAACAGGCACGGCCAGTTCTGGAAAAAGTACAACTTGCGTTTCATGAACAAAAAGGTTCCACGTATGACTGATCCACTCCTGATTGCCAAAAACGCGTCCACCACCTGCGAGCTGCTGCCGGGCCTCGCCAACCGCCACGGCCTGATCACCGGCGCCACCGGCACAGGCAAGACCGTCACCCTGCAGACATTGGCCGAAAACTTTTCGAAAATCGGCGTTCCGGTCTTCATGGCAGACGTCAAGGGTGACCTGACCGGCATCAGCCAGGCAGGCACCATTGGCGACAAGATGGCCGGCATCCTCAAGGAGCGCGGCATTGAGACCCCTGAATCGCTCGCCTGCCCTGCCACGCTTTGGGACGTATTTGGTGAGCAGGGTCACCCCGTGCGCGCCACCATTTCCGACATGGGCCCCCTGCTGCTGGGCCGCATGCTGGACCTCAACGACACCCAGGCCGGTGTACTGAACCTGGTGTTCAAAATTGCCGATGACAACGGTATGCTGCTGCTAGACCTCAAAGACCTGCGCGCCATGCTGCAGTACGTCGGTGATAACGCCAGCGAGTTCACCACCAAATATGGCAACGTCAGCGCCGCCAGCGTAGGCGCGATACAGCGCGGCCTGATGCAGGTTGAGACCCAGGGTGCCGACAAATTTTTCGGTGAGCCCATGCTCAATATCAGCGACTTCATGCAGACGGTGGGGAGCAAGGGGGTCATCAACATCCTGACGGCTGACAAGCTGATGAATTCACCGCGGCTGTACGCCACCTTCCTGTTGTGGATGCTGTCGGAGCTGTTTGAGCAGTTGCCTGAAATCGGCGACCCCGAAAAGCCGAAACTCGTCTTCTTTTTCGATGAAGCGCATCTGCTGTTCAACGAAGCGCCCAAGGTGCTGGTTGAACGTATCGAACTGGTCGTGCGCCTGGTGCGCTCCAAAGGCGTAGGCGTGTATTTCGTCACCCAGAACCCTCTTGATATCCCCGATTCAGTACTGGCCCAGCTCGGCAACCGTGTACAGCACGCCCTGCGCGCCTTTACACCGCGTGACCAGAAGGCAGTTAAAGCCACGGCGCAGACCATGCGGCAAAAACCGGGGCTGGATATCGAAACGGCCATCACGGAACTCGCAGTTGGTGAAGCGCTGATCAGCTTGCTGGACGCAAAGGGCCGCCCAACCGTGACCGAGCGTGTCTACGTGCTTCCCCCGGCAGCCAGATTGGCCCCATCACCGCCCAGCAACGCCAGACGCTGCTTCAAAACTCGCTGGTCGCCGGCGTTTACGAGAAAGCCGTAGACCGCGAATCTGCCTATGAAAAACTCCAGGGCCGGGCGGCAGCAAGCGCCACCGCAGCGGGCTCCGCGCCCAATGGCGGCGCGGCAGGTCAAATGTGAATCGGGCGGCATCCTGGGTGGCTTGAAACGATGTCCTTTTTGGCCACACCGGCCCACGCGGCGCAAAGTACGACGGCCTGGCGCAAAGCATGGCCAAGTCAGCCGTGCGGACGATGGGTTCAACCGTAGGCCGCGAGATCATCCGTGGTGTTCTGGGTGGCATCTTCGGTAGCAAGAAGCGCTGAACATCCTCAGTGCGGCAGCTGGGCTTCACCACTTGCTGTGGCGATTTAACGACCTTGAAAATCAAACGGACTTGTCAAGCACAAGCCTCATCGCTACATTGGATTTTTTGAAGGATCTGCAATGCCTGCCGAAGTTGCCGCCCCATCCAGCGAACCTGTAAAAAGCGCTGCATCCCCTACCAGTCCTCCTGCGCCAAGCCACATCCGGCTGACGTCGCATGCCGGCGGCCACGGCGCCATCCCGATTCACTGGGCCGCAGCCACAGCCACCGAACGCGGTCCGGTCGTCGGCACCACCACCAAACGCAGCCACCGCAACGTCATCGGCACACACAGCGGCTCGTACAGCATGTTACCGCGCTCTGGCAGTTGCAGCTGGCGCCCTCTCGCCACAACACAAGGCCGACCTCACCAACACCTCTCCCACCGACCTGATCGGCCCCTACCCCCAATGGAGTGAACCGGGCCGCATCGTCGCCATGGACCCGTGGGGTGCTTCTGTGGCAGACGTTTTTGCCAATGAGCTCGCGGCCGGTTACGACATTCGGCCCACCATCGCCGTCACCCAGGCCCACGTCATCCTGCCCGAGGTGATTGAGGCCCTGCAGTCAGGCAGGCTCAAGGCTGACGGCAAATACCTGACTGCTGGCGGTGCCGCGATGGTCACCAAGGTGGCGGTCGAACCCGTCTGGTACCTGCCCGAAGTTGCCAGGCGATTCAACTGCACCGAGGCAGAACTGCGCCGCGTGCTGTTTGAAGAAACCGGTGGCATGTACCCCGAGTTGGTGACCCGCAGCGATCTTGAAGTCTTCCTGCCCCCGATTGGCGGTCTCACGGCCTATATCTTCGGCAAGCCACGCGATCTGGCCAATCCCGAGATCGAACTCACTGCACGCGTACACGACGAATGCAACGGTTCCGATGTTTTTGGCTCGGACATCTGCACATGCCGCCCCTACCTCACACACGCGATTGAGGAATGCATTCAGGGCGCACAGCGCGGCGGCGTGGGCCTGGTTTCCTATTTCCGCAAAGAAGGCCGTGCGCTTGGCGAAGTCACCAAGTTCCTGGTATACAACGCCCGCAAGCGCCAGGTTGGTGGCGACACTGCGGACCAGTATTTCAATCGCACCGAGTGTGTGGCCGGCGTGCAGGACATGCGTTTCCAGGAGCTGATGCCCGACGTTCTCAACTGGCTGGGCATACGCAAGATCCACCGTCTGGTGTCCATGAGCAACATGAAGTACGACGCCATCACCCGCGCCGGCATTGAAGTGGTTGAACGTGTGAACATCCCCGAGCACATGATCCCTGCCGATGCGCAGGTCGAAATGGATGCCAAGATGGCTGCGGGCTATTTCACGCCCGGGGCCGTTCCCACGACCGAAGAGCTCAAAAAAGCCAAAGGCCGGGGACTGGATGTCTGACCTTGCCAGCGCTGTAGCCGAGCTTCGCTCGACCCAAACCATACGCAAGCGTGCAAGCGCTCTGCTTGCGCGCGCACGGCGCAATGAATCAGCCTTTTTTACCGTCAACGACGGAGCATTGGTCACAGCCGCCACGCTCGTTGCAGAACTTACGCAAGCCCGTTACCCCGACCTCAAGATTCCGTATCACAGCCGCTGGCGGCACTTTGAGGCTGGCGGTGTGGATCGCGGCGGCCAGCTTGATGTCGCACTGGCTGGCGTATCCACCGCAGACAAAGCCCGCGCCCGTATAGATCTGGCGCTGGTCAGCGTCCTGCTCGATGCAGGTGCCGGTGCCGACTGGCGTTACAAGGAACAAAACCCCGGTGCTGAATACACCCGCTCCGAAGGCTTGGGTGTCGCCAGCTTTCACGCCTTCATGGCTGGCCTGTTTTCCAGCGATTCAGGTCGTCCGTTACAGGCTGACGCCCAAGGCTTGCAGGCCGTCACCGCCGGCAAATTGGCACAGGCGTTTCAGGTCACAGGGGTCAACCCCCTGATAGGCCTTGAGGGTCGTGCGGCGCTGCTCTGTCGCCTTGGTGAGGCGCTGCAAAACCAGCCTGAACTGTTCGGCCAGCCAGGACGGCCGGGTCATTTGTTCGACCTGCTTTCAAACCATGGCAAGGCTGTCCAGGCCCACGATGTGTTGTCTGTCCTGCTCACAGGCCTGTCGCCCATCTGGCCTGCGCAGAACGCCATTGAAGGCATTGCACTCGGTGATTGCTGGCCGCTCAAGGCCGCCCGCAGTGATGCGCCAGGCCTCAGCGACGGCTGGATGCCCTTTCACAAGCTGTCGCAGTGGCTGACCTACTCCCTTCTCGAACCCTTTGAATGGGCTGGCATCGAAGTGCAGGGCCTGGACGCCCTCACCGGCCTGCCTGAATACCGCAATGGTGGGCTTTTCCTGGACGCAGGGGTTCTGCGCCTGAAGGACCCCACGCACGCACAGCGCCTGCATGCTGCTGGCGATGAACTGATTGTTGAATGGCGGGCGCTGACCGTGGCACTGCTCGACGAACTGGCCCCTTTGGTGCGCGAACAGCTTGAATTGACCGCAGAACAAATGCCGCTCGCCTGCGTACTGGAAGGCGGCACCTGGGCAGCAGGCCGGGTTTTGGCACAGCAGTTGCGTGGCGGCCAGCCACCGCTCAATATCATCAGCGACGGCACCGTTTTTTAAGAAGTACCCATGACCACCTACAACGACAAAGTCCACCTCGTAAGCCACCCGCTGGTCCAGCACAAACTCACCCTGATGCGCCGCAAGGACGCCTCGACCAACACCTTTCGCACGTTGCTCAATGAAGTCAGCATGCTGATGGCCTACGAGGTCACGCGCGACATGCCCATGCAGGACATCGAAATCGAAACCCCGCTTGAAACCACGACCTCCAGGGTCATAGATGGCAAGAAGCTGGTGTTTGTCTCCATCCTTCGCGCCGGCAACGGCATTCTTGAAGGCATGCTCAGCGTCGTACCGGGCGCGCGCGTCGGTCACGTTGGTTTGTACCGCGACCCCAAAACGCTGACGGCTGTCGAGTACTACTTCAAGATGCCGCACGACATGGAAGCCCGCGATGTGGTCATCGTTGACCCCATGCTGGCTACCGGCAACTCCGCCATCGCGGCGGTTGAACGGCTCAAGGAGTTGAACCCCAAATCCATCAAATTCGTCTGCCTGCTGACCTGCCCTGAAGGCATAGCTGCCATGCAGAAAGCCCACCCGGACGTGCACATCTACACCGCAGCCATAGACCGACAGCTCAACAGCCACGGCTACATCCTGCCCGGCCTGGGTGATGCAGGCGACCGTATTTTCGGTACAAAGTAATCGGCATGGGCCAGCCCACCTTTCTTACCATCTCCCGGGTGATTCGCCTGCTGCGGCTTGCATGCCTCTGCCTCACGGCACTCGTTGTCACCGCCTGCGCCGGCATCTCCACTGGTGCACGGCTCGACAACACCCCACGCCTGGCCGTCATGTCGGCCTTCGAGCCTGAATTGACCTTGCTTCTGGACAAGGTACAAAACCCGGTCAGCCATCAGCTCAATGGCGTCGGCTTTACGACAGGCGTGCTTCAGGGCCAGCCCGTCGTGTTGTTCCTGTCGGGCATCAGCATGACCAACGCCACCATGAACACGCAGTTGGTGCTCGACCGTTTCAACATCAGCGGCATCGTGTTCAGCGGCATTGCAGGCGGCGTCAACCCCGGCCTGCATATAGGCGATGTTTCCGTGCCTGCGCAGTGGGGCCAATACCTTGAAATCGCCATGTCGCGCGAAACCTCGCCGGGCAGATTTACACCGCCACCACATATGGAGGCACCGATGTTTCCGGCTTTCGGCATGATGCAGCCGCGCACCGTCGAAACGCGTACCGCCGCCAACCCAAAACTGGCGCGCAAGTTCTGGTTTGAGGCCGACCCGAAGATGCTTGAAGTCGCCCGCAGCCTGCGCAACGTCGAGCTCATCAGTTGCAAGGGCAGCCAGTGCCTCACGCGCAAGCCCGAACTGCTGGTCGGCGGCAACGGCGTTTCAGGCCAGGCCTTTGTCGACAACGCCGCCTTCCGCGAATACGCCTTCAAGACCTTCCAGGCAAATGTGCTTGACATGGAAACCGCGGCGGTCGGCATGGTCGCCTACAGCAATGGCGTACCCTACATAGCCTTCCGCTCGCTCAGCGACCTGGCAGGCGGTGGTGACGGCGCCAATGAAATGGGCACCTTCTTCAGCCTTGCGGCCGACAATTCCGCGCGAGTGCTGCTGGCCTTCCTGGCGGCCTGGAAACAATAAAAAGCCATGAGGCAACAACCACATGCTTGATCTCCTCATCACCAACGCTTCCCTGCCAGACGGCCGCACAGGCATTTCGGTCGCCGTACAGAATGGTCGTATCGCTGAGGTCACCGCCGGGCTCACCGCCCCTGCGCAGGAAACAGTTGATGCGCAGGGCTACCTGCTCAGCCCGCACTTTGTAGACCCGCACTTTCACATGGACGCCACGCTCAGCTACGGCCTGCCGCGCGTCAATGAAAGCGGCACACTGCTTGAAGGCATTGCCGTCTGGGGCGAGCTCAAACCCACGCTCAAGGCCGACGCCATCATTGAACGCGCCCTCACCTACTGCGACTGGGCCGTTGCCAAAGGGCTGCTGGCAATTCGCACGCACGTGGACACCAGTGACCCCAGCCTGCTCGCCGTTGATGCATTGCTCGAAGTCAAAAAGCGCGTTGCGCCCTACATTGACCTGCAACTGGTGGCCTTTCCGCAGGATGGCGTACTGCGGACCAATGGCGGCGTTGACAACCTCAAACGCGCGCTGGACAGGGGTGTCGATATCGTCGGAGGCATTCCACATTTCGAACGCACCATGGCCGACGGAGCCGCCAGCGTCAGACTGCTGTGTGAACTGGCTGCAGAGCGCGGCAAGCTGGTAGACATGCACTGCGATGAATCAGACGACCCGCTCTCGCGCCACATCGAAACCCTGGCGTTTGAAGCTGAGCGACTTGGCCTGCAAGGCCGCGTCACGGGGTCGCACTGCACGTCCATGCACTCGATGGACAACTACTACGTGTCCAAGCTGCTGCCCCTGATTGCCGAAAGCGGCGTCAGCGTCATTGCCAACCCCCTCATCAACATCACCCTGCAGGGGCGCCACGACAGCTACCCCAAACGCCGCGGCATGACCCGCGTGCCCGAACTGATGGCCGCAGGCGTCAACGTCGCCTTCGGTCACGACTGCGTGATGGACCCCTGGTACGGCATGGGCTCAGGCGACATGCTCGAGGTCGCCCACATGGGCCTGCACGTGGCCCAAATGACCAGCCAGAAAGGTATTCGCGCCTGTTTTGACGCGGTGACGACAAACGCGGCAAAGCTCATGCACCTCAAGGGCTACGGGTTGGAGCCCGGTTGCGACGCCAGCTTTGCGCTCTTGCAGGCGCGTGATGCCGTTGACGCGATACGTCTGCGCGCAAATCGGCTCAAGGTCTACAAGCGCGGCCAGTTGCTCGCACAAAGCCCTGTCGTGACATCCAGCCTGTCACTGCATGGCCGCCCCGGCGGTACCTCATTCAGCACAGCCCACTAGACAGTCAGGCTACGCGGTGCCGCTTCAGCTGCGTAGATTGCACCGTGTAGGACATTGCCCCCAAACCTTCGGAAACGCAAACAACGGCGGCCTCAAAATGTACCTTGCCGGTCACCCATATATAGAATCAAAAAAGTCAAACGCGGTCACCTGATGCCATTCCCAGCACCCTGATTTAACGCCTACCGTGCCACACATCGACATCCAGCGCCTCTTCGACAACCTGCCTGGCCTCTTCCTGATCGTGAAGCCCGATGCGGACTTCACCATTGTTGGTGCGAGCCGGGAATACATGAAGGCGACATTCACGGACGCCAGCATGTTCGGACGCAAGCTGTTTGATGTCTTTCCCGACAACCCCGATGACCCGAATGCCAACGGCGTCAGAAATATCACCGATTCTTTCAAGCTGGTTATTGCCTCCGGCAAGCCGCACGTCATGCCGCCCCAGCGCTATGACGTACGGGCACCGGGTAAAACATCTTATGAAGAGAGTTATTGGCGGGTGACAAACAGCCCTGTACTCAACGCACAGGGCGGGGTGGACTACATCATCCAGACCAACGAGGTGGCCACCGCTAAAGGCAAGCGCGATGCCATCGCCATTCTTGAAAGCATTACCGAAGGTTTTTACACCCTTGATCGCCAGTGGCGCTTTGACTACGTGAACAGCGAGGCACACCGCATTCTCGAACGAACGCCAGGCGACCTGACCGGCAAAAGCCTATGGGATGAATACCCCGGGTTGCGCGACACGGATTTTGAAACCCATTACCAGCGCACCATGATCGGGCGGGAGAAATCTTCCTTCACGGCCTATTACGCCGACCAGCAACGCTGGTATGACGTCACCACATTTCCAGCACCCGAAGGCATGTCGGTCTACTTTCGCAATGCGACGGCCCAGAAAATCCTGACTGCCGAGCGGGATTCGCTGGTGGCGGAATCGGAGCGGCAGAGACGCATTTATGAAACTGCGCTCAACAGTACCCCCGATTTTGTCTACGTGTTCGACACTGACCACCGCGCCCTGTACGCCAATGACGCGCTGCTCAAAACCTGGGGTGTGACCGATGTACGTGGCAAAAAGTGGATGGACCTTGGCTACGAGCAGTGGCACGCCGACATGCATGACCGGGAGCTCGACACGGTCATCAACACCCGCGCACCCATACGCGGCGAGATTCCCTTCACGGGCACTGGCGGCAAGCGCATGTATGACTACATTTTTGCGCCGGTGTTTGACGAGCATGGCGAAGTGGTTGCGGTCGCCGGTACCACGCGCGACATCACGGACCGCCAGGCAGCAGAGCAGTCGATACAGGAGCAGGCCGCGCGACTGGCCGCATCTGACCGTGCAAAAGATGATTTTCTGGCCACGCTGTCGCACGAGCTTCGCAACCCGCTGGCGCCACTGCGCAACTCGATAGCCCTGCTACGTCGCGGCGGGCTCGAGGGCGACAAGCTGGCGAAGATACACGGCATCATGGAACGCCAGGTCAACCACCTGGTGCGGCTGGTCGATGACCTGCTGGAGGTCTCGCGCATCAGCCGGGGCGTGCTGTCGCTGCGCACCGAACATATCGAGCTGGCTGCCGTCGTGAAAACCGCAGTCGAAACCAGCAACCCCCTCATACAGTCGGCCGGGCACGAGCTGGTGCTGGACATTCCACCCGATCCGCTTTGGGTAGAGGGCGACCCGGTGCGCCTGGCACAGGTGCTCTCCAACCTGCTGAACAATGCCGCCAGCTACACCGATGCAGGCGGCACCATCACCGTCAAGGTTGAGCGCGAAGGCGACAAGGTCTGCGTCAGGGTAAAAGACAGCGGCATTGGCATTGAACCGGGTGCGATTTCACACATGTTTGAAATGTTCAGCCGTGGCAACCGCGACAGCGCCCGCAACCAGGGCGGCCTGGGCATAGGCCTGGCGCTGGCCCGCCGCCTGACCGAGATGCACCAGGGCACGCTGGAGGCGCATAGCGAAGGCCAGGGCAAGGGGGCCGAGTTCACCATCTGCCTGCCGCTGGCGAAAACCCATCACAGCGATTTGCCCGATACAAAAACAGGCGATGTGCGCCTGGACAAAACCCGCGTGCTGGTGGTTGACGACAACGTCGACGCAGGCGACACACTGGCAGTCATTCTTGACATGCTTGGCGCCGAAGTGCGCGTGGCTCGCAACGGTGCAGAAGCCCTTCAAACCTTCACTGCCTACAAACCATCGGTCGTGCTCCTGGATATTGGCATGCCAGGCATGAACGGCTATGAAGTGGCGCAGGCGATTCGCAGCCGTTTTGCAAACCACCCCAGCATACTCGTCGCCCTGACCGGCTGGGGCCAGGAGGACGATCGCCGCCGCGCCAGCGAAGCAGGGTTTGACCACCATTTGCTCAAACCTGCGGAGATCGACGCACTTCAAAAGTTGCTCTCGGATATCGAAGCCGGAAAAACCATGCAAAACACACCATGACAAGCTACTGGCTGATGAAGTCCGAACCCTCCGAATGCTCGGTCGATGACGCATTGGCAGCCAAAAACTCCACGGTGCCCTGGGTGGGCGTGCGCAACTACCAGGCGCGCAACTTCATGCGTGACGGAATGAAGGTGGGTGACGGCGTTTTGTTCTACCACTCCAGCTGTGCAGAGCCGGGCATCGTCGGCATTGCAGAGGTGGCCTCAACACCCTACCCTGACCCGACGCAGTTCGATGAAAAGTCGCACTACCACGACCCCAAATCAAGACGTGAAGATCCGCGCTGGCAACTGGTGGACGTGAAGGTGCTGAAGAAAACACGCAACCTCACCCTGCCCGAGCTGCGCGCCAACCCCGCGCTTGAAGACCTGACCATCCTCAAGAAAGGCAACCGGCTGTCCATCACGCCGGTCGAGCCGCAGCACTGGCGAGTGATTGCGAAAGTGCTCGAAAAGGCTTGATGGCGCAGTGAAATAATGCTGGTCTGAATGCCCCACGTAGCTATCATCCGCGCATGACATCGGTTTCCTACCTCCCTTCCGACAATGCCGCTACCGACCGGTTTCGCCTCCTGGTGGACTCGATCCAGGACTACGGCATTTTCATGCTGGACCCCGAAGGCCATGTGGTTTCCTGGAACACCGGTGCAGAGCGCCTGAAGCAATACCGCGCAGATGAAGTCATAGGCCGGCACTTTTCACTGTTTTACCCGCCTGACGCGGTTGAAGCAAAGTGGCCGACCGAAGAATTGCGGCGCGCAGCGCGAGATGGGCGTTTTGAGGAAGAAGGCTGGCGCCTGCGCAAGGATGGCACGCGCTTCTGGGCAAATGTCGTGATCACAGCATTGAAAGATGACGCTGGCACGCTGACCGGCTACGGCAAGGTCACGCGCGACCTGACCGAGCGCCGTATGCAGGAGGAAATCGTCCGCGAAAGCGAGCAGCGCTTCAGGCTGCTAGTTGAGAGTGTGCGCGACTATGCGATCTTCATGCTCAGCCCGGACGGCATTATTGAAAGCTGGAATAACGGCGCGCAACTCATCAAGGGTTACAGCGCGCAGGAGGTCATAGGCCGGCACTTCAGCATGTTTTACAGGCCCGAAGATCTGGCCGCCGGGCTGCCCCGGCGGGAGCTTGAAACGGCGCTGGCGGAGGGCCGGGCCGAAGAAGAAGGCTGGCGCATACGGCGTGACGGCTCTGTGTTCTGGGCCAACGTCGTGATCTCCCCGGTGTATGACGCAGCGAGACACCTGCGCGGTTTTGCCAAGGTGACGCGCGACATGACCGAGCGGCGCCGCCTGCATGAGCTTGAAAACTCCAGCAAGCGCATGAGTGAATTTCTGGCGATGCTGGCGCACGAGTTGCGCAACCCGCTGGCCCCCATACGAAATGCCGTCACCATCCTGCAATTGGAGCCATCACCCAGCCCGATGGTGCGTAGCAGCCGGGACATGATTGACAGGCAGCTGTCGCACATGACGCGCCTGGTGGACGACCTGCTCGATGTCGGGCGCCTGACGACGGGCAAGATCCGGTTCAAGGCAGAGCAGGTTTCCTATACCCAGGTGGTGGCGCGCTCCATTGAGGCTGTTCGTCCGCTCATTGATGCGCGACACCATCGCCTGACGGTGGACATGCCCGACAGCGGGCTGTCGGTGCAGGGTGATGCGACACGACTGGCCCAGGTATTGCAAAACCTGCTCACCAACGCTGCCAAATACACACCGGAAGGCGGCCATATTGAAATTAAAGTCTGGCAGGAAGGCAGCCAGCTCTACACCTCGGTACGCGACAACGGTACGGGGCTGTCGGCCCAGGCCCTCACGCAGATCTTTGAATTGTTCTCGCAGGGCGACGCGCAGACCGCAGCGCGGGAAAGCGGTCTGGGGATCGGCCTGACGCTGGCCCGCTCGCTGGTGGAAATGCACGGCGGCACGCTGACAGCTGCCAGCGCCGGACTCGGGTCCGGTGCCACATTCAGCTTCTTTTTGCCCAATGCTGCGGTGACAGGCAACAGCGATGACCAAACCCAGGCGCCGGCACCCGGCCCCGTGATCATGATCGTGGACGACAACCGGGACGCCGCCAACAGCCTGGCAGAAATCATGCGGCTCATGGATTGCCAGGTGAAAGTGGCCTATGACGGCCCGTCGGCGCTGGAGCTTGTACGCAAGCAACTGCCGCAGGTCATGGTGCTTGACATCGGCATGCCGGGGATGAACGGCTATGAGGTGCTGGCAGCCCTGCGCGCCATGCCGGGCGGTGATCGCATCACCGTCGCGGCCCTGACGGGTTACGGTACTGATGAAGACAAGACACGGGCCGCCACTGCCGGCTTTGACGCCCACTTGACGAAACCGCTGGATTTCGTCGCCCTGCAGGCCTTCCTGCAGTCCGCCGGCGTGATGGCCTAGAGGCCGCCTGGTTCGGCGCACAAGGCCTACCCGGCACAGGGCAAGCTGCTGACAGACCTTGATCAGGTCTACGTTCAGACTGGCGCGACAACTCCGAAAGCCTCGTCGATGCCTGACCACCTCATATACGTCCCGTCCCAACTGTCCCGCCGTACCCTTGCGGTAGCCCTGCTCTTCACAGGCCTCGGCATCACGGGCAACAGTGCCTGGGCAGCGCAGCCCAAGGCCAAGGCAGCAGGCAAGCAGCCCTTCGATGTCGAGACCTTCAACAGCGCGACAGACAGCCCTTTGCTTAAAAGCGGCAGCCAGGGTGCAGCGGTGGTGCGTGCGCAGATCCTGCTCGACCGGTCGTGGTTCTCCTGCGGCGAGATCGACGGGCGCTTTGCCGCCAATATGCAACGCATGGTCAAGGCCTACCAGGCATCGCATGAACTGAAGGTGACAGGCACCGTCACTGAAGAGACCTGGAAAGCCCTGCGCCACGATGGCGCGCCGCTGTTGACCACATACGCCGTGACCGACAAGGATCTCGCCGGCCCGTTCGAGAAAACCCCTGTCGCAATGGATGAACGCGGCAAGATGAAAGCGCTGGTCTACGAATCACCTGAAGAAGCCCTGGCCGAGAAATTTCACACCAGCATGGGCTATCTCAAGCAGCTCAATGGCGGCGGCAAGCTGGAAGCTGGCAAAAACATCATCGTGCCCAATGTGGCGGCCAGCGCCGTGCCTGTCAGGGCGGCGTCGATTCAGATCGACAAGTCAGAGCGCGTGCTGTATGTGCTGGATATCGACCAGCGCCCGGTGGCCGGTTTCCCTATCAGCATAGGCAATGAGAAGAACGATCCGCTTCCAATTGGCATGATGGCCATCAAGAACGAAGTGAAGAACCCCGGCTTCACCTACAACCCGGTGCTGCTGAAAAACGCGCCCAAAGACGCGCAGAAGGTAGACATTGCGCCCGGCCCCAACAACCCTGTCGGGAGCATCTGGCTGGGCCTGACCAAACCGCACTGGGGCATTCACGGCACACCCAACCCGTCCAACGTGGGCCATTCTGAAACCAATGGCTGCATCCACATGACCAACTGGGATGCCGAGCGCCTGGCCACCCTGGCGAAGGCCGGGTTCAAGGTCAACGTCAAGGCCTGATGGCTGCCGCAGCTGTTTTTTTCAGACGCGCGGCGCTGACAGGCTGTGCGCTGCTGGTGGTCGCCGCCGCCCTGAAGTTTGGCAGCGGCCTGAAAACATCAACGGAGGTCTTGCCGCCCGCAGTACCTCAACAGGCGCAGCCCGTGATGCAGGCACCGCAGCCCGCTCCGGCGATGGTTGATGTCGTGCAAAACGTTGGGTCAGCTTACGTAACTCCAACTGACGATGACGTGGCACTGCTCCGTTCGCGCGCCCTCACCCTGCCGGTTCAGGGAATCGCCGCCAGCCAGCTAGGCGACACCTATTCACAGGCGCGTGCAGCGGGCACGCCACACGAGGCCATCGACATCATGGCTGCGCGTGGCACCCCGGTACTGGCAGTTGAAGACGGCCCGGTGGCCAGGCTGTTTTTGAGCAAGCCGGGCGGCATCACCATCTACCAGTTTGACCCGACCAGCCAGTACGCCTACTACTATGCCCACCTTGACCGTTATGCCGACGGCGTCGCCGAAGGCGCAGCCCTGCGCAAGGGCCAGGTGATTGGCTATGTGGGCAGCACCGGCAATGCATCACCCGACGCACCGCACCTGCATTTCGCCATCTTCAAGCTGGGGCCTGAACGCCAGTGGTGGCGCGGCACGCCGCTCAATCCATACCGCGTATGGCGCGAATAAAACCGTGAGCCCTCGTACCCTGTTTCGGCTCACTTCCTGCCCCCTAATCAGGGCGCACCATGCGTCCGGTCAAAACACAAGTTAACCCGATAAAGGATTTTTCAGATGCACCCTGCACCGAACACGCCCCCCAACCCGGATGAATCCGCTACTGCCCTCAACCATGCCAGTCGGGTAGACGATGACGGGGGCCTGCCGGCGAAATGGAACCTGATTGGACCTGGCCTGGTAGTAGCGGCAACCGGCGTCGGCGCTGCGGACATGGTGGCCACCCTGGTGGCTGGTTCACGGTATGGCTATGGCCTGTTGTGGGCCGTGGTGGTGGGTGTGATCATGAAGATCATTTTGGTTGAAGGTGCAGGCCGGTACACGCTGGCCTCAGGCAAGACCATTTTTGAAGGCTGGCGTTCCCTGGGCAAATGGACCACCTGGTACTTTGGTCCGTACATCATGATCTGGGGTTTTGTCTATGGGGCCACGGCAATGTCATCTGCCGCGCTGCCGCTGGCCGCGCTGTTTCCCGTTGTCAGTCTCAAGGTCTGGGCGGTGTTGATGGGCGTTGCCGGTTTTGTCATGGTCTGGTTCGGCAAATACGAGTCCTTTGAGAAGATCACCGCAGGGCTTGTCGGCCTGATGTTTGTGACTGTCGTGGGCCTGGCCGTGATCGCGGTGCCCAACCTGCCGGACATGCTTCGCGGTCTGGTGCCGATGATTCCGAAAGGCGGCATGCTGTACACGCTGGCCCTTGCAGGCGGTGTGGGCGGCACCATCACCCTGGCGGCCTATGGCTACTGGCTGCGTGAAAAGGGCTGGTACACACCGAAGTGGATGAAGGTCATGCGCATTGACAACACCGTGGCCTACGTCATGACCGGCGTCTTTGTGATCGCCATGCTGATCGTTGGGGCGGAAGTTGTGCGCTCGGCGGGTGTATCCATCAGCGCGGGGGACGAAGGTCTGCTCGACTTGCGCACGGTGCTGAATGCGCGGTACGGCAGTTTTGTAGGCACGGCTTTCCTGGTGGGTTTCTGGGCTGCGTCGTTCTCGTCCATCATCGGAGTGTGGAATGGCGTCTCGCTCATGTTTGCCGACTTCTGGGGCAATATCCGCGGCCTCCCTTCGGGCGATCCGGCAACGCGCATAGGGGGCAAGTACTTCCGCTTTTATGTGCTGTGGCTGACCTTCCCGCCCATGGTGCTGTTTTTGCTGAACAAGCCGATCGGGCTGATTCTGGCTTACGGCGTGCTGGGTTCGCTGTTCATGCCATTTCTTGCGGTGACGCTGCTGGGCCTGCTGAACGGCAAACGTGCACCCAAAGGCTGGGCCAATACCTGGAAGGGCAACGTCATGCTGGCGATTACGGCGATTCTGTTTGTGGTGCTGGGCGTTCAGCAACTGGTTTCAGCGCTCAAACCGCTGCTGGACTCTTGAGACCACAACTAGCCGCCTAAAATTTGGCGCATGAAACCTGCGCTTTTTTCAGTTTTGTTGGCTGCCGCAGTGATTGCCAGCCACCCGTCTAAAGCCGAGACACTGTGCACGGTCATCGAAGACGCCAAAGACGGCAAAACCCTGTTTGAACAGGGCGACTGCCGCACCCGGGTGACACCAGCATCCACCTTCAAGATTCCGCTGGCGCTGATGGGTTTTGATTCGGGCTTTCTGAAAGACGAACACACTCCCAGCCTGCCCTTTCGCAAGGGCTATCCCGAGTGGGGCGGCGACGACTGGCGCCAGCCAGCAGACCCCGAGCGCTGGCTGAAATATTCAATCGTCTGGTATTCGCAGCAGATCACGCAGCACCTGGGTGCACAGCGGCTGACAGCGTATGCAAGGGATTTTGGCTACGGCAATGCAGATTTCTCTGGCGACCCCGGCAAGAACAACGGGCTTGAGCGGGCATGGATCATCTCTTCATTGAAGATCTCCCCTCTTGAGCAGGTCGCCTTTCTGCGCAGGCTGGTAAATCGCCAACTGCCGGTTACAGCGCATGCGTTTGACATGGTTGGCACGATTGTCGAAACGCGCCCGGCCGCCGGAGGTTTTACTGTGCACGGCAAAACCGGCATGGCCTACCCGCGCAAGGCCAATGGCGAATTCGACGAGGCGCGGGCCTACGGCTGGTATGTAGGCTGGGCCACGCGGGGAAACCAGACAGTGGTTTTTGCCAGGCTGGACCAGGACAGCCGCCACGAAACGACTTCAGCGAGCTTCAGGGCGCGCGACTCTTTTCTTGCCGAACTGCCATCCCTGTTGCGGACAAGACCCTAAGCAGTGTTTATTGCTATTGAATTAATAGCTGCTTACGCTCGTATCTATTGGCCTGCAGCCGTTTTTATGCTTAAAAAATGCCATTTTTCGTCACTTTTGAGCAGATTTCAACCTGAATTTCCCGGCGGTCAGGCAAAAATTGAAACCTGCGTTAAATTTTTGCCGTATACATTAAATTATTAAGATTTACGTCTAAATCACTGAAACGTCCGCAAAGCCAGCAAAGCCACAACAATCGCAGCCAGCAGCAATGACAGCCCGCGCCAGAACGCCACAGGGTTGCGATCCAGCAGCGGCTGGCGGGTTTTGCTGAGGAAGGCTGCGTTCGGGTGGCGCAAGTCGAATAAAAATTCAGACAGTTCGCCATAACGTTTGGCGGGATTCGGGTGTACCGCCTTGCGCAGCACGCCGTCTATCCAGGCGGGTATGTCGCGGTCTTCATGCAGAGCGGAGTCATAGCGTAGGCTGCTCTGCGCGGAGCGGGTGCGGCTTTTGGCGACTTCGGCGCCATAAGGCAGCCGCCCTGTGAGCATCTGGTAGATGATGACACCCAGCGAGAAGAGGTCAGACCGGGTCGTGCCGCCCTCGCCCAGAAAGTATTCGGGCGCCGAGTACTGCACGGTGCCCAGGATTTGCGATTGCTCGTCAAGAGGCGTGGCCTCCAGCAGGCTGGCCACGCTGGCCGAACCGAAGTCGATGATCTTGACCGTGCCCGTGCTGTCGATCATGATGTTTTCGGGCCTCAGGTCCTGGTGCAGCATTTCCAGCCGGTGAAAGGCGCGCAACCCTTTCGCGATCTGCTCGACGATTCCGCGTACCGCCTCCAGGCTGGGTTTGGGGTTGTCGATCATCCACTGGCTGAGTGTCTGGCCGTCAATGAACTCGGTGACAACGTAGACGAAGTTGCGCTTGCGGTTCGGCAGGCAGGGCCTGAGCACATGGGCGCTGCTGATGCGGCGGGCTATCCACTCTTCGGTCAGGAAGCGCTCGATGTAGGCGGCGTCGCCCTGCAGGTCAATCGACGGCGTTTTCAGGATCACCAGTGTGCCGGTTTCTACGTCAGTTGCCAAGTAGATATGACTGCGGCTGCTGCCATGCACCTCACGGATGATGGTGTAGCCGTCGAAATCCATGCGCGCCTGAAGAATGGGCGGTATGGGCAGGCCGGAGAGCTGCTGAACCATCTCGCCGGCGGCGCGCTGCGGCAAGGCGTCTATGCGTATGACCTGCGCGGTCAGGTTGTCGGTACTGCCGTGTTTGTAGGCGGTGCAGACCATCTCTTTGGCCGCATCGTCAAGATGGCCGCCACCGTCATTGCAGGCGTGGATGATGCGGGCCATGGCCTGCTCGCCGATGTGCTCGTACACGCCGTCGGTCGCGAGCAAAAAGATGTCGCCCAACTCTATCTGCTGGGTCTGGTAGTCGATCTCCAGCTGGGGCTTGATGCCCAGAGCACGGCCCAGGTAGCTCTGGCCTATGGATATCCAGATGCGGTGGTCGGTGGTCAGCTGCTCAAGCGACTTGCCGCGAAGCCGGTAGATGCGTGAATCACCAACATGAAAAATATGCGCCGTGGTCGACTTGATGACCATGGCGCTCAGCGTGCAGACGTAGCCCTTGTCCTTGTCGTAGCGGTACTGGCTTTTTTGCGTCTGGGCATACAGCCACGAATTGGTGGCACTCAGAATGCGCTCGGCCGATGTCTTGACCGACCAGGCGTCCGAGGTGCAGTAATAGTCTTCAAGAAGCCCCGTCACGGCGTACTGGCTGGCCACGTCACTGACGGCGCTGCTGCTGATGCCATCGGCCAGCGCAATCGCAATACCCTTGGCAGCCAGTTGCGCCCCCTGCGGTATGCAGATGCCGTGGAAGTCCTGGTTGGTCTCTTTGCGACCCTTGTCTGAATACTGCCCGGCGGATATTTTCAGCTCACCCATGCGGTCCCCCTCACGCGCCCCTGGCCACCCGGGGCCGGAGCGCTTTTGTTCTTCTTGCGGTTTAGCGGAAGTTGCGGCTTGGCGCCGTCTTCACGTGGGTAGCGTACAGCGTCAGGCCGGTAAAGGCCAGGCCGCCCACCAGGTTGCCCAGCACGGTGGGGATCTCGTTCCAGATCAGGTAATCCATGATGGTGAACTTGGCGCCCAGCAACAGGCCGGACGGGAACAGGAACATGTTCACGATGGAGTGCTCAAACACCATGTAGAAGAACAGCATGATGGGCATCCACATGGCGATCACCTTGCCGCTGACCTGTGTGGAAATCATGGCACCTACCACGCCCGCAGAGACCATCCAGTTGCACAGCATGCCGCGCACGAAGAGCGTCAGCATGCCGTTGGCGCCATGCGCCTGGTAACCCAGCGTGCGGTTCTCGCCCACCACACCGATGGCGACGCCCACCGGACTGGGCGGGGTTGAGAAGCCATTGGTGACGTAGATGGCCATCATCACTGCGACGGTCATGGCACCCAGGAAGTTGCCGACAAACACCAGGCCCCAGTTGCGCAGCACGCCCTTGAGCGTGACACCCGGGCGCTTGTCGATCAGCGCCAGCGGGCACAGCACAAACACGCCGGTGAGCAGGTCAAAGCCGAACAGGTAGAGCATGACAAAGCCCACCGGGAACAGCACGGCGCCCAGCAGCGGCTGGCCGGTTTGCACGTTGATGGTGACAGCGAACCAGGCCGCCAGTGCCAGGATCGCGCCCGCCATATAGGCGCGAATAATCGTGTCGCGCGTGGACATGAATATCTTGGATTCCCCCGCATCCACCATCTTGGTCACAAACTCTGTCGGCACCAGATAAGCCATACAAACCTCTCCTCAAACTTTTCGACAAGCCAAAAAAAAACCACCTCCAGAGCCCTCCCCAAAAAGGAGGTCCAGAAGTGGACACCGTTATCCGTTCAATTGATCAGGCAGCGCTCAATGCACCACCCTGTTCAGGCCGCCATTGGCCTGTTCTGGCACACATGCAAGCAGGTTTCATGCCACCAAAATGAGGCATAAAAGCCGCCTTTTTGGGTTTTTCGTCTGAATCAGGCCACTTGACGCCCGGATCTAGTGCGCCAAACCCTTCGGTCGCTCTTTTTGGTGCCTGCCAGCAGCATTACCAGCCCATCAATGGCCGGCTTTCCGTGTGCCGGCAACAATTAATATGATTTTCTGATGAATCAATAAAATTTAATCGTTTGACGAATAGTTTGCCCGGAAGTGAAATCCTCCCTGTTCAACGGCCAATGCAATCGCCGTCCTGAAAACCTTCACTGCACAGGAGCTTTCATGAGTCAACCCATATTTCGCCGCATTTTCGTCAAGGCCGTGTTCGCCGGCACTATCGCCGCAGCCCTCAGCAACCCGGTCCACGCCCAGTCGGCACCGGAGATCCAGCAACTCCTGAGCAAGCAGGCGATCACCGAACTGCTCTACAAATACCCGCGCGCGCTGGACCGCCTGGACCGCAATCTGCTGATGTCCATAGGTCACCCCGAGGCCAAGGTCGAGTTCGGTAAAACAGTGTTCCCGAACTGGACGGCCTATACCGACTGGATGATGAAGGCACATGCAGACATGCTGGGCAACAACCACCGCATCACCAACATCCTCATCGAGATAAAGGGCGACACCGCCGTCAGCGAGTCCACCGGCACGGCGCTTCTGCTGGTCAAGCAGGAAAAAGGCGACGACTACGAAGAGCGCTACATGCATTCGCGCTATCTCGACAAGTGGTCACGCCGGGGTGGCAAATGGGGCCTGGACTTCCGCCAGACCGTGATGGATTACCGCGTGGTCAAACCGGTATCTGCTGCAGACGTCAAAAACATGTATGTCATGGGCCAGCGCACCGGTGCTGCAGACCCTTCATACAAGCTCTTTGGCGACAAATAAACGGCCCACCCGCCTGAAGGAAACATCATGAACAACATCATCACGCCGGAGTCTTCAGCTGCCAGCCCATGGCACGCCCAATGCGCGCACCTGGGTTGCAACCCGCGCCGGGGCTTCCTTAAATCACTGGTGGCCATGGGTGCCGCAGCCGCCCTGCCCGCCGGCAATGGCTGGGCGCAGGGTCAGGCACCAGCCGTGGTCACCAGTGCAACAGCCGCACCCAAACGTTTTGACTTTCACCACCATTTCTTTTCGCCGGCCTGGGTCAAGCTGGTGGAATCCAAAAACGCCGTCAAGCCGGTGCTGGGCTTTGACCAGTTCAAGAGCTTTTCCATCGCCAAAGACATCGAAGTGATGGACCAGGGCAATGTCGAAAAAGCCTTTCTTTCCGTCACGCAACCCGGGGTGTGGTTTGGCGATGTGGCGGAGACCCGCCGCGCCGCGCGTGAACTCAATGAATACGCCGCGAGGCAAAAGTCTGACCATCCGGGCCGCTACGGTCACTTTGCCGTGTTGCCCCTGCCCGATGTCGAAGGCAGCCTTCGCGAGATTGAATACGCGTTTGATGTGCTCAAGGCTGAAGGTGTTGGCCTGCTGTCGAGCTACGACGACAAATGGCTGGGCGACAAATCCTTTGCCCCGGTATGGGCCGATCTGAACCGCCGCAAGGCCGTTGTCTACACACATGCCACTGCGCATAACTGCTGTTCCTGGGATTTCCAGCCCGGCATCCTGCCAACCTTTGTGGAACTGGGCTCAGACCTGGCCCGCGCCATGATCAGCGTGATTCATGGCGGCACAGCCAAAGCCACGCCCGATGTGCGCTACATCTGGTCGCATGGCGGCGGCAGCATCTGGGCCCAGCGCTACCTGACAGGCGAAACAACCGAGTCGCTCGCAAGGCAGGCACCGCCTGACTCCAGGCTGCACCACCTGAGGCGCTTTTATTACGACACCGCCGCAGCGGCCGATGCCGTGCATATGGGCATACTGAAAATGATCGTGCCCAACTCGCAGATCCTGTTCGGCTCTGACTACCCCTGGGCAGAACCGGCCAGAATCGCCGCCGGCCTGCAAGCCTCGGGACTGAGCGCCGAAGAGTTGCGCGCCGTGTACCGTGAGAACGCTTTCAGGCTGATGCCCCAGCTGCGCGGCTGAGCGGGTCAACACAACAGGCCGCCCGTGCGGCATGGACAACACAAAAACACACATGAATTTCAAAAGCGTTATTGCGGCAGCTTTTTGCCTGCTGCATCTTTTCCCGTCTGCTGCGATGGCGCAGGCCTTCCCGCAACGCACCGTGAAGATCATCGTGCCCTATGCACCTGGCGGCGGCGTGGACGTCACCGCCCGCATGCTGGCCGACCGCCTGCAACAGAAATGGGGCAAGGCCGTGATTGTTGACAACAAGGCCGGCGGCTCAACCGTCATTGGCGCGCTGGCGGTGGCCAAGGCCGCGCCTGACGGCTACACGCTGCTGCTGACCAGCGAAGCCACCATCACCAGCAACCCCTATCTTTTCGAGAAGCTTCCTTACGACGCCATCCGCGAGCTGGCGCCCATCAGCCAGATTGCCAGCCTGCCGCAGATGGTGGTGGCCCACCCCTCCGTTACCGCCAACACGCTGGACGAGCTGGTTGCGCAGGCCAGGGCCAGGCCCAATGAACTGAACTACGCGTCTTACGGCTCGGGCAGCCTGCCCCACCTGTTCTTTGAAGGCTTGAAGTCGCGCAGCAACATCCAGATGACGCAGGTACCGTACAAGGGCATTGCACCGGCCATCAGCGCAGTACTGACAGGCGAAGCGCAGCTCACCCTGGCAGGCGCATCCCTCACGCAAGGCCATATCAGCGCCGGCAAACTCAAACCCCTGGCCGTTGCACGCCAGGAAAGGCTGGCGGCGTTTCCGCAGGTACCGACCCTGAGGGAGGCGGGCCTGCCCGACATTGACCCGCGCGAGTCGTGGTTCGGCCTGTTTGTGACCGGCGGCACGCCAGAAGCGGTGGTCCGCAAAATCTACCGCGACGTGGCTGAAATCGGCGCAGACGCCGCCTTTCGCGAGCGCTACCTGACTGGCCGCGGGCTGGATCCGGTTTTCTCTTCGCCTGCAGATTTCGCAAAATTCATACAGGTCGACATGCAGCAGAAGGCGCGCCTGATCCGTATCTCGGGCGCGAAAGCGGAATAAGCCATGTCCACATTGACCCTTGAGCCTGCAAAAGCAGCATCCGGCCTCGCTGCGCCAGCTACAAAGCAGGCCCCCCGAGCCGGCGCGGAATTCGTCATACGCGGTGGCCACGTGCTGACCATGGACGCGTCCCTGGGCAACATGGACGACACCGATGTTCATGTGCGTGATGGCCGCATCCTTGCGATTGGCAAGGCCCTGCATGCGCCCCACGTGATGGAAATCCAGGGGCGCGGCATGCTGGTCATGCCCGGCTTTGTCGACACCCACTGGCACCTGTGGAACAGCTCGCTGCGCGCGCTGGTGCGTGGCGACGATGCGCGCATGGGTTATTTCCCAATCACGCTGAAATACGGGCCGCTTTTCACGCCCGACGACTCTTACCGGTCGGTGCGGATGGGCCTGACCGAGGGGCTGGCTTCAGGCATCACCACCGTCAACAACTGGTCGCACAACACGCGATCACCCGAACACGCCGATGCGGAGCTCAGGGCCATGCGCGATACCGGCGTTCGCGGACGTTTCTCCTATGGCTGGGGGCAAGACCTGGCGCTGGATAAAACCATGGACCTCGACGGCCTGGCACGCACGCAGCGCGAGGTACTGGCCGCGAATGACCTCATCACGCTGGGCGCCGCCGTGCGCACGCCGCTGGCCAACCCGCGCGGCGCCGTGCCGATTGAAGTGGTGATCGCTGAATACAAAGCCATACGTGCGCTGGGCCTGCCCATCACCATGCACGCACGGCCAGGCATCGTCTCGGTGCTGGCCCCGCACGGCCTGCTGGGGCCGGATGTGCAGCTGGTGCATCCCCAGGGCGTATCGCCGGAGGAGCGCAAGACACTGGCCGCCAGCCGAAGCACCATGTCCTGCTCGCCAGTGATAGAACTGCTCTACGCCCAGGCGACGCGCGGCGAGATCCAGTACCAGGAACTGCTGGAACACGGCGTGCAGATGAGTTTGTCAGTAGACAGCTCGGCGGCGTCTGCCAATGCGGATTTTTTCAACTGCATGCGCGCCCTGCTCTGGTCACACAAGCAGCGCTTTGGCAGCACCGTACCGCTACCTGCACAGCAGTTGCTGGAACTGGCAACCATAGAAGGCGCGCGTGACCTGGGCATTGCCGACCAGGTCGGCTCGCTGACGCCAGGCAAACGCGCAGACATCCTCATGGTCCGGGCCACAGACCCCAACATCGGGCCCGTCATGGACCCGGCGTTCTCGCTGGTCTATGCAGCCCAGCCCTCCAATATTGACACCGTCATCGTCGACGGCAAGGTGCTGCGCCGCAAGGGGCAGTTTGTCGGCCTCGACAGTGAGCAGGTCATGTGGGAGGCCACCGAATCCGTACGCGGGCTTGCCGCCCGCGCCGGCTGAAGCGCTGCCCCTGTAAATCCCCCCTTTCAACAAACCGTATCAACACCAGGACACACACATGAAACACTTCGCCCTCACCTTGATCCTTTCAGCAGCCGCACTGTTTTCTGCAACATCGCACGCAGCAGAATTCATGGAACAAAGCGAAAAAATCCGCGGCCGCACCTATTCGGAAGGCGTGGCCACCGAAGGCGGCCGCACCATCTGGCTGGCCGGCCAGACCGCCATCACCGACCCCACAGGCAAGGACATCAAGGGTGACGCAGAAGCCCAGGCCCGCACCGCGTTTGCACAGATTGATGAAGTGCTCAAGCGCGCAGGCGGCAGCCTGAAGAACATCGTCAACCTCACGGTTTACCTGACCGATGTGCGCAACGGCGCTGCTTTCCAGAAAGTGCGCGCCGAGATGTTCCCGGACAAAAACTACCCGGCGAGCGCCCAGGTCACGGTGACCGCGCTGGCTGTTCCGGGCATGCTGGTAGAAATACAGGCCGTCGCCGTCATTGGTGACAAATGCTCCAAAACCAGCCCCTGCTTTCCGCGCTGAACCGCATCGCGGACAGCTCATTCCGTTTCGAATTCATTGCGAGGCAAGGCGCCCTGCCGCAGACAGTGCTGTAGCACGGCCAGGCGGGGCAACGACGTATCGTGATGAAGTAGAAACGGAATCAGGCCTGCAGCAGCTTGCAGCGTGATACCAGGCAATCCCGAAATGCCGCGGCGCCCGGTGACAGCGAGCGTCCCGTTCGGACTATGAGTTCTATCTCCCGCTGGACCACTGGCTTGTGCAGGATGCGAAATCGCACCTTGGCAGACCGCAGCAGCAGGCCTACATAGGCGGGCACCACCGTCACGCCCAGGCCGGCTTCCGCCAGGCCCACCGCCGTACTCAGGTAACGCACCTCGAACTTCGGTTTCGACGGCAATCCGGCCTGGCTCAGCACGGGGTCAATCAACATGTGAAAACCGCTGCCCTGCGTGATGGCAATCATGGGCTGGTCAGCCAGGTCTGCCCATGTCAGGTTGGCGCGCCGCCTGGCCAGCGGCCAGGTGCTGGGAACCATGACACCCAGCGGATGGCGCAGCAGGGGCATACGCTGGAGGTCCGGGTCCAGGTTGGGGAATGCGCCAAAACCCATGTCGGCATCGCCGCTCTGCACCATGCGGGCAATGTCTTCGGCCGGCAGGTCGGCCAGCCGCACGGAAATACCCGGATGGCCCTCCTGGAACTGCGCAATTGCATCGGGCAGGAAAGTCGATGCCAGCAAGGGCGTGGTTGCAACAGTGATGCGCCCCTTGCGCTTGAGCACCAGGTCCTGCGTGTCGGCCAGCGTCTGCTCGACGTCGGCAAGAATGCGCTCCGCGCTTGAGAGAAACTCGATCCCGGCATCGGTAGGCGCCACCTTGCGGGTGGTCCGGTCCACCAGCTGTATGCCCAGCTGTGCCTCCAGCTCCTGCACCAGAAGGCTGGTGGCCGACTGGGTCAGGTGCAGTTTTTTCGCAGCAGCCGTGAACCCGCCGCTGCGCACGACCTCCACATAGGCCCTCAGTTGCCGCAAGGTGACGTTCATATGGATCTCCCCTGTAATCAGTAAGGTGCAGTACGGTGCTGCCGGGTCAAAACCCGGCAAGGCGTGGCTGGTACAGCTCAGGCTCGGCCGGTACCTGCAAGGCCGCGTCCCATGCAGCCGCCAATGCCGGGTTCTTCAGCGCATTGATCGCCTGCCTGATGTGCAGGTGATTGCCCAGCCGCGCGAGCAACACGCGACGCTGACGCGGCGTGATGTCTGCCGCCTGTATGGGCTCCAGCCAGGTGGCTGCAGCCTGTCTGGCCACCTCGCGCAGCATGCGGGCAACCTGTTTCTGGGGAATATCGAGTGCATTGGTAAAACGCAGCACGGATTGCGGCGTCAACAGCGGCTTGCGGTGATCGTCCTGAGCCTTACCTTGCGCCTTGCCGTCCGGCTTGCCCTCTTCCAGCAGCGCCAGCGCATGCCCCTGGGTGCCGAGGTAGACATGGGTACTGAGCAGGTCATAAGCTGGCGCCAGTTCGGCCTGCCGGGCATCACGGTAAAGCAGGCCGAGGTTCTTGAGGTGCATGTCTGCATTGCCAAGCAGGTCGTTCACTTCAATGCGGCGCAGCAGCTCATGCACGGCCGGCACGCCGCAGGCCGGCAAGTCCAGCAGGGTCTGGGCGATGGTCAGGTAACTCTGGCTGTATTTTTTCTCGGGCGAAACGCCCAGCACCTGGGCGAAATCCTCAAAATGCACGCGCCCGGCGGGCCCGCGGTCAAAGCGCGTGACAGCCAGAAAGCTGCCCTGCACCTCCTCACCCAGGTCATAGCGATGCCCAGCGGCCAGCCCGCTCATGCCGGACAGCTCAAATTCGCAGGTATCAACGCCTGCAAGCCGGGCCAGACGCATGCAGAGGTCTTCCATCTGGGGCATGCGCGGGTATTCGACCGAAGGAAGCTTGGCGATGATGGCGGTGTCGTGGTGCCTGGTGCGACCGCTGAAGCGCCCGTCGGCATCGCGGTTTACGCCCAGCTTGGGCTGAACGCCCGAGATCGAAATGGCATCCTGGAAAGGTTCTGACCAGACCGTGACCTCCAGCGCATCCTGCCCCTGGGTCACCAGATCCTGCAGGGCTGCCTTGCCTATGTTTTCCCATTCAGCAGTGACCGCGCCCGGCAAGTCCCTGCCGCAGGCGGCCAGCATGCTGAAGTTGTTGGACGGGTCTATACCCGCCGAATCAGCCACGTGCTTGCGGAAGGTGCCTTCAGGCAGCAGGTTCTGGAAGAAGGCAGGCAACTGGATGTCACCCCTCAGCCCACGGACGGAATTAAAGCCCGGCGAGACACGGTTCAGCCAGAAGGATTGCTGCTGCGCGGGCTCGGCGGCCCTGAAGGATTCGGACAGCACAGGCTCAGAACCAAAGGCCTCACGCGCATAGGCCTCATCGACCGCGAAGCGGATGATGGGCTCGGCATTCTCGGGCGCGAACTCAAACAGCATGCCCACCCGCCGGCCATGCAGCTTGATGACAAGGACGGGAATGTTCATCAGTGAGAGGTCTGAAGCCTGCCCTGCAGGCGGGCCGCGCGCGCAGCGACCGCAGACAGGGGGCCGGGCGCTGCGGCCTCACGGTGGCGGCTTTTCTCCTGTGCGAGTGTCTTGCGGGTGGCGGCAGACATGCCAGACAGGCCGTCAGCCGTGTCAGGCATCAACCGCGCCACGTCGGTACGCATGGCCAGCAAATCCAGCCCCAGCAGGTCAGTCACGGCGAGCAAGGTGGTGAGCTGCACATCGCCGCCCTTGAACAGGCGGTAGATGGCAGCCCGGCTGACACCCGTGCGTTTGATGACTTCGCTGATGGTGAGCGCCTGGCGTTTGCGTTCGTTATCAAGAATGGCGGCGAGTTCAAAGCTTGTGGTCATAGTGTATTTTAATCAATACAAAATGACATTTTATATTTTTAAAAATACTATTACAATGACATTAAAGTATCTTATTGAATACTTTTAACATTTTAGTATTTAATAAAATACACATAAGGTTTGACGAATCCAGACTTTCTCAGTGTTTAAACGTTGCTATCTTCCCGGCGATCCCGAGACTCGAGCAGCTTCACCAACGCCCAGAGCGCGCGGTTTGCGGGCGTGGATACGCCCAGCGCTTCACCACGCCGCACCACCAGGCCGTTGAGGTAATCGATTTCACTGTGTTTGCCGCGTGCCAGGTCTTGCGCCGTTGATGAAAACTGGCCGGGCATGGTCTCGGCAATCTTGCGTATTGCCGCATCCACGTCGCCAGGCACCGTCACGCCGTCGGCTTTGGCCACCGCCAGGCATTCCGAGACGACGTCCCGCATGACATCCTTCACACCCTCGCCCTGCACCGTCTTGCCATAAGGCATCTGAACAATTGCCGATACGGCGTTGTAGGCGCAGTTCAGGATCAGCTTGGCCCAGAGCGCGCCTCGCACGTTCCCCGAGATTTCAACCGGTACGCCAGAGCCCTCCAGCGCAAGGGCTGCTGCTGCGCTTGAAAAGCCCACTCCTTTTGACGGCTCGATGACCAGTTCACCCCGCCCGTTGTGTTTCACATGCCCGGGGCCGGCCATCTCGGTGGCAACGTAAACAACTGCGGCGGCCACCTCATGATCGGGCAGCACGGTACGCAGGCGCTCAGCGTTGTCCACGCCGTTTTGCAGGCAGAGCACCAGCGCATCGGCGGCAAGATGGGGGCGAATCAGCTCGCCGGCAGATTCGGTGTCTGTGGACTTGACGCAAAACAGCACAAGGCCAGCACCCTTCACGGCACCCGGGTCAGTACTGGCAGCAAGGCGTACGTGCTCGTCAAATGCCGCGGTCTGCAACCGAAGGCCTTCACGGGCTATCGCCTCCACGTGCTGCGGCCGTGCAATCAGCACCACCTCATGCCCGGTGCGCGCCAGCATGCCGCCGTAATAGCAGCCCACGGCACCAGCGCCCATCACGGCGACCTTGATGCGGGTTTTGTTCTCGGGTTGGGAAATGGTCATGACATGCTTTCCGGTGAACTTGGGGAAGAAGCAGCTTTGCCCGCTGCCCTGTGACGTCGAGTGTGCGAGTAAACATCCGATTCCAGACTAACAAGTCAGGGTACTAATTATTTCGTACCAATGAGCCTAAGATCTGCATACAACAAGGTATACAGCAGGACAACAAAAATGATCTTCGGACCCCACGAAAAAAAAGTTCTTGCCCATGACACCATTGATCCGAAGATGGCAGTGCCGATTCTGGCCATTCTTGATCAATCGCCCTCCATGCTCGCCTACTGGGATGCGGGTCTCGTCTGCAGATACGCCAACAAGGCCTATCACACATGGTTTGGGGTGGAAGGTGAGCAACTGACCGGCACAAACCTCAAGGATCTGTTGGGTCTGAAGCTGTTTACCCTGAACGAACCGTTCATTCGCGCCGCCCTGCGGGGAGAGCCACAACACTTCCAGAGAAAAATCGAGCATGGTGGCGTCGCGCGCCAGGGCCTTGCAAGTTACCTGCCGCATATCGTGAACGGCAAGGTTATGGGCTTCGTTGCAGAAGTCAACGATGTCACCGCACTCCACGAAACCCACCGTGCCCTGCAGGACGAAATGGTCCAGAGCAATGTTGCCCGCAACCAGTTGCGCGTGAGCGAGGCAGCGCTGCGCCAGGCGCAAAAACTCGCGAATATGGGAAGCTGGGAATGGGAGATTGAACCCGATATCGTTATGTGGTCGGAGCAGCTTTACCATATCTTTGGGCGTGATCCATCACGACTTCCCCCGTCCTTTCTGGAACACCCGGACATCTATACAAAACAGAGCTGGGACAAGCTAAGAGCCGCAGTGACCCACACGCTGGAAACCGGTGAGGCCTATGTACTGGAACTTGAATACATACATTCGTCAGGCCGCCAGGGGTGGCTGGAGGCTCGGGGAGAGGCTCGCTGGAACGAAGATCAGACCATTGTTGTGGCCATCAATGGCACAGCCATGGACATCACATACCGCCGGGATGCTGCGCTGCACGGCGTATCGATGTCAGGTTACGCTGGCTTGACGGATGACCTGCAACAACTGAGGGAGCAAAACGCAGATCTCGAGCAGGCGCTGGAAATCACGCGGGAACAGCAAAAAATCGAATTTACAGGGCGCGTCAAATCCCTTGTACGGGATCTGAAAAACATGGTTGGCATCATTTCCGGCGTCTTTCAGCGGATGGGTTCTGTGGCCGATGATCCAAGAACAAGGGATTTGATTACTCTTGGCCAGCAGAGCACTGAACGCGGGAAAAAGCTCACCCAGGAAATTCTTGAAATGTCGGTGGCAGGCCGTTCAAGCCAGACCTTGATTGACGTCCATCTGGCGCTCGGTAGCGCCCAGCACCTTTTGCAACGCGCAATTGGCGCGCGCAACACTCTTGTCATTGATTCGATGCCTGGTCTGCAGATATCAGCCAATGCGGAAGACCTGAAAATGACCCTGATCAGGCTGGTGGTCAGCGCCTGCGAGGCCATCCCTGATGGCGGTGAAGTCCGTATTGCGACGTCCACAAACGCGAGTCTGAAAAAGTACGAGCACAAGCCGCCCGCCGAAAAACTCGTCGTGATCAAGGTGAGTTCCACAGGCGGCAACATGGGCAGCACATTCATGGAAAAGTTCAACAGTCAATTTGCAGGCAGGGCCAAGTCCAGTGAAACCACGGCCCTCGGCATGGCACGGGTCAAAACGTTTGTGCAGGAAAGTAACGGCTTCATGCTGATATCCGGCAATGCTGATGAAGGCATGACGGTCACCCTTCTGATTCCAATGCAGTAGCACCTTCAACAAGCCGCGTTTACAGGCACCACCAGAAGCATGGCGCGGGTTTCTTCGTAAAATTGCGCACTCTTGCACCATGCCCTACCTCACCGCCGCCCTGTACAAATTTGTCGAGTTGCCCGACCACGCGTCGCTGCAGGCGCCCCTGCTGGCGTGCTGCGAGGCCCGTGGCGTCAAGGGCACCCTGCTGCTGGCGGCCGAAGGCATCAACGGCACCATCAGCGGGCCTGAAGAAGGCGTACGTGCCGTACTGGCTTACCTGCGCAGCGATTCACGGCTGGCAGCACTTGAACACAAGGAAGCCTGGGCTGAACAATTGCCTTTCTACCGCATGAAGGTACGGCTCAAACGCGAAATCGTCACCATGGGCGTGCCGGACGTTCACCCTGCACTCAACGCCGGCCAGTATGTCAAACCTGCGGACTGGAACGCGCTGCTGGCCGAACCCGATGTGGTGCTGGTCGACACACGCAATGACTATGAGGTGTCGATAGGCACGTTCGAGGGCGCGATCAACCCCGCAACATCAAGCTTTTCAGAGCTGCCGGGTTGGGTTGAGCGCGAGATGGCCGAAGGCGGAAAGCTGGCACCCGTTGACGGCAAAAAACCGCGTGTGGCCATGTTTTGCACTGGCGGCATACGCTGCGAAAAATCAACCGCATTCATGCGCGCCAAGGGCTTTGACGAGGTCTACCATCTGGAAGGTGGCATCCTCAAATATCTGGAAACCGTGCCCGAGGCGCAGAGCACCTGGCAAGGCGAGTGTTTTGTGTTTGACGAGCGGGTGTCCGTCGGCCATGGGCTGAAACCGGGCGAGTTCACGCTTTGCCGCTCATGCCGCGACCCGCTCGGCGAAGAAGACCGCCAGTCGCCCCTGTACGAACTGGGCGTGAGCTGCGCGCACTGCCACGCCAGCACAACGGAAGAACAAAAGGCCGGTTACCGCGAGCGCCAGCGTCAGGTCGAGCTGGCCGAAAAGCGCCAGGCGGCACATATCGGCCTGCGCCAGCCCGGCACCTGATCTGCTGGTGATGAACGGCGCCGCGCCGACTATGTTTCCCGTCCTGTATTCGTTTCGGCGTTGCCCGTACGCCATGCGCGCCCGGCTGGCACTGGCTGTCAGCGGCCTGCAATACGAGCACCGTGAAATCACGCTGAAAAACAAGCCTGCAGCAATGCTGGCAGCGTCGCCCAAGGGGACGGTTCCGGTCCTGGTCTTGCCCGATGGCAGGGTCATTGATGAAAGCCTGGACATCATGCTTTGGGCGCTGCGCCAAAACGACCCCGCCCACTGGCTGGTACATCCAGGCGCCACACTCGAAGACATGCTGGATTTAATCCGGGTCAACGACGGCGCCTTCAAGCGCAACCTCGACAGGTACAAATACCCCAACCGTTATCCGCAGGAGTCCGAAGCCGACACCGCAGCCTTTGCCGTCACGCAGCGTGATCTGGGAGCGCGCTGGCTTGACGAGATGGACGGCAGAATGGGTGACGGCTGGCTGTTCGGTAACCATGCCAGCCTGGCCGACATGGCGACGCTGCCTTTTGTGCGCCAGTTTGCCCATACCGACGCCGCCTGGTTTGAGGCACAGCCCTGGGCACAGCTGCAAGCCTGGCTGGCGGCATTTGAGGCCAGCTCGCTCTATCTGGGCGTAATGGATAAACGCGACATCTGGCAACCTGCCAGCTCGTGACAGCCTGAAACGTTGGAAGCGTTCTGGTTATTGAAATTGAATTTGTTACGAAAAACGAGACAATTTTCTTAATAGCTCAATCCAGATAATTGATTGATACATCTTTCGTATCAATTAAGTCTATCCAGGCTTCGGAGCCGCACAAAAACGCGTAAAAACGGCCTGAAATGCCCAAAAAAGGCATCAAATATGGCTGCAGGCCAACAAACACGGGCGTGAGCAGCTATCTAATTTATAGCAAATACTGACCCATGCATGACCTTGCGCCAGCGCGACGACTGCCCTAAAGCTCGGGCGCAATGGCTTCGGCGTAGTCATAAAGCGCACCCAGCACCGCCTCGCCGCGCTCGTCAGCACCGGCCGGCGTATCGGCCAGTGTGTCGATTTCCGCAAACAGCGCATCCACATTGCGAGCCCCGCCCTCGCCTTCAAGCAGCCGCGCGGCCCGATGCGCCTCCCAGCGTTCTGCATCTTCGGGCGACAGGGTGTCTGCAAAATTCCGCGCCCGGTACCTGAAGACGATTTCTTCCAGCCGGTCATCGTCAAAGCCGATGCGGGCATGGGCCAGTTCTGCGGGTGACAGCTCGCGCAACTGGTTCAGCCGCCTGCGGTCGGTGTTGCCCACGAAGCCGCCGTAGAGGTCTTCATCCACATCGGGCGTGGCTTCCTTCGGACGCTGGAAGACCTCCGGCCAGATGGCGCTCATGTCGGGCAGGCCGGCGGCTTTTTCTGCGTTGGCCATGGCGGCGTCAATGTCTATGCCCCACCTGGCCGCCATCTCGTCGCTCAGTGTCTTGAGCTTGCGCACAACCATGGGCGACTTGTTCAGGTGGACTGACTTGACTGGCAGGCGCTGCACGCCTTCTGGCAGGTCTGCCGTCTTGCTGAAAAGACGCTGGCGCAGGGTGGCGACGTCGAGCAGCGGCAGCTCGCTGGGGTCATAAGCAAGGTCCCAGGCGAGCAGCTCGTTCTTGTTGGTGGGGTGCGTGGCCAGCGGCCACATGACGGCCATGCAGCCGCGCTCGGGCGGGAACATGCCGGAGACATGCAGAAAGGGTTGCGCGTTCTGCGCTGTCGCGGGCAGGCCCAGCTCCATCGCCACCCGGTCTTTTTTGTGCAGGCCGAGGCAAAAGTCAAACAGCTTGGGCTGCGCGGTCTTGATCAGCCTGGCCAGCGCAATCGTGGCGCGCACGTCTGAGAGCGCATCATGCGCTGCCTCATGCAGCAAACCGTTGGCGCGAGCCAGGTCTTCCAGCTTGAAGCTGGGGCGAAGCGCCGCGCCGTCCGCGCTGCGCTCATCAGGTTTGGTCGGCCAGGTGATGCCTTCCGGCCTGAGTGCATAGGCCATACGCACGACGTCAAGCAGGTCCCATCGGCCGCAATCGTTCTGCCATTCACGGGCGTAAGGGTCTATGAGGTTGCGCCAGAACATGAAACGCGTGACTTCATCGTCAAAACGTATGGTGTTGTAGCCGACGCCAATGGTGCCGGGTTGGGCGAGCAGCGATTCAATCTTCGCCGCGAATTCATGCTCGGGCAGACCGCGTTCCAGGCACAACTGGGGCGTGATGCCGGTGATCAGGCAGGACTGCGGGTCTGGCAGGTAGTCGTTGGCGGGCTGGCAGTAAATCATCACCGGCTCACCGATTTCGTTCAGGTCTGCATCTGTACGTATGCCTGCGAACTGGCAGGGCCGGTCACGGCGCGTGTTCAGGCCAAAGGTTTCGTAGTCGTGCCAGAGAAAGGTGTGGGAGGCCATGGAAACCTAGAAACAGTGGTTGGATGGGCCCGAGTGTGCCGCGCGCGCTGTGCCAGGCAAGGCGCGACAACGCAGTGGGCTAATGCCCACAAGGCGGAGCAACGCAGCATGGTGCAACGTGCGCGGTGCAATCGGGTACATAGCGTTATCGTCAGATCGATAAACATGAACGAAGAGGAAAAGGGTGATGCTCATGCGGCTTTGTTGAAATCTGCGAGCGGTCAACCGCTGTTTCTAGGTTATCTCAGAGTAAGGGAGAAAAAAGGCGCGCCGTCGCGTCCATCAGTCGCATCGGGAATTTCTGCGGCCGGTTGGCGCGCACCCATGCAGAGCTGTGCAGGTCGGTTTCGAACTGCGCGGCCAGCGGTTCCGCCAATGTGGGTCCGTAGACCACGGCCATCACCTCGAAATTCAGGCGGAAGCTGCGGTTGTCAAAGTTTGCGGTGCCAATCATGGCGCAGTTGTCGTCCACCACCAGGGTCTTGGAGTGCAGCATGCGGGCCTTGTACTCCCAGACCTTGACCCCTGCGGCTATCAGCTCGGCGTAGTAGGAGCGCGCTGCGGCACTGACGATGAAGCTGTCGCTGCGGCGCGGGACCAGCAGGCGCACATCCACGCCGCGCAGCGCTGCACTGGTTAGCGCCATGAGCGCAGGTTCGCCGGGTACGAAGTAAGGCGTGGTCAGCCAGGCCCGGTGGCAGGACGCATTGATGGCCGCCACGTGCATTCGGTGTATGGCTTCAAGCTCGCTGTCAGGCCCGCTGGCCACGATTTGTACGGGAATGTCACCGGCTTCAACATCGGGAAGCAGGTGAGGCAACAGGTTGGGCAGTGATTTGTGCGTATCCTGGGGGGATTCCCCGGTGGCGTAAACCCAGTCCTCGAGGAAAGTGGTTTGCAGCCAGCGAACCGCGCTGCCCTCAATGCGCAGGTGTACATCGTGATAGGCATCGGCCCGGGTGCGCATGTCCTCCTCATCCGTGATGTTGACGCCGCCCGTGAAGCCGACGACACCATCACACACCACGATCTTGCGGTGCGTACGGTAGTTGCTGACCGGGCGCAGCCGCCGGCCTATACGGGAGTCATGGAACAGCCCGACCCTGGCACCCGCCTCCAGCAACGGCGCCATGAACTTGCGCCCCAGCCGTTTGGAACCCAGTGCATCGACCAGCATGCGCACCGCCACACCCTCCTCCGCCTTTTGCACCAGCAGGTCGCGCAGTGCGGTGCCTATGAGGTCGGGCTCAAAGATGTAGTACTCCAGGTGAACATGGTGGCGGGCATTTCTGATCGCCTCAAAAATGCTGTCGAATGTTCTGGCGCCTCCCGAAAGAAGGTCGGCCGAAGTGGCACTTGATACCGGCAGGCCACAAGCCGCCGTGCCCAAAGCTGCCATCTGCCGCAGGGCTGGCGGGGCTTTTTCGGCAGCGCCGCGCAGCAATGCCAGATCGGCATCGCCACGCTCCCCTGCGCGGCTGCGCAGTCGTTTCAGCCGCTGCTTTTTCAGGCGCTGCGGCCCGAGGAAGTAATAGATGACAAAGCCCGCAAAAGGCAGCAGCGCCATCGACAAAATCCAGCTCATGGTGGACACCGGTGCGCGCTTTTGCAACACGATCCAGATGGACAGGATGGCGATATAGGCGCTCCAGGCCAGTGAGAGGCCGGTGTGCCATTCAGCGCTGAGTTGGGGGATGGTCAAGGTGTGCAGCAGCCGGTTGAGTACGGGCCAAAGAAAAAGGCCGATAGCGCAATGCTACCGGCCTTTTTGTGGAGGCTTGATGAAGGCTTCTTCAGCCTGGGCCTAGCTGGCTTCTGCCTGCTCGGCTTCTGGCTTGGCCTTGCCCTCTTTCTTGGGCAGCGGCGTGATGTCAAGCTGGACTTCGCCGGTCTCGACACCCTTCTCGTCGGTCGTGACTTTCATATCCACCGTCAGGCGGCCGCCGTCGACCAGCCTGCCGAACAGAAGCTCGTCTGCCAGCGCACGGCGGATCGTGTCCTGGATCAGGCGCTGCATCGGGCGTGCACCCATGAGCGGATCGAAGCCCTTCTTGCCCAGGTACTTGCGCAGCGTGTCAGTAAAGGTGACTTCCACCTTCTTCTCGGCCAGTTGCGTCTCAAGCTGCAGCAGGAACTTGTCGACCACACGCAGGATGACGGTTTCATCCAGCGCCTTGAAGCTGACGGTTGCATCCAGGCGGTTACGGAACTCGGGCGTGAACAGGCGTTTGATGTCAGCCATCTCGTCGCCGGCTTCGCGCGGGTTCGTGAAACCGATGGTCGCCTTGTTCATCGTCTCGGCACCGGCATTGGTGGTCATGACGATGATGACATTGCGGAAGTCAGCCTTGCGCCCGTTGTTGTCCGTCAGCGTGCCGTGGTCCATGACCTGCAGCAGCACGTTGAAGATGTCCGGGTGCGCCTTCTCGATTTCGTCGAGCAACAGCACGCAATGCGGCTTCTTGGTGACGGCTTCAGTCAGCAGGCCGCCCTGGTCGAAACCAACATAACCCGGAGGCGCACCGATCAGGCGGCTCACGGCATGGCGCTCCATGTACTCCGACATGTCGAAGCGGATGAGCTCTATGCCCATGATGTAGGCCAGCTGCTTGGCGGCTTCTGTCTTGCCGACACCTGTGGGGCCGGAGAACAGAAAGGAGCCAATCGGCTTGTCGTCCTTGCCCAGGCCGGAGCGCGCCATCTTGACGGCACCAGCCAGCACTTCAAGGGCCTTGTCCTGGCCGAAGACCACGCTTTTCAAATCGCGCTCAAGCGTCTGCAGTTTGCCGCGGTCGTCGTTGGAGACATTGGCGGGCGGAATGCGGGCGATCTTGGCGACAATCTCTTCGACCTCGGCCTTGGTGATGATCTTCTTGCGTTTGGACGCAGGCAGGATGCGCTGCGCAGCACCGGCTTCATCAATCACGTCAATCGCCTTGTCGGGCAGGTGACGGTCATTGATGTACTTGGCGCTGAGCTCGGCCGCAGCCTGCAGTGCCGCCACGGCGTACTTGACGCTGTGGTGCTCTTCGAAGCGCGACTTCAGGCCCTTGAGGATGTCGACGGTTTCCTGCACGGTCGGCTCGACAACATCCACCTTCTGGAAGCGGCGTGACAGCGCTGCGTCTTTTTCGAAGATACCGCGGTATTCAGTGAACGTGGTGGCGCCAATGCACTTGAGCTGGCCGGAAGACAGCGCAGGCTTGAGCAGGTTGGACGCATCCAGCGTGCCGCCCGAGGCCGCACCAGCACCAATCAGTGTGTGGATTTCATCGATGAACAAAATGCCGTTGGGCTTGTCCTTTCAGGGCCTTGAGTACGCCCTTCAGGCGTTGCTCGAAATCACCGCGGTATTTGGTGCCGGCGAGCAAGGCACCCATATCGAGCGAGAACACCTGGGCTTCGCCCAGGATTTCAGGCACGTCTTTTTGCGTGATGCGCCAGGCCAGGCCCTCGGCAATCGCGGTCTTGCCCACACCGGCCTCACCGACCAGTAGGGGGTTGTTCTTGCGGCGGCGGCAGAGGATCTGGATAACGCGCTCGACCTCGTAATGACGGCCGATGAGCGGATCAATCTTGCCATCCTTGGCGAGCTGATTGAGGTTGACGGTGTACTGCTCGAGCGGTGAGGCTTTTTCGTTCTTCTCGCCACCGCCCTCTTCGTTCTCCGCAAGCACTCTCTCCGGTCTTGGTCGGCTCAGGCGGGTCGCTCTTCTTGATGCCGTGCGCGATGAAGTTCACCACATCAAGACGGGTGACGCCCTGCTGGTGGAGGTAATAAACGGCGTGCGAATCTTTTTCGCCAAAGATGGCGACCAGCACATTGGCGCCGGTGACTTCCTTCTTGCCGTTACCGGTGGACTGCACGTGCATGATGGCGCGCTGGATCACGCGCTGGAAACCCAGCGTGGGCTGCGTATCGACGTCGTCGGTACCGGCAACCTGCGGGGTGTTGTCCTTGATGAAATTCGCCAGCGACTTGCGCAGGTCATCCACATTGGCAGAGCATGCGCGCAGCACTTCGGCCGCGCTGGGATTGTCAAGCAGGGCAAGCAACAGGTGCTCCACGGTGATGAACTCGTGGCGCTGCTGGCGCGCTTCGACAAAGGCCATGTGCAAGCTGACTTCTAGTTCCTGGGCAATCATTGATTTTCCTTTCGGCTTGCTACGTTGGTGGACGGGAATGTGTTTGGGCTCATGAATGCAATATTGGCCACATTTTTCATAATTCAATGGGCTCGCTGACGCACTGCAACGGGTGGCCATTCTTGCGGGCGGCCTCGGTGACCTGATCCACCTTGGTGGCGGCCACGTCCTTCGAGAACACGCCGCAAACACCTTTGCCATCGAGATGTATCTTCAGCATGATGCCGGTGGCAGTTTCGCGATCCTTGTTGAAGAACTCCTGGATCACCACGACCACAAACTCCATGGGCGTGTAATCGTCATTGAGGAGTACCACCTGGTACATCTGCGGTGGTTTGGTTTTCTGCGGGAGGCGCTCCAGCACGACTGAATCGCTGCCCCGCCCGTCTTCAGGCTTGAATGCCGGGGTTTGCGGCTTTCACCGGGGTTTTGGGAGTCTTCGGGGGTTGGGTAGCCATGAAATTCATTCTAGCGACTGGAAATCGTCTGTGTGCCCAATAGGGGAATGCATGAAAAGTGGTGGCGGGAACGCGACATTCAAGCAGCGATCATTGACATTTTTAACGATATGTCAGATTCAAAAAAGAGAGGGCCGCCGGAGGACTTGAACTCCTTCCGGCGGCCCTACAGGCGCAAGAAAAGGTGGCGTAGTTACATGTGGTCAATCATGACCTGTCCAAAACCCGAGCAGCTGACCTGGGTGGCGCCTTCCATCTGCCGGGCAAAGTCATAAGTCACCTTTTTGGACGCAATGGACTTTTCCATGGCGCTGATGATCAGGTTGGCTGCCTCCGTCCATCCCATATGACGAAGCATCATCTCTGCCGACAGGATTTCGGAGCCCGGGTTCACGTAGTCCTTGCCGGCATATTTTGGTGAGGTGCCATGCGTGGCTTCAAAACAGGCCACGGTGTCAGACATGTTGGCCCCCGGCGCGATCCCGATGCCGCCGACCTGCGCTGCCAGCGCATCAGAAAGGTAATCACCGTTCAGGTTGAGCGTGGCGACGACTGAATATTCAGCCGGACGCAGCAGAATCTGCTGCAGGAAGGCATCGGCAATCACATCCTTGATCACGATATCCTTGCCGGTTTTGGGGTTCTTGAGCCTGCACCAGGGGCCGCCGTCAATCAATTGGGCTCCAAACTCTTTCTGTGCCAGGCCATAAGCCCAGTCACGGAAGGCACCCTCGGTGAACTTCATGATGTTGCCCTTGTGGACAATGGTCACGCTGGGCTTGTCGTTGTCGATGGCGTACTGAATGGCCTTTCGCATCAGGCGCTCGGTGCCCTCACTAGACACCGGCTTGACGCCGATACCCGAGGTATCAGGAAAGCGGATCTTCTTGATCCCCATGTCGTCCTGCAGGAATTTGATGATCTTTTTGGCGTTGTCGCTACCAGCTTCAAACTCGATACCGGCATAGATGTCTTCAGAGTTTTCGCGAAAGATGACCATATTGGTCTTCTCAGGCTCTTTCAGGGGCGATGGCACGCCCTTGATGTACTGGATGGGACGAAGACAGACGTAAAGGTCCAGTTCCTGGCGCATGGCAACGTTCAGGCTGCGGATGCCGCCGCCTACAGGCGTCGTAAGCGGCCCCTTGATGGAAAGGACGTACTCCCTGACCGCAGCCAGGGTTTCCTCCGGAAGCGAGACGTCAGGACCGTAAATCCGGGTGGATTTCTCACCCGCATAAACCTCCATCCAGTGGATTTTTCTCTTGCCGCCGTAGGCTTTTGCAACCGCGGCATCAACCACCTTCAACATGACCGGCGTGATGTCTTTGCCAGTGCCATCACCTTCGATAAACGGAATGATGGGCTCATCGGGCACGTTCAGCGAATTGTCGGCATTGACGGTGATTTTTTGCCCCTGGGCGGGCACCTCGATGTGCTTGTACATATGAATGAAAGTCTCCGGCAGGCTTTTGGCGGCCCTGATGAACAAAATTCCTTACCCGACTTAGGTAAAAACCCTGAAATTCTATCGTCAAACGATTTTTCTGAAGAAAATTTGCACTACTTGTCAACCATTTGTAAAAGGTCGTCGTTACGAAGGGGCCTCCGAAATTTCGGGGTAATTTTTCCAATAACGTTATTTCCAGGAAACTCCCAAATGAACAAAATCCTCGCAACCCTGATCGCCGGTTTCTTCGCTGCTGGTGTCTACGCACAAGCTCCTGCTGCCAAGCCAGCTGCTTCCGCAGCTCCTGCTGCCGCTGCTGCTCCAGCCGCAAAAGCTGAAGTCAAGGCAGAAGCCAAAGCTGAAGCCAAGCCAGCCAAGATGACCAAGGAAGAAAAAGCAGCTGCCAAGGCCGCCAAGAAAGAAAAAGCAGCTGCAGCCAAGAAAGAAAAAGCAGAAGCTGCTGCAGCCAAGAAGGCAGCAAAGGCCGAAGCCAAGCCAATGGCAAAGGCTTCCGCAGCCAAGTAATAGCTGACGCCAGGAAGCAACTCCTGGCGATTGCTCAAAAGCCCGCCGAGCGCGGGCTTTTTCACGCCCATCGCGCCATCAAGCTGCATGGTTTATGCTGACGGACCCGTCCCTGATCAAACCACCCTGCATCTGACCATGTCCCTCAAATCCGCCCTTCACCCCCTCCGTCGTCCGGCGGCCATCGCCCTGCTGGGCGTTTCAACTCTTTTATCGCTCCCAGGCATGGCGCAGGACGCACCCCAGATGAATCTGGAGCGTATCAAGCTTTCCGCTGGCATGCACCAAATTGATACACAGGTCGCGATGACGCCTGAGCAGCGCCAGATCGGCCTGATGTTCCGCAAGGAGATGCCGCAGTCCGAGGGCATGATTTTTGTGTTTGAACAAGCGGCCCAGCAATGCTTCTGGATGAAAAACACCATCCTGCCGCTCACTGCTGCTTTTGTTGCCGACGATGGCACTATCGTGAACCTGGCCGACATGAAACCGCAAACGACCGATCCGCATTGCTCTGCGAAACCCGTGCGTTACGTACTTGAAATGAACAAGGGCTGGTTTGCAAAAAAAGGCATCAAGGCAGGCTCCAAACTGGGTGGCCAGCTTTTTAGCCGTAATTGAGTTGGAGAGAAGCTGGGCAGTCCCCAGCAGACAGATAGAAAAAAGGCGATCCAGACTTGTATCCGGATCGCCTTTTTTTCGACCAATGAAGGTCACATGGACCAATCTGGGAGCTTATGCGTTGAAAGACGCCAAATCAGAGTTAAAGGTCTTGCTCGGACGCATTACCGCTTCAAGCTTGGCCATGTCAGGCTGATAGTAGCCGCCGATATCCACGGGCTTGCCTTGCACCGCCTGGAGCTCGGCAACAATCGCGGCCTCATCGGCAGCAAGTTTTTTGGCCAGTGGCGCGAACTTCGCAGCCAGCTCCGGGATCTCGGTCTGCGCAGCCAGTTCCTGCGCCCAGTACATGGCCAGATAAAACTGGCTGCCACGGTTGTCGAGCTGGCCTGTTTTTGGCGACGGATTCTTGTTGTTGTCCAGCAGCTTGCCGGTAGCAGCGTCCAGCGTCTTCGCAAGAAGTTTGGCACTGGCATTACCGGTCTTGATGCCGAGGTCCTCCAAAGACACCGCAAGGGCCAGGAACTCTCCCAGCGAATCCCAGCGAAGGTGGTTCTCCTCCACCAGCTGCTGCACATGTTTAGGCGCTGAACCACCGGCACCGGTCTCATACATGCCACCGCCTGCCATCAGCGGGACGATGGACAGCATTTTGGCGCTGGTGCCGAGTTCCATGATGGGAAACAGGTCAGTCAGGTAGTCGCGAAGGATATTGCCAGTCGCACTGATGGTGTCCTCGCCACGGATCACCCGCTCCAGCGTATAGCGCATCGCACGCACCTGGCTCATGATCTGGATGTCGAGGCCGGTTGTATCGTGTTCGTGCAGGTACATCTTCACCTTGGTGATCATCTGTGCCTCATGCGGGCGATAGGCATCAAGCCAGAACACCACGGGCATGCCCGAGTTGCGGGCGCGATTGACAGCCAGTTTGACCCAATCGCGAATTGCAGCATCCTTGACCTGGCACATGCGCCAGATGTCGCCCTGTTCCACATTCTGGCTCAGCAGCACTTCGCCAGTGGCCAGGTCGACGATGTTGGCGACACCGTCTTCCTGGATTTCAAAGGTCTTGTCGTGTGAGCCGTACTCCTCTGCCTGCTGCGCCATCAGGCCAACGTTGGGCACCGTACCCATGGTCTTCGGATCAAACGCACCATGCCATTTGCAGAAGTTGATGATTTCCTGGTAGATGCGGGCAAAGGTCGATTCCGGCATGACGGCCTTCACGTCCTTGAGGCGGCCATCGGCCCCCCACATCTTGCCGCTGTTGCGGATCATCGCTGGCATCGACGCATCAACAATGATGTCGTTGGGCGAGTGGAAATTGGTAATGCCCTTGGCAGAGTCCACCATGGCCAGCTCGGGGCGGTGCTCGTGGCAGGCATGGAGGTCGCGCTTGATTTCGTCCTGCTTGCTTTGCGGCAGCGTGGCGATCTTGTTGTACAGGTCACCCATACCGTTGTTGACATTCACACCCAGCTCATCGAACAGCTTGCCGTGCTTCTCGAAGGCTTCCCTGTAGAAGATACGAACGCAGTGACCGAACACGATGGGGTGAGACACCTTCATCATGGTGGCCTTCACGTGCAGGGAGAACATCACACCGGTCTTGTGTGCATCCTCGATTTCCTTTTCATAGAACTCGAGCAAGGCTTTCTTGCTCATGAACATGCTGTCAATGATTTCGCGGTCAAGCAGAGACACTTTAGGCTTGAGCACAATGGTCTTGCCGGTTTTGGTCACCAGTTCCATCTTCACGTCGCGTGCGCGGTCAAGCGTCATCGACTTTTCACCATGATAGAAGTCGCCATGGTGCATGTGGGATACATGGCTGCGCGATGCCTGGCTCCACTCGCCCATTGAATGCGGGTTCTTGCGTGCGTAATTCTTGACTGCAGCAGGCGCGCGGCGATCAGAGTTGCCTTCCCGCAGCACGGGATTCACGGCACTGCCGGTGCACCTGGAATAACGCGCGCGGATATCCTTTTCTTCATCTGTCTTGGGGCTCTCCGGATAGTCCGGAATCTTGTAGCCCTTGCCCTGCAATTCCTTGATGCAGGCCATTAGTTGAGACACGGAAGCGCTGATGTTGGGTAGCTTGATGATGTTGGCTTCCGGCTTGAGTGTCAGCTTGCCAAGTTCAGCCAGGTTGTCCGGTACACGCTGATCTTCAGAAAGGTATTCAGGGAAGGAGCCGAGCACGCGCGCAGCCACCGAGATGTCGCCGGTATCAACCTTGATGCCTGCAGGTGCCGCAAACGTGCGAATAATCGGAAGAAAGGCGCTGGTCGCGAGCAGCGGTGCCTCGTCGGTCAGCGTATAGATGATGGTGGGTTGCACGTTACTCATTGCATATCTCCAGAAATTGTTATGGCAATGCCACCGGTTGCACGCAGAGCGGCGGACATGGTTGGGGATGGCGCCTGATTAACCTTTTGGGGAATCAGGCCGACACTGCATTTTATGCAACGCAATATCACGATACAAAATTACGGACATTTAGGGTTAATTATTTTCACAGTCAGGACCAGCGCGCGCGACACCAGAAAGTTCGCCATCAATTTGTCATATTATTTTTGTGAAGCAACCGAAGTAACCCAAGCAATCCAGTAGCCGTGTATTGCAGACGAAAAAAAAGCCCGGAGATTGATCTTCGGGCTTTTTTTACAACTCAATGCATTCAGGCGAAATTGGCTTCTGCAAAACTCCAGTTCACCAGGCTTGCGAGAAAGGTTTCGACAAATTTGGGGCGCAGGTTGCGGTAATCGATGTAGTAGGCGTGCTCCCAGACGTCAATAGTCAGCAGTGCTTTGTCGGCCGTCGTCAGAGGTGTACCTGCTGCGCCAGTGTTGACGATATCGACTGAGCCATCGGCCTTCTTGACCAGCCAGGTCCAGCCGGATCCGAAATTACCGACGGCTGACTTGACAAAAGCTTCCTTGAATGCAGCGTACGAACCAAATTTGGCATTGATGGCTGCTGCCAGGGCGCCGGATGGCTCACCGCCACCTGCGGGCTTCATGCAGTTCCAGAAAAAAGTGTGGTTCCATATCTGTGCCGAATTGTTATAAACGCCGCCGCTGGATTTTTTGACGATCTCTTCGAGTGTCATGGACTCAAACTCTGTACCCTTTTGCAGGTTGTTCAGGTTCACCACGTAAGCATTGTGGTGCTTGCCGTAATGGTATTCAAGTGTCTCCTGGCTGTAGTTCGGAGCCAGGGCGTCAATTGCGTAGGGCAGTGGCGGGAGTTTGTGTTCCATAATTTTCCTCGTGGTGGTTAAACAATTATCAGTCGATTCTAAGAACTAAATAAGTCGCCTGGCCGAGACAGTCAAATCGACCTCGCCATCAACAAGGGTAGCCCTCAATGCCTGGCCCAACACCGGCTGGGTCGCACTGGTGATGGTTGAACCCTCTGCATCACTGAGCCACGCATAGCCTCTCTTCAGTACAAGCTGCGGATTGAGCAACTCGAGATGGCGGCGCGCATTTTCAAGCCTTGCATTTTGCTCATGCATGACGGCCGAAAAGGCTTTTGGAAACCTTTCGCCAGCCTTTATCAAATCAGACCTCGCGAAGCTCAGGGCCATGGAGGCGGCGTGTTTTAGCTGCTGAGCCTGCGCGCCAAGTCGCGCCTGCTGCCGGGTAATGAAGTGCGACGGACGACTAAAACGTGCTGCGGCGAGGTCAAGTCGCTGGTTCAAGGACTCCAGTTGCCTGTCCACACCGTTCTGAAGGCGTTCCTGCCAGGAATCCAGCAAATTCACCCACGCGTCGCGGGGTTGTACACACAGCTCTGCCGCTGCCGTCGGGGTGGGTGCGCGAAGGTCGGCACAAAAATCGGCAATGCTGAAGTCAGTTTCATGCCCCACCCCGCTGATCACGGGCATGGGCGATGCGATGATGGCTCGCGCGAGTTGCTCCTCGTTGAATGCCCACAAGTCTTCCATGGCGCCGCCGCCGCGAACAAGCAACAGCACATCCACCTCCCTGCGCCCCGAGGCCCGAGACATCGCCTGGCACAACTCAGCAGGCGCGTGAGCGCCCTGCACGCTCGCCGGGTAAACGACGATGGGCATGTGGGGTGCCCGGCGCCGCAATGCGGTCAGAACATCATGCAGGGCCGCAGCTCCAAGCGAGGTGACCACACCGACAGCGCGAGGCATGAGCGGCAGTGGTCGTTTGCGGCTGGCATCGAACAGGCCCTCCGCCTCCAGTCTGGCCTTTAGTTTGAGGAATTGTTCAAAAAGCGTCCCCTGCCCTGCCCGGCGCATCGACTCAACCACCAGTTGCAGCTCCCCTCGAGCGTCGTAAACACCCAGGCGGCCGCGAAGCTCCACCAACTGTCCGTCGCCCGGAGCAAAGTCCAACAGACCGGCCGCACGACGAAACATCGCACAACGAATCTGCCCCTGGTCGTCCTTGAGCGAAAAATAGCAATGACCGCTTGCAGCGCGCGAGAATCCGGAAATCTCACCCTGAACAGATACAGGATTGAAGCGCGCTTCGAGGCTGTCAGCAATGGCCCTGAGGAGGGAAGCAACCCGCCAGACCGTGACCCTTGAGGTCCCCATACCTCCCGTGTCCGTACCTCCGGAAAACGCAGGTTTCAGGCCATCAGTCATCACAGAACCCCTGCATTGTTGCGGGGCAATACTCCACAGAATTCATCGCAGCGTCCGTCGATCAAACAAGACCATGCCAAAACGACGAGGAATCCGTGTAACTCATTGATTTTCAACAACTTAAATCTGCTCAAAATTTCATCGTTTTGTCATATCGCAGTTCCCGTGCGGGTTTGCGCGGTGTCAAGTGCCACTTGCTCACAAAGTTATCCACAGGTTCTGTGAGTTGCGGCCTACAAGCGCCGCCATTTCCAGGAGTTTTCTGCTGCCCACCCAACACGGTCAAAGCCACCAGCCGGTAGGCCATAATCCATCTCAATTTACTCGCCGGGAGATGTGCGTTGTTTTCGATCATACAAGCCGCAGGCTGGCCAATCTGGCCTCTGGTTGCCTGTTCTGTCCTGGCTCTCGCGCTCGTCATTGAACGATTCAGCAGCCTTAAAACACGCAAGGTAGCCCCTCCCAGGCTGGTTGACGAGGCCATTACGGTTTCGCGCACAGCTGTGCCATCGACAGATGTCGTTACCCAGCTGGAGCAAAATTCGCTACTGGGCGAGGTGCTGGCCAGCGGGTTCCGGGCACTCAATGCCAATCCCAAACTGACGGAGGAAGATCTTCGGTCGTCCCTTGAGGGCGCCGGCAGGCAGGCTGCTCACAAGCTGGAGCGCTACCTGGCCGCCCTGGCCACCATCGCCTCGGCCGCACCGCTCCTGGGCTTGCTGGGCACCGTCATCGGCATGATAGAAATCTTCGGCTCACAGGCCGGTACAGGGGGCTTGGGCGCCGCAACAGGGGGGAACCCGGCGCAACTGGCTCAGGGCATTTCCATTGCGCTTTACAACACGGCGTTTGGCCTGATCGTGGCCATCCCGTCCCTGATTTTCTGGCGCTATTTCAGGGCCAGGGTGGATGGCTACCTGCTGAGCATGGAGCTGGCAGCAGAACGCTTTGCGCGCCATCTCAATACGCTGCGAAAATGACTGTCGCCAGTTTCACTTTGGCCATGACATTTCAGTTCAAGCCCTCGGATACATCGGAGGGTGGCAGGCCATGAATTTTCGCAAGGGCTCGCGGGATGAACCCGAAATCAACCTGATCCCGTTTATTGATGTGCTTCTGGTCGTGCTGATATTCCTCATGCTTTCGACGACCTACAGCAAGTTCACAGAACTCCAGATCAAGCTTCCCATCGCGGACGCAGAGCAGCAACGCGACTATCCCAAGGAGGTCATCGTCGCAGTCGGCAGCGACGGCCGCTACATGATCAACAAAACTCCTGTAGAGGGAAGATCACTGGAAATTCTGGGTGCGGCGCTGGTTCAGGCTGCAAAAGCCGGCAAGGAAAGCGTGATCATCATCAGTGCCGATGCAAGCGCAACACATCAGGCGGTCATCACGGTGATGGAAGCTGCGCGCCGCAACGGCTTCAGTCAAATCACATTTGCTACCCAAAGCGCCGCGCAGGCCGGCGTTCGCTAGCCCGCTGGCCCGGGGAGTGACCCAGACATGAGTCGCGCCATACAGAAAGCATGGGCAGGACGCACAGGACTGGCCTGTCTTTTATGGCCCCTGTCCCTGGTTTACCGGGCTGTGACGGGCGTTCACCGCAAACTCTACAAGGCTGGAATTGTGAAATCGGCACGGATGCCCGTCCCCGTTGTCGTGGTGGGCAACGTTGTCGTTGGTGGCGGCGGGAAAACGCCGCTGGTGATTGCATTGGTGCAACGCCTGCAGAACGCCGGATTGAAAGCTGGTGTCGTCTCGCGGGGATATGGAAGACAGGCCACGGACTCGCAGGAGGTCACCCTCACCACGCCGGTATTTGAGTCTGGCGACGAGCCCATGCTGATAAGGCGCAGAACCGGCGCGCCTGTATTTGTGGGCGTTAAGCGTGTTGCTGTGGCAAGAGCATTGCTGCAGGCCTATCCGGAAACGCAGGTACTTGTTTGCGACGATGGCCTGCAGCACCACGCACTAGGGCGCGATGTTGAAATTATCGTATTTGACGATCGTGGAACTGGTAATGGATGGTTGCTGCCGGCGGGGCCTCTGCGGGAATCCTGGCCCACTCTCGGCAATGTGACGCCACGCCTCGTCCTGCATACCGGAAACAAGCCTGCCTTTGAGGGATTTACATCCACCAGACGGCTGGCAGACAATGCCGTCTCGCTGGATGGAACCCTGGTTCCCATGAATACCTTTGGACGCAAGCCTGTAGTGGCTCTGGCGGCCATTGCCAATCCGCAGGCTTTCTTTGACATGCTGGGCTTGCGTGGCATCCTTGTCAGCCAGACCATCGTCCTGCCGGATCATCACAATATCTCCGAAGCAGATTTGCAAGGAGTAGCTGACGCCACCATCCTTTGCACCGAAAAAGATGCCGTCAAGCTTGTTGCATCGCCACAGACCGCAAGCGTGTTGGCCGTACCGCTCGAGTTTGAACCCGAGCCAGCTTTTTTCAGCGCCCTTGACGCCCTGCTGGTTCCGCTGCTTTCTCAACTACCATTGAGTCATGGAACCAAAACTGCTTGAACTGCTTGTCTGCCCTGTCACCAAAGGGCATCTGGACTACGACCGGGAAAAACAGGAGCTGGTTTCAAAAAGTGCCCGCCTGGCCTATCCCATTCGTGATGGACTGCCCATCATGCTGGAGAGCGAAGCGCGCGTTTTGAGCGACGAAGAATTGGGACTCTGATCCACACTCGGTTCCCAGATGAGCGGGCCCCCATGAAATTTACGGTTGTGATTCCGGCACGGCTCGCGTCCACCCGCCTGCCAAACAAGCCGCTCGCCGACATTGGCGGCTTGCCGATGATTGTCAGGGTTGCCCGCCAGGCACTGAAAAGCCATGCCGGTACGGTTGTGATCGCGACCGACAGCATTGAAGTGGCGGCAAAGTGCGCTGACTTCAACATTCCAGCAGTCATCACCAGAGTCGACCATGCAAGTGGAAGCGACAGGCTGGCGGAGGCCTGCAACATCCTTGGCCTTGACGATGAGGCCCTGGTCGTCAATGTACAGGGTGACGAGCCCTTAATTGAGCCGGCGCTGATTGATGCTGTGGCCGAACTCCTTGACATCCGCAAAGACTGTGCGATGAGCACTGCGGCGCATGCGATCAGCACATTGCCTGAATACATGAATTCCAATGTCGTCAAGGTCGTTCTGGATGCCCGGCAGACGGCCATGTATTTCAGCCGTTCGCCCATACCTGCGGGCCGGGACTTCACTGGCAAAGAGTGGTGGCAGACATCCGGGCTTCCCAAACCGCTTCGCCATGTCGGCATTTACGGGTATCGCATGGGGTTTCTCAGACAGTTTCCAGACTTGCCGCAGGCTCCCATGGAACGACTTGAATCGCTTGAGCAACTGCGAGCACTGTGGCATGGCTACCGCATTGCGGTTCACGTTACCGAAAATGAGCCCGGTGCCGGCGTTGACACACCCGAGGACCTGGAGCGGGTCCGCAAGCTGTTTCAGTAGGCCGGCGAAGACCTGGCCCGTAAGATTGGGTCAAGGGCTGCATGCTATCCTTGGGAAACAATCGCGGCGTTTTTATGCGGTGCCGATTCACCGCATTGCGCAGACATCTTGCCCGCGTTCCATCCTCTGCAGGATGAATCGTGCGGTGACCTGATTCAAAAAAATACGAGGACATCCATGAGACTGATTTTGTTGGGAGCGCCCGGCGCAGGCAAGGGAACGCAGGCCACCTTCATCTGCCAGAAATACAGCATTCCCCAGATTTCCACAGGCGACATGCTGCGCGCAGCGGTCAAAGCCGGCACTCCTCTTGGCATTGAAGCCAAAAAAATCATGGACTCTGGTGGCCTGGTCAGCGATGACCTGATCATCAATCTGGTCAAGGAACGCATCGCGCAACCTGACTGCGCGAAAGGTTTTCTTTTTGACGGTTTTCCGCGAACCATTCCACAGGCAGACGCCATGAAAAGTGCCGGCGTCAAGCTGGACTATGTACTGGAAATCGACGTGCCTTTTGAAGCCATCATCGAACGCATGAGCGGTCGGCGCTCACATACGGCATCGGGCCGTACGTACCACGTCAAATACAACCCGCCCAAAGTTGAAGGCAAGGATGACGTCACCGGTGAGGCACTGATACAGCGCGAGGATGACAAGGAGGAAACCGTACGCAAGCGCCTTGAGGTTTACAGTGCCCAGACGCGTCCTCTGGTGGATTACTACTCGAGCTGGGCCAAAACTGCGCCTGATGCAGCCCCAAAATACCGGGCCATCAGCGGCATGGGCGGGGTCGACGAGATTACCGACAGGGCGTTCAAAGCCCTTGCCGGTTAATACTGGCTCCGGCATTGTGAAAATATAAAAGGCCGTCTGTAGACGGCCTTTTTGCTGTCCTCAAAATTTCTCGAGTAAATGCAGGCGGGCGCTCAGGCAGGACTGGAGCGCAACCCATAGACTTTTCCGTCAACGAACAGGTACTCCACCCGAAGGACAGCAACGCCCCTTTCTCCTGTGAGGGTGAATCCCACCATGGCGACCTGTGAACCCGGTTTGATCTCCGAGACCTGCCATGCCTGCATGCGGGTCAATGGAGCCAGTTCAATTTCCCATCGCCTGTCCTTGCGATTCGGCAAGACCGCCTTTGCCAGCAGGGCCTTTCCGTCCACCGGCGCAGTCTGCGCCGGCAGGGCTCGCCTTGAAAGGTCATCCGGTATCTTGAGCGTCGCCGGCAGCTCAAGTTCAAGCTCTGCATGCGGGTTCTGCCATATGGCCTTTACCACGCGGCCTTCCAGGTAAATGGGCCTGTCCTGATCGAAGCTGCTCCAGCCATGATGGGCCCGAACGCCAAAAGCAATGCTTGCGGCGGGCAAAGCCAAAGAGACCTTCAGCAAGTCACGTCTTTTCATCATCAACTCCTTACAGTTTTGTATAGCAGTCTAAAGATAGGCAATCCATCGGCCACACGCCAATACTGCCACCCAGATCAGGGTCGACACCAACATTTGTGCCCTGGCAAGGACGTCAAGCTTGTCCAGAGATGCCCGCCCATGAAACCACGCCGCATTACAGCCAGCAGCCGTCAAAAGCAGCATTTTCAGGGTAAAGGCCCGGTTGGCAAGCAATTCCGCCGGCTGGGATGCAAACATCAGAAGCCCTGAAGCAGCAGCAATACAAAACCCTGTCATGGCCACGCCCAGACTCAAGCGCGACAGGTCTTTGACCGCCAGCCCTGCACCCAAACCAAATACCCTTAACTCCAGCAACACCAGATTGCCCAGAAGCAGCGCGATGCCTGCAATGTGGACGATCTCCAGCGCCGGATACGCCCATACACTGGATTTCAGTGCTGCGAACACCGGTCAGTCCATCAGGGAAAGCAGCAGCGACACGCGTGCCTTCACAGGACTCAGTCCCTGCGAGTCCGGCAACACATCATCCGCCCTGGGTATTACACGTCCGGCCAGGCAGCGCGTTGACCGGACAATGTGGACTCCTTTGGCCTGCGCTTCAAGTAATGCCTTTTCGAGCGCATGGTGCAAGGTCCCGTTGCCGGTGCCTGCGACAACAAGACCGTTAACGCCATCTTTTACCAGCGCCTCAACCATGGCCGCACCCGCACCAGCGTGGTTCATGATGATTTCGACCCTTGGCCATGATGCCGCATCAGCAAGCGTCACAATGTTTACAGGAACTCGTGCGGCCTGATCGGCAACAAGCGGCCAGGCCCTCAACAGGCGCAAGCGCCCTTCCTCCACATAGCCCAGAGGGCCGGCATCCCCGGAGCTGAAAGCATCAAGCCGATAGGTATGCACCTTTTGTACGTCCTGCGCGCCATGGATGACCCCCGCGCACACCACCATCACACCCCTGGCACCGACATGCCTGGCTACCGCAATGGCATCAACCATGTTTTGGGGGCCATCTGGTGCCAGTGCGGTGGCCGGTCGCATGGCGCATGTCAGCACCACCGGCTTATCCGGATTTAGCAAGGTCTGCAGAAACCACGCCGTTTCCTCAAGCGTGTCAGTGCCATGGGTAATGACGATGCCCTGAACATCGGCTTGCCCAAGCAAATGGGTGACGCGACTGGCCAATTGGCCCCACACCCCAAAGTCCATATCTTTGCTGTCAACCTGAGCCACCTGCTCGGTCACATGCGTAAAAGGCAAATCTCCCTGGCGTGGCAGCGCAGCAACCAGCTGCTCAATGCCCAACTGCGCTGCGGTATACCCCAGGTTGTCGCCGACCTCGGATGCAGTACCGGCGATGGTGCCGCCTGTGCCCAAAATCACAATCTTTTTATTTTTCATGGCCTGCACTTGCATTTATTAAAAAGCTGGATAAAAATACAGCTACTGGTTATTAAAACAGTTCTGAGCCATTTTTTATAGCGCCAGCCCCGGTTAAAGACTTGTGTACGAAGGAATCCATGCCATGAGCAGTCTCTCCGATTTTCCTGAAATGCCCAAACTCACAGCACGTCAGCAACAGATTCTGGAACTTATCCAGAGCGCCATTGCCCGCACAGGCGCCCCACCCACGCGAGCTGAAATCGCGTCCGAACTGGGTTTCAGGTCCGCAAACGCAGCTGAAGAGCACCTGCAAGCCCTGGCGCGCAAAGGTGTCATTGAGCTGGTCAGCGGAACCTCACGCGGCATCAGGTTGCGCACAGACACCTTGCGTTCGCTGAACGAGTCACGGATCAAACAGTTTTCCCTGCCGTTGCAAAGCCTGGCCCAACTCGCCCTGCCTCTGGTGGGGCGGGTTGCTGCTGGCAATCCCATTCTCGCGCAGGAGAACATCGAGCAAACCTATTATTTTGAAAGCAGCCTGTTTCAAAGGCAGCCCGACTACCTGCTGAAGGTCAAGGGCATGAGCATGCGCGATGTCGGCATCATGGATGGTGACCTGCTCGCAGTTAAACAAGCCAAGGAAGCAAAAAACGGCCAGATTGTCGTGGCCCGTCTCGGTGAAGAAGTCACCGTCAAGCGTTTCCGGCGCACCAAAAACACCATTGAGTTGCTACCAGAGAACCCCGATTTCAAAACCATTGTGGTTGAACCCGGAGAGCCCTTCGAACTCGAAGGCCTTGCGGTTGGTCTGATTAGAAACACGATGCTCATGTAGATATTCTGGCTGTGTATCAGGTGGCGGGCGTTTGGTCATGCTGATGGCCAACACCCTGGTGCAACAGCCTTCGCGGCCACGCCGCATGTAATCCTGCCTGTAAAAGCTGAATAAAAGCCTCTTTATAGGAGTTTCATTATGGGAATGGCCGTTTTTTCACCCACCGTATCTCGTCCACCACTGTTGGCGTTATTGTTGGCACCATTGCAGGATTTGTTCGCGCTGTTTTCCCCTGATCGCCGCGTACCTGCCAGCATCCCGTATTCAGGCACTTACAGTAAAACTGTCCGCCCCGCTTCCCGCGGGGGAACACGCGCCATGGACAGGGCGTCATGGCGGGCGCCAGCGTCAGTGATGGCAGCTGAGGCCAGCCTGGATACCGAAAAAAGTGCGCTGAAACCTGATCCACCAAGCCGCCTGAAGGTCTTGCGGGCATTCGATCCCGGCATTGCGCCTTCCTGTGCCGGGCGGATGGTTATCTCGGGGCGTATGGCCGATGTGTGCGCTGAACTGGATCGAATGACAAAAAAAGAAGCGTCGACCTGCCGCGCAAACCAGTCAAACAGTTTCATGGGCTGATACCGCAACCTGAGACAGTAAAAAGTAAAGCGCGTCAGCACGCGTAATCCGGGCCCTCGCCCCTGGCAAAGAGCGCAACTCTTCATTGCGCTTGTGCATTGCCCTGAACGCGAAATCGTCACTTTGATTTTGTCCTGCTATTTCCGCCTTGCAATAGCAAGACAATCTCGTGTTTTACAGCCCCTGCAACCAGAGGCGTGAAAAACTTGCAGGCACAATATCGGCATGAATATTGTGATCCTTGATGATTACCAGGATGCAGTGCGCAAGCTGGATTGCGCTGCCAAACTGGATGCCTATCCCGCAAAGGTTTATACGAACACGGTCAAGGGTATTGGCCAGCTCTCGGTCAGGCTGAAAGATGCCGATGTCATTGTTCTGATCAGGGAACGGACCCAGCTCAGCCGCCAACTGATAGAAAAACTCCCCAAGCTCAAGATGATTGCCCAGACCGGCCGCGTTGGCTCACACGTCGATGTCGGCGCATGTACTGAACGGGGCGTGGCAGTAGCGGAAGGCGTAGGCTCTCCTACAGCACCGGCAGAGCTTGCCTGGGCGCTCATCATGGCGGCCATGCGCCGCATACCGCACTATGTGGCGCATCTGAAGCATGGTGCCTGGCAGCAGGCAGGTCTCAAATCGGCTTCCATGCCTGCCAACTTCGGGCTGGGCGTGGTCCTCAAAGGCAAGACCCTCGGCATCTGGAGCTATGGAAAAATCGGGCAGTTGCTCGCAGGTTATGGCCGCGCCTTCGGCATGCGCGTCGTGATCTGGGGTCGTGCTGCATCGCTTGAACGCGCCCAGGCAGATGGCTTTGAAGTCGCCTCAAACCGGAAAGAATTTTTTGAAATGTGCGACGTCCTGAGCCTGCACCTGCGTCTGAACGATGAGACTCGTGGAATGATCACGCTGGAAGACCTTTCCCGCATGAAGCCCACAGCCTTGCTGGTCAACACATCGCGGGCGGAACTGCTTGAACCGGAATCGCTCATCGCCGCACTTAACCGGGGACGCCCCGGCCTGGCCGCCGTTGATGTGTTTGAGTCTGAACCCATACTCCAGGGTCATGCGCTGCTGCGGCTGGAGAACTGCATTTGCACGCCTCATATCGGCTACGTGGAGCAGGACAGCTACGAAATGTACTTCGGCGCGGCATTTGACAACGTGGTCAATTTCATCAAGGGTACGCCGACAAATATCGTGAACCCTGGCGCACTGCAGGTACGTCGCTAGCTGATTGACTCGCGACCGGTATCAAAGTCCCGCGAATCGCCAAAACCAGCCATCTGGAAGCCCAGGCACCCGATTAAAGCCAAGTCAAAACTAGCGCTTGGGCGGCTTGGGTTTGCCTGCCGGGCCAATAGACGAGCTGTAGGAATCAAAATCTATCGAGTTGTCCAGATGCCCGGCCGCTGGCGGCGATGCAGGACCTGCCTGCGCTGGCGGGGGAATGGCAATGTCAGCAGCGAACTGCTCAAAGAACTTTGAATCGGACTCTGGTTCCTCTATTGGAGGGGCCGCTGCACTTTCGCTGTCGAAAAGGCTCAGGTCAAGATCAAGCCCCAGATTTGGTGATGACGGTGGAATGACGGAATCAAGAAAGGGCTTGCTGTATTGCTGTTCTTCCGGCTCGGATACCGATGCCGACAAGGGCTGGATGGAGGTAGAAACGAATTTGGTGGTCTTGAGTTCGTTCTCAAACTCCGAATCCGGCAAATCAAACTTCGGTACTGCATTGCCGGCGCTTGCATCTGGGTGAATGATCTCCCTCGCGACCGAATAAAGCATCAGCAACTCACGATAGGCTTCCAGGTCAAAGGCTTCCGCGCCGGCGTCGGGCTTGCGGAAAATCGACTCTTCAATGATGTCAAGCACCTTGGCAGACGGCCACAGCGCCTCAATACGCGACATCGCGATCTGATAGGCCTCAAGGCCAGCCCCGGAGTCCTTGTCCTTGTATGACTGGAAGGCCGGTATCTTGGAGTTGAAAAGCTGGTTGAAAGTCTGACGCAAAGCCTCATAGTCTTCTTCACGCCCAAGCTGGTGGTACAGGTTGAAGAGATCCAGGTAGACCAGCGCGCTGGTCTGAACGTTCTCGCTGATGTGCTCACGAAGCACCTCAACAGCCTGCTCGGTCTGGCCCAGGGATACAAAAAAGTCGGCCTGTTGCTGGACATCAAAGAGCTCTTCAGCCTTGACCGCCCGCGTGGGGTGGGTCATGCTCATCGCAAAATCTGCGCGGTCGCCTCGTGACAGAGGCGGCATGGAGTCCGGGTTACCCAGCTGCGACAGGTGCTTGACTTCGGTGAAGCCGGACTCGTTGGCGCCAAGGTCCAGGTCAAGGTCTGAAGGCGTTTCTGCAGGTTTCTTGCCGCCCTTCCCCGCCTTCAGGGACTTGGCAGCTGATTTCGCGGCCTGAGCCTGTTCTTCAGGCGTCAGCGCATCAATGTCAGGCGCACTGTTGGCCCAGCCTTTTTCAAGTGGCTCATTCTTGCGCCACCATGGCAGTTCAGCATCGCCGCTACGCCTGAGCATCAGCCAGCCTCGAACAAAGTAAGCCAGCGCCGCCAGGGCAAGCAGCAGCAATGCAGCCAGCGCATACACCAGCACATTGGCGTAACGCTCGGACTCGGCCTGCTTGACCTGACCATTAAGGGTTTCAATGGCAAGCTGATTCTTCTGGCTCTGGGCCTGAAGCGCCCTCACCGATGCTTCAAGGCCCTGCAGCTTCTCGGCGTCGCGCAGGATGTCCTGGGGCTGTGAAGTCAAAGCACGCCAGAGCGCTGCAGCAGCTGAGCGCTCCTGCGGGCTGGATGACGGCGTGCTGAGCATTTCGGTCGACACCCTCAGCGAGGGGTCGCGTTCGATGGTGAGATCCAGCGGCTCAAGTTTGAGGCGTGCACCGCTTTTGGCTGCAGCTTTTGCGTCCCGGGCGTCTTTCGCGCGCCGGGCCCGGCTGAGCGGTGGCGTACCTTCTTTTGGCGCAGCGGTGGCGGTAACTGCGGCTGGACGGCCGCCTGCCGCAGGCGTATTTGTTGCCGCACCTGCTTCCGTCGCGGCAGCCCGATTACGGGGGCGGCGGGTTGAGTTCGATGCGGCGGGTGTGGATTCTGGTGAGCCCGCAGTCACAGGTGCAGCAGGTGCAACAACGACCGGCGCTGCGACCGAAGCGGGCGTGGCCTGCCGCGCGGCAAACCCCTGAGCCTGCACCTGCGGTGCCTGCTCGGATACCAGATCCGCCAGCACGACAAACTTCTTCTCGTTTTTCTGCACGCAACCGGTACGCAGATAGATGCTGACAACAGGCTCATCTATCGGCAGTGAGGTCCGGACGTGAATGATCGCATCCTGACCACTACCTGTTCTTTCAGAACTGACCTGGATGCGTCCCCTGGCCAGTTTGGTGTCCGAATAAAAAACATCTGCTTCAATACACGATGCTGCCAGGTCTTCCTGGGCATCAAGCACGGCCTGGATGGAGATGTCCAGCGGGCGGCCTATGACGGCCGCACCACGGTGTCGTCCAAGTGACATGGCCATGCTGCTGGATGCAGCAAACAACATCAGGCAGGCAAGGACAATCTGGCTCTTTTTCACAGGGGCTTCACAGTCGCTTGGATAAGTTCACTGGTCTGATTTTGGCACAGGCGTTACAGCCGGTGTGCTGCGTAATAATACTTTTCCATGAAACCTCTTTATAAAACAGTGGGCGTTGTTGGCACGGGTGCCATGGGACGCGGGATTGCACAGATTGCCGCCCAGGCCGGCAGCACAGTCAAATTGTTCGACCTGCAGGCCGACGCAGGCGCGAAGGCCAAGGCCGCCCTGCACGACCAGTGGGACAAGCTGGTCGCCAAAGGCAGGCTGGAGGACAGCGTCGCAGCTGATCACAAATCACGCGTCCTCACACTTGCTACTCTGGCAGAGCTGGCTGACTGCGACCTGATCGTGGAGGCCGTGGTCGAGCGCCTGGACGTCAAACAATCCCTGTTTGCAGAGCTTGAAGGGCTGGTGTCGCCTGAGGCCGTACTCGCCACCAACACCTCCTCGCTGTCTGTTACGGCCATCGCCGCCAAACTCAAACATCCGGGCCGTTTTGCTGGCTACCATTTTTTCAACCCCGTGCCGCTTATGAAGGTGGTCGAGGTGATCGCCGGCCTCAAGACCAGCCCGGCAGTTTGCACGCAGCTTATGGACTACTCCCGCCAGATGGGCCACACACCCGTACTGGCGCAGGACACCCCCGGCTTCATCGTCAACCATGCTGGCCGCGGCTACGGCACCGAAGCGCTGCGTATCGTCAGCGAAGGTATCGCCGATTTCGCCACCATAGACCGCATCCTGCGCGACCAGGTCGGTTTCAAGCTCGGCCCCTTCGAGCTGATGGATTTGACTGCGCTCGACGTGTCGCACCCGGTCATGGAATCGGTTTACCGCCAGTATTACGACGAAGCCCGCTACCGCCCCAGCGTGATCACCGCGCAGCGCCTGGCTGGCGGCATGCTGGGCCGCAAGACCGGGGAAGGCTTCTACAAGTACACCGACGGCGTGATGCAGACCACGCCGGAAGCTCCAGTTCCCGTGGTCGCAGAAATGCCGCCCATCTGGGTTTCTCCCCGCGCCGCGCGCCGCGCGGAACTGCTGCAGTTGCTGAAAGATCTGGGCGCAAAAATCGAAACCGGCGCTTCAGCCTCGCCCCAGGCCCTGACACTCGTCGCCCCACTGGGTTTTGACATCACCACGGTCGCCGTGGTCGAGCGTCTGGACCCGGCCCGCACCATAGGCATAGACATGCTGATCGACGACGCCGCCACCAAACGCCGCGTGCTGGCCACGAACCCCGCCACGCGCACCGACATGCGCGATGCCGCACACGCCCTCTTCGCCCGCGACGGCAAGGCGGTCAGCGTGATACGCGACAGCGGCGGTTTTGTCACCCAGCGGGTGGTTGCCACCATCGTCAACATCGCCAGCGACATCTGCCAGCAGGGCATCTGCAGCCCCAAGGACCTGGAAACAGCCGTCACACTTGGGCTCGGCTACCCCATGGGCCCGCTGGCCATGGGCGACCGTTATGGCCCGACCAACATTCTTGAAGTGCTGTTCAACATGCAGACGGTGTATGGAGACCAGCGTTACCGTCCTTCTCCATGGTTAAGGCGCCGCGGCGCCATAGGTCTCAGCCTCATGCATGAGGAGAGCTAAATGGCAGGCGCAATCAAAAGTACCAGTGAGGGCCAGACCCTGATCCTGACGATCAGCAACCCCGAGTTCAAAAACGCGCTGGGGCCCGAGATCTACAGCGCCGGGGTTGAAGCCCTCAACGCCGCCGAGAACAACCCGGACATCCGCAGCGTCGTCATCACGGGCGAAGGCAGCATGTTCTGCGCGGGCGGCAACCTGCAGCGGCTGCAGGGCAACCGGCGCGAACCCAAGGAAGTCCAGGCACAAAGCATTGACAGCCTGCACAGCTGGATCGACTCGATACGCACCTACCCGAAACCGGTGATCGCGGCCGTCGAAGGCGCGGCGGCCGGTGCCGGATTCTCCCTGGCACTGGCCTGCGATTTCTGCGTGGCGGCCGACAACGCGGTGTTTGTGATGTCGTACAGCACTGTCGGCCTCTCGCCAGACGGCGGCGGCAGCTGGAGCCTGGCGCGTGCCTTGCCCAGGCCGCTGGCCAGCGAGCTGCTGATGGCCGGCGAGCGCATAGGCGCGCAGCGGCTGTTTGATTTTGGACTGGTCAACCGTGTGACAGGCGCGGGCTCTGCCCTCACGGAAGCCCTGAAGCTGGCCGAGCGCCTCAATGCCCGGGCGCCCAACGCACTGGCGAGCATCAAGGAGCTGATCAACGACGCCGCCGGCAACACGCTGGGCCAGCAACTGGCCAGCGAGCGGGACCACTTTGTCGAGAACCTGCACGATTCCAATGGCGGCGAAGGCATCAGCGCCTTCCTCGAAAAGCGCACCCCGCAATACCGCTAGGGGGCGACGCCCATGCGACAGCCGCCCGGCTGCTGCATGCCTGGGCCGGTGTGACAGAGGCGACAATGAACGTCCGGCGCTTCATTTCCCCAGTCACCCAAAAGACAGCCCATGGACGATCCCATACTTACGATAGACGAACGCTCGGCGATCAATGAAGGTCGCTGGTTTTCTTCGCTTTCGCCATCCCTGCGGCACGACATACTCCGATGCGCCTACGTCCAGCGTTACAAGGATGGCGACCTGATCGCCGCGCGAGGCGACCCGCCCGAACAATGGATTGCCTGCGCCAAGGGTGCTGTGCGCATCAGTTCGACCTCGATATCGGGCAAGCAGATCACGCTGACCTATGTGGAGCCGGGCATCTGGTTCGGCGATGTGGCCATCTTCGACGGCGACCGGCGCACCCACGATGCTTACGCGCATGGCGAGACCACCATACTCTGCGTGGCCAAGGCCGATTTCAAGAAAATCCTGGCGACCCATGTCGAGCTCTACGAAGCCATGCTGCGCCTGCACGCGCGTCGCATACGCCAGCTCTTCGGGCTGGTCGAAGACCTCAACACCCTGCCCTTGCGCGCGCGCCTGGCCAAGCAGCTGCTGCACCTGGTGCGCAGCTACGGCGTGCCCAGCCTGTCGGACAACAGCGAGATGCGCATCAGCCTGCAACTGGCCCAGGAAGAATTGGCCCAGCTGCTGGGTGCCTCACGCCAGCGCGTGAACCAGGAGCTCAAGGCCATGGAGCGCGAAGATGCCATCCGCATCGAGCCTGCGGGCTTGGTGGTGCGGGACCGGGATGCCCTGCTGCGCATCTCGGAAACCGAGGTCGAAAAATAACCAAGAGACAACATCCGGCATATGAGCAACTTTGACCATTTCGCAGGCACCCGCGCGGTGTCCGGCCAGCATCTTTTTGACACGGCAGCCCTGACAAGCTACCTTGAGGCGAATCTTGAAGGCTTCGCTGGACCGCTGACGGTGGAGATGTTCAATGGTGGCCAATCAAACCCCACCTACAAGCTGCTCACGCCCGGCAAGTCTTATGTCATGCGTGCCAAACCCGGCCCGGCTGCCAAACTGCTGCCCTCGGCCCACGCCGTTGACCGCGAGTTCAAGGTCATGAAAGGCCTCGCCGGCACCGATGTGCCGGTGGCGCAGATGTATTGCCTGTGCGAGGACGAAGCCATCATCGGCCGTGCCTTCTACGTGATGGAGTTCGTTGCCGGCCGCGTGCTCTGGGACCAGTCCCTGCCCGGCATGAGCAACAGCCAGCGCGGCGAGATCTACAACGAAATGAACCGCGTGATCTCTGCCCTGCACAAGGTGAAGTTTGCCGAGCGGGGTCTGGCCGACTACGGCAAGCCAGGCAATTACTTCGAGCGCCAGATAGGCCGCTGGAGCAAGCAGTACGTCGCCTCCATCACCAAACCGATTCCCGAGATGGACCAGCTCATGGCCTGGCTGCCTGCCCACATGCCGGCCAGTGCGCGCGATGAAAGCATGGTTTCCATCGTGCATGGCGACTACCGTCTCGATAACCTGATGTTTCACCCTACCGAGCCGCGCGTCCTGGCCGTGCTGGACTGGGAACTCTCAACGCTCGGCCACCCGCTGGCCGACTTCAGCTACCACTGCATGGCCTGGCACATTCCGCCGGGGTCTTTCCGCGGCATAGGCGGGCTGGACCTGCCCAGCCTGGGCATCCCGAGCGAGGCTGAGTACATACGCCTGTACTGCGAGCGCACCGGCCTGACAACGCCGGAAGCACTCAAACCCGACTGGGACTTTTACCTGGCCTACAACCTGTTTCGCATTGCGGCCATCCTGCAGGGCATTGCCAAACGGGTTGAGGCAGGCACAGCATCCAGCCCGCAGGCGGTGGCATCGGCTGCTGGCGCGCCGTTGCTGGCGAAAATGGCCTGGGACTTCGCCCGAAAGAGCGGAGCCTGAGCCACAGGTCGGAAATTTAACGTATACGGCAAATTTTTAACGTGTACGTTAAATTTCAGGTTTTGAAACAGTTGGACTGAACCCGACTGCCGTCAAAACCCCAAAAATGAGCCCAAAACAGCCTGTTTTTAGGCATCAAATCGGCTGCAGACCAATAAATACAAGCGTGACCAGCTATTAAATATATAGCAATTCAGCTGGCTTGACGCGTTGCTTCAAGTCCCAAGGGTTGTGCTGACGCCGGTGAACGGCGTGCCTGACGACCTTTCAAACAGGGTGGCCAGCTTTTCGGCCATGGGCGTGAGTGGCATCGCGCTGCGGCGTATCAGCACGATGTCCGGCCCCTGCAGTTTTTCCTTTACATGGATCTGCTGCAGGGAATTCTTGAACATGGGGCTGCTGATCCACTGCTGCGGCAAAAAGGCCAAGGCGTCCGTCGCCGTCATCAGCGCCACGATGGGCAGAGTGGTCAGGGTCTCGGTCGCCGCTCTCGGCGCTGGCAGCCCATGCTGGGAAAACTGCTCCAGAAACTCTGCGTCCACAGGCTGCCTCACCCCCGTCATGATCCACTCTGCGTCGATGAGCTCACGCAGGCTGCGCGCCCCGGCCAGCGGATGTCCACGGCGGCCAACAACCACGCGGGGGTTACGAAACAGCAGTTCAAGCGCGTAGAAGCGGTCCAGCTCGCCCATGGGCCGCGGACCCACGTAAAAATCAAGGCTGCCGTTTTTCAGCTGCGGCTCCAGCGCCGGAAAGAGACCTTCGATCAGGCTGAGCCTGGCATCCGGCCAGGCCTTGCGGAAGTTGCCGTACACCATCGGCACCAGGGACAGAAACACCGCACTCGACAGCCCGACGCTCACCTTGCCCTCACCCTTGCCCTTGAGCTGCTCGATCTCCTGCCGGCCCCGCTCGACGTCCTGCAGGATGGACCGTGCACGCACCACAAACGACTGACCATACGCATTGAGCGATACGCCCTTGCCGTGCCGCTCCAGCAGCGGCACGCCGAGTTCCTTTTCCAGGTCGCGCAAGCCGCGGGTAATGGCCGGCTGGGCCAGTCCCTGCGCCCGTGCCGCGCCCCGAATACTGTTGGCGTCGGCTACAGCGACGAGATTACGCAGGTGGTGCAACTTCATGACGATGCCTTGTGATACCAATCAAGTATCGAAACAATGATTTTGCACTCTTTTTGTTTTTTCAGCTTCACCCTAAAGTCACGGCAGTTCGCAACAACAACAATTCTGGAGACAAGCATGAAGCAGACAATTGCCGCAATGACGGTGGCCGCAGGCATGAGCCTGTCGATGGTGGATGGCCACGCACTGGCCCAGACCTTCCCGACCCAAGCGGTACGGATCATTTCACCCTTCCCCGCAGGCAGCGGCCCGGACGCCATCGCCCGAATCATCGGGGAAAAACTCACCGCCACCTGGAAACAATCCGTTATCGTCGATGCACGCCCGGGTGCCAATGGCTTTCTGGCGGCCAACGCTGTCAAGGCGGCGCCTCCCACGGGTTATGACCTTTTGCTTGCCGATGTCGGGCACCTCGCCATCAGCCCGTCGCTGTTCAAGAAGCTGCCTTACGACCCGAAAGCCGACTACGTGCCGGTCAGCGGCGTCTACAAGACATCCTTTTTTATCGCCGTCGGCGTGAACAGCCCCATCAAGTCCGTCAGGGACCTGATGGCCGCGGCGTCGGTGCCCGGCAAGATCACCTATGCCTCCAACTCGATTGGCGGCCCGCTGCATCTGGGCGCGGCTCAAATCGAGGCTGCGACCAACACAAAGATGGTCCATGTGCCCTACAAGGAAATCTCGCAGCTCTACGCTGCCGTGTCGACCGGTGAGGTCGACTGGGCACTGGCCAGCATCGCCAGCGCCGGCCCGCTGCTGCGTGCAGGCAAGGTCCGCTTCATCGCGATTGCCGACACCACCCGCTCGGCCAACATGCCGGACGTGCCGACCTTCGAGCAGGCCGGCGGCCCCAAACCGGTGATCGCCAACACCTGGGTGGCATTGATGGCTCCCAAAGGTACGGCTGCCCCTGTCACAAGCGCGCTGAACCGCAGCATCAACGACGTGCTGAGACAACCTGATGTGGCAGAAAAGTTCTCCGCCTTCGGCTTTGTACCCTGGGTCACCACTCCGGCGGACATTGCCAAAACCATAGATGCCGACACGATCGACAACGCCGCGCTCGTCAAACGCACCGGTGCCAGCGTGGACTAGGCCAAGCGAAGCTTCAAAAGGGAAAAGCATGAAAACAACCGACGTCGCCATCATCGGCGGAGGCCCTGCCGGGCTGATGCTGGCCATCGAACTGGGCTGCCGCGGCATTGAGTGCGTGGTACTTGAAGAAGATGTGGCCGCGCCAGATTTCCCCAAGGCCAATGCCACCTCGTCGCGCACCATGGAGCACTACCGGCGCAGGGGTTTCTCCAGGGAGATCCGCGCGCTGGGCCTGGCGCCCGACCACCCGCAGGACGTCGTCTACTGCACCACGCTCTCGGGCCGCGAGCTGACGCGGTTTGCGATTCCCTCACGAAATGAGGCGCTGAACCGCACATCGTTTGGCGACTACGGCGAAGAATCCTGGCCTACACCTGAACTGCCGCACCGCAGCCAGCAGATGTTCATCGAGCCGGTGTTACGCAAGCAGGCCCTGCAACACAAATCGGTCAAGCTGTTGCTGGGCTGGCAGGCTGGCACGATAGACATGGACGCCACGGGCGTGACCATAGCCGCGCACCATACTGTCAAAAACGAGAAAATGACCCTGCGCGCCCGCTACGTCGTGGGCTGTGACGGCCCGCGCAGCATGGTGCGCAAGAGCTGCGGCATACGCTACAGCGGCCAGAGCGAAGAGGTGCGTGAATTTTTCGGCGGCCAGATGCTGTCGGTTTTCTTCAGCTCAAAAGCCCTTTATGACGTACTCGGCAACAAGCGTGCCTGGCAATACTGGGCCGTCAACGCCGTCCAGCGCGGCCTGCTGATCGCCATCGACGGCATCGACAGATTCCTCTTCTGCCTGCAGATGCAGCCCGGGCAGACCAAAGAGTCCGTCGACTACGAAAGCGCCATGTTCAAGGCCATAGGCGCATCGTTCGAGTACGAGCTCATCGCCGTCGAGCCGTGGAATGCAGGCTTCACACTGGTCGCTGACGCGTTCTCGAAAAACCGCGCCTTCATCGCCGGCGACGCCGCCCACCTGTTCACGCCCACGGGCGGCATGGGTTACAACACCAGCGTCGATGACGCTGTGAACCTGGGCTGGAAGCTTGCAGCCGTCATACAGGGCTGGGCCGGCGAAAGCCTGCTCGACTCCTACGAAGCGGAGCGCAAACCGATTGGCCACCGCAACACGGCCTTTGCACGCTCCATGGCCGACAGCATTGGCAGCATCAAGGTGCCGCCGAATGTCGATGACAACACACCAGAGGCCCATGATGTGCGGCAAAAAATGGGGGCCGCGCTGCACCAGCATGTGCGCAACGAATTCAATATTCCTGGCCTGCAGCTCGGCCTGCGCTACGAAGACAGCCCCATCGTCGCTGCAGAAGAAGGGGTGCCAACGCCCGACCAGCCGAACACCTACATCCCTACGTCCCGGCCCGGCTCGCGTGCCCCGCATCTCTGGCTTGGCGATGCCTCCATCTTCGACCTGTTCGGCCGCGACTTCACGCTGCTCTGCTTTACAGACCAGGACGAGGCCGCAGCAAAGTCCGATGCTGAAAACTGGAGACAACAGGCCTCTGCGCTGGGCATACCAATGGATACCCTCTACTGCAACAACGCCGAGGCACGCAAACTCTATGGTGCGGATTGCGTGCTGGTCAGACCCGACCACCATGTGGCCTGGCGTGGCGCGCGCGGGGGAGATGCACATGCTGTGCTGACCATGGCATGCGCCAGCTCCGCCAGCGAAATGCAGCGCCAGGCGGCCTGAACAAAATCATTCAACAACGACAGACGGAGACAAAAACATGAGCAACATCACACGGCGCCAGGCACTGGCAGCCACACTCGCCTTCAGCGCACCTGCATTTGCACAGACGACCGCAGGTGGCTTCCCCTCACGCCCGGTCACGCTGGTCGCGCCCTTCACGCCCGGCAGTGGCAGCGACACGATCTCGCGCATCATCGGTCCGCGCCTGGCCGAGCGCTGGAAGCAGGCCGTGGTGGTTGAAAACCGCGCCGGTGCCAGTGGCAATCTGGGTGCAGACCGCGTTGCCAAGGCCGCGCCCGACGGGCTGACGCTGCTCATGGCCATCAACACGTTCACCATGACGCCCGCGATGTACAAAACGCTGCCGTACAACCCCCTGGCGGATTTCACGCCCATTGCCAGACTGGCGACGGCGAACTTTGCACTCGTCGTCAACAGCGACGTGCCGGCGAAAGATGTCAAGTCTCTGGTGGCTTGGATCAAGAGCCAGCCTGCGGGCAAACTGAACTACGGCTCGCCTGGCAACGGCACGCCGCATCACCTTGGCATGGAACTGGTGAAATCCAGCGTCGGGATCGACGTGGTGCATGTGCCGTACAAGGGCATTTCAGGCGCGCTGACCGACTTGCTGGGCGGCCAGGTACAGATGATGTTTGCGTCCTTCCACTCGGTCTTGCCGAATGTGCGGGCCGGCAAGCTGCGCATGCTGGGCCTGACCGGTCCTACCCGTTCACCACTTCTCCCGGATGTCCCCACCTTCCGCGAGCAGGGCCTGACGGTGCTGGAGACCGTTGACAACTGGTATGCCGTGATGGCGCCGGCCGGCATGGCTCCCGCGCTGACAGAACGCCTGCACAAGGATTTTGTCGAAATCATGCAGGAACCCGAGGTGCGCAGCAAGCTCGCCGAACAGGGCCTGGCCATCCAGACCAGCAGTGCCGCCGAGTTACGTGACCAGATCGCCAGCGACATCACACGCTGGAAAAAAGTGGTGGCCGATGCGCGTATCCAGGCGGAATAAAAAGTCCGATTGCTGACCCTGTCGACACCCACCTGAAAGAGATCACACCGCAATGACCGCACCGACCGTATTCATCGACATTTACAACCACGTCATGCCGCTCGCCTACATGGAGGAAATGAAAAAGCGCAGCAAGGAACCCGGCATGGTCAAGCGCATGAGCAGCCTGCGCATGCTCTGGGACATGGAGGCCCGGGTCGAGATGCTCAACCAGTGGCCTGAAGTGCAGCAGGTGCTCTCGCTGTCGGTACCTTCGCCGGAGATGCTGGCAGGCCCTGACGAGTCACCCGAACTGGCCCGCATCGCCAATGACGGCATGGCGGGGATGTGCCGCAAATGGCCGCACAAATTCCCCGCCTTTGTGGCGACACTGCCCATGAACAACCCGGCCGCGGCACTGGTCGAGATGGACAGGGCGATCAACGAACTCGGCGCACGCGGCGTACAGGTGCTGACCAATGTGAACGGACGCGCGCTTGACCACCCGGAGTATTTCGCAGTGTTTGAACGCATGGCCAACCACCACAAACTGCCTGTGTGGATGCACCCTGTCAGGCCCGCGACCAAGGCCGATTATGTTGATGAAGACAAGTCGAAATACGAAATCTGGCAGGTACTGGGCTGGCCGTTTGAAAGCAGCGTGGCGATGTCGCGCATGGTGTTCTCGGGCCTATTCGACAAACTGCCCGATCTGAAAGTCATCACACACCACTGCGGCGGCATGCTGCCCTATTTCGGAGGCCGGGCGGAGACGCTGTGGGCGCAGCTGGGTTCGCGCAGCGCCGACGGTTCTGAAGCCGACGTGCTCAAGAATCTCAAGAAAAAACCGATCGATTACTTCAAGATGTTTTATGGCGACACCGTGCTCAACGGCTCGACCGCCGCGCTCAAATGCGGGCTTGATTTTTTCGGCCCCGAGCATGTGGTGTTTGCCAGCGATTGCCCCTTCGACCCCGAGGGCGGCCCGATGTTCATACGCGAAGGCCTGCGCTCCGTGAAGGAAGCCGGCCTCTCGGCAGCAGACCTGCAAAAGGTCTGCTGCGGCAATGCGTTTTCGCTGATGCGTCTGCTGAAATAAAGGGCTGGCACCGCCCGATTTCAGCCGGTGGCCTGACCGAGCTCACGCTCCCACAAGGCCCAGGCGCGTCCTATCTGCGAGTCATTGGCCGCTGCGGCCAGTGCGCCTTCGGCTTCAGTCAGGTACTGCACATCACCAAGCTTCATGCCTTCAGCCTGAAGTTTGGCGTTGAGTTCGGCATAAACCGCACGGTAAACCGCCTGCTCGATAGAGCCGCCTGACACCGTGCTGCCATGACCGCGCATCAGCACACAGGCGCAGTTGCCCATGGCCTCAGCCAGCGCCTTGCCGAGCTCGGGGCTGCGAATCAGCAGGTCGCTTTCGCCAGCGGTATCCCGAATCTCGAAATGCGCAGACCCGCTGCCCAGAAAGCCCGACATGTGAAACACCGGCCGCAGGCGCTGGCCTGTGATGCCGAAAGGAATCACGCTGGGCGAGTGGGCTGTGCACGACCGACATGACCTCTGGCCGCGCACGGTAGATTTCGCTGTGAATGAAGCGCTCCAGGTATGGGTTTCCGTCTACCGGCGTCAGCGGCTCGCCGTCCAGGTTGTAACAGCCGATATCGCTGGCCTCGACCAGCGCCGGCGCCCGGCTGCGTGACAGCAGAAAGGACGCCGGGGTCGCTGTTGTGGCGCACGCTGACGTGGCCAAAGCCATCGACCACCCCACGCGCATACAGGATGCGATTGGCCAGCGCGAGCTTACGCACCAGTTCTGCGTCGGGTGAAGCGAGTGTGCTCATGCGGCCGGAGGCGCAGCGGGCGTGCCCTGCAGCATTTGCAGCACCCAGCCTGACGGGCCATGCTCCCACACCGCCAGGTAGGTGTTGAACACATTGCGGCGGTTTGCTGCCGTCCCTGCCGGTCACAGTCGCGCGCATCGCGGCACTGACCAGGCCAACTGTGCCAATCACACGGGCCGAGGGCGAGACAAATTCGACCGTTTCATAAAGGAGGTCACCGCCAGAGAGTTTTTTCAGGTAGCTCTGCTTGCTGTCCGTACCGCCTGTTGAATGCACGTATGCCAGGCCATCGGCCAGCAGGGCTTCAAGCCTGGCAATGTCGTTGTCAAGCATGGCCTGGCGGCGGGCTTCTTCTGCAGCCAGCAGGCCTTGTTCGTTGTTATCTGTCATGTTTAAAACCTTGTGGAGTCGGGAGCTATGGAATTTACCAGCACACCGACCTTGCCGACCTCGATCTCTACCGTGTCACCTGGTTTCATCCATACCGGCGGCACACGTTTGGCGCCCACACCACCGGGTGTTCCCGTCACGATGACATCGCCCGGCTGCAGGGATGTGAAGGCAGAGATGTATTCAATCAATACGGGAATACTGAAGATCATCGATGCGGTGGTGGTCTTCTGCATGACCTGCCCGTTCAGGCGTGTCTCCAGGGTCACCTCTTCGCCATCTGCAATCTCGTCGCGCGTCACCATCCACGGGCCGAAAGCGCCGGTACCCGTGAAGTTTTTGCCGGCGGTGAACTGCAGCGTGTGTTTTTGCCAGTCACGCACCGAACCGTCGTTGTAGGCGCTGTAGCCTGCGACGTGACTCCATGCATCGGCTTCAGCAATTCGGCGCCCTGCCTTGCCGATGATCACGGCGATCTCGCCTTCGTAGTCCAGTTGGGTGGACTCCGCAGGCATCAGGATGGGCTGCTGGTGCCCGGCCTGCGACTCGCCCACGCGCATAAACAAAAGTGGAAATTTGGTCGGGTCGCGGCCGGTTTCAACGCGGTGTTCTTCATAGTTGTGGCCAACACAGAAGATTTTTCCCGGTTCCGGAATGACGGGCAGGAAGGTGATGTCCGCCAGCCTGATGGCTGCGCCCGTTGCCCTGGAAGCTGCTTCATTCAGTTTGCCGGCCTGCAGTAACGCTGAGCAGCGTGGGATATTCACCGCTGGTTGCGGGCGTTACGGCATCGCCATTGACGACGCCCCAACCGGGTTTGTTCTGGTGCAGGAAGCTGATGACTTTCATGTCTGTCTTTCTTTTTCAGGGTTCAGGAAAAAAGGGTAGGTGTGCTGCTGGCGTATTGCGCCAGCAAGCGCTCCACACGAACGTGGCTTTGTGCATCGCGACTGTCGGCATAGGCCAGCACATAACGATCAGGCCGCAGAAGTACCGCATCGGCGCCAGCACTGCGCAGGATGTTTTCAACGGTGCCGGTGAAGTCCTGCACGACCATCTCAGGCACAGCCACATCACCGGGCTGCCTCAGGAAGTCATCGCTTTTGACGACAACTGCAAGATGTCTACAGGCCAGACCCGCTGCGCGGAAGTTATCCAGCAATCCGGCGGCCGTGCTGCCTGCAAGGGTCAGCAACGCAAAGCCCTCGCCGAGCACATCGTCGAGCAGCACATGGGCACCGCCCTGCAGTTCGATCATGGGCTGGGGCAACAACTGGCCAGCGGGCACCGAAGCATCCCCGGCTTCACCGGCCGCAAAGAAACCTTCAAAGAAACGCGGCTTGGGTTTGAATTTAAGCTGCAACACATAGTCACGTACAGGCTTGTAGACGCTGGCTACCTTGAGAGCTCCTTGCGTGAGCATCGCAGCCAGCCTGGATTTGGGCTGCATGAACTGGCCTATGCGCACGGCCATCTGTATCAGCGACCAGGCATGCGGCTTGCGTTCCGGCTCGTAAGTATCGAGCAGCGATGCGGGCATCTGGCCCCTGACCACGGCCGCCAGTTTCCACGCCAGGTTGGCGGCATCGCGCACCCCGCTGTTCATGCCCTGCCCTGCAAACGGTGGCGTCAGGTGGGCCGCATCACCGGCCAGGAATACACGACCCACACGCCAGCGTTCTGCCACGCGCGCGTGGAAGGCGTAGACCACCTTGCGCGCAATCGCAAGCTGCGCATCTCCAGGCTCACGCGCATGGATAAGGCTTCGCACCACATCTTCTTCAATTATTTTTTCGGGGTCTTCGCCCTCATGCAGCATGAACTCGTAACGCAGCGTGCCTTCGGGGCCTGGCAGGCGAATCGCCGGGCGCACGGGGTCGCAATAAGTGCGCGTGTGGCGAAAGGCTGTACTGCGGTTGAGCAGGTCGACGATGAGCCATTTCTCGTCATAGGTGCTGCCGGTGAGCTTGATGCCCAACTGCTCGCGCACCGGGCTGCGGCCGCCGTCGCAGGCTATCAGCCACTGGCAGCTGATGTGTTTTGTCTCTTCGCCGTGGCGCAGTTCCAGGTGCACGGCCTCGCCAGCCAGGCCCTCGTCACGAAAGCCCACCAGCTCGTGGCCAAACCAGATATTGGCATGGGCAAAGCGCTGCAGGCCATCACGCAACTGGCCCACCAAGACCTGCTGACGGAAGGCATTGCGTTTGGGAAAGCCGTTTTCCATCGAACTGGGCTCGATGCGCGCAAACTCCCGGTTGCGCCAGGAGTAATAGTGCACGCCATAACCCTGAACAACACTGGGCAGCACTGCGTTGATCAACCCGGTCGCCTGGACGGTGCGCAGGCTTTCGTCATCAATCGTGACGGCACGCGGCTCACCGACGGTGTTGGTGCTGCGCTCTATCACCAGTGTCTGGATGCCCTGCACACCCAGCAGGTTGGCCAGCATGAGGCCGGTAGGCCCGGCGCCAATGATCACGACAGGAAAATGATTCTCGCCAGCAACCCTGAGCAGGGATTCGGCGGACAGGGGTGCGTTCATGTGGTCTCCGTTTTCCTGAGGGCGCGCGCTTTCTCGCGCTGGTCCTGCAGCCGGCCTTCGATGCGGCCCGCAGCACTCTGCAGGCGGGCGAGCGTGCTTTTGCGCAGGGTGTCATTCATCAGTGCCACCGGCATCACAACGCTGAGGCTGCCCAGCAGATGTTCACCATCGCGCAGCGGCACCGCAAAGCCCATGGCATCCGGATCCACTTCGCCTTCGGTGATGTAGTAACCCACGTCGCGGATGCTTCGCAGCACTTTCACGAGCTGCGTGAAGTCGTCCGGCAAACCAGCGCCCACCAGCGTCTTGCGCTCGGCCATCCAGAGCTGCTTGAGTTGCGCCTGCGGCAGGCAGGCCAGAATAATTTTGGAAGTTGCACCGCGGTACAGCGGCATGGCGCGGCCACGTTCATAACTCACCGACAGCGCCGGGTTAAGGCCATTGACCTGCTGTATGCACATGACCTTGTTGCCATGAAAGCGGCACAACAGGATCGCGCCGCCGGTATCACCCGCCAGGCGGTCCAGCAACTCGCCTGCGGCCTGAATCAACGGGTCTGCGAGGCGAATCTGCCGGTCAAGTTCAACCACCTTGGGGCCAAGCACGTAGCCCCTGTCGGCGACACGCTCGATCAGGCCTGCTGCGGCGAGCTCACCCAGGTCGCGGTAGACACTGGCGCGTGACACGGCCAGTTCCCTGATCAGCCATTCAGGCGTGATGACAGGCCTGTCCTGCGAGAACAGGCCCAGGATGCTGAGGGCGCGGTTGGTGCCGGGCATGTTGCTGTCCGGTTCAGCTGCGCAGGATGGCCATGCCCCAGAGATTGAGTGTGCGCTCCTCATGCGCCCACTGGCCTGCCGGACGATCAGGCTCGCAGTGCTCTATTTCAGCCGAGATTTCTGCCAGGTTGCCGTCCGGGTCACGCACCATGAAGAACACATCGTTGCCCGGGCCGTGGCGGCCGATGCCCCAGACGATGGGCACCTTGATGGCGGCCATGTGGTCACCCCAGACGCGCATGCTGTGCCAGTCGGGTGCTTCAAAAGACTGATGATCAAAGCAGCTGACGGGCGCGAAAAACAGCGCCAGCGAATGGTGCAGCGCGTCGGTGCGCAGGAAACAGGCCCGTAACACGCCTTCCGGGTCCTTCACGGCGTCTGACAACACAAAACCCAGCTGCTCCGTGTAGAAGGCAAGCATGGCAGGCAAATTGGTGGTGCGCATTCCGAAGTGCTGCAGCGTGGCCGGTGGCAGGGCTGCCGAGGCGCCCTCGCCTTTCGGTACCAATGGCGGCGTGAATACCATGATGTTGCCGTCAGGGTCCTTCAAGGCAATCGCATCCTTGTGGGCAGACATGGCTTCGGGCACAGGGTGGTGATCAAGGCCCTTCACTTTTTCAGTAAAAGCTTTCCAGGCCACGTCAGTCTGCAGGCCGTAGTGCGCGTATTTGAGGCGGCTGGCCTCACCCTTTGACAGTTGCAGGGTGCGGCCAGGTGCATGGCAAATAAAGCCATCGCCCGCAGGGGTTTGCGTCATGTCATAGGTGCCGCTGTAAAAGCGCGCAGCCTGCTCAGGGTCAGGCGAGGTGATGTGAAGGCTTTGGAGGGAGGCTTGCAGTTCCATGAGTGGCGCTCTGGTGATGAATCAATGTCATCACTGTCGCCGCCGCATCCAAGCCTGTCAATGAGAAATCTCAACCAGTGAGAATGGATGCCATATAAGGGATGGCGATCGTCGTCGGGGCTCCCGACTCCCGTGATCAGATCGTGATGTCTGCGCTCAAGCCGGCAACCGCAGCCTGGCTGGCGGTTGTGAAGACCAGCATTGCGTGATGCAAGGTTGGCAAATCGGCAGGTGTGTACTGCATGCGCAAATAGGATTTTCCACGCAGGATCATGAGAATGAAGGGCACCTGGTCATCCGGTGCGGGCTTGGGCCATGACATCAGCAGTTCAGCCACCTGTGCGTTCACGAATTGCTGGGCCTGCTCTTTCTGGTCCGCCAAAACCGAATAACGATCCCAGAACCCCTCAGGTACGCCGTCCCACCCGGCTTCGGGGTACATGGCGAGCCAGCGCATCTCTTCAGGCAGACTGGGGTCCGCCGTGGTCTGCAGGGTGTCGGTGTACATCTCGTAAGCTCTTTTCTCAAGTGCTTCCTTGAGTGGCCGGTTCATGATGAGAACGGATACGTCGTCATTGACCTTGAGCTCACCACGCGCCCGAAGTTCTTCGCCACGGATGTAATCGCGCGACGATCTTCCCCGTTCAAGCTTGAAGGGTTTGCCCGAGACCTTGCCGCTCAGCGCAAAACCCTTGCCCTCGCCGAAACCCTCATGGGTAAAACCCAAACCGCTGGCCCATTCCGCAACCGGGTCCAGCGGGCCGAGAGGCTGCACAGAAGGCTGTGTTTCGGATTTGCCGGGAGTACCCAGGACTTTCTTGAGCCTGTCAAACATGGTTTGGGGGTTTCTCTTGAAGTACAGCAACATCATAGTGTCAAAGAGAAAAAACAGTGCTCAAAGTTTACTCATGGCCTACGCCAGATGGCGGCAAGGTTCAGGTGGCTGACCTGCGCAAGCCGCTACAGGCGACGGGGAACGCGAGGCACTGCCCGGGAAGACCCGGTACGCCAAACGCCGCGCTTTGCGTTGCGCGTAGCCGACTGGCGCGGGTTTTGCTTATAGTGGTAAATACTGCATTTTCGGCCGCCTGACTTATGGATCATTGAACTATTCTTGAGCGGTATCACAGCAGTACAGGCGCCGGACGCCGCACTCTAAAAGGTTTTCATCATGGAGAGAAGTGCTCCCATAAGATCCATCTGCCGCAGCATTGCCGTGCTGCAGGCCATCAACCGTGCAGGTTCCCTGACCCTGCAGGAAATCTCGCGCAACGCCGATATCCCCTACCCTACGGCCTTTCGCATCATCCAGACGCTGGTGCATGAGGGACTGGTCGAGTGCGAGCCCCATCGCAAGCGTTACCGGGCTACCGCGCTGACCCAGTCGCTGTCACTGGGCTTTCGCGACAGTGGCAAGCTGGTGGAGCATTCGCACTCCCCCATCGTCGCCATGACGAAAAAAATCGGCTGGCCGATGTCACTGACGACGCGCGCGGGCCAGACCATGATGGTCAGGGACTCCACCCATTTGCTGACCTCGCTGACCTTCAACAACTACTACCCGGGTTACACCCTGCCCATCCTGGGCTGCTCATCAGGGCATGTGTACCTGGCTTACTGCGAGGACGAGGAGCGCACCAGCATCCTCAGGGGCATCAGGACCCTTGGCGATCAATCGCCCGTGCTCAAACTGTTCGAATCCGGCAGCCTGCGTGAAACCATCCGTGAGAACGGCTACGCCACGACTGACCGCAACCGCAACAACGCCAACCCCGGCAAGACATCGTCGATTGCCGTACCGGTGTTTGAAAACGGTCATATTGCCGGCGCATTGACGCTGATCTTCTTCTCATCGGCCATGACACCCGACATCGCCGTTGAGCGTTACATGGCCGACCTCAAGGAAACCGCCCGCAAGATCGGGGTCGCCGTCAGCGACCCTGACTTTGATCCTGATGCCGCGCCGGCCGTCGAGGAAAACGTCGATCCCGAATTGCACCCGGAAGCCTTCGCCGAAGCAGATTAAAAGCACGGCCGGAGGAGCCCATCGCCCCCTTCAATCCGCTTATTTCAACTGGCCGGGCATGTGGCTTTCATGGTTTTCGAGATACCAGGCAGCCAGCTCTTCACGCTTGGGCCACCAGACGCCTTTGGTGCCTTTCACGTGTTCGATGAACTCACGCAACGCGCGAATGCGGTGTGCACGGCCTGACACGTGCGGGTGCAGACCCACATTCATCAGCCGTCCACTCTTTGCACCTTCCGCATGCAGCACATCAAACTCCTCGATCAGCGCATCACGAAACTCATCTGTCGTGTAGTTCTTGCGCGTGATGAAGGTGAAGTCGTTGATTTCATTCGAGTAAGGCGTCGAGACAATCGGGCCATGCGGCGTCTTCAGCAGGTAGGGCTGGTCGTCGTTCATGATGTCGCAATAGAAGGTGCAGCCGTATTCAGCCAGGATGTCTGCGGTCTGGGTTGTGCCGCGCAGGCTGGATGACAGCCAGCCTTTTGACTTGCGGCCGGTGAACTTTTCAAACTGCTCCAGTGAGCGCAGCACGATGTCGCGCTCCTTTGCTGGGTCTTTCGCAAAGTCCGACAGAAGTTCGCCCTGCTCCCAGTTGTGGCAAAGCAGTTCCCAGCCACGTTCAAGCACGGCATCAGTCATGGCCTTGCGGCGCTCAAAGGTCACGGCATTGGTGGTGCACGACGCAGCCACGCCCAGTTCATCAAACAACTCGATCAGGCGCCAGATACCGACGCGCTGGCCATATTCGCGCCAGCTGAAGTTGGGAAAGTCAGCCGTGTCGCCCGGCAGGATGTCGGGCAGGATGGCCGGGCCGCCCGCGTAGTAGGGTTTGGTGGTCGGCTTGGTCAGGTCCCAGGTTTCGAGGTTGAAGGTCAGGATCAGGGCGAGCTGCGCGCCGCCCGGAAATTTCAGGGGCTGGCGCTGGGAAATGGGTATGTAGTTGTATTCCATGGTGTTTTAGTGTTCCAGAAAGAGTGATCCAAAGTTTTCAAGCTTGTCGTTGATGCCCATGCTGCGCAGGGCGTGCCAGTAGGTCGCGGTGTTGATGGCAATCACCGGCTTTTCAAGCCAGAACTCGGCGATACCCGCGATACGGGCAAAAGCGAGATTGGTGCCGCACTGGACGATGGCGTCTGCGCCCTCGCTCAACTCCTGAACCGCACGTTTGAGGGTACGCGGCGTTTCGTGGGCAATCAGCATCGGCGAAGGTGACTTCAGGCCCTTGATCTGCGTGACCTCGTAGCCCAGGTCTTCAAAAAACTTTTGCACCTGCGTGTCCCCCACCGGCATATAAGGTGTGAGGATGCCTATCTTTTTGATGCCGCCATAGGTCTTCAGTGCAGCGTCAACGGCGGTTGAACCCATGACAACAGGCACGCCCCCTGTACGCTCCAGCATTTTTTTATGCAGGCGGTCGGCGCCATCTGCGCCGTCCCAGAATGTTTCGGCAGACATGCCCATGATGAGGCAGCCGGGCGACATGGTCATGGAAACGTCCACGGCATCCAGCGTGGCTGCCCTGATGTTGTTGAGCATGACCATGAAGGACTCATCGTCCGCCACTTTCGTATCAGGAATGGCGATACGGCAGAAATGGTTGGTCACGCCCATGGGCCGCATGCTGTCGTATTCGGGCTGCACGCTGGTGTTGGTGGATGGCGCAATCACCGCAAATTTGGTACGCCAACCCAAAGTATCAGTCATAAGTTCTCCTTGCTGGGAGCCATGATGAAGCGCCGGCCGCTTCCTTGGCAAGCCGAATTCTGGAAATGTTCGAAGGATGAATAGATTGCGTTTTTTCAGCCGTCAGCCTGATTGCTCTCGCAGTGCGAACAATGCCACGCTTCGTTATAGCCATCGGCCGGCCAAGTGTTTAACGTTCGGGCAGCGAACCATAAACACAGACAAAACAGACAGAAAGACACACGACGCATGGAACACTATCAGGTCATCATTGCCGGGGCCGGCCCCGTCGGTACCGTCGCAGCCTATCGGCTCGCCGAACGCGGCATCAAGGTGCTGCTGCTCGAAAGCGAGGCAGGCGTCAAGGAGGACATGCGCGCCTCCACCTTCCACGCCAGCACGCTGGAGATGATGGACGAGCTGGGCGTTCTCGATGATCTGCTGGCCCAGGGGCTCAAGGCGCCGGTGTACCAGTACCTGAACCGCCAGACCGGCAAGGCGCTCACCCTTGACCTGACAGAAGTGGCTGATGTCCTCAAGCATCCCTACCGCCTGCAATGCGAGCAGTTCAAGCTCGCCCGCCTGCTGTATAAAAAACTGTCTGATCACCCGAATGCCACCGTGCTGTATTCGCACCGCGTGGTGCATTTTTCGCAGGACGACAAGGTCGTGACCGTGCATGCCGAAAACCCGTTCGAGATTGCACACTTCACAGGCGACTACCTGATCGCTGCCGACGGTGCCAGCTCGCTGGTCCGCAAATGGCTTGGCGTGAAGTTTGAAGGCTTCACTTACCCGGAAAAATTCCTGACCCTCTCTACCGAATGGCCGCTTGAAAAGCACTTCGACAAGCTGCCCTACGTCAGCTATGTGGCTGACCCCACCGAATGGTGCGTGCTGCTGCGTGTTCCTACGCTGTGGCGGGTACTGGTGCCGGCCTCGGAAAGCCAGAGCGATGAGTACCTGCTGTCGGACGAAAAGAAGAACGCCATCTTCCAGGGCCTGATCGGGCATGGCGCGGAAGTACAGACAAAACACCGCACGATTTACAGGGTTCACCAGCGCGTGGCCACCACATTCAGGGTGAACCGGGTGCTGCTGGTCGGCGATGCCGCCCACCTGAACAACCCGTTGGGTGGCCTGGGCATGAACTCCGGCATCCATGACGTCTGGAATCTCACGGACAAGCTGCTGCAGATTTTCCAGCAGGGCGGCAACGCGGATGCACTTCTGGACCTGTATGACCGCCAGCGGCGCACCATCATGAACGAGTTTGTGCAAACCCAGACCATCAAGAACAAAAAGGCGCTTGAAACCAGCGCGGAAGACCGGCAATCCCAGGCCGAGAGCGAGATGGCCCGCATCGTGGACGACCTCGAATCACGACGCAACTACATGCTGGAGCAATCCATGCACAACAGCCTGAAGCGCGCGGCTGCCATTTCCTGAACTGTTGCGGCCGATGGAGCCACCCAAAATTCGCAGTGCGAATACTTCCAATTGAATACCCGTCAAAAGATCGTTTTCAGAGGGGCCGGGGTTAGTATTTATTCAGGCTCACGCCCGCGTGTGATTGATGTACTCCCAGTATTTTTGCAACAGCGCCTTAACCGATGACCCTTACCTACCCGGACTAACCGGACTAACTGGAGATCGCCATGAAACTTAAATTTCTCAAAACCCTGCTGGCCTCGTCGGCCATGCTGATTGCGGGAGTTGCCAGCCCCGTATTCGCCCAGCAAGGCGTGACCGCGCAGGAAATCACCATAGGCGCGCTCGGCCCCCTGACCGGCAGCACAGCCTTCATTGGCGCACCGTCGCGCGACGGCATGCAGATGGCCGTGGACACCATCAACAAACGCGGCGGCATCAATGGCCGCAAGCTCAAGCTGGTGTTTGAGCACGCCTTCTCACCTGCCGAGAGCGTTGCCGCCGCCAAGAAACTGGTCGAGCAGGACAAGGTTTTTGCGCTGGTGCTGGCCTCCGGCTCGACCGGTGCAGCCGCTGCTGCGGACTATGTGCGCAGCGTCGGCGTACCCACGTACAACCTGTTTGGTTCCACCCCGGTGATTCGTGAACCGTTTGCTGCCAACGTCTTCCACGGCGCTGTAGCCAGCACCGAAGTGACGGCCGGTGCGCTGGTCGCGCAGTTGGCCCGTGCCGGCGAGAAGAAACCCCAGCGTGTCGGCGTGCTGGTCGGCAGTTATGCCTACCCCCAGGCCAACCTCGCCGTGCTGAAGCCCCTGCTCGAAAAGCAGGGCGTGGCACTGACCCTTGAAACCTTTGACCAGAACGCCAAGGACTTCACCGCCCAGCTGGTGAATCTCTCGCGCAACAAGGTTGATGCCGTCGTGGTGCTGGGCAGCTTCACCGAAGCCGGCTTTGCCATCAAGCAGGCTCCGCAGGTCGGCCTGATGAATGTTCGCTGGGTACTCGACGGCTCAGCCGTGAACAACGCCATCATCCCCATCATCGGCAATGCCGACGGCATTCGCGGTTACTACAACGCACCCTACTACCCCGGCCAGAACGCAAAGCCGATGGAAGATTTCGAAGCCCTCTGGAAAACCACATACGGCACGCCACCACAGGGTCGCCCCAACCTGTTTGACATCGTCGGCTACGGCTCGACCTTTGTGCTGGCACAGGCCATCCAGGCAGCCGGCAACGACCTGACCTGGAAAGGCCTGATCGGCAAGTGGGACACCCTCAAGGGCGCAGCGCCTTCAAAGATGGGCGGCTTTGACGTGATCTACCCCGAAACCTTCACCCCCAAGGATCACCAGGGCAACAAGCTGCTCGGCGCTACCGAAGTCGTCAAGAACAAGTGGGTGGTGGTGAAGTAATGCATGCACGACCCGATACCGCAAGCCACAAATGCCATAAAGGCCATGGGAGCCATTTGCCGTGACTGAATTTGCCCTCATCATCCTTGGCGGCTTGAAGTTCGGGTCCATATACGCCCTGGCCGCGCTCGGCCTGGTCGTGATCCACAAGGCCACGCGCACTGTCAACTTTGCACATGGCGCATTTGTGCTGCTGGGCGCGTTCGGTGCCTTCTACATCCAGGTCGACAAAAGCTGGCCTGCATGGGTCGCCTACCTGATCGTTCCCATCGTGGTCGGCATTTTTTCGTCGGCCATTGAAGTGGTCATACTGCGCCCCCTGCGCCGGGCCGACCTGTTCACCGTGGTGATTGCCACAGTGTTCCTCGGCGTGGTTATCTCCGAAGGTTTCCGCCTGACTTACAAGGCAGAAATCCTCGCTGTGCCATCCACCTTCACAGGTGCCCCCTTCTTCATCGGCCCGGTCATCCTCACGCAGGACGCGCTCTGGACGATTTGCGGCGCCATTGTGGTGAGCGCCGCCTGCATTGCCATCTTCCGTTACGCCAAAGCGGCGCGCGGCATGCGTGCCATGGCGGCCAACTACCGGGGAGCACAGCTCTGCGGCTTTTCTGTTGACAAGACCTACGCGCTGGCCTGGTTTTTTGGCGGTGCCATTGCCGGTATTGCAGGTGTTTTTGCCGCACCAGCCAAAGGTGTGTCGCCGGAACTTTCCATCATCGTGATTGCATCGGCGTTTGTCGCTGCCGTGATCGGCGGTTTCGACAGCCTCAAGGGCGCCATTTACGGCGGCCTGCTGCTGGGCCTGATTGAAACGCTGGCTGCGGCCTATGGGTCCAGCGCCCTCAAGAGTGCGATCAGCTTCCTGGTGCTGTTTGCCGTCATGCTGTTCCGGCCCGAAGGCCTTTTCCCTGAAGCGAAGAAACGACATGTCTGAGGACATCACCCTTGCCCATAAAAAGCCGGCCATGACGTCAAAAAGCATGGGCAGCAGCCATGACAAAAGCCGGCTGCTTGCCCAGTGGTTCAAGTGGTTTGCACCTTCACTCTGCGTGTTGGGCGTTTTCCTGATAGCAACCCAGGTCGGCACCTATCCGCAATATGTGGCGACCCTGCTTGTCGTGTCCATGCTTATTGGCACCGCATTGACGGTACTGGTCGGCTTTGCGCGCTGCATCACGCTGGCAAGCGGGGCCATGCTGGCACTGGGCGCGTATGGCTCGACCATCCTGGTCGCCAAATTCGGATTTCCTTTTATTCCTGCGCTTCTGATGGGCGCCGTCATAGGCGGTATGGGCGGCTTCATCCTGGGCCTGCCAGCAGTTCGCTTCCGCGGACACAACCTGGCCATGGTGACGCTGGTGTTCCAGTCGGTGGTCATCATCGGACTGCGTGAATGGAAATCCATGACCGAGGGCGCAGCAGGCCTGCAGGTGCCGCTGGTCACCATTGCAGGCATGGAGCTCAAGAGCGATATTTCCTATCTGGCCTTTGCTGCCATCGTCGCCGCCATTGTTTTGCTGATACCCATAGGCCTGCTGATTGGCCGCTTCGGCAGAAACCTCAAGGCCATTGCCGGCAATGAGGTGGCCGCACAGGCTTTCGGCATCTCGATTGCCCAGCACCTGATAGCTGCCTTTGTCATCAGCTCAGCCGTGCTGGCCATTGCAGGTGGCCTGCAGGCGCCGCGCTCACGCATCATCGACCCGGAGAGCTACGGCATCCTGGCCTCCATCGCCACCCTCGCCTACCCCATCGTTGGCGGCATGAGCAGCGTCTGGGGCGGCCTGCTGGGCGGCACGACCTTGCGCCTTCTGCCCGAGTTGCTCAGGCCGGTGGCCGATTACCAGGAGCTGCTGTTTGCCGGCCTGGTGCTGCTGACCGTGCTGTTTTTTCCCGGCGGTATAGCGGGGCAACTGGCAAAACTTCGACGGGCCAGGCCCGCAGAAGCATCCGGCCAGACGCAGACCGGCAAAGCACCGGCACAAACAACCCCCGTGCCAACGCAGGTGGACACATCCGCGCTGCTTCATGTGGGCAATGTCAGCAAGTCTTTCGATGCGCTGCGCGCCGTCGACAACCTCACCCTGTCGGTTCACCCCGGTGAAATCCTTGGCCTGATGGGCCCCAACGGCGCAGGCAAGACCACGCTGTTCAACATGCTCTCGGGTTTCACCAAACCCGACACCGGCAGCATCACCGCATTCGGTCTGTCGCTTGAAAAGGAAGGCGCCACCAGCCGCATGTCGCACGGCATCACGCGCACCTTCCAGCACGTTGCCGTGTTTCGCGACCACAGCTGCTACGACAACGTGGCCATCGGCCTTGGCGGCAACAGCATCATGCGCGTTATGGGCGGGAGTTTTTCTGACCTGGCAGCTCGCGCAGCCGGTGAGTCTGCCAAACAAAAAATCATGGCAGCGCTGGAAGGTGTTGGACTCGCTGCGCAAAGCAGCGTAATGGCAGGCCAGCTCTCGCTCGGTGACCAGCGCAGGCTGGAGATCGCCCGTGCCATCGTGTCAGGGCCCAAATTGCTGCTGCTCGACGAGCCGGTCTCCGGTGTCAGTGAAGAAGAGATTCACCGCATCGGCGAACTGCTGAAAAAGATCAACCGTGAAACCGGCATGGCCATGCTGCTGATCGAGCACAACATCGGCTTTCTGGCCCAGATGAGCAGCCGCATTTTTGTGATGGCCGCAGGTGCAGCCATCACAGAAGGCACACCAGAACAGGTCATGGCCAACGAGTCTGTCCAGCAGCTTTATTTCGGGAAGACAGCCGATGCTTGAAGTCAACAATCTGAGCGCCGGCTACGGCTCGGTCATGGCAGCCCAGGGCTTGTCTTTGCAGGTCGGGGCCGGTGAAGCGGTCGCGATTCTCGGTGCCAACGGCGCCGGCAAAACCACGGCGGTTGAAGCCATTGCCGGCCTGATCTCCAAAACCGGGGGCACCGTCATCTTCGGCGGCAAGGACATCAGCAAGCTCAAGGCAGGCGCCATTGCAAAAGCCGGCCTGTCACTGGTGCCCCAATGGCGCGAGCTCTTCCCCACCTTCAGTGTGCAGGAGACGCTTGAGATCGGCGCCAACGCCGCAGGTGATCGCAAGCCGCCGGAGCTGGAAGAAATCTTCACGCTCTTCCCGAAACTCAGGGAGCGCCGCACGCAGCTGGCGTCATCGCTGTCCGGTGGCGAGCAGCAAATGCTGACCATTGGCCGCTCGCTGATGGCCTCGCCCAAAATGATTATTTTTGATGAGCCTTCCGCCGGTCTGGCACTGGGCATCGTCAAGACCATGGTGGCCTCCATTAAGGCCATTCAGGAACGGGGCGTGTCGATATTGCTGGTTGAGCAGAACCTGGACATCGCGCACGCCATCGCCTCGCGCGCCATCGTCATGTCCGCAGGCCGCGTCGCGTGGACCGGGTTGATGGAAGAAGCCAGGGAGTCGGAAGCCGTGAAGGAAGCGTTCTTTTCCTGAACAGGATGGCCCTGCTGAACGCCTGGATGTATTCAGGCACGTATTAGGCCGCCAACAGGGCCAAATTTCAGGCTATAATCTTGGACTTGTCGGAGTGTGGCGCAGTCTGGTAGCGCACCTGGTTTGGGACCAGGGGGTCCAAGGTTCGAATCCTTGTACTCCGACCATCAAATCCATTCAAAAAAGCTCACTGTGTGGGCTTTTTTTGTATCTGCGTTACATTCGCAGCGCGCCTTTTGCCATTGAAGTTTCTGCCCGTAGCTCAGTTGGATAGAGCAACAGCCTTCTAAGCTGTGGGTCGGGGGTTCGATCCCCTCCGGGCAGACCATCGTCCCTGTGTGCCTTGCGGCAGTAGAACTGGCGACTTGGGCTCTTCTGTGTCGTGTTCCTATGGAGAGGGGTAGAAACAATGCAGTCGTTTATGCGCAGAGCCATCGTCATCGCCTGGTGGCTGATCGTCGCCCTTATTCCCCTCTACCTGTTAATGCAGTCCCGGTATCTGACCGATCGCTGCCCGCCCACTGGCGATTGCTACGACGGTGCCACCTTGGTGAAAAGAAGCCTGCTTTGGCACGGACAAGCCGCCGCCCTGCTCCTGTGGCCACCTTGTGCGTGGCATCTTGGGCTTGGGTTTGTTGTGGGGCGGGTCAGGCGGCGCAAAACCTAAGCCCATACTGATAACGCAGCCTGAGTTTTACCCAATCTCGTTTGACTGCCCCCAAGAAAGCATTGTTTTCAGGCCTTGTGTGTACCGTGTGCACGCGCCGCAGCAAGGCAGTCCTGCAGCGCTGCGATCAGCCGCTCGGACACCAGCTTCACGATAGGTCCGGGCGGCTTGGTGGCATCCACGGCCACGCTGATCTCCTGTGGTTCAGCCCCCTTGTCCCGGATGGGAATGAAAACCAGCTGGCCGCTGGCAAGCTCCGCCGCCACGTCCAGCTCGGACGTGAACACCACATGGTTGCCGCCCAACGCCAGCTGCTTGACCAGTTGCAGTGAGTTGCTCTCGGTGTAGCGGCGCGGCTCCTTGAACAGCCAGTTGTAGTGCGCCTCAAGGTAACGCCGTATCGTCAGGGCCTTGCTCTGCAGCGCAACCGGGTAGGCCATGGCCTCCTGGAAACTCACCGTCTCGCGCTGCGCGAGGGCGTGACCGGGCACCACCACACAGCCCAACGGCAGCGCGCTCTTCCAGAGCACCAGCAGTTCCCGGCGCGGTTTCAGGTTGAAGATGGCCGCCAGGTCGGCCTCGCCGGTCAGCAGTGCCGCCTCGGCATCGTCAGGCGTGGCCAGCGCGATGGACAGGCTCACCAGCGGATGCCGCTCACCCAGATCCCGCACCAGGGCGGGCATGACGCTGGATGCATGGCTGTCCATGGCCACCAGCGACACATGGCCCTGGTTAACGCCCTGAAGGCGCCGTATCTCGGCGACCACCCCACGCTCGTCCTGCAGCCAGTGGCGCGCCAGCGTGATGAGGGCATCGCCCGAGGCCGTCAGGCGCATGCCGCGCGGCAGCCGCTCGAACAAAGGCACGCCGAGTTCTTCCTCCAGCTGCAGGATCTGCCGGTTGATGGCCGAAGCCGCGACGTGAAGTTCGCGCGCGGCCTTCTGGATGGAGCCCGAGCGCGCAACCTGGTCGGCGTAGCGCAGGGCGGCGGGAACAAGCGAATGGCGCATGGACAAGTTGATGGAAGTTCAGACCGAGTGTACTGATTTTGCGTACGCATCTTTGCAAAAATGGTGATGGACGGCAATGATTTGTATCCCTACTATCCGTTCCATGACAACACGATCGAGCCTGGAAAACCTCAACACCTGCACGCCAGAGGTCTTTTGCAGCGCCCTGGCCGATATCTGGGAACATGCGCCCTGGGTGGCACACGGCATCGTCGGCCAGCGCCCTTTCGCCAGCGTTGAAGCCTTGCACGCGGCGATGGTGGGCGTGGTAGCCGGACTGGACGAAGCCGCGCGCGTCGCCTTCTATGCCGGACACCCGGAGCTTGCCGGGGAAGATGCCCGCCGGGGCACGATGACCGAAGCTTCTGTCGCAGAACAGGGCACGCTGTCGCTGGCACAGCTGGACACACACGAGGCCGAACGCTGGAGCGCGCTCAACCGGGCCTACCGTGCGCGTTTCGGCTTCCCCTTCATCCTCTGCATCCGTCGCCACACGCGGGCGTCGGCCCTGCAGGCGTTCGAGCAGCGCCTGGATCATGACCGGGCCACCGAGCTGGCGATCACGCTCGATGAAATTGCCGCCATCACCCGCCTGCGGCTGGACCGCCTGGTGTCCGACATGCCCGCTACACCCGTTCTATCCGATGTTTCCCAAGCGGCCAGCCATGGCGAATCCATTCCTTCCTGACAGTACCTTTTGACCTACCTACCGGAGCTCCCCATGAACACTCGACGCAAAATTTCCCTCCTGGCTTGCGCGCTGGGCCTGTTAACCGTAGCGGTACCCGCCAGCGCCCAGGGCACCTACCCCGACCATCCCGTGAAACTCATCGTGGCGCTGCCCGCAGGCGGCGGGGTGGACATCATCGCGCGCCTGGTCGGCCAGAAACTGGCTGCCCTCACCGGCCAGCCCTTTGTGGTGGACAACAAGGCCGGCGCTTCAGGCCGCATCGGCCTGCCCGTGGTGGCCAAAGCCGCGCCGGATGGCTACACGCTCATGGCTTCACCTGCTTCGTTCATGACCACCAACAAGAGCATCTTCAAGGAGCTGCCCTACGACCCGCAGGCCGACTTCGCACCCATCACCAAACTGGCCAACCAGTCCATGGTGCTGGTGGTCAAGGACAAGCAGAAGTTCTCCAGCGCTGCAGCCTTGCTCGCGGCGGCCAAAGCCAGGCCAAGTGCCCTGAACTACGCCAGCTCGGGCGATGGAAGCCCGCAACACCTGGCCGCGCTGGTTTTCGAGACACGCGCGCAGGTCAAGATGACCCATGTGCCCTACAAGGGCGGCGCACTGGCCATCACCGACCTGATGGCTGGCAGCGTTGACCTGCTGTTCGCACCCCTGCCTGAAGCGCTGCCCTACCTCAAGTCCGGCAAACTCACCGCACTGGCGCTGATGAGCGACAAGCGCTCGGCCCTGATCGCCGACGTGCCCACCATGCGCGAGGCAGGCATCCCGAACATGGTCATGCAGACCTGGATCGGCCTGCTGGCGCCAGCAAACACGCCGCGGCCGCTCGTGGACCAGCTCAACCGCCAGGTGCGCGCAATCCTGCAGAGCGACGAAGTCAGCAAACATCTGCACGAGATCGGCATGGACGCCGCCCCCACCACGCCCGAGCAGTTCAAGCAAACCATCGCAGAGGAGATCGCGCTGCATGCCGAACTGGTGAAGGCTTCGGGGCTTGTGCCGCAATAAGGATTTTTCAGAGAATCCGGCCTGTCGCAGGAGTGCATCGGCGTCCGCAGGCTTGCGGCGCTGCGCCTGCGACGGGAGAGTTCGCTTAGGAAATGAATTTGCGGCACACCTGATTTCTGCCCGTAGCTCGGTTGGATAGAGCATCAGCTTTCTAAGCTGAGGGTTGGTGGCGATTCCTTCGGGCAGGCCATTAAACTGTGCAGATGGAGAAATCAAACGCTCTGAATCGCGCACTAGATACATCTGTCGCGTTGACGGCGTGGTTAATCCAGCACCAGCCCTCAAGCTTCGAGTTCACACCTCGAAATCGAATAGCGGGGGTCTTTTTTGCACTGACTATGGAACACCGGGAAGCCGCAATGCTTCTCGCTCAAAAAGGTGCGCGAAGTTCATGCTTTGCTCTGGTTCGCCCGTTATTCGAAGCATACATGCGCGGCGAATGGGCTATTGCCTGCGCCACAGACGAAGAGTTAAACCGGTTTATGGACGGGAAATACGATCCAAAACTCTACACAATTGTTAAGAAACTCGGGCAGCTTCCGCAATTTGCAGACGGCATTTTTGACACGATTAGGTCGTCAGGTTGGGAGTCACTGTGCGACTACGCCCACGGAGGCATACGCCAAGTCTCTCGGTGGATCACCGCCGATGGCATCGAGCCTCAACACACGGATGAAGAGGTAATGGAGGTTCTACATTTCAACAACCTCTATGGATTACTGGCGTGCGTGGGGGTCGCTGGTATCGCGGGTTCAGATGGAGAAATCTATCTGCAAAAAGCGGACGAGCTAAAAATCACTTATCAGCGTGATCAGTCCGATCACGAAAGCAAATCTTCATGACCATCAAAATCGTCAGGCTGGGAACACCCCGCTCCCCCGGCGAAGGCTTGCGCATAGGTACGGTGCGGAGGCCTCCACGGGGCGTGCCGAAAGCCGAATTTGCATCGGGCGACCGGTATGACGTCTGGTACCCCAACCTCGCGCCCAGTGCTGAACTGATGCAGCAGGGCCAGGCGGCTGAAACCGAAAAGGACTGGGCGGCCTTCAGCAAGAAGTACAAAGCCGAAATGAACCAGTCAGAGCCCAGCCGCAGCCTGGACGTGCTGGCGGCTTTGTCGCACCAGACCAGCTTTTCAATGGGGTGTTACTGCGAGCACGGAAACCGCTGCCATCGGTCGCTGCTGCGGGATTTGCTCAAGGAACGCGGCGCGCAGCCCGGCTAGAGGCCGGCAGCGCAAAATGTAAAGTCGACTTTACATTTTGGCTGCACGGCAGGCTTCAACGCCCATTTTTGGCAGTTTTCAGACCCCCAAAGCCCATTTTTGAGGGCCAAATCGGGCTGCAGACCAATAGATACGAGCGTGAGCAGCTATAAATTAGATAGCAACGCCTTGTCGTGCGCGTTCAGAGTTTCACGTACTCGTACTCAACCGGATTGGCATTGATGCCGCGATCCGGCGGTGCAATCCAGGCGGCCATCTTGCCGGGCTCGGTCACGCGCTGCATCAGGCTCTTCACAAAAGTGATGTCTTCAGGGGTTGGCAGCCACTGGTCTTTCTTCGCTTCGAAGTCGGCTGCGCTGATGGGGTTGCCCTGAGGGTCGGTGTGCGCGCCCGACCACGCACCGACTGCGCGGCGGAAGCGGGTCGATGGCAATGCAAACTCGAAATCAACACCAGCGCGCTTGATGCCCATGTTCCAGCGGGTCAGGCCGACGTTGCAGTCCTTCACGTATTCAGTGCGGGTGATTTCGTTCATGCCGTTGCGGGTGGAGATCGTCTCGGTCTTCAGGCCCCCCTTGCCGTCCGGCACCTGGATGCTCATTTCGCTTTCCAGCTCAACGTGGTCTGCAAACTTGGCTTCGTCCGGCCGGCCCTTGATGCCGTTGGCAAAGTAGTTGGCGGCGTTGCTCGATGCTTCGGAGCCAAACAGGTCCAGCGACGAGGTGAACCAGAAATTCATGAATTTCTGGATGGTGGGCAGGTCGATCACGCCAGCGTTGCGCAGCGTGGCCGGGTCGTGTGAGTCCAGCTCTTTCATGACTTCGAGCGTGCGCTTGATCACACGGCCAATGCCGGTCTCGCCAACGAACATGTGGTGCGCTTCTTCGGTCAGCATGAAGCGTGTGGTGCGTGCCAGCGGGTCAAACGCGCTTTCAGCAAACGACTTGAGCTGGAACTTGCCATCACGGTCGGTGAAGTAGGTGAACATGAAAAAGCTCAGCCAGTTGTCCATGGGCTCGTTGAAGGTGCCCAGGATGCGCGGCTTGTCGGCATCGCCGCTGTGGCGCATCAGCAGCTCTTCGGCTTCTTCGCGGCCATCACGGCCGAAGTGCGCGTGCAGCAGGTAAACCATGGCCCAGAGGTGGCGGCCTTCTTCAACGTTGACCTGGAACAGGTTGCGCAGGTCGTACAGCGACGGCGCGGTGTGGCCCAGCAGGCGCTGCTGCTCGACGGATGCAGGCTCGGTGTCGCCCTGCGTGACGATGAGGCGGCGGAAGGTCGAGCGGTATTCGCCCGGCACTTCCTGCCAGACGTCCTGGCCCATGTGGTCGCCAAAACCGATCTTGCGGCCCTGCTCCTGGTCGGCCAGGAAGATGCCCCAGCGGTAGTCGGGCATGGGCGTGTAGCCGTAGCTGGCCCAGCCGGAGGCATCGACGCCGACGGCGGTGCGCAGGTAAACCTCTTTGGCCTTGAAGTCGCTGGGTCCCATTTCGTCCCACCAGTTCAGGAAGGCCGGTTGCCAGTGCTCCAGCGCGCGCTGCAGCTGGCGGTTTTCACCGAGGTGGACGTTGTTGGGGATGAGGGCTTGCAGGTCAATGGTGCTCATAAGTTCTTTCGTCAAATAGTTACGTGTGACAAGGTCAAGTCTGTGCAAGTGCCAGCGCGGAACCGGCTTTGCCGGGCCGCAGGTGGCGCCCCCTGGGGGGAGGCGCCGCAGGCGCTTCGGGGGGTTACACCCTCTTCCAGTCGAATTTCGCTTTTTTTCCGGTGCCAAAAAGTTTCAAGGCGCCGTCTTCACCCACCGCATTCGGGCGAATGAATATCCAGTTCTGCCAGGCAGACAGGCGGCCAAAAACGCGCGTTTCCATGGTCTCCTTGCCGGGGAAGCGCAGCGAGGCTTCCATGCCCGTCATGGCATCCGGCGACATCGACGCACGCTCTTCCAGCATGATGCGGATCTCGTCTTCCCAGTCGATGTCGTCAGGGTCAGCGTGACAAGGCCGAGCGCCAGCGCCTGGTCGGCGCGCAAAGGGCTGTCGCCCAGGTTTTTGCAGTTGCGTGAATGGTGGCGCTCGTCTTCGCAGAACCGGGTCTGCAGGCGCGTCAGGCTGTTGACGGCCGGGAACCAGCCGAAGTTGGCGGCGGTCAGTTGCAGGGCTGGCGCAGCATCGGGCGAATCGGGCAGGTCCAGCATGTAAATGCGGTCGCAGGCGAGAGCCAGTTCGTAGAAGGTACCGGCAAAACATGAACCCGAATCGACCAGCGCGATCAGGGAACGGCTGGTGACGTCGAGGCGGGCCAGCGTGCGGCGCAGTGCGCCTTTGGTTTCCTTCACCAGCCAGTGGTCCTTGAGCTTCTCAAGCACGCCGTCCATGCGCACGACCTGGCCTGCATCGCCCTGCGTCTTGATGACCCAGGTGCCGACTTCGAGTTCGTTGGTACGCAGGTTGAGGATGGCGTCGTCCAGTTCACGCTGCAGCTTGAGCGGATACCAGTTCGCGCCAGCGGCTTCAATGGCCTCCGGCGTCGATTCGATGGCGGTTGCAGGCGCCTTGACGGTGATGGTGGCGATGCGGCTTGCGCGGTCCACCTGCGCATCCACCGTGCTGTAGTGGTAACCGGCGTCGTCAATCAGCGGCTTGAGCGCCGTCAGCTCAATGCCTTTTGCGGCAGCGCGTGTGGACTGCGCACGCAATGCGCATCAATTTCGGTGGCTCAGCAAGGCGCCGAACTGCTGCGGCTTGGCATGGGCGTCGATCAGCTTCCAGT
>CBDDGX010000024.1:0-216182 GCA_965228025.1 Polaromonas sp. | reverse complement strand
CCGCCCAAGGATCGCCGCGAAGGCCTGCAACGCGCATTGCAGATCTGGAACGTGCTGATCGTTCGCGACGAGCGCGACCCGGCTGTCCAGGAAGCCCGGCTGGCGGTGGCCTACGCCCACGACCAGTTGCGCGACGGTGCCGCCGCCCGTGATGCATACGGCGTCGCGATCGACAGCCTGCGCAAGGTCGACGTCGCCATCGACGAGGAAACCGCGTTCGTCAACAGCGGCGAACTGCGCGCAGCACTGACCACGATGACCGATCAGGCCACGCTGTTCGACACGCTCGACAAGCTGCACATGCCGCCCGAGCCGTCGACCTTCCGGCTGATCGCGAATCTCGACCGCTTGCAGCAGCGCAATCGCCTGCAGCAGGCGCTGGCTGATGCGCGACTGCGCCTCGAACTGCCGAGCGACACCGGTCCGGCCGTGCCAGCCGATCTGATCAGCCGCCTCGCGAGCTTCGAGACCTGGCTCGGCAAGCAGCGCGCCACCATTGCCGATGATGCCGAGACCACGATCAAGGCGCGGCTCAACACCCGTCGCGATACCACGCGTGACTACCTGAAGACCGCGCTGCTGTCGCTGGCCCGGCTGCAGGACACGCCGGATTTCGACACCCGCGGGCAGGACACGCCGACCTGCGAGGGTACAGCCTGTCCCTGAACCGGACGGACTGATCGCCGGACATGAAAAAGGCCGGGACTCTTGACGAGTCCCGGCCTTTTTCGTTCCGCTACCGCAGGCTTCAGAGGCGCTCGAAGATCGCCGCGATGCCCTGGCCGCCGCCGATGCACATGGTCACCAGCGCATAACGGCCGCCAGTGCGATGCAGTTCGTGGATCGCCTTGGTGGTGATGATCGCGCCGGTCGCGCCGACCGGATGGCCGAGCGAAATGCCCGAACCGTTCGGGTTGACCTTGGCCGGATCGAGGCCTAGCTCCTGCGACACCGCGCAGGCCTGCGCCGCGAAGGCTTCATTGGCTTCGATGACGTCCATGTCCGACACCTTCAGACCGGCCTTGGCGAGGGCGATCTTCGACGCGGGCACCGGGCCGATGCCCATGTATTCCGGCTCGACACCGGCATGGCCGTAGGACACCAGACGGGCCAGCGGCTTGAGACCGAGCGCAGCGGCGCGGCCGGCTTCGGCAAGCACCACGGCGGCAGCGCCGTCATTGATGCCCGAGGCATTGCCGGCGGTGACCAGACCATCCTTCTTGAACACGGCCTTCATCTTGGCCAGCGTCTCGACGCTGACGTCGCCACGGACGTTTTCGTCGGTATCGAACTGGATCGGGCCTTTGCGGCTGGCGATCTCGACCGACACGATCTGGCCCTTGAAGCGGCCTTCGGCGATTGCCTTGGCGGCGCGCTGCTGGCTGGTCACGGCGAGGGCATCCTGCATTTCGCGGGTGATGCCGTAGCGGGCGGCCACGTTCTCGGCGGTGATGCCCATGTGGATGGCATGGAAGGGGTCGTGGAGGATGCCGGTCATGTAGTCGAGCATCTTGGCGTCGCCCATGCGCGCACCCCAGCGGCCGGCCGGCAGCAGGTACGGCCCGCGGCTCATCGCTTCGGCGCCAGCGCCGATGGCGACATCGCAGTCACCGAGGATGATCGCCTGGGCGGCCGAAATGATCGCCTGCACCCCCGAACCGCAAAGGCGGTTGACGTTGAAAGCCGGGGTTTCCTTCGGAATGCCGGCTTCCACCGCGGCGACGCGGCCGAGGTAGGCATCGCGCGGCTCGGTCGGGATGACGTTGCCCATCACCATGTGGCCGACTTCTTTCGGATCGACGCCAGCGTGAGCGAGCGCGGCCTTGACCGCGGTCGTTGCCAGCGTGGTCAGCGGCACATCCTTCAAGGTGCCGCCGAAGCTGCCGATTGCCGTGCGCATTGCGCCTACCACTACCACTTCACGCTTGGACATCTTGTTCTCCGAATGTGATCCCGCTTGATGATTTCGTCATGCTGGCGGAAGCCGGTATCCAGAGTCGACGAGTACGAAGCTTACTGCTCTGGATTCCGGCTTTCGCCGGAATGACATTGATTTTATTGAGTCTTTCGGCTCAGACCGGATCCCAAGTGAACACATCACCCGAGCGGTGCAGCGGGTAGAAATCGTTCTGGAACTGCGGGAATACCCGCTCGACGATAGCTTCCGGTGTCCAGCCTTCGGCCGTGTGCGCAGTGCGGATCGGGCGCGGCTGGCTGAACAGGTAGATCTCGTTGTTGCGGACGCCGAAGATCTGGCCGGACACGCTCTTGGCGGCGTCGGACGCGAGGGCGACCACGAACGGCGCGATCTTTTCCGGGATCAGCTTCTTCAGGCCTTCAACGCGCTTCTTCTGCTCCGGCGTCTCGTCCGGAATCGAGCTGACCATGCGCGTCCAGGCGAACGGTGCGATCGCGTTCGAGCGCACGCCGAAGCGCTGCATGTCGAGCGCGATGGCCTTCGACAGGCCGACGATGCCGAGCTTGGCCGCGCAGTAGTTCGCCTGCCCGAAGTTGCCGACCAGACCCGAAGTCGAGGTCATGTGGATGAAGCTGCCCGAGCCCTGCTCCTTGAAATACGGCGCGGCGGCGCGGCTGGTGTTCCACGAGCCCTTCAGATGCACGGCAATGACGGCATCGAATTCATCTTCCGACATCTTGTGGAAGATCACGTCGCGCAGGTTGCCGGCGTTGTTGACCACGCAGTCGATGCGGCCGAAGGCCGAACGCGCGGCTTCGATCATCGCCTGCGCGCCTTCGAAGCTGGCCACCGAATGGGTGTCGGCGATCGCGTCGCTGCCCAGTTCCTTGATCTCGCGGACCACGCTGTCGGCCGGCGATTCGCCACCCGCTTCACCGGTCAGCGACACGCCGAGATCATTGACGACGACCTTGGCCCCGGCCTTGGCCAGTTCCAGCGCGATACCGCGACCGATGCCGCGACCGGCGCCGGTGACGAGGGCGACTTTGCCGGCCAGCAGGCCCGTTGCAGTCGGATTGGACATGGATGTGGGTTCCTTGTGTGGCTTGGGTTGTTCGGGAGTTGTCGGGTTCAAAGCTTGCGCAGGATCTCGTCCCACTCGGCCGCCAGCTGCGCCCGGAATGCGGGCGCCGCGACCGCGATCAGCGCTTCGGCGCGACCGCGGAGGTCACGACCGCGCAGTTCGGCAATACCGTGTTCGGTGACGACGTAATCGGCGGCATGGCGCGGCAGCGCGACCAGACCGTTGTTGAAGCGGGAGACGATGCGAGTGAAGCGGCCGTCGTCGGTCGCCGCCGGCAGGGCGACGATCGAGCGGCCGCCGTTCGACAGCTGCGCACCGGCCACAAAGGCCGGCAAGCCACCGACGCCGGCCATCAGCTTGCCGTTGAGGCTGTCGGCATTGACCTGACCGAACAGATCGACTTCGACCGCAGAATTGATCGCGCAGAAGTTGTCGATCGCAGCACACCGGCGGATGTCGTGGGTTTCGCTGACCGGGCGGAAGAAGTAGCTGTCATCGCGTTCGAGGCGCGCGTAGTACGCGGCGTCGCCGAGCGCGACACCGGCGTCGATCGCGCCCTTTGCCGCGATCGCGCCGGCATCGACCAGCTTCGACACCGCGTCGGTGACCATGCCTGACCAGATCCGCAGGCCGCGATGGTTGGCGAGTGCCGCGAGGATCGCGCCCGGCAGCTTGCCGACGCCGAACTCCAGGGAGTCGCCGTCGCGGACCAGGCTGGCGACGAGTGATGCGTGCTGCTCGATCGCCGGATTGCTGCTGCCGGCGTCGTAATGGACCAGCGCGCTGTCGGCTTCGAAGTAGCCGTCGACCTCGGCGAGCTTCACCGAGAACGAACCGCGGGTGCGCGGCACGTTCGGGTTGATGTGCAGGATGCGGCGCTTGGCTTTGGCCCAGACGGCGGGATGGAAATCGCTGCTCGGGCCGAAGCTGCACATGTCGCTGGCATCCGGCGGACTGACCTGGGCGATGACCAGATCGACCTCATCCGCGCGGGCCGCGAGATCGCGATAGATGCCGGGATAGTCGAGCGTTGCCAGCTCGGCGCGGCCATCGGCCAGACCGGGACGCAGGCCCGGCGTCATCACGTAGGCGCGCTGCCGCGCGCGCTCATGCAGGCCTAAGTAATCGCTGCGGTTGATGCCGGGGAAATGCAGGCCGACGAAGCGGACACCGGCGGCTTTATCGGGTGCCGCCTTCAGCGCTTCGAAAAAGGCGAGGCTTTCACCGGCAAGGCCGGGCACGAACACGGTCATGCCGGGGGCCAGCCCGGCGACGATTTCAGCGACGTCGAATTTTTTGCTCACGGTCAGGCCGGATTTGCCAGTGCAGCACTGCCGACGATGATCGACTTGCCATTGCTGTCGAAGGCTTCCAGATCGAGCATCAGGCCATCCGCCGTGCGAAGGCTGAGCTTCGCCGTGCAGCGCAGTGACTGGTTGACCGGCAGCACGGCGACGAAGCGGGCATCGAACTTGGTCAGCGTGAACGCGGCGAACTGCGTGCTGAGCAGCCGGCCGAGCAGCGCCATGCCGAGCATGCCGTGGACGATCACGTCGTCGAAGCCGGCCTTCTGGGCGAACGCGGTTTCCAGATGTAGCGGATTGCTGTCGCCCGAGGCTTCGGCGTACAGCGCGAGCTGCTCGCGCGGGATCGGGCCAGTCTGGTATTCGGCAAGCAGATCGCCGGGGTTTGCAGTTTCAAGCGTCATGACTTGGGCACCGGATTACGCACCAGCACCACCTGTCGCGAACGACCGAGCAGGCCGCGCTCGGCGTGGCTGACGGTCGATTCGATGACGATGAAATCCATCGCGCCGTTCTTCTTGTCGTAGAGGTCGGTGACGGTACGCTGCACGATCAGGGAGTCGCCAGCGCGGATCGGCCCGAGGTAGTCGAACTGCTGCTCGGCGTGCAGCACGCGGCGCAGGTCGACACCCAAGGTTTCCAGAATCCGCCGCGAACTGTTCTGCTCGCCTTCGACGGCCTTCATGAAGGTCGGCGGGGCGATGTCCTGCGGGCCGTCATCGGCACCGATCGCCTTCAGAAACAAGGCGATGCGCGCTGCCGTGACTTCGACGGTGAACGGCGGCAGGGCAAAACCGAGGTGGGCGCGATCAATCGCCATCAGGCGGCTGCCGCAGCCGGTTCGGCGAAGAACGCGGCAATCGCGGCATCGTCACCGGCCAGTTTGGCGAGTGCGGCTGGGCCGATCTGCCGGGCATAGGTGAACGGGCCACCGGCGTACGACGGGAACAGGCCGCCGATCACCGCCGCGACATCGGCGAGTTCCGGCTGGTCGATGCCACCGGCGCGTGCGCAGCGCAGGGCGGCGACCGTCGCCAGTGCCAGCTTGGTCGCTTCATCGACGCCGCTGGCCTTGGCCTGCTCGTTGGCGGCTTTCAGCGCCGGCAGCAGTGCGTGCTCGCCACGGGTCAGCACCGAATCCGGGGCCAGCAGGCCGAGCTTCGACGCCTTCTGACGATTGAGGAACAGGGTGCGGACCATGTTGCCGGCGACCGGGTCGCGCATCAGCTCGACGAAGATATCCATCTCGCGGTCGCAGGCCTGGGTCAGCGCCATGTTCCAGCCGCCGACCACGCAATTGATGATCGCCGTGTAGGCCGGGTAATGCTTGAGCTGGTAGTCGCTGACGCCGACATCCTGGGCGATCGTCGCGATGATCGTCGGGCTCTTGAAGTCGTAAGGCGCGGCGTCAAACGAGGCGCCGTGGCGATCCCACAGCGCGCGCGGCTGCGGCATCGACTTGGCCAGCTCTTTCGCTTTCGCGATCAGCTGATCGGCCGGCACCACGGCATCGACGAGCTTCAGCTTCAAGGCTTCGGCCGGGCCGACCGGATCGCCGACCAGCAGCATCTGCAAGCCCTTGGCCGGGCCGACCAGACGCGGCAGGCGCTGGGTGCCGCCAGCGCCCGGCAAGAGACCCAGCTTGATTTCAGGCAGGCCGAGCTGCACGGCCTTTTCATCGTCCAGCACCACGCGGGCGTGGCAGGCCATCGCGACTTCCAGACCGCCGCCGAGCGCCAGGCCATTGATGGCGGCGACATAGGGCTTGGTCGACAGTTCGAGACGACGGAACAGCCGGCCGAGGTGGCCGAACAGTTCATTCAATTGGGGAACGGCATCGACCTTCGCGCGTTCGGTGAAGACCCGGATCATGTCCAGATCGGCACCGGCGAGAAACGCCGACTTGCCCGAGGTCAGCACCACGCCCTTGACCGCGGTGTCGCCGGCGACCGAGGTCATCAGCGCATCGAGCGAATCCATCATGGCGCGCGAGAACACGTTCATCGTGCGGCCCTGCATGTCGATGCGGGCGACGAGGATGCCGTCGGCGTCGAGTTCAGTCTGGATATTGCTGTCGTTGAACATGGGTGTGCTCTTGATGCTGACTGTTGATGATGGGTGTTGCGACAACATCAGAAGCTTTCAGCGCGGAGGCGCGGAGAAAAGCAAAGAGGAGAACGCCGAAAAGCCAAAGCTCGAAAAAGCACGATGCTTCCAGGTATCAAGCTTTTCCGCGTCCTTTCCTTTCCCTCCGCGCCTCTGCGCTAAAAAAGCTTTTGAATCAGAGGCCTGAAGTTCAAGCGAACTTCTTGAAATCCGGCTTGCGCTTCTCGTTGAAAGCGGCAACGCCTTCCTTCGATTCGTCGCTCATGTAGTAGCCCTTCACCGCGGCCACGCCCATGAAGCTGATGCCGCGGATGTTTTCGCTGTCGGCGTTGAACGAACGCTTGGCGATGGCGATCGCGGTCGGGCTCATGAAGTTGATCTCGGCGGCCCAGGCTTCGCACTCGGCGTCGAGCTGGTCGTGCGGAACAACCTTGTTGACCAGACCCATGTCCATCGCTTCCTGCGCCTTGTAACGACGGCACAGGAACCAGATTTCACGCGCCTTCTTTTCGCCGACGACACGGGCGAGGTAAGCGGTGCCGAAGCCCGGATCGACCGAGCCGACCTTCGGGCCGACCTGACCGAACTGCGCCTTCTCGGAAGCGATGGTCAGGTCGCAGATGGTGCAGAACACGTTGCCGCCGCCGATCGCGAAGCCCTGCACGCGGGCGATGACGACTTTGCGGCAGTCGCGGATCGCGGTCTGCAGTTCTTCGATCGGGAAGCCGACCATGCCGCGCGGGCCGTACAGGCCGTCTTCCGAGTAATGCACCTTCTGGTCGCCGCCGGTGCAGAACGCCTTGTCGCCGGCGCCGCCAAAGATCACGGTGTTGACCGACTTTTCTTCGTCTGCCTTGCGGAACGCGTCGATCAGCTCTTCGACCGTCTGGTTGCGGAACGCATTGAACACTTCCGGACGGTTGATGGTGATGCGGACGGCGTTGGCGCCGACTTCGTAGGTGATGTCCTTGTAGTTCGACATGGCGTTTCTCGAGCAGGTTGAAGGTGGTGCAGACGAAGTTCAGCGGCAGCGTCCAAGGTCGATAACCGGGCTGGAGCGCGGTTATATCGTATGGAACCATACAATAATATCAAAGCGGCGCGCGTTGTGGCGGACGCGGGCTTGCCCGCACCCTCCGCCTGCCGTCAACATCCCGCCCGACCGCATCCCCCCGCCCCCAGGGAACCGACATGGCCTACGAATCGCTGCTGCTCGACGTGCGGGAAAACGGCGTCGCCCACCTGGTGCTGAACCAGCCGACGCTCGGTAACCCGTTCAATGCCGCGTTCTGTCGCGAGATCGCCGAAGCCGCTGGCGAACTGGCCAGCCGCCGCGATGTGCGCGCCGTGCTGCTGCGGGCCAACGGCCCTTATTTCAGCGTTGGCGGCGACATCAAGATGTTCTCCCAGACCCTCGAAACCCTGCCCGAGCAGATCCGGGTCTGGACCGGCGGCCTGCACCTGGGCGTGGCCCGGCTGGCCAGACTCGACGCGCCGATCGTCGCCGCCATCCACGGCACGGCGATGGGGGGCGCGGTCGGCCTGTTCGCCGGTTGCGATCTGGTTTATTGCGGCCGCTCGGTGAAGCTCGGCGGGGCTTACACCACCATCGGCTACACCTGCGACATGGGTGCCACCTTCACCCTGGCCTCGCGCATGGGTCTGGCGCGAGCGCGGCGCTTCCTGATGCTCGGCGAAGTGCTGACCGCGGCCGAAGGCGAAAAGACCGGGCTGGTCGACTATCTGGTCGACGATGCCGAGGTGCTGGCCGAGGCCGAAGCCGCGGCGATCCGCCTGGCCCAGGGCCCGACCCGCGCCTACGGCGAACTGCGCCGGCTGATGACCACCGCCCTCGGTGCCGGTTTCGAGCGGCAGATGGAAGACGAGGTGCAAGCGCTGATCCGGGCAGCGTCGACGCGCGATGCCGTCGAAGGCATCACCGCCTTTGTCGAGCGGCGCGGGGCGCGTTTCGAGGGGCGCTGAGCGGGTTTTCAGCCTGCCGCTGGCGGGTGCTTCATCCAGTCCGCGATCGTCGTGCCGATCAGGTCGGGACAATCTTCCTGGACGTAATGCAGCGCCGGGCCGACATCGACGCTACGCAGGTTCGGAAAGCTCGCGGCGTAGCGGGCAGCAAGGATTGGCGTCACCAGCACGCCCGGCGTGCCCCAGAACAGCAGCTTCGGCACCTTGCTGCTGGCCAGCCAGGCCATGTAGGCCTCGGCTGCGGCAACGACATCGGCGGGGTGCCCTTCGATCGGCAGCTGGTTCGGAAACACCAGCATCGGCTTGCGGCTGGCCGGATCGAGGAACGGTGCCCGGTAGTGGTCCATTTCCTCGTCGGTCAGGCCGCGAACGACGGCGCCCGGCAGCACCTTTTCGATGAAGAAATTCTGGCCGATGACCATGTCCTCGCCGCTGGCCGGCGTCCGGAATGCCTTGAAGACCGGCTGCAGGTTCTCCGGCCAGTCCGCCCAGGACGGCACCGGGGCGATGAACTCCATCATCGCGATGCCCTTGACGCGCTCGGGATGGCGGCGCGCCCAGTGCAGGCCGATAGCCGAGCCCCAGTCGTGGATCACCAGCGTGATCCGGTCCAGGCCCAGCGCTTCGATGAAGCCGTCGATGTAGCGAACGTGGTCCTCGAAGCGGTAGGCGATGTCGGGCTTGTCCGACTTGCCGAAGCCGATCAGGTCCGGGGCGATGCAGCGGGCGCCGTCGGCGACATGCGGAATGATGTTGCGCCAAAGGTAGGACGAGGTCGGATTGCCGTGCAGGAACAGCACCACCTCGTCGCTGCCGGCGGCGGGGCCGGTATCGACGTAATGCAGGCGGCTGCCGAGCACCTCGACGTGATGGGCCGTGAAATCGAAGCGCGCGCTGATCGGCTGCTGCATGTCAGTTTCCCCTTTCGTCTGATCCAGTCTGACACCGCCACCGGCACCTCCGGTTAGATGGCGAACCCGCTTTGGATCACCGCCGCCGGCCCAGCGGATCGTCCGGGCAAAGGGCTCGCGCTCATTCGCCTCGGGGAATCGCTGACGTACAGTCGTCGCATAACCAGAACAGAACACCCCACGCGAGAGGAGCGAGACCCGATGAGCCTGGAAGCGAACAAGCAGCTGGTGGCTGATTTCTTCGCGAACTTCGGTCGCAAGGATGTTCAGGGCGCACTGGACATGATGACGGCGGACGCCGCCTGGTGGATCGGCGGCAAGCCGGCGCTGTTCCCGCTTTGCGGGCTCAAGACCAAGGCCGAGATCGGTGCGCTGCTGATGAGCCTTGTGCCGGACACCAAGGACGGCCTGTCGATCACTCCGAAAGGCATGGTGGCAGAAGGCGACAAGGTGGCGGTCGAAGCCGAATCCTTCGGTGTTCTCGGCAATGGCCGCACCTACAACAACGAGTACCACTTCCTGCTGACCGTCCGCGACGGCAAGATCGCGGCGGTCAAGGAGTATCTGGACACCATGCACACGGCTGACGTGCTCAAGGGCTGAGGCCGTCATGGACGCCTCGATCCACAGCGAATTGCGCCTGCCCTGCGGCGCGGTGCTCAAGAACCGTCTCGCCAAGGCGGCGATGACCGAAGGCCTGGCCGATCCGCTCAACCGGGTGACCGACAAGCACCTGCGGCTGTACCAGCGCTGGGCCGGCAACGGCTTCGGCCTGATGCTGACCGGCAACGTGCAGATCGACCGTCGCCAGCTCGAACGGCCGGGCAATATCGCCATCGACGGCAACGGTGGCCTCGATGAACTGCGCCAGCTTGCCGCCATCGGCACGCGCGACGGCGCGCACTTCTGGATGCAGATCAACCATCCGGGCCGGCAGACCTCGGCGGCGATCCATGCCCGGCCGCTGGCGCCGTCGGCAATCTCGCTGCCGATGGCGGAAGCCGGCTGCGGTGAAGCGCAGGCGATGACCTTGGCCGACATCGCCGATGTCCGCCGCCGCTTCGTCCATGTCGCCACCGTGGCCCGCGACTGCGGCTTCACCGGCGTGCAGATTCACGCGGCGCACGGCTATCTGCTGTCGAACTTCCTCAGCCCGCTGGCCAATGCCCGGACCGACGACTACGGCGGCAGTCTGGCCAATCGCGCACGGCTGCTGCTGGAGGTCGTTGCCGAGGTGCGCAAGGCGGTCGGGCCGGCGTTCCCGATCTCGGTGAAGCTCAACACCGCCGATTTCCAGCGCGGCGGCTTCAGCGAGGACGAGTCGATGCAAGTGGTGCGCTGGCTGTCCGATGCCGGCCTCGATCTGCTGGAACTGTCCGGCGGCAACTACGAGCAGATGTCGATGGTCGGCCTCGGCGAGGCGGCCGCGAATAGCGGTCGACCGGTCGCCGCCAGCACCGCAGCGCGCGAGGCCTATTTCCTCGATTTTGCCGAGCGGGTGCGGCCGCTCATCAAGATGCCGCTGATGATCACCGGCGGCATGCGCGGTCTGGCTGGCATGAACGGCGCGCTGGCCTCCGGCGCCTGCGACGTGATCGGCATCGGCCGGCCGATCTGCGATGCGCCTGACGATTGCGGACCGCTGCTGCTCGGCGGTCGTGGCAGCGAGCTGCCGGCGATCGAGCGCAACCTGACCATGCCGCGCGACGCGCTGGGGCCGGACGTCGATGACCGCACCTTCAAGGCCGTCGAGTCCTTCGGCCTGCTCGGATGGTTCTGCCTGCAACTGATCCGCCTTGGCGACGGCCTGGAGCCGGATCGCGCGCTGTCGGTCTTCGACGCGCTGATCGGCTACGAGAAGAACGAGACTGAAGCGCTGCAGCGCTGGCAGCGGCCGTCGTGATCGACGCGGCCGAGCCCGAAACCACCAAGCACCGCGCACGAATCTGATAGCGGCTGACGCAGCAAGCTGTCGATACTGAATCACCGCCCGCAGAGGCGGCCCCGAAAATGGAATGCGCTGGAGGAGCGATGACCGAAACCCCTGTGGCAGCCGCCACGGCAGCCGCGACGCTGCCCAGGACCGTGCCCGAACTGCTGGCCGCTGCACGTGCGATGGCCGGGCTCGACGACTACGGCGATCCGCATTTCATGAAGGGCCTGGCGGTGCTGATCGCCGGCTTCCGCGACGAAGCGCAGCTGAGCCCGATGGGCGAGCAGCTGGCCTACGGCGGCGCCCTCAACATGCTGGTCAACCGGCTGCGTTATGTGCGCGATGTGAAGGCGCATCCCGAGATCCTCGACGAGCAGATCGTCAAGCCGATCATCGTCCTCGGCCTGCCGCGCACCGGCACCACCAAGCTGCAGCGCATCCTGTCCGCCGACCCGCAGGCGCAGGGGATGATGTACTGGAAAATGATGAATCCGGCGCCGTTTCCGGACGAGGAGCCGGGCAAGCCGACGGGCCGCATCGAAGCGGCGCAGGCCGCGGTGGCGATGCTCACCGAACTGTTCCCGGCCTTCGTTGCGCGGCACCCGACCGAAGCCCTGCAACCGGACGAGGAAGTGCTGCTGATGCAGGGCTCCTTCGAGTGCGTGGTCACCTGGCTGTTCGCGCGCACCACCTCGTTCTACAACACCGTGATGAACGGCGATCCGCGCCCGGTCTATCAGTACCTGTATCGCCAGATGCAGTACCTGCAATGGCAGGACGGCGGCGCGCCCGGCCGCGGCTGGGTGCTGAAATCGCCCTGCCACACCGGCCTGATCGACACCCTGCTGGAAACTTTCCCGGACGCGGTGCTGGTGCACTGCCATCGCGACGTCAACCAGCTGCTGCCGTCGATTGCCGGTCTGGTCGAGGAGATGCGCCGCATCCACAGCGATCACGTCGATCGCCGTGTGCTCGGCGAGGAAATGCTCGACTACTTCGGCCGCTCGATGGATCGCTATCTGCTGCTGCGCGATCAGCTACCGCCGGATCGCATTCTCGATGTCCGCTTTGATGAAGTGGTCGACGACGCGCTCGGCGTGGTGCGCCGCATCTACGAACGCGCCGGTCGGGTGTTGACCCCCGAGGCCGCAGCCCTGATCGAAGCCTGGGAGGAAGAGCGTCCGCCGCATTACCTCGGCAGCTACCGCTATTCCGCTGACGACTACGGCTACGCGCCCGGCGTCATCGACCAGCGCTTCGCAGCTTACGGCGAGCGCTTCCGCCGCTACATCGCGACCGATCGGAGCCCCTCCGCATGACGCAGAACACCTCCTTCGAGCACCTGAACTTCACCGAGCCGACGATCTGGCGCGAAGTGGTCAAGGTGATCGGCGAGCTGGAACAGCTGGTCTGGAACGACCCGATGGTCACCGACGATCTGACTCGCGCCGAGGGCGTGCGTCACCTGACGCGCCTGATCGCCGGTGCGCTGCCGATCACCATGGAAACGGTGAACCCGGACTATCCGCAGCTGCTGCAACTGCTCGGCACCCGCATCCAGCTCGGCCTGCCCTCGGCCGATTGCCACTATCTGTGGGCGCAACTGCACGGCGACAACGTCTACCGGATCAGCGGCGACCGCGGCACGGCGAAAGTGATCGACCTCGAAGCTCGCCACGACCATCTCGCCCACATCGGCGAGTGGACCCTGTTCTCGCGCCTGCAGGAGCTGGAAACCGGCCCAGGCAACCATGTCGACGTGGTGCTGAGCCGCGAGCGACCCGCGCACGCGAGCAACTGGCTGCCGCTGCCGACGGGGCCGTGCAGCATCGTCTTCCGCCAGTACTACTCGGACTGGAACACCGAGCAGCCGGCGCGCTTGAGTATCGTCAACGAAGGCGCGACTTATCCGCCGCCGCCGCTGAGTACGGCCGATATCCGCCGCAATCTGGCGATGTTCTGCGACTTCCTGCGCCAGACGCCGGCCGGCTTCCGCAAGACTGTGGAAAGCTACTACCGGACGCCGGCCAATACCCTGAGTTTCGAGGGCATCGACTACGGCTTCCGGGCGCTGACCTACGGCAAGGGCACCTACCAGTGCGCGCTCGACGAAGCGCTGATCCTCGAAGTGCCGCTGCCCAAGGTGCGCTACTGGAACATCCAGATCGGCAGCCACTTCTGGGAGGCGCGCGATTACCACCTGCGCCAGAACTCGCTGAACGGCTTTCAGGCGCACGTCGGTGACGACGGCGTCTTCCGCGCGGTGATCTCGCATCAGGACCCCGGCATCGCCAACTGGCTCGATGCCGGCGGTCACGACAAGGGCCTGATCACCATCCGTTACTACGAAGCCGAATCGACACCCGCGCCGAGCATCCGGCGGGTGAAGTTCTCGGAGCTGGCCGCGCTGCTGCCGACGACCGCGCCACGGGTGACGCCGGAAGCCCGGCAGCGGGCGCTGCGCGATCGTCTGTGGTCGATGGCGCGGCTGCATCGCGAATAAACCCAATCAAGGAGTGGAGTCCTCATGTCGAATCAAGTGAATCTGTTCTCGATGCACGGCAAGGTCGCCCTGGTCACCGGTGCCGGCACCGGCATGGGCAAGCGCTTCGCCGGCACCCTGGCGGCGGCGGGCGCGAAAGTGATCTGCGTCGCCCGCAATCTGGAACGGCTCGAACAAGTGGCGGCCGATATTCGCGCCGCCGGCGGTGAAGCCGTTGCCGTGGCCGGCGATGTCGGCAGCAGCGAAGCGGTCGAAGCGGTGTTCGATGCCGCGGAAAAGGCGTATGGCCGGGTCAACGTGCTGGTCAATTGCGCCGCGCAAGTCGATTTCGGCCTGTTCCCCGATTTGAAAGACGAGAACTGGGAAACCCTGATCAACGTCAACCTGACCGGAATGATGCGCACCTGCCGCAGCTTCGCGCGACGTCTGATCGCGGCCGGCGAACCGGGCGCGATCGTCAACATCACGTCGATCATCGGCAGCCAGGTGATGCCCGGCGTGCCGACCTATTGCACCTTGAAATCGGCGGCCAACCAGCTGACCCGCTCGATGGCCGTCGACATGTTCGCCCACGGTATCCGGGTCAATGCCATCGCACCCGGCTACTTCGAGACCGAGATGGCGGCACCGCTGTTCGATTCCGAAGTCGGCCGGATGTTCGTCGACCGCCACCCGATGAAGCGGCTCGGCAAGGTCGAGGAACTCGACGGGCCGCTACTATTGCTGGCCAGCGACGCGTCCTGCCACATGAACGGTTCGATCGTCACCGTCGATGCCGGGCACTCGGCGCAGCTCTACTGATACGGTGCAGCAGTTCCCATCCAGCCGGACCCACCCATGAACCCGACTCCCGTGACCAACGCCGCCGCCAGCATGTCCGAGCGCATGCGCACCCTGCTGTTCCTGAACGGCGTCGGCCTGCTGACTTTGGCGATCGGCATCGGCTGGATCTGGTTCTTCACCCTGCTCGGCAAGATCGTGCTCTGGCCGCTGCCGATCGACATCCCGATCTCGGTGCCCGACGACGGCCGTGCCTGGCGCATGGCGCACATGGAAGGCATCACCCACGGCCTGATGCTGATGGCCTTCGCTGCCGGCGGGCGCTTCCTGCGCCTGAGCCCGAAGCAGTTCGCCTGGTTCTTCTGGTCGGCGATCGTCACCACTTGGCTGTTCACCGTGCCGGCCATCTTCAACGCCCTGTTCGGGACCCGCGGCCTGTCATTCGGCGGCGCGCCGTTCAAGGGCGGCCTAGCCAACGACATCATCTATCTGTTCGGCTGGCCGCCGGTGCTGGGCGTGCACATCATGCTCGGCTTGGGTTTGCTGGGGGTCTGGCGGCACCTGAAGGCGCAGGGCTAGGCGGGAACCTGCCAAGGGTCGATCAGCTGCAGGCCGCAATGCTCGAAATCACGGCTGTTGCGGGTTGCGAGCTGGCCGTCGTTGGCCAGCGTGATGGCGGCGATCTGGGCGTCGAACTGCGAAATCGGGCGGCCCACGCGCTTTCGGTTGGCGGCGATGCTGGCGAAGCAGTCGGCCGCCATATTGTCGAAAGGCAGCACGCGCCCGGTGAAATCCTCATCGAACAGCGCGGTTACCGCGGTCTGCAATTGCTGGCGGCGCTGGCCTGAAGGCAGCAGGCAGACGCCGTACAGCATTTCCGCGCGCGTGATGGCGGTGGTCCAGAGCTGCGTCGCTGCTTGCGTGCCGACCCAGCGCAGAACCGCCGGATCGGGATTGCTGCGCAACAGCTCCGACAGCACGTTGGTATCGAGGACGATCACGGCCGCGGCGCTTCAAGGTTCCAGCGCGGGCGGCTCGCGCAGGGCTTCGCGTTCCGCTTGTTCCAGCAAGACGTCGCCGAGGGGGGCGAAGCGGGTCCGGATGCGCTGAATCAGGTCGGCACCGGTGGGCGACGGGGCCTGCTCGACCACCGTCCGCAGAATCATGCGGACTTCGTCCTCCATTGAACGGCCATTGGCCGCTGCACGCATGCGCAGCTTGTGCTTGATCGCGTCGTCCAGATTGCGGACCGTGATGCTCGACATGGCGTGCAGTCCTTGATTCAGGCTGCATGCATCGTAAGCATTGATTGCAATGCCAGCAAGCAGCTAGCGCAGCTTGATCAACTTCTTGCCGGTATTGCGGCCGGAATAGACGTCGACCAGGGCCTGCGGGGCGTCGGCGATGTCGCTGCCGATGTCTTCGGCGTAACGCAGCGAGCCGTCCTTCAGCATCGCGGCGAGCCTGGCTGCCGTTTCATCGAAGCGCTTCAGGTGATCGAAGATCACGAAGCCTTCGAGGCGCAGGCGACGCGTGAGGATTTCGCGCTCGATGCGCGGGCCGGTCGGGTTCGGGGCCCAGGAGGCGATCGACATGGTGCCGCACTGGATCACCCGGCCGAACCAGGCCATGTGGCGGATCACGGTATCGGCGATCTCGCCGGCGGTATTGTCAAAGAACACGTTGACGCCGTTCGGGCAGGTGTCCTTCAGCTGCGCTTCCAGCGGCTGCTTGTAGTTGATGAAGGCTGCGTAGCCGTAGTCGGCGATCGCTTGCCGACCCTTGTCATCCGAGCCGACCACGGCCACCGCACGGGCACCGGCCTGCTTGGCGAGCTGGCCGACGATGCTGCCGACCGCACCGGCCGCCGCCGTCACCAGCACGGTTTCGCCCGGCTTCGGATTGCCGATGTCGTGCAGTGCCAGATACGCGGTCAGACCGTTGATACCGAGCAGGCCGGCACCGGTCGACAGTGGCGCCTGCGTCGGATCGACCCGGCGCAGCACGCTGGCGGGTGTGGCCACGCAGTAGTCCTGCCAGCCGAACCAGCCGTACAGGTACTGACCGTCGGCAAAATCCGCGTGCTTCGACGCGATCACCTTGCCGACCGCCATCGCCCGCATCACCGCGCCGATCGGCACCGGCGGGGCGTAGTTGTTCTCGTCGTTGACATAGCCGCGCTGGGCCGGGTCCACGGACAGATAGTGGTTCTCGACCAGGAACTCGCCGTCGTTCAATTCCGGCACGGCGACCGTGTTCAGCTCGAAATGCGCGGGCTGCGGAATGCCGACCGGGCGGGATTTGAGGGTGATCTGGCGGTTGTTCATGGCAGGTCTGGAAGAAAAGCGATCTCACGCGGAGAACGCAAAGAACGCGGAGCCGTAGGTTGGGGTGAGGAACGAACCCCAACGATCTGCGTCCCGTCGATGTGGCGCTGTTGGGGTTCGCAAGCTCACCCCAACCTACGGATCAGCGTGTGCTGGAATTACCGACATGAAAAAGCCGCGCGGCAACCATGCCGCGCGGCTTAGTGAAACGACGGCCAAGCGAGGCTCGGCCGAGGTTTCAGCCGTGCATCGTCAAGCCGCCCGAGACGGAAATCGTCTGGCCGGTCATGAACGAAGCGTCGTCGCTGGCCAGGAACGCCACCAGACCCGGGTAGTCGCTCGGCTCGCCGATGCGGCCCAGCGGCACGCCGCGGGACATGCGTCGCCGGAAGGCCGGCCACCAGCCGTGCCTCGGCCAGTGAGCGGTTCACCACATTGCGCATGCCGGCCAGGCTTCTGTCCAGCACAGCACCGGTCGCACCGCCGAAACCCACCTGTCCTGACTTGATGACACTGACCGCATGGGCAGCCGCGTTGATGTGCACGCGCAGCTCGTGCGCCAGCGTTCCCAGACGGTGCTGCATGGCCTGCTCTTCCCTGTCGTCGCTGATCAGTTTGCGCTGGTGCGAGAACTCCGTGACAGCATCTGCCATACCGTTGTCCAGGCAGCGGTTGAGTGTGCGAAATTCATCTGCGTCAATTGGCTCGTTGGTCTCTGATGCCAGGTCAGTGATGGCCTGGCACAAATCACCATAGTCGTGAACCACCTGTTCAATCGTGAAGCCGTGCTCTGAAAGTTCACGCCCATGCAGGGTGGCTGATTTACCCAGCTCTGATTGTTCCGACGGCCCGCCAGCGGGGCCGGAAATTGCATCGGCATTGGGCCGCAAAGAGGTCTGTTCGACTTCGAGTGTTTTGGTGAGCTGGTCAAGAAACAGGGGAATGCCGTAAAGCGATGCGCTGTGGTTCGCCCCCGGCTCAGAACGTTGGGCGACTTTCGAGATGCAGCGGCCTATCAGGGCCTCGCGGTTGGCTGACAAAAATTGATGGAGCATCATGTCAGGTTACGCTTTTTCTCCGCCCTGAACACTGCGGTGGCGCACATACAAAGTCGCTATTTACGGCGTCATGGCCAGGGCAACAGCCCTGTTTTGCCGTTCAATCTCCTGGATGCAGACGCTTATGAGTCGTTTCTGTTTGGCTTGCCAGACATTGCCCACGCGTATCAACGATTCGTGATTGCGGACAGCGCGTTCGGAAACACCTGCCAGGCTAGCAAGCTGCATCTGCGTGAGTCTGGCCTGCTCACGAACGGCAGGCAGCCTGCTGATGCTGGCACCAACGCGAAAAGGGCTACTGGTCGCTTGAGAGTTCATCGCTGGCCCTTCAAAATTTGTGTCTAAAAGGACGCCAAGCCTTTAAAAGAGCCCCACCTTGACTGGCAGGGGGTCTTTATTGGGGCAGATCAGTTTCTAGGCCACAGGTGGCAAGCCAGCAAGCAGTTTGTCCAGCGTGATCGGGTACTCACGTATCCGCACGCCCGTCGCGTTATAGACGGCGTTAGCCACTGCAGCACCAACCCCGCAGATACCCAGCTCACCCACACCCTTGGCCTTCATGGGTGATGACATGGGGTCTGTCTCGTCGAGGAAGATGACGTCCTGGTGCGGGATGTCGGCATGCACCGGCACCTCATAACCGGCGAGGTCGTGGTTGACGAAGAAGCCGCGGCGTTCGTCGACTGCCAGTTCTTCCATCAGCGCTGCGCCTACGCCCATGGTCATGGCGCCTATCACCTGGCTGCGGGCTGATTTGGGGTTTAGGATGCGGCCTGCGGCGCAGACGGCGAGCATGCGCCTGACGCGAATTTCGCCTGTGGCGATGTCGACACCGACTTCTACAAAGTGCGCGCCGAAGGTGGATTGCTGCATCTTCTTGCCGAGGTCGCCGAACTCGATCCTGTCTTCGACCACCAGGCCATCTGCACCAGCGACTTCAGCCAGTGGCATGGCCTTGTTGCCGACGCGCACCATGCCATCGCTGAAGACGGCGCTTGATGCATCAAGCCCGGCCTTTTTGGCCACGGCCTCACGCATCTTGACGCAGGCTGCATACACGCCGGCCGTCGAGCTGTTGCCGCCCCACTGGCCGCCTGAGCCTGCCGATACCGGGAACGCCGAGTCACCGAGGCGCACAAACACTTTTTCAATCGGCACGCTCATCATCTCTGCAGCAGTCTGCGCAATGACGGTGTAAGAGCCTGTGCCGATATCGGTCATGTCGGTCTCGACCGTGACCATGCCCTTGTTGTCGAGCCGGATGCGCGCGCCGGATTTCATGCCGATGTTGTTGCGAAAGGCCGCCGCGACACCCATGCCCACCAGCCAGCGGCCGTCGCGTACCTGTGCGGGTTGGGGTTTACGGGCGTTCCACCCGAACTTCTCTGCACCTGTGCGCATGCAGGTGATGAGCTGGCGCTGCGAGAAGGGGCGTTCAGGCTTCTCGGGGTCAACCTGCGTGTCGTTCAACACGCGGAATTGGACAGGGTCCAAGCCCAGGCGTTCCGCCATCTCGTCCATGGCGATCTCCAGAGCCATCATGCCCGGCGCTTCTCCGGGCGCGCGCATGGCATTGCCCTCGGGCAGGTCAAGCACGGCGAGGTGGGTGGCCGTCATGCGGTTGGCGCCAGCGTACAGCAGGCGTGTCTGGTTCACGGCCGTCTCGGGTCCGCCGCCGGGCAGGTCGCCAGACCAGCTTTCGTGTGCGATGGCGGTGATCTTGCCATCGCGCCCGCTGCCAATGCGAATGCGCTGAATGGTGGCCGGGCGGTGCGTCGTGTTGTTGGCAATCATGGGGCGCGCCAATGCCACCTTGACCGGTTGCCTTGCGGCCCTGGCACCCAGTGCTGCCAGCAGCGCATCGGCACGTACAAACAGCTTGCCGCCAAAGCCGCCGCCTATGAAAGGTGACACCAGGCGGACCTTTGTTTTCGGAATGCCCAGCGTTCTGGCCAGGTCGCCGGACGCCCCAGTCAATCATCTGGTTGGATGTCCACACCGTCAGTTTGTCGCCGTCCCACGAAGCGGTGGATGCATGCGGCTCCATCATGGCGTGCGAATGGTCGGGCGTGGTGTAAGTCCCATCAAACTGCACTGCCGCACCTGCAAAAGCGCCGGTGAAGTCGCCCACCTTCGTTTGCGATGGTCCCTGGTCGCCCGGTTTGGCAATGGGTGCAGAGTCTTTTTCATCGGCCAGTATGTATTTGCCGGGTGCCGGAAGTGTAAGTGACCTTGATCAGCTGCGCCGCAGCGCGTGCCTGCTCGAATGTTTTGGCAACGACCAGTGCAATCGCCTGGTGGTAATGATCAATGGTCGGGCCGCCCAGCAGTTTGGCGGTGTTCATCTTGCCCTTGCCGAGCTTGCCTGCATTGCGTGCGGTCACCACGGCAATCACGCCGGGTGCGGCGCGCGCCGCGCGTGTGTCCATGGACGCAATGCGCCCCTTGGCGATGCCTGCGCCCAGAACATGGCCGTAGGCGGCATCAGGTGCCACATCGTGGCGTTCGTAGGCGTAGGGCGCGGTGCCCGACGTTTTCATCGGCCCGTCAATGCGGTTGATGGGCTTGCCTATGACTTTGAGCTGGTCTATGGGGTTGGTGGTTGCGGGTGTGTCGAACTTCATTGGGCCCTCGCTTGCATCAGGACTGCTGCGAGCGTGCGCTCAACCAGCGGCAATTTATAGGCGTTATCGGGTGTTGTCTGCGCGCCCGCGAGTAACTGTCCGGTCACGGCTTTGGCGCCTTGCCGCATGTTGGCCTCGGCGGCTTCAACGCGCCACGGCTTGTGCGCCACACCGCCGACGGCGACGCGGCCCGTGCCGTCTTTCTGCACGATGGCAGCGACCGACACCAGCGCAAATGCGTAGGAAGCGCGGTCACGCACCTTGCGGTAAATGTGTGTACCGCCTGCGGGTTTGGGCAAAGTGACTGCAGTGATCAGCTCGCCGTTTTCAAGCGCGGTTTCAATATGCGGCGTATTGCCGGGCAGGCGGTGAAAGTCTGCAATCGGAATCACCCTTGCACGGCCATCGGCGCGTACGGTTTCAACTGACGCGTCAAGCACACGCATGGCAACCGCCATGTCGCTGGGGTGGGTGGCGATGCAGGCTGTGCTGGTGCCGACGATGGCGAGCTGGCGTGTCACGCCGCCTATGGCGCTGCAGCCCGTGCCCGGCTCACGTTTGTTGCAGGGCTGGTTGGTGTCATAAAAGTAGGGGCAGCGCGTGCGTTGCAGCAGGTTGCCTGCGGTGGTCGCCTTGTTGCGCAGCTGACCGGATGCGCCTGACAGCAGCGCGCGCGACAGCACGCCGTAGTCCCGCCGTACACGTTCATCACTGGCCAGGTCGGTGTTGCGCACCAGTGCGCCTATGCGCAGGCCGCCGTCGGTGGTGGGCTCGATCTTGTCCAGGGCCAGGCCATTCACGTCTATCAGATGGCCCGGGGTTTCAATCTGCAGTTTCATCAGGTCCAGCAGGTTGGTGCCGCCCGCGATAAATCTTGCACCGGGTTTGCCGGCCAGCGCTGCTGCAGCTTCTACAGGTGTACGCGCACGTTCGTAGGTAAACGGTTTCATGCCATGCCCCCCGAGACTTCGGTGATCGCATCGACGATGTTTGAATACGCACCGCAGCGGCAGATGTTGCCGCTCATGCGTTCACGCAGTTCGTCGGGTGAGAGCAGGGGGGGCACGGTGAGGTCTGCACTGACATGACTGGGAACGCCACGGCGGATTTCGTCGAGCATGCCCACAGCCGAGCAGATCTGCCCCGGCGTGCAGTAGCCACACTGGTAGCCGTCGTGTTTGACGAAGGCCGTTTGCAGGGCATGCGGGCGCTGGGGCGTGCCCAGCCCTTCAATAGTGGTGATCTTTGCGCCTTCATGCATGACGGCCAGCGTCAGGCAGGAGTTGATGCGCCTGCCGTCAACGATGACCGTGCAGGCGCCGCACTGGCCATGGTCACAGCCTTTCTTTGTACCCGTCAGGTGAAGGGTTTCGCGCAGTGTATCGAGCAGGGTGGTACGGGTATCGAGTTCGAGGCTTCGGGCTTGTCCGTTGACTTCGAATGTGACCTTTGCAACCGGGATTGAGGCAGTAGAAGACATGGTGGGTGGTGGGGTTGGCGTCGCTGCCTGGCTTGCGGCGGGGGCTGCTGCTGCGGCACCGGCAGCGGCACTGGCGATCAACAGTCCGCGCCTGGACATGGAAAGGCTTTCACTGGGGTTCATTTTTATCCTGTCGTGGGTTTAATGCTTGCTCTGGCGGGGTGGACGGGCCGCAGCGCTTTTTCGCAAGTTTGAACCGGGCAGGGCGCATGCCCTGTAGGCCAAACCCCCTTCATGATGTGCAGCAGGGTTGAATGGCGTTATCGCCGCAGCTTGCTACACCACGCCCTGTATAAGGCGCAGGTCGAGCGCCTCCTGTGCCGTGAGATACCAGTCCTTGTTGTAGACCTTGTTGCCGATGTCGGTGGCCGAGAGGGTGGAGCCCTCTGCCAGCTGCGCAAAGCCCTCGCGCTCCAGACGCTGGCCCGACTCAATCTCGGCCAGCACGTCATTCACGGCAGACATGCAGCCGCGTAGAGCGCCTTCCAGGTGCAGGTCCTTTTTCATCTTGCGCTCATGGATCAGCAGTTCGCAGTCGCCCGTCACGAAGCGCTGGCTGCGCGGAAAGGCCGACATGATGGTGATGCCTGCAGAAAAAACGAAGGTCTTTCCGAGAAAGAAGACGTCACGCCCGGTCTGCGTCCACATGCGAACCTCCTGCGCGATGCGCCGGCCTATGTCTGCGTCACCGCCCGAGGTGCTGAGCTCCATGACGATGGCCTTGTTGGCAGGCACTTCTGCCTGCTGCCTGAAAAATTCGGAGAGCATGGCGTCGTTGACCTTGCCGAACAGTCGGATGTCGGGGAACAGGGAGGGAAGCTGTGTGTTGTTCATGGTTGTTTGTTGCGCTGATTGAAAGGTTGCAAAGAGAGTCAGGAGAGACCTTCGCGTTCGGCGACCGTGGGTCCGGCGGACCACACATCGATTCGCAGGTCGGGTTCTACAAGGTGGCAGCGCCTGGGCAGGGCGATGTGCCGTTCTAGTGCGTCATGTGCGTCGTCGCCCGTGATGGTGCAGTGCTCGATGGGGTGGCGCCAGTGGCAGGCCAGAATCACACCGCCCGGCAGCAGGGTTTCCTGCGCCTTGCACGCAATTTCTTCGACCACCTCAGGCTGCAGGTAAAACAGGAATTCGCTGAGCACGATCAGGTCAAACCGGTCTTTGGGCCAGTCACGTGGCACCCATGCCTTGCGTACTTCAACATGGGCGTGGTCTTTCAGCCTTGCGCGTGATAGCGCAACTGCTTTGTCAATGCCGTCGCTTGCCAGCAGCTTGTCGCAACGCGTGGCCAGCCTGGCAGCAAGCTCACCGTTGGCACAGCCTGGCTCAAACCCCGTGCGCGTACCGGTCTGCGGGCAGGCAGGCCAGCGTGAGGGCGCGTTTGCGTTTTTCGTACCAGCGTGTCTGAAAACCCCAGGGGTCATCGCTCTTTTTAAACATGGCCTCAAAGTAGGCCGGCTGGCCGGGTTGCGATTCCGGGTTGGGCTGCGTGGTCTGTGGCATCTGGAAAACGTAAGAGCCTTGAAGGCGTTTAGAGAAAGAAAAATTCGTGGCGGCGAGAGGCGCGTTCGACGATGCTGGGCACCAGCACCGCATCCTGGTCGTCGCCCCTTCCGATGAGCTGGCTTTGATGGCGCTGCAGGGCCTTGCATTTCATCTGCGTGGCGACATCACCAAGGCGCAGCGCACGGAGCGCCGACCATGGCACACGCGTGTCACCCGGCTGGCTCCAGTGCCACATCCACACCGGTGCCTGTAGCAGTCGCGCGCCCGTGGCGGCGCAGGCGTGGGCTGCAGCAAGCCCCGTAGCCTCGTGGTCAGGGTGACCATCAAGATGCCAGGTGGTGACCACGAGGTCCGTTGACCGCAGCATGGCCTGAAGCTTTTGCGCCAGGCCGTCCAGTTGGTCGCCTACCTTGCCGTCGGTGATACCAAGACGGGTGATGCATGGTGACTCAATACCCAGGGTGCGCAGGCCCGCCTGGCTTTCTTCTGCCCGGCATGCGGCCATTCGTGCACACGCCTTGATATCGGCGGTACCGTGGCTGGCTTCGCCATCGGTGACCGCGATCACTTTGGCGGCATGACCCTGCAATGTCCAGCCCGCGAGCAGGCCGCCACAAGCGAGGATCTCGTCATCGGGGTGTGGTGCAAGCACCACCAGCCTCTGGGCGTCTGCAGCCAGGTCTGCCAAAGATATCTGCCTGATGTTTTGGGCGGCAAGCCAGGGCAGCCACTCTGAATCTGGCGTTCCTGCATCGCGAATTTCACGGCCCGTCAGATCTGCCATGCGCTGGCCCCCTGCTTCAGGGACCGTTCGCCAAGGGCAGCGAAATCCCGGTCACCGTGGCTCTGGCGTATGAACACGGGGAGGTCGGCTGCTGCCCGTGCGAATTTTTCATCCAGGCAGAAGGGCGTGGCACCCATGGCACGCCCCACCTCGTCGAGCACAGTTTTTGCACACCGCTCAGCGGACAGCCTTGCGGCCAGCGCGACCTTGCTGGCATCTGCTGTCGGGTGGGTATCTATCCACCACGCGGCATGCCTCAAAAGGGAGGCGGTTTCAGCGAGCGCAAGTTCCACCTTTCCCATGGCAATTTCTCTGGACGCATGGTTGGAAATGCTTTTAAGCATGGACTGCCGCAGTGCCGTCGCAAGACCTACAGCCCCGCCATACCAGCAGGCGGCAATGCCGGCGCCGCCCTGCCAGAAGCCTGGCCGGGTCAGGTAGTCCTTGTCGCTGCCTATGCGCTTTGCCTGTGCATTTTCAAAGCTCACATTGACGCTCAGGCTTCCCGCCATGCCCACGGCCTTCCAGTGGCTGGCATCCACCGTGATGCCACTCTGGTGCAGGTCTACCGCAACCAGGTGTGGGCCGCTGCCGTTTTCCCCCCAGGCGGTGAGCAGTGCGTGGTCTGCACAGGTCGCGCCCGAGCACCAGAACTTGCTGCCGCTGAGCGTGACACTGCCGTCATCACCGGGTTGTGCAATCACGCGGCCACCGGGTGCCTCTGCGGCCCACACACACCACACGCCTGCGCGAGTTTCTTGTGACTGCGACTGGAGTTCAGCCATGATGGCCAGCGCATCGGTGTGGCCCTCATAGAGTTTGGTGAGTGACAGGTCAAACGCGCCCACCGTCGCCAGCGCGCGCCATCGCTCACGCGTGCCTCCGTGGCCGGGCAGGGGGAGCTGGTCCAGCCCGTGCTCAAGCAATAGCGGCATCCATGCTGCGCTGCCAGAGGGTGGATCACCCGCAAAGAGCGACGTCATCCTTTCGGAAATGTCATCACTCATGCAACTGCCCCCGTCTCGCCGCCCAGCCACAGGCCCAGCTTTTCAATTCTTTCGAGGGTTGCCCCGAAACCGAGCGGTGCCTTGTAATTGGGTCGCACGCTGGTCACTACCCGTGGCTGGCGAGACCATGCAATCCTGGCACCGCTGCTGATGAGTGATTTGACAAGCGCAACGTCCTCGCCGGTTTCAAGCGCGGGGAAACCACCTGCGTTGATATAGGCGCTGGCACTGACACCAAAGTTGGCGCCGTGAATGTGCGAATGGCCATCGGCGTCTGTGTAGCTCAGGTCAAAGTGGCGGCGCATGCGTTCGCCATACCCGCCCCAGTCACCCACCGCAACGGTGCCGCAGACGGCATCTGCCCGTAGATCGAGTTGCGCATTCAGCCAGTCGGGTGCGACCACGCTGTCTGCGTCTGTAAAGGCGAGCCAGCGTGCGCCTGCCGCGATGGCCGAGCGCGCGCCTTCCTGCCGTGCCAGCCCTACATTGCGTGCCTGTATGGCGATGGTTTTTGCGCCCAGGCTGCGCGCGAGCAGACCGGTTCGGTCAGTGCAGGCATCAAGCACCACGATGAGTTCTACCTCTTCGCCGCCAAGTGCGGGCTGTGAGGCAGCAATGACCAGGGACTGCAGGCAGGCCGCTATCTTTTCTTCCTCGTTGTGCGCGGGCACGATGATTCCTATCACGATGATCTTTCTGTGAACTTGTGTGCAAACCCGCCGCGTCATGGTTCTTGCGGCGGGTGGTTGCAGCCAGCGGTATGTCCAGCTGCAAGAATGACGGCCGTCGGGGTTTAGACCATGGGCGGGTCAGTTTCGCGCTCTGGGTGGCGGTGCATGCCCATGGCCTTGATGAAGGCCTGTGTGCCGCCATCACCACTGTCCACAATCACGCCTGGGTCACGCTTGCCTGATGGCAAAGCAGTCGTCACACCTGCCTTGTCGAGCAGTTGTGTAGACGCTCCCAGGGCCATGATGGTTTTGCAATGACGGTACTGGTCCTTGATGAATTCCATGGTGTGGCCGTCTTTGGCAAGCGCTGCCACGCCGGCTTCTCCGTCTGCCAGCACCAATGCATCAAACAAAAAGCCGGGCTCGTTTTCCATCGAGGCATCTGCATTGATGTCCACCCCGTCTGCAGTATTCACTGGCCCAATGCGCGGTGCCACAAAGCGCGGCACAGCGCCCTCCGCAAGCAAGGCGGCATGCAGCTTGACCGCACCCGCACCCAAAGCGCCGTCGGCCACCAGTATCGCGACCTTGCGTGCCTTGATGCCGCCGTCGCCCGGCCTTGCCATCAGCGACAGGGCAGGTGATGCATTGACTTCAGGCTTGGGCGCACGTTCAAGCGCGCGGGGCAGGGCGTCGGGCAGGGGCATGCCCAGACCATCGGCCACCTGTTTTGCCAGGTCTTCAGACGCATTGCGCAATGATGCGACCATGCGTTCGCGAATGGCGGGCACCGTGAGTTTGCTCAGCTCGAACCTGAAGGCGGCCACGATGTGTGCCTGCTCGACCGGGGTCTGGCTTTCAAAGAACAGCGTGGCCTGGGTGTAGTGGTCGGCAAACTTCTCGGGCTTGCCACGCACCTTTGCGGCTTCTTCCTTGGCGGCAAGTCGCGCCGGCACACTCACAAAACCCTGGGATGCCCCAGCCTGGAAAGGGCAGCCACCGGCCAGCGAGTTGGGCTCGTACGAAACGCGGCCACGGTTGATGGCCTGGCGATGCATGCCGTCACGCTGGTTGTTATGCACCTGGTTTACTGGCGCATTGATGGGAATCTCATGAAAGTTCGGCCCGCCCAGGCGCGTGATCTGTGTGTCGACATACGAATGGATGCGGCCGGCCAGTAACGGGTCGTTCGAAAAATCAATCCCCGGCACCACATGCGCGGTACAGAAGGCGACCTGCTCGGTTTCGGCAAAGAAGTTGTCAGGGTTGCGGTTCAGGACCATGCGGCCCAGTGGACGAAGGGGCACCAGCTCTTCAGGAATCAGCTTGGTGGCATCAAGAATGTCGAAGCTGAATTTCTCTGCTTCTTCTTCGGTAAACACCTGCACGCCCAGCTCCCACTCCGGGAAGGCGCCACTTTCAATACGCTCCCACAAATCGCGGCGATGGTAGTCGGGGTCAGCGCCGGAAATTTTGACCGCTTCATCCCATACCAGCGACTGTGTGCCGAATTTGGGGTTCCAGTGGAACTTCACGAAGACCGACTCACCGGCGTCGTTGACGAAGCGGTAGCTGTGAACGCCAAAGCCCTGCATGGTTGCGTAGCTGCGGGGAATGGCCCGGTCCGACATGACCCACATCAGCATGTGGGTGGATTCGGGCATCAGCGATACGAAATCCCAGAAGGTGTCGTGGGCGCTGGCAGCCTGGGGCATTGCGTTGTGGGGCTCGGGCTTGACGGCGTGAACCAGGTCAGGGAACTTCATCGCATCCTGGATGAAGAACACGGGCATGTTGTTGCCCACCAGGTCCCAGTTGCCTTCGTCTGTGTAGAACTTGACGGCAAAGCCGCGCACGTCACGCGCCGTGTCTTTCGAGCCGCGCTCGCCAGCGACTGTCGAGAAGCGCACAAACACCGGCGTGACCTTGCCCGCTTCCTTGAAGGGTGCGGCTTTGGTCAGCTGTGTCATCGGTTCATAACATTCGAAGAAACCGTGCGCAGCAGAGCCACGCGCATGGACGATGCGCTCGGGGATGCGCTCGTGGTCGAAGTGCGTGAGCTTTTCGCGCAGGATGAAGTCTTCCAGCAGCACCGGGCCGCGCAGGCCCATCTTCAGCGAGTTCTGGTTGTCGGCAATCGCGACACCCTGGTTGGTGGTGAGCACCTGGCCTGCCGAATCCACACGCACGCGATCCAGCGGCTCGATGGTGGCGTTAACGCCTTCAGGCGCCATGCTGCCAGTCTTGGCAGTGCCGTTTTCCTTCGGTCAGCGTGCTACCGCCTGGAAGGCGCGATTCCGGCTCGACCCTCGCGCCCGGCTGGGGGTTGATGCCGTTGCCAAAGCCGTGCTCGAGCGGCTTGTTGGCGTTAAACGGCATGCCGGCGGCCAGGTTGCCGGTCTGCACCATTTTTTGTACGGCCGGGTCGTTGCTGTTTACGGGGCTAGAGGCGGAAGGCGCGCTGTCTGTATTTCTCGATGCTGCTTTTGCAGCGGCGGGTTTGCTGTCTGGTTTGCTGGACTTGTCTGATTGTTTGCTTGCGTCGTTAGGTTTTTGCACGTGTGGTCGCCTGGTTGTTCTTTGCGGCAGGATTGCCAACAGTCAGCGTAGGCAGCAGCGCATTCCTCAGCTGTAGGACTGCGACCCCTGCCACGCTAGGGCGAGGCGTGGGAGCCCGCGCTCGAGGGTGCGGTGACTGCGACCGCATCGGCGCCCGCAGGGCGGAAGCTGGAGGGAGTTGCGCCACCACCTAGTTCATTGGCAAATTCCCGCGCTTCATCAAGCGTCTGGAAACCCAAGCGCTCATGGCTGTCGGCAGTAAAGTGAATGGCCTCGAACCGCTCCATGGCGGCAACCGGTGTTCTAAAACTAACCATGCGCCGGCCCGAAGAAAGTCCGATCACCTGTATCTGGCCGTCAGCGTCAAGCCCTTCAGACTGGAGCCAGCAAGTGGTCTGGGCGCGGACAAATGGATTGCTTCTTTTTGCCCGGGCGCGAATTCCGTATGGCATGTAGACGATCTCCTTTTTTGTGCAAAGGAGCATCGCAAAACCCGCCAAAAACAGCTGTCGGAATCTTTTGAATTGCGGCATCGGACAATTCCTGCGTTGATTTGAGGCAATTCCACCGCGACTAAACATGGCGCAGCTATGTGGGGAAACGCACAGACGGCCACATCCGGGCCGGCGATGCTGCACCATGAACTGGATTCAGTTTCTTTGGTACGCCTTCGCCGTGATCGTCGTCGTGCTGGCCTGGGTCACGCTGCGACTTAACCGCGCGGTGAAAAAGGAAATGCTGGCCCGTGAAGCGATATCGGCCCAACTGGCTGCACTTCATGACATCGACATGGCGATGAGGTTGCAGAACCACCATTGAGCACATGCGGCGCAGGCACGCCATGCAATGTCAGACCAGAATTTGCTACGCTTTTAATAGCTGCTTGCGCCCGTATTTATTGGCCTGCAGCCGTTTTTTGCCCCCAAAATAGGCTGTTTTTGGGGTTTTTGAAGCGTTTTTACTGCCTGCCAGGCGATTAGAAGCAAAAAGTTAACTTCCATATTAACTTTTGCTCATTTTTTGACATATACGTTAAAATTTTGCTGTATACGGCAAAACCCCCTTGACAACGGATTTTTACCCTGGCGGACGCCGATCCGGCCGGGGCATGAATGTATCGATGGGCTTGATGGTGGTGTCCAGCCGTTTTTGCTGAGCGGCTCGCCAGAGGGCGAACTCTTCATCAGTAGGTGCATGACCATTGCCGAGCTGGAAGGCCGTGATCGCTGCGATCAGGTGTGCGTATAGCCGGTAAGCCTCGTCGTTGAGGACCTCTTCGGCGGTCTGGGCAATGAGGTGTTGGACTTGGGTGGTGGAGTTGGGCATGTGGTCCTTGGTGCCTGAGGGTACTCCCGCGGGACGCGCAACAGGAATCTAAATAGCCTTGCCTCCCCAAACTGCTGCCAAAGCATTACCCAGGTTGCTTTGCTCTGCGTTGTGACGGGGTAGCAGGTCCGCCGTTCTTCGTTCTTTCTTTATTGCACGTCACAAGTGCGTTAACGGGACTTTTCATACCGCACGATGAACTCGATAAAGCTGCTGGCCACCGGCGAGAGCGATTTGCTGGCCGGGAAATAGACGCACACTTCACGAAAGAATTTGGGCTCCTCCAGAGGAACCATTTTCAGGCCGTAGCCCTTCACGAGGGACGTCGCATAAGTGGGACACGCGGTTAACCCGAGGCCGGCTGCCACCATGCCCAGCGCCGTTGTCATGTAGGAAACAGCCTGTACTGGCACAGGCAGCCTGGCGTGAAGCGCTGGCGGAACCTCCGAGCGCACGCGTCGCATGAAGTCTTGAGTCGGTGCTATGAATGAGTACGCCTCCAGCTCGCTCCAGCTCACCGCCTCGCGTTCGGCCAGTGCGTGGGCTGGTGGGCAGATCAGCCAGTGGCGGTCTTCAAACAGCGTCCGGGATTCAATCTCGAGCGCGCTATCAGTCGGTTGCTGGTCCGGGCCTATGGCCAGTTCCACCTCGCCGGCCACCAGGCTGGTCATCAGGTTCTCTGGCAGTGTGTCGGTGACGCACACCTCTACTGCAGGGTACTGCGCACGATAGGCCGCCAGCACTTCGGGGATAAGCGTACACGCCATCAACTGCGGGGCCGCGAGTTTGAGCAGGCCTTTTTTCTTGTCGCGCAGATCCTCAACGCTGCTGACCGCGTTTTCAAGGTCATTCAATATGCGGCATACCGAAGGGTAAAAGTCCCGCCCTGCATCCGTCAGGCTGACCCGGCGCGTGGTGCGGTCAAGCACCCGCACACCCAGGTCGCGCTCCATCTCGCGCACAAGCACGCTCAGGGCTGACTGCGTCAGGTGCAATTGGGCAGCTGCTTCGGTAAAGCTTTGTGCATCAGCCACTGCCGCAAATGCACGCAATTGACGCAGGGTGAGGTTCATGAAGAAATAGTATTAATCAATGAAATTATTTCGATTGAATTATAAGTATGGCTATTTTCTAATGCTCCCTGACCCACAAAGGGGACAAACGGCTTGTCGGCTGCACATATGGGCAGACCACGCAACGACCGGCATAACACCTATAAGGAGCATTTCATGTCACAAACGATTTACACGACGGCGGGCGGCGCCTCGGGCAGTGCCAAAACCAAAGCCAAAGGCGATGCCTCACCCCGCACGGTAGCTATCGCCTGTCTAATTGGTGCCACCATTGAGTGGTTCGATTTCTTCATTTACGGGACCGCAGCCGCGCTGATTTTCAGTTCGCAGTTCTTTCCCAAGACTTCCGAACTTGCCGGCACACTGGCCGCCTTCAGCACTTTTGCCATCGGGTTTTTCGCGCGGCCCATTGGCGGGCTCGTGATGGGTCATTACGGGGACCGAATTGGCCGCAAGGCCATGCTTGTTTTCTCGCTGATATTGATGGGTGTGGGCACTTTTGCCATTGGTCTTTTGCCGACCTATGCGCAGATCGGCATCTGGGCGCCCATATTGCTGGTGCTGCTGCGCATCTGCCAGGGGTTTGGCGTTGGTGGTGAATGGAGTGGTGCCATCCTGATGGCTGTGGAGCATGCACCGCCTGAAAAACGGGGTTTTTATGGCGGCTTTCCGCAACTCGGCGTCGCCGCCGGTCTCGTGCTGGCCAATGCGGTTTTTCTCGGCATAGGCCTGGCCTTGACCGAGCAGCAATTCCAGACCTGGGGCTGGCGCATTCCCTTTCTGTTCAGCATCGTTCTGGTTGGCATTGGCCTGTATGTTCGCCACAAGGTCAGCGAAAGCCCGATCTTTGAAAAAGCCCGTCAGCATGGTGAGGCCGTCAAGACCCCGCTGATCGAAATATTCAGGAATCACAAGAAGCCTGTCATCACCTCTGCGCTGGCCTGCCTGGCGCAAAACGGCATGGGTTACATCGTGCTCGTCTACATGCTCAGTTATGGCACCACCAAGCTGGGATTGCCGCGCTCGACCATGCTGTCCTTCATCATCGCCGCCAACCTGCTGGAGATCGTCGCCACGCTGTACTTCGCCAAACTGTCTGACCGTATTGGCCGCCGCACCGTCATGATGGGCGGAACAGGCATAGGCGTGCTGTGGGCCCTGGCATTCTTTCCGATGGTCGATACCGCCGTCCCCGCGCTGGTCTTCATCGCCATCGCCGGTGCGCGGCTGTGTATCGCCGCCATGTATGGCCCCATGGCAGCACTCTTTTGCGAACTGTTCGAGCCCAAGGTCCGCTTCAGTGGCACCTCGCTGGGTTACCAGATGGGCTCCATCATCGGCGGCGCCCTTGCACCGTTTTTTGCCGCGCTTTTGCTGGTGGCGACCGGCACGTCGTTTTCCATCTCCCTTTATATGGCGGCCCTGTGCCTGATCAGCTTCCTGGCGATCTTCAGCATCGCGGAAGCCAAGCAGTGGCGCAAATAGAAAACATGGAAAACATACGGCAACGCAGGCCGGGCACGGCTGCCCTTGTCTTTCCTCTGTCACCGTAAATGGATTGCATCCCGAATGAGCGCTTCAGATATGGATACCTTTACGGCCTGTGATGTCGTGATTGTCGGGTCAGGTGCCGCCGGCATGGCGGCTGCCATCACCGCAAGACTACAGGGGCTGCAGGTTGTCGTTCTTGAGAAGGAGGCCGTCTACGGAGGCACCTCTGCACTCTCGGGTGGCGGCATGTGGATACCCTGCAACCCGGTATCCGCCGCGCTGGGCATCGCCGACAGCCCGGACGATGCGCGCCGTTACATGCACGAAGAGGCCGGTCCGCACGCGCGCGCCGACATGATTGACGCCTTTATCGACAAAGGCCCCGAAATGGTCGCCTTCTTCGAACAAAACACCGCCATGCAGTTTTTGCCTGCACCGGTGTTTCCTGACTACCATCCCGGCAGGCCTGGGGCGTCCCAGGGCGGGCGTACCCTGTACGCCGCGCATTACAACGGCACTGCGCTGGGCGGACATATTGCCGGCCTGCGCCCGCCGTTGCAGGAAATGACGCTTTTCGGACTTGTCACCGTGTCGGGCGATGAGGTGCGCCATTTTTTGCGGGCCACCAAGTCATGGGCTTCGGCCAAATACGTGGCGCGTGTGTTCGGTAACCATTTTCTCGATCTTCTGCGGTACGGGCGTGGCATGCGACTGACCAACGGCGGCGCGCTTGTGGCACGGCTGGCACGCTCGCTGCAAGACCTCCACATCCCGCTGTGGCTGTCATGTCCCATGCAGGAACTGCTGGTTGAAAGTGGCAAGGTCACAGGTGTGCGTGTGCTGCGCGAAGGCAGCAGCATTGAACTGCGCCCACGCCTGGCAACCGTATTGGCTTGCGGCGGTTTTCCGCATGACCTGGCCCGCCGCAGCGCGCTGTTTCCCCACCTGCAGCGCGGAGGCACCCACTATTCTCCGGCTCCCGCCGGCAATACCGGGGACGGCCTGCGCGCCGCCGAACGTGCCGGGGGCTCGGTCAATACCGACATGGCACACGCAGCAGCCTGGGTAACGCTGTCGCGCGTCCCGCACGGCAAGGGGCGTCAGGGCTTGTTTCCGCACTTCATAGACCGTGCCAAACCCGGCATGATTGCTGTCAATCAAAACGGCATGCGCTTCGTCAACGAGGCCGACTCGTACCACGACTTTGTGCCCGCGTTGCTCGCATCGCAGACCACAGGCAGCAGTGCTTTCCTCATTTGCGACCACCGTGCCATACGCCGTTACGGGCTGGGCTTCGTCAAACCCTTCCCCATGCCACTGGGCAGCTTCCTTCGATCAGGTTACCTGCGCAAGGCTGACACCATCGCGGCCCTGGCGGGCACCATCGGCGTGAATGCCGCGCAGCTTGAAGACACCGTCACACAGTTCAATGCCGCCGCAATGCGGGGCGAGGACCCCGAGTTTGGCAAGGGCAGTACTGCCTACAACCGCTTTATGGGTGATGCAGACCATGACGGCGCCAACCCCTGCGTGGCGCCGCTGGTGCAAGGCCCGTTTTACGCGGTCGAGATCGTCATCGGTGACCTTGGCACGTTTGCCGGCCTCCATACAGACGTCCACGCGCGCGTCACCGGCGCTGATGGCCAGCCCATCGCGGGGCTATACGCCGTTGGCAACGACATGGCCAGCGTGATGGGCGGCGCTTACCCTGGCGGCGGCATAACGCTCGGCCCGGCCATGACCTTTGGCTACGTTGCTGCATGCCACATTGCTGCGCAGGCCCAGGTCCAACTTACAACATCTACCCAGGCAGCACCATGAGTACCAAGCCATTTCGCCTCCCGGCCAGCCCCGTACCGGTGCGCGGCCTGCACCACTTTGCATGGCGCTGCCGCGACAGCGAAGAAACGCGCCGCTTTTATGAGGACGTGCTCGGCCTGCCGCTGGTTCATGTCATCAAGAGTGACCATGTGCCCAGTACAGGTGAGTTCTGCCCCTATGTACACATCTTTTTCGAGATGGCCGACGGCTCAAGCATGGCTTTTTTTGACCTCGGCGATGACACCGCAGCGCTGCCGTCGCCCAATACGCCGGCATGGGTCAACCATATCGCCTTGCGGGTGGACTCTGTTGATGCGCTTCGCGCTGCCAAGGCCAGGCTGGAATCTGCCGGCGTTGAAGTGCTGGGCATCACGGACCACGAGATCATTGAGTCGATCTACTTCTTTGATCCCAACGGCTTGCGCGTGGAGCTGACCACACCCACGGCCAGTGAAGCCGAGATGCGGGCCCATGCCGCAGCCGCACGTGCTGATCTGGACGCGTGGACGGCTCGCAAGGTTGCACTGCGCGCAACCGCCCGCGGGACGCAACCATGAGTGAACTCCAGCTCGCGGTGATCGACGTCAAACCCGGTGCCGCACTCGAGAGCCAGTCTGGCCTGCAGATGATGCGGCCGCGCATCTATGGCGCCTATCGGGCGCCGGTTGGGTCAAAAAAGGTGGCGGCCATCGTGATGCACCCGACCAGCAACTTCATGGGCCACTACCTGATCGAGCCCCTGGCCGCGCAAGGCATTTGCTGCATGGGACTGAACACGCGCTATGCGGGCAACGACACCGTCCTCCTCATGGAGCGCGCCATCCAGGATTTGGGTGCCGGAGTGAAATTCCTGCGTGCTGCCGGTTATGAGAAGGTGGTGCTCATCGGCAACTCGGGTGGCGCGGCGCTGGCCAGTTTCTACCAGGCGCAAGCCGAGAAGCTCACCGCCACGCACTTTGCCGATGGCGACCCGACGAACCTGCACGCAGACGACCTGCCGGCTGTGGATGGCATCGCGCTGTGCGCCGCACACCAGGGCCGAACCCGGCTACTGCTCGACTGGATAGATCCGTCGGTCACGGACGAGCATGACGTGTTGTCGGTGGATGAGGCACTCGACATGTACAACCCGGCCCATGGTGGCCAGTACACGGAGGAATTTCTCACGCGTTTCAGGGCTGCGCAAAAAGCCAGGCTGCAGCGCCTGGAGCAACGTGCGCTCGACCGCCTGAAGTTGCTGCGCAGCACACCGGGTGCGCCGCGCGATGAGGCATTCATCGTCTACCGCACCCACGCTGACCCGCGCTGCATAGACCTGACACTGGATGCCAATGACCGCCTGCCCGGCAGCGTCTGGGGAGATCCACGCAGCGTCAATTACTCCGTCAACGCCATGGGGCGTACCACCTCGCTGACCGCGTTCCTGTCGCAGTGGTCATCGCGATCGCCTGCCGATGGGCCGTCCTGCCTGGCACGTACCAGCGTGCCCGCGTTGTTGCTGACCTACACAGGAGACCAGTCCACCTTTCCCAGCACGCGCGATGCCTGGCTGACCGCCGGCGGGTCGCGTATACGAAACGTCGACGTCAGGGGAGGCAACCATTACCTGGCTGGCCAGCCGGAGCTCGTGGCCGAAGCCGCTGGCGCAATTGCACAATGGGCACACGCCCTTGCCTGATCTTCCTGAATTTGAACCTCACCCCACCCATGAACACCATCATCAGCACAACGCCAGCCCCACAGGCGGGCGTCTCCTTTGCCTCCGCATCTGATACCCGCGAGCAGAAACCCCAGGTGCGCGAACTCGCGCCAGGCGTCTATGGCTACATCAGCGACTTTGACCCCAACTGCGGCTTCATCGTCGGCGACGATCATGTGGTGGTTGTCGACACGCGGCCCACACCGCGCATGGCGCGCGACTTTCTGGCGGACATTCGCAGCGTGACCGACAAACCCGTCAAGTTCATCGTGCTCACCCATTACCACGCGGTGCGCGTGCTGGGCGCCAGCGCCTTCACGCAGGTACAGGCCATCATCGCCAGCAAGGGCACGCTTGACTGGGTGCGTGAGCGTGGTCAGGCCGACTTCGACTCCGAGGTTGGGCGTTTCCCGCGTCTTTTCTCCGGCGTTGAGGAAATCCCGGGTCTTACCCATCCCACCCTCACTTTTGAAAACGAAATGCAGATCTGGCTGGGCCAGCGCGAGCTCCGGCTGATGTGCCTGGGCCGGGGCCATTCGGGTGGCGACACCGTCGTCTGGCTCCCCGACTGCGGCGTGCTGTTCTCTGGTGACGTGGTTGAAAACCGCTGCGGTGTTTACGCCGGCGACGCCTACATCCAGGATTGGGCCGGCACACTGGACGCCGTGCGCAAGCTTGCGCCAGAGGTGCTGGTGCCGGGTCGGGGTGCCGTGGTTCGAGGCGCCACCGCCTGCGAGGAAGCCATCAGCCTGACGCAATCATTTCTTTCCACGCTGCTGTCGAGTGTCAAGGCAGGCATTGATGCGGGTGACTCCCTTCGCGCCTGCTTTGAGCGCGCGCAGCAGGCCATGCAGCCGCGATTCGGTGATTGGCCTGTGTTCCAGCACGTGCTGCCTTTTGACGTATCGCGCGCCTATGACGAACTCAACGGCATGGAGCATCCCGTCGTCTGGACCGCTGAACGCGATCGTGAGCTCTGGCAAATACTGCGCGGCGATGCCCCGGCGGCCAGGGTCTGACGGGCGTTCGTTTTCTTTTCATCATTACAACAACCGGAGGCAATACAAATGTTCAACACCATCCTCAAGTCAGCCATCGTCGCATCCACGTTGCTGGGTGCCAGCACGGGCGCTTTTGCGCAGGCCTATCCTTCAAAGCCCATCCGGCTGATCGTGCCCTACACCGCTGGCGGCACCACGGACATACTGGGGCGGCTTATTGGACAGAAACTGCAGGAGTCGATGGGCCAGCCGGTGGTGATTGAAAACAAGCCCGGTGCAGCCACCAACCTCGGCGCTGAAGCGACGGCCAAGTCCGCACCTGACGGCTACACCATCATCCTGGGCACCAACGTTACCTTTACCGTTAATCCGCACCTCTATGAAAAGCTTGCTTTCGACCCCCTCAAGGACTTTGCCTACATTGCGCCCATAGCGTTGACACAGACCGTCCTGCTGGTGAATCCGCAGGTCAAGGCCCAGAACGTCAGGGACATCATTGCGCTGGCCAGGGCCCAGCCCGGCAAGCTGTCTTACGGCTCTTACGGCAGTGGCTCACTGGCACATCTGGCTGCCGCGCAATTCACTGCGATGGCTGGTGTGCAGATGACACATGTTCCCTACAAGGGCAGCGCCCCTGCCATGACCGACCTGATCGGCGGGCACATCGACCTCATGTTTGACAACATAGTGACGGCACTGCCGAGTGCCAGATCGGGCAAGGTGCGTGCGCTCGCCGTGACGGGTGCCAAACGCACAGGTGCAGCCCCTGAACTGCCCACTGTGGCTGAAAGCGGCGTGCCCGGCTATGAAGTCGTGGGCTGGTTTGGTTTTGCGGCACCCGCAGGCACGCCGGCAGATGTCGTGCGCAAGCTCAACACCGAGATCAACAAAGCGCTGGCCCTGCCGGAAGTCAAGGACAAGATCACCGGCGCTGGGGCCGACCCCATGAATATGACGCCCGAGGCATTTTCGGCCTTCATACGCACCGACTACACACGCTCCGGCATGATGGTCAAGGCTTCAGGTGCCAGGGCCGAATAAACCGCTTGGCAAGTCGCGCGGGGTGCCGTAATCGCCATACGCTGGCTGGTCTGGTTAACGCTGGGGGGCGGCGTCCCGAATCGGACCCAACCCCCAGCCCATCAGCCCCAGCGCCGCCACACACAGCGCCGCCGAGCAGAGAAACACCGCCGGGTAACCCGCCAGCCCGATCACGGCGCCCATGATGGGGCCGGCGATGGCGGTGCTGAGATCGATGAAGGCGACGAAGCAGCCGACGGCCAGGCCGCGCCGTTCGGGCGGTATGTGGCGCATGGCCTCCACACCCATGGCCGGGAAGACCAGCGACAGGCCCACGCCGGCCAGCACGCAGCCGAGCAGGGCGAACACCGCCGACGGTGCCCACCAGAGCATGAGCAGGCCAAAGATCTGTATGAGCACCGACACCATGCCGACCTTGCGCCCACCCAGCTTGTCGGGCAGGTGGGCCCAGAACAGGCGTATGGCGATGTACCCAGCCGTGAAGCTGGCGACCGAGGCACCTGCGCCAGTCCAGCCCTTGTCGCCGTAATACAGCACGACAAAGGTGGTGATGACAGAAAACGGCACGGTGCCCAGCGCCATGGCCAGGCCGGGGCGCCAGACGTCGCCAATCACGCTCAGCATGGAGTCACCCTTGCGGCCCCCGCCGGACTTGGGAACAGCGGGCAGCACCAGCGCGATGCAAAGCGCGATGAGCGGCAGGGCGATCGTCACGATGGAGACGGCCGTAAAGCCCCACTGCTGCATGACGGCGATGCCCGCAGGTGAGCCGATGCCAAATGCCGCAAACATGGCGATGCCCTGCCATGCCATCACCATGCCGGTGCGCGCGGGGCCGATGCGGCCTATGCCCCAGGTCATGGTGCCGGTGAGAAACAGGCTTTCGGCCAGGCCCATGAGCAGCCGGCCCATGACCAGCACGCCCAGCGATGCGTGGCCTGCGGGGATGAAGGTCGACACCAGGTAGATCAGTCCCGCCACAGCCGCCAGCGGCAGGCCGACCAGCGCAGAGGCTTTGGAGCCGTGGCGGTCACAGTAGTTGCCGGCAAACTGCCGCGTCAGCACAGTGGCGAGCGACTGTATGCCCACCACCCAGCCGACAGTGACGGTGTCAAAACCCAGTACGCCGTGCAGGTAGAGCGGTAACGCGGCCAGCGGCAGGCCGATCGCCAGAAAGCCGAAGAGCACGATGGCGGCGAGGGGCAGCAGTCTTTTGGCGGGGGAGGGCTCTGAGCTTGGGGGACTTGGCGGGTTCATGCAGGAAATTCAGTGGAGGCCGGTGTGAAAGGCGGGGGGCGTGGGCCGTATGCCTGCCTGTTTGGGCTATAAGGTTTGTCATCCCGGACTCGATCCGGGATCCATGACTTTGGTTGCGGTTGCGGTTGCGGTTGCGGGATCGGGGTCATGGATTGCAGATCAGGTCCGCAATGACAGATTGATAAAGCCGCCTCAGCCGCCCAGCCCCGCAAAGATGTTCTGCACATCGTCGTTGGAATCAATCGCCGCCAGGAAGGCTTCGACCTCTTCAAGCTCTGCAGCGCTGAGCGTCGATGGGTCAATCGGGTTCTTGGCCTTGTAGCCCAGCTTGGCCGACAGCACGGTAAAGCCCTGGGCAGGGCAGGGCGCGGCTGACGAGGTCGAGGTCGGTGGCGTCAGTGAGGAACATGGTGGTGCCTTCTTCCTCGCCGGCCTCAAAGTCCTGCGCCCCGGCTTCGATGGCGGCCAGTTCGGGGTCTGCGCCTTTTTCAATGGGTTCGGCTTCAATCATGCCGACGTGGTCAAAGTCCCATGACACCGAGCCGGATGTGCCCAGCTGGCCCTTGCGGAACAGTACGCGCATTTCCGGCGCGGTGCGGTTGACGTTGTCGGTCAGGCATTCGACCATCACGGGCACGCGGTGCGGGGCAAAGCCCTCATAGATGACGTGTTCGAAGTTGACGGACTCGCCGGTCAGGCCTGCGCCTTTCTTGATGGCGCGCTCCAGCGTGTCTTTGGGCATGGACACCTTGCGGGCCTGCTCGACCACCAGCCGCAGCTTGGCGTTACCGGCAGGGTCGGCGCCGCTGCGTGCGGCGACCATGATTTCCTTGGCCAGCTTGCCGAAGACCTTGCCCTTGGCATTTGCGGCAAGTTCCTTGCCTTTTGCTTTCCACTGCGCGCCCATGTTTTGTGTTCCTTGATACTTTTGGATAGGGGGTGCCTTGCACCCGTCCCGGGAGGGGCCTTGGTTATAACACCAGCCCTGAAATTACAAAAACCCTGCTTCCGGGCGTCAGAAGCAGGGTTTCAGGGAAAGAGGCTGTGCCTACCAGTTGGCGCGTTTGCGAACCCCTGCCAGTGCGATGGCTGCCTCCCGCACGACCTGGTCGGGGCGTATGGAGGTGAGTTTGCCCTTGCGTTTGAGGATGCGGCCATCGACCATGACGGTGTCCACGTTCGAAGGCTGTGCGGCTTCCACCAGCAGGTGCGCAGCGTCCGTCATCGGGCCGATGTTGATGTCGCTGGTGCGCACCATGATGATGTCGGCGCGTTTGCCGGCAACGATGGAACCCACCTTGTCGGCAATGCCCATGCCTTTTGCCCCATCGATCGTGGCCATCTCCAGCACCTTGCGGGCCGTCAGCTTGAATTCGCTTTCAGCCAGCGCGTTCTCTACATTCAGGATGGCCTTCATCACGCCGAACATATCGGCATTGCCCGACAGCGCCGCCGTATCAACCGACAGCGTGACCAGCACGCCGCCCGCCAGGAAGGCGCCAGTTTTGGGAAAGCCAAAACCAATGCGCATCTCGGTGTAGGGGCTGAGGCTGACAGAGGTGCCGGTTTTGGCCATGGCCTCAATCGCAGCCGGTGGCGCGGTCAGCGCGTGTATCACCTGCACATCCGGGCCGAGGAAACCGTCCTTGTAGAAGGTTTCGATTTCGGTTTCATTGCCAAACCTTTTGGTGATGTTGGCATGCACGGAGATCGGCAGGCCCATCCGCCGCACGGCCTCCCACTCGCTGGGGTAGGCACCGGGGTAGCGTGTGCCGCGCGCGGCGTAACCCATGGTCAGCAAGCCGTCGTTGCCGGTAAACCATTGCTGCTTGACGCGCGCAATGTCCTGCAGGTCAACGGATTTGTCGCGCGCCAGGCCTTGCGGGTAACCGTAGCTGAAGCGTGCACGTATGCCCGAGTTCTGCAGGGCCAGGATGTCCTGGTCCACATGTGCCGGTGAGTTGGTGTTGTGGCACCAGTCGTGCACCGTTGTGATGCCGGAGTTGATGGCTTCGGCAGAAGACAGCATGGCCCCCAGGTACATGTCGCCGGGCGTGAAGACCTTGCCCAGTGCCTCGGACAGCGGGAAGTAACCCTTGGCCTGGATGTCGCCCGACATGCTGCGCAGCAGCGTGTTCCACATGTGCCAGTGGGTCTCGACCAGCCCGGGCAGGACCAGCATGCCGCGGGCATCGATGGTTTCGGCACCCGGTGCGCGCAGACCCTGGCCGACGGCGACGATCTCGCCGTTCTTCACATGCACATCGGCGTCAGGCAGGTCACCGGCCTTGTCCATGGTCAGCACGTAGGCGCCGCGAATCAGGTACTCGCCGCGCCTGGGCAGCGGGCCGCTCACGCTGCGCACGTCGGGACGAAGGGGTTTGTCTGCGGCGATGGCGTTCGACATCAGGCCGGCCTGCGCCACAAGGCCGAGTGATGTCAGCGCGCCGAACTTGCCGGCGCGGCCGAGGAAGTCACGGCGGGAGGTATCAAAAATGCTCATGCTTGTCTCCTGTTGTTGTGTGGTTCTTTTTGATGCGCCTCAATCCTGGCGCTCGATCTTGCGCAGGTTGACCACGCGGTTCCAGCGCTCCACCTCGCGCTGAATGCGGCTGCGCATTTCTTCCGGGCTTGACGGTGCAGGCACGCCGCCCAGTTGGGCAAATTTTTCTGCAGTAGCTGGTTCGGCCAGGATGGCGCGCATCTCGCGGTTCAGGCGCTCGATGACGGGTGCGGGCGTGCCGGGCGCCACCACAAGACCCAGCCATGAGGTCGTTTCAACGCCGGGCAGGGTTTCAGACATGGTCGGCACGTTGGGGAAGTCTTTCAGGCGCTTCGACGATGACACCGCCAGCGGGCGTATCTGCCCGTTCTTGAAGTTGGTGCTCATGAAGGTCATGGTTTCGATCATCACGTCGATGCGGCCGCCCAGCAGTTCGGTGTAGGCAGGTGCTGCGCCTGCAAACGGCACGTGGATCATCTCTGCACCGGACTCGATCTTCAGCCATTCGCCCATCAGGTGGTGCAGCGTGCCAACACCTGCGGACGACATGCTCAGCTTGCCCTGCTCGGCCTTGGCGCGTGCCAGCAGGTCGGGGAAGGACTTGATCGGGGAGTCTGGCTTGACGCCTATGGCCATCGGGTATTCGATGATGGTCGAGATCATGCCGAAGTCATTGACGGGGTGGTAGGGCAGCGTTTTTTTCATCGCGGCCGACGTGGGGTGGCCGCCTGTCAGCAGCACCATGGTGTAGCCGTCCGGCGGCGCCTTGGCCACGGCAGACTGCGCAATGATGCCGCCAGCCCCCAGGCGCTGTTCGACCACAAACGACTGGCCCAGGCGCTCCCCCAGTTTTTGCGCCATGAAGCGGCTGATGATGTCGGCGCTGCCGCCGGGTGTGAAGCCAACGATGAACTTGACGGGCTTGTTGGGGTAGTCCTGCGCATGCGCGGGCATGCAGAGGCTTGAGAGTGCAGCGATGGCCGCGAATGCCGTGGATGCGAGGGCGGTGAAACGCCTGCGGGTTGGAATGCTCATGGTCTTGTCTCCTTCGTTGTAATGAAACGCTTCATGAAGCGTTCGCGGGGCTGAACGGTTTTAATTCTGGATGGTGCGCTTCAAAAAATCCAGCCCGGCGCGGTTGAACTCTTCGGGCGCTTCAAACTGCGACCAGTGCGAGCTGCGATGTATCTCGACGTACTCGGCTTTCGGGATCAGTTTGGACACCTGCTTCGCTGTTTCAAGAAAAATATCTTCGTGGTCTACCGCACCTATCAGCAGCGTCGGTGCCTGCAGTGTGCGCCAGTCGCTTTCGGGAATCATGTTGCGCGCGCGAATGCCGGGTTCCTGCAGGCAGAGGATGTGCTCCATCGCGCGGCGCATGCCGGGCTGTTTGTACACGGCCTGACGCACGCCGACAAAGTCGGGGATGCGGTTCTGCTCTTCAAGAATCAGGCCCTTGAACACGGCGCTGACGTTCTCCCAGCTCGGGTTGTCGACGGCATTGAAGCGCGCGCCCTTGATGTCGGATGAGGTTTTCGCATCCGTCAGCAGGCCGGCAGCTGATACCAGCACCAGGCTTTGCACGTTGTCAGGATGGGTCAGCGCAAAGCGCACGGCAATCCAGGCGCCCAGAGAGACGCCGATGATGGACGCCTTTTTGATGCCCACGGCCTTCATGAAGTTGGCGGTGTGCTCGACATACAGCGGGATCTCATAGTCCACATCGGGCTTGTCGCTGAAACCCGTGCCCACGGTGTCGAAGGCATAGCAGTTGTAGTCTTTTGAAAACGCCGCGATGTTGGCGCAAAAACACTCCCAGCTGCCGCCCGTGCCGTGAATCATCAGCAGCGGCGGGGCATTTTCAGGGCCGGCCTGGATGTAGCGGGTGCGTATGCCGCCGGCGTCTATCCAGCCCTGGCGGAAGGAGGTTTCGCGAAGCTCTGACCAGACGCTGCGGAAGGGGGCAACCGGTTCTGCTGCAGATGCTGCGTGCGTCGCGGCTGGCTTTTCATTCATCACTGTGCTCATGTTTGTCTCCGTAAAGTCTTATGCGGCGAGGCGTTCGGTCAGGCCCTTTTGCCAGGTCTCATGCGGCAGAAAGCTGGGGTCCTTGCTGACCATGGCGTGGGTGCTGGCGCGTATCTCGTCAGCCGTGGCGTTGAGGTCCACCGGCTGCTGGTAGGGCTGGTTCACATACCAGGGCGAGCCGGTGTAAATCTCGATGCGATTGCCTTCCGGGTCGAGGAAATAAATGCTCCACGCATTGCCGTGGTTCGATGGCTTGAGGTCGCGCAGGCCCAGCGAGACGACTTCGCGGTGGAAGTGCTGCAGGTCTTCGAGCGTCTTCACACGGAACGACATCTGGCTGACCGGCGAATACTCCTCTTCAGGCCGGCCGCTGACCATGACGAGCTGGTGGTGCTCATTGGCGTTGCGGCTCATGAAGGTGATGCGCTTGCCGTGGAAGTCGCCGCTGTCGGTCACCACCATGCCGAGCAGCTTGCCGTAAAACGCCACCATGGCATCGAGGTCGCGAACGTAAAGGCCGATATGCGTGAGCTGGGCATCTGGCGGGCGTGTCATGTCTTGTCTCCTGTTTTTTATCCACACCTTCGAGGGCGTCAGCTTTGGAGAATATGGTCTGCACCGGGGCGGCGCAATTGATTTAAGCTCAATGTCCATCTGCTGAACATTGAACACAGGGAATTCCCGGACATGACGACATCCACCTATCACTCGGTCAGAGGCCTTGAGCGAGGCCTGGCCGTGCTGCGGGCGGTCAATGCGCTGCAGCATGCGACGACGGTCGAGGTGGCCGCGCATACCGGCCTGCCAAGGCCAACGGTGCACCGCCTGCTGGAGACATTGCGCACCGAAGGCTTTTTGCGGCGCAGCGGTCTGCGTGACGCCTACCGCCTGACACTGAAGGTCAAAACACTGTCAGGCGGGTACAAGGACGACGACTGGATCACCGACATCGCCGATGTGGTGCTGGGTGAGCTGGTGAACGATGTGGTCTGGCCGACGGATGTGGCGACCTATGAAGACGACGGCATGGTGATCCGCTCAACCACCCATTACCGCAGCCCGCTGTCGATAGAACGTTCATGGGTCGGGCGGCAACTGCCCATGTTGAGCACGGCCATAGGCTGGACCTATCTGGCCTTTTCACCCGCAGCAGAGCGCAAGGCGATTCTTGAACGCATCAGCTCGGTGCCCGGGCCGGACCAGGACAAGATGCAGGACCCCGAAGCCGTGCGGCGCACCCTGGCAGCGACGCGGCGGCGGGGCTACGGCACGAGGCAGCGCGAGTTCATGGCAAAGACATCCAGCATTGCCGTGCCCATCATGAACGGCGTGCATGTGCTGGGCTGCATCAACATCATCTGGATAGATTCGGCCATCAGGTTCGATGAGGCCACGCGCCGTTATTTGCCGATACTGCGCGACGCGGCTGCGCGGATAGAGGTGGCTTATCAGGACACCATTGCCTGACGCCTTCAGGCGTGTGCGGCAGGCGGCGCAAAGTCGCGCCAGATGCCAGGCCTGTCAGCCTGCTCGCCATAGGTCTGCAGCCTGTCAGCAGCAGTGCCTGTGATGTCGGCGGCGGACTTGCCGCAAGCGTCAAGGTAGGCATCGAGTTCGGCAATCGCTTCTGCCAGCGCGCCATAGCCGCGCATCAGCACCAGTGAGGCCATCTCGGTTGCCGCTGCGCCTGAGAGCAAGAAGCGTGCGACATCAAGGCCGCTGCGTGCGCCGTTGGTGGCCAGCAGCGGGTAGCTTTTGCCCACACGCTTGCGGGCCAGTGCAATGCAGCGTGCCGTCAGCGGCAGGGCCCAGCCGCCGCCTATGGCTGCCGAGGTGTTGAGCACCGGCGCATGGGTTTGCAGGTCGGGCATGAAGCCCATGAAGCGGCCCATCAGCACCACCGCATCGGCACCGGCATCTTTTGCGGCCACTGCCAGCGCGGCGGGGTCTTCGCTCTGGCCGGTGAGCTTGATCCATAGCGGAAGGGTTGTGGCGGCGCGCAGGCGGCTGACGATGGTGGTGATGCGGCTGGCATCGCGCTCAAGAATGATGGCGCCCTTGGCGGCTTCATCGCCATGCGGCGCGCCTATGTTCACTTCGAGAATGCGAAAACCCATGTGTTCGATCTGCTGCGCGTAAGCGGCACACTGGTCAAGGCCGCTCAGGATCAGGCTGGGGATGACGTAGCTGCCGGTAGCCGCCGCCTCTTTGTCGAGCACCAGCAACTGGTCCATCCAGGCCTGGAAGTCCTGCTGTATCAGGCCCGACCTGCAGAACACCGTGGCATCACGCGGCGCATTGAAATCCCACGGCACGGCCTGCCAGTTCTCGTCCATCAGCCGGTAGTCGGTTTTGTCCAGTTGTGATTTGGCAGCGGCAGATTCGTTGGTGGACTTGGCCACCACCGCGCCCGCGCCGCTGGCGATTGCCGCGCGTATGCCTTCGGCGCTCATGGTGTGTTCGCCCGAGCCGCAGATCACCGGGTTCTTCAGGGTAATGCGACCTATGGTGGTCTGCAGGTTGGCCATGTCTCAAAGTCCTTTGTTGTATTGCCGCGTGGGTTATTTGCGCGGCCGGTCGTAGATGTCGCTGCCCAGGCGGCTGCTGATGTCGGCAGCCGTACCCTGTACGGCAGTGAGGAGCTTGCTGGTGGGGGGGGAGGGCACGTCGCGTGCGGCGCCGATGATGCCGATCACGCCGACCAGTTCATCGCCGGCAGAAAAAATGGGCGCTGCCAGAACATTGACGCCTTCGATCATCTCGCCGTTGGCGTCTTCATACAGCCGCTCGCGTATGCGCGCCAGGCGTTCGAGCACCTGCTGCGGGTCTACCGATGATTTGTCGGTGAAGCGCTGGAGCTTTGGCTTGAGCAGTTTCTTCTGCGTGGCCGCATCACACCAGGCCAGCACGATGCGCCCCTGCGCAGAGCTGTGCACCGGCACGCGGTTGCCCGGCTTGACGGAGATGCAGACCGGGTTGGCCGAGTCTGCGGACGCAATGACCAGCGCCGAGGCCTGGTCGGCCACCGACAGCACGGCGGTCTCGCCGGTCGCATCGCGCAGGCGGTTGAGGTAGGGGTCGGCCAGTGCGCGCAGATCGAACTGGTTGTTGGCGGCTGCGCCGTAGCCCACCAGCCGCGCGCCAAGGCGGTATTTTTCGCTGAGGGTTTCCTGCTCGACCACACCGAGCTGCCGCATCGAGGCCAGGTGCCTGTAAACACGCGGCTTGGGCTCGTTCATGAGCTGCGCAAGTTCGGTCACGCCCAGCGGCCGCCCGGCTTGGGTCAGCTTGTCGAGGATGTCAAAAACGATACCAACGGACTCCAGAATGCCCGGGCCGGCCGGTGTTGTGCTGGCGGCGGTGCTGTTTTTTGGGGCGGCAGTGGTGCGTGGCATGTGGCTGGATTTCCGGGGAAGGTGGGGGCGCGTCAATTGTGCATGGGGGCGCCGTGCGGCGACGGCGCTCGGGAGGCGCTTGTCCCCTTGTTGCCTGCTTTCCGAAAAATTTCAGGAAAGTATAGTGTTTCTTTCAAAGAAATGTTATTCTTTTCAAAAGAACAAAATAATTTGCTTTTTTGAACTGCACCTTCGGCGTGCAGCGGCGGCTGGCGCAAGACAGCCCCGACTTAAACGACGACGCACTGGAGACCGCACATGAAACACAAGCCTACTGGCCGCCGCGCGGCTCTTTCTTCCCTTCGCACCTTCGCCCTGCTGGCTGGTGTGCTCTGCCTGCCTTGGGGCGCCAGCGCGCAGACGGCTGCGGCCTACCCCGCCAAACCGGTACGCCTGATCGTGCCCTTTGCCGCCGGCGGCGCGGTCGACCTGATTGGCCGCCAGATGGCCGTTGCGCTGACGGAGGCCTTCAACCAGGCTTTTGTGGTCGAGAACCGGCCCGGCGCGGGTGGGCTGCTGGCTTACGAACAGGTGGCTGCTGCAGCACCTGACGGCTACACGCTGGCGGTAGGCGCTGCCGGCCCGCTGTCGATGAGCCCGTCGCTCTACAAGGACCGCAACTTCGACCCGCTCACCCGTTTTGACCCGGTGATCTGGTACGCGAGTACGCCCGGCGTGCTGGTGGTCAACCCGAATGTCAAAGCCGGCAAGGTCAGCGAACTGGTGGCCCTGTCAAAGGCATCGAAGCAGCAGCTGAACATGGGCTCTGCGGGCAGCGGCAGCATCAACCACCTGATGGGCGAGTACTTCCAGGAGAAAAGCGGCATCAAGTGGCTGCATGTGCCGTACAAGGGCAGTGCGCCTGCGCTCAATGAGCTGATGGCTGGCCGCATCGACGTGATGATGGACATCGTGCCCACCGCGTCCCCCCTGGTCAGCAGCGGCACGCTGCGTGCGCTGGCCGTGACCACGCCCAGGCGTTCAGCCCTCATGCCCGACACGCCGACATTGAAAGAGCTGGGTTACAAGGACTTCGACGTGAGTTCGTGGATATCACTGATGGCACCCCGCGGCACGCCGCCTGACGTGGTTCAAAAGCTCAACGCCGCGCTGGACAGGGCGCTGCAGACCAGCACCGCACGCGCCCGCCTGCAGGTGGTGGGTGCCGAGGCAGAGGGCGGCGCACCCGGTCGTGTGACGCAGCGCCTGCAGCTGGAGATTCCCCGCTGGGCGGGCATTATCAAGTCATCTGGCGCAAAGGCGGACTGACAAGCGGCTTCATCCGCCCCTTGTCGCCCCGCGCAGCCCGCTCCGTCACAGGAGCGGGCTTTTTTTTGCCTCTGGTGCTATCTATTCAGTAGCTGCTCATGCTCGTGTTTAAAGGGCTACAGCCATATTTGCTGTCAAAAACAGGCTTTTTCAGGCCTTTTTTGGCAAGAAAAAGCGATGGGCAGTGCAAAAAAGCTGCTTCTAAGGGTTTCCCATACCTTTTTGGATCAAAAACGTCCTCGGGGAGGTTTTTTGATGCCTAAAAGGCATCTGTTGGTCCTATTTGAGGTCTGTCGCCTCAACGCGCTCATCTCTAGCATCCCTCCTGCCTTTCTTATAAAAAATCTGGAGACAAGCATGAAGCAACGATTCGTGGCCTCGATGGCTGTATGCGCAGCGGCATTGGCTGGCCTTTTGACAACCGTGGCGTCACCTGCTGCGGTGGCCCAGTCCTTTCCGGCGCAGCCGGTGCGCCTGATTTCGCCTTTCCCCGCAGGCAGCGGTCCTGACGTCGTTGCCCGCATTGTGGGTGAGCGCCTGAGTGCTGCCTGGAAGCAGCCTGTGGTGGTGGATGCCCGTCCGGGTGCAAACGGTTTCCTGGCGGCGGGTGCGGTCAAGCAGGCAGCGCCCACAGGCTACGACCTGCTGCTGGCCGATGTGGGCCACCTGGCGATCAGCCCGTCGCTTTTCAAAAACCTGCCCTACAACCCCAAGACCGACTTTGTGCCGGTGGGCGGCATCTACCGCACATCATTTTTCATCGCGGTGGGCGCCAACAGCCCGATACGCACCGTGAAAGACCTGATCGCTGCAGCAAGCGCCAACCCCGGCAAGATCACCTACGGATCAAATTCTGTCGGCGGCCCGCTGCACCTGGGGGCTGCGCAGGTCGAAGCCGTGACCGGTACAAAGATGCTGCATGTGCCTTACAAGGAGATCTCGCAGCTGTATCTGGCAGTGTCAACCGGCGAGGTGGACTGGGCCATGGGCTCGGTGGCCAGCACGGCGGCGCTGGTCAAGGCTGGCAAGCTGCGCCTTATTGCTGTGGCGGACAGCCCGCGCTCTTCCGTCCTGCCCGATGTGCCGACTTTCCAGGAAGCCGGTGGCCCCAAAGATATCCAGGTGCGCAGCTGGGTTGCCGTGATGGCACCCAAAGGCACGCCGGCAGCAGTCGTGAATACGCTGAACCGCAGTCTGGGTGATGTGCTCAAGCAGCCCGAGGTGATGGAGAAGTTCGCGGGCTTCGGTTTTGTGCCCGATGCCCAGACGCCCGCCTCGCTGACCCGCCTGATTGGCACCGAAACCGTGTATTACGCCGACATGGTCAAGCGCACCGGCGCCACCATCGACTGATACCCGCATCCACCATGCGACAAAAAACACAGGTATTGATCGTTGGTGCTGGCCCCGCCGGGCAGGGCATGGCCATCGAGCTGGGCCACAGGGGCATCGCCTGCCTGGTGATCGAGAAAAATCCGCGCATTGGCGTGGCGCCGCGCGCCAAAACCACCAACGTGCGCACGCGCGAGCACTTCAGGCGCTGGGGCATTGCCGGTGCGCTGCGCGATGCGGCGCCGTTCGGTATCGATTACCCGTCCAACATTGCCTTCACTACGCGCATGTCGGGCCACCTGCTCACCCGCTTTGACAACGCGCTGTATTGCGCCCCCGGCCGCAACCCGCTGTACGCAGAACATGCGCAGTGGGTGCCGCAGTACACGGTTGAGCGCGTGATGCGTGAGCACCTTGAGACTGTGGCAAGCGTGGAGGTACAGCTCAATTGCGAACTGATCGGCTTCACGCAGGACGATGATGGCGTGCTGGCCGTCGTGCGCGATCTGGAGACCGGGCTGGAGCGCGAGGTCGAGGCGCAGTACATCGCCGGCTGCGATGGCGGGCGCAGCCTGGTGCGCAGCGCAATAGGTGCGCGCATGGAGGGCGCCTTCGGGATGTCCAGAAACTACAACATCGTCTTTCATGCGCCGGGGCTGGCTGAGGCGCACCCGCACGGTAAGGCCATCATGTACTGGCAGATCAACGACGACGTGCCCAGCATCATCGGCCCCATGGATTCGGGCGACCGCTGGTTCTTCATGCCCACCGGTCTGGCGCCAGACGTGCAGGTGACCCAGGACACGGCTGCAGACCTGATACGCCGCGCCACCGGCATTGACCTGCCGTTTGAAGTGCTCAGCATTGACGAGTGGGTGGCGCACCGTGTGGTGGCTGACCGCTACCGTGACCGCCGCGCGTTTTTGGCCGGCGATGCCTGCCACCTGCATCCGCCTTATGGCGGCTTCGGCATGAACATGGGTGTGAGCGATGCGGTGGACCTGGGCTGGAAGCTGGCTGCGGTACTGCAGGGCTGGGGCGGCGAGACGCTGCTGCAGAGTTACGAACTGGAGCGGCGCCCCGTGCACATGCATGTGCTGCAGGAGGCCGCCACCAATCATTCAAAATTCAGCAACGCCCTGTTTGAGGCGGGGCTTGAAGACGATACGCCGGCAGGTGCTGAGGCACGGCAGCGCGTGGGCAAACGCATCAACGCAGAAAAGCTTTCCGAGTTCTACACGCTGGGCACCATTCTTGGCGACCGCTACGGCAATTCGCCGGTGGTGCAACCGGCGCTGGGCCTGGCGCCTGCTACGCGGGACTTCCTGAATTACGTGCCCAGTTCGGCACCCGGCGGGCGCGCCCCGCATGCGTGGCTGCATGACGGCAGTTCGCTGTTTGACAATTTCGGGCAGGGCATGACCCTGCTGGCCTTGCCCGGCGCAGCCACCGCATCGCTTGAGGCAGCCGCCCGCGATGCGGCGCGCCTGGGCATACCACTCAAGGTATTGCCGCTCGACAACCCGGCCCTGCCAGCGCTTTACAACCGTCGCCTGACACTGATTCGCCCCGACCAGCACATCGCATGGACAGGCGATGTGTGGCCTGCTGCAGAAGATTTCGATGTACTCGCGATGGCGACAGGGCAGGGGCCTGTTGCTGTTACCCATCTCACCCCGCAAAAGGAGACGCTCCATGAATCAGGTACTTGAATCCCGCCCGCAAACTGCGCCCGCTGCCACACCGAAGGCCGCCGTGTCACCGGCACGCCTGGCCCATGTGGTGTTTCGCACCTCGCAGTTCGATGCTTTGGTGAACTGGTACACCACGGTGCTGTGTGCAAAGACGGCGTTTTCAAACGGCGCGCTGGCCTTTTTGCAGTATGACGACGAGCACCACCGCATTGCTGTGCTAAACATCCCGGGCCTGGAGCGCCAGCCTGACGGCATTGCCGGCATGCACCACGTCGCCTTCACCTATGACTCGCTGGCCGATCTGGTCGCCACCTATGAGCGGCTGGACAAGGCCGGCATACGCCCGGTGACCTGCATGAACCATGGCCCCACAACCTCGATGTATTACGCCGACCCCGATGGCAACCAGGTCGAGCTGCAGGTTGACAACTACGAGACGGTTGAACAGGCCGGCGAATTTTTCTACAGCGCAGCGTTCGCCAAAAACCCGATCGGTGTGGACTTCGAGCCCGCCGAACTGGCCAGGCGTTTTCATTCAGGCGAAGACGAAACCGCCATCAAGATGCGGCCCGACAGTGAAGCGCGTGGGCTTGACTCGCTGAACCTGCGCTAAGGGGCGACATGGACGACATGGACGAACTTCTTCGCTGCGAACGTGAATGCACGCGCCTGTGCCAGGATTTCATTTACCACATAGACAGGCGCCAGTACGAACCCCTCATGGCGCTGTTTGCGCCTGAGCCCACCCTCGACAGGGCAGGCCAGGTGTTCAAGGGTATGGACGGCCTGACACAGTTTTGCGAGGGCCGGCCGCTTGACCGCTATGTGCGCCACGCCACGAGCAATATCCGCATCGACATGACGGGCCCGGCCACGGCCAAAGGCACCAGCAGCGTGATGATGTTCGGCGCAACGGCCGAACCGGATTCAGCCTTGCCGCTGCCTTCCTCGCTGCTCATATTTGCCGAGTATGAAGACGACTATGTGCTGACGGGTGCGGGCTGGAAAATCAAAAACCGCAGGATTGCCATCGTCTTCGCGCCCTCCTGACTTACCGGGTACTTCGGCGGAGTTGAATTGCGGAAGCCCCGGCGCAGCTTGAAGGGGCCAGGGCCTTTGGCGCCGCGATACCATCGTGAGGTTCCAGCCCCTAAAAGACCTTCATGCCCAAAAGCCGCCACCTGCGTGACTTTATTGCGATTGCGCATTCGCGCAGCCTGCGCGCTGCGGCCACCTCACTGGGGCTGACGCAACCGGCTGTGTCGCGAAGCCTGCAGGAGCTGGAGGAAGAACTGGGCGTGCCCTTGTTCGAGCGTCATGCGCGTGGTGTGGTGCTGACCCCGGCCGGCGAAAAATTCCTGGTTCGTGCACAAATTGCCAGCGAGTCGATACGGCGCGGTTGTGAGGAAGCGCGGCAGTTTCAGGGAGACCTCAGCGGCACGGTGTCGGTGTCGATTTCAAGTGCTGCCGTGCTGGGCATGCTGCCGCTGGCCTACCCGCAGTTCCGCAAGGCCTGGCCCTCCATCAATGTGCGCTTTGTGGACGGCAACTTCCCGGTCATTGAGCCCAAGTTGCGCGATGGCGAGCTTGACTTCTATATGGGGCCGCGCCCCGAGCGCGAGCTGGGCAGCGGCTACAGCGTGCTGCGTATTTCAGACAACGAGCGCGTCATCATGGGCCGCAAGGGCCACCCGCTTGCAGGCGCTACCAGCCTGGCAGAGCTGGTCGACGCCGAATGGGTGGTATCGGCCATACGCGATCGGGTTGAGGAAGAGTTTGAAGAAGTGTTTTCGGCACATGGCCTGCCCAGCCCGGCTGTGCGCACGCGCGCCGAATCCATGCTGGTGCTGGTGGTGCTGATCGCCACGACTGACGCACTTGTGCTGCTGCCGAGGGTATGGGCCGGCAATGAGCTGTTCGGTGGCATGGTCGAGCAGCTGAATGTCAGCGAGACTTTGGCGGCCCCCGACATCGTTCAGATGCACTCTGCGCATTTCCCCCTGACGCCGGCTGCAGAGCATTTGTCGCTGCTGCTTCAACGTGCAGCCGGTACGCCATTTACAGGCGCCGGCAACCTGCCGCCAGCGCTGTGACATGGAGTGGTACGGTCACTACCCGGGTTGTAGGAAAGTTCTTGCGCGGATTGTGGCGCGCCACGAATGTACATCTGCGGGAGTCGTGGTCATGATGAGCCATGACCCTTCGGGCGGCTGCCATGACTGACCATACCCTTGCACCTGCAGCGGAGGGCTGGTGGGCGCGTAGGCGCCGCTGGGTGGCGCCGCTGTTTGGTATTGCGGTACTGGGCATGCTGATATCGCATGCGCACAAGGTTGACTGGAAGGGCGCATGGCACGCCCTGACGCATTACCCGACCGGGCTGCTGCTGGTCGTGCTGGGGCTGGCGACCCTCAGCCACTGTATCTATGGCTGTTATGACCTGATTGGCAGGCGGCACACGCGCCACAGATTGCCAGTCTGGCGAACCTGGGCGATCGCCCTTGCCAGTTATGCGCTCAACCTCAACCTGGGTGCGCTGGTAGGCGGCATGGCCTTGCGCGCGCGCCTTTATTCGCGTGCAGGTCTCAGCGATTTCACCATCGCCCAGGTCATTGGCACGGGCCTGGCCACCAACTGGATGGGCTACGGTGTGCTGGCGGGCAGCCTCTTTGCGGCCGGTCTCATAGAGCCGCCTGCGCAGGCCCATATTGAAGGCACCACGCTGCGTCTGCTGGGTGTGGCACTGGTGCTTGTTGCCGCCTGTTATGTGCTTGCGTGCGCATGGGCGAATGGGCGTGAATGGGTTGTTCGCGGCAAGCACCTGCGGCTGCCTTCGCCCGGACTGGCACTGGTACAACTGGGCGTTTCTGCCGCCAACTGGGCGCTGATGGGCGCAATGATGTATTTGCTGCTGGGGCAGAAGATTCCCTATGGCACGACGCTGTGCGTGCTGCTGGCTGCCTCGATTGCCGGTGTGTTCATACCCGTGCCTGGCGGGCTTGGCGTGCTGGAGGCGGTGTACCTGGCCCTGCTGTCGGGTTCTGTGAAGCAGGGCACGCTGATGGGCGCCATCCTGGCCTACCGCGCACTGTATTACCTCATCCCGCTGGGTGGCGGGCTGCTGCTTTATGCCTTTCTGGAACACTACGCATCGAGACACCCTGCGACTCCGGTTGATGCGCCGGATCGCGCTGCCCCGTCTTGAGCGAGGCCAGCGCCATCAGCCTCTTGGCGGAATGTTCAGGCCTTTGGCGACGGCAGGGCGCGCAACAAAGGCTTCCAGGGCGCGCGTGACATTCGGGAAGTTCTGCATGCCCACGAGGTCACCGGCTTCATAAAAACCCACCAGGTTGCGAATCCACGGGAAGGTGGCGATGTCTGCAATGCTGTACTCGTCGCCAACCATCCATGCGCGATTGGCCAGGCGCTGGTTGAGCACGCCGAGCAGGCGGGTTGATTCGGCCACATAGCGGTCACGCGGGCGCTTGTCTTCGTAGTCCTTGCCGGCGAACTTGTTGAAGAAACCGAGCTGGCCAAACATCGGACCTATGCCGCCCATCTGGAACATCAGCCACTGGATCGTTTCGTAACGGCCCGCAGCGTCTGCCGGGATGAACTTGCCGGACTTGTCGGCCAGGTAGATCAGGATGGCGCCGGACTCAAACAAGGCCAGCGGATTGCCGCCCGGGCCATCCGGGTCGAGGATGGCAGGTATCTTGTTATTGGGATTGAGTGACAGGAACTCGGGCGAGGTCTGGTCATTCTTTTCAAAGCTCACCGTGTGCGCCTCATAGGGCAGGCCGGTTTCCTCCAGCATGATGGAAACCTTCACGCCATTGGGTGTGGGCAGTGAGTACAGCTGGATGCGGTCAGGGTGCTGGGCGGGCCATTTTCTGGTGATGGGGAAGTCGTTGAGTGTGGTCATGATGTGTGAAGTTGTTGTTGGCAGGGCGTGAGCCGGTGAAGCAGAAAGCAAGCCTGGACAATATAGCCCGGCTGTCAATAACCCGTAGCGCACGGGTTTGTCTGGCTTCGGTTATGTCCTCTGGGACTGCAACGCAGTTTGCAGGGCGGCTTCAATCGCGTCGCTGTCATAGGGCTTGACCAGCACAACGGCATCCTTGAACCGGCTGACGTGATTCTCGCGGCCGGTGGCAAACACCAGGCCAAGGCCTGCGGACATGCCGCGCGCAATCCGCGCCAGTTCTTCTCCCGACATGCCGGGCAGGCCCAGGTCTGTCATGAGGATGTCCACTTGGGTCTCGCCCAGTTTTGCCAGTGCCTCATGGGCATCGCCAGCCTCAATCACCACATAGCCGGATTCCCTGATGAGTTCTGCGGTGTTGGCGCGTATGAGTTCATCGTCTTCGACCATCAGCACCACGGGTTCATGCGTGGCATCGGTGACCCTGGCTTTTGCCGCAGCCTGTTGCTGGTTGCGTTGCCTTTGGGTCGCCAGCACGGCGCGGATTTTTCTGGCCAGTGCGTCCTGCGTGTAGGGTTTGCCGATCAGGTCCACACCTGCATCAAGACGTCCGCCATGCACGATGGCGTTTTCGGTGTAGCCGGAGGTAAACAGTACGGCGATGTCCGGCAAAAGCTCGCGTGCCTTTCTGGCCAGTTCAGGGCTGCGGATGAGCCCGGGCATCACCACATCAGTAAACAGCAGGTCGATGTGCACGCCGCTTTCAATGATGGCGAGGGCGCTTGCCGCGTCGTTGGCCTTGAGGATGCGGTAGCCGAGGTCACCGAGGATTTCTATCACGGTGGCGCGCACGCCGTCATCGTCTTCTGCCACCAGAATGGTTTCGGTGCCGCCTGTCACGGGCTCAAAATCTGCGACCGCCACCGTGTCTGCCTTCTGCAGGGTTCGCGGCAGGTAGAGCTTGATGGTGGTGCCCTGGCCGGGTTCGCTGTAAATCTTGACGTGGCCGCCCGACTGCTTGACGAAGCCGTAAACCATGGAGAGGCCCAGGCCCGTCCCCTTGCCTTCGGGTTTGGTTGAGAAGAAGGGCTCAAATGCCTGTGCGATGACTTCATCCGACATTCCGGTACCGGTATCGCTGACGGCCAGCACCACATACTGGCCGGGCACCACGTCGGGGTGGGTGCGCGAGTACAGGTCATCAAGATATGCATTGCCCACTTCAATGGTGAGCTTGCCATTGCCATCCATTGCATCGCGCGCGTTGATGGCCAGGTTGAGCACCGCGTTCTCAACCTGCGCCGGGTCAACCGCCGTGTTCCAGAGACCACCGGATATCACGGCCTCAATACTGACTTCTTCACCCAGGCTGCGCTGCAGCATGTCTTCCATGCCGTTGACCAGTTTGCCAAGGTTGACCACCTTGGGCTCCAGCGGCTGCCGCCGTGCAAACGCCAGCAGCTGGCTGGAGAGCTTGGCGCCCCGGCCGACGCCTGCCAGCGCATTGGCAACCTGGCGCTCGGCGCGTTCGTTGCCGGCTACAGCCTTCGACAGCAGGTGAAGGTTGCCCGCCACAACCTGCAATAGATTGTTGAAGTCGTGGGCCACACCACCTGTGAGCTTGCCGACGGTTTCCATCTTCTGGGCCTGGTAGAGTGCCAGCTCGGCCTGGCGCAAGGCCTCGGTGGATTCCCGGTCGCTGGTTACATCGCGGCCCACGGCGTGTATGAAGCCCTGGTCGGGCACGGCGGTCCATGACAGGATGCAGTAACTGCCATCCTTGCGTTCGTAACGGTTTTCAAACCTCATGGTGGTGGCGCCACCTTCCAGGCTCGCGACTTCGGCCAGCGTGGCGGCCCTGTCTGCGGGATGAACGAGATCCATGAACGAGCGTCCGATCATCTCGGCCTCGCCCCAGCCCAGCGAACGCGTCCACGCCGGGTTGGTAGACACGATGTTGGACGCCATGTCGGCCACCAGCATGATGTCGGTCGACAGCCGCCACATGCGGTCACGTTCCACGGTGCGCTTGGCCACCTGTTCTTCGAGCGTCTGGTTCAGGGCCTGTAGTGCGCGTGCCACCGCCTTCTGGTCTTCAATGTCGGTGTTGGTGCCCACCCACCGGACGATGTCGCCGTGAGGGTTGCGAATCGGCACCGCACGCGCAATGTGCCAGCGATAGGTGCCATCCCTGTGGCGCAGCCTGAATTCGGCTTCATAGGTCTCGCCGGATGCAAGGGCTTTTGCCCAGCTATCACCGGCGCCTGCAATATCTTCGGGATGCACGATGGCTGTCCACTTCTGGCCGTCAAGCTCACCCTGCCGGCCACCGCTGTATTCATACACGCGTTCGTTGAACCAGTCCAGCATGCCGTCGGGTTTTGAAGCCCATACGTGGTTGGGCATGGCCTGGGCGAAGGCGCGGAATTCTGCTTCCGATGCGCGCAGTGCTTCCTCGGCGCGTACCCTGTTCGTGACGTCCACGCCCTGCGCGAAGATGCCCGTTACCTCGTCTTCGGCAGAGAACAGCGGCTGATAGACCAGGTCGATTTGCCGGATCTCGGGTGTGGCGTCCCGGGTGCGGCGCAGCGTCACCGGAAGCGAGTTGCCCGAGAAGGCTTCGCCGGTTTCGATGACCCTGTCGAGGATCTCTAAAAATCCCTGGCCCGCAATCTCCGGCAGGGCTTCACGCACCGGCTTTCCGAGCACGTCGCGGTGACCGATCAGCTGCAGGTAGGCGGGGTTCACAAGATCAAAAACATGGTCCTTTCCGCTCATGAGGGCCATGAAACCCGGACCCTGCTCAAACATCTGCCGCAGTCTTGCGCGTTCCGCTCGCACATGGTTTTCGGCACTGACCTTGGCGGTGGTCTCGACGACAATCGCGATCACGCCAACCGGTTTTCCGCTTTCGTCACGAATCGGCGAATAGTCAAGGTTCATCCAGACCTGTTCAGGCACACCATGGCGGTGCAGGGTGAGCTCCTGATCCCGATAGGCAAGGGTATTGCCAGCCAGGCCGGTCTTCATGACGTGGTCATTGAAGTCAGCCACTTCGGGCCAGCCCTCACGCACATTGCTGCCCAGAAGCTGCGGGTGCCGTGCAGCAGCAAAAACAGCATAGGCGTCGTTGTAGATCATCACGCCGCACTCGCCCCACAGTGTCACGATGGGCACCGCCGATTGCAGGATCAGCGAGGTCGTGGCCTTGAGGGTCGGGCTCCAGGTATCGATGGCGCCAAGCGGGGTTGCCGACCAGTCAAAAGCCGCGATCAGCTGCCCCAGCGAGCCGCCTCCGCTCAGGAAAGCATGGCGGGAATCTTCCGGAAAATCAGGGTTGGTCATGCCTGCTCACCTGTCGATAGCTGAATATGCGTGCGGGTCCGACACGGCATATGGATGGCAATGTGGCGTGGGCATCAGCTGCGCAACGCTGGAAACCTGGCCGTGAACACGACATAAGGCTGGTCGTAGCTGTAGCTCAACTCGCCGCCATGTCCCGTGATGACCTGGTGAGCTATGTACAGGCCCAGGCCGAGTCCGTTGCGGTTGGTGGGGGATGTGGTACGGGCGCGCTTGAAGGGGTGGAACAGCGTCTGTGCCAGCGCTTCGGGAATCGCCTCACCACCCCCTGTTGCTGACCCTGATGGTGATCATGCCCTGCGTATCTTCAAGCTCTACCAGCACCGGCTCACCCGGTGTGCCGTGGTGGCTTGCATTGCTCAGGAGGTTGCTCAGGACCTGGGCGATTCGGTCGCTGTCTGCATCAGCGATCGCACGTGCCGGGATACTGGGCGTGATCTGCATGCCCGGGTGGGCTGCGCGTGTCTCGGCGATCAATTGCTCGAGCAAGGCGGCAAGATCGACCTGTTGCATGTTGAAGGTCAGGTTGCCGCTATGAAGGCGGGACATGTCCATCACCTGCCCCACCAGCCGCTGCATGCGGGTACTTGAAGACTGCAGCCGTTTGCCTATGCGGTCGTCGCCCCCCATTTTCCCCAGCAGTGTGGCTGTGTTCGATATGGACTGGATCGGGTCACGCAGGTCATGGCCGAGCATGGCCATCAGCTGGTTGCGTGCGCGGCCGATTTCCTGCAGGTGTGCGGTGTCTGCACGCAGCAGTTCGCCGAGCAGCTTCTGCGCGCTGTCCAGGTCGATCTCATCCCAGGGCACGGCCTTGCCGCGAACGGTTTCCCTCCACAGGTCGAAAGACCCGCGTGGCGTGAGGCGCGGCCCGAGTGGGCCGACGGTGTAGTTTTTCTCGGGCCGGCCACCCCAGTTGATGGTTTCAATCTGCTCCTTGCGCAGAAGAAGCAGCCGGCTCTCGGATTCGGCCCCAAAGGGCAGTACGAGCAGGCCGCACCAGACGTTCATCTGCTCCAGCAGGGGCTGGGGCAGGGCGTCCAGCGTGTTCATGTAAATCATGCGGCCGGGAACGGGCTTCTGGTCATTGATCCACTGAACCAGTGCGGCGGCCGTGTCCTGGTCCAGCCCCCCGGAGACCTTGAGCCGGCCACCGTCGGCCACCACCACCCCGTGCGCGCCAAAGACCTCGCACAGCTTGTCGGCCTCGGCGGACAGCGCCAGGATGACGTCATCCGCGTGCAGCACCTGCTCGACCACGCGGGAACGCAGGCTGGCGGCGGCATCTGCACGTGCGGCGTGCTCCCGCGCAAGCGCACCCTGAAGGTTGGAGGCGAGGATTTGCGCCAGCACATCGCAGGCCATGCGTACGGTGTATGACACCCGGCGCGGCTGCATGTGGTGGCAGGCGATCATGCCCCACAGCTTTCCATTGATGACGATGGACACACTCATGGATGCACCCACGCCCATGTTGGTGAGGTATTCAATGTGAACCGGCGACACACTTCGCAGCACACCATGGCTCATGTCGAGTGGGTTGGTCGTGCCGGGGGCTGCATAGACGGGGACTGGCGTCGCCTGCACGTCCGCAATCAGGCGCAGTGTATTGATGATGTACAGGCGCCGGGCCTGCACCGGGATGTCGCTGGCCGGATAACGCCGCCCCAGGAAAGGGTCCAGCGCATCGGAGACCGATTCGGCCACCACGTCACCGCTGTCGTCATGCCGGAACCGGTAGGCCATGACCCGGTCAAAACCTGTCATGCGCCGCACTTCTTCAACGGCTGCTGAAAGCAGGCCGTCCACACTATTCTGGCGTTTGAGCCGTTCCGTGGCGCGGTGTGAGGTAAATGCAAAGCTTGCCGGCACCGGCACGGCGTTCAGCGCATTTTCAAACTCGCAGATGATGCCGTCTGCCGTTCTGTGGGCGATGACATCGAAGCTGCCGTGCTCATCCATGACCTGCATGGCGTGCGGGATCACGTCGCCATCGGCTGCCTCGCGGACTGCGGCCATGAGTTCATGAAAGCCGTCAAAAGCCGCAAAGTGATGGGGTGCAAGTGTTTCGCCCAGGTCTGGAATCCGGTCTCCCAGCAAAATTGCGGCGTTGGCACTGCGAAACGACAGCAATCCCTTCCGAATCGAAGGCAAAGAGGGCGCCGTGGGACTGGATATGCCCGGGGATGTGAATCGGCTCCTGGTCGCAGTTGTCGAGGGTGACTTCCGGAGATGGCGCGACATTCATGCGAGGGCACCTTGTCTGGTGAAGTGCGCCTGCAGGGTCTGGAATGCAGCCACTGCACCATTGCAACCGGCATGGCTTGCGCTGCCGCCAGCCAGTTTTTGGCGAAGGGTTGCAAGAAACTGCGGCCAGGGCTGGCTTCCTTCGGCACGTTCGCCGAGATAACGCAGGGGATGGGGCTTAAGCCGCGGCTGGAGGCGACGGTAGAGCACCTCACCACCCAGCCGAGAACCTTCCAGTACATAGGCAATACCCCAGCAGAAAGCTTCGCTGCCGTCATCGGCGTTTCGCACCGCCGCCATATCTGGTGTAGCTGGCTGGGGAAATACGCTGTCCGCGCAATCCGCCAGGTCGGCCGCTATCAGGCCCAGCGAGGAATCCATCTTTCCGGTGCGCATCAGCCATGGCTTGAGAGCTACCTGCCAGTCACGAAGGACGCAGAGGTGCATGGCATAGTCGGCGATATTCGCGCCTTCCCGCGCCAGTGGAAGCTGCTGGTCAAGCTCCCCATGCAGGGCCCGTGTGGCCAGGCGAAGGGCCTGGACAGGGTCTGATCCAAATTCTTGCGGAGATACGCCGGGCGGGGGACGGATGAGGAGTTCAGGCACAAATAAACCGGGTGTTGTCTTCAATCATACAAACTGGCTGGGTCTATGGCCACGTCCTGGTACATGCCGCAGTTGCTGGGATCCGACAAGGGCAGCCCGACGTGCTGCAGAAAAATTTCTTAGGCTTCTAATTTAGCATTTCCCATCTGGTTAGGCGTAGTTATAAAGTAACTGTGCATATAAGTGCTGTTGCAAGTATTATCCAAAACCTCCCCGCCATACCGCCACGTTGAAAACGGTCAATCAGACAGCCACAGAAAGAGAAAGCCAGGAAATCATGATCAAGTTCTACTACCACCCGTCCCCAAACCCCCTCAAGGTCGCGCTGTTTCTGGAAGAAGCAGGCCTGCCTTATGAACTGATGGCGGTAGACACGCGCAAGGGCGAGCAGCATTCGCCGGCATTCCTCAAGATCAACCCGAATGGCAAGACGCCCGCGATCACCGATGGCGATGTGACGGTGTTTGACAGCAATGCCATCCTGCTCTACCTGGCTGAAAAGTCCGGCCAGTTCTTGCCTGAGAACACATCCGCTGCGCGTGCGCAGATGCTGTCATGGCTGATGTTTGTGGCCAGCGGCATTGGTCCCTACTCAGGTCAGGCCGTGCATTTCCAGCACGCTGCGCCCGAAAAAAACGCGTATGCGATCAATCGCTACACCTTTGAAGCCGAACGCCATTTCAAAATCCTCGACGACCAGCTGGCCAAACACAAATACATGCTGGGCGATACCTACACCCTGGTCGACATGGCCGTCTGGGGCTGGGCCCGGGCGTTGCCGCGCGTGCTGGGGCCTGATGTGATGGGCAAGCTGCCGAATGTCAAACGCCTGCTCGATGAGATCAACTTGCGTCCAGCCGCCGAGCGTGCCGAGGGCCTGCAGGCGAAGTTCAACTTCAAGATGGAGATGGACGACGAGGCCAAAAAGCACATGTTTCCGCAGAATGCACGGCTGGCTGCCTGAACCCGCGTCATTGCGGACCTGATCCGCAATCCATGAACCCGTATTGCGTGGCTTGCCCATGGGAGCGGGGATGGATCCCGGATCGAGTCCGGGACGACAGAGTTAATCAGCGCAGCAAATCAAACCCGCCGCTGGCCATTTTTTCGCCATTGACCATCACATCCACGACATGATGACCCGCATGGTGCACCCGGGTGGTGAAGTCTTTCACCACCTGGCTGCGCTTGAGTTGCATAGTTTCACCTGCGTGCCAGAGTCAGTTCCTTGAGCTTGAAAACCTTGGCCGAACTGATGCCTGATTTTTTGATGTAGTGAATGGCGTAGTCAACCACCAGGCGCTGGCTTTCATGCGAAGCGTTGATTCAAGGCTGAAGGTGATGTCCAGACGTTCTCCGAGTGAGATCTTTTTGGGGCTGACGGTCAAAGCCATGCAGTTTGACGGCTTGCCTTTTTCCCCGGCACCGATCAGGGCGAGCGCGCGCCTGTCGCCCTTGCTTGATGAGTGTGCGCAGGGCATGCCTGGCAATCCACGCCGTCTGCGGTTTGTCGAGCGGCCAGCCTTCGAGTTTTTGACATCACCCAGTCGGGGTGCAGCTTGGTGATGTCGTTGAGGTGGTTGGCCACTGACTTGCGGACGTACAGGCTCTCGTCTGCCTTGAGCTTTTCAAGAATGGGCGAAGCCAGCTCCGGGGTCGGCCATCAGTGCATCCAGCCTGAACGACCAGGGCAGGCGGGGGCGGCTGCCTTCGCTGGCCAGGCGCCTGCACGTGTTCACTCTCATCGCTGCGCCCAGGTCTTCATGACGGCCAGCGTGCGCTTTCGGATCGCGTTGCAGAAACTCACGGATGGCAAATTCAGAGCTGCCGAAGGCACGGTGAAAAACTTCAGCGCGTCCATCGATGTGTCGAAGTCTTCATGACCGTAGAGGCCCACATAGTCGGGCAGCATACCGGCGTGACAAAACCGCTGTTGATGCGCGGGGCCAGCTTTCGCAGTATGGCCACGGCTTTTTCGTAGTCGGCAGGGAGTGTGGCGTGCAGGCTTTCCGAGGTACGCCTGAGCCGCTGCATCAGGCTAAGACTGTCAAGGTCTGCCTGCACCAGCCTCAGGAATTTCTTCTGGTCGAAAGCGGGATATACCCCAGCTACTTCCGTGGCGATATGCCTCAACCGGGCGACGTTGAAGATCTCCTTGAGGGCGGGTGCTGCTTCTGCTTCTGGGGTGGTCATGTGGGTATTTTCCACGGTCCGACATCGGAAATCTTTCGGGTCGCATGGCTTTTACAAAGCGCTGCTATCCGCGACAATCCGGTGCATGAGCGACTCAAGACCTGCAGCAAGACCGGCCAGCGTCACCATCCGTCAACTGCGCGCCTTCCTCGCCGTGGCGCAGGATGAGAGCATCACGCGTGCTGCGCAGCGGCTGCACCTCACGCCGTCTGCGCTTTCAATGCTGATCAGCACACTTGAAGGCGAGCTGGCTGTGCGGCTGTTTGAGCGGACCACGCGGCGCATTGTGCTGACCGATGCGGGGCAGGAACTTTTACCCTCCATCAAAAAGGTATTTGACAACCTGGACACGGCGTTTGATGGCTTGCGCCAGCTGTCAGAGCGGCGCAGCGGGCGGTTTTCGGTGGCAACGTCGCCCCTGTTGTCGGCCACCTTGTTGCCCACCCTGCTGGCCAGTTTTCGCATCAGGTATCCCGATATCAAGGTTGAGATTCTTGACCTGCCGGTTGAAGAGATCGCGCAGGCGGTGCGCAGCGGCCAGGCCGACTTCGGTGTACGCACCGAAGGCACGGACATGCCCGACCTCACCGCTACGCCGCTTTACCAGGACAGGCTGATGCTGGCCTGCCTGGCCAGCCATCCCCTGGCTTTGCAGCGCGAGGTACGCTGGGCCGAACTGGCTGACGAGGCGCTGATCCTGTTGCGATATGGCAGTGGCCTTCGAACCCTGGTCGAACGCGGCTTTACCGAAGTCGGGGACGTGGCGCGGCCGGCCTACGAAGTCGCGCATGTGATGACTGCCGTGGGGCTGGTTGAGGCGGGCCTGGGCATTTCAATCCTGCCGTCTTATGCACTGACGCGTTCACGGTCTGTCAGTGTGATGGCTGTGCCGCTGGTGGCGCCTGTCATGCAGCGCAACATTGTTGCCATCACCGACAGTCAGCGAAAGTTGTCGGCGCCCTGCGAGGCTTTTCTGGCGCATTTCCAGAGTGAAATGTCTGCGCCGGTGGCGCTCACAGCTCTGCCGAAGAAAACGCCGGGGGGCAGGAAGCCTGCAACGCGCGGGAAGTCCTGAAAGGTTTCAGGCGCTTATTCCGTCGGGCTCAAAAATCTGCAGCGTACGGCGTGTCAGCAGGGCATCGGGGTTCATCCAGTCGAGGATGATGTCGAAATGATTGCGTCCGGCGATCTCAAGGTATTGCACCTCACACCTTGCTGGCTGCATGCCGCGGCATAGGCGACCGACTGGCGTTTGAACTCGTCAGTGTCAAGCTCCGCAGTGGCAATGCACAACTGCGTGTGAGAAGGCGGCAGCAGATGGATGGGGCTCAGTGCTCCTGGCACGCTGAGCGTCAAGCTTGAGCCAGTCGTTGGGGGTTGTCTGTTGCACCGGTGCCAGGTCAAACAGGCCCACTCACCAATACCCCGCCCCTGATCGCACTTTGAGGGCCGTCCGGCATGCCCGCAGCGGCCTGCCAGCCCCGGCGCCATCACCATGGCCGCCAGGTGCGCACCGGCAGAACTGCCGGCCAGCACCATGCGCGCTCGGGTCCACGCCGTTGAGCAGCGCCGTTTTTGTAAAGCCATGCAACAGACGCGGCGGCATTGCGCCACGATGTCTTCAAGGCTGGCCTCCGGCGAAAGCTGGTAGTTGATGGATGCCACCGCAATGCCGCGATCCGTGAAGGTCTTCGCCATGAAAACAGAATCTTCTTTTTTCAGCGCACGCCAGTAACCACCGTGAATGAAACACAAACAGCGGTGCACCTGGCCTGCCCGGCACAGGAAAGAGGTCAAGGCGCTCATCCGGATGCGGACCGTACGCGAGGTCGCGCACGTGCGGCAATTGGTACATCAGTGCGGATGCGTTCCCTGTACTCTTTCAGGATGGGATCAACATCGGGCACAGTACCGCGTGCGTTGTACTGGCGGGCCAGCTCGGCAGGACTCATGTCGCGCCAATGTCCGGGGCCTGAATCAGGCGTAGACCTCAGACACCGAGTGTGTCTTTCAGTATGTCGGTCGCACCCAGCAGGCTTTGCGAACTGCCGCTCCATACCGTGCGGCCTTTTTCCAGCACGAAGTGTGTGTCGGCAATGCGCAGAAGGGGCCCTATGTTTTTGTCGATCACCAGGACCGAGAGCCCGGTGTTTTTCAGGGCCCTGCAAACAATCCCAGATCTCGCCGCGCACGAGGGGTGCCAGGCCTTCGGTCGCTTCATCGAGCACAAGCAGGCGCGGGTTGGTCATCAGTGCGCGCCCAATGGCCAGCATCTGCTGTTCGCCGCCGGACAGGTTGATGCCGAGGTTGCCGGCGCGCTCCTTCAGGCGGGGGAAGAGGCCGTACACACGCTCCAGCGTCCAGGGGTCTTTACGGCCCAGGCGGTTGTGCGCCGTTGCAACCAGGTTTTCGTAGACCGTGAGGTTGGGAAATACCTGCCGCTGCTCCGGCACCAGCCCGATGCCCAGGCGTGCAATTTTGTAGGAAGGCCAGCGCGAGATGTCCTGGCCTGCAAATTCAATCTGCCCGCTGCGCGCAGCCATGATGCCGGTGGCCGTCCGCACCGTCGTCGTCTTGCCCATGCCATTGCGGCCCAGAAGGGTGACGAATTCACCTTCGGCCACGCCGAGCGCCGCACCGAACAATGCCTGCGCATCGCCGTAGCAAACCTCAATGTCGCTTATTTTGAGAAGGGCGTTCATGTGGGTAGTACCTCATCGCCGAGATAGGCGGTCCGCACGTCCTGATTCGTGCGTATTTCCTGTGGGGTGCCGCTGGCGATGATGCGGCCATACACCAGCACCGAGATGCGGTCTGCCAGCGCGAACACGGCGTCCATGTCGTGTTCGACCAGCAGCATGGTGTAGCGGCCTTTCAGGCCCTGCAGCATCTCGACAACCTTGCCCGACTCCTGGTGGCTCATGCCGGCCATGGGTTCATCGAGCAGCAGAAGTTTGGGCTCGGCGACCAGCACCATGGCCAGCTCCAGCTGGCGGCGCTCGCCATGGGCCAGCCCGGATACATGCGTCTTTGCACGGTGCGACAAGCCGGCCTGTTCGATGGCGCGCAGGGCCGGCTCTACCAGTTCCTTTTGCTCGCAGCACCGGTTTCCAGAAACCGAAGCTGTGACCGCAATGCGCCTGCATGGCGAGCGCAACGTTTTCAAGCACCGTGAAGTCGGGGAAAACAGAGGTGATCTGGTATGAACGCGCAAGGCCGCGAAGTGCGCGCTGCGCAGGTGGCAGCGAGGTGATGTCGCTGCCGTTGAATTCGATGCTGCCGCTGCCGGGGGCAACTTCGCCGCCCAGCTGGCCAATCAGCGTGGTCTTGCCGGCGCCGTTGGGGCCAATGATGGCGTGCAGCTTCTCCGGGGGCCAGTTCAAGGCTGACATGGTCGGTTGCGAGCAAGGCCGCCGTAGCGTTTAACGAGCGCGTTGATTTTCAGCATGGGGCTCATGGTTGAGTACCTCCGCACTGCGCTTCACATCGGCTAGCAAGCCTTGCGGCGTTCACGCCAGGCGTCCCAGTCCAGCAAATAGCCGTAGACACCACGCCGCGCTGTGAGTACCACCAGAAACAATCAGCGGTCCAAGAATCATCATCCAGTGCTCGGTGAACGCCTTGAGCACTTCCTCGCTCAGAAGCAGCACCAGTGAGCCGACGAGTGGGCCAAACACCGTGCCCATGCCGCCCAGCACCACAATGACGATGATCTCGCCCGACAAAGTCCACGCCATGTAGGCCGGTGATGCAAAACCGGTGAGGTTCGCATACAGCATGCCTGCCACGCCGCACAGCACGCTGGACAGCACATAGGCCGACAGCTTGTAGCGCAGTGACGGGAAACCCATGGCTTTCATGCGGCGCTCATTGATGCGGCAGCCTCGCAGGACCATGCCAAAGCGCGCGTCTACCAGACGCTTCGTGAAGAAAAGTACCGCCAGCACCAAAGCCAGCGCCACGTAATACAGCGTGATGGGAGAGGCCAGTGTGAACAGGCCGAAATCGCTGCGGGCCGGGATGGACAGGCCGTCATCACCACCGTACTGTTTGAGGCTCACAAACAGGTAGAAGAACATTTGTGCAAATGCCAGCGTGATCATGATGAAGGCGATACCGGAGGTGCGCAGTGAGATGGCCCCCGTCACGGCACCCACCAGTGCGCAGACTGCGACAGTGGCCGCCAGCTGTACCCAGCCGTTGGTGATGCCGCTCTGCGCCAGCAGTCCGACGATGTAAGCGCCAAGGCCCAGGTAAAGCGCATGGCCAAAACTCACCATGCCGCCGTAACCCAATATCAGGTTGAGGCTAATGGCGGCCAGGGCGAATACCAGCACGCGGCTGAAAAAGGTCAGTGCAAAGGGCTCTGCAGCGAGGTTTGAATAGATGGGAACTGCCAGCAGCAACAGCACGATCAATGCTGCGACCCATACGGAAATGCGTTTGGCCATCATTGGTTTTTCACAGGGAAGAGGCCCTGCGGTTTGAGGGCGAGCACCGCTGCCATGAAAATGCAGATCAGCATGGATGCCAGCGCCGGCCCGGCCGCCTGGCCGTGCTGCGGTCCAGGAACTCGCGCAGCAGCATGGGCAGAAAGGCACGGCCCGCCGTGTCGATGACACCGACGATGAGCGCAGAATAAAACGCCCCGCGCACAGAGCCAATGCCGCCGATAACGATGACGATCATGGCCGTGATCAGGATGGGCTCGCCCATGCCCGGCTGTACCGAAAGAATGGGGCCACTCATCAGCCCGGCTACGCCGGCGAGGGCTGCGCCCAGCGCAAATATGGCGGCGTTGAGCATTTTGATGTTGACGCCCAGCGCAGCAACTATGGTCGGGTTGCTGGAGCCCGCGCGAATCAGCATGCCCACACGGGTCTTGTTGATTAGCAGGTAGCACCCCAGCGCCACCAGCAGGCCGATGATGATGATGGCCAGGCGGTAGACCGAATAGGAAACACCCATGAGGTCCACCGTGCCTGACAGCGCCTGCGGCACATTCATGTAGTAGGGCGATGCGCCCCAGATGGTGCGCGCCAACTCGTTGAAAAACAGGATCAGGCCAAACGTGGCCAGTACCTGGTCCAGGTGGTCACGTGCATAAAGGCGGGCAGCCACGATACGCTCCATCGCAAAGCCGAGCGCTGCACTGCCGGCCACGCCGACCAGGGCAGCAATCAGGAAGGAATCACTGCGGGCATAGGCCGATGCCGCAAAGTAGGCCCCCATCATGTAGAGACTGCCGTGTGCCAGGTTCACAAAGTTCATGATGCCGAACACCAGCGTCAGTCCGCGGACAGCATGAACAGCAGCACGCCGAGCTGCAGACCGTTGAGCATCTGTATGCAGAAAAGAGAAAAGTTCATGGCGTACGACTGCTGACAAGGCCTGTGAGAGGCTCAAAAAGATTGGTGGACATACGCGACCCGAAAGGGAGTTGAAGAAAAGGCCTGACGGTTGAACCCAGCCAGGCCCGGACGGGACGGTCCCGCTTACTTCATCGCGCACTCTTTGTAGTACGCGTCGGCATGGTCCTTCAGTACCACGCCCTTGTTCACCAGCGCAGCCTGGCCGGAGGCGTCTTTGGCGACGTCAACCCGGTAGAAGTTGCGGATGGGGAACTGGTTGGTGTTGAACTTGAAAGGGCCCGCCACCGACTTGAAGTCGGCCGATTTCAGCGCTGCGCGCAGGGCGTCCTTGTTGTCGGACTTGCCACCTGTCTTGGTCAGTGCTGCGTTGATCAGCATGGCCGCGTCATAGCTCTGGGCCGCATACAGCGAAGGAGTGCGGTTGTACTTTTTCCTGAAGTCATCCACAAACTTCTTGTTCTGCGGATTGTTCAGGTCGGCACTGTAAGGCGAGCCGGTCACAACTCCCAGGGCAATGTCCTTGAGGGCCGGCAGCGTGGTGCCGTCAACGGTGGAGGTCGACAGTACCGGCAGCTTGCCCAGAAGGCCGGCCTGCTGGTATTGCTTGACGAAGTTCACGCCCATGCCGCCTGGGTAAAAAACGTAAATCGCATCGGGCTTGGCTGCCTGGAGTTGTGCAATTTCAGCGGAATAGTCAGGCTGGTTGACCTGGGTGTGTAGACCTCGTCGAGGACCTGGCCCTTGTACATGCGCTTGAAGCCCGAAAGGGCGTCCTTGCCCGCCTGGTAGTTGGGCGCAAGCAGGAAGACCTTCTTGTAGCCCGCATCGTTGGCGTACTGGCCCATGGACTCGTGCAGGGAATCGTTGTTCCATGAGGTCGAGAAAAACATGGGGCTGCAGCCCTTGCCGGTCAGCGGGGTGGGGCCGGCGTTGGAGCCTACCAGCAGCACGTTGTCCGTGATGGGCTTGTGCACGGCCATCATGACGTTGGAGAAGGTCACGCCCGTGATGATGTTGACCTTGTCTTTTTCAATCATCTTCTGCGCCAGTTGCACGCCCAGGTCGGGTTTGAGCTGGTCGTCTTCCTTGATGACCTGGACCGTTGCGCCGCCGAGCTTGCCGCCCGCGTGCTCTATGCCCAGCATGAAGGCGTCGTACTGGTCCTGGCCCAGCGCGCCGGCGGGGCCGGATAGAGTGCCCAGGAAGCCGATCTTCACTGTCTGCTGTGCCTGTGCCGACAGGCTGCAGGCCGCGAGGCCCAGGGCCCCTATGGCCAATACCATGCTGTTCAATGTGAGTTTCATACAGGTTTCCTTGGGTTAAAAGACTTGCAAAAAAGCTGCGGACAAAATCAATTCAGGCCTAATTAGTTTAGATATAAACTTTTTATTGTCAATAACTGCTTTATGTGAACTGACCGGCGGAACGCATCGCATGCCATGCCTGCCAGTCGCGGCCCGGGTGAACTGTCCCGCATGTGGGGCACTCACGCAAATTTGGTGCCGACTCGTAAAAGTTCTTGTAAATCCGGGGCAGGTCTTCCACGATGCTTTGCAGTTGCAATTCGCTGCGGTGCACCAAACCGCCGCATTTGGCGCAATACCACTCGAAGGCGTCAATCGTCCCCGCAGGGCGCGTGCGCTCGATCACGGTGCACAGGCTGTCCGGTTCGGGGCGTTGGGGCGAATGCCGCACGTGGGGCGGCAGGATAAAGATGTCGCCTTCATGCAGGTCAATGCGCTCGAACTTGCCCCGGTCCATCACCAGCAGGTGTGCATTGCCCCGGAACTGGTGGAAATACTCCTCGTACGGGTCGTCGTGGAAGTCTGTGCGCTGGTTGGGGCCGCCCACCACTGTGACGATCAGGTCGGTGTCACGCCAGATCTGCTGGTTGCCAACCGGGGGCTTGAGCAGATGTTTGTGCTCGTCTATCCATTTGGGGAAGTTGATGGGTTTCAGCATTCATTGACTCCTTGGGTGCATTTTGATGGCTACTGGAGAGGGTGGGCAAACCTGTATGGCATTCACATCAGGACGCTGGTGCTGCGGTTCATGATGGCACGCACCACACTGTGCGCAGTCATCACCGAGCTTTTGGGGTTGCGGGCATCGGGCACGCCCTCAAGGCTCAGCGACATGCGGCCGGCTTCGCTGTCAGCTTCAATTTCATGAATGTTGGCTGTCACCCGCGGGTCGGCGATGAGTTCGACCTGCGTCACATCAAAGCCTAGCGTGGCAAGGGCCACGGTGGCGGCCACATTGGCATTGCGCGGGTATTGCAGCGCCGCCTCACGCGCAGAGCCCCGGAAGAATAGCGTGGCGTCGGCAAGGTCTTCAAGCCTGGTGTGCTGTTCGGCGGCGCTGCCAGCCCAGGCCTGCGCGGGTTTGCGCGAGCGATAGGTGACCTTGTGCAAACCCGCAAGACCTGCCGCCGACAGCCAGTCGATGCCGCCTACGGCGCCGGAGGGCAGTACGATCCTGCGGTCCGCGGTGCGGGCGGCGCTGACCAATGCCTGTTCGCGCCCTGCATCTGCCAGTGCCCCGACCGACACCATGAGCAGGTCCATGCCGGCCTGCAGCACGGCGGCACCGTACTCATCAACAGCCTGGTGCCCGGCACATTCAACGACGAGGGACGGGCGGCTTTGCAGAAGTGCCGCCAGGCCGTCCACCAGCAGTGGTGCCTCCTCTGATGCCTCAGGCAGGGTGTGCGCACGGTCACGTACCAGGATGGATACCACCTCCGCATGGTGAGGCGCGTGTTTGCGCAGCAGTCGGTGAACTGCCATGCCTATGGCACCGTAGCCTATGAGTGCGATGCGTTCCTTCATGGCTTTTTCTTTAGCGTGCAAGCCACCAGATCAGTGCCGCGGCAAGCACCACGGCAGCCGTGATGATGAGTTTCCGGACCCCGGGTCCAGGCCGCTGGCCTGCCGCGGGGGTCACTGAAGTTGCGGCCGTTTCCCGCGGTGCCGCTGCGCCGGCTTCAGCCGGATGTTGCACCTGCAACTGGCTGGCAAAGCGCACAAAAAAGTCGTCGCTCATCTTGCGCACGCTGGCCTCAATCAGGCGTGACCCGATCTGCGCCAGCTTGCCACCCACACTGGCGTCTGCATCCCAGTCCAGTTTTGTGCCACCTTCTTCGGGCGTCAGGCGCACGTGCGCCTCACCCTTGCCAAAGCCCGCCACGCCGCCTTGCCCGGCGAATTTAAGCGTGCAGGACACGGGCGCGACCACATCGGCCAGTGTGACCGTGCTGGCAAAGCGCGCCGACACCGGCCCTATAGACACCTTGACTGTGCTTTTATATTCATCGTCGCCCGTGCGCTCAAATTTTTCACAACCGGCAATGCATTGCTGCAACACCGTAGGGTCAAGCAATGCCTGCCAGACAAGCCCGACCGGGTGGGGGAGATTCTGCGAACCCTGGTAAATCATGATGTTGTTGCCGTATGGGATAGTTGAATGATTTGCTGCACCGCCCGCCGCGTCAGGACGCCGGCAAGGTGCGCACGGTAATCGGCAGATGCGTGGAGGTCACCTGAAGCGAGCGCGGTATCTGGCTGCCTGTCATCAATGGCGTCAGCTGAAAAGTTGTTCGACAGGGCGTGCTCTGCGGCGTCCCACCTGCAGACACCGGAGCCCATGCCGGTGACGGCTACACGCACACCCTTGACCGTTCGTGCAACTGCAACGCCTGTCAGCGCAAAACGCGACGCCGACTGTTCGAACTTGATGTAGCAGGCCTCTACCGTTTTGGGAAAGCGCACGCCACAGACAATCTCATCCGGCTCCAGCGCGGTTGTGAACAGCCCGTCAAAAAAATCATCAACCGGGATCTCACGCCTGTCGGTGACCACAGTCGCCCCAAGCGCCATCAGGCCTGCCGGCCAGCAGGCGGCAGGGTCTGCATTGGAAATCGAGCCGCCCATGGTGCCGCGGTTGCGCACCTGCTGGTCCCCTATGCCGCCGGCCAGCTCTGCGAGCATGGGCGCGAGGCCTTGCACCAATGGCGACGCAGCGACTTTCGCATGGCTGCACATCGCACCTATCCAGAGTTCACCGTCGCGCTCTTCCAGTGCTGTCAGTTCGGGCAGGCCCTGCAGGTCAATCAGCAGGGTAGGTGCGGCAAAGCGCAGCTTCATGGCCGCCAGCAGGCTTTGTCCGCCGGCCAGCAGCCTGGCTTCCGGGTCCTCGCGAAGCCAGCCAACCGCCTCTGCGACGGTTGACGGGCGGCGGTATTCAAAAGGGTTCACGCGTGTGTTCCTGCGGTGCCGGCGTCGGCTGATTCTTTTCGCATTCTCTGCAGGCCTTCACACACCGCATTCACGATACCGAAATAACCGGTGCAGCGGCAGAGGTTGCCTGACAGCGCACAGCGCACTGCTTCCGGCTCGGAAGGAATGCCTTCTGCATCCATGGCGACGCCGCGCATGACCATGCCTGGGGTGCAATAGCCGCATTGCAGGCCGTGGTGTTTGCCGAAAGCCTGCTGCATGGGGTGCAGTGCGCCGTCTCCCACCGTCAGGCCTTCAATGGTGGTGACCTCTGATCCATTCACCTGTGCCACCAATACATTGCAGGACTTGGTTGCCGCACCATCGACCAGCACGGTGCATGCACCACATTGCGCGGTGTCGCAGCCGACATGGGTGCCGGTGAGGCCCAGGCCTTCGCGCAGGAAATTCACCAGCAGGGTGGAAGGCTCCACTGCGGCCTCGCAGACCTTGCCGTTGACATGCAGGGTGATGGGGATCACGGTCATATTTTCCCTGCGGGCTCAGGTCAGCTTGATGCCGCTTTTGGCAAACGCTTCGCGCGTTGCGGCCTTCTCGGCCTCGGTCAGGTTGAGCAGCGGGCGACGCACCGGGCCGCCGACCTGGCCCAGCAGTTCTAGCCAGTACTTGCTGTAAGCCTGCGGCGTGCCGCTGGGGCGTGCCGAACGGAAGGCCGCACGCGCGGGTTCGAGGCTGTCGCGCACAACGCGGGCTTCGGCGTGTTTGCCTTCAAAAGCCAGCCGGGTGTATTCATTGATTCGCTGGTCAGCTGCAGTCTGCAGCAGGAAGGGTGGGGTAGAACACAGGTAGAGGCGCCAGTTGAGCTCGATGATGTTGTCCAGCCACTCTTCTTCAGAGGCGGTGCTGACAAGAATCCTGTCGCCGGCCAGCTCGGTGAGTTTTTTGTACATCTCGCGGTCAACGCTGTATTTGATGGCCACGATATTGGGCAGCTCGGCAATGCGCGCGCATAGCTCGGGGCTCATCACATAACCACAATCCGGGTGGTTCCAGAGTGCAATGCCTATGTCGAGCTGCTCGCTGAGGTAGCGGTAGTACTCATAGACCGTGCTTTCTGCATCATGATGAAAGTGCAAAACAGGGCTGTGCACCACGATGTAGTCGGAGCCTATATTCTGTGAGTGGCGCGCCAGGTCAAGCACCACATCAAGGTTGGTGTCAGAGCATGAGGTCACCACGCCGCAATGACCGGCAGCTTCTTCGACTGCCAGCTCAAACGTGCGTTTGCGTTCGGCCACAGACATCGAGAAGAACTCGCCCTGCTTGCCGCTGACAAACAGGCCGCCCAGCTTGAGGGTCTGCGCCCAGTGCTTCAGGTTTTTGCGAAAGCCTGCTTCGTCGATGGACAGGTCGTCCCTGAAAGCTGTCGCAGTAGCGGCCCAGACGCCGCGAAAGTTCTGGCGTGCATAGTCTTTGGCTTCGCTTTTTTTGTACTTCATGTTCATGCTGTTTTCGTCCTTGTTTGTAGTGCGTGCCAAAGCCGTTCGGCTGTCAGCGGAAAATCGGGCGGGTTCACGCCCAGGGGGGACAGGGCATCTGCAGCGGCGTTGATCAGCGCCGCCGGTATGCCGATGCAGCCGGCTTCGCCAACGCCCTTGGCGCCCAGAAGGTTGGCCTTTGTGTTGATGGCAATGCTTTCAAGTGTCACGGCGGGCATGTCGTCGGCGCGCGGAACCGCGTAGTCCATCAGCGATCCGGTCAGCAACTGGCCTTCGCTGTCATAAACAATGCGCTCCAGCATGGCCTGGCCCAGGCCCTGCGCCAGTCCGCCCAGCAGTTGCCCCTCGGCCAATTGGGGCGAAATAATGCGCCCGGCGTCATCGACCCAGACCAGCTTTTCGATGGCTGGCTTGCCGGTATCACGGTCAATCGTCATGCGCGCAATGACGCAGCCGTAACTCCACGCTTCTGCCGGTGCGGTGTAAATGCTTTCGGCTGTGATGGGCAGTGCCTGGCCGGCATCGCGCCGCCTTGCTGCCTCGCGCGCTGCTTCGGCCACTGCGCTGCCGCCAATGGCGGTGCTGCGGCTGGCCAGGGCGCCCAAGCCTTCGGGGCATTTGCCTGTGTCGCCGTGGTCAACAGTGATGAGGTTCTCGTCGCAACCCAGCGCCTCGGCTGCGATGCTGGCGTAGGTGGTCTGGTGGCCCTGGCCCTGCGCGCAGGCGCCGCTGGCCACCAGCACGCGGCCATCGGCCTGCAGGGTGACGCGTGCGCTTTCCCAACCCTGGCCGCAAGGCTCGACATACATGGCCACCCCAATACCGATGACCTCGCCGGCAGTCCGTCGCCGCGCCTGTTCCGTGCGCTCGGCAGGGTAGTCAAAAATGGCGCAGGCCCGCTTCAGCACTGTGCGGTAGTCGCCGGCATCGAAACACTCCCCTGTGGGCGTGTTCCAGGGCATGGAATCGGCCTCAACAATGTTGCGCAGGCGCAGCTCGACGGCATCAATGCCTGACTTCCTGGCGGCCATTTCGATGAGGCGCTCCATCAGCAGCGCGGCTTCCGGCCGGCCGGCACCGCGATAGATGTTCACGGCTGCTGCGTTGGACATGCTGGCCGCGGACGTGATATCAACGCTGTTCACACGGTAAGGCCCCGGCAGTATGCGTGCCGCATTGCGTGCCGGCACCACGGCGCTGAAGGGCAGCCAGGCCCCTACGGGAAACTGCAGCCGTGCGTGCAGGTGCGTGAAGCGGCCATCTGCGTCCAGCCAGAGCTCGCCTTCAAGCTTTGCGCCCCGGCCGTGCGCGGCAGAGGTAAATTCTTCAGAGCGCGGTGATGTCCACTTCACGCTTGCCTTGAGGTGCCGGGCCGCGAATGCAATCACCAGGTCTTCAGGTGAGACGGAGGCCTTGGCGCCAAACGCACCGCCCACATCGGGTGCCACCACGCGAACTTTTTCGGGCTGCATGCCCAGCGTCAGTGCAATATCTGCGCGCGCCCTTGATGGCGCCTGTGTGCCCAGCCAGGCCGTGAGCGAACCTGTGCCTTCATCCCATTTCGCAACGGTCGCCCTGGGTTCCAGCGACATGGCGATAACGCGTGGCTGCAGATGCGACACGCTGACCTTGTGCGCTGCAGTACCCGGGGTTTCACCATGCTGGTGCACGGCCGTCGCCAGAAGCGTGTTGCCATCTGCCAGGTCGTTTTGTGCGGCTTCGGGCTCGTAGTCCACAAATATCTGCTCTGCCGCGGCCTGCGCTGCATACAGGCTGGTGGCAACCACCAGGGCCATCGGTTGGCCGACGGAATCGACGCGGCCCGATGCCAGCAGGGGGCACTGGGGCTGGTTGACGAGCGGCAGCAGCGCATTGATGGCCGGCATCCTCAGCCCGGCGAGGTCTTCTGCAACCAGCACGGCAACCACGCCCTCGCAATCACGGGCTGCCTGCAGGTCCATGCTGGCGATGCGGGCACGTGCGTGGGTGCTGCGCATGAAGACCGCATGCAACATGCCCTCATGCAGGATATCGTGAACATAAAGGCCCTGGCCTGTCAGCAGGCGCCTGTCTTCCACGCGCGCCAGGCCATCAGCGCGTGCTGTTGCGTGGCTTGCTGTACTGGAAGGCGTCATGGCTGCTTGGGGTTTGTCGGGCACCGGCGTATTACAGCCCTGCCTTTCGCTGGCAACAAGCAAATTTTTCTGAAAGCTTGTTAAGCGTTTGTTGAGAGTGCCCGGAATTGGCGATTAAAAATATCGTGAACCAAATTCAGCTGAACGGTTCTGAGCATGGGGTTAACACCCGTAAGCGGGACGTATAACCGGACACATGGCCGGTAAGTCTGGCGTCAAAAAAACTTTTTCCAACGAGCTTCATGATTTCATCCCCAGACCGCCGCAAACTTCTCACAGGCGGCAGCATGGCAGCCGCGCTGGCTGCACTTTCAACCCTGGCTGACCTGGCCAATGCCCAGCAGGGGAGGCCTGCCAAAGCTGCCAAACGCATGCCGTCCATTTTTGTGGGCCACGGCAGCCCCATGAACGCCATCCAGGACAACGCCTTCACGCGCCAGTTGGCCAAGTGGGGCCAGTCGCTGGGGCGGCCTGCGGCCATCCTGTCTGTGTCGGCGCACTGGCTCACACCAGGGCAGACCGCTGTCGGCATTGATGACAAGCCCAAAACCATCCATGACTTTGGCGGTTTCCCCGACCAGTTGCAGCAGATGCAGTACCCCGCACCCGGTGCGCCATCGTTTGCGAAGCAGGCAGCTGCATCCCTCAAGCGTGTGTCTGCCGTCACCACAGACGAGTGGGGCCTGGACCACGGCACATGGACGGTTCTGCACCATATGTATCCCAAGGCGGACATCCCGGTCTTCCAGCTTTCAATCGATTACGCACAGCAGGGCAAATACCACTACGCGATTGGCCAGGAACTGGCAGCCCTGCGCGACAAGGGTGTGCTCATCATGGGCAGCGGCAACGTCGTGCACAACCTGCGCGCCACCGAGCGCGGGGTGCCCATGGGTGTGATGGCCAGCAAACCCTGGGCGCAGTCGTTTGATAACGCCGTGCGCGATGCGCTGGCGGCGCGTGATGACAACGCCCTGATGAACCCGCTGGGCATGGACGCCTCGGTGCGTATGGCCGTCCCCACGCCGGACCACTACTGGCCGCTGCTGTACGCATTGGGCGCTGCGGGCAAGAGTGAAAAAACCGCCACCACCTTTGAAGGCTTTCAGAGCGGCACGCTGAGCATGCGCTGCCTGCAGTGGGGTTGACCTTTTGACTGGCCCTAGTCGATGGTCAGGTGGTGAAGCTGCGCCCTGAGGGCTGACAGTTCATCCATGAGCTGCAGGGCCAGGGCCACACCGGGCAGGTTGACACCCAGGTCGCGCTGCAGACGCACCGCAGTGACAGCCCTGTTCACATGCACCCCTGTGAAGCGCCATTCCTGCGGTCCGGCGCCTTCAGGTGACAGCACGCCTTCGTCAATCAGTTCGCTGATGTGTGCAGATTCCGCTGCGCAGGCACGGCAGATATCGTCAAGTGTCAGTTCGGTCTGGTCTTCAAGGATGAAACCGGTGATGCGTACGGCTGTGGTTTGCTGGGTCATGCCTTGCCTCCTTTCAGTGCGGCGCGTGGGTCAAAGTTCTTGAATGCTGCGGCCATGTCTTCGTAAGCCTTGCGCTGGTCGTCAGTCTCTGCAGTGGGCAGCGTGAGCTTGAGAACGAAATAAAAGTCGCCCGGTGTTTTGCCCGGCAGCCCGCGCCCCTTGAGCCTCAGCTTGCGGCCGCTGGCAGAGCCGGGCGGTATCCTGATCTCCACATCACCCGTCGGCGTGGGCGCTTCAACTTCGGCACCCAGTGCGGCCTCCCAGGGCGAGACGGGCAAATCCATATACACGTCAAAGCCTTCGGCCCGGTAGCGTGTGTGCGGCAAAAATTCAACATCCAGGTAGAGGTCGCCCGCGCTGCCATTTCCCATGCCCGGCCCGCCCTGGCCGGCAAGGCGTATGTGCTGGCCGGCGCGTATGCCTTTGGGGATGGAGAACTCGATGGTTCGCTCCTGCATCTGCACACGGCCGTCCGGCGTCTCTTGAGGAATGCGCAATTGAAGCGTGCGGGACGCGCCGTTGTACGAATCGTCGATGCTGATCTGGATTTTGGCGTGCTGGTCCTGGCCGTGCATGTCGAAGCCGCGTGTGCGCTGGCCTGCGTGTTGCCCGCCTGCGCCCCTGCTTCCACGGCCCCGGAAGAGCGATTCAAAAAAATCGCTCTGGTCGAAGCCCGGGATATCTTCAAAGCCCTGGCCGGAGAAGCCGCCGCCCCCTTGCGCACCCTGGCCATCCCATCCAGGCGGCGGCTGGAAGTCCTGCCCCGCCTGCCAGTTGGCGCCCAGTTTGTCGTACGCAGACCGTTTTTCAGGGTCTTTCAGCACCTCATAGGCCTCGGCAATCTCCTTGAAGCGCGCCTCGGCGTCTTTTTCCTTGCTGACGTCGGGGTGGAATTTGCGCGCCAGCCTGCGGTGCGCCTTTTTGATCTCTTCAGGTGTGGCGCTGCGCTCGACGCCCATCACCTTGTAGTAGTCCCGGTATTCCATGAAGCTCCTCTAGACGCTGAAAATGAACGCTGCACGTTTGTCCCTTGCAGCTTAATCCCCACCTAGGGACTATCCTGTAAGAAATCAACGCAAACCTTGACTTGGGACAGCCGGGCGCAAAACTGGGGGCATGCCCCTACCGGCGCTGCGGCCTCGCCCCTATCATCCCTGCATGATTTCAAGCCAGCCCCAGGCGACACAAGCCACACTCCGCTCCCTGTTTGATGCCCAGTACCATGCCAGCCGCGCGCAGATTGATGTGCCGCTCGCCCTGCGCCGTGACCGCCTGCTGCGCATGCGCGCCTTGCTCACAGACAACAGCGATGCGCTGGCCGCTGCAGTGCAGGCCGACTTCGGTGTGCGGTCAACGCAGCTCACCGAGATTGCCGACCTGTTTGTGCTGCGCACCATGCTTCACCACACACTGAAGGCGCTCCCCAGGTGGATGAAGCCGGTCAAGGTCAGTACACCGATTTACCTGCAGCCTTCAAGTGCTTACCTGCAGCGTCAGCCGCTGGGCGTGGTGGGTGTCGTCTCGCCATGGAACTACCCGGTGCAGCTGGCGTTGGGGCCAGTGATCACCGCGCTGGCTGCCGGCAACCGCGTCATGCTCAAACCGAGTGAGCTGACGCCGCGCACATCGGCGCTCACGGCTGAGTTGGTTGAAAAAGCCTTTGCTGCCGATGAGTTCTGCGTGGTGCAGGGTGATGGCGAGCTGGCGGCGGAGTTTTCAAGCCTGCCGTTTGACCATTTGTTCTTCACCGGCTCTACCGCCGTCGGCCGCATCGTCGCCAAAGCCGCCGCTGCCAACCTGACGCCAACCACGCTTGAACTCGGTGGCAAGTCGCCGTGCATCATCGATGCCTCTTGCGATATGGAGAGCGCCGCCCTCAAGATCGCCCACGGCAAGCTGCTCAACGCCGGCCAGACCTGCATCGCGCCCGACTATGTGCTGCTGCCCAAAGGCAGCGAAGGCAAGTTTGGCGAAGCCTTTGCCAAAGCCACGGCGCAACTCTTCCCCACGATTGAAGGCAACCCCGACTACGCCGCCATCATCAGCCCGCGCCACCACGAGCGCCTGCAGGCCTTGCTGGCTGAGGCCGAAGGCGAGGGCGCACGCCTTCAACGTGTGGGTGCGGGCACAGGTGCCAGCGCAGCGCGGCAGATGTCGCCGGTGCTGGTGTTCGGCGCCAAGGCAGATTCCAAACTGCTTACCGAAGAAATTTTCGGCCCCATCCTGCCGGTGCTGCCGTATGACTCCATGGACCAGGCTATCAGCCACATCAACGCCAGACCCAGGCCGCTGGCGCTTTACTGGTTTGGCACCGACAACGCCTCCCGCGACAAGGTACTCGCTCAAACCGTCAGCGGCGGCGTGACGGTCAACGACACGCTCATGCATATCGCGCACGAGAACCTGCCTTTCGGCGGCGTCGGTGAAAGCGGCTGGGGCAGTTACCACGGCGAGGCAGGCTTTTTGCGCCTGACCCAGCAAAAGCCTGTGCTGGTGTCGTCGAAGTGGGGCAGGGGTGATGTGTTTTACCCGCCGTATGGCAAACGCTTTGCGCAGGTCATGGGTTTGCTGAAACGCTGGTTCTGAGGCGCGACTTGAAATAATGCGTCATATCTGAAGCATTAAGTGCCTAATGCTTTATTTGTGATGCATTATCGGTTTTGGCTGGCATCTGACGCCTGCCAGAATGACAAAAAAGGCCTCAAAACCCGGTTTTAAAGCCTTTTTTGGGGCTGTTTTAGGCCTCCAGCCCTTTAAATACAAGCGTAACCAGCTATCAATTCAATAGCATTTGCAGCCTGAAACCTACTGCGCCACCCAGCCGCCATCCATGTTCCAGGCCACGCCACGCACATTGTTGCCAGCCGGGGAGCAGAAAAACACGGCCAGCGCGCCCAGTTCGTCTGGCGTGGTGAACTGCAGTGACGGTTCTTTCTCGCCGAGCAGTTCCTTGTTGGCCTGCTCAACCGTGATGCCTTCGCGGGCGGCGCGGTCGTCGATCTGCTTTTGCACCAGCGGCGTCAGCACCCAGCCGGGGCAGATGGCGTTGGAGGTGACACCGGTGGTGGCGGTTTCCAGCGCGATCGACTTGGTGAAACCGACGATGCCGTGTTTGGACGTGACATAGGCCGACTTCTGGGCCGAGGCCACCAGCCCGTGCGCCGAGGCGACGTTGATGATGCGGCCCCAGTTGGCGGCCTTCATGGCGGGCATGGCCAGGCGGGTGGTGTGAAAGGCGCTGCTGAGGTTGATGGCGATGATGGCGTCCCATTTCTCAACCGGGAAGTCCTCGACATTGGCAACGTGCTGAATGCCGGCGTTGTTGACCAGGATGTCGACACGGCCGAACTCGCTGGCGGCGTACTTCATCATCTCTTCGATCTGCGCGGGCTTGCTCATGTCAGCGCCGTGGTAGCCGACCTTGATGCCTGATCCACCGGCAGCGATGATTTCGGCTTTGGGCGCTTCGACATCGCCAAAACCGTTCATGACAATGTTGGCGCCCTGCGCGGCCAGCGCCTTGGCGATGCCCAGACCGATACCGCTGGTGGAACCTGTAACGAGGGCTGTCTTGCCTTTGAGCATGGATGTTTCTCCGGATGATTTACGATGGTTGGCCTGAAACCGGCTGACGCACAAAAGCGCTTGCGCTGCACTGGTTTTCAATCTCATTATCAAGTTTTTGACGCACCTTGCCGCAACCATGACAGAACCTACGCTGAACTACGTAAATTGCCCTGATGCCCACGGCGGGCACCGAATGGCTTACTGGCAGTGGGGCGAGCCTGGCGCTGGTCACGTCATCGTCTGCGCGCACGGCCTGTCGCGCCAGGGCCGGGACTTTGACGTGCTTGCCCGGGCAATTTGCGCCGAAGGTGAAAAGCGCCAAGGCGGCTTTCGCATCATCTGCCCCGACGTAGCAGGCCGCGGCGCGAGCGACTGGTTGAAAGACCCCATGGGCTACCAGGTACCCGCCTACGCCGCCGACATGCTGGCCATGCTGGGCCAGGTGCATGGCCAGTCGCCCATCACCACGCTGGACTGGGTAGGCACCAGCATGGGCGGGCTGATCGGCATCATCATGTGTGGCCAGCCTGGTTTGCCCTTGCCGGTGCCGGTACGCAAGCTGGTGCTCAATGACGTGGGCCCGGCCATCCAGTGGCAGGCGCTGGTACGTATTGGCCAGTATCTTGGAATGGCAGGTGAGTTTGATTCGGTCCAGGCAGCAGCTGACGCGATGTGGGCGGTCTCCACGGGCTTTGGTCCGCACACACCCGAGCAGTGGCTGGCGCTGTCGCAGCACATGGTCAAGCCGGTGTCTGATGCGCCAGGCAGCAAATACCGCCTGCACTACGATCCGGCCATGGCCATCCCCTTCAGGCAGTCGACTGAAGAGGCGACGCAGCAGGGCGCTGCCGCGCTCTGGCACCTATACGACAACATCAAGGCGCAAACCCTGCTGATACGGGGTGCCAACTCCGACCTGCTCACCCCGGAGACGGCGCAGGCTATGACAGAACGCGGCCCGCGCGCAAAGCTGGTGGAGTTTGCCGGCGTAGGCCACGCACCCACGCTGATTGCCGGCGACCAGGTTGCGGCGGTGACAGGATTTTTGCTGGGCTGAAGCTTGAACCCGGCAGCAAACATCGCATTTGAGATCTCATGAAAAGTAACGCGCAGGGGCCAGGCGGGCCGGTAGACGCTGTCCGTGCGGACGATTCGGTGACGTCCATCGCCATCGCAACATCCGCCGCCGTGCCTGACCAGCCCGATGCGCTGGCCCGTGCCCGCGCCTTTGCCGAGCCGCTGATTGCCGGCGAGCACTTTGACACCGGCGAAAACATCCTGGCCCATGCCGATGCGGTTGCCGCCATCCTCAAGGCCATAGGCCGTACCGAGGCCTTGCAGGCCGCCATCTACCTGGTGCATTCGTGCGAGCACCTGGCCAGGCCGCTGGAATCCATCACCAAGGCCTTCGGTGCCAACTATGCAGCGCTGGCGGTAGAGACGACCAAGCTCGTCAACGTGCAGCGGCAGGCACGCGCCGCCGCCCCGGGCACCCACGAGCCGGAAGTGCAGGCCGTGCAGACCGAGAACGTGCGCAAGATGCTGCTGGCTTTCTCACGCGACCTGCGCGTCGTGCTGCTGCGACTTGCATCTCGCCTGCAAACCCTGCGGCATTACGCAGCCACGCGGCAGGCTGCGCCGGCCGCACTGGCTTTTGAGTCGCTGCACGTGTTTGCACCGCTGGCCAGCCGCCTGGGCATCTGGCAACTGAAATGGGAGATGGAAGACCTGGCCTTCCGCTTTCTTGAGCCCGAGACCTATAAAGACACTGCACGCCTGCTCGATGAAAAACGGCTGGAGCGCGAGCAGTTCATGGAATCACTGCGCAGCCAGCTTGAGCGTGAACTCAACAGGGACGGCATTGCCGCGCTGGTTTATGGCCGGCCCAAACACATCTACAGCATCGTCAAGAAGATGCGGGGCAAGTCGCTCGACTTTGAACAGGTGTTTGACATTCGTGCCCTGCGTGTGATCGCCGCCGATATCCAGGGTTGCTACGCGGCACTCGGGTTTGTGCATTCGCGCTTCACGCCGGTGCTGGGCGAGTTTGATGACTACATCGCCAAGCCCAAGTCGAACGGGTACCAGTCGCTGCACACCGTGGTGCGCGATGAAGCGGGCAGGGCGGTCGAGATCCAGATACGCACGCAGGCCATGCATGACCATGCGGAGCACGGCGTGGCGGCGCACTGGGCCTATAAAGAGGCCGGCACCAAGGGCTATGCAGGTGTATCAGCCAGCAGTGAGTACGACGCCAAGATTGCCGTGCTGCGGCAGCTGTTGGCCTGGGAGCGCGATCTGTCAGCCCCGGCGGCTGCGCGTGCGCGTGAGGCCAACAAGGGCCTGTTTGAAGACCGCATTTATGTGCTGACCCCGGATGCCGCAATTGTGGAGTTGCCGCAGGGCGCGACGGCGGTGGATTTTGCCTACAGCGTGCACACCAACGTCGGCCATCGCTGCCGGGGTGCGCGCATCGACGGTGCGATGGTGCCGCTCAACACGCCGTTGCAAAACGGGCAGACGGTGGAGATCATCACGGTGAAAGAGGGCGGCCCCTCGCGTGACTGGCTGAACCCAGAACTGGGCTTTCTGACCAGCCACCGCGCCAAGTCGAAAGTGCGCGCATGGTTCAATGCACTCGACATGGCGCAGACGGTTGCGCGTGGCCGTGAAGCGGTTGAAAAGCTGCTACAGCGCGAGGGCAAGACGTCGATGAAGCTTGACGACCTGGCGGTGCAGCTGGGCTTCAAGGCCGCAGATGATTTGTTCGAGGTGGTGGGCAAGGACGAACTCTCGCTGCGCACGATTGAAAACATGCTCAGGCCACCTGAGCCTGCGCTCACGCAGGACGACTACGTACTCGCCAAAAAGGCACGTGCACCCAGCCAGAACGCCAAGGGCAACGGCGGCGTGCTGGTGGTCGGCATGGGATCGCTGCTCACACAACTGGCCAAATGCTGCAAGCCCGCACCGCCTGACGAGATTCTGGGTTTTGTGACCAAGGGCAAGGGCGTGAGCATTCACCGCAGCGACTGCAGCAACTTTCGCAACATGGCTTCCGGCAGCCCGGACCGGGTGATTGAGGTCGAGTGGAATGCGCCCAAGTCTGCAGATGGTGCGGTGTACCCGGTGGATGTGTCGATCGAGGCGTCCGACCGCCAGGGACTGCTGCGCGACATTTCAGAAGTGTTCGCGAGGGAAAAGATGAACGTCATCGGCGTGCAGACGCAGTCGGTCAAAGACAACCGCGGCGGTACCGCGTGGATGACCTTCACGGTAGAGGTCGCGCAGTCCGGCAGGCTCAAGCAGGTACTGGGCGTGGTTGCCGAGGTGCCGGGCGTGCGCTCGGCCCGGCGTCGATAGGGCGGTACACGCTTTTCCCGGGGTTGCAACGACCATCATTTTTCTGATTCGGGGCTTTCCATATCTGGCAAGACTTGTAGGGGCTTGCTTGCCCGAACGAGATATTTCCATAGAATCGTTTCCATGGGTTTTCACTCAACACGTCTTCATCTCACGCCTTGCGGCCCGCGTCACGCCCGACGCATGGGCGGTGTGCTGCTGCGTTTGCTGGCAGCACATTCCTGAGCCCGGCGATACCCCCCCCCTTCTTTTTTGCGCAATCCATTTATCGCCGGGCCCACAGCCTGCGCGATAGCGTGCACCGCACACATGCGGATGCACGCCTTGTTGGAGATTGCCACGTGCTTTCAATTGCCACCACTGATCGAACGATCACTGAACTTGACTTCGCTCGCCTGAAAAAGCTGGGCGGAGGTGACTTGCCTGCCGAGCTTGCAGACTGCCTCGAACTCGCGGATCTGGTGTCGCCACGCGACATGCACCCGGACAGGGTGTCCATGTATTCGCAGGTGGAGATCGAGGACTCAAAGTCGTCCGTCAGGCAGAAGCTGGTGCTTTGCTATCCCGCCGATGCCGAACCAGCCCAGGGCTTTATATCCGTGCTTTCCCCTGTGGGCGCGAGCCTGCTGGGCTTGCGCCTGGGATCGACAGCAAGCTGGAAGACGCCTAACGGGGACGAATGCCGTGCCACGGTGACCGCCATCCTGTTCCAGCCCGAGGCCAGCGGCGACTACACCACCTGAACGCCACTTCATGGCCCTGTTTGCCGGCTGGCGCGTGGCAGGGTACGTGCACGTCTGAAGGAGACTCAAGATGACCAGCACCATCGTTGCATTGACCGATTTTTCCGAAGAGGGTGATGCCTGCCTTGACCGATCCGCAAGCCTGGCGGCCTGTCACGGCTGGCGGCTTCGCATCGTGTATGCGGCGGCGAGTGACAAACCCCTCGAGCCAGGCGCACTCGCCAGGCTTGGCCTTTGTTCGCGACAGCTGGCCAGACGCCACAACCTGCCTGTCGAGGCTGCGTCGCACATGGTGATGTCAGAAACCCAGCTCATTGACGCCACCGCTGCGGCGCAGCTTGTGGTGACAGGTTTTGCGCCTGATGCCAGGCCGTCGTGGTTCTGGCGTGACACCGTGATCGACCGGCTCATGCGCAATTGCCATTGCCCCATCCTGATCGTCAGGAAAGCGCAGGACGGGCCTTACCGGAAAATGGTGGTGGGCGTGGACTTCAGTGCGCGTTCCCGGGAACTGGTGAACCGGGCATGCGAGATCTTTGCCGGCACCGAGCTGCATCTGTTCCATGCCATCGGCAGGAGTGATGAAGCGAGGCTGAGGTCTTCTGATGCATCGGTCGAGGCCATCAAGGCGTATCGGCGACAGGTGAATGCGACTGCCGAGGATCGGCTGTTTCGCCTGGCCGACTCGCTGGACACCCGCCGGAATCGCGTGATGTTTTTTGTGGGCTATGGCGACACGGCGTTGCAAACTTCAATACAGCAGGAAGCGGTGTCGGCCGATCTCATTGTGGTGGGCAGGCAGCGCCAGTCTTGCCTGCTGGAGATGTTTTTTGGCAGCGTTTCCCGGCGACTGGTGCGCATCTCGGGCTGCGATCTCCTGATTGTTCCCCAGCGTGCCGAGCGCATGTACACGGCGTGAGCCATCATGCCCACGGTCATTGAATCGCACCCGGGTGATGGCCATGAACGATGGCGTCCGCACTGGAGGTTTTGCTTGTCACCCACAGCGTCTGGGCAAGGCAGCGAAAAATCCAGTGCTATAATGCTAGTTGTCGAACAGACTTTCAGGCGCGTAGCTCAGCTGGTTAGAGCACCACCTTGACATGGTGGGGGTCGTTGGTTCGAGTCCAATCGCGCCTACCAATTTCCTTAGACCGTTTCCCCGATTCACCTTGCACAGTTGTGTGCATGGGTGAACTCACAGGGTAAACCAAGGGGATTGCGACTATCCTTACTTCCTAGAATGTCTTGAGCAGCAGTAAATGCGTGCAGTGTCCTGCATGCCGGTTATTCCAGAGGAGTTCTCCGTGCCAAAAGCCAAGTCAACCCGCGCCAAATCAGGCGCTGCCCCCGCCACGGATTCCCATGCGGAAGATTCTGTCGAGATGCCGTCAAGCGCCAAAGATGCAGCTGACGTTAAAAACCGCGTCATCAAGAAATACCCGAACCGGCGTTTGTACGACACCGAAACATCAACCTACATCACGCTTACCGAAGTGCGCCAGCTGGTCATGGACAGCGCTCATTTTGTGGTGCGCGATGCCAAGACCAATGAAGACCTCACCCGCGCCATCCTGTTGCAGATCATTCTTGAAGAAGAGTCCGGCGGCGCGCCGATGTTTACCGAGCCGGTGCTGGCCAACATCATCCGTTTTTACGGCAATGCCATGCAGGGTTTCATGGGTGCCTACCTCGAGAAAAACGTCCAGAGTTTTATGGACCTGCAGGTCAAGATGGCCGAACAATCCAAAACCCTCAGCCCCGAAAAGTGGGCGCAGTTCATGAATGCCCAGTCGCCCATGATGCAGGGCATGATGGGTACTTATGTCGAGCAGTCCAAGACCGTCTTCACGCAAATGCAGGAGCAGATGCAGAAACAGAGCGAGCAGATGCTGGCAGCCCTGGGGTTAAAGCGTTAAGCAAAGCCCTGATTCCCGGGGCTCTGAGACAATGGAGCCATGAGCGAAGTCCTTTCCCCAACTATGCAAACTGCCAGCAAGCCCGCGCCACGCGTTGGTTTTGTCAGCCTGGGCTGCCCAAAGGCCCTGACCGATTCCGAGCTGATCCTCACGCAGCTCAGTGCTGAGGGTTACCAGACCTCCAAGACCTTTGAGGGCGCGGACCTCGTCATCGTCAATACCTGCGGGTTTATCGACGATGCGGTCAAGGAAAGCCTGGACACCATTGGCGAGGCGCTTGCGGCCAATGGCCGCGTCATTGTCACGGGCTGTCTGGGCGCCAAGGCAGGCGAGGGCGGCGGCAATATGGTTCGGCAGATGCATCCCAGTGTTCTGGCCGTTACAGGCCCGCACGCCACGCAAGAAGTCATGGACGCAGTCCACCTGAACCTGCCCAAGCCGCACGACCCCTTTGTCGACCTGGTGCCGAATTCTTTCGGCATTGCCGGCATCAAGCTCACGCCGAAACATTACGCCTACCTGAAGATCAGCGAAGGCTGTAACCATCGCTGCACCTTCTGCATCATCCCGTCGATGCGCGGCGATCTGGTCTCGCGGCCGATTGGCGATGTACTCAATGAAGCGCGTGCGCTGTTTGAAGGCGGCGTCAAGGAACTGCTGGTCATCAGCCAGGATACTTCGGCCTATGGCGTTGACGTCAAATACCGCACCGGTTTTTTCGACGGCAAACCGGTCAAGACCCGCATGCTGGAGCTGGTTCAGGCGCTGGGCGAGATTGCCGAACCTTATGGCGCCTGGGTTCGCCTGCACTATGTGTACCCGTATCCCAGCGTCGATGAAATTTTGCCGCTGATGGCTACGGGCAAGGTTCTGCCTTACCTGGATGTGCCCCTGCAGCACAGCCATCCCGATGTGCTCAGGCGTATGAAGCGTCCGGCCAGCGGCGAGAAAAACCTGGAGCGTATTGCGCGCTGGCGCGAGATCTGCCCCGAACTGATTATTCGAAGCACGTTTATTGCCGGCTTCCCGGGGGAGACCGAAGAGGAGTTCCAGCACTTGCTGGACTTCATGCAGGAGGCCAATATCGACAGGGCCGGGTGTTTTGCATACAGCGCCGTCGAAGGTGCTACTGCCAATGACATTCCCGGCATGTTGCCCATCGAATTGCGTGAAGAACGCAGGGCCCGCTTCATGGCGGTGGCCGAGGCCGTGTCAAGCCAGAAACTTCAGCAGCGCCTTGGCGCGACCATGCAGGTTCTGGTTGATTCGGCGCCCGCCCTGGGACGAAAGGGTGGCGTTGGGCGGTCATATGCTGACGCACCAGAGATTGACGGCGTTGTCAGGTTGCTGCCGCCCGAAAAAATCAGCAAGACGCTGAAAGTGGGCGAGTTCACCAAGGCACGTATTGTGGGTGTGCAAGGTCACGACCTGGTAGCCCAGCCATTCTGATTGCAAAAAAGACAGGCAACAAAAAAAGCCACTTTGCAGTGGCTTTTAGTGTTGAGTTCCAGTCTGGTTGCTGAAACTCTGGTAATTTTGGTGCCCGGGAGAGAACTCGAATCTCCACATCTTGCGATACACGGACCTGAACCGTGCGCGTCTACCAATTCCGCCACCCGGGCACAGCTAGCAGTGTACCATTAACTGATGCTTTTCCCGGGCCACAACCCCGAAATATTTCAACTGCATACTGGGGCCTGAGGCCGTAGCAGTTCTCATCAAAGAAAAAGAGATTTTTATCAAAACAGTTCATCAAAATGCCGGCGCTTCTGCCGGCCTCCTCGCAGAATTCGAGGGCACCGTTTCCGGCCACCGTGATGGCCACGGTTTTGTACAGCGCGACGACGGTGAGGGGGACATCTACCTGCCTCCCAACGAGATGCGCGCAGTCCTGCACAAGGACCGGGTCAAGGCCCGGATCGTGCGCCATGACCGCAAGAACCGGCCTGAAGGCCGGGTTACCGAAATCATCGAACGCTCGCCAAACCCCATTATTGGCCGCCTGCTGCAGGAAAGTGGCGTCTGGCTGGTCGCACCTGAAGACAAGCGCTACGGTCAGGACGTCCTGATTCCCAAGGGCGCGACTGGCACCGCCAAATCCGGCCAGGTCGTGGTCGTGCAATTGACCGAGCCGCCCGCGCTGTTCGGCCAGCCCGTGGGCCGTGTGAAGGAAGTTCTGGGTGAAATTGACGACCCCGGCATGGAAATTGAAATTGCGGTGCGCAAATATGGCGTGCCGCATGAGTTCAGCGACGGTGCCCTTGCGCTGGCTCGTACCCTGCCGGACGCCGTGCGCGCCGCCGACAAAAAAGGCCGCATCGACCTGACCGACGTGGCGCTCGTCACCATAGATGGTGAAGACGCCCGCGACTTCGATGATGCCGTTTACTGCGAGCCCGCCAAAGTTGGCCGGGGCAAGGGCTGGCGCCTGCTGGTCGCTATTGCCGATGTGAGCCACTATGTGGAAACCGGTAGCGCCATCGACATAGATGCCTATGACCGCGCCACCAGCGTGTATTTTCCGCGCCGCGTGATCCCCATGCTGCCCGAGAAGCTGTCCAACGGCCTGTGTTCGCTGAACCCGAATGTCGAGCGCCTGTGCATGGTGTGCGACATGCTGGTCAATGCAAAAGGCGAGGTCCACGCCTACCAGTTTTACCCGGCCGTGATGTTCAGCCACGCGCGCTTCACATATACCGAAGTCGCGGCGATCCTCGCCAATACGCGTGGCCCTGAAGCGGCGCAGCGCAAGGCGCTGGTGCCGCACCTGCTGGACTTGCACGATGTTTACCAGGCGCTGCTCAAGCAGCGCGGTGTACGTGGCGCCGTCGACTTTGAAACGACAGAGACCCAGATCGTCTGCGATGAAGCGGGGCGCATTGAAAAAATCGTGCCGCGTACCCGCAATGTGGCGCACCGCGTGATTGAAGAGGCCATGCTGGCCGCCAATGTCTGTTCTGCCGACTTTATTGCCGATAGCAAGCACGTGGGCCTGTTCCGCGTGCACGAGGGCCCGACGCCCGAGAAAAAGGACATGCTGCGCAATTACCTGAAGGCACTGGGCCTTGGCATGACGATCACGGACGACCCCAAGCCGGGCGAGTTCCAGCAGATTGCCATGGCCACCAAGGACAGGCCGGACGCGATGCAGATTCACTCCATGCTGCTGCGCTCCATGCAGCAGGCGATCTACACGCCGATCAACAGTGGTCACTTCGGTCTGGCCTATGAGGCCTATACCCACTTCACGAGCCCCATTCGCCGTTATCCGGATCTGCTGGTACACCGCGTCATCAAGGCCGTGCTGACCAAAAGCAAATACCAGTTGCCCGTCCTTCCGACACCGGGAGAGGCAGAAGCCAAGCTGTCCAAACGCCTGGCATCGCGGGTCAAGGAACCAGACCAGAAGCCGAAGAAAATTAGTGCCGATGAACTGGCCTGGCAGGCCGCCGGCCTGCATTGCAGCGCCAACGAGCGCCGCGCAGATGAAGCCAGCCGTGATGTCGAGGCCTGGCTCAAATGCAAATACATGCGCGAGCATCTGGGCGAAGAGTTCGGCGGCGTCGTCACCGCGGCAACCGGCTTCGGCATATTTGTCACGCTGGATGCCATGTACGTTGAAGGCCTGGTACACATCACCGAACTCGGCGGCGAGTACTTCCGTTTTGACGAAGCCCGCCAGGAGCTTCGCGGCGAGCGCACCGGCATCCGCTACGCCATTGGCACCCGTGTGCGCGTGCAGGTCAGCCGAGTGGACCTTGATGGACGCAAGATTGACTTCCGCCTCATCAACGAAGGCGAAGAGTTGCTGGGCCGTGCGATGAAGGACAAAACCGGCGGTCATGCGACCGAGTTGCCCACCAAGGAGCGAGGGGCATCCCGGGGTGCAGCGAAGAGATCAGAGTCACGCTCTGAATCACGCGGTAGTGCCAGAGGCGGCGGTGCTTCGAGCTCATCCAGCCGCAGCCAAAAGGGTTCCAGCCGTTCGTCGCCGTCGCCTATCCAGGCTTTGAAAGCTGCCGTCAAAAAAGCTTCCGGCAAAGCCAGCCGCAAGCAGGGCAAGAAGCCCCGTCGTTGATTTTGCTGATACTGATACGACATGCTGATTCGCATCCTCGCTTTCCTGCTTGAAACAATTTTTTTCCTGTTGATAGGCGCTGCGCTGCTGCGTGCCTGGATGAACTGGACACGCGTGAACATGCGCGGCCAGCCTGGCATTTTTGTCATGGCGCTCACCGACTGGATCGTCAAACCCTTGCGCCGTACCTTGCCTGCGAGCGTCGGCAAATCACAAATCGACTGGGCCAGCCTGACTGCCGCAGTGCTGCTTGCGCTGGCCTACGGGCTGCTCTGGAGCCTGCTTTTCGGTGTGCTGCTGGGTGTGGCGCACTGGTCGCCTGACCTTGGCATTGCTGCACTTCTCAACCTGCTGGTGTTCGCGCTGAAGATGCTGGTGCGCGTGGCATTGCAAACCATGATGATCCTGGTCATAGGATTTGCCATCCTGTCCTGGGTTCAACCCGGCTCGCCTGCCTACGCTTTGCTGGGCCGCCTTACCGAGCCACTGTTAACCCCGCTGAGGCGCATCGTGCCCTCAATTGGTGGCGTGGACCTGTCGGCGTTGGTGCTGATACTGCTTCTGCAGATTGGGTTGATGATTCTGGGTTGAACTGTCGCGGAGGCATGGGCACAAGCCTCACCCGTTACAGGTCTTGAACATGGTCCGGATTGTGTTCGTGAATTTCGGACGCATGCGATCGCTCCACGGTGTTCCCCGCACAGCCAGCCAGGGCTCGGAGCCCAGTGTTTCTTCCGTCACAAGGTCATAGCAGGCCAGAGACAGCGGGCCGTGGTCATGGTTCAGGAAGCGGCTGGCGCGTATGCAGCCCGGCACTTTGGCCAAGCCAGGCATGTGTTCTGTGTCATACCACTGCGACAGCTCCGGCATCCAGCCTGACTCCGGGTCCATCTCGACGACGTAGTGAAAGACCGGCGTACTGCCTTTTGACGCGCCATCAATGGAAAAAACCTGCTCGAGCCTGGAGACGTGCATGTTATCCAGTAGGGGGAAAGTGTCCTGAAGTGATGATTGCAGGGACGCTGCCTCCCCCATGGTGCAGGAGCGGCGTTTGCTGAGGTAAAGATAGGCGTAAACCTGCTTTTGGGGCTGTGAGAAAGCTGCACAAACCTTAATGGGTTTATCGGGCAGGGCTTTTTCAAGGTACTGCATTAGCAGGGGCAGGGTCGAGGCATCCGTTGTGCGGGCCTGGACGAGCAGGGCATCAGTAGCTACGCCTGGTTCGTTCATGTCAGTGGCCTATTTCGAAAGCGGTGAGAAAGCGTGACACCATGTTGTATGCCGCGATGGTTGCCACCAGATCTGTCATCTGCTGATCGCTGAAATGCGTTTTTGCGGCGTTGAAAACAGCATCAGGCACCTTGATGTCGCGGGTCATGGTGTCGGTCAGGGCAAGCACATCACGCTCCTTCATCGAAAAAGTTTTCCCGTCTTGCACTGCCTGTGAATTGCGCAGGGCGTCAATGCTGCCCTGTGTCATGCCTGCCTTGAGTGCATGTGGAACATGCGCCTCAAACTCGTAGGACGCGCGGTTGAGCACCGCCACCCTCAGGATGACCATCTCACGCAGGTCAGCCGGAACACTGCTGCGGTTGCGTACGGCGGTCAGCAACTGCTCCCAGCCCTGCGCCAGCGGTGGGCTGTTAAGGAGTACCTGGTAAAGCAGTGAGACGCGTCCGCGCTCTGCGGTGATGCCGGCCTCTAAGGCTGCCAGTTCGGGGCGGCTGCCCGGTTCGACGGGCGTAATTCTTGTCAGGGTCATGGGGCGGCTTATTCGGGTTTGATCTTTTTGTCGCGAATGACCTTGCCCCATTTGGCCGTGTCGTTCTTCATCAGTGTGGCCAGCGCGTCCGGCGTGGAGCCCGCAGGCTCGGCGCCCGATGCCATCAGCTTGCTGCGAACACTTTCGGTGGCGAGGGTGCGCTGCACGGCCAGGTTGACCCGCGCCAGTTCAGCCGTCGGCGTGCCTTTGGATGAGAACAGGGCGTACCAGTTGTCTGAATCAACACCTGGCAGGCCCATCTCCTTGAAGGTCTTGACGTCGGGCAGCAGTGGGTGGCGCTTGGGCGATGCAATGCCAATGGGCTTGAGCTTGCCGGATTTGATGAACCCCACCAGGCCGGGGATGTCACCAAAAAAACCATCAACGTGGCCAGCCATGACATCAGTGATGGCCGGTGCAGCGCCCTTGTAGGGCACGTGGACCAGTTTGGCCTTGCTGACATCGGCCAGCAGTTCCATCGCCAGGTGCGGCACGCTGCCCGTGCCTGAAGACGCCATGGTGATGCCTTCCTTGCGCTTTTTGGCATTGGCCACAAACTCTGCGCCGTTGCTGGCGGGGTTGGCAGGGTGAACGACCAGCAGTTCGACGTTGTTCACCACCAGCGAGATGGGGGTCAGGTCCTTAACCGGGTCGTAGGGCAGCTTTTCATAAAGCGGCGGGTTGATGGCTACCGCGCCCACGCTGGTGAGCCACAGGGTGCTGCCGTCAGGGGTGGCGCGCGACACGTATTCGGCGGCGATGGCGCCGTTGGCGCCTGCCTTGTTTTCGACAATGACCTGGGTGTTGAGCTCCTTGCCCAGTTGTTCGCTGATGGTGCGGGCGACAAAGTCCACCGGCCCGCCTGGCGGGAAGGCCACGACCAGGCGCGTGACTTTTTGCTGCGCGAAAGCAGGCAGGCTGAAGCCCGCCGATAAAGCCATGGTGGCGGCAGCGATAAATGTGAGTGCATTCCTGCGGGTGGTGTTGGTTCGTGTGGTCATGGTGTCTCCTGGGTGTGTTCTCTGTTTAAATCAGTCGCATCTCACCGACATGCCGCCATCGACGACAAGTTCGGTACCGGTGATGAACCGGGCTTCGTCTGAAGCAAGAAAAAGGGCCGCGTTGGCGGTGTCGCGCCCGTCGCCCATAAAGGGCAGCGGAATCCGCGACTGGCGCTGTTGCAACAATGCGGTGACGTCGCCGCCTGTGCGCTGTTTGGCCAGCCGCACATCGACCATGGGCGTGTAGAGCTGGCCCGGCACCACGGTGTTAATGCGTATGCCTGCCTTGGCGTATTGCACGGCTGTAACCCGCGAGAACTGGATCACACCTGCCTTTGTCGATGCATAGGCCACTTGTGCAGAACCCGTCCAGCGCAGGCCGGAGGTGGATGAGATGTTGACGATGGCGCCAGACCCCTGCTTTTCCATCAGGGGCAGCACATGCTTGCAGGTGAGGAACACGCTTTTAAGGTTGTGGTCTATCTGCGCGTCCCAGACCTCTTCGCTCATCTCAACCGGGCCACCGGCCGCAGAGCCGCCCACGTTGTTGATGAGCACGTCAATTCGCCCGAAGCGCGTGAGGCAGGCCTCGACGATGTAAGCAATGGAAGCGGACTGCGTTACATCGCAGGTCGCCGTTTCAATCTCGCCCCCTGCTTCTTTCACCAGCCTGATGGTTTCAAGCATGCGATCCGCATCCCGGTCCACTGCAAAAACCTTCGCGCCTTCCTCTGCAAAACGCACGGCGATGGCACGCCCGTTGCCCCAGCCGGGGCCTACCGAGCCCGCGCCAGTCACCAGTACCACCTTGCCCGACAAACGCCCGCTCATGCTTCAAACCTGTAAAAACCCTGAGGATTGGTCACCAGCAATTTGTGCAGCAACTCGGGGGTGGGGGTGATGCGCTGAAGCGTGTCTACCAGCAAGCCGTCATCAGGGATGTGGGTGTGGTTGGGATGCGGCCAGTCCGTGCCCCAGAAGCAGCGGTCGGGAAACGATTCGACCAGGTACCGCGCGAGGGCAGCCCCCAATTTGTAGGGTGGCGTGGCATCAATGCGGTCTGCACCGCTGACCTTGACGTAAAACAGCGGGTCTTCCATCAAGGTACAAAGTGCACGAAAGTCGGCGTGATCAGGGCCCTGCGCTGCATCGACGCGGCCCATGTGGTCGATGACCACCGGTACTGACGAGGTCTTCAGCACTGGTGCAAGATCGTGAATCAGGCTGCTCGCAAAGTGAATCTGCAGGTGCATGCCAAGCGGCGCGAGTCTATGCGTCAGCGCAATGACCTGCGGCGGCGTGGCGCCTTCGCCCAGGTGCGGCATGAAGTTGAAGCGTACGCCGCGAAAGCCAGCCGCCTTCAGGCGCCGGAGTTCTTCGTCGGGAACGTCGTGCGGCACGAGGGCCACACCCAGGTAATGGCCGCTGCCCGCCGCTATGGCATCTTCAGCCGCCGAATTGTCAAAACCATGGATGGCCGACTGCACGATCACGCAGCGCGAAATGCCGAGGTATTTGTGCAGTGCAAACAATTTTTCTTTGGGCGCATCGGTGGGGGTGAAATTGCGTCCCTGTGCAAACGGAAAGCGCGAGGCAGGGCCGAAAACATGCACATGGCTGTCACATGCGCCGGGTGGCAGGTTCAACTGCGGCCTTGACGGTGCGGGGTTGTAGGTGAGAAGGGTGTTGCTCATGGTGTGCCCATATTCTGGGCTCGCTTGACCGGGTTTTTAAAATGATTTTCAGATATCAGATATTTGAAATACTTATAAAATGATTTCAATCTTTTGAGGGGTTCATCATCGATTTGCGCAGGCTTGAATATTTCGTGGCGGTCGCGGAGGCGGGTAGTTTCAGCAAGGCGGCTGCCACGCTGGTCATGTCCCAGCCGGCCTTGAGCCAACAGGTGGCGGCCCTGGAACAGGAAACCGGCCAGCGACTGCTCAACCGTACCGGCAGGGGCGTGGAGCCAACGGAGGCGGGCCTGGCGCTGCTGGTGCATGCCCGCGGCATTTTCGAACTGACGGAACGTGCACGGGCTGACATGCGCGAGAGGCAGCTCACGCCGAGTGGGCGTGTCACCATAGGCCTGCCGCCACGTGTGGCGCATGCACTGACGGCAGATCTTGTAGAGCGGTTTCGCGCCGAATTTCCGGATGCCGCGATCAGCGTGGAAGAGGGTCTGAGCATTCGCCTGCGTGAATGGCTGGTGGCCGGTCGGCTTGACGTGGCTGTGCTGTTTGACCCCCCCGCATCGCCGCTGCTCAATATTGAAACCGTGACGCGTGAGTCGCTTGTATTGATGGCCTCCACGCCCCTGCCGGCGCGCATACGGCTGGCGGATTTGGCGGTTTTGCCGCTCGTGTTGCCAAGCAAACCCAACTCGCTGCGTCAACTGCTTGAGGGTGAGGCGGCCCCCCGGGGGCATCTTCTGAAGGTGGTTGCGGAAGTCGACTCCATCAAGACGGTGCTGTCACTGGTGGCGAGGGGTGTGGCGGCAACCGTGCTGCCAGTCAGTGCCGTAAGGGAGTGGACACACAGTACGCCGCCGCATATGGCGGCCATCTATTCGCCTGTGATACGCAACAGGTTGTGCATCGCGGTGCCCAAAGCCAGGCCTGCGACGCGGCTCAGCCGTTCCCTGGTGCAATTGGCCAGGGAGTTGTGTGTGCAGTATTACGGTGAAAGCCCAAAAAACCTCAAGCGATAACTTCAGGCCTTGTCTGTCGGCACAGGCTTGATTTCTGGCTGCGCTTTCGTCGTTGCCGCATTGCCCGCCAGCTGGTTTACCTGCTCTTCGGCATTGCGTTTCTTGATGGCCTTGCTACGCGCCGGGGCGCCCATCAGGTAAACCACTAGGGCTACGGGCCCCAAACCATACAGAAAAAAGGTGATGATGGCACCCAGGAGAGTGCCCGTGGTGTTGGTGGCCTCGGCCACACTCATCATGAGGACGACGTACAGCCACGCAATGACAACTAAATACATGAATCACTCGTGCGGACTTTAGAATCAGGTTGTGAACTGGTGTGCATATTGCTAAGGGTCTATTGATCCAAGATTTCCCGGAGACATGATGAATTCTGACGCAAACTGGGCCAAGGCCACCCAACAGATGCAAGAGACCTTCACAAAGGGCCTGCAACAGGCCATGGGCTCTTTCGGCAGTGCCAATCCTTTTGGTGCGGCGGGTGATCCCGCAGGCTTTCCGCAAATGGATTTGTCGGCCTTCAAGTCACTACAGCAGTCCCAGCCGCAGGTCACGTTTGACCCGGCAGAGCTGCAGAAGATCCAGCAAACCTATATTGAAGAAGCCTCCATCCTCTGGAACCAGAGTGTTCAGGCTGGCAGCGTCGCTCCGCTGGCGTCTGACCGCCGTTTTTCTGCAGAGGCCTGGAACGAAAACCCGGTCTCCAGGTTTTCTGCAGCCACCTACCTGCTCAACGCCCGCACCTTGATGAGCCTGGCCGAAGCGGTGCAGGGCGATGAAAAGACCAAAGCCCGTGTGCGTTTTGCGGTTGAGCAGTGGATGGCAGCCTCTTCGCCCAGCAACTTTTTGACGCTCAATGCCGAAGCGCAAAAAAAGGCCGTTGAAACCCAGGGAGAGAGCATTGCCCGGGGCATCGCCAACCTGCTGCATGACATCAGGCAGGGCCACGTCTCCATGACTGATGAGAGCGTCTTCGAGGTCGGCAAAAACGTCGCCACCACTGAAGGTGCTGTGGTGTTTGAAAACGAGTTTTTCCAGTTGCTTGAATACAAGCCGCTAACAGCGAAGGTGTATGAAAAGCCTTTCCTGCTGGTGCCGCCCTGCATTAACAAGTTTTACATACTTGATTTGCAGCCCGAGAACTCGCTGATCCGTTATGCAGTCAGCCAGGGCCATCGCACTTTTGTCGTGAGCTGGCGCAACCCGGACGCCTCGATGACAGGTAAAACCTGGGACGACTACATCGAGCACGCGGCCATGAAAGCGATTTCGGTGGTGCAGGAAATCTCCGGCTCCAAAACCATCAACACCCTGGGCTTTTGTGTGGGCGGCACCATACTGGCCACCGCACTGGCCGTGCTTGCCGCCAAAGGGCAAAAACCGGCCGCCAGTGCAACGCTTCTCACGTCTTTCCTGGACTTCACCGACACCGGCATCCTCGACATCTTTATCGACGAAAACACCGTCAGCCAGCGTGAGTCGGAAATGGGCAAGGGCGGCCTGCTCAAGGGCCAGGACCTGGCGTCCACGTTCAGCTTTTTGCGGCCCAATGACCTGGTGTGGAACTACGTCGTCGGCAATTACCTCAAGGGCGAAACTCCGCCGCCGTTTGACCTGCTCTACTGGAACAGCGATTCCACCAATCTTCCTGGCCCCTTTTACGCCTGGTACCTGCGCAACACGTATTTTGAGAACAACCTCGTCAAGCCCGGCAAGACTGTCGTCTGTGGCCAGAAGATTGACCTGGGCAAGGTGGACATTCCCGTTTATGTGTATGGCTCGCGTGAAGACCACATTGTGCCGATTGGCGGTGCCTACGCATCTACCCAGCACCTGCCAGGCAAGAAGCGTTTTGTGATGGGCGCTTCTGGCCACATTGCCGGTGTCATCAACCCGCCCGCCAAGAAAAAACGCAGCTACTGGACCAACGACAAACTGCCCGCGAACAAGTTCCCGGTGGCGCAAACCGAATGGCTTAAAACCGCGACGGAGTACCCCGGCAGCTGGTGGACAGACTGGTCGAACTGGCTCAAGGGCCATTCGGGCAAGCAGGTGGCTGCGCCCAAAACTTACGGCAATAAAAAATACCAGGCCATAGAGGCCGCGCCTGGCCGCTATGTCAAGGCAAAAGCCTGAACGCAAAAACGTTGTCAACCCGGGCTTGACCCGGGAGCCACGCATCGGATGAAGCAGCGCACCGACGTGGATTGCGGGTCAAGCCCGCAATGACAGGGAGCTGAGTGTAAAAAAAGGAAAGACATCATGGAAGACATCGTTATCGTTTCAGCCGCCCGCACTGCCGTCGGCAAATTTGGTGGCTCGCTGGCCAAAACACCTGCTACCGAACTGGGCGCTGCGGTTGCCCGCGCCGTGCTGGAGCGCTCCGGCATCTCTGCCGACCTGATCGGTGAAGTCATCATGGGCCAGGTGCTGGCTGCAGGCGTGGGCCAGAACCCGGCGCGCCAGACCGTTATCAAGGCAGGTTTCCCCAATGGCATTCCCGGCCTCACCATCAATGCCGTTTGCGGCTCTGGCCTCAAGTCGGTGATGCTGGCTGCGCAGGCCGTGGCCACCGGCGACAGCGAGATCGTGATCGCCGGCGGCCAGGAAAACATGAGCCTGGCGCCCCACGTGCTGAATGGTTCGCGTGACGGCCAGCGCATGGGCGACTGGAAGATGGTCGACTCGATGATTGTTGACGGTCTGTGGGACGTCTACAACCAGTACCACATGGGCATCACCGCAGAGAATGTGGCGAAAAAATACGACATCAACCGCGAAGCACAGGATGCCCTCGCGCTGGCCAGCCAGACCAAGGCTGCGGCTGCGCAGGATGCCGGCAAGTTCAAGGACGAAATCGTGCCCTTCTCGATCGCCCAGAAAAAGGGTGATCCTATCGTTTTCGCTGCTGATGAATTCATCAACCGCAAGACCACGGCAGAAGGCTTGGCCGGTTTGCGCCCCGCGTTCGACAAGGCTGGCGGTGTGACTGCGGGCAATGCATCAGGCATCAACGACGGCGCGGCCGCCGTGATGGTCATGACGGCCAAAAAAGCGGCCGAACTGGGCCTCAAACCCATGGGCCGCATTGCCAGCTATGCCACCAGCGGCCTCGACCCTGCTTATATGGGCATGGGCCCCGTTCCTGCTTCGACCAAGGCCCTGCAGCGTGCGGGCTGGAAAGCGCAGGACCTGGACCTGCTTGAAATCAACGAAGCCTTCGCCGCACAGGCCTGCGCAGTCAACCAGCAAATGGGATGGGACACCAGCAAGGTCAATGTCAACGGCGGTGCGATTGCCATCGGTCACCCGATTGGTGCGTCCGGTTGCCGCATCCTGGTGACCCTGCTGCACGAGATGGCGCGGCGCGATGCAAAAAAAGGCATTGCCAGCCTGTGTATCGGCGGCGGCATGGGGGTTGCCCTGACTGTCGAACGCTGAAATATCGGTTACAACAATGCTGTAGCGTCGCCACATTGGGCGTTACCAGCTATTGAAACCATAGCGCTGTAAACACTGAAATTCGCATCGACATAAGCACATCAAGGAGCACATACATGTCAAAAAAAGTAGCTTACGTCACCGGCGGCATGGGCGGCATCGGTACCGCCATTTGCCAGCGACTGGCCAAGGACGGTTTTACCGTGGTGGCGGGTTGCGGCCCTACACGCGACTTCACCAAATGGATTGACGAGCAGAAAGCCCTCGGCTACACCTTCTATGCATCGGTCGGCAATGTTGGCGACTGGGATTCCACCGTTGAGGCTTTCAGCAAAGTCAAGGCCGAGCATGGCCCCGTCAGCGTGCTGGTCAACAATGCCGGCATCACGCGTGACGGCCAGTTCCGCAAGATGAGCAAGGCTGACTGGGACGCGGTGATTTCCACCAACCTCAACAGCATGTTTAACGTGACCAAGCAGGTCATCGAAGGCATGATTGAAGGCGGCTACGGTCGCATCATCAACATCTCGTCTGTCAACGGCCAGAAGGGCCAGTTTGGCCAGGTCAACTACTCCACCGCCAAGGCCGGCCTGCATGGCTTCACCATGGCGCTGGCACAGGAAGTGGCCGCCAAGGGCGTGACGGTCAACACCGTGAGCCCGGGCTACATCGGCACCGACATGGTCAAAGCCATCCGCCCTGATGTGCTTGAAAAAATTGTTGCCGGCGTGCCCGCCAAACGCCTGGGCCAGCCCGAAGAAATCGCCTCCATCATTTCATGGATTGCATCCGACGAAGGCGGCTACGCCACTGGCGCAGACTTCTCGCTCAACGGCGGTTTGCACATGGGTTGAGCCTGCTGGCTGGATAAATAAAAAACCCGCTTCGGCGGGTTTTTTATTGGGGCCAGAGATTTTGGCGGGTTGACGCGCCGAGTGGCTGGTAGGGGTGAAGTAGGCCACGACAGCCAGCGCCACGGCAATAAGCGCCACCGGAGCCCACCAGTAACCGATGAATCCTTGTCGCGCTTCGGGCTGGGGTGCATCGGTCATGCGATGGATTGTAGGTAACGTGTGTCAATAGTGCGCTCTGTTGCGCGAAGGCGCCACGCCGCCCGTCTTGTGAATGGTGTGCACCGCGTTGCACGGCATAAAGGCGGGGCGGCACCTGTTTGTGTTTGTCAGTCTGGACAGCGGCCCTGTCCTGGCACCAAACTTCTCGCGCCTGCCCGGGCGGGTCACTGTCCTTGCTGATTTGTCAGTTAATATTTAAGTAATAAATGATTGCAGTCATAAATTGAATTGAATGTAGAACCTGGCATGCGCAGCACAAAAAAAGAAGTCATTGACCTGCCCAAACCCGGGCTGCGCGAGCGCAACAAGCTCGACAAGATCAACCGCATCCGCAGCGCGGCGCTGGAGCTCTTCCAGGCCAAGGGCTATGAAGCCACCACGACCAAAGAGATTGCCGAGGCAGCTGATGTGGCGATTGGTACGGTCTTCATGTACGCGAACGACAAGCGCGACCTGCTGTTCCTGATTTTTAATGATGCGCTCGACGGCGTGGTCGAGCATGCCTTCAGCCGTATCGACAGCCGCCAGCCCTTGTCGCTCCAGGCTTTTGAGGTGTTCTCGCACTTTTATGCTGCTTTTCACCAGCAGGTGTTGCTGGCACGCCTGCTGTTGCGTGAGCTGGTGTTTTTCTCGGAGGGCAAGCAGGCTGCGCAGTACATGGAAAACCGCCGGCGCATCATCGCGCAGCTTCAGTCGATGACGCGCGAAGCGTTGGCCAGCGGCGCCATCAATGCAGGGGGCGACGTGGAGCGCATTGCCAACACTTTCTTTTTTCTCTACTCGGGCGAGGTCCGCTTCTGGCTGAGCGACGAAAAGCCCGACCTGAAAAAAGGCCTCGCCAGCATGAAGGCCACCTTTGCGTTGTTGGGTGCCGGCCTGGGTGAAAAGCCCACCTGTCCACCCGCAACTGCGCCCAGGAAACGCGCGGTCAGACCCTGAAGCCCGCAGCCTGCAATGCCGGGCGCTTCTTTTCAGCAAAAACCAGCATCATCTGCGCATCGTTTGCGGATGATCGCGCGCGTGTACATCTACAGGCGATCTTTACCCTGACTTGGTGAAAACCCTATGCTTCAAAATAAATGACTGTAGTCATAATTGACCAAGTTCCGGAAACTGCAGCACCCGGGAATGACTGACCACAGACACTTTTTTTGGAGAACAAATTGAAATCAATTGGCGATGTTTGCTACGCGGCCGTCTTGCTGCCCCTCACCCCCGAACTGAAAATTGACGAGCCGGCCTTCCGCTCCTACCTGCAGTACTTCCTGAAAGACCCGCGTTTTGTGGCGCGCGGTGGCCTGTGCATCAACCCTGAAGCAGGGGAGATTTTTTACCTGACCCGCGAAGAAAAACGCCGCGTACTTGAAGTGGCAATGGAAGAGATCAACGGCAAGGTGCCTGTGATTGCCGGCACCTGGGCGCTGACCACGGCAGAGGTGGTTGACACCGCTCGTGACGTGAAGGCGCTGGGCGCCGACGGCATCTTTGTGACGCCACCTGGCGGCGCGCAGGACATCACCTCCTGCTGGGATGCCGACAACTACCCCGAGGTGTGGTCAGACCAGATCAAGGCGCAAGACAGGGCGGTTGACCTGCCCATCATCACGCATCCGGTCTCCGGCTCGGCTGCGCCTTTCTCTCCCGGCCTGCCGGTGGCTGCCACGCTGGCGATTTGCAGGGAAATTCCCAACATCGTTGGCTGGAAGATGACCTACGGCTATGACGGCTACCGCATCGTGGCCAAGGGCCTGCGCAGCCTGCCCAAGCGCGTGTCGGTGATGTCTGCACTGGCGTCGCGCTTTCATGAATACCGCGCCACCGACATGTTTGACGGCACGCTGAGCGGCTTCTGGAATTTCGGCATGGAAAGCATGCTGGACCACCTTGACGCCTGGGACCAGCGCGACATCGACAACGCCTGCAAGATCTGGAACGGCGGCCTGGTACAGCTGCATGAATACATCGCCGACATGGGCCGCCTGCATGTGCGCTACAAGGTCGCCACCTGGTTGCGCGGCCTGATTCCCAACCCCTTCATGCGCCCGCCCATGCCCAGCCCGCGCCAGATCGAGATCGACACCATTTACGACCTGCTGGTCAAGGCCGGCCTGTCGGTGATTGATAAAAAGGATGCCGTGCTTGGCAAGCACGTCCAGTATTGATACCTGTAGCAAGGCGACGTGACAGAAAACAGAGACAAGGCCAGCAGCGGCACCATGCTGCTGCTGGTGAATTGAAATAAAAAGGAGCATTGCCATGAAAAAGCCAGTCGTTTTTAAAAAAGCTTTTGCCGGTACCCTTGCCGGAGCGCTTGCATTTGCGGGTGCCCTGCCTGCTGCTTTTGCGCAGTCGTATCCCACCAAGCCGTTGACGGCAGTGGTGACCCTGCCGCCGGGATCCACCATCGATGTGCTTGCCCGGGCCTTCAGCCAGCAGGTTGAATCAAGACTCAAGCAGACCATGGTCATTGACAACAAGCCCGGCGCCGGCCTGATGCTGGGCATGCAGGTGGTGCAGGCCGCGCCAGCCGACGGCTACATGCTGGCCTTCACCCCGGCCACACCGCTGACCATACAGCCGCACCGCACCAAAAAACTACCTTACGCAGCTGATGGCTTCATTCCGGTGTGCCAGACGTTTGAAAACACCTTCATGGTGGCCGTGCCTGCATCGTCACCCTTCAAGGACTTCAAGTCCTTCCTGGCAGAAGCGAAGGCCAACCCGGGCAAGCTGCGTTACGGCCATTCGGGCACAGGGTCCACACCGCACCTGATGGCCGCAGAACTCTGGCGTGACCTGAGCGTCAACCTGTCGGACATTCCCTATCGCGGTGAGACAGCCTATGTGCCGGGCCTGATTGCTGGTGATATCGAGGCGGGCATCGTCACGTCATCTCTCGCGCAGCAGCAAAAACTGCGTCCGCTGCTGGTGTTTTCAAAAGAGCGCTCCAAGTGGTTCCCGGATGTGCCCACCACCACCGACCTCGGCTACAACATTCCTGCGGCCGGCTACGGCGGCATTTTCGTGCGCACGGGCACGCCCGTTGCCGTGGTTGAAAAGCTGGAAGCCACCTGCCGTGATGTCGTCAACAGCGCGGCCTACCAGGCAACGGCAGAGACGCTGCTGCAAAGCGCCACCTATCTTGACCGCAAGGCGTTTTCGGCCCGCATCGCAGATGAGTCCAAATCCAAGGCCAAACTGCTGTCCATCCTGAACCTGCCTGAGTAAGCTGTTGGAGCGGAGGCAGACATGTCTGTCTACACATTTGTCGTCCGCCCCCTGTTATTCAGGCTTGATGCAGAGCGGGCGCACAAACTGACGATCGCGTTTTGCAAACTGGCAGGGTGCTTGCCGTTTTTCAGCGCCGTCGCGAACTGGGTGAAACCAGTCCGCCATGCCAGCCTGCATACAACCGTGGCTGGCATGGAACTGGGCTCCCCGATTGCCCTTGGTGCGGGCTTTGACAAGAACGGGCTCGCACTGGCCGTGCTGTCCACGCTCGGATTTGGTGCCATTGAAATAGGTGCCGTCTCCAGCCAGCCATGTGCGGGGAATAGCGGCCGCAGGGCTGTCAGGCTGGTGGATGAACGGGCGGTCCTCACGCGCTATGGCGTGCCTAACGATGGCTCCAGAGAGGTTGCCCCCCGCCTTGCATCGCACGCGCGCATGGGCCGGAACGTTCCGGTCGGCGTTAACGTGATCTGGAACAGCTCCACCAAACCTGAATCGTTGATTCATGAAGTGGTGACCGAGATCGTGGCTGCGTTTGTGGCGTTTGACGGCCTGGTCGATTACGCCACCATCAATTTCGCCTGTCCCAACATCCGGGGCGAAAGCCACTTTGATGACATCGCCAATGTGAGGCTGCTGTTTGAGGCCCTGGATGCACACAAACCCGCCGTTTCCGTGTTCCTGAAGTTCCGCCACCGTGACGACCCGCGCTGGATGAATGATCTGGTCGCCCTGAGCCTGCAGTTCCCCTGGGTCAGGGGCTTCATACCCATTGTTCATGTGATGCGCCTGATGAACGAAGGTGCAGCGCAAGGCGTTGCGCCCCTGAAGGCCAGCATTTCCGGTGCGCCACTCAAGGGCGCGACGATTGAGGTGATCCGCCTCTGGTACCAGAAGATTGATCGCCGCAAGCATGTGCTGGTGGCAACCGGCGGCATCTCGTCGGCGGCTGACGTGTTCGAGGCGATGGCTGCGGGTGCAACAGCTGTTCAGGTGTTCACCACCATGGTCTACAACGGACCGTATGCCGTGCGCCGCATGAACGAAGAACTTGCTGCGCTGACGAACGCCGCAGGCATGGCTTCCACCCAGGATTTGACCGGATCAACATGCGCTTTGCCCCGCCTGCCGGTCATCACGGGCAGGAACAAGGTCATTGCATGACAGCCTCCCATCAGCGGGATGAAAAGGCAGACGTCGTGGTGGTGGGTGCAGGGGGTGCGGGCTTGATGGCTGCCTGCATCGCGGCGCGCGCAGGCAGCCGCGTCGTGCTGCTTGAAAAAGCGCCGCGCATTGGCGGAACCACTGCGCTGGCGGTCGGCTCGATCATGGCCTCTGGCACGCAGCAACAGCGCGATGCCGGCATCACCGACAGCGCTGCCGACCATGCAGAAGACCTTGCCGCGGTGGCGCGCGCCTTCGGCATTTCTGACAACGACGATCTCAGTCGCCTCATGGCGACACATGCTGCAGAGGCCGTCGGGTTTCTGCACTCTATCGGCGTCGTGTTTGCAAATCCCTTGCCGCAACCGCCGCATCGCCAGCCGCGCCTGCATCAGGTCATGCCGGGATCTGCCTCATATGTCCATCATCTGGAACGCGCATGCCTTAAAGCCGGTGTGGCCATCCATGTCAGCACCGCCGTTGCACGGCTTGTGCAGGCCAATGGCCGTGTGGCGGGCGTTGAAGTGAAAGACGCGTACGGGGCTACACGAACAATTTCTGCGCTGCAGGGCGTGATCCTCTCATCGGGTGATATCGCCGGAAACGCAGCCCTGCTCAAAACGCATGTTGGTGAGGGGCTGGACAGCATCGAGGTGCTCAACCCCTGGTGTACCGGTGATGGCCACACCATGGGCGAGGCGGCCGGTGCAAGGATTGTTTCAAGGCCGGACTACAGCGCAGGTGAACTCGCGCAGATGCGTTTCGTCAAACCGGAAAAACCGAACTGGACGCAGCGCATTCCGCCTTTCAGGGGCATTGCCTGGCTCATTAAAACCGCCCTGCAATACCCGCCGGCGGTGGCACTGCTCAGGCCTTTTGTGCTGAAGTTCCTGACCACGGCTTTGGGCGTGGACCGTGGCCTGTTTGTACAGGGTGCATTGCTCATCAACAAGTGCGGCGAACGCTTTGCCGATGAGCTCGGCGGCACCATCCTGCAGGATGTTGGCCACCATGAGCGCACGGCAGACAAGCCTGGCGGCGCATCGGGCACGCCCAACCTCATGCTTCCCCGGCAGCCCGGTGGCGTGGGCTACATCGTGTTTGATGAGCGCATCGCGCGCCAGTTCTCACGCTGGCCTCATTTCATCTCGACAGCGCCCGGTGTGGCTTATGCCTATGTTGGCGACTACCGGCGTGCGAGGCCTGATATTTTTCATTCGGCGCCCACCCTGGCCGGTCTGGCCTTGCGTCTCGGCATGGATGCGGCCGCGCTGCATTCAAGCGTGAACGCCGCCATGGACGAGCGTGGCGACAAGGCTCTGGCTGGTGGCCCGTTTTACGCGCTGGGCCCCATCAAGTCATGGCTGCTGGTGACGCCTGTCGGGCTGGCTGTTAATACAAGACTCGAGGTGCTTGATACCCGGGGCCACGCCATCGATGGCCTCTACGCTGCAGGCGGCGTGGGGCAGGGCGGTTTCACCAACACCGGCCACGGCCATGGCCTGGCCTGGGCGTTTACCAGCGGTTTGCTGGCGGGACGACACGCTGCGGCCAGAACAAGACACACATGAAGGAGAAGACCATGTCCGCTGAAAAAATGATCCAGGCCGCCTGCGCCTGCGGCAGCACCCACGAGGTCACTGCTTTCAAGGCAGGCCGGCTCTCGCGCAGGTCGCTGCTGGCCGGAGCGGGCGGTGCCCTGTTCTCCGGGCTGGTTGCTTCCAAGACTGCTTCAACCGCCGGTTCATCGGCTGCGGCCAGGCCGGGCATCATCGATGTTCACCACCATGTGTCGCCGCCATCCTTCATCAGGGAGATCGTCGCCCAGGGCGCGGGCGAACGCCCGGTTGTCGGCTGGACACTCGAGAAATCGCTGGAAGACATGGACAGGGCAGGCGTTGCCACATCCATCACGTCCATCACCACGCCGGGTGTGTGGTTCAGGGATGACGTGCGCGCCGCCCGGCTGGCGCGTGAATGCAATGACTTCGGCGCTGGCCTGATGTCGAGGTATCCCACACGTTTCGGGCTGTTTGCGGCGCTGCCGCTGCCGGATGTGGATGCCAGCCTCAAGGAAATCGCGTATGCGTTCGACGTGCTCAAGGCCGACGGCGTGGGCCTGCTGACGAGCTTTGGCGACAGGTGGCTGGGCGACAGGTCGTTCTGGCCTGTGCTGGAAGAGCTCAACCGCCGCAAGGCCGTGGTGTACACCCACCCGACCACCGCCAACTGCTGCAGGAACCTGATTCCCGAAGTTCACTACTCGGTGATTGAACTGGCCACGGACACTTCGCGAGCCATTGCCAGCCTCCTGTTCACCGGCGCAGCTGCGCGCTTCCCCGACATCACGTTCATCTTCTCGCATGCAGGCGGCACCATGCCGTTTTTGCTGGAGCGTTTCACGCGCTATCCCGGCCTGGACCGGGGCCTGGGCCTCAACCTCGACATCGCGGGCAAGGTGCCCGGCGGCATCGAGGCCATGCTGCAAAAGTTCTATTACGACATTGCGCAGGCGGCACATCCCGCCGCGATGGCGTCACTGCTCAAGGTGGTTCCTGTATCTCAGGTACTGTTCGGAACCGACTTCCCATTTCGCACCGCCGCTGACCATGTGCGCGGCATGGCTGCTTCGGGTCTGAGCGGGGAGCAAACCCAGGCCATCAATCGCCTCAATGCGATCCGGCTGTTTCCGAGGTTTGCGGCTTAGTTGTCTGCCTCGCAGGCCAGTCCTGCCGAAACGATCAGGCTTTGTCTTCGCAGGTGTTCCAGCCCATCAGTGCGTAGGGTGGACACCAGCCCATGGCGGCTGTCAACACAGGTATCACGCCAATAAAGCCCCACAGCCCAATGACTTCACTGGCTGCGAGGGCGATCAGGACAACGCCGATCGCGGTGCGTATTGCGCTGTCTTTAACGCCAACATTCTTGGTCATGAAAAGTCTCCTTCAGACGGTTATGAGGAATTGCGCCCCATATTTGGCCCCTGCGGAGAAGCGGTTTCCTTGACGCAGATCAAGCACTTTTCATATTGCCCGCGAGGTCGTCGAGGATGGGGCAGTCGGGGCGTTCGTCGCCGTGGCAGTGGTGCATCAGGTTTGAAAGTGTGCGCTGCATGGCCTGCATGGCTTCGATGCGCTGGGCCAGATCGTCAACATGCTTCTGGGCGATACGCTTGACGCTGGAACTCGCGCGGCGGCGGTTGTTCCATAGGCCGACCAGTTCTGCAATCTCGGCCATCGAGAACCCGAGGTCGCGACTGCGCTTGATGAACTGCAGGCTGCGCACATCTGCCTCGCTGTACTGGCGGTAGCCGCTGTCGGTGCGGGCCACACCGGCCAGCAGGCCCAGTGACTCGTAGTGGCGCAGCATCTTGGCCGATACGCCTGACAGCCTCGCCGCCGTGCCTATGGGTACCGGCCACGCGGTGCCGGTTGTGGCGGCGGGTTTCATGCCGCGACGGCGTAGCCTTCTTCGGCTATCGCCTTGCCCAGAATGTCGTGCGGCTGGTCTGATTGAACCTCTACCTTGTTGGCGGCGCGGTCAATCGTGACTTCGGCTTGCGGATCGACCTGTTTGATGGCGCGGGTGACTGCTTTTTCGCAGTGGCCGCAGGTCATGCCGGTAACGGTGAAGGTCTGGTTCATGAATATTCCTGTTGATGTTCGGGTTGAGGGAAAGCATATCGTGAACCTTGCCACCGTGGGAAGGTCAAGCGGCTTTCATTTGCCACTCTTTGCCCCAGGGTTGATCTGTATCAAAACTTGACCTTGCCATGGTGGGAAGCTTTAACCTATGGACATGACTACGCTCTCCACCCCCCTTCAACCGCTTGGCACATCCATTCCCCTCGACATCGGCATAGGCGGCATGACCTGCGCATCCTGTGTCACGCGGGTTGAAAAGGCCCTGAAAAAGGTGCCGGGTGTCGAGACGGCCACTGTCAACCTGGCTACCGAATCTGCTCGAATTGTGTATGCGCAGGGCGAGCAGATGGAGGCGCGGCTGCGGCGGGCTGTGCGTGATGCCGGTTATGAACCGCGTGCTGCCGATGCGGCGATTGACGCCCCCGACGCATCTCCGTGGGCAGGGTTCATGCCTGTCGGCATCGGCATGGCGCTTTCGGTGCCACTGGTCGCGCCCATGGTTGCCGACCTGTTCGGCCTGCACTGGATGTTGCCGCCACTGTGGCAGTTTCTGCTGGCGACGCCTGTGCAGTTCATTCTGGGCGCCCGCTTTTACAAGGCTGGCTGGAGCGCCCTGAAAGCGCTGACCGGCAATATGGATTTGCTGGTGGCGCTGGGCACCACCGCTGGCTGGGCGCTGTCGATGTGGCTCTGGCTCACAGCCGATGCCGGTGCCATGGTGCACCTCTACTTTGAAGGCTCGGCCGTTGTCATCACGCTGGTGCTGCTGGGCAAGTGGCTGGAGGCGCGCGCCAAGCGCCAGACGACCTCGGCCATTCGGGCGCTGCATGCGCTTCGGCCCGATGTGGCGCACCTGATCGGTGTGGACGGCGAGGTGGATGTGCCCGTCAATGAGGTGCTGGTGGGTGACCGCATCGTGGTCAAACCGGGCGAACGTTTCCCTGTTGACGGCAAGCTGCTGGAAGGCCACACCCAGGTCGATGAAGCCATGCTGACAGGCGAGCCCCTGCCTGTGACCAAAGAGGTTGGCGGCAAACTGACGGGCGGCTCCATCAATGGCGACGGGCGTGTGGTCATGCAGGTGGCGGCGGTGGGCAGCGAGACGGTGCTGTCCAGCATCATTCGGCTGGTTGAAGACGCGCAGGCCGCCAAGGCGCCGATTCAGCGGCTGGTCGACCAGGTGAGTGCGGTGTTTGTGCCGGTGGTGCTGGTGATTGCACTGGCTACCTTGCTGGGCTGGTGGCTGACCGGCCATGCGTTTGAACTGGCGCTGATTCACGCCGTCGCGGTGCTGGTGATTGCCTGCCCCTGCGCGCTCGGCCTGGCGACCACCGGCGGCCATCATGGCCGGCACCGGCGTCGCGGCAAAGCATGGCATTCTGATCAAGGACGCGCAGGCGCTGGAACTCGCCCACAAGGTTGACGTGGTGGGCTTTGACAAGACCGGAACGCTGACGGTCGGGCAACCGCGGCTGACCTCGCTGGTCGTGCTGCCCGGCATGAACGACACAGAAGCACTGCAGGCCGCAGCCAGCCTTCAAAGCGGTAGCGAACACCCGCTGGCACGCGCGGTTGTAGCCAGCGCACAGGCTAGGAGGCTGGTGGTGGAAGCACCCGACAACGTACGCGCCGTTCCGGGCCGGGGCACCGAAGGTGAAGTGGGCGTGCGCAGCTTTCTGATCGGCAGCTTGCGATGGATGGACGAGCTGAAGGTGGACATGGGCGCGCTGGCCGAGAAAGCCGCCGCGCTTCAGGCTGAGGGTGCCACGGTATCGGCCATGGCCGAACGCACCACCGCGGGCCTCACACTGCGTGCGCTGATGGCCTTTGGTGACGAACCCAAGCCCGGCGCCAAAGAGGCGCTGGCTGCGCTGCGTGCGCGCGGCATCAAGACGGTGATGATTTCCGGCGACAACCGGGGTGCTGCTGAAGCCATGGCGCGCCGGCTGGGCTTGCGGCCAGAGGAGGGCGAGGTGATGGCCGAGGTGCTGCCAGGCGACAAGGCCGCGCGTGTCATGGCGTTGAAGGAGGGCGGGCATACCGTGGTTATGGTGGGCGACGGTGTGAACGACGCGCCGGCGCTCGCTGCCGCAGACGTCGGCATGGCCATGGGCAACGGCACCGATGTGGCCATGCACGCGGCCGGCATCACGCTGATGCGCGGCGACCCCTTGCTGGTGGCTGCAGCGCTGGATATTTCTGACCACACCGTAGCGAAGATTCGGCAGAACCTGTTCTGGGCCTTCGCGTACAACGCCGCCGGCATCCCGCTGGCAGCGCTGGGTTTTCTCAACCCCGTGCTCGCAGGTGCGGCCATGGCCATGAGTTCGGTCAGCGTGATGAGCAATGCCCTGCTGCTCAAGCGCTGGAAGCCGAAGTGATGCATCTGGGTCACGGCGGCCCATGTGGCATAAAGAAGTCTGTCATCTTTTAAAGGACACCCCATGCTTCAACTCCGCCCCGGCTGCGAATGCTGCAACAAGGATCTCCCGGCAGATTCAACCGATGCCCGCATATGCACTTTTGAATGCACCTTCTGCTCAAGCTGCGCTGAAGACAAACTGAAGGGCAAATGCCCGAATTGCGGTGGTGAGCTGCTCACGCGGCCACGCAGGCCGGCGGACAAGCTGGCGAAGTTTCCGGCATCTGCGGAGCGTGTCTACAAGCCCGGGGGCTGCGCGGCCGGCTGAGTTGCTGCGATAGGCCGCTGCTACAACAGGCGGCCAGAGCCAAAAAACGAGCAATTTTTAACGTATACGTTAAAAATTGTTTAAAAGTTAATATGAAACTTAACTTTTTGGGTTTTGAGCGATGTGCGGTGGAAAAAATTGACCAAAAACACCCCAAAAAGGCCGTTTTTAGGCACCTAAAACGGCTGCAGGCCAATATTGATGAGCGTGAGCAGCTATGAAATAAATAGCAAACGGGTATCAAACCGAGGCCGCGTCAGCCGCCGCGATGCTGGAAATGGCTGGGCGATTGCCCCATTGCTGACTTGAACATCGCCGAGAACGCGCTGTCGCTGGCATAGCCGCTGGCGGCTGCGACCGTGCTGATGGACTGGCCGCGCGCCAGCAAGGGCAGGGCATGCGCGAGGATGGCCTGCTGGCGCCACTGCTGGTAGCTCAGGCCCAGCTCGTCGCGGAACAGCCTGGCAGCGGTGCGCTCGCTGGCGCCGATGTCGGCCGCCCATTCGGCCAGCGTGGCGCGCTCGGAGGGTGCACGCATCACCGCCTCGCACAGCGCGCGCAGGCGCTTGTCGCCGGTTTGCGGGTGCGGCAGCGGCACACCCAGCGCCTGGATGTCGGCCCGCTCGATCTCGTCCAGCGTCAGGCGGGTCAGCAGTTGCTCCCTGGCGGCAGGCAGGGGAGCAGTAGAAGGGGCGTCAAGTGCCTGAATCGTCTCGCGCAGCAACGGTGACACCACGATCATGCGGCAGCCGCTCCAGCCTTTGGGCGTGACGCTGGCGTCCATATAGAGGGTGCGGAACTCGGCAGCCTCCAGCACGGTGATGTGGTGTTTGGCGCCAGGCGCAATCCAGACAGCGCGCGAGGGCGGCACGATGTAGGTCACCTGGTCATTGCCGTCCTGCGTCTGCTCGGAGGTGACCTGCACAATGCCGACCGCGCAATATGCCAGTTGCGCCCAGGCATGCGAATGCGGCTCGAAGTGCGTGTCTGCCGGCATGGTGCGCGCGCGCACACGCACGGGGCGCTTGACGTGCGGCGTGAAGCTGTCGGTGTCGCCGACGGGCATGTAGTGGAGTGGCTGGGCACGGGCCATGGGTTTTAGGGTGTCGTTGAGCTTGAAAGGTTTGTCTGAAATTCGATGATTATTGGCTATTTGTCGCATTTCGGCGCAGACCGCAAATACTACGATAAGCCCATGACTACTTCAAGCACTCTGAACTTTCCATCCGCCCCCACGCCCCTGCGCAACGATGCGGGTGTGATCGGCCTGGTGGGCGCCGCCCACATGGTCAGCCATTTCAGCCAGTTGCTGCTGGCGCCGCTGTTCCCGTGGCTGAAGACCGAGTTCAACGTCAGCTACGCCGAACTCGGCCTCTTGATGACCATCTTTTTTGCGGTGTCCTGCGGGGTGCAGGCGGCGTCGGGTTTTGTGGTCGACAAATTCGGGCCGCGCCCCATCCTGTTTGCCGGCCTGGCGTTGATAGGTGTGTCTGCCTTTGGGTATGCCGCCAGCCACAGCTACTGGATGCTGGCGGTCTTCTCTGTCATTGGCGGCATCGGCAACGGCGTCTTTCACCCGGTCGACTACACGCTGCTCAACCGCAAGGTCAGCGCGCCGCGCCTGGGCCATGCCTACAGCGTGCACGGCATCACCGGCAGCCTGGGCTGGGCATTGGCCCCGGCCATGCTGGTGCCGCTGACGGTGGCGTTTTCATGGCGAGTGGCGCTAGTGGCTGCCGGTGTGCTGGCTTTCGGCGTGCTGGCCGTGCTGATGGCCAACCGCAGCCACCTGCACCTCAAGGTTGAAGAGCCTGCCAAGGGCGCAGGTGCGCAGGACAGCAGCTTTGGCTTCCTGAAAATCCCCGCCGTGTGGATGTGTTTTGCCTTCTTCTTCTGGTACGCCATTGCGCTGGGCGTGGTGCAGGCTTTTGCCCCTGAAGCCGCGCGCCACCTGCACGCCATGCCGATTGCGCTGGTCGCCAGCTGCCTGACGATTTACATGCTGTGCAGTGCAGGCGGCATGGTGCTGGGCGGCTTTCTGGTCTCTGACCCGACGCGTTGCGAGCGCATCGTCGGCATAGGTTTTGGCCTGGCGGCCGGTGTGGCGCTGCTGCTGGCGTTGGGCAGCTACCCCGCCTGGGTCGTGCCTGTGCTGTTCGGCCTGATGGGTTTTGCATCCGGCATGGCCGGGCCTTCGCGTGACTTGTTGGTCAAACGCTCCACGCCTGACAACGCCTCTGGCCGTGTCTATGGTGTGGTGTATGCAGGCCTGGACATCGGCAGCGCCGTGTCGCCGCTGATCTTCGGCCTGATGATGGACCACGGCCAGTACCGCGGCGTGCTGCTGGGCCTGGCGCTGGTGCAGGCGGTGCTGATTGCCAGCGCTTTCAATGTGCGGCGTGTGCGCCGCACGGCACTGGTCCCGGCCTGAATCGGGTTGCTCAAGCCAGGGGCGTGTCAACGTCCTGGCGTTTGTCACCCCGCAGCATGTAAAGGCCAGAGCCCACGAGCAGGGCGATGCCGCACCACGCAATCGCATTCGGGATGTCGTGCCAGACCAGGTAGCCCAGCACCAGCGCAACAATGATGCCGCTGTAGCGGAAGGGGCCGACCACAGACAGCTCGCCAAAGCGCATGCTGCAGACCGTCAGGTAATACCCCCCCGCGAGAAACACCGCTGCCAGCAGCAACACGGCAAATTCAAACCCGCTGAAGGGTTTCCAGTCCTGCGCAAGCGTCAGCCCCCCCCGATATGACCGTGACGGCCAGCGCCGTGGTCAGCGTGACGATGATGGACGGCACACCCGCATCGATGCGGCGCGTCATCAGGTCGCGTGAGGCATGGCAAAGTGCGGCCAGCAGGCACACAAGGGCGTAGTAGTTGAAACCATCGGCCCGCGGCTGCACCACCAGCAATACGCCGGTAAACCCGGCACCCACAGCCAGCCAGCGCGCGATGTTGACCCGCTCGCCCAGGAAGAGGGCGGCGAACAGGGTCATGAACAGCGGGGCTGCCAGCGTGATGGCGATCGCGTTGGCGATCGGCAGGTGAAACAGCGAGCCGAGGTAGAGCATGGTCGCCAGCGCATCCACCAGTGCCCGGCCTGTGACCCATCCACGCGTGCCGGGCGGTACACGCACAGGCGCGCGCAACGCAAATGCAACGGCAAGGATGAGAAGCACCGACAAGGCACCCCGGATAAAAATGAGCTGCGAGCTGGGCATGCTCTGGCTTGCAAATTTGACAAGGGCATCGTTAGCCACAAAGCTGGCCGTGCCGCCCACCATGTACAGGATGCCGCGGCGGTTGGCAGCAGGGGAATGATTCATGCGGTGTTTATACCTTGCCTTCAGAACCTTCCTGCAAGCAGCGTTGTTGCCGTCCTGCCGCGTCGACCTGTACCGGACGCAGACATGCTGCCTATACTGGCCCAGTCCTTCAACAAGCAACACAACACCATGAGGCACGCGATGAAAAAGTCTACGCACGTCTGCAGATCTGCCGCCTTCACTGCCCTGGGCCTGACTGCCTGCCTGCTGGGTTCACCGGCCGCCCATGCACAGGCCGACCCCATCAGCTACAAACTGACGGGAGATATAGGCGGCAGTGTGTACAGCACGCAGGGCCTCGTCCGCAGCAAGGGTACGGACAACACCGTGCTGCCCTACGCGTTTTTTGACTATGGCCGCTTTTTCGGGCGGGTAGATACATTCGGCTTCAAGACGCTGTCCATGGGCAATGGCTACCTTGAACTGGTGGGCCGTGTCAGCCAGGAAGGCTGGCGGGCCAATACTGCAGCGCTGGCGGGCCTGAACAACCGCGATACGCCCATTCCCCTGGGCATAGGCACTTTCCAGAAAACGCCCTACGGCGCTTTCATCTTCAACGCTTTTTTTGATGCAGGCAAGTCGCGTGGATCACTGCTGGAAGCTACCTACGCCGCCGAATTCAAGCTCGGCAATGTGTCTTTCTACCCGCAGATAGGCCTGGAGCACCGCAGCGCCAAATACACGAATTACCTGTATGGCGTGACCCCCGCCGAATCGCTGGCCAGTGGTTATGCCGCATACAACGCCGGTGCATCGACCATTCCCATGCTGGGCATTGCCGCTGACATTCCATTGAACGATTCATGGGTAATCAACATGCAACTGCGCGAGAAGTGGATGGATTCGGCCATCACCAACAGCCCTCTGGTGGTTCGCAAGATGCAGGCTTCGGGCTATCTGGCGCTCTCATACCGCTTCAAATAGCGGCGTAAAAGACAGCGGTCAAACCGCTGTCTTGTGCCGTGCAATGCAGGTGTCCAGCACCTCGGCGTGGTCCTTGAGCCACCAGTTGCCGGTGGAGAAGATCTCGACCTCGCTGTAGCCCGCAAAACCTTCAGCCTCCACCCAGCCGCGTATCTTCGGAATGTCGATGACGCCGTCACCCATCATGCCGCGGTCATTGAGCAGGTCGGTGGTGGGGGTCATCCAGTCGCAGACGTGAAAGGCCAGCAGGCGGTTTTTGCCTGCACGTTTGATCTGCGCCTGCAGCTTGGGGTCCCACCACACGTGGTACACGTCGACCGCCACGCCGAGAGCCCCTGATTTCGACGGGTCAAGCTCATCGCACAGGTCCAGCGCGTGTTCCATGGTGTTGACGCAGGCGCGGTCTGCCGCATACATGGGGTGCAGGGGCTCAATGGCCAGCGGCATGTTTTTGCTGCGGGCGTAATCCAGCAACTTCGCAATGCCGTCTTTCACCTGCTGGCGCGAGAGTGCGATGTCCTTGTGCGCGGCCCTGCCCGCCAGGGCGCCTGGCAAACCGCCGACCACCAGCACCAGGCATGCGGCATTCAATTCACAGGCTTCATCGACAGCACGAATGTTGTCCTCATGCGCGGCCTTCAGCCCGGCTGCATCGGCTGCCGTGAACATGCCGCCGCGGCAATAGCCCGAGAGTTTCAGGCCGTGCTTTTTGACAAGGACAGAGATTTTGTCGAGGCCCACTGCCGCAACCTGGTCACGCCATGGGGATATGGCCGTGATGCCGCGGGCCACGCAGGCTTCGATGATCTGGTCCAGAGGCAGGTCAGTGCCCTGGTCTTTGCGAATCGTGGCGGTGTTGATGGACAGCCACCTGTGGTCTTTGGAGAAATCGCGCATGAATGAAGCTGGCCTTGAAATTATTCGATCTGGATGTTGGCATCACGCACAACGCGTGAGTAAATGGCAATTTCCTTGGTGATGTGCCTTGCAAAATCGTCAGGGGTGCCACCGGCGGAAATGAAGCTTTGCGCGCGCAGGCGCTCGGTCACCTTGGGCGAACGCATGGCTTTGGTTGCCTCGGCATTGAGCTTTTTGGCGATGTCGTCGGGCAGTTTTGCTGGCGCCCACAGGCCGTACCAGGACACCATTTCAAATTCAGGAAAGCCCGACTCGGCCACTGTGGGCACGTTGGGCATCTGCGGCATGCGGGTTTTGGTGGTGACGGCCAGCGCCTTCAGCTTGCCGCTGGCAATGTGCGGGTAGGTCGACGGCATGGCATCGACGATGGCACTGATCTGGCCGCCCAGCACATCGTTGATGGCGCCGGCCGTGCCCTTGTAAACAATGATGGGAATATCGAGCTTGGCGTTGCTCTTGATGGAGGCCTGGGCTACGTGCATGGGCGAGCCGATGGCCGAGGTGCCGAACGAATACTGCCTGGGGTTGGTTTTGGCCAGCGCGACAAACTCTTTCAGGTTGTTGGCGGGCACCGAAGGGTTGGCCGCCATGACCATGGGCACCGAGCCGAGCAGCGAGATGGGCCTGAAGTCGCGAACCACGTCATAGGGCACGGTCTTGAGCATCAACGGGCTGGCGATCAGCGTAGGGGCCTGCACCAGCAGGGTATAGCCGTCGGCAGGCGCCTTGGCCACGATGTCGCTGCCGATCAGGCCGCTGGCGCCTGCGCGGTTTTCAACCACGAAAGGCTGGCCCATCTGCTCGGTCAGTGCCTGCGCCAGCGTGCGGGCGACGACGTCTACCGTGCCGCCGGGCGCAAACGGCACGATGATGCGAACCGGTTTGGACGGCCAGGCCTGGGCCTGCACGGTCATCACGGCGGTTGCGGCCATCACGCCTATCAAAGTTTTGAGGGTCTTGTTCATGAGTGTCTCCGGAAATGGTTGTATTGAAAAAAGTGCAGGTTCAGCAGTCGCAAGGCATCTTGAGCAGGCGCAGTGCGTTGCGGAAATAGATGCCCTCGCTGTCTTCCTTTGACAGCCCCAGGCCGTCGATGGCTTCGGGAATGGTGCGGATAAACATCGGGCCGCCTTCCGGGTCGAAAGGGCAGTCGCTGGCAAACACCACCTGTTTGGGGCTGAAAAACTCAAGCCCGCAGCGCAGGCCGGCCTGGCCGCCCGCGAGCGCGGTGTCTGCGTAAAACATCTTGAAGTAGTCGATGGGGCGCTTGGCCATGCGCTTGAGCAGGCCTTCATAGTCTTCGTCAGACGTACGGCTGCCGAACTGGTCCAGGCCGGGTCCGACGCGGCCGTCGAAAAAGGGAATCATCGCCCCCATGTGGTGCGTGATGAGCTTCATGTTGGGCAGCTTGTCGAAGAAGCCCGAGAACACCATGCGCGTCATGGCGGCGCTGGTTTCGTAGGGCCAGCCGAAGGTCCACCAGATCTCGAACTTGGATTTTTTCTCGCTCGCGTAGTCGGGCATGTTGGCGCCGCGCGCCGGGTGCATCCAGATCGGCACGTCGTACTTGTTGACGGCCGCCTCAAAGATGGGCCAGAACTCTTCATCGTCCAGCGGCCTGCCGCCCACGTTGGTGAAAATCTGTATGCCTTTGGCGCCCAGCTGGGTGATGGCGCGCTCCATTTCCTCAAGTGCTGCCGGTACGTTGTTCATGGGCAGCGACGCGACGAATGCCGGGAACTGCTCCGGGTGCTTGTCGCGGATTTCGGCCATGCTGTCGTTGGCCAGGCGCGCCATTTCGGGCGAGTCTTCCGGCCCGGCGATCAGCTCGATCGGCGGGCTCGACAGCGTCAGGATCTGCTGGTAGCCCGGAAAGCCCTCCATCATCTTCAGGCGCGCATCCAGGTCATACAGCACCGGGATGGTCAGCCAGCGCTTGATGGCGCCCTTGTCCTTGGCCAGTTGTGCCATGCGCTCAAAGTAGGGGCGCGGCAGGATGTGGGAATAACTGTCGATTTGTCGCATGTGTCTTTCTCTGTCTTGTGTGCAATTCAGGTTAGGCATAACGCAAAAACAATGCAGCCAGTTCACGCGGTGCCGTCACCATCGCATCGTGCCCCGTGGCAATCTCATCGTATTTCCAGCCAGCTTGGGCGTGCGCTTTTTCGCGAGACGGATTGACCGATGCCAGTTTGGGGTTGGTGCAGTCAACGTAAACCTTGTCGATTCCATTGCCGAAAGGATTACGCAGAATCATGGGTTGCTCGTAGGTACCCATCGGCTGCATCGTGAGCTTGCTCTCCACCCAGGCTTGGTCGGTCTTGTCGGAAATGCCGAACGCCGCAGCGGGGAAAGGCGGAAACCCGATACCTCGCCCTTTCTCCTGGGCCAATTTGAGGCGTGCTGCCCAAGCCTCTGGTGGTATCGAACTCTTCAAGCTCTGATTGTTGTCGAGCAGCAGTGCGTCGAGGAAGATCATGCGCTTCAGGCGCTGTCCGGCACGGTCTGCCACCAGCGGAATCACCATGCCTGCGTAACTGTGACCCACCAGAATGGCGTTGTGCAGGTTGTTGCGCTCCAGCACGTTGATGACATCCTGTGCGTGGGTATCAAGATTGATTGATGCCGACAGCTCACCGGCGCGCTCGGCCATGCCCGCCAGGGTAGGCGTGTAGACCTTGTGACCGGCAGCTTCTAGCAGTGGCGTGACACGTTCCCAGCACCAGCCGCCATGCCAGGCGCCATGCACCAGCACGAAAGGTGGTTTGGCGCTTTCAGTCGAAGTGGCAGCGCATCCGGCGAGGGTGCTGGCAGCGGTGACGATAGCTGCTTGAATCAGTGTTCTACGTTGCATGTTGTTCTCCTTTGTGTACATGTTGTTTCCTGTCTTCTTTTGTCTCAATATTGAAGCGACGAACCGCCGCAAATCTGTATGTCCTGCCCGGTGATGGCAGCAGCTATGGGCGACAGCAGGTAGGCCACCATGGCTGCAATTTCCGCAGGTTCTATCAGCCTGCCCATGGGTGGCACGCGCGGTGAGGATGCCTGGCGCGACGGGTCATCGAGCATGGCCGTGCGTGTGGCGGCCGGGGACACCACGTTGACCGTCACGCCAGAGGCGACCACTTCGGCAGCCCAGCTTTTGGCCAGCGAGGTCAGCGCCGCCTTGGTGGCCGCATACTCGCCGCGCCCTGCGAAGCCCTGTGATACACGGCTGCCGATGATGACGACCCGGCCTGAACCAGCAGCCGCCATGGCAGGCACAACGATGTTGGCCAGGCAACTCAGCGCGTTGACATGCACCTGCCACATCAGTTGTGAGTCTTCGGCCTGCAGGTTGCCCAGGCGGCCTACACGCAACACGCCTGCCGCATGAACCAGTGCGCTGGGCTTGACCTTTGCGGCAGCGGCGGTCAGGGCGGCCATGTCGCACAGGTCGACGCGTACCGGCTCGAATGCGGCGTGCGTGATGACTGCAGGCGCAATGTCAAATCCACTCACAGCCCAGCCCTGGCCCAGCAAATGTTCTGCTATCGCCAGTCCTATGCCCGAACTGCTGCCGGTGACAAGGGCTCTCTGCATGTTCATTCGACCTTGATGTTGCCGTCGGTGATGACTTTTTGCGAGCGTGCCATGTCGGCGCTCTGGAATTTTGCAAAGTCTTCAGGCGTGCCTGGCGTCAGAACCAGTCCCTGCTGCATAAGCTTTTCCTTCATGTCGCTGTTCAGTGCCTTGTTGGTCTCGGCATTCAGGCGCCGGGTGATGTCTGCCGGCAGCTTTGCAGGCGCCCACAAGCCGTACCAGCTGTAAAACTCGTAGCCCGGAATGGTTTCTGCAACCGTCGGCACGTCGGGCAGGTTGGGCGCACGCTTGTCACCGGTCACCGCCACCACGCGCAGCAGGCCGCTCTTGTGGTACTGCAGCGATCCAAGAATCGGATCGATAAAGCCGTCGATCTGGCCGCCAATCAAGTCCTGAAATGCGGGAGCCGTGCCCTTGTAGGGCACGACGGTGTATTCAATGCCCGCCGTGCGCTTGAGCAGTTCGGTCGAAAGGTGGCCTGCGGAGCCGATGGAGCCGACGGCAAAAGTCATCTTGCCGGGATTGGCTTTTGCATAGGCGACCAGCGACTTGACGTCGGTGATCGGCAGGTTCTTGTTGATAGCGACCGACAGCGGCGCCTTGGCAACCAGTGCGATGGGCGTGAAGTCCTTGACCACGCCATAAGGCACGGACTTCATGGTCATGGGGGCCGAGGTGAAGGTCGAGGCATTGAACAGCAGGGTGTAGCCGTCCGCTTGTGCCGTTGCCACGGCAGCTGCGCCTATGGTGCCGTTGCCGCCCGCACGGTTTTCGACCACAAATGGCTGGCCCAGCTGTTCGCTGAGTTTTTGAGCCAGTTGCCGGCCGACGGCATCCAGTGTGCCGCCGGGCGGGAAGGGGATGATGACCTTGACGGGTTTGCTGGGGTAGGTCTGTGCCATTGCGCCCAATGCAGTGAGGGCCAGGCTTGCGGCGATGCAGGCTTTCAGGAAAAAGCGTGTGTTCATGATTTGTCTCCGGTAGGTTTATTTGATGGATTGAAACTTCTATTCGATGCCGTGGAGTGCCGAAAGTGTTTTCATGCGGTGTGCTGCCAGTTCAGGCTGCTCCAGCAAATTGGCCGCATCTGCAAGGCGAAACAGCTGGGCAAAGTGCTGCAGCGAGCGGGTGCTCTGTTGGCCACCGACCATGGTGAAATGTTTCTGGTGGCCGTTAAGCCAGGCCATGAAGACCACACCGGTTTTATAGAAGCGGGTAGGCGCTGCGAAGATGTGCCGGGACAGCGGAACAGTCGGGCCGAGGATGGCGTGGAATTTTTCGGTATTGCCTAGTGCAAGTTCACCCAGGGCCGCGCTGGCTGCCGGTGCAATCGCATCAAAAATGCCCAGCAGCGCGTCGCTTTTGCCATGCATTTCATTCGTACCAAAGCCATCGCCTGCGATCAGCTCGGCATAGTTGAAGTCGTCACCTGTGTACATGCGCACACCAGCGGGCAGACGCCTGCGCATGGCGATTTCCTTGTCCTTGTCGAGCAATGAAATCTTGATGCCATCGACCTTGTCGGGGTGGGCATTGATGATGCCCAGGGCGGTGTCCATGGCTGCTTCAACATTGTTGCTGCCCCAGTAGCCCCTGAGCGCAGGGTCGAACATGTCGCCCAGCCAGTGCAGCACCACGGGCTGCTTTGCCTGGCTCAGGATGCGGTCATAAACACGCTCGTAGTCGGCGGGGCTTTTGGCCACGCGGGCCAGTGCGCGGCTGGCCATGACGATCAGCTTGCCGCCGAGCTTTTCAATCGCGGCCATCTGCTCTTCGTAGCCCTTGATGACTTCATCGACGCTTTTCACGTTGTCCAGCACCAGGTGGTCAGTACCGCAGCCCGAAGCCACCAGCGCGCTGCCGCCTTTGGATGCAAAGTCTTTTGACGCATCGATGGAGCGGCGAATCAGCTCCAGTGAAGTTGGCCAGTCCATGCCCATGCCGCGCTGTGCGGTGTCCATGGCTTCGGCCACGCCCAGGCCCAGCGACCAGAGGTGGCGGCGGTAGGCGATGGTGCTGTCCCAGTCGACGGCGCAATCAATCCAGGGGTCAGCGGCGGCCAACGGGTCTGCGACGACATGCGCTGCGGAGTAGGCGATACGGTTGAAGGAAAGGCCGGCCTTGGGCTTGATGGGCGCGGTGCCGCGCAGGGTGTAGGCCTCCAGCTTGCCTGAGGCAAGCGGCAGTTGAAGTGTGATGCTCATGAAGATTTTCCGGTGTTGGGTATGGCGGCCTGGGGCAGGATGGCGGCGATGATCGCCACGTTGTCCTGATCGCCCAGGCCTTGTGCAATGGCGCGGTCCAGCAGTTCGGCATGGGCCGCCGTCAGTGAAAGATTCAGGTCCGCCTGCTCGCCCTGTTGCAGGATGAGGGCGAGGTCCTTGCGGTGCTGGCGTATGCGTGAGGCGGGCGTGAAGTCACGCGCCACCATCCGTGGGCCGGCCACGTCGACTGCGCGTGAATACGCCGGCGATTCGCGCAGCAGGCCGAGGAAGTCCGTACCGTCAAGACCCAGGGTTGTGGCCAGCGCCAGCCCTTCGGCAAGTGCTGCGCGATTCAGGCCCAGCACAAGGTTGCAGGCCAGCTTGGCGCGCACGCCATAGCCGGCTTTGCCGACATGCCGGTATCTGGGGCAGACATCTGCAAACAATGCGCTCCAGCGCCCGAGCACGGAATCACTTGCGCCCAGCAGTCCCAGTGCTTCGCCTTGTCCGATCTGACGGCTGGAACCGAGCAGGGGCATGTCGGCGAAGTCCATATCCTGCGTCTGAACAAGTTCGGCTGATTGTTCTGTAGCGTGCACGCTCGCAGTCACGCAACTGATGACCAGTTTGGCAATCCCGGACTTTGCCGCAATGTTTTTTGTACAGGAGTGCAGCATGCCGTCGTCCAGCACGCAGATAAGGAGCACGTCACATTTGCCCGCCAGTTCTTCCGGGGAGTCGGCAAGCGCTATGCCCGCTGTGCTGGCGAGCTCCCGTGCTGCAGGTGACGGATCAAAGCCCGTCACGCCATGGCCACAGGCCTGAAGCCTGACCGCCAGCGCGTGGCCAACAAGCCCCAGGCCGAGGATGCCGATCGTGACAGGTGTTTTGCTCATCAGCTTGATAGAAGTGCTGTTGTAGAAAGGAAAGGCGCTTCAGATCTTCAGTGCAGGTACATCAATCCAGCGGCGTTCCTTCCAGCTGTCGAGCGCGGCTTCAACCAGCTGCACGCCCTTGGCGCCTTCAGGCAGTGTCCATTTGTAAGGTTCGTTTTCGACGATGTGGCGGATGAAATGTTCCCACTGGATCTTGAAGCCGTTGTCATAGACCTGTGTGTCCGGCACTTCCTGCCACTGGTCGGAAAAGTTCATCATCTGCTTCTGGTCAGGGTTCCAGATGGGGCGCGGCGTATTGACGCGGTTTTGGGCGACGCAGTCCGTCAGGCCTGCGACTGCAGAGCCGTGTGTGCCATCAACGTGGAAGGTCACGAGGTCGTCGCGCCGGACGCGCGTGGCCCATGACATGTTGAGCTGGGCAATCACCTGTTCACCGCCGTGGCCCACCAGCTCCGCAGTGGCGTATGCCGCGTCGTCGGCCGTGCACTCGTAGGGTTTGCCGGCTTCGTCCCAGCGTGTGGGGATATGTGTGGTGCCCAGGCAGGAGACGGACTTGACTTCACCAAACAGGTTGTCGAGCACATAGCGCCAGTGGCACATCATGTCCAGGATCATGCCGCCGCCGTCTTCCTTGCGGTAGTTCCATGAGGGTCGCTGGATGGGCTGCAGGTCGCCCTCAAACACCCAGTAGCCGAACTCCAGGCGCACGCTGAGCATGCGGCCGAAGAACCCGGCGCGGCGCAGCATGTCTAGCTTGCGCAGGCCGGGCAAAAAGAGCTTGTCCTGCACTGCGCCATGCTTGAGGCCGGATTTTTCGGCGAGGCGGGCGATTTCAACCGCCTCATTGAGATTGGTTGCAATCGGCTTTTCGCAGTAGACGTGTTTGCCGGCGCGTATGGCCTTGGCCAGAAGGGTGGGGCGCATCTGCGTGGTGCCTGCGTCAAAGAAGATGGTGTCGTCCTTGTTGGCCAGTGCTGCATCCAGGTCGGTGCCCCAGCGCGCGATGTTGTGCGCCTTGGCCAGCGCCTCCATCTTCTCGGCATTGCGGCCGATGATGATGGGGTCGGGCATTACCTTGTCGCCGTTGGACAGCGTGACGCCGCCCTGGTTGCGAATCGCGATGATGGAGCGGATCAAATGCTGGTTCATGCCCATGCGTCCGGTGACGCCGTGCATGATGATTCCTAGTCGTTGGGTAGCCATGGGGTTCCTGTTGTCCTTGCGTGGTTGTGGTGATTACTGCTTTTGAACTTCGAGGCCGGCGGCTTTCACCAGCACGGCGTTGCTCTTGATTTCGTCCTTGATGTAGGCGTCGAACTGCTCTGGCTTGAGCGTCCAGGCGTCGGCGCCCAGGGCTGCAAAGCGTTCCTTGACTTCCGGTGTGGCCAGGGCCTTCAAGACTTCATCGTTGAGGCGGTTGATGATGTCGCGCGGTGTCTTGGCGGGCGCCATCATGCCGATCCAGAAGTTGAACTCGGAGCCGGGCACACCCGCTTCAGCCGTGGTGGGCACATTGGGCAGTGCCGTCGCACGCTTGGGTGAGCCGACGGCAAGCGCCACCAGCTGGCCGTTCTTGATCTGGCCGATCACGGGTGCGATGGGCGAGAAGTAATAGTCGACGCGGCCGGACATGACTTCGGTCACGGCTTCCGCAGAACCCTTGAACGGGATATTGGTGGCGTCTATCTTGCCGGCGAGCTTGAATTTCTCGGCATTCAGGTGTGTGGCGCTGCCCTGGCCGGCAGAAGCAAAGTTCATGCTGCCGGGTTTTGCCTTTGCTGCGGCCAGCAGTTCGGGCAGGGTCTTGATGTTCTTTGAAGGCGAGATCACCAGCACGTTGGGCGTGGATGAAATCGGCGTCACACCGGCGAAATCGGCGACCGTGTCAAAGGGCAGTTTTGCAAATGTCGATGGGCTGACGGTGTGCGACGAGGAGTGGATCATGATGGTGTAGCCGTCGGGCGCAGCCGATGCCACCATCTGCTGGCCTATGGTGCCGCTGGCGCCGCCGCGGTTGTCGATCACCAGCGTCTGGCCCATGCTGGCGCCCATCTTGTCGGCTATGGCGCGGGCAATGATGTCGGTAGTGCTGCCGGCTGCAAAAGGAACGATGACGCGTATGGGCTTGTTGGGGTAGGCACCTTGCGCAGACGCTGCCATGGGTGTCAGCGCCGCAGCGAAGGCGAGCGCGGACAGTGTCGAAAAAGCGGTGCGGCGGGTGAACTTCATGCTTGTCTCCTGAACTGGTTATGAGGACCGGAAGGGGTATTCTAGACTTAATTCACTATTAGGTGAATTAAAAGATTGTAGAAGGGCCTTGGCTGCGGCGTCAATCGCCGGCGTCAGTCAGCTTCTAAGGACATACCCTAGGATGACGTCGCACATGTGCGAGAGGCGTTCGTGATGGGCCTTCGGTGTCATCAGGTCGCGGCCGAAGACGGCGGACAGGGTGTAGTTGTTGGAGAGGTAAAAGTAAGCCATGCCGGCGATGGATACATACAGCTGGATGGGGTCTATGCCGCCCCGGAACAGGCCTTCTGCGCGGCCGCGCTCCAGTATTTCTGCCAGCGTTTCAACCAGCGGCGAGTTGGTCTGGCGCACGCGTCCCGACATCGCCAGGTGCCTGCCCTGGTGCAGGTTTTCACTGTTGAGAAGCGTCAGGAACTCCGGATGCTTGATGTAATAGTCCCAGGTAAATTCCGTCAGCCGCCTGATGGCTTGTGCAGGAGGCATGTCGCGCAGGTGGAGTTTGGTTTCGGCTTCCCGAATGTCCGCGTAAGCGTTCTCAAGCACGGCGAGAAAGAGTTCGTCCTTGCTGGTGAAGTAGTAGTAGATCAGGCGTTTGTTGACATCCGCACGCTCGGCAATGCGGTCTACCCTTGCGCCGCCCAGTCCGTGCTGTGCGAACTCGTCCCGGGCTGCCAGCAGGATGGCTTGTTGCGAGCGATCGGCGTCCCTGGAACGGGGTTCGGTTGGCTTGGTTTTGGTGCTGGGCATGGTGTCTATTTAACTATTTGGTGAATTAAAACACGTATCAGTAAAAGCTGCTCGCGGTGGCGAGTGCGGATGGACAGCGAAAGACTTCGGTGAAATGATTTGAGTCATTACCTTACGCCGGGCACACCCATGGCGCAATGTAATGGTTGTTGAACCAATAGAAACAAAAAAGGAACTGCCATGAATGATTCCGACACCCCCAAAGACGGTAATTTTGCAGCCTGGGTCGATGAAAAGGCCGAGGGGTTGAAGTTTGCGCTCGGCGAGAAATTCCCCGTGCCGCCGACGGAACTCCATTCACCATCTGTGCATGTAGAGACCGGGAAACAAAAACTGGAGGAGGTCTTGCTGGAGCATGAGGAACCGACGCCGGAGTTTCTGGAGGAACTCGCTGCCCTTGAACAGGCTCCTCCGTTGAGCGATGACGAGCTTTCAAGGCAGGCGCTTGAGGCTGGCGGCGGTGATGGGGACAGCAGCACGCCAGAGTAGATTTACCTGACGGTCGCAGCGCAGGGCCGTGCCAGGCAAGCCAGCCCCGTCGAGGCCGGAGAGCCACAGGAAAAAGGGCGAGCGTGGGAGGCCATCTTTTGCAAGCTCGAGCCGTGGAACCGGCTTTGCCGGGCCACAGGCGGGCGGCCCCCTCGGGGGCAGAGAGCTGCAGGCAGTGAGCGAACGTGGGGGCCAGAGGTCGCAGCGCAGGGCCGCCCCAAGCAAGGCCAGCCCCCTCGGGGGCAGAGAGCTACGCGAAGCGAGCGAACGTGGGGGCCAAGGCCGCGGTGCAGGGCCGCCCCAAGCAAGGCCAGCCCCCTCGGGGGGCAGAGAGCTACACGCAGTGAGCGAACGTGGGGGCCACATTCCAGCGGCACAATAAGCCGCATGACTTCAAAACTTGCTGGCCATCTTCTCGTTGACTGCCTCCTGGCCCAGGGCGTGACTCATGCGTTTGGCGTTCCGGGTGAAAGCTATCTGGCGGTGCTTGACGGCCTGCATGCGCGCCGTGATCAGATCAAATTTGTAATCTGTCGCCAGGAGGGCGGGGCGGCCTATATGGCCGAGGCACATGGCAAGCTCACCAGCCGTCCAGGCGTTTGTATGGTGACGCGCGGCCCGGGTGCCACCAATGCCTCCATAGGCGTTCACACGGCTTTCCAGGATTCGACACCCATGGTGCTGCTGGTCGGCGACGTGGCCAGCGATTGCCGTGACCGTGAGGCATTCCAGGAAGTTGATTACTTCAGTTTCTTTGGCCCAAGCACCAAAGGGTTTGCAAAACGCGTAGAGCGCATTGATGACGCCAACCGCATCCCTGAATACATCGCACGTGCATTTGCCACGGCCATGAGCGGCAGGCCGGGTCCCGTGGTGCTGGTGCTGCCCGAGGACATGCTCACCCGCGTGACCGATGCAGAGCCGTTGCCGCGCGTGGAGGCGGTGCAGGCCTGGAGCGATCCAGGCTCGCTGCGCACGCTGCGCGAAATGTTGCTGGCGTCAGAACAGCCGCTGGTGATTGCCGGTGGCGGCGGCTGGACACCGCAGGCAGCGCAGGCGCTGCAGCGCTTTGCCGAGAACTGGAAATTGCCGGTCGGCAATGCCTTTCGTTTTCAGGACACCTTTGACAACCATCACCCGCTGTATGCGGGAGATGTCGGCATAGGCCTGAACCCCAAACTGGCGGCCCGCATCAAGGCCAGCGACCTCATCATTGCCATCGGCCCCAGGCTGGGCGAGATGACAACCAACAACTACACCCTGCTCGAAGCGCCCCGGCCAAAGCAGAAGCTGGTGCACATCCATTCGAGTGCGGAAGAACTCAACCGCGTCTACCAGGCCGACCTGGCCATCAACGCGACCATGAATGCCGCTGCGCGTTCCCTGGAGGTGCTGACCGCACCCGTGTCATTGCCCTGGGAAGCGTGGACCGCGTCTGCGAATGAAGACTACCTGGCCAACCTGGAGCCGCAGAAGCTGCCTGGGGATATCGACATGCCTGCGATCGTCGGGCTGTTGCAAAAGCATCTGCCGCAAGACGCGGTGTTGACCAATGGCGCAGGCAACTTCGCCAGCTGGATGCACCGCTTTTTCAAACATCACGGGCTCGTCAAGGGATTGAAGACGCAACTGGCGCCCACTGTGGGTGCCATGGGCTATGGCGTGCCTGCGGGCATCGCTGCGGCCATCACGACCGGGCGTGTGGTGTTCACGATTGCGGGGGATGGTGATTTCCTGATGAATGGGCAGGAGCTCGCAACAGCCGTGCAGCACGGTGCAAAGACCATCATCGTGCTGCTCAACAATGGCATGTACGGCACGATACGCATGCACCAGGAGCGTGAGTATCCGCAGCATGAAAGCGGCTCGCACCTGCAGAACCCTGACTTTGCGGCGCTGGCGCGCGCCTATGGTTATGCAGGTGTGCGCATCGCGCGCACGGATGAGTTTGAAGCCGAATTGCTGGCGGCGCTGGGGCGTGATGAAGGCACAGTGATTGAGATCATGCTGGACCCGGAGGTCATCACCACGCGCGGAACGCTCTCGGCGATCACGCAGAATGCATTGAAGGCATCGGGCCGGACAGGAGCATAGAAACACGGCGGGGCGCGAATGTCACGCGCATAAAAAAGGCCGGTTCACACCGGCCTTTTCAGTTCAGCAGAGCTGATTACTTGACGTGCTTGCCGATCAGGCCAGCCATCTCGAACATCGAGACCTGGGCTTTGCCGAATACGGCCTTCAGCTTTTCGTCTGCGTTGATCATGCGCTTGTTGACCTTGTCCTGCAGGCCCTTGGACTTGATGTAAGTCCACAGCTTGCTGACGATCTCGGTGCGTGGCAGAGGCTTGTCGCCAACCACTGCGGCCAGTGCCGGGCTCAGGGTCAATGCCTTCATGAACGCTGCGTTGGGGGTACGCTTTTTGGCAGGAGCCTTTTTGGCTGCTGGCTTTTTGGCCGCAACTTTCTTGGCGGGGGCTGCTTTTTTAGCGGCTACCTTTTTCGCAGGAGCTGCTTTTTTAGCGGCTACCTTTTTCGCAGGAGCTGCTTTTTTCGCAGCTACTTTCTTTGCCGGAGCAGCCTTTTTTGCTGGCGCTTTTTTAGCCGGTGCTTTTTTTGCAGTTGCCATGATTGATTTTCCTTCTAGAAGTTGATAAATCACCACTAGAGATAACTACTCCCCAATGGCAATGCGGATGCTACTGGAGAAAAACCCCATTTCATAGGGGAAAAGCACTTTTTTTGAGTCTTTATGTTGCAGATTTACCCCGAAGGGCCGCAAATCCTCCTCTGGGACGCGTGATCGTCGCTCATTTCCAATGCTTCAATCGCCATTTTTTCGCTGGGAAAAATGCTGTGCAGGAAGCCGCATGTCGATGTAAAAGAGCCGCAAATGTGCGCGTGTCGAAGGGGTCGCGATGGCGTTTCTTCGAGTGGCAATTGCGTGTCTCATGCTCACGCAAAATAGAGATAACGACACTAACGTCGCGCCAGCAAACAGCATTCTTCATGTATGCGTCGCAGTCTTGTGACCAACGCCCGGTGATAGGCCTGCTTGTTAAAGTTGTGCGTATCCGCTCCGTGCCCGCTGTTCTGCGCATCTCGACGGCCATCTCGACGACCGTTAGTGTGTGAGTGAAATTTTTTACAAAGGTGTTCTCCATGAGCCAGCTGGAATTTGCGACCTGTGATTTATGCGATATCCATAAAAACGACAGTTCAGGTACGTTTCGTGTGCTGCCGCCCGTGTTTAGGGATTTCGGCAGCATCAAAAAGTTTTCCGGCCAGGTCACAACCATCAAGTGTTTCGAAGACAACTCGCTGGTCAAGGCCGCAGTTGATTCGCCCGGACATGGGCGCGTTCTGGTCGTTGACGGCGGTGCCTCATTGCGCAGGGCCCTGCTCGGCGGAAACCTCGGCGCAGCCGCCGCCAGGAATGGCTGGGCGGGGGTCTTGATTGACGGGTGTGTGCGAGACCTTGCCGAACTGGCGCAGTGCAGCACAGGTATCCGGGCACTCGCAGCGATACCACTACCGACTGAAAAACGCAACGACGGTCAGCGGGATATTGCTGTCCAGGTTCAGGGCGTGTGGATTCGCCCTGGAGACTGGCTGTACGCCGATGAGGACGGCATCGTCGTGATGCCTGGGGCCGGCTGAGTGCCGGCTGAAAGAGTCGCTGAAGGCTAGCTGCTCAGGCCCTTGTACAGCATGTAGGCGGCCAGTACATAGAGGATGCTGGCGAAGACACGCTTGAGCTTGCTGACGGGCAGGCTGTGCGCTGCCTTGGCGCCCAAGGGGGCTACCAGGAAGCTGCAGATGGCGATCACCACAAGGGCGGGCAGCCAGATGTAGCCAAAAGAGGCTGGTGGCAGGTTTTGAACGTGCAGGCCGCTGAAGATGTAGCCGACAACGTTGGCGACAGCGATGGGAAAGCCAAGAGCTGCCGACGTGGCAACCGCGCTGTGAATGGCAACATTGCACCAGGTCATGAAGGGGACGCTGATAAAGCCGCCTCCCGCACCTACCAGGCCCGACAGAAAGCCTATAAAACTTCCTGCGGCGAACTGGCCGGCAGTGCCGGGCATTTGCCGCGTGGGCTTGGGTTTTTTGTCCAGAAACATCTGGGTCGCCGAAAAGCCGACGAACAGTCCGAAAAAGATCGCCAGGTAAGAGCCTTTGAGCAGGGCAAACACACCCAGACTGCCGATGATGCTGCCGACAACGATGCCGGGTGCCAGGCGTTTGACGATGTCCCACCTGACAGCCCCGCGTTTGTGGTGCGCCCGTACGCTAGAAAGAGACGTAAAAATAATGGTGGCCATGGACGTAGCAATCGCCATCTTGACGGCCAGGTCGGGAATCACGCCGCGATTCGACAGGATGATGGTGAGGAAGGGGACCATGATCATGCCGCCACCTATGCCGAGCAATCCTGCAAGGAAGCCGGTACCGACGCCGAGCACGGCAAGTTCAACAATCAAAAGCGGTTCGAAGATCATGGGAGTTGCGAGATATTGGCGCGAAAGCCTGAAGAAAAAAGGTGTCTGCGAATGCCACCGGGCCGTCATCCTGAACCAGGGTTCAGGTGGGCGAGGGCAGCCTGACTTTGGGTCCGTCTAACGCGAGACGATCACGCCAGCCAGGCAATTTACCAAGCCCGAGCTCAAAGAGCATTGGTACAAGGAAATATAAAGCCCGATGAGCACCGCAGACAAGTTGATTGTAGGCCTTTGGTGCAGATGGTGCAGGGCTGTTGCCCGGTAACTTGCGCAGGTTAGGGGCGTAAAAAAGCCCCGATGGCGGGGCTTCTCGGGACAAAGGCATTGGTGACTAGAGAAGCTGGCCGTCCTGGCCAAGAACCATATCCAGCCGATGCAGAAGGCCAGCCAGCTGTGGGTTGTCCTGAGCGGTGTCGCTGCCGGATTGGCTTGCCTGCAATGGCATGGGTGCGCTGGATGCTTCAAGGACTGGTTCCGTGACCGAACGGTCGGGCAATTCAAATGCAAGGTTGAGTGCGGCCAGAACGGCTATACGGTCGCGCGCCTTTATCTTGCCCGCATCCCGGATCTTGCACATGGCAATGTCGACCCGGTTGACGGCGTCCAGCATGCGGGCGTCGCCGTTCTCGGGGCAGCCAAGCAGGTAGCTCTGGCCCATGATCTGTACTTCAAGCTGTTTCATTGTGGGGTTCCCGCTGGCGCGTGCATGCCATTGACGGCGTTCTCGGGCAGGCGCTCAAGGAGGGCATCCACACGGGCGCGTGCTGCGCTCAGCCGGGATTTCAGCGAATCCCGTTCATGCGTGAGCACTGCAAGCTGCTCATTGAGCAAGGCATTGGTGCGCTGAAGTTCCTCGTACCTGAGCAGGAGCCGCTCGACGCGTTCGGTGATCTGGTCGATTTGGGTTTGGTTCGCCATGGCAGCCTGATTGTATGGTTTGACGACAGAAATGGGTAAGGGCGGACATAGAATCGGCAACTGTTGGTGCTTGAGGTGTGGTTCACACGCTGCAGTTACAGGGCTGTTTGGCCGGCTCTAACCCGCAATGGGGATGGTTGCGGTCCCTTCGGCACTATTCGGCGCGGTAACGGCCATGCTGGTTGTTCATACGCCATCAACGAGGTGGTCATTCGACCCGGAAGGGTTGCATGCCCGTGATACCTGTACGCTGGCAAATGGCTGGGTACCGGGGCTTTTGATTGCCTGGCCATGAAAACCTGTTTGAACCTTGCCCGCCTGACGGTGCTTGCTATTTTTGTGTCCGCCGCATTAGCGGCCAAGGCTCAAACTGCGGAGACAGACCTGACGGGCACCCGCGTTGCCGGTCAGCGGGACGTCCAGCCGTTTGGCATCAGCGTTATTACAGCGGATGACATACAGCGTATCGGCGCGACGACTGTCAACGATGCCATCATTCGTTTGCTGGGTGCCGGGTCACACCTCGATTTTTTCGGCGCGGGGGAATATTCACTGGACCTGCGCGGTTTCGGGAAGACTGCGGACAGCAACCAGGTTGTGATGCTTGATGGCGTGCGCATCAAGGAGTCGGACTTCGATGCCGTTCGCCTTGCAGGCATTCCCATTGACTCGGTTGCAAAAATAGAAGTCATCCGCGGAAGTGGTGGCGTGCTCTACGGTTCCGGATCTACCGGTGGCGTGATCGCCATTACGACCAAAGGCCGGGAAGGCCAGACGCGTTCGAACAGTGGCTCCCTCTACGGTGCTGTGGGCAGCAATCGCATGAGTGAAGCACGGGCAAACGCGACAGTATCGGGCGGCGGTTTTTCGCTGGACATCAGTGCTGCGCGGCGTAACAGCAACAATGATCGCGACAACTACTGGGCCGGCAGCGGTGCTTTGAGCGTTCTTGGCCAGTGGAAGAGCGACCGGCTCCGATTCGGCGTCACTCACTCTCAGGATGGGCTGAATGCCGGGCTTGCGGGCCTTCTGACGCCTGCGGTTTATCAGGCGAATCCAAGGACGGCCACAACGCCAACCGACAGCGTAGTCATCAACAATGTCCGGCAAGGACTGTTTGGCGAGATGAGGTCAGGCGACTGGAAGTTTTTCGCAGACGCGGGCGTGCGTAACAAGAAGCTGCGCAACGTGCTGCAGGGAAAATATGGCGCTGGGTATGACGTCAAGGGTGTGAACTACGCGCTTCGCGCGGTGCACCAGGCGCGTCAAACCGCGTTTTCCAACAGCCTGACCCTGGGTACAGATTACGCGCGCTGGCAGCGTGAAACGCCAGCTGCGCCCACTGCCTTGGTGGCAACACAGGTCTCACGTGGTTTTTATGTCCGTGATGAGTTAACTCTGGCATCCGGCGGTACAACGTTTTCTGCGGGCGTGCGTACTGAGCGCGTCACCGGCCACAACGACAACGCCACCTTCGGATCGCGCGATATTTCCGACCCGTTGACGTCATGGGAGCTCGGTATCAGCCAGCCCGTCAGCAAGGAGGTTGCCGTTTACGCCCGGATCGGACGAAGCTTCAGGGTTGCCCAGGTGGAGGAGTTCAACTACACGCCTTTCGGGGTTGTCCTTAAACCGCAACGCTCACGCGACACGGAACTTGGTTCACGTTATACGGCTGGACGGGTCAAACTTGATGCACGCATTTACCGCAGCGCCATGACGGACGAGATTGGCTACGATCTGGCCAAGTTCACGTCTATTGCGGCTTTCGGTGCAAATGTCAATTTTGATCCCACCCTGCGTACAGGGCTTGAAGCCGAGGGGGTCTACGAATGGTCAGATAGTCTGGGGCTTCGTGTTAACACCGCACTGCGCAAGTCACGTTTTGTGGGAGGCGTTTACGCGGGCAAGGAGCTGGTTCGCGCGCCGGTCCGCCTGGTGGGCGTGCATGCCGACTGGCGTCCCATGCCAAGACATCTTTTGAGTGGGGGCGTCACGGCGGTTTCAGCCCAGCTGCTGGATGTCGCCAACTTGTGCGCGATGCCCGGATACACCGTGGCTGACGTGCGATACGCCTACCAGTTCAGGGATGCCGAGTTCTCGCTTGCAATTGCCAATCTTTTCGACCGGCGCTTTTTTACCAAGGCGGAATGTGACGCCCCGATCGCGGGAACGCCAGCTTCAGGTGGCATAACCAGCAGCATCTTCCCCGAGCCTGGCAGGGCCTTGCGGCTGGCCGTCAGGTTTCAGTTCTAGCTACCGGCGGTTGGCAAGGCTTTTCGGACGCTAGAATACAAGTTGTTGGTGCTCGGGGTGTGGTTCACATGCCCCAGTTCAACGGGAAGCAGGAGAGAGTTCCGGTCATGCGAGGTACACCGCCACGCAAGCACCCGTACTTTTAACCTGCGCTGCCCCCGCAACGGTAAAACGGACGGATGCTTCTTCTGACTCATTGAAGAGAGCATCCAGTTTTCATCACAGCCACTGAGTGCCTTGAACAAGCGCTTGGGAAGGCGATGAGAACAGCTCCGTCAGCCCGGATACCGGCCAACAAGGTGGACGCACGCCCTTTTTTGGACTGTGTCTTTAAGGCCCATGTACTGGCGGGGAAGCCGGTAAGGGTGTTTAGCTGAATGTCAATCCAATGAAATCTTCCGTGTTTCGTGTGCGCCTTGCCGTGCTCCCTTTTGCCGTGGCTGCGGCATTTCCTGTCCTCGCGCAAAACCCGCCATCTGCTGCAACTCCGCAGCTCAAGGAAAATGTCGTGACGGTTACCCGGAGCTTGCAGCCGATAGGTGATGTGGTGGCCGATGTGACCATCGTTGATCGCGATGCGATTGAGCGTGCAGGCCCCGTGGGTATTGTTGATGTGCTTGCCCGGGTCCCCGGTATCGAAATCACTCGCAACGGCGGCACGGGAAGCAATTCTTCCGTGTTTATTCGTGGTGGTGAAAACCGGCACACCGCCGTATTGATCAACGGTATACGCATCGACTCCCAAACCACCAGTGGTGGCGTCAGCTGGAGTGCCATCCCCGTGGCCCAGATCGAGCGCATTGAGATTGTGCGCGGTCCCACCGGTGCTGTTTATGGATCTGATGCCGTATCCGGCGTCGTTCAGATATTCACAAAAAAAGGCGAAGGTGCTTTTGCACCTGTCCTTGCCACCGAGTTCGGTGCCTACAACACCCACCGCATCGATTTTTCTGCCAGCGGCGCCGTCAATGCTTTTGACTATTCGCTTGGCATTTCCGAAGGCACCAGCGACGGCTTCAATGCCCGCCCCGCACCCGCTGCAACGGTTCTGAATCTTGATGCTGATGGCTACAAGGCCAGAAGTGCAAACACACGCCTGGGTTTTCAGCTCAGCCGCGACCAGCGTATTGAGGCGACCCTTTTGCAGAGTATCAATGACGCGCAATACGATGGGGGCAGTTCTACCAGCGCCGCCAATCTTGCGGCAGCGCGGCGAACTGACTACCGCCGTACGAGCACGCTGAGCGTTGCGGGTTTGCAGTGGTTGTCGCAATGGACAGAGCGCTACAGCACCAGAATCGCTGTCAGCAGCAGTACCGACAAGGGTGAAGAAAATATTGGAGGCGCCGTAGACCGGACGCAGATTTCCAACGTATTGTTGCAGAACGAATACCGGTCAGGCGCACATCTCCTGACTGCGACACTTGAAAATCGTCGCGACCAGTTTTTATTGACCAGCGCACCCCGGGTGGACAGAAACAAGTCCCAGTCGGGTGCTGGTCTGGGCTACAGCTGGTCAGGCGCAGGCCACACCCTTCAGTTAAACATGCGCAATGACCGGGACAGTGAGTTTGGGGGCAAAACGACGGGTTCTGCCGCGTATGCGTACGCCATCACCCCGCAACTGCGTGTTTCTGCCAGCGGCGGCAGTTCATATCGTGCTCCTACGCTTTATCAGCGTTTCAGCCAGTACGGTGTTGCCAACCTGAGACCTGAGTCGGGTCGCAATACCGAGTTCGCGGTGAAGTACCAGGAGGGCAGCACAAGTCTTGGGCTGACAGCCTATCGCAACCGGCTCACCAACCTGCTGACATTCCTTTCAGGCGCGCAGGCTGCAGCCTGCCCATCGCCGGCGTTGGGTTGTTACTCCAACACCGCGCAAGCTGAGTATGCGGGTGTAACCTTTGCTGCGGCAGGCAGGATTGGCAACTTCAATGTGTACGGATCGCTTGATTCGCAGAATCCGCGAGACCTCACATTAGCCAAACAACTTCCACGCCGGGCCAGGCAACATGCTGTTCTTGGCGCTGATACCCAGGTTGGCAGTTGGCGCTATGCAGCGGACCTGCTGCTCTCGCAGAAGCGTTTTGATACTGCCGCGAACACGACGGAGCTACCGGGTTATGCGCTGGTTAACCTGAGCGTGTCTACGCAGCTTTCAAAAGACTGGAAATTCATGGCCAAGCTGGACAATGCCACCGACAAGGATTACCAGACGGCAATCGGTTATGGCATGGCCAGACGAGCACTGTACGTGGGCCTCACCTGGGCTCCTCTATAAGATCGGTCATTGATGCGCCTGCCTGCCACCTGTCCCGCCATCCTCATCGCCGCCCCGGCTTCCGGCCAGGGAAAGACGACTGTGGCCTGCGCGCTTGCGCGGCTGCATTCGAGGCAGGGTAGGAAGGTGCGCGTCTTCAAGTGCGGCCCTGATTTCCTTGACCCTTGCTGGCTCACGCTTGCCAGTGGTGCACCGGTTCACCAGCTGGATCTGTGGATGACCGGGGAGCAGGATTGCGCGCGACGTCTGCATGAGGCGGCCACTGAAGCTGATCTCATCATTGTTGAAGGCGTGATGGGGCTGTTTGATGGTGACCCGAGTGCTGCAGACCTGGCGCAGCGTTTCGGCTTGCCGGTGCTTGCCGTGATTGATGCCGGCGCGATGGCCGGCACTTTTGGTGCGCTTGCTTGGGGCTTGCAGCATTATCGGGAGGGGCTCCGCTTTGCCGGTGTCCTTGCCAATCGCGCTGGCTCGCCTGGTCATTGCGAAATGCTGAAGGAGGGCCTTCGGGATCCCGGCCAATGGCAGGGCGCGCTGATGCGAAGCGAAACCTTTTCACTGCCCGAGCGTCACCTTGGCCTTGTCATGGCCTACGAACTGGAAGATGCCGTGGCGCGCCTGGATGCAGTGGCAGATGCCCTGGCCATGACGCCGCTGGGGCAGATGAGCGCAGGGGAACTCGATGCCTGGTCTGTGGCCTTTCCCGCCATTGATTGTGCCGGGGACTTCCCCAAGCATGCGCTGCAGGGCAAGACACTCGCTGTGGCGCGCGATGCTGCCTTTTGTTTTCTGTATGCCGCGAATATCGACTGCCTGGAGGCAATGGGGTGCGGAGCTGGTCTTCTTCTCCCCATTGAAGGACGGCGCCATACCGGCATGCGACGCACTCTGGCTGCCCGGCGGCTATCCGGAGCTGCACGCCGCGACGCTGGCGGGGAACGTGTCCATGAAAGCCAGCATCTCTGCCCATGTCGCCGCCGGCAAGCCGGTGTGGGCGGAGTGCGGCGGCATGATGGCACTTTTCGACCGGCTTGTAACGATCGAGGGAGCGAGTTACCCCATGTGGGGCCAGCTGCATGGTGTTGTGACATTGCAAAAACGCCTCGCTGCCCTCGGCCCACAACAGCTTGAAGTAGCCGGCGGCGTGCTGCGGGGCCATGCTTTTCATTACTCCACCTGCACTACAGACCTGCAACCGGTCACCCATACACAGGCTGCACCGGGCCGCAAATTGCGTGGTGAAGGAGAGGCACTTTACGTGTCCGGTGCTTCCCTTGCGGTGAAGGCGAGTTACTTCCATGCGTGGTTTGCATCCTGTCCGGAAGCAGCTGCAAAACTCTTTCTGGGAAATGCCAATGACTGAAGCATTGAGGAACTGGCGTGAGCTTGCTGCCGCAACGGACAGCGGTGGCTATGGTCCACAGCGCATCGTCTGCCTGACAGAAGAACCCACCGAATGGCTTTACATGCTCGGAGAAGAGCGACGCATCGTCGGCATTTCCGGCTATACCGTGCGACCGCCCCGCGCGCGCGAGGAAAAGCCAAAGGTCAGTGCCTTTCTGAGCGCCAAAATAGACAAGATCATTGACCTCAAGCCGGACTGCGTGATCGGATTCTCCGACCTTCAGGCGGACATAGCTTCGCAACTGGTCAAAAAGGGCGTGCAGGTCACCATCTTCAACCAGCGCAGCGTGGCAGAGATTTTCTCGATGATGTTCCAGCTTGCAGCCATGGTCGGGCAGCAGGCGAAAGGGCTTGCGTTGATCCAGTCCATGCAGGGCAGGCTGCTTGCCATCGAGCAGGAGGCTGCGACCCTCCAACGCCGGCCCCGTGTTTTTTTTGAAGAATGGTACGACCCGCACATCAGCGCAATCGCCTGGGTATCCGAGCTGATGGGGATTGCAGGGGGCGATGACTGCTTTCCGGAACTCGCCGCCAAAGCCATGGGCAAGGACCGCATCATTGCAGACGGTGGCGAGATCGTTCAACGCAATCCCGACATTATTTTCGGATCCTGGTGCGGTCGCAAGTTTCGTCCGGATCACGTGCGTGCTCGCACCGGGTGGGGGGATGTCAACGCGGTCAGGAACAACCAGCTGTTTGAAATCAAGTCTGCGGAGATACTGCAACCCGGCCCGGCGTCGCTTACCGATGGGGTTGAGCAACTGCATCGCATCATCATGCAGTGGGATCGTGACCATGGCTGAGATTCTCTCGATATCGCGCACCGAACTGATACTCGGTGGCCAGAAAAGCGGCAAGTCGCGGCGTGCGGAAATGCTGGCACGTGAATGGCTCGCAAGGTCGGCATCACACAAGGCCATATTGATTGCGACAGGGCAGCCCTGGGATGACGAAATGCGCGAGCGTATTGCCCGGCACAAGGCTGACCGTGCCGAGAGGGTGCCGGGCATGCACACCGTTGAAGAGCCACTGGCATTGCCGGGTGCGATTGCAAAGAGCAGTACACCAGACACATTTGTCTTGGTTGATTGCTTGACCCTTTGGCTGACCAATATATTGATGCCTGCAGAGGGCGTACCTACTCAAACTGAAGCATCGCAAATTGACTCCCTGCTGGTGGCGATCAGGAACAACAAGGGGCCAGTGGTTCTGGTGGGCAACGAGATTGGCCTGGGGGTAATTCCCATGGGCCGCGAAACCCGGGCTTTTGTAGATGCATTGGGCCGCCTCAACCAGGCGGTAGCTGCCGCCTGTGAGCGCGTAACCCTGATGGCCGCTGGCCTGCCGCTTGTCCTGAAAGGCCAATGATGAAACGCATAGCGTTTATTGCGTTGATGCTCATCTTGGTGACGGGCGCCGCCCAGGCATTGCAACTGACAGATGACCGCGGTGTCAGCGTCACTTTTGCCCGTTCGCCGCAGCGAATTGTGAGCATGCTGCCGTCACTGACCGAAAGTGTTTGCGGGCTTGACCAATGCCAGCGTCTTGTTGGCGTTGACCGGTACTCCAACTATCCGGACAGCGTCAGGCGCTTGCCTGTACTGGGTGGCGGCATAGACCCGAATATCGAAGGTATCGTGGCGCTTAAACCGGACGTCGTGCTTGTCTCAACCGCCTCACGGGCCGCGACCCGGCTGGAGGCATTGGGCATCAAGGTGGTCGCGCTGGAGCCTAAAACCCATGCGGATGTGAGACGTGTTCTCACGGTTGTGGGAGCCTTGTTGGAGGTGCCCGATGACACAGGTGCAGAAAGACTGTGGCGAATCATAGACAGCAGTGTTTCAGCTGCAGCCCAGTCGCTGTCGCCCAAAGCCAAAAATGTGCGGGTCTATTTTGAAGTGAGCCGCGGGCCCTATGCAGCTGGCGAATCCTCCTTTATCGGCGAAACCCTGAAGCGCCTGGGAGTGAAGAACGTGGTGCCAGCCGCACTAGGGCCTTTCCCCAGGCTCAATCCTGAATTCGTGGTGCGGGCGAACCCGGACATCATCATGATCGGCAACCGCAGCATGCTGGCCATGGTTCCGTACCCGGGGTGGGGAAGTATCAAGGCGGTAAAAGAGCAGCGTATCTGTGTCTTCGGCGTGGGTGATTCCGATGTGGTCGTCAGGCCCGGTCCGCGCATGGCGGAGGCTGCGCGCATCATGGCCAAATGCCTGGAAGAAAAGGCGAGATGAGCGGCGCGACGGGTTACCCGGGCCGCAGAAGCTTGCTGCTTGCATGCGGGCTCATGCTCGTATCTGCTGTGCTGATGCTTCTGGGCATTACGGTTGGCAGCACGGGCTTTGAGAGCGTGCTCAACATGCAGCGCGATCCGCAGGCCATGCAGATTGTCTGGGAGATACGCTTTCCGCGCACCGCCGGTGCCTGGCTTGCAGGCGGCCTGCTGGGACTTGCCGGTGCGGTGGCACAGGGACTTTTCCGCAACCCGCTGGCTGACCCTTACCTGCTTGGCAGTGCTTCGGGCGCATCGCTTGGTGTGGCCTGTGCGATGGTGCTTTTTGGTGTCTCACCTCTGGCGACGAACTGGGTCGCACGCATTGGCCTGACGGGGGCGGCATTCATGGGCGCTGTAGGTGCCGTGCTGCTGACCTTGCTTCTGGCCAAAGGCGTTCAACATACCTTGCGCCTCCTTCTTGCGGGTGTGGTGGTGGGTGTTGTACTGGGCGCTCTCAGTTCGCTGGTCCTGCTCATGACACCCGACATCATGCAAGCCATGCAATCCTTCATGCTTGGCAGCACGGCCTTTGTGGGGTGGACTGCGTGCATCGTGATGGCGTCGACCTTCGCCGTCAGTCTTGCGGCCGCGTGGATGATGAGCCACGTGCTTGACGGACTTGCGTTGGGTGAATCCACGGCGCAAAGCCTGGGCCTGCGACTGCCTCAAATGCGCGCGGCTCTGGTGGCGGTACTTGCACTTGCGACGGGCACGGCAGTGGCGCAAACCGGCCTGATTGCATTTGTCGGATTGGCTGCACCGCACCTCGTGCGTTCTGTTATCAAAACCACCCATGGGAAGCTCATACTGCTGTCCAGCCTGATGGGCGCGACCCTGCTCACTGCTGCAGATATTCTGGCGCGTTGGCTGATTGCGCCGCAGGAGCTTCCGGTAGGTGTACTGACGGCGGTTCTGGGCGGCGGTTACCTGCTCTGGCTCATGCATAAAAACACCGGCCGTGGGGCGGGGCTGTGATAAGCGCAGTGAACATGGAGCGTGTCCTCGCCGTGACCGCAAGGAACGTTGTTGCCAGGCTGGGGCATATACAGGTATTGCATGGCCTCTCGATGGATATTCCTTCCGCTTGCTGGACCAGCATTGTGGGACCCAATGGGGCGGGTAAATCCACCTTGCTCAAAGTTCTGGCGGGTCTGCTCCCGCACAAAGGTGAAGTCACGCTTCTGGGGCAACCGATCGTCTCCATCAATGCGAAACTTCGGGCTCAAAAAATGTCGTGGCTGGGTCAGAACGAGGCATCGGCTGATGACCTGACCGCCTACGACGTGACCATGCTCGGCCGCCTGCCTCACCAAGCCTGGCTCGCACCTCCATCGGGCGCTGACCATGCGGCTGTTGAAAAAGCCTTGCGCACGACGCATGCCTGGGAATGGCGCGACAGGGCGCTTGGGCAACTCTCGGGAGGCGAGCGTCAGCGCGTTTTACTGGCACGCGCCCTGGCTGTGGAGGCCCAGGTGCTGCTGATGGATGAGCCGCTTGCCAACCTTGATCCGCCACACCAGACAGACTGGTTGCTGATGGTGCGCGAGCTGGTCAGTGCCGGCAAGACGGTCGTCAGTGTGCTGCATGAGATTTCTTTTGCATTGCAGGCCGATGACATCGTGGTGATGGCCGACGGCCGCGTTATCCATCACGGCGGCTGTGCTGACGCTGTGACCCATCGCGCGCTTGAGCAGGTGTTCGAGCAGCGAATTGCCATTCACCAGTTTGCAGGGCAATGGGTTGCCCTGCCAAAAATCTGACCTTCGTAGGACACACATGCAAATAGAAACACCACCATCTGCGAAACCCTATGACAAGCCGGAAGGTGAACGCCGGGGCATCATCATCGTCAATACCGGCGACGGCAAGGGCAAAAGCACCGCCGCATTCGGCCTTGCCCTACGCGCCCATGGCCGGCATCACGTGCATGGCAAGGGCGTAAAAATTTTCCAGTTCATGAAAGTGCCAACAGCACGCTTCGGTGAGCATCGCATGTTCGAGCAGTTGGGCATCCCCATAGAGGGACTGGGTGATGGCTTCAGCTGGAAGAGCCAGGATCTGGAGCATTCCGCACAACTGGCCAGGAATGGCTGGAAAAAAGCCAGGGCGGCCATTCTCGACGGCGAGAACTTCATGGTCGTGCTGGACGAACTCACCTATCCCCTGATCTACGGGTGGCTGCCGCTTGAAGACGTGCTTGCTACGCTGAAAAGCCGGCCCAAAGATGTGCATGTGGTCATCACCGGTCGCCGCTGCCCGCCTGAAATCATCGAACTGGCCGACACTGTCACAGAAATGACCAAGGTCAAACATGCCTTCAACGCCGGCATTCCAGCCCAGCGCGGCATAGAAGACTGAACTGCCTCACGTCAAACCCGGGTTTGCACATGTTGAAGCAGGTTCTCATTTTTGCTCACAAGTGGCTCGGCATAGTGCTGGCCTTGTTGTTTTTGATGTGGTTTGTCAGCGGCCTGGTGCTGTATTACGTGCCGTTTCCCAGTCTCACGACATCCGAGCGCCTCAATGGCCTGCCTCCGCTATTGCTTCCGGCGGGTTGTTGCCTGACGGCGCAGGAAGCGGGCAAGCGTGCAGGCCTGACTTTTACGGAAGCACGCCTTGGCATGCATCTTGGCCAGCCCGCCTGGCGCGTGCTTGCCCCGAATGCTGCAAAGACTTCACGGGGCGCGGATGCGGAGGCAGCAAAATCCGGAATGCGCTGGCAGGTGCTGGATGCTGCCACTGGCGAGGTGCGCCCAATGCTTTCAGTCGTGCAGGCTGAAGCGCTTGCACAGGCTTTCAGTGGCCAGGACGTGCTGCAATCAGCTGTGGTGGAGGCTGACCAATGGAGCACCGCACAAAGCCTGAATGCCCACCGCCCCTTGTTGCACTTGCAGATGGCCGGACCCGACGGGCTGGAGCTCTATGTCTCGCCGTCCAGCGGTGAGGTGTTGCGTGAGACAAGGCGGCGCGAGCGTTTCTGGAACTGGCTTGGCGCCATACCGCACTGGTTTTATTTCAGCCAGTTGCGCGACGGGACTGATACCCGCAAAAACCTGGTGGTCTGGTCTTCTTCGCTTGGCGTTGTCGCTGTGCTGAGCGGATTGTTTTTGGGCGTCTGGCAGCTCTTTTTGAACCCTTCGCGATGGATTCCCTATCGCAGCTTCTGGCCGCGATGGCACCATATTGCCGGGTTGGTCGCGGGGGTGGTGACTTTTACATGGATACTCTCGGGCCTGTTGTCGGTCAACCCGTGGCACATCTTCAGCAGTCGTGCCGCGCCGGCATCGGAGCGAGCGTCTTGGCTGGGGGCGCCTTCTGCCGCAAAGCTCAACCCCGAAACGGCCATAAGGGCGGCTCTTGCGGCGTGGCCCGCCATGCAGCCCAGGGAAATAGACCTGTTGCGCGTTGGTGGGCAAACCTGGTACCGCATACGTGGAACTGCGGCGCAGGTGCTGGTGCGCGCTGATGGCGATACAGCACCCGGCAATGTGGCTACTGTGTTGCCCGATGCCCTTTTTGAATCGACGTTGGTGGCTTTGCGCAAGGATGCCGGCGTGCCGCAATTGCTCAAAATGCAAAGTTATGACGAGCTGTATTACTCGCGCGAATATGCAGATGACAGCAACAAGAAATTCAACAGGCCATTGCCGGTCTGGCGTGCCCTTTGGCCGGACGGCCTTGCCGTTTACGCCGATCCAGCTTCGGGGCGTATCCTGATGCGTCAGGATGACTCCAACCGCTGGCAGCGTGTGCTGTACAACGGCCTGCACAGTTTTGATTTCGCCTTCTTCATGCAACGCCCCTGGCTGCGGGGTACTGTCATTGTGTTGTTGTCGCTTTTGGGCATTGCGCTGTGCATGACCTCCTGTGTGATGGCCTGGCGGGTAATGGTTTCGTTACGCAGATCGGGTCCACGATGAAGGTTGACCACCTGGCCTACGCGGATACTGCTTTCAGCATCGCAGAGCGTGATGCCGTATACCGCGCCATTCATGAACGGCGTGACATGCGCCATTTCATCGGAGGAGCAGTGTGCCCAGATGTGATGCGGCGTTTACTGTCCGCAGCACACCATGCGCCTAGCTTGGGTTTTATGCAGCCGTGGCGTTTTGTACGCCTGCGCAGCCGGCCATTGCGCGAGCAGGTGCATATGCTTGTGGAGCAGGAGAGGTTGTTGACCGCCCAGGCTCTCGGCGAGCGCGAGGACGAATTCATGAAACTCAAGGTTCAAGGCGTACTTGATGCTGCCGAAGTTCTGGTTGTGGCATTGCCAGAAGGCCGCGAGCGGCATGTTTTCGGGCGCCGGACCCTGCCCGAGATGGACATTGCATCTGCGGCATGCGCGATACAGAACCTGTGGCTTGCCGCACGGGCTGAAGGCCTTGGCATGGGCTGGGTTTCGCTTTTTTGTCCGGTTCAACTGGCCCAGTTGCTCGGTATGCCCGAAGGCAGCAAGCCCATTGCAGTACTGTGCCTCGGGCCAGTGCATGCTTTCTACGACAAGCCCATGCTGCAATCCGAAAACTGGGCCCGTCGCAACAGACTGGAAGACCTGATATTTGAAGATGGCTGGGGCAAACTTTCCAGCACTGAGGGATCGACATGATTCTCTGTATCCGCCGCCTGATGACATGAGCTGGTTTGTAATTCACAGTTTTGGGCTGACAGGTCGGGATCCCTGGACAGCTTTCTGGATGACGCTCGCCATTGCTGCCAGCTTGTTATTGGCGCTGGGGATTGACAGGGTATGGGGCGAGCCACCTGCGGCGTTGCACCCCGTGGTCTGGATGGGTCGGTACCTTGGCTTGTGCGGGCGCCTGTCTACCCGCTTTCAACCTGTTGCAGCTTTCCTGGCAGGTGCGGCTGCCTGGTGGGTGGGTGCAGTTTGTATCGGGGCGTTCGCCTGGGTCTTCCAGGCGCTGGTCTTTTATGAAGTAGCGGCGGTTGCTTTTGGCCGCGGGCCTGTTAACGCGGTTTCAGTCCTCGTGCTGCTGGGCCTGTTGTCGTGGCTTCTCAAAACAATGCTGTCGTGGCGCATGCTCCGCAGCGAGACACTGGCCGTGGCGTCTGCATTGCAGCAGTCGCTTGAGGCTGGCCGGGCAAGACTGTCGATGCTGGTCAGCCGCGACACATCACAGCTGGGAGAAAGCGAAGTGCTTGAAAGTGCGATTGAATCGCTGGCCGAAAACCTGAACGACTCCGTCGTCGCGCCTGTCTTCTGGTTTTTATTATTCGGATTGCCCGGTGCGGCCATTTACCGGTTTGCGAATACCGCCGACGCGATGTGGGGCTATCGCGGCTTCAGGAACGGTGTGCAGTGGGAATGGGCTGGCAAGTGGGCAGCCTGGGCAGATGATGTCTTGTCGTGGTTGCCGGCACGCATCACAGCATTCTTGCTGATGATCGCGGCGCGGGACTTGACCTTCTTCACGAAGTTACGCGCTGAAGCCCGCAAAACGCCGTCGCCCAACAGTGGCTGGCCTATGGCCGCCATGGCGTTGGCGCTGGATACCTGCCTGCGCAAGCCCGGTGTTTATGCACTTAACGCTTCTGGGCGATTGCCAGTGACGGCAGATGTTGGCCTGGCCGTGGCGTTGGCCTCAAGGGTTCTCGCGATCATTGCCTGGTCTGTGCTGCTGGTTGCTCTTCTGGCGGCATTGCCGGCATTTCTTCAATGAAATCGGGACATCCTCATATGCGCATTCACGGTGGTCCCGATCAGGCCGGTGTTCCGACGCATGATTTTTCTACCAACAGCAATGCATGCGGGCCCTCGCCGCACGCGCTGGCGGTCGTTGAACAGGCAGACCCCAGGCAGTATCCGGATGCCGCCTATACCGGACTGCGTCAGCAACTGGCCGGCTTTCATCAGGTCGATGCACATCGGATTGTTCTTGCAGCCAGTGCGAGTGAATTTATTTTTCGAATCACAGCGCTGGTAGCCCGGCGTGGTGGCAGGTCGGTGTCACTGCCCCTTCATGGTTATGGGGACTATGCGCAGGCCGCCAGAGCCTGTGAGATGGAACCTGTCGGTGCAGAAGCGGACGCCCCTTTGCGCTGGGGGTGCGATCCTTCCAGCCCACAGGGGCTTGTCGATGAACGCCTGCAGAGCCTCGTGACTACCAAAGCGCACGGCGATATCCTGGTGCTCGACCGCGCATACGAACCCTTGCGGCTTGAAGGTGCCCTGGCGCTTACGAAAACCCGGCTGCAATCCGCCTGGCAGCTCTGGACACCCAACAAGGCGCTGGGCCTGACGGGTGTGCGGGCAGCCTATGCGATTGCACCGCTTGACTCGGATGTCGACGTTCAAGCCATGGAAGCTCTATGCCCGTCCTGGCCGGTGGGAAGCCATGGGGTGGCGATGCTGCAGGCCTGGACGCAGCCGGAAGTACAGGCCTGGCTGGCGGGCAGCCTTCATATCCTGCGCCAGTGGAAAACCAGGCAACTTGCCATGTGCGAGACCATGGGCTGGCGTTGCGAGGACAGTCAGGCAAATTTCTTTTGCGCGCAGCCAGCATTGCCTGACGGCTGGTCGCTGACAGATGTTCTGGGCAGCTTGCGAGAGTACGGCATCAAAGTGCGCGATACCACCTCATTCGGACTGCCGGGCGGGGTGCGCGTCAGTGTGCAGTCGCCCGAAGCACAGCATGCACTGCACAATGCGTGGCAAGCCATTACCGGAAAAACCGCATGAGTGCAAAAAGTGTCATGGTGCTGGGCACCACCAGCGGCGCAGGAAAAAGCTGGCTGACGACGGCGCTTTGCCGCTACTACGCAAGGCAGGGCCTGAAGGTCGCGCCTTTCAAGGCCCAGAACATGAGCAATAACGCCCGTGTTGTCACGGGTGGCGAAATCGGCAGCGCGCAGTATTTCCAGGCGCTGGCAGCACGGGTCGTCCCGGATGTGCGCATGAACCCCTTGCTGCTCAAGCCCGAGAAAGACACCCAAAGCCAGGTCATCCTGATGGGTCAGGTCAATGCTGAACTGTCGCGCATGGAGTGGCGCGGCCGCAGCGCATCGGTCTGGCCGGTGGTGGCGCAGGCCCTGGACGAGTTGCTTGACGAAAACGATGTCGTGGTCATGGAGGGCGCGGGATCCCCTGCCGAGATCAACCTGAAAGCCAGCGACATCGTCAACATGCGCGTGGCGCTTCATGCCAATGCCGCATGCCTGCTGGTCACTGACATTGACCGTGGTGGTGCGTTTGCACACCTTTACGGCACCTGGGCCATGCTTGATGCTGCGGAGCAAAAGCTGATCAGGGGTTTTGTGCTCAACAAGTTTCGCGGTGATGCGAACCTGCTGGCACCCGGTCCGCAGATGCTGCAGGACCTGACCGGTGTGCCGACGGTCGCAACACTGCCCATGTGGTGGCAGCACGGGCTGCCTGAAGAAGACGGTGTGTTTGACGACCGCAGCCGGGCTACCGGCGCGATCACCAGAACGATTGCGGTTATTGCCTATCCGCGCCTGAGCAATCTTGACGAGTTCCAGCCGCTGAAAAATATTCCGGGTGTCCGGCTGTTGTGGGCGCGAAACCCGTCCGATCTCGCAGGACTAGCGGCGACCGACTGGGTCGTCCTGCCGGGGTCCAAGCACACCAGCAGCGACCTCGCCTGGCTACGTACGCAGGGTCTTGACCAGGCCATCGCTGCGCATGCGGGTTCGGGGGGCATGGTGCTGGGCGTGTGCGGCGGCCTTCAGATGCTGGGTGAGGCCTTGATAGACCCGCATGGCATTGACGGCAACGGGCCGGGTCTGGGGCTGCTGTCGTTGGTGACAGTGTTCGAGGAAAACAAAACCTTGCAGCGCAGTCATGCCCGGTTCGAGGCACTACGGGGGCCGTGGGCGGCACTGTCGGGTGTCCAGGTGCAGGGTTACGAGATTCACCATGGGCAGACCTCTGCCCGCGCGGACATGGCTGCGGCTGGCGACGCTGTAGCCGTCATGCCAGGTGGGCTCGCGTGGCAAAACCATGCGGGCAATGTCCTGGGGATTTACCTGCATGGCATGTTCGAAGACCCCACCATTTTGAAAGCCCTGTTCGGTGCTTCTGCTGCCACGCTTGACAGTGTGTTTGACGGGCTTGCCGACTACATAAGTGCGCATTTCGACACAAGGCTGCTCCAGTCGTTTGTTGCCTGAAGCGTGCCTGAGGAGTGCCTGAGGAGTGCCTGGGGAGGAGTGATGCGTCAGCGTTGTCCTACATCCTGATTCTGGAGTTTCCGACGCGCCTGCCCGCCCGGGTAACCCGTGATTTTGGTATTGCGTTGTTAATAATCGGAACCGTTACACGCCTCTTTTTGTGTCTTCATCCGAAAGTTGCATGTGGCTGCCATCCATTAAAAGAAACCAGATATTGGTAACGCATGACCAACCAGAATATCCAGCAAAAGAACAAAGAAGAGCTTCTGTCCACAGGTGTTGAAGGCCTTGACGACATCCTCGGGGGCGGATTGACAACCGGGCGCATCTACCTGATCGAGGGGGAGCCGGGCACTGGCAAGACCACCACAGGCATGCAGTTTCTCGTTGAAGGTGCCAGGGCTGGTGAATCGGTGGTCTACATCACACTCGCTGAAACAGCGGCCGAGCTCAGCGGTGTGGCGGAGTCACATGGCTGGTCCATGGATGGCATCCACGTACACGAAGTACTGCCTTCGGAAAACCTGCTCAAGCCCGAAGCCCAGTACACCATGTTCCATCCGTCGGAAGTAGAGATGGGTACAACCACACAGATGATTCTGGCCGCCATTGAGCAGCGCAAACCCACCCGGGTTGTGCTCGATTCATTGTCCGAACTGCAGTTGCTTGCGGATACGCCACTGCGGTATCGCCGACAGGTGCTGGCGCTCAAGCAGTTTTTCGCCAGCCGCGCCTGTACCGTCATGCTGCTTGATGATCGCACCGCAGCGGGCATAGACCTGCAGGTCCGGAGCATTGCGCACGGGGTGATCACGCTGGAGCAGTCGGTTCAGGAATACGGGGCCGAGCGTCGGCGGGTCAGGGTCGTCAAGTACCGTGGCCGCGCATTTCGCGGAGGCATGCATGATTACGACATCCGCTATGGCGGGCTGGTCGTCTATCCACGCCTGATCGCCGCAGAGTCACGCGTGATGGCGAAGCGGCATCAGCTTACAAGCAATCTCCCCCAGCTCGATGCGCTTCTGGGAGGCGGACTCGAAGAAGGTTCCAGCACCCTGATTGCCGGCCCCCCGGGAACCGGCAAGACATCGTTGGCCAGCCTTTTTGTGTCGGCAGCCGGCCAGCGGGGGCAGCGAAGTGCCATGTTCCTGTTCGAAGAGGCAGCGAACAATCTCCTCAATCGCGCCGACGGACTGGGTATGGATGTACGCGCACATCACGACAGCGGCCTGCTGACCATCAGGCAAATTGACCCGGCAGAACTCTCGCCGGGCGAATTTGCGACTGCGGTCTGCAAGTCAGCTGATGATGGTGCAAGGGTCGTCGTCATTGACAGCGTCAATGGTTACCTCAATGCCATGCCCAATGAGCGGTTTCTCACCACACATTTGCACGAACTGCTCACTTATCTTGGACAGCGCGGCGTGGTCACCATCCTCATCGGTGTGCAGCAGGGAATGCTGGGCGGCGCGATGTCCACCACGGTTGATGCGAGTTATCTTGCGGACAACGTGTTGATGCTGCGTTATTTCGAGCACGACGGTGAGGTCAAGCAGGCCGTCTCGGTCTTCAAGAAGCGCGGCAGCCTTCACGAGCGCACAATCCGCCAGTTCTCAATGGACAACGAGGGTATACATGTGGGCGAAATCCTGCGGGGCTTCCGTGGCATTCTTACCGGCGTGCCGGTTTATATTGGAAACAGCAATTCTGCGAATGACGACGCCGGGATCAAATAGATGGAGCGACGCATCGTTATTTGCGCGCCCACGGGTCAGGATGCAAGCCTGACAGCAAAGGTGTTCGAGTCGGTCGGCCTGGATTGTGTCATCACCGCTTCACCGGCTGATCTGCTTGAGCAACTCTCAAGGGGTGCAGGCGCGCTGCTTTTGGTGGAGGAGGCCATCAGCGGTATGGCACTCAGACCGCTTGGAGAATACGTCACCGCCCAGCCGACGTGGTCGGATATTCCCATACTTTTACTCACACGCAGCGGGGCGGATTCCGTAGACGTGCAGCGCGCCGTCGAGAACCTCGGTAATGTCACCTTGCTTGAGCGTCCCGTACGTACCATTGCACTGATCGCTGCCGCCCGCACCGCCATTCGCGCCCGTGAAAGGCAATATCAGGTGCGTGATGCGGACCAGCGCAAGGATGAATTCCTGGCAACCCTGGCCCACGAATTGCGCAATCCGCTGGCACCCATACGAACCTCCATGGGCATCCTGCAGCACCTGCACCCGGATTCCGTCCAGGTCACCCAGCTGCGCAGCGTTGTGAACCGGCAGGTGACTCATTTGACCCGCCTGGTGGATGACCTGCTTGACGTGGCCCGCATCACCAGTGGCAAGGTTGTTCTCAAGACTGGCCATATATCCCTGCAGTCGGTGATCAACCACGCGGTCGAGATTTCGGGTTCGGCCATGGACAACAAGGGCCACCGGCTCGAAGTCATCCCTCTGGAAACGGACCATGTCCTGGTTGCCGACCATGCCCGCCTGGTACAAAGTGTGGCCAATCTTCTCGTCAACGCAGCCAAGTTCACGCCTGCCGGCGGGCACATCGTGCTGGCGGCAGATGTCAGCGCAAACACGGTGACTTTTCGCGTGCGCGATAACGGCATCGGACTGGAGGCTGCTTCAATAGCCCGTATATTCGAGCTGTTTGCACAGACACCCGTGCCAGGCGAGGCGCCAACGGGTTTGGGTATTGGCCTCAGCCTGGCTCGGCAGTTTGCAGAAATGCATGGTGGTACCCTGCACGCGACAAGTGCTGGCCTTGGCAAGGGCAGCGAATTTGTATTGACCTTGCCCGTTGTGGTTGAAGAAACACTGCCATCCGTACAGCAGGAAAAAATGGATTCAGAGATGATGAAAGAACTCACAACGCGAAAAATCCTGGTGGTCGACGACAACGTCGACGCGGCCGACACACTGGAAGCCCTCCTGGGCATGGACGGTTTTGATGTCAAGGCGGTGTATGACGGTGTGGCCGCAGTAGAAGCCGCAGAACGTATCCGGCCTGACATCATCGTGATGGACATCGGCATGCCTGGAATGGACGGTTACGACGCCGCCCGCATGATCAGGCAGCAACAGGGCGGCAAAGACATGACGCTTATCGCTTTGACGGGCTGGGGCCAGACCGCCGACAAGGACAGGGCAGGCCAGGCCGGGTTTGACCATCACCTTGTCAAGCCCGTGGATTACGACCAGCTCATGAAATGCCTGCAGGAACACGCATGAATCACTCGCCCGAAGTTCTGAAGGAACGCCTTGCTGAAGCCGCACGTTATGCATTGCTCAGGCGTATGGCGCCTGCGCTGAGGCATGACATGGCCGGTGCCCTGCAGCCCGTCAGCATGATGGCTGCCATGCTTGAAAAGCGCCTGCAAAAACCCGAGCCCGACATGGTGGCGCTGGTCAAGAACAGCAGCGCCATCAACACCCTCGCCCGTGAGGCGTCCACGTCGTGCATGGGCCTGATGACCTGGCTTGCACCAAGGGAGGACGCGCCTGCAGCCCTGAACACCTGTGTGGCGGAATCGCTCGGCCTGGTGGCGACCGAAATGTCTTTCCGCGGCATCAATCTTGTCAACGAGACTGAAAACGCCGAAGGCAAGGTGTTGCTCAGCAGCCTGCGTGGCGTGTTCATGGCCAGCCTGCTTGCGCTTACAGATGAGTGCGACGGCCCTTCAGAGGTGGTGTTGACCGCCGCATCTTCGGGTTCGGCAATCCTGCTGGATATCCGTGTTGCTCCTTCGGCCGGCGAAGCGATGATGGCCGGCAACGCACCCGCTTACCGAAAGCTCGGATGGGACGATGTTGAGGCGCTGGCAGAAGCCCAGGGGGTGGGCCTGAGCCATGCCCCAGGGCATGTGGAGCTGCGCTTCCCACCCTGAAACTGTGTTCTGGCAGGGGGCGTTCATAATGCGCGAGGTCCCATAAAAACTGCCATATGCCCACCTTCCCCCGACTCCTGCATGCTGTTTGTGTTGTGGCTTCCCGGGGGGAGAATGCAATGCAGCCCTACCTTGCATGGTGGTTTCGGTGCCTTTTACTGCTGCTGGCTGGCCTTTGCCTTGCCCATCCGGTACGTGCGCAGACCAGCACGGCTGGTCATGTCGTCATCGGCAAGGCGGACCGCTATGTGCTCTCCAGCGCCTTCATGGTGTTTGAAGACAAGGGCGCCAGGCTCGGCTTTGATGAGGTTGTCAAGCCTGCGGCACAGGCGCAGTTTGTGCCTGTCAAGGCGGGTGCTACGGCGACGAATTTCGGACTGACCCATTCAGCTTTCTGGCTGCGCCTGTCGCTTGACCTGCAGCCAGACGCCCCAGCCCAGTGGCTTTTCGAGGTGGCGTATCCGCCGCTTGATCATCTTGAGCTTTACATCGCAAGGCCTGACGGCGGCTTCGACCGGCAAGCTGGCGGTGACCTGCTGTCGTTTGCCGAGCGCAAGATACCGCATCGCAACCACGTGCTGCCTGTGACCCTGCAGCCCGGGCAGGCCAACACGGTCTACCTGCGGGTGACGTCCGAGGGGACTGTCGCCGCACCTGTTCGCCTTTGGCAGCCCGCGGCGCTGTGGGCGCATGACCAGCTTGAGTATTCCGTGCTCAGCCTTTATTTCGGCATGCTGGTGGGCCTGTTTCTCTACAACCTGCTGCTGTTCGTGTCGCTGCGCGACCGGGTCTATCTCTATTACGTGGTCTTTGTCGCCTGGATTGCCGTTTCGCAGGCCTCGCTGACCGGCATGGGCGCGCAGTTTTTGTGGCCGCAATGGCCCTGGTGGATCATGGTTTCCATCTCGGCCAGCAATGCAGCGACCGGCGTTTTCGGCATTCTGTTTGCGCGGGACTTCCTGTCGAGCAAGAGCACCATGCCGCTGCTCGACAGGGTGCTGCAGGCAGAGGTTGCGCTGTGGGTGCTGACGGTGGCCGCTGCGCTGTCGCTGCCCTATGTGGTGTCGGTCTGGATGGTGACGGTGTTGGCCATCCTCACGGTTTCAACGCTTGTGGTCGTGGGTATTCTCAGCGTGAGAAGAAATCACCCCGGTGCGCGTTACTTTCTGGTCGCGTGGGCATTGCTGCTGCTCGGCGTTGCAGTGCTTGCTGCGCACAACATGGGCCTGCTGCCTTCGAACGCACTGACGGCCAATGCCCTGATGGTGGGTTCGGCGCTGGAGATGGTGCTGCTGTCTTTCGGCCTGGGCAACCGCATCAATGTGGCCATTACAGAGAAAGAACAGGCGCAGGCCAGGAGCCAGGTAGACCACGCCATGGTCGAGGCACTGCGCGAATCGCAGGAGCGCTACCGCACCGTATTGCAGGAGCGCGAAACCATTTTGCAGACCTCCATCGTCGGTATTGTTTTTCTCTCGCCGGACGGTCGCTTTCGCTGGGCCAACCAGGCCATGATGGATATTTTTGCGTCCACCGACAAGGACGTGACTACGATGGAGCCCTTCTACCAGTCGCGGGAAGAGTATTTGCGTGTGGGCGGTGAAGTAGCGGCCTGCATTGCCAGAGGTGAGGTCTACGAAACGGAAATTCAGGTGCGCCAGGCCAACGGCACTTTAATCTGGGTATCGCTGTCGGGCAAGGCGGTGGTCACGCGCGACCTCGGCCAGGGCACGGTGTGGGTCATGACCAACATCACCCGGCGCAAGGAGCTTGAAGCCGCGCTGCTCAAGACTTCGTCAGAGCGGGAAGCCATCCTCAACAGCGCGCTGGTCGGCATTGTGCTGTCAGTGATGCGCCGCCATGAGTGGGTCAACGAGAAGTTCGCCCAGATGATGGGTTACGCGCGAGAGGAAATGATAGGCAAGTCGTCAGAGGCCTATCACCTCAGCCATGAGGACTGGATGCAGTTCGGGCGTGAAGCCCGCGCTGCACTGGCCGACCACAGCACGCACACGGCGGAACGCCAGCTCAAGCGGCGCAACGGCGAACTCTTCTGGGTGCAGATAGGCGGCAGCTGCATCAAACCCAACGACCCCGAAGCCGGCGTGATCTGGACCTTTCTGGACATCACCGAACGGAAGAAATCTGAAGAGGACACGCGCGAGGCGCTGGAGCAGCAACGTGAGCTCAATGAGTTGCGTAGCCGCTTCGTGGCCATGACCAGCCATGAGTTCCGCACGCCGCTGTCGAGCATTTTGTCGGCGCAGGAGTTGCTCAAACATTACGGTGACCGCCTGCCCGAGTCTGAAAAGGCCGAGATTCTTGAGAGCATTTCAGCCGGCGTGCACCGCATGATGCGCATGCTGGACCGCGTGCTGCTGATTGGCAAGGCAGACGCACAGATGCTGGAGTTTTTGCCGAGGCCGCTGGATCTGAAGCCGCTGTGCGAAGAGCTGGTTGAAGAGGCCTGCCGCCAGCAAGCGCCAACCCTGTGCAAGGTCAAACTGCACTTTGCCGGGGAGGTGAGCCATGGGACCTATGACGAAAAACTACTCAGGCACATCTTCAGCAACCTGCTGTCCAACGCCATCAAGTACTCACCCGAAGGTGGCGAGGTTCGGTTTGATGTGTCAGTCGGGCAGGGCATCACGGTGTTTGAAGTGTCCGACCAGGGCATAGGTATTCCGGCAGATGAGATCAGCCACCTGTTTGAATCCTTTCACCGCGCCAGCAACGTCGGCGCGATTCAGGGTACCGGGCTCGGGTTGGCGATAGTGAAGAACGCGGTCGATGTGCATGGCGGCACGATTGATGTAACCAGTACGCCGGGGCAGGGCACACGGTTTACGGTCCGGCTGCCTTCGGCTTGAGATTCTCGGTGCCAAATTTAGAAAATAGGACTGCCGGATCAGATAGGTGGTCGCTATTTTCTAGCTAATCGAGTCGGGTACGATGGCCGCTTTCGGCCAGAAGCGGACATCGGGAGTGGACCTTGGATACTAACGTCAAATCTGGAGACTACGCGACGTACGTGGAACGCGAGCTATCAGCCAAAGCTCCGTTAGATAACGACATCCAACTCGATTCATTGCAATCGTCGCAAAGGTTCGGAGCGCAGGCCGTCACTGCATTTTTAGCGTTCCTGGGCGCAGTAACATTTGCTGCCGTGGGTCTTCTTACGGTCATTAACGGTATGTCCAGTGGGCGAACTCGATCTGGGAAAGAATTTTTTTTAACGGGGCCGTACGCTATCTGTTTTGGGTTGTTTGCAATTGCCTGCGCAGTGCCATTCATCCTGTTCTTCGTTCGGCACTTCCCTCCTCGAACCCGGAAGGGCTTGTTTTTTTTGCTTGTCGCCGCACTCCTCCTAGGAACCATATTTGCATTCAATGTGTGACCTACCAACGTGATGTCCGCTTTGGGCCCAAGCGGACCTAAGTAAGATGGCAGCTATCGGCCAGAAGCGGAACTTCGAGTGACAGCAAACTAACCGGTTTGGAAATGGATTATTCAACTCAACCTTTGTCGGCTTTACTTCGCGGCCCTTTGCTATCTACTCCGCAAGGATGGGTGGTTTTAGCTTGCGCTTTCGCCTATGCCGCCACAGGGCTGACGATATGTTTTTTTGACCTGTCTCCACCATTCGGCAAATCAGTTGAGGTAGCAATAGCGTTGTGTATAGGTTGGCCACTTGTAATTTTTATGTTCTTTATCAAAGATGGCTTGCCATCGTTTACCCCCTCGTGGTGGAGTGCTGCGTTTTTGATGGTAGCTGCAGCAATTCCAGTTGTTTATCCTCTATACCTGCGCTAGGTTGATGTCCGCTTTGGGCCCAAATCGGACGTTGCATGGGGGTCACTGTCGGTAATTTATCGCCCCAACCGTATCGGCCCCCGAATTGGCTCATCGGGCTTCACGGTTTTGCCGCGCTGGCGGATGTGCAGTACGCCGCTCTCCGCCATGTCGATAGCCACGGCCCGCACCTGTGGCATCAAAGGTCGCCAGTCATCAGGGGCCAACGCCCGGGCTGCCTCTGACGGGCAGATGGTCGCGGGCGGCTGCCGGTTCTTGAGCAGGCCGGTGATGGCATCGCGAATCTGCTGGTCCGTTACGGGCATGGATGTCACGGTGACAGTTTCCAGCAAGCCCGGCTTTGTCAGGCCGCCATCTGGTCAAGACTCGCCGGGTCGTCTGAGCCGTTCTGGTCAGCGAGAAAGCCGCCGCTCTGGTGTGACCACAGTCTTGCATACAGGCCGCCATTGGCCAGCAGCGTGTGGTGGTCGCCTTCTTCGACGATGCGGCCCTGATCCAGCACGATGAGCCTGTCCATCGCCGCGATGGTCGAGAGCCGGTGTGCAATCGCAATCACGGTCTTGCCTTTCATGAGCGTGTCCAGGCTGCTCTGGATGGCGGCTTCGACTTCAGAGTCGAGCGCACTGGTGGCCTCATCGAGCAGCAGGATGGGCGCGTCTTTCAGCATGACGCGGGCAATCGCAATGCGCTGGCGCTGGCCGCCCGAGAGCTTCACGCCACGCTCGCCAACGTGCGCATCAAAACCGGTGCGGCCATGCAGGTCGCTCAAACCGCCTATGAAGTGATGCGCCTCGGCGCGCTCTGCGGCTGCCAGCATGTCTTTGTCGCTGGCGTCAGGCCGGCTGTAGGTGATGTTGTCGCGCACCGAGCGGTGCAGCAGCGAGGTATCCTGCGTCACCATGCCGATGTGGCTGCGCAGGCTGTCCTGCGTGACGAGGGAAATGTCTTGCCCGTCGATGGTGATGCGGCCGCTGTCAATGTCGTGAAAGCGCAGCAGCAGGTTGACGAGCGTTGACTTGCCGGCACCCGAGCGCCCGACCAGGCCGATTTTTTCACCGGGCTTGACGGTGAGCGACAGGCCATCAATGACGGGCTTGTTCTTGCCGTAGCTGAAGCTCACATTGTCAAAGCGGACTTCGCCTTTGGGCACCTGTAGCTTGCTGGCATTGGGCGCATCGACGATGGCGCGTGGCCGCGACAGCGTGTTGATGCCGTCCTGCACGGTGCCCACGCTTTCAAACAGGCTGGTGGTCTCCCACATGATCCAGTGCGACATGCCTTGCAGGCGCAGTGCCATGGCGGTCGCCGCTGCAACTGCGCCCGCGCCGACCTGGCCCTGGTCCCACAGCCACAGCGAGGTGCCCGCCATGCCGAGGATCAGCCCCATGCTCAGCGCGTGATTGACGGTTTCAAACGCACTGACCAGCCGCATCTGGCTGTAGCCGGTTTTCAAAAACTCCTGCATGGCCGAGCGTGCAAAGGCGGCTTCGCGGTGCGTGTGCGAGAACAGCTTGACCGTCATGATGTTGGAGTACGCGTCGGTGATGCGGCCCGTCATCATGGAGCGCGCATCGGCCTGCGACTTGCTGATCTTGCCCAGCCGCGGCACAAACCACGCCAGCGAGGCGATGTAGAGCGCCAGCCAGACCAAAAACGGCAGCACCAGCTTGGCATCAAAGGCACCGGCCAGCACCGTCATGGTCGCCACGTACACGCCCATGGCCACCAGCACATCGGCCAGCACAAACAGGGTGTCGCGTACGGCCAGCGCGGTCTGCATCACCTTGGTCGTCAGCCGCCCGGCAAATTCGTCCTGATAGAAGGCCATGCTCTGGCCCAGCATGAGGCGGTGAAAGTTCCAGCGCAGGCGCATGGGGAAGTTGATGGCCAGCGTCTGGTGCTTGACGATGGTTTGCAGCGCCACGACCAATATGCTGGCGAGCACAATGCCGGCCAGCACCTTCAGCACGCTGCCCTGTTCGGCCCACAGGCTGCCGGGCTGCGTCTTGCCCAGCCAGTCAATGATGCGGCCCAGCATCGCGAAGAGCAGTGCGTCAAAGGCAGCCATCGCAGCCGACAGGATGCCCAGCGCTAGGATGTAAGCTCGCGCACCGGCGGTACACGCCCAGAGAAACGCGACAAAACCCTTGGGGACGGGTGCTGGTTCGGCTTCGGGGTAGGCGTGAAGAAGTCTCTCGAATCGCTTGAAAACGGGCATTGTCTCGGCTTGTCTTTCTTGTGTCTCTTGCTTGTTGGTGTCTCGTGCGGCCGCCGGGTTCCGCCGCCTGCGGATTTACTTCAGCAGTTCCAGCAAACGGTCCAGCCCGCCTTCATTGATGGCGACCATGGCTTGCTCACGTACTTTGGGTTTGGCATGGTAGGCGACCGACAGGCCCGCCACGCCCATCATGGGCAGGTCATTGGCACCGTCGCCCACGGCAATCGCCTGCAGCGGGTTGATGCCGAGCTGGGCGCAGGTCTCGATCAGCATCTTTTTCTTTTCCGCCCCGTCGCAGATGTCGCCCCAGGGCTGGTCCACGGTTTTGCCGGTGAGCAGGCCGTTCTCGACCTCCAGTACGTTGGCGCGGATGTAGTCGATGCCCAGTTCAGCCTGCACGCGGTCGGCAAAGAAGGTGAAACCGCCGCTGACCAGCAGAACCTTCATGCCGGCTTGCTTGCAGGCATTCACCAGCTCGGCCGCGCCAGGGTTGAGCTTGAGGCGGTGCTGGTAGACCTCGTTCATGCTTGCGACGCTGACGCCCTTGAGCAGTGCCACGCGACGGCGCAGGCTTTCCTTGAAGTCAGTGATTTCGCCGCGCATGGTGGCTTCGGTGATGGCGGCCACTTCGGCCTTCAGGCCGGCTGCATCGGCGATCTCGTCGATGCACTCGATGTTGATGAGCGTCGAGTCCATGTCAAAGGCGATCAGCTTGAAGTCGCTGAGTTTGAGGTCTGGCGTAGAGACGTTGAGGACGAGGCCGGGGGAGATTTCTGTGGGAGTCATGCGATTCGGGATACGGTTTTGATGCTCAGAGCGAGGCCGCCTCGAGCCAGTTTTCGAGTTTCAGGCCGGGAATGCGTTTGAATTCGGTATCAGCACTGACCAGGATGGCGTCCAGTGCAAGGGCATGGGCGGCTATAAGGGCATCGTTCGGGCCTATCGGCGTGCCCCCGGCTTCCAGTTCGGTCCTGAGCTTGGCGTAGTGGGGGACGATCTCACTATCCAGCGGCAGCACTTCAACCGCTGCGATGATGCGCTCATAGGCACGGCTAAGGCGTTCATTGGATTTGCGCTTGAGACCGAACTGCAGTTCGCAGTCAACGACCACGCTGGTATAGATGGAGTGGGCCTTTTCATCCGACCCAACCTCCCTGAATTTGCGGCTTGCTGTGCCGTCGATCTCGCGCATCATGTGGGAAATGATGTTGGTATCCAGCAGGTAGCGCGAACTCATAGCTCGATATCGTCCAGCGGCAGCATGCCCGCATCCACATCCGGGAACTCTTCGAGTACCGGCTCCCAGCCTTTCATGCTATCCAGCGCCGCGATAAGAGCGGCAACGGTGCCGCGAGCTGGCTTTTCCGGAACCTCAATGATCAGCCGGTTGCCCTCACGCCGCATCACGGCGTCCTTGCCGGGCAGTTCGAACTCCTTGGGGATGCGAACAGCCTGGTTGGCGCCGTTTTTGAACAGCCTGACATGGCGGGCGCCGGTATCGGCAGCATAGGCGGGCAGGTTTTCAGAGCCGATGGGGGGTGAATTGTTCATGTTGTGCTCCCTTGATTCCAGATGCTCAACTTTAGCATATGCCTCGGCATATGCCGATTTGAGTGAGCTTGCGAAATAAAATTTGCTTAAAAATTAAGCAAAAGCAGGCCATTTTCAGGCATTAAAACGGCTGCAGGCCAATAGATACTAGCGTGAGCAGCTACGAAATTAATAGTAAAAACCTGTTGATAACTCCACGCATCAGGCCGCTGCCGTCTCCACCTTGGGCTGCCCCAGGCTGCGCAGCACGTCCCGCACCATCTGCGCCCGGTCCTTCGGCTCTGGCAACTCGCGTTCGATGCGCAGTTTGTCGTTGCCGGCCAGCTTGATGTGCCGGTTCTTCTGGATGAGATGCATGATCGCCATCGAATCGATGGGCGGGTCTTTCCTGAAGGTGATGTTGATGACGCCCGGCGCCGCATCGACCTTGACCACGCCGTAGGGTTTGGCGATCACCCGCAGCCGGTGCACGTCGATCAGCGTCTGGGCCTGCGCCGGCAGCTTACCGAAGCGGTCGACGATTTCCTCCAGCAGCGCATCGACCTGGTCGGTGGTTTTGGCCGTCGCCAGCTTTTTGTAGAAACTCAGCCGCAGGTGCACATCGCCGCAGTAGTCGTTGGGCAGCAGGGCGGGGGCGTGCAGGTTGATCTCGGTCGTGACGTTGAGCGGGCTGAGCAGATCCGGCTCGCGGCCAGCCTTGAGCGCGGCCACGGCCTCGCTCAGCATCTCGTTGTAGAGCTGAAAGCCGATCTCCATCATGTTGCCGGACTGGTTCTCGCCCAACACCTCGCCGGTGCCGCGAATCTCCAGGTCATGCATGGCCAGGTAAAAGCCCGAGCCGAGCTCTTCCATCTGCTGGATGGCTTCGAGCCGCTGGCTGGCCTGCTTGGTCAGGCCTTCGATGTCGGGCACCATCAGGTAGGCATAGGCCTGGTGATGGCTGCGGCCCACCCGGCCGCGCAACTGGTGCAATTGCGCCAGGCCGAACTTGTCTGCCCGCGCCATGACGATGGTGTTGGCGGTCGGCACGTCGATGCCGGTCTCAATAATCGTCGAGCACAGCAGCAGGTTGTAGCGCTGGGCGATGAAGTCCTTCATGACCTTTTCAAGCTCGCGCTCGGGCATCTGGCCGTGGGCGACCGCGATGCGTGCCTCGGGCAGCAGGGCTTCGAGCTTTTCGCGCCGGTTCTGTATGGTTTCAACCTCGTTGTGCAGGAAGTAAACCTGACCGCCGCGCTTGAGCTCACGCAGCACCGCCTCGCGGATCACGCCGTTGCTCTCGCTGCGCACAAAGGTCTTGATGGCCAGCCGCCGCTGGGGCGCGGTGGCAATCACGCTGAGGTCGCGCAGGCCTTCCAGTGCCATGCCCAGCGTGCGCGGAATCGGCGTGGCAGTCAGTGTCAGCACATCGACCTCGGCGCGCATGGCCTTCATGGCCTCCTTGTGGCGCACGCCAAAGCGGTGCTCTTCGTCGATGATGAGCAGGCCCAGGCGTTCAAATTTCACGTCCTGGCTCAGCAGCTTGTGCGTGCCGACGACGATGTCCACGCTGCCGTCGCCCAGGCCCTTGATGGCTGCGGTGATCTCCTTGCCGGATCTGAAACGGCTCATTTCTGCCACTTTCACTGGCCATTTGGCGAAGCGGTCCACCAGCGTCTGGTAGTGCTGCTCGGCCAGCAGCGTGGTCGGCGCCAGAAGCGCCACCTGCTTGCCGCCGGTAATCGCAATAAAGGCGGCGCGCAGGGCGACTTCGGTCTTGCCGAAGCCGACGTCGCCGCAAACCAGCCTGTCCATGGGGCGGGGGCTGATCATGTCCTGGATGACAGCGTGGATGGCGGCGCGCTGGTCGGCGGTTTCGTCAAAGCCGAAGTCGTTGGCAAAGGCTTCGTAGTCACCCGGCGAATAGCGGAAGGCATGGCCTTCACGCGCGGCGCGGCGGGCGTAGATGTTGAGCAGCTCGGCAGCAGAGTCGCGCACCTGCTCGGCGGCCTTGCGTTTGGCTTTTTCCCACTGGCCGCTGCCCAGGCGGTGCAGCGGCGCCTCGTCGGCGCTCACGCCGGTGTAGCGGCTGATCTGGTGCAACTGGCTGACCGGCACATAAAGCGTGGCGTCATCGGCGTACTGCAGGTGCAGGAACTCGCTCGGCCCCTGGCCGTGGTCCATGTTGATCAGGCCCTTGTAGCGGCCAATGCCATGGGCGCTGTGCACGACGGGGTCGCCGACGTTGAGCTCTGAGAGGTCTTTAATCAGCGCCTCGACATCGCTGACCTGCTCCTGCTTCTTGTTGCGGCGGCGCACCGTGGTGCCGGCGGCAAAAAGTTCGGTCTCGGTGATGAAGTCGATGTCGCCTTCCAGCCAGCTGAAACCAACATCGACCGCAGCGGTGGCGATGCCCAGCTTTTCGGTGCTGGTCTGGAAGTCTTCGAGCGAATCAAAGGCCGGCGGGCTGACGCCGCTGGCGCGCAGAAAGTCCAGCAGGCTTTCACGCCGGCCATCGCTTTCAGCCAGCATGAGCACGCGGTGCGGCGTGTTGCGAATATGGGCCTTGAGCTTGACCAGCGGGTCTTCAGCGCTGCGCACCACGGCCATTTCTTCGAGCTTCTGGAACTGCGCGTTGTCTGCCACGTCCTGCACCGACGCGCGCAGGGCCAGTTGTGCATAGTGATTGGCGCGGGCGTAGAACTGCTCGGCATCCAGAAACAGGGCCTCGGGCGGCAGGGCCGGGCGGTCTGGTGCATCGCGCACCAGGCGGTAACGGTCTTTGGTGTCCTGCCAGAAACGCTGGAAGGCCGGCTCCAGGTCGCCATGCAGCACGACCGTCGCGTCGTTGCCGAGGTAGTCGAAGACGGTGGCCGTCTCTTCGAAAAACAGTGGCAGGTAGTACTCGATACCTGCGGTCGCCACGCCGTTGCCTATGTCCTTGTAGATGCGGCTTTTGGTCGGGTCGCCGTCAAGCAGCTCACGCCAGCGTTTGCGAAAGCGGCCGCGCGCATCGTCGTCCATGGGGAACTCGCGGCCCGGCAACAGGCGCACCTCGGGCACGGGGTAGAGCGACCGCTGGCTGTCCGGGTCAAAGGTGCGGATGCTGTCGATCTCATCGTCAAACAAATCGACGCGAAATGGCACCAGCGAGCCCATGGGGAAAAGGTCTATCAAACCGCCGCGTACCGCGTATTCGCCAGGGCTGACGACCTGCGTGACGTGGCTGTAGCCGGCCAGGGTCAGCTGCGCTTTGAGGCGGGCTTCGTCCAGCTTTTGCTTGACCTTGAACTCGAAGGTGTAGCCCGCCAGAAAGCTGGGCGGCGCGAGGCGGTACAGCGCGGTGGTGGCGGGCACGATGACCACATCTGCGCCGGTGTCCTTGTCGCGCTGGGAGATGCGCCACAGCGTCGCCAGCCGTTCGCTGATCAGGTCCTGGTGCGGCGAGAAGGTGTCGTAAGGCAGCGTTTCCCAGTCGGGGAAAAGCGCGCAACGCAGGTCGGGCGCGAAGAACTTCAACTCGTCCAGCAGGCGCTGTGCCGTGGTGGCGTCTGACGTGACGATCGCCGTCAGCTTGCCGGCGGCTTTTTCACGCAGCCCCAGCTTCGCAAGCAGCAATGCATCCGCCGAGCCGACAGGCTGGGGCAGGGTGTGGCGTTTTCCGGTGACGAGCTTTGGTAAATCCATGAGGGCGGTTAATCAGGTGATGCCTTGTGAAGGCTGCAAAAGCGGGCAAACAATGACAAACACCCCAAACGGTGATGAGTGGGGTGTGAAGCGCTTATTGAACGCGAAGGGCCTGATTTTAGAATCTATGATGAAACCATGACGACAGCGCCCCAGAAACCCCGCATTTTTGCCCTGATTCCCTGTGCGGGGAATGGGAGCCGGGCGGGCAATGCTTCTGGCTATATGGGCCCCAAACAATACCGTCCACTTCACGGCAAGGCGATGGTGGGCCACACCATCGAAGCTTTCCGGGCATTGGGTGAGCAACTTGATGGGCTTTATGTCGTCATCTCTGCAGATGACAACAACTTCATGGCCGCCTGCCCGGACTTTGGCGCGTCCAATGAAGTACTGTTGAAGCAGGGCGGTCCGAGCCGGGCTGCATCGGTCCTCAATGGCCTGAAAGCGATGCTTGGCCGTGCCACGGCAACCGATTGGGTGCTGGTGCATGACGCGGCGCGTTGCCTCATCACCCCGGCGCAGATCAGCGCGTTGATAGCCGCATGCGGCGATGACGAGGTGGGCGGCCTGCTCGCCCAGGCGCTGCCTGACACCCTCAAAAGTGGTGCTTTTGGCCGTGTCACCGCCACGGTCGACCGGTCCGGCAAGTTCCTGGCCCAGACGCCGCAGATGTTTCGCCTGGGTGCGCTCATCGCCGCGCTGGAGTCTGCGGGCGATGCAGTGACCGATGAATCCAGTGCCATGGAGCTGGCCGGCCTGTCCCCCAAGCTGGTCGCAGGCAGTGCGCAGAATTTCAAGGTCACTTACCCCGAAGACTTTGCGCTGGCTGAAGCCATCCTCACAGGCCGCCAAGCTGTGAAGAGCTGAAAGAAAACCCATGAGCACGCCAGATTTCCCCAACATCCGTATCGGCGAAGGCTGGGACACCCACGCGTTGGTGCCGGGTCGCAAGCTCATCATCGGCGGCGTTGAGATTCCCCACGCAACCGGCTTGCTGGGGCATTCGGATGCAGACCTGCTGGCCCACGCCATCATCGATGCCTTGCTGGGTGCAGCAGGGCTGGGGGACATCGGCTCGCACTTTCCTGATACCGATGCGCGCTTCAAGGGGTCTGATTCCATAGGACTGCTCAAGGAAACCGGGCGCCTGCTTGCAGAGCGCGGACTGCGCATCGGTAACATCGACAGCACCGTGATTGCCCAGGCGCCCAAACTCGCGCCCCACATTCCGGCCATGCGCGAAAAGATCGCCGGGGCGCTCGGCCTGGATGTGAGCCGCGTCAACGTCAAGGCCAAGACCGCCGAAAAGCTGGGCCCGGTGGGGCAGGGGCTGGCCATGGAAGCAAGGGCAGTCGTCCTGCTGTTCTGACTCGCACACTATTTGCACTGCGTCATCGACGCATGTTCGCGCCGATATGCCGGGAGCGACGCGCAGACATGGCAGACATGGCAGATGGACAACCCCACTCACAAATAGATAGCAGGACAAAAAAGTGCTTGCAATTTGCCTCTGAATTCTCATAATTACGGGTAATTACTTAAAATAATGATTGGTTTGTGCAGTTAAGCTGAGGTCAGACCAAGTCAAAAACACAAACCCGCAACAGGTCCTGAAGCAGCAAAGCAAAACAACATGCGCCTAGTCCAGAACTCACTGCACCATGAAGTCGCGGCCACGCTGCGTGAGGAGATCTTCGCGGGCACGCTGGCGCCGGGCAGCTTTCTGGATGAAGTGGCTCTCTGCGAACGGCTGGAGATTTCCCGCACACCCCTGCGTGAAGCGCTTAAGGTGCTGACGGCCGAGGGCCTGCTGCGCCATGAGCCGCGGCGCGGCTGTTTTGTCAACGAGGTGACGGAGCAGGACCTCGACGATATCTTCCCCGTAATTGCCCTGCTCGAAGGGCGCTGTGCCTACGAAGCCGCGCGCAACGCGACCGATGCCGACCTGGTTGAACTCACCATCCTGCACGACCGTTTGAATGGGCACGCCAAGGCAGGTCGCATCACCGATTACTACGCCACCAACTACCTGATCCACGAAGCCATCATCACCCTTGCCAACAACCGCTGGCTGGCCCAGGCCATTGCCGACCTGCGCAAGATACTCAAGCTCTCGCGCCTGCAATCGCTGGGTGTGCAAGGGCGGCTGGCACAAAGCCTGTCCGAGCACATGACGGTGTTTGCTGCCCTTAAAAGCCGCGACAGCGAAGGTGCCGAGGCGGCCATGCGTACCCACCTCACGCGCCAGCGTGACGCCCTTCGTGAGTTGGCGCGCAGCCAGAAACCTTCAAGGATTGCATCATGACCGCCGCTGACTGGCTTAACCGCAGCGTCTCGCTTCTGGCGGGCGACAAAAAACAGCCTAAAGGTGGCGCTGAGCCTGCCACCAAAAAAACGGCAACACAGGATACTGTGCCTGCTGGCCGCAGCACGCGTGAACGCCTTGAAGCCACACTGAGGCAAAAAGAAGAGGCCCTGTCGCCGCGCGTTTTGCGCCGCACCCTGCAGGAGTTGCAGGCCATCGTTGACCCGCGTGTGAGCGAGGTCGAAGGCGGACGGCGCGCCATGGGTGTGGCCGGCTGGTATGCAAAGGCGGCGCCGAATGAGCGGCGCGACATGTGGCTGCTGATGAGTGAGCAGTTTGTTGCCGACGCGCAGAAAACAAAAGTGGCGCAGGCGCAATTTGCCGCCGCTGTGGGTACGCCCGATGAGGCAGTGGCCGAGGTGCGTTACCGGCGTGCAACCGTGTCGCCGCGCCGGCGTTTGCTGCAGCGTTTCAGTGCCTTTCCTGAAGGCATACGTTTCCTTGTCGACCTGCGCGCCGACATGCTGCCGCACCTGAAAGCCGACAGGCGCCTGCAGGCACTGGATGTCGAGATGGAATACATGTTCTCGACCTGGTTTGACGTGGGTTTTCTGGACCTGCGCCGCATCAGCTGGGATTCACCTGCGTCGCTGATCGAAAAGCTTATCAAGTACGAGGCGGTGCACGACATCAAGAGCTGGTCGGATGTGAAAAACCGCCTGGATTCAGACCGCCGCTGTTACGGGTTCTTTCACCCGCGCCTGCCGGATGACCCGCTGATTTTTGTGGAAGTGGCGCTGGTTGACGAGATGTCCGACTGCATCACGCCGCTGCTTGACGAATCGGCAGATGCAGCAGATCTTGGCAAGGCGACCACAGCCATTTTTTACTCCATCAGCAACACGCAGGGCGGGCTCAGGGGTGTGAGTTTTGGCGACTCCCTGATCAAGCGTGTGGTTGAAACCCTCAAGGAGGAATTTCCCAGGCTCAAGACCTTTGCAACGCTGTCGCCGATACCGGGTTTCCGCAGCTGGCTGAACAAAAACGCGTCGGCCATGCTTGAAAAGCTGGATGAAAAATCGCTCTCGGCGCTGGGCAGGGCTGTGGGTTTTGAGCCGCCAACTGCCGGGCATTTCCTGGGTGCGACAGACGATGTCCTGGCGCTGCCTGAAAAATCACCGGTTCGCCTGACGCTGCTGCGTTGCGCTGCGCACTATCTTGGCCAGGCCATGGACGATGGCAAGCCCGTGGATGCGGTAGCGAAGTTCCACCTTGGCAATGGCGCACGCGTCGAGCGCCTGAACTGGGCAGGTGATCCATCTGCAAAAGGCGTGAAACAGTCATATGGCCTGATGGTCAATTACCTCTACGACCTGAAGCGGCTGGACAAGCACAGACTGATGCTTTCTCAGGGGAAAGTCCCCGTAGCGGGCGATATCGAGGATTTGTACATTTGAAGAGTGTGGGTGGTCCATGCCGGACCGACGATTTGCTTTTAATAACGACAGGAGACAAAGATGAATTTCAAGATGGACATGATGGGTAACAGGCGTGATGTACTCCGTGCGGGCGCTGCAAGCCTTGCGGTGCTTTCAATGGGCAGCCATGCGCAGTCGGGGTGGCCGGTCAAGCCGGTGACGGTGATCGTGCCTTTCCCGGCAGGCGGCGGAACCGATGCTTTTGCCAGGCCGCTGTCGGGGCAGTTCGCCAAGCTGACGGGCAAGCAGCTCATCATCGACAACCGCGGCGGTGCAGGCGGCACGCTGGGTGCCAGCATTGCGGCCAAGGCTGTGCCTGATGGCTACACGCTTTTCATGGGGGCCGTACACCACACCATTGCGCCTTCAATGTATCCCAAACTCGATTACGACATCGAGAAAGACTTCGTGCCGCTGGCGCTTCTTGCCAATGTGCCCCAGGTGCTGGTGGTCAATCCGCGCAACATGCCGTTTGCAGACTTCAAGACGTATCTTGAAGCAGTGCGCAAGTCCCCCGGCAAATACAACTATGGGTCGGCCGGTGCAGGCACCTCGCATCACCTGGCCGGTGAGCTGTTCAAGCAGCAGACCCGTACTTTCATCACGCACATTCCTTATCGCGGCGCAGGCCCGGCCCTGCAGGACTTGATCTCGGGCAATGTCGACATGATGTTTGACGGCCTGGGTTCATCGGCCGCGCATATCAAGGGTGGCCGCATCAAGGCATTGATGGTCTCGGGCACCAAACGTAATCCGGCTTTCCCCGACGTACCATGCGCAGGCGAACTGGGTCTGCCTGATTACACCGTGACAACCTGGTACGGCATGTGGGCACCCAAAGGCACGCCCGCCGATGTACAGGGCCGCATTGTGGAGGACCTGCGCAAGGCGGCCAACACCGACGAACTCAAGGCCATCTGGGCAAGCAATGGCGCGGAATTCGGCAACCTGACACCCGTGCAGTTTGGCGCTTTTGTCAGCGGTGAAGTCAAGCGCTGGACGGCCGTGGTCAAGGCCTCGGGCGCCAAACTGGAATAACTTATTTGAAGTTATGCTTTTTCATGCCGGGTGCGGGCGTTTTGGCTTCTGCTTGCCGGGAATATTGAAAGAAGCATTTTTGTAATGACTGGCACCGTTTCCCTGAATATCTCGGGCCCGCTCGCGCGGGTCACGCTCTCCCACCCCGGCAAGTTCAACGCCATGTCGCGTGCGATGTGGCTTGAACTGCGCACGGCATTCATTTCCATTCAGCAGGACACTGGAATTCGCTGTGTACTTGTATGTGGTGAAGATGGGCATTTCTGCTCAGGCGGCGATATTTCAGAGTACATAGACTTTCGTTTTGCCGAGCAGTCGCTGAGTGACTTTCATGAAAACGAGGTCTGGGGCGGCCTGCAGGCCATGCTTGATTGCGATGTGCCCATCGTGGCGCAGATCAGCGGCAACTGCATGGGGGCAGGGCTTGAGATCTCCAGTTGCTGCGACATCCGCATCGCCGGTGAGTCCGCACGCTTCGGTGCACCGATTGCGAAACTGGGTTTCCCCATGGCACCGCGAGAGGCTGCACTTGTAATCGGTGCGGTGGGCGAGTTGACGGCACGTGAGTTTTTGCTGTCTGCGGCAGTGCTCGACGCGTCTGAGATGAAGCTGAGGGGCTTTCTGAATATGGTGGTGGCCGATGCCGGGCTGCCAGCCACGACCGATGCGCTGGTCAGCCGCATGCTTTCGCTCGCGCCAGTTGCTGCACGGCTTAACAAGCAGACTTTCCGCGCCTTGCGCGCACATCCTCAGGGCCTGAATGACCTTGCACTGAATGCCTACGCCTATGCAGACTCGCCCGAGCACCGGGAGGGGGTTTCTGCCTTCACTGAAAAACGTGCTGCGCGTTTTGCCACCTGAATGGCTACCGCCGATTGAATTGACTATTTTTTGACTGCCTGAATCATGAAAAACAACAACCTGTTTGCCGCGCTGCGTGCCGCCTTTCCATCTGACCTTGATGCTGCCGCCATTGAAACCGGTGAGGGGCTGAACTATTCATGGCGCGACCTGGAGCGTTCGACGGCCATGATGGCCAACCTGCTCACTTCGCTGAAGTTGCCGGCGGGCTCGCGGGTAGCGGTCCAGGTCGAAAAGTCTGTTGAGGCGGTGATGCTGTACCTGGCCACCCTGAGGGCCGGGTATGTGTTCCTGCCGCTCAATACCGCCTACCAGAGCGCAGAGATCGAGTATTTCATCGGCAATGCCGAACCGGCAGTGGTGGTGTGCTCCAAAAAGAACTTCGGCTGGGTCAGCAAGATCGCCTTCAAGGCCGGTACGCACAATGTTTTTACCCTGGACGATGACCGCACAGGCTCGCTGCTTGAGCGTGCGGCACATTGCAGTGACAAACACGAGGTGGCAGTTGTCAAAAGCGCCGACGACATGGCGGCCATTCTCTACACCAGTGGTACCACGGGCCGAAGCAAGGGTGCCATGCTCTCGCACGGTAACCTGTTGAGCAATGCGCTTGTGCTCAAGGACTACTGGGGCTGGAAGCCCGGTGACGTGCTGATTCATGCGCTGCCGATCTTTCATGTGCACGGCCTGTTTGTGGCACTGCACGGCGCCCTGATCAATGGCAGCAAGATGATCTGGCTGGCGAAGTTTGACCCGAAGCTGGTCGTCAGGAAGCTGCCGGAGGCGACCGTGTTCATGGGCGTGCCTACGCTTTATGTCCGGCTGCTGGCCGAACCGGGGCTGGACAAACAGGCCTGCCGCAACATGCGGCTGTTCGTCGCCGGGTCTGCGCCCTTGCTGATTGAAACCTTTAACGAATGGAAAGACCGTACCGGCCACACCATCCTGGAGCGGTATGGCATGTCCGAGACGGCCATGCTGACCTCAAATCCCTACGAGGGCGACGAGCGACGAGGTGGTACTGTGGGTTTTGCCTTGCCTGGTGTGAGCCTGCGCGTTCAGGGTGATGATGGTCAGGCCATGCCCACAGGCGAAATCGGCGGCATCCAGGTCAAGGGCCCCAATGTCTTCAAGGGCTATTGGCGCATGCCCGAAAAAACAAAAGAGGAGTTCACGGCAGACGGCTACTTCAAAACCGGCGACGTGGGAAAAATTGACGAACGGGGCTATATCGTCATTGTGGGCCGTAGCAAGGACCTCATCATTAGCGGGGGGTACAACGTCTACCCGGCGGAAATTGAGGGCTACATCAACGACATGCCTGGCGTGGCCGAGAGCGCACTGGTGGGTGTGCCACACCCGGACTTTGGTGAAGTGGGCGTGGCCGTCGTAACTTCAAAGCCGGGCGCTGTTGTTGACCCGGGCCAGATTGTGGCAAGCCTCAAGTCAAAGCTGGCCAATTTCAAGATACCCAAGCAATGTTTTGTGGTTGATGAACTGCCACGAAACACCATGGGCAAGGTCCAGAAAAACCTGCTGCGCGAGCAGCACAAGAACCTTTACGCCTGAACTCACTTCACCGGCAGGTCACTTCACAAGTAGCACGGGGACACTTGCGTCGCTGATCACGCGCTGTGAAACGCTGCCGAGCAGGGCCCGGCCGAGTACGCCGTGACCATGTGTGCCCATGACTATCATGTGCACTTTTTCCTTTTCGGCTGTCTGCACGATTTTCGCTGCAGCAGAGCCGACCGCCCAACTGCATTTGTGGCGTACTTTGTGGCGCTGCAAAAACGTCCCGATAGGGTCAAGTACAGCCATCGCCTCGTCTTTTTGCCACTCGTAGACCATGCCCGCGCCAGCCATGGCGCGTACCCGCGGCGATACGGCTGGCTGGATGTTCAGAACGACCAGTTCCGCATCAGGACTTGCCAGCGATTCGTGCGTAACAAGAAAGGCCAAGGCCTTTTTTGTGTATCGACTACCATCGGCTGCGAACAGTATCTTCATGAGCTGCCCTCCTGTTCGTCAGCGCAGAACCAGCACGGGGACTGTGCTGTGTGTCAACACGTGCTGGGTCTCGCTGCCCATCAAAAGCCTTTTGACGCCTTTTCTGCCGTGTGAGGCCATCACGATCAGGTCGCACCTGTGTTTTTTGGCCGCTGAAATGATGGACTCTGCAACAAGGTCAGACATCTTTGTTATAGCTCTTGTCTTAATGCCTTTGGCTTCAGCCGTCGCCTTGACAGCCTGCACTATTACGTTTGCGGCGTCTGCCCACTGTTTTTCGGTTGCTGCAACCTGGCTGCTGGAAATGGCGGAGCCACCCTCGAAATAACTCACGGGGTAGCGCGGGACCACCTTCAGGACTGTGATCTCTGCACCCGTCAGCGATGCCAGTGCAATGCCTTCAGAAACAGCCTTTTTTGACAATGTGGATCCGTCGGTGGCGATGAGAATGCTTTTGTACATAAGGTCTCCTTGGTAGTGATATCGCGAAGATAGTCCTGGCTCAGGGCCCCTGACTTGATGTAGGTCAATATGTATGCGTGCGGTCAGGCTTACCGTTACTGCATGCAAGTTGCCGTCTCCCTGACCGATTCCCGGCGATCCCTGCGTGTGGATCCAGCCAGGGAACGCGCCGCACTGCTGGTGTGTGATGATCCGCAGGAGTGGGACCTGTTCAGTCGCCGCTGCGAGAGTTCACATCCTGGTTCACCGGAGACCTGGGAGTCGCAGCTCACTGTACGCGGCATGCACTGCGCTGCCTGCTCTCTGACGATTGAGCAGTCGCTGCTGGGTATACGCGGCGTTACGGCCGCGCGCGTCAGCGCCGCCAGTGGGCGAGCGAGCGTCACATGGTGCCCTGCAGATACGCGCCCATCGCAGTGGATGGCTGTACCGCTCGCCCTGGGCTATGAACTTTTGCCGGCTTCGGACGCGTTTTCGCGCGAGGCGGAACGACAAGAGGCCCGCCTGATGCTCTGGCGGTGGCTGGTCGCAGGGTTTTGCATGATGCAGGTGATGATGTACGCCGCACCCGGCTATTTCTCTGCGCCAGGCGATATCACCCCCGACATCGAGAAGCTGTTGCGCTGGGCCTCGTGGCTGCTGAGCTTGCCCGTGGTGCTGTTCTCGTGCAGGCCATTCTTCGTGAATGCCCTGCGTGATCTCAGGCATCGAAGCATCAGCATGGACCTTCCAGTGGCGCTAGGAATCGCCGTGACCTTTGCGGTCAGCACTGCGGCCACATTTGAGCCCAAGGGCTGGTGGGGCCATGAGGTCTATTTCGATTCGTTGACCATGTTTGTGTTTTTCCTGCTGAGCGGACGCTGGCTGGAGCAGCGCCTGCGGACACGTACCGCAGGCTCGCTGGACCTGCTGGCCCGGCGTCTGCCGGACAGCGTGGAACGCCTGTCGGCAGCTGGACAGTTTGAACGGGTAGCCGCCAGGCGCCTCCGCCTGGGCGATGTCATTCGCGTGTTGCCCGGCGAGGCTTTTCCGGCGGACGGCACCATCGTTGCTGGTAACACCTTCGTTGATGAAGCCATCCTTACCGGCGAATCGACAGCTTTGCCCAGGGCGGAGGGGGCTGAAGTCATGGCGGGCAGCTACAACCTGTCGGTGGCAGTTCAGGTTCGCATTTTCAGGCTGGGCAGCGCGACGCTCTATAGCCAGATCGTGGCGTTAATGGCTCGTGCCGCAGTGGAAAAACCACGACTGGCCATGCTGGCCGACAGGGTGGCGCGTCCGTTTCTGTGGTTCGTACTGCTGGCGTCTGTTGCAGCCGCCGTATTCTGGTGGAGCACCGACCCGGCGCGGGCACTGATGGCTGCTGTCGCTGTACTTATAGTGACCTGCCCATGTGCCTTGTCGCTGGCGACACCGGCTGCAATGCTCGCGTCAGCAGGGCTGCTGGCCCGCAACGGGGTGCTGGTCCGCCGCATGCAGGCCATGGAGGCGCTCGCTGACATTGATACGGTGATCTTTGACAAGACCGGTACCCTGACGCAGGCCGGGATGGGTTTGCGGGGCACCCAGACGCGCAGCGGCGTCACTGCGCATGATGCTTTGCAACTGGCTGCCAGCCTTGCCCGGTACTCCCTGCACCCGCTGTCGCGTGCTCTTGTTGAGGCGGCAGGGGAGAGCACCACGGAACCGGCCTTGATGAGTGTGCAGGAGCATGCTGGACAAGGGCTTGAATGCCGGGCCCCACCCGGTGCCCAAAGGGGCGGGCGACTTCGTCTGGGCTCGGCGATTTTTTGCGGCCTTGAGGGCTGGCCCGGGCAAGGCTCCCAGGTTTACCTTTCTGATGATGACGGCTGGCTTGCGCGATTTGAATTTGCTGAAACTCCAAGGCAGGGCGCAGCGCAGGCAATCAGCAACCTTCAGGCAAGGGGGATTGAGGTCTACCTGCTTTCGGGAGACCAGCCGGATGCCGTATTGAGCATGGGCAGGCAACTGGGTATTCATCATCTGCAGGGAGGCTGTACACCCGCCATGAAACTGGCCAGCATGCAGGCTTTGCAGCAGCAGGGCCGAAAGGTGCTTATGGTGGGCGACGGGCTGAACGATGGGCCGGTACTTGCGGGTGCGCATGCCTCCATTGCCGTAGGACTGGCCGTGCCTCTTGCACAGGCACAGGCTGACTTTGTGATCCCTGGTGGGCAACTGGCAATGCTCCCGGCGATCCTGGCGCATGCGGGATCCACCATGCGTGTCGTGCGTCAAAACCTTTGCTGGGCTGCCGCCTACAACGCGGTATGTGTGCCGATGGCTGTAGGTGGGTTGCTGCCCGCGTGGCTGGCAGGGTTGGGCATGGCCTTGAGCTCGCTCCTGGTCGTGGGCAATGCGACGCGGCTGGCGAAGTTCAAAAACCCAGGCGTCTGAACTGATGGACATCCTGTTCCTGCTGATCCCGGTTTCCGTTTTACTTGGGCTGGGCGTACTGGGCGTGCTGGCCTGGGCCGTCTGGTCAGGACAGTTCGAAGAGCTTGAAAGCGAAGGCGTCCGCATCCTGGGAAGTGACACGGCAGAACCACCGCTGCCGGCCACTGACCGCGAAGCTTGATCCACATCAATACTTGTTTTGCCCCCCGGCGGCACACTGCTTCTGTCGGTTTGGACAACAAAGCAAAGGGCTTTTGATGAGTGCAGTAATTTCTACAACCTCAACGAGGTCATGGTCCGCGAACTGGTCCGCCTCAAGTGCTGGCTTTTATAACGACCGTGTGGTACGCCAGTTCTCGGTGATGGCTGTGGTCTGGGGGGTTGTCAGCATGCTGGTCGGTGTCTTCATTGCCGCGCAGATGACCTGGCCCGAACTCAATTTCGGCATCGCGTGGCTGTCATTTGGGCGTCTGCGGCCGCTGCATACCAATGCCGCCATTTTTGCCTTTGGCGGTTGCGCCTTGTTTGCGACGAGTTATTACGTGGTCCAGCGCACTTGCCAAGTACGCGTTATCTCGGACAAACTGGCTGCCTTTCACTTCTGGGGCTGGCAGGCCGTCATTGTGGCTGCAGCCATTTCGCTGCCCATGGGGTTTACGCGCGGTAAAGAGTACGCCGAGCTCGAGTGGCCCATTGCCATCCTGATCACGCTGACCTGGGTGGCCTACGCTGTTGTGTTCTTTGGAACTATCGGCATCCGCAAGGTGCGGCACATTTACGTTGCCAACTGGTTTTATGGTGCTTTCATCATCGCGGTTGCCCTGCTGCACATCGTGAATGCTGCGGTCGTGCCTGCGGGCTGGATGAAGTCCTACTCTGCTTACGCCGGTGTGCAGGACGCCATGGTGCAGTGGTGGTACGGCCATAATGCCGTTGGTTTCTTTCTGACAGCGGGTTTTCTTGGCATCGTTTATTACTTCATTCCCAAGCAGGCCGAGCGTCCGGTTTATTCCTACCGCCTGTCCATCGTCCATTTCTGGGCACTCATCTTTACCTACATGTGGGCCGGCCCCCATCACCTGCACTACACGGCGCTGCCGGACTGGACGCAGTCCCTGGGCATGGTGTTCTCGCTGATCCTGCTGGCACCCAGCTGGGGCGGCATGATCAACGGCGTGATGACGCTGTCGGGCGCATGGCACAAGCTGCGTGACGACCCGATTCTGCGCTTCATGATTGTTGCGTTGTCGTTCTACGGGATTGCGACCTTTGAAGGGCCGATGCTCTCCATCAAGACAGTGAACGCACTGTCGCACTACACCGACTGGAATATTGCACACGTGCATGGCGGCACGCTGGGCTGGGTGGGCTTCATCTCGATGGGTGCCCTGTACTACCTCGTGCCCCGCATGTTCGGACAGACAAAAATGCACAGCATCAAGGCCATTGAAGTGCACTTCTGGGTCGCGACCATTGGCATCGTGCTGTACATCGCCGCAATGTGGATTGCCGGTGTTATGCAGGGCCTGATGTGGCGTGCCATCAATCCTGATGGCTCTCTGACCTACACCTTTGTAGAAAGTGTCAAGGCGACCTACCCGTTTTACATGGTGCGCTTCTTCGGCGGAGTGCTTTATCTCACAGGCATGCTGGTCATGGCCTGGAACGTGACCATGACCGCCATGGCCGGCAAGCCCTCCGAGAGCCGGATTCCGGTCGCCGGCAGCCACGCATAACGGTCGCCCAAGCTGCAACAAATCAGGCCTGAAAGAACTCGCGAATGTCCTTCTCACACGAAAAAGTAGAAACCAGCAATACGCTGATGATCGTCCTGATACTGCTGGTGCTGGCCGTTGGCGGTCTGGTAGAGATCGTCCCGCTGTTTTTCCAGAAATCAACCACGCAGCCCATCAAGGGCATGGTGCCGGATTCCCCGCTGAGGATTGCCGGACGCGACATTTACGTGCGGGAAGGTTGCTACAACTGCCATTCGCAGATGATTCGCCCGCTGGTGGCAGAAACGCTGCGTTATGGCCATTATTCGGTGGCGGGCGAGTTTGTTTACGACCACCCCTTTCAGTGGGGTAGCAAGCGCACCGGGCCCGACCTGCACCGTGTGGGCGGCAAATACAGCGATGACTGGCAGCGTCTGCACCTCATCAGCCCCAGGGACCTGGTGCCCGAGTCGATCATGCCGGCTTATCCCTGGCTGGAAAAAACTCCGGCCGATGCCGGCTCGATCCAGCAGCACATGAAAGCGCTGCGGACGGTGGGTGTTCCCTACACCGATGCACAAATTGCCAGTGCGCCCGGCGAGTTGCAGGGCAAAACCGAGATGGATGCGCTGGTGGCATACCTGCAAGGCCTGGGCCTCGCACTTAAATAACAAGGAATCAAGCGTATGGATATCAACGTTTTACGCAGCCTGGTAACCGTCGCCGCATTTGTGGGTTTCGTTGCCATTCTGGTCTGGGCCTACCGGCCTTCCAGGAAAGAGCAGTTTGATGATGCGGCGCAGCTGCCCTTCCGGTCTGAATAGGGGTTGCCGACATGAGTGACTTTACAAACGGTTTCTGGCCCTGGTATGTGGCCGCCATCAGCGTGGTATCCATTCTGGCCTGTGCTGTCCTTTTGTGGCTGGCGGGCAGGGTCACCATCAACACCCCGGCGGGGCAGGTCAATGACAACACCACGGGCCATGTATGGGACGAAGATCTGTGTGAACTGAACAACCCGCTGCCTCGCTGGTGGATGTGGCTTTTTGTCATCACCGTGGTTTTTGCGCTGATCTACCTTGCGATTTTCCCAGGCCTGGGAAGCTATAAAGGCGTGATCGGCTGGTCCACGGACCGTGAGCACAGCGAGGATGTCGGAACCCTGAGCAAACAGGTCGCGCCGCTTTATGCCGAATTTGCAGCCCAACCGGTTGAGGCACTGGCAAAGGATTCGCGCGCTCTTGCAATAGGCGAGCGTGTGTTCATGAACAACTGTGCCCAGTGCCATGGTTCAGATGCGCGGGGCAGCAAGTCATACCCCAACCTGACCAACAGCAATGCGGGCTGGCTTGGCGAGCGAACGGCGGCGCACATTGTTCAGACGGTGACCAATGGCCGTACCGGCATGATGCCGCCCATGGCTGCTGCGGTTGGCGGTGAACAGGAACTCAGTGAATTGGCGAACTATGTGCTCTCGCTGTCTGGCAGCCCTTACAACGACATCAAGGCTTTTAGAGGCAAATCAAAATTTACCGCCTGCGCGGCCTGCCATGGCATGGATGGCAAAGGCAACAAGGCGCTCGGTGCCCCCAACCTCACCGATGACTACTGGTTGCATGGTTGGGGAGAGGCCGCCATTGTGAACATGATCAAGACTGGCAAAACCAATGCCATGCCTGCGCAATCGCCCAAGTTGACACCAGACCAGATACACGTTGTGGCCGCTTACGTCCTCAGCCTTTCAGGCAGCAGCTTTCCTGTGGCGGCAACCATGCCGGCGGCTGCAGCACCTGCAGTTACCAAACCCTAGGGCCACTAGGACGTGACTTTGCCACTCAAGCATGCAGGGAACCCGGAAGGACGAAAAGTCATTCCGATTGCGGTTGCGGACGATTCATCGGCTGCCGTCGTGTCGCTCTACCGTTCGGAAGGCAGCATTTACGCGCGTCATGTTTCGGGCTGGTTCAACCGGTGGCGCTGGGCCATGGTCTGGGCCACGCAACTGGTGTTTTACGGGATACCCTGGCTGTCGATCAATGATCGCCAGGCAATGTTGTTTGACCTTGGCGCCCGTCGCTTTTATATCTTTAACCTGGTGCTTTACCCGCAGGACCTGATTTACCTGACAGGTCTTCTGGTCATTTGCGCGCTCTCGCTGTTTCTGTTCACGGCCATTGCCGGGCGGCTGTGGTGTGGCTACGCCTGCCCTCAAACGGTTTACACCGAAATCTTCATGTGGATCGAACGCAAGATCGAGGGTGACAGGGTTGCGCGTATGCGTCTGGACCAAGGCCCGCTCAATGCGCGCAAGCTGGTGCGCAAAAGCGCCAAACACGCGGTGTGGATTGCTGTCGGTCTGTGGACTGGTTTCACTTTCGTCGGCTATTTCTCCCCGATCAGGGAACTGGCGACAGAGGTGGCTCACTTCTCGCTGGGGCCCTGGGAGTCTTTCTGGATTCTGTTTTATGGCTTTGCAACATACGGCAATGCGGGCTTCATGCGAGAGCAGGTCTGCAAATACATGTGCCCTTACGCCCGTTTTCAAAGTGCGATGTTTGACCGTGACACCCTGGTCGTGACCTACGATGAAGCGCGGGGGGAGGGACGCGGGTCGCGTCCCAGGAGCGAGACGCCAGCCCAATACCACGCGAAGGGGCTGGGCGACTGTATCGATTGCGGCCTGTGTGTGCAGGTCTGCCCGACCGGCATCGACATCCGCGACGGCCTTCAGTACGAATGCATCAGCTGCTCGGCCTGCATAGACGCCTGTGATGGCGTGATGGACAAAATGCATTACCCGCGCGGCCTTATCCGCAACAGCACACAGAACGGCATCACGCAAAAGCTGACGCGCTCTGCCATGTTCCGCAGGGTGTTGCGCCCTCGTGTGCTGATTTACACGGCGGTACTGGGAGCGGTCACCATTGCCATGCTTGCAAGCCTGCTCCTGCGGGCTTCTTTCAGGGTAGATGTCGTACGCGACCGGGGCTCCATCGCCCGCATGGTGGGGCAGGGTGAAATAGAGAACGTGTACCGGCTGCAAATCATGAACGCGACTGAACACGGCCAGCAGTACTCGATTCGTGTGACGGGAATTGAAGGAGCGCAGATTGTTTCTGATGCGACGGCGACTGTTGATGCTGCCGAGTCCCGCTGGGTGCCGGTTCGTGTTCGTACCCCTCCCGGTGCCCTGACGCCCGGGTCTCACCCGATCCAGTTTCTGGTATCCACTCAAGGCGTTTCACCTGAAGAGCTGACTGAAAAATCAGTGTTTCTTGTACCCCGTTAGGCTCCCTTCAACCCGCTCCAAAGAGGCCGTATGAATTACTCTGCAAGTCGTGATGGTGATCCATCGAGCCTGGCCGCCCAGCGTCCGTGGTGGAAAGAGCCATATGTCTGGATGGTGATCGCAGGACCGGTTTCAGCCGTGCTGGCGTGTCTTGTGACCGCCGTCTACATCCTGCAGGGCCCCGATGCCGTGGTGCCTGAAAGCCAGTATCCCCAAGGTCTTGCGATAAGCCGGGAGGTCAAAACTGCCCAGCCACCCATGCAGCCCGCGCAGCAGGGCCGCAACCACAGCGCAACGGGAGGTCAACTTGTACAAAAACCATGAGCTGCATGCCGTCAATACACGTAGGGGGCAACTGGCGCTGATCGCCTGGGTGGGGTTTCTTGCGGCCTGCCTCCTGGAGGGGCTGGTCTTTTCGCTGGTTGATCCAGGCGAAGTTCATTGGCCGGGGCGTATGCCGCAACCCACGCGGCTGGGCATTTACACGCTGGCTTTTTTCTGCTTCTGGGTCGTCAGCATGGCTTCAGCCGGGGTGGCATTGTGGCTCGCGCTGCCCGCGTCAGAGATCAATGACACTGATGCGGATTGACGATGCGCCTGAGCGCTTCAGCATCCAGAATATGGATGTTTCGTTGTTTGACCTCAATCATCCCCTCATCGGCAAATTTGGAGAATGTGCGGCTGACCGTCTCCAGTTTCATGCCGAGATAACTGCCGATTTCTTCGCGGGTCATGCGCAGGATCAGTTCAGATTTTGAGAATCCGCGTGCCTGCAGGCGTTGCACCAGGTTGAGCAGGAAGGCGGCCAGCCGCTCTTCGGCGCGCATGCTGCCCAGCAGCAGCATCACGCCGTGATCGCGCACGATCTCGCGGCTCATGATTTTGTGTACATGGTGCTGCAGCGAGTTGACTTCGCGGGAGATTTCTTCAATGCGATCAAAGGGCATCACGCAGGCTTCGGCGTCTTCAAGCGCGATGGCATCGCAGGTGTGGACATCGTTCACAATGCCGTCCAAGCCGATGATTTCTCCGGCCATCTGGAAGCCGGTGACCTGGTCGCGCCCGTCTTCGGTGGTGACAGAGGTTTTAAAGAAGCCGCTGCGAATGGCATACAGCGAAGTGAACTTCTCGCCGGTATGGAACAGCGAAGCGCCGCGCTTGACGATTCGACGCGTCGCCACCAGTTCGTCTACCTTGCTCAATTCCTCCTTGTCGAGGCCTATGGGCAGGCAAAGCTCGCGCAGGTTGCAACTGGAGCAGGCTACTTTGATGGTTTCTTTAATCATTTGGTCGTTTTTGTTGATCCCCATGATAGGCCGTGAATCTGGATTTCATGGTGCGGTAGCCCACATAGGAATGTTGCAAGCATTTGATGCCAATCATTTATTTCATTGTGCGCCTTTGCGCGTGGTTTGTGGTTGATCCATATCAAGGTCTGCCTCCTGTTTTAGCTGCAAAGTATGCGTTAACCCTGAGGATTCTTGTTCATGAGCGTTGTTTCGCCTGATTTGCTTCGCCGGTTCGACGGGAACGGCCCGCGTTACACCTCTTATCCGACTGCGGACAGGTTTGTGGAGGCTTTTGCGGCCGACGACTACATCCAGGCGCTCAAGCAGCGCCGTACCGGGGCGGCCGCCATGACCATGCCGCTATCCCTGTATGTGCACATTCCCTTTTGTGAGTCGCTGTGTTACTACTGCGCCTGTAACAAGATCATTACAAGGCATCACGGTAAAGCCGACGAGTATCTGCGCTACCTCGACAGGGAAATCAACCTGCATACCGCCCATGTTGGCCTCGGCCAGGTACTGACTCAGCTGCATCTCGGGGGAGGAACGCCCACCTTCATGAGTGATCTGCAGCTTCGCGTACTCATGGCTATGCTGCACCGCAGTTTCACTTTTGCGCCAGGCGGCGAATACTCGATTGAGGTTGACCCACGAACGGTTGATGTGAACCGTCTTGCGGTGCTGGCAGAGCTGGGATTCAATCGTTTGAGTTTTGGGGTGCAGGACTTCGACCCGGCCGTCCAGAAAGCGGTGCACCGTATCCAGCCCGCGGAGCAGGTTTTTGCCCTGGTTGAAGCCGCACGGGCGCGCGGCTTTGAGTCAGTCAATGTTGACCTGATTTATGGCCTGCCGCAGCAGACCCCGGAATCCTTTGTCCGTACCCTCGCCCAGGTTGCGGAGCTCAGGCCGGACCGTGTTGCGCTGTACGCATACGCGCATCTGCCCGAACGTTTCAAGCCACAACGGCGCATCGTCACAGCTGAACTGCCACCGGCATCCAGCAAACTGGCCATGCTGGCTCAATCGCTGGCTGCGTTTGACGCTGCGGGCTATGTGTATGTGGGTATGGACCACTTTGCTCTTCCAGGGGATGCTCTGGCCGTGGCCAAGCGCCAGGGTCGGCTGCACCGCAATTTCCAGGGGTACAGCACGCAGCCGGATTGCGACCTGATTGCATTGGGTGTTTCTGCCATCGGAAGGGTGGGGGCCATCTACAGCCAGAACGCCAAAACTCTCGACGAGTATTACGACCATCTCGACCAGGGTCGGCTACCCGTGGTGCGCGGTCTTGCACTGTCTCGCGATGACCTGGTCCGCCGTGCCGTCATCATGGCCTTGATGTGCCAGGGCCAACTCCAGTTCGAATCCATCGAGCTGTCGTACCTGATTGATTTCCGGCAGTATTTTGCGTCCGAGCTGGAGGCACTTTCAGCGCTTGCAGAACAGGGCCTGGTTGTTCTGGGGAACTCCGGCATTCAGGTTACGGCCGACGGCTGGTTTTTTATCCGGGCTGTGGCCATGGTGTTTGACCGCTACCTTCAGGCTGACCGCAACCGCGCAAAATTTTCGCGCATCATCTAGGTGGCCAATGCAAACAACACTCGCGGTCACCGCCTTGTTCATGGGGCTTGCCGGTGGGCCGCATTGCGTTGCCATGTGCGGGGGAGCTTGCGCAGCGATAGGTCGCTCTGGCGATGGCCGCAACACGCGATCCATGTGGGCATTTCAGGCGGGCCGGGTAGTGGGGTACTCGCTGATGGGTGCGTTGGCTGCTGCATCCATGCAAGGGCTCGGCTGGCTCAGCATCCATTCGGCAGCGCTCAGGCCGGTATGGAGCCTTTTTCATGTAGCCGCCGCTTTTATGGGCTTGATGCTGTTGTGGCAGGCGCGCCAGCCGGTGTGGCTTGAGGATTCCGCACGTTATGTATGGATGCGGGTGCGGGCTGCCACTGGTGGTTCTAGCGGCCGGCCAGGTGCCGGTGCGCTCCTGCTGGGTGTTGTCTGGTCCCTGCTGCCCTGTGGACTGCTGTATTCGGCCTTGCTCGTCGCAGCGCTGACGAGCAGCGTGCCTGAGGGCGCTGCCGTGATGGCCTTATTTGCGCTGGGCAGCAGTGTCTCCCTGATGGCTGGTCCATGGCTGTGGCTGCGCTTGCGCAGGCAGGGCTCGGGCCGATGTGCCATTCGGCTGGCAGGCCTGGCCTTGCTGGTGACTTCCCTTTTTGCTCTGTGGATGGGGTTGGTGCACAACACTGCCCCCTGGTGTTTGACGCTCTAGGTGCACCAATTTCGTGCCTCAGCGGCGTGCCCGTAGACGTCAGAAAAAATAAAAATAGCTCTTACAATCCGTTTTTCCGGACGCAACCATGCCGTCCCTGTGCGTGTTTTCAGTCGTCTCAACAGATTGCTAACGGATTAAGAGTCATGCAGAAAAAACAGTTGTGGTCGCTTGCAGTCCTGGCCCTTGCACTTGCCGCTTGCGGTAAAAAAGAAGACCCTTCCGCTGCACCGGCAGTGCCTGCCGCTGCCAGTGCACCGGCCGCAGTTGCCAACGCCGAGGAAAAAGTCCTCAACATCTACAACTGGCCTGATTACATCGCCAAAGACATGGTCGTGAACTTCGAAAAGGAGTCTGGCATCAAGGTCAATTACCAGACTTTCGAGAACAATGAAGCGCTGCAGGCCAAGCTGGTGGCGGGCAACACGGGCTACGACATCGTTGTGCCCGGCGCGGTGTTTGCCAAGGGTCAGATAGATGGTGGCCTGCTGCAAAAGCTGGACAAGGCAAAAATCACCAATTACGGCAATCTAGATCCGGCCATTATGTCCAAACTGGACAAGATCGACACCGGCAATGCCTACCTTGTGCCCTGGGCATGGAGCTTCACAACGGTAGGTATCAACAAGGCCAAGGTGACCAAGGCGTTGGGCGGAACCCCAATGCCCGAGAACGCCTGGGAACTGGTTTTTAACCCGGTCTACACCGCCAAGCTCAAGTCCTGCGGCATTGCCTTTCTGGATTCACCGACAGAGGTGATTCCGCCGGCCATGCACTTCATTGGCAAAAACGCCTATTCCAACGACGCGGCCGACCACAAGGCTGCGGGTGAAATGCTGGCCAAGGTCAGGCCTCATGTCCGCTTGTTCTCCAGCACCATGATTGACGATCTCGCGGCAGGAAAGGCCTGTGTGGCGCTTGGCTGGGCTGGTGACATCAACATTGCACGTGGCCGTGCACTGGAAAACAAGAACGGCAATGAAGTCGAAGCGCTCTTGCCAAGCACCGGCGGTTTGATTTTCTTTGACAACCTGGCTATTCCCAGGGATGCGAAGCACCCCAACAATGCGCTGGCGTTCATCAACTATTTCCTCAAGCCGGAAGTGTCTGCTTCGCTTACCAATGAGCTGGGTTACGCCACGGCCAACAAGGCCAGCATTGCAAACGTCAAACCAGAGATTGCCAAAGACCCGGCCGTGTTCCCGGATGCAGCCAACCTGCAGAAGATGGTGTCGCCTTCGAGCTTCAGCAATGAGGCCAGGCAGTCCATGAGCAACGTCTTTACCCTGTTCAAAAAAGGCAGCTGAGTGACCGGGGTGAATTTGTCGGAAGGCTTTTTGCGGACCGACCAGCTTGTCAAGCGTTTTGACGGTGTTGCCGCGGTAGACGACGTCTCGCTGTCCATCAACAAGGGCGAAATTTTCGCGCTGCTGGGCAGTTCAGGTTGCGGCAAATCGACCTTGCTGCGCATGCTGGCGGGCTTTGAGACGCCGACCTCCGGGTCGGTAGTGCTGGGCGGCGTTGACATCGCCTCCATGCCGCCGTACGAGAGGCCCATCAACATGATGTTCCAGTCGTATGCGCTGTTTCCCCATCTCAACATCTGGGACAACATCGCGTTTGGACTCAAGCGCGAGGGGATGCCCAAAGACCAGATTGCGGCACGTGTTGAAGAGATGCTCAAGCTCGTTCAGCTGGAAACCTTTGCCAAACGCAAGCCGCACCAGTTGTCTGGTGGGCAGCAACAGCGTGTGGCCCTGGCGCGCAGCCTTGCCAAGAAACCGCAACTGCTGCTCCTTGATGAACCCCTGGGCGCACTTGATAAAAAGCTCAGGGAACGTACGCAGTTCGAGTTGGTAAACATTCTGGAGTCTGTCGGGGTGACCTGCGTGATGGTGACGCATGACCAGGAAGAAGCGATGGCCATGGCCTCACGCATTGCCGTCATGAGCCACGGTCGCGTGCTCCAGGTCGGAACGCCGCGTGAAATCTACGAGCACCCGAACTGCCGCTTTGTCGCGGATTTCATAGGCAATGTGAATCTGTTTGAAGGTGAATTGACGCTGGATGAGGTCGATCGCTGCGAGGTGACGACTGCACAGGGGATTGTCAATGTCGGCCACGGCATCAGCGGTTCACTGGGCATGGCCGCTGCCGTAGCAGTGCGACCCGAGAAGATCCACATTTCGAAGTCACGCCCCCAGGATGTGACTGTCAATCTGTTCACGGGCCGGGTAAAAGAAATTGCCTATTTCGGCAGCTACAACACCTTCATTGTCGAGATGCAGGGAGGCCGCCGCATCAAGATCACCGAAACCAACACGACCCGGCATGAGAGCAGTTCCATCACCTGGGAAGATGACGTGTTCTTCTGGTGGGACGACATTGCGCCTGTTGTGCTGACCCAATAAGCTTGCTGGTACCCATGAAAAAACCGGGAACTTTCCGAATCGGCCTGGGCCGGCGTTTCGTGATTGCTGTGCCTTACGGCTGGTTGCTGGTATTTTTTGTGCTGCCTTTCCTCATCCTGCTGCGCATCAGCGTGACGGACATGGGCAGCGGTGTTGACCCTTTCACGCCGCTCATTGAAAGCGGCCGCATCATGCTCAAGCATGACAACTACCTGTCCATCTTCAGCGACGGTACAGGCGCCGGGGCCACTATCTATGTCGACGCGTACAAGACTTCGCTGAAGTACGCCTTCCTGACGACGATTTGCTGCCTGCTCATCGGCTACCCGTTTGCATACTTCATGGCGCGTGCCAAGGCCTCGCTTCGCCCGACGTTGCTGATGCTCGTGATGCTGCCGTTCTGGACATCATTCCTGTTGCGGGTCTATGCCTGGAAAGGAATCCTTGCTGATCAGGGTGTGCTCAACAACCTTCTGCTGGCGCTGGGAATCATCCATGAGCCACTGGTCATGCTTTACACCGATGTGTCGATGCTGGTCGGCATGACCTATGTGTATTGCCCCTTCATGATCCTGCCGCTGTACGCCAACCTGGTGAAGATGGACCTGCGTCTGCTGGAGGCCGCACACGACCTGGGCGCGAGTGCCTGGAAAGCCTTCTGGCTGATCACCGTGCCGCTCAGCAAGTCCGGCATCATCGCTGGCTCCATGCTGGTGTTTATTCCGGCAGTCGGGGAGTTCGTGATTCCTTCGCTGCTCGGCGGGGCTGAGAACATCATGATTGGCCGTGTTGTATGGGACGAAATGTTCAGTAGCAACAACTGGCCGCGTGCGGCCGCGCTTTCCGTGGTGATGATTGTTGCCATCCTGGTGCCACTGGCCTGGTATTACAGGTCCAGCGATGCGGCTGATGCAGCTTCAGGAACAGGACGCTGACATGGCGGGCAATGCGGGAACCGGGAAGCGTCTGGGTGAAAAACACCTTGGTCAACTGTGGATGGCTCTGGTGTTTCTGTTCCTCTATATTCCGCTGCTTTTTTTGATTGTTTTTTCATTTAACAGCACGCGGCAGGACGGCATCTTTACGGGATTCTCGCTGCGCTGGTACCAGGCGCTGGTCGATGACCCAAGGCTGGTCGAAGGCTTTTTCCTGTCGCTTAAGGTGGCTCTACTGACCGGAACGCTGTCGGTGGTGCTGGGCAGCTTTGCTGCTTTTGTGCTCGTGCGCTACAAGCGGTTTTCGGGACGAACGCTGTTTTATGGTCTGGTGAACGCACCTTTGGTGATGCCTGAAGTCATCATTGGCCTGTCACTACTCTTGCTAATGGTTGCCGTGCAACGCACGTTCGGCTTTCCGGAGCGCGGTTTCACCACCATCGTGCTGGGGCATACGTTGCTGGGAATGGCTTACGCAACGGTCGTGATCCAGTCGCGCCTGAGCGAGATGGACAGGTCAATCGAGGAAGCGGCCATGGATCTCGGCTGTCGTCCGATGCAGGTGTTTTTTCTCGTCACGCTGCCCAATATTGCGCCCGCACTCGTATCGGCATGGCTGTTGACCTTCACCTTGTCATTTGATGATGTGGTGATATCCGAGTTTTTGTCAGGCCCCGGTGTAACGACCCTGCCGCAGGTCATCTTCAGCTACGCCAGGCGCGGGGTGAACCCATCAATCTACGCTGCAGCCACCCTGCTGATAGCGGCAGTGTCACTGGGCATCATTGCCTACAGCATCTTCATGATGCGGCGGCAAAAACGTCTGGACCGCGAGATTAATGCGGCGGTGCGTTTCGCTGCGGCAGCGTAGCCAGCACAACGCCCATCAGCGCAATGCCAAAGGCGCCGATTTGTGCGCCGCCCAGTTTTTCACCGAGCACCAGCACCCCGACAGCTGCAGCGCTTATTGGCAAAAGTACGGTGAACACGCCGGCCTGGCTCGCTGGTACTGTTTTCAGCCCGGTCATCCAGAGCCAGACTGTCCAGACGCTTGCGGCCAGGGAGTAAAACAGGAGCAGTAGCCAACTGGAGCTGCTGACGGAAGCGAAGTCAAAACGCCATGCCATCCAGAGGCCGAAAGGCGTCACCAGCGCAAACCCCCACAGATTGATCAGTGCGGTGATTCGTTTCGGGCTCAAAACCCCGGTCAGTTTTTTGCCTATAACAGCATATGCCGCCTCGCATATGACCGCGCCTACCAGCAGCAGATTGCCCAGCCAGGCATTTTTCGCCAGTGAGCCCGGCTCCAGATTTGCCGCGACTTGCGGCTCCACGTTCTGTTTCGATAGCGATACAAGCATGACGCCTGCAACTGCGCATGCGACCGCCATTCCGGTGCGAAGGGTGATGCGTTCGCGCAAAAATAGCCAGCTCAATAGCGCTACCGTTGCCGGAATGGATGCCATGATCACGCCCGCAGCAACGGCGCTCGTCATGCTCACGCCAAACAGCATGCAGACTGAAAACAGGAAATTACCCAGAAAGGATTCGAGAAACAGCAGGCGTTTGGTCTGCGAGCTCATCGCCTTCTCATCCTCAGGCTTTTTCAGCCAGTGAAGCATTGCAGCACCTCCTATGCCAAATCGCAGCCACGCCAGAAGAAAAACGGGCAGGGCGGCAACGAGCGGTTTGGAGAGGGCAACATAGCTGCCTACGAGCGACATGCTGAGAGCCAGGCAGGCGTAGGCCAGAATGCGGTTCATGAATATGTTGCTTGTGCCGTGGTGGGTTTCAATAATGCATTACTTTGACCTCTGAAAATATGCCTTCTCCTTCTGAACCCCGCTATGTTTTTGTATATGGCACCCTGTGCCGTGGTGAGCAGCGTGACATCAACAATTTGAATCCCCATCCACAGTACGTCGGTGAAGCCTGCGTATCCGGCACGCTTTACGACCTCGGAAGCTATCCCGGTATCGTGCTTGGGGGGCAGGGCACTGTGCGCGGAGAGGTATATCGAATCAGCGCAGAGCTTGAGCGCACGCTGGACGAAATTGAGGAGGTCTGGCCCCAGCAGACGGGTGAGTACGCCAAGCGCGAAGTTTTCGTTCTGATGCGGGCGAGCGGTGGTGATAAGCGGGACGATATTTCTGTGTCCTGCCTTGTTTATGAAATTGCAGGCTCCAGAACCCGGGGCAAACGACTGATTGAGGACGGAGACTGGGTGACATACAGAAAGCTGAAAGTGTCGAAGCAGGGTTGAGCTGGCCCCGTTTATGCGTGGGTACCACCGATAGCTGCGGCAGCCGGCGCAAATTTCACAATCCAGAAGTTCCTTTTCTTGATATGAAATTTGAAATTGGTGCACTGCAAAATAATTTCTCGATACAAGAAATTTAATTTCATATTGCAGAAGAATTTTAGTAACCCATTGATTTTTATAGAAATTAAATTTTGTCTTATATAAGACATAAGAGATGAATAAGTCTTGTAGAAGACTTAAACTGACGTCAGTTCTTCAAGCCGTTTCCCCATTTAAGTTTCATTCACATCAACCTCCGGAGCCCACCATGCCTCAAGCACTGACCGAACAACTCAGCCGTGAACAGCAAATCTCTGCCCTTGAAAAAGACTGGGCCACCAACCCCCGCTGGAAGGGCGTCAAGCGCGGTTACAGCGCTGCCGATGTTGTTCGCCTGCGCGGTTCGCTGCCGATTGAGCACACCCTTGCAAAACGCGGCGCTGAAAAGCTCTGGGACAAGATCAACGGCGGCGCCAAAAAGGGCTACGTGAACGCGTTTGGTGCGATTTCTGCTGGCCAGGCCATGCAACAAGCCAAGGCTGGCCTTGAGGCTGTCTATCTGTCGGGCTGGCAGGTTGCCGCTGACGGCAACACCTCTGAAACCATGTACCCCGACCAGTCGCTGTACGCCTACGACTCGGTGCCAACCATGGTTCGCCGCATCAACAACACCTTCAAGCGTGCTGATGAAATCCAGTGGGGCCGTGGCATCAACCCTGGCGACAAGGAATTCATCGACTACTTCCTGCCTATCGTGGCCGATGCAGAAGCCGGCTTCGGCGGCGTGCTCAATGCGTTTGAGCTGATGAAAAACATGATCCAGTCGGGCGCTGCAGGCGTTCACTTCGAAGACCAGCTGGCCGCGGTGAAGAAATGCGGCCACATGGGTGGCAAGGTGCTGGTTCCTACGCAGGAAGCCTGCGAAAAGCTGATCTCTGCACGTTTTGCGGCCGACGTGATGGGCGTGTCCACCATTGTTCTGGCCCGTACCGATGCAGAGGCCGCCAACCTGATCACCTCTGACCATGATGCCAATGACAAGCCATTCCTCACCGGCGAGCGTACGCAGGAAGGCTTTTACCGTGTCAAGAACGGCCTTGAGCAGGCCATCAGCCGCGGCGTTGCCTACGCCCCCTACGCCGATCTGGTCTGGTGCGAAACCGGCGTGCCTGACATCGGCTTTGCACGCGAGTTCGCACAGGCTGTGCACGCCGCTTGCCCGGGCAAATTGCTCTCATACAACTGCTCGCCCTCGTTCAACTGGAAGAAGAACCTCAACGACAAGCAGATCGCATCCTTCCAGGAAGACCTGTCTGCACTGGGCTACAAATACCAGTTCATCACGCTGGCCGGTATTCATATCAACTGGTTCAACACCTTCCAGTTCGCTCATGCATATGCCAACGGCGAAGGCATGAAGCACTACGTCAACATGGTGCAGGAGCCTGAATTCGCAGCACGTGACAAGGGTTACACCTTCGTGTCGCATCAGCAGGAAGTTGGCGCAGGTTACTTCGACGACGTGACAACTGTTATCCAGGGCGGCTCGTCCAGCGTCAAGGCGCTGACCGGCTCTACCGAAGAAGAGCAGTTCCACTGATCGTCATCTGAATTGGCCAAGCCCTGCAAATCGGGTCTGATCAGAAGGCCCGGGCCACCCTCACAGGGTTGCCCGGGCTTTTTTACGTGTCGGTTTTCGCGTAGAGTGCAGGTTGATCTGGTTAAAACCTGACAACTAATGGTGGAGGAGGCCGCGATGTCCGAAATGACGACAGGTTTCAAGCGTGTTCCCTGTCCCGAGTGCAATGGCACAGGGGAATTGCGCATTGAAAGCGAAAACATCAACGAGAATTTTGAAGTTGAGAAGCAGACTGTCATCATGGAATGCCAGCACTGTCGCGGACTGGGTTTCATGCCGCCCGCATCCGCTTATTAGTCTCAAAAGTCGCTCGCCGCCTTATCCCGTCATCGTGTCGTAAAATATGACCATGCAATCAATCAAACTTGAAACAGGAAGGATAGTCCGGGTTATGACACCGCGAACTACGACCTCGCCTTTTTCCTGGAGTCATCCAGGGCGCTAGCCCGCACCCCTGTTGACACGCTGTACATCAGCACCTTTCCCACCATTGATCAAGCGCGGCACCCTCCGCGCTTTTTTATTGCCCGCTTTTAAACAGAGATTTTCATGATTCACATCACGCTTCCAGACGGTTCAAAACGCGAATATCCCGGTCCTGTCACAGTGGCAGAGGTTGCAGCATCCATCGGCTCCGGCTTGGCCAAAGTGACCGTCGCCGGCAAGGTGGATGGCAAGCTGGTCGATGCCAGCGACAGCATTGACCATGATGCAAAGCTGCAAATCATCACGCCCAAGGATGATGACGGCGTTGAGATCATTCGTCACTCGACGGCCCACCTTGTCGGTCATGCCGTCAAGCAGCTGTATCCAACCGCAAAGATGGTGATCGGCCCGGTGATTGACGAAGGCTTTTATTACGACATCGCCTACGAGCGCCCGTTCACCCCTGAAGACATGGCTGCCATCGAGTCGCGCATGCGTGAACTCATTGCGCAGGACTACGACGTCGTCAAAAAGATGACGCCCCGCGCCGAGGTGATTGAAGTCTTCAAATCACGTGGCGAAGACTACAAGCTGCGCCTGGTTGAAGACATGCCCGACGAAACAGCTATGGGCCTGTATTACCACCAGGAATACGTCGACATGTGCCGCGGCCCCCACGTGCCGAACACGCGCTTCCTCAAGGTCTTCAAGCTCACGCGCGTCTCGGGTGCGTACTGGCGCGGCGATGCCAAAAACGAGCAGTTGCAGCGCATCTACGGCACGGCATGGGCCGACAAGAAGGACCTTGAGGCCTACATCAAGCGCATTGAAGAAGCCGAAAAACGTGACCACCGCAAGCTGGGGCGAGAGCTTGACCTGTTCCACGTCGATGACCACGCACCCGGCCTGGTGTTCTGGCACCCCAAGGGCTGGACCATCTGGCAGGGCGTTGAGCAATACATGCGCAAGGTCTACCAGGACAACGGCTACCAGGAGGTCAAGGGCCCGCAGATCATCGACAAGACGCTGTGGGAAAAAACCGGTCACTGGGACAAATACCGCGACAACATGTTCACAACTGAGAGTGAAAAGCGCGAGTACGCCTTGAAGCCCATGAACTGCCCGGGCCACATCCTCATCTTCAAGCAGGGCATCAAGAGCTACCGTGACCTGCCGCTGCGTTATGGTGAGTTCGGCCAGTGCCACCGCAACGAACCTTCGGGCGGCCTGCACGGCATCATGCGTGTGCGCGGCTTCACGCAAGACGACGGCCACATCTTCTGTACCGAAGACCAGATTCTGAAAGAGTGTGTTGACTACACGACGCTGCTGCAGAAGGTTTATGCGGACTTTGGTTTCCAGAGCGACAGCATCATCTATAAGGTCGCGACGCGCCCGGACGCCCGCATCGGCTCCGATGAAAGCTGGGACAAGGCCGAACACGCGTTGATGGAAAGCCTGCGCGCATCGGGTTGCGAGTTCCAGATCGCCCCCGGCGACGGCGCGTTCTACGGCCCCAAGATCGAATACACGCTCAAGGATGCGATTGGCCGGCAATGGCAGTGCGGCACCATGCAGGTCGATTTTTCGATGCCAGAACGCCTGGATGCTGAATATGTGGGCGAAGACGGCAACCGTCATCGCCCGGTCATGCTGCATCGCGCCATTGTGGGCAGCCTGGAGCGTTTCATCGGCATTTTGATCGAACAGCATGCCGGCGCCATGCCCGCCTGGCTGGCCCCGGCGCAGGTTTCGGTGCTCAATATCACCGATTCCCAGTCAGATTACGCCCGGGAAGTTGTTAAAACACTGCAAAATCAAGGGCTTAGGGTCAATTTGGACCTGCGCAACGAGAAAATAACGTATAAAATACGGGAGCACTCGTTGCAAAAGCTTCCATACATCCTCGTCGTAGGCGACAAGGAGAAAGAAGCCAAAGCCGTCGCAGTGCGCGCCCGGGGTAACAAAGACCTTGGAGTGATGTCCCTCGAAGCCTTCTCTGAACTGATCGCTTCCGACATTGCACAAAAAGCCTGATTCTTGACTCGTTTGTTGATGATTTTGGCCTGTCGTCCTTACAGGACGGGCGCAAGCCGCTATAGCTTTTATAGCAAAAGTTAAAGGATAGAACCATCGCTACTGAATTTCGTGACCGCCGCCAGCGCGAAGAACGCAAGCATCGCTTGAACCGTGAAATCATGGCCCCTGAAGTCCGCTTGTCGGGGCCTGACAATGAGCCTTTGGGCATTGTCAGCATCATGGAGGCCTTGCGCCTCGCCGGTGAAGCAGATGTGGATCTTGTTGAAATCTCCCCCACGGCGGTTCCGCCGGTGTGCAGGTTGATGGATTACGGCAAGTTCAAGTACGCCGAGCAGAAAAAGGCAGCGGAAGCGAAGTCCAAGCAAAAAGTGATCGAGATCAAGGAAATCAAATTCCGTCCCGGCACCGATGATGGCGACTACAACATCAAACTGCGCAATATCAAGCGCTTTTTGGAAGACGGCGACAAGTGCAAGATCACCTTGCGCTTTCGCGGTCGTGAGATTACGCACCAGGAACTGGGTTTGGCCCTGCTGGCGCGGATTCGTGATGAGCTGGCAGATTTGATCGTGGTGGAGCAGTTCCCCAAGCTCGAAGGTCGCCAGATGGTCATGATGATTGCACCGGGCCGCAAAAAGGCTGGTGGCGGAAACGCCAAGCCGGCAGCAGAAGCTGCACCGGCACCAACTGCTACGGCCTGAGTCGTAGCAACTGAATAAGGGGTAGCTTTCGGGCGCTCCTGCAAAGACGGCGAAAGCCGGTTTTGCGAAAGCAGAAGAGTCAAATCTTCTGCGCAAGTGGTGAGGTAAAACTCGCCACAAAAGTGGTGAGCTAAACACTCGCCACAACAAGTGGTGAATTAAAAACTCACTACTACAAGTGGCTCGGGGCCATCAAGTCTGCGTAGGTTCGCAGCGCCTCACGAGCACAAATGAAAAGGAGCATTTACATGCCCAAAATGAAGACCAAGAGCGGCGCTAAAAAGCGTTTCCGCGTTCGTCCAGGTGGCACCGTCAAGCGCGGTCAAGCCTTCAAACGTCACATCCTGACCAAGAAGACCACCAAAAACAAGCGCCATTTGCGCGGTGCAGTAGGTGTGCATGAGACCAATATGGGTCACATGTCGCAGATGCTTCCCGGCCAGGGCATTTAATTTAACGACGAACAAGGAGTAAACACATGCCTCGCGTCAAACGTGGTGTAACGGCTCGCGCCCGCCACAAAAAAGTTCTCACCCTTGCAAAAGGTTTCCGTGGTCGCCGCGGTAATGTCTTCCGGATCGCCAAAGAAGCGGTAATGAAGGCCGGGCAATATGCCTACCGTGACCGCCGTACCAAGAAACGCGTGTTTCGCCAGTTGTGGATCGCCCGTATCAATGCTGCAAGCCGTTCATTCGGCATGACATACAGCCAGTTCGCCAACGGCCTGAAGAAAGCCGGCATCGAGATCGACCGCAAGGTTCTGTCCGATATGGCCATTCACGACAGCGCTGCTTTTGGCGCCATCGTCGAACAGGTCAAGGCCAAGCTGGCTGCCTGATTTTCAAAGCAGCAGGCTATTAATCAATAGCCGGTTGCGCTTGAAGACAAAGGGCTGGAGCTTGAAAAGGCTCTGGCCCTTTTTCATGGTCTTTTCAACAAGCCTCAGCCGCGCTGAGCATTGCTGAAAACGCCTGTGCCGTATTTATGTATTGAAACCGGGAATGTATGAATCAACCTGATGCCCTGGGCGAGCTGGTCAACAGCGCCAAAGCCAGTTTTGAACAAGCCGCCACGCCGGCAGACCTGGAGAACGCCAAGGCGCTGTTCCTCGGCAAGTCGGGCCGCGTCACTGAGTTGATGAAGGGCATGGCCGCCCTCAGCGTCGAAGAGAAAAAATCCCGCGGCGCTGCCATCAACCTCGCCAAGCAGGCGATTGAAGCGGCCCTCAATGCGCGCCGCCAGGCGCTGGCCGATGCCGAGCTTGAAAAGCAGCTCAAGGCCGAAGCGCTTGACGTCAGCCTGCCGGGCCGGCAGCGCAGCCAGGGCGGCCTGCACCCGGTCTCGCTCACGCTCGAGCGTATCGAGGCGATCTTCGGCTCCATGGGTTTTGATGTAGCCCAGGGCCCCGAGATCGAAACCGACTGGTTCAACTTCACCGCCCTCAACACGCCTGAAGACCACCCCGCGCGCTCCATGCACGACACGTTTTATGTCGAGGGCGGCACCGAGGCCGCGCCCAACCTGCTGCGCACACACACCAGCCCGATGCAGATCCGTTATGCGGTTCAGCATGTCAAAAAACACCGCGCACTCATAGACGCCGGCGGCCGTATGCCCGAGATTCGCGTCATCGCCCCTGGCCGCACCTACCGTGTCGACAGCGACGCCACGCATTCGCCCATGTTCCACCAGTGCGAAGGCCTGTGGATAGGCGAGAACGTCAGCTTCAAGGACCTGAAGTTCGTCTTCACCGATTTCTGCCGCACCTTCTTTGAAAGCGACGACCTGGTGCTGCGCTTCCGCCCCAGCTTCTTCCCGTTCACAGAGCCCAGCGCTGAGATCGACATCCAGTTCCAGTCAGGCCCGCTGTCTGGCCGCTGGCTTGAGGTTGCAGGCTCCGGCCAGGTGCACCCCAACGTTGTGCGCAACATGGGCCTGGACCCTGAAAAGTACATCGGCTTTGCCTTCGGCATGGGCCCTGACCGCCTGACCATGCTGCGTTATGGCGTCAATGATCTGCGCCTGTTCTTTGATGGCGACATTCGATTCCTTTCCCAGTTTCAGTCATAAGAAATAATAAGAAGAACAACAAGGTAAGACCATGCAATTCCCAGAATCCTGGTTGCGCGAATTCTGCAACCCGCCACTCAATACCGAGCAACTCGCCGAGACGCTGACCATGGCGGGGCTCGAAGTTGAAGAGCTCAAACCTGTCGCGCCACCATTCACAAAAATCCTCGTCGGCGAGATTAAAGAATGCGTGCAGCACCCCGATGCTGATCGTCTTCGCGTTTGCCAGGTCGATGTCGGCCAGGGCAGCCTGCTCAACATCGTTTGCGGCGCGCCCAACGCACGCGTCGGCATCAAGGTGCCAGTCGCCATGGTCGGCGCAGAACTTCCGCCGGGCGAAGACGGCAAACCCTTCCTGATCAAGGTCGGCAAACTGCGCGGCGTTGAAAGCCAGGGCATGTTGTGCTCCGCACGCGAGCTCAAGCTCTCTGAAGACCACGGCGGCCTGCTTGAACTGGCAGCAGATGCGCCGCTGGGCCAGGACATCCGTGAGCACCTCAAGCTCGACGACACCCTGTTCACCCTCAAGCTCACGCCCAACCTCGCGCATTGCCTCAGCGTCTACGGCGTTGCCCGTGAGCTGGCCGCATTGACAGGCGCGCCCCTCAAGGCACCCGCAATCCCTGCCGTCGCTGTCAATGACGCAAGCCAGCTGGCTGTCAAGATCAGCGACACAGATCTGTGTGGCCGCTTCTCGGGCCGCGTGGTGCGCAAGGTCAACACCAAAGCCGTCACGCCCGCGTGGATGGTCGACCGCCTGGCCCGCTGTGGCCAGCGCAGCGTCACCGCCCTGGTCGACATTTCGAATTACGTGATGTTCGAACTCGGCCGCCCCTCGCACATTTTTGACCTCGACAAGATTCATGGCGGCCTTGATGTTCGCTGGGGCAAGGTCGGTGAATCGCTCAAGCTGCTCAACGGCAACACCGTCACTGTCGATGAAAAAGTCGGCGTCATTGCAGACGACGCCCAGGTCGAGTCGCTCGCGGGCATCATGGGTGGCGACGCAACCGCCGTGTCTGACGACACACAAAACGTTTATGTCGAAGCCGCTTTCTGGTGGCCCAAAGCCATTGCCGGCCGTTCACGCCGCTTCAATTTCTCGACAGATGCAGGCCATCGCTTTGAACGCGGTGTTGACCCGGCCCAAACCGTCGAGCACATCGAGCGCATCACGCAGCTCATCATTGATATTTGCGGCACGCCCGATACCGTGTGCGGCCCCATCGACGACCAGCAGCCCAACGTGCCCAAGGCGCAGCCCGTCACCTTGCGTGTGGCGCGTGCCGCCAAGGTTATTGGCATGCCGCTCACGCAGGCGCAATGCCTTGATGCGCTCAAGCGCCTGGGCCTCGACGTGGTGGAAGGCGAGGGCACCCTCACCGTCACGCCGCCCGCCTACCGTTTTGACCTGCAGATTGAAGAAGACCTCATTGAAGAGGTCGTGCGCATGGTGGGTTACAACAACCTGCCTGAAACCCCGCCGCTGGCGCCCATCACCGCCAAGCTGCGGGCAGAGGCCGAGCGCAGCCCGTTTGCCGTGCGCCGCGCGCTCGCATCGCTGGGTTACCAGGAAACCATCAACTTCAGCTTTGTCGAAGAACGCTGGGAGCACGAGCTGGCCGGCAACCCCGACCCCATCAAGCTGCTCAACCCCATCGCCAGCCAGATGAGCGTCATGCGCTCTTCACTCGTCGGCTCGCTGCTGCAGGTGCTCAAGTTCAACCTCGACCGCAAGGCGCCCCGCGTCAATGTGTTTGAGCTGGGCCGTGTCTTTTTGCGTGACGCGCAAAGCCAGAACACCGACACCACCGTCGCCGGTTTTAACCAGCCCATGCGTGTCGCTGGCCTGGCTTACGGCCCGCGTGCCGCCCTGCATTGGGGCCAGCCAGACAAGAGCGTTGATTTCTTTGACGTCAAGGGCGATGTAGAGGCGTTGCTCGCACCTCTCGCCGCCGTGTTTGCCCCTGCAGAACACCCCGCCATGCACCCCGGCCGCTGCGCCAGCGTGTCGGTCAATGGCAAGGCGATTGGTTTTGTGGGTGAGTTGCACCCCAAGTGGCGGCAGGGCTACGAGCTGGCCCAGGCGCCGCTGCTGTTTGAGCTTGAGCTTGACGCTGTGCTGCAACGGCCCGTGCCGGTGTTTGAGGCCGTCAGCAAGCTGCAGCCCGTCGAGCGCGATATCGCCGTCATCGTCGCCGAGGGCGTCACGCACGCGGCGCTGATGGCTGCCATTGGCGGGGCAGAAACGCGCGGCCTGCTCAAGGCTGCCAGGCTGTTTGACGTTTACCGGCCACAAGCCGGCAACACCGGCATGCAGCAGGGCGAGAAAAGCCTGGCCGTGCGTTTGGTGCTTTCCAGCGACGCCGCTACACTGACCGAGGAAGACATCGAGGCGGCGGTACAGGCGGTACTGGCCAACCTGCAGGCCAAACTGCAGGCGCGACTGAGGGCCTGATGGGGCCATGCCCGCATCAGTGATTCCAGACAAAAACAGCATCCGGAGGAGAGCTCAAGTGGAATTTTCAATTGAAAGCCTGGAAACGCCTGCGCTGACCAAGGCGCACCTGGCCGAATTGTTGTTTGAGCAGATTGGCCTGAACAAACGCGAGTCGAAAGACATGATCGACGCGTTTTTTGACCTGATCTCCGACAGCCTGGTTGATGGCAATGACGTCAAGATCTCCGGCTTCGGCAACTTCCAGATCCGCACCAAGGCCCCGCGCCCAGGCCGCAACCCTCGTACCGGCGAAGCCATTCCCATCGAAGCCCGCCGCGTGGTCACCTTCCACGCCAGCCACAAGCTCAAAGACCAGATTCAGGGCAACGGCGTAGTTCCTGCCGAATCTGCCAGCTGAATAGCCCGGCAACGTAGGCCGGCCGAACAGCCAGCCGCTTCCCCGCGTCATCTCAACTACCCGCCAGACTGGGTTTTCCCGCCCGTGCATACCGAGGCCGGGCAGGGCGTCAATCGTCAGAATATGTGAGTTGTGTGACGGCGCAACACATCTAAAAAAAATCTCCAACTCTTTGTGCGCTAAGTTTCGACTTAGAGTAGATTTGGAGGTTTCCCCTTTAGTGTATTGATTTAATTGGAGAAATCCCTTCCTCCCATTCCCGCGAAACGCTACTTCACCATCGGTGAGGTCAGTGAATTGTGCGGCGTCAAACCTCACGTGCTCCGTTATTGGGAGCAAGAGTTCACGCAACTGCGCCCGATGAAAAGGCGCGGCAACCGCCGCTACTACCAGCACCATGAGGTGCTGATGATCCGCCGCATACGTGATCTGCTCTACGACCAGGGCTTCACCATCAGCGGTGCGCGCAACAAATTGCATGAGATCGTCCAGGTCGAGGCTGACAAGCGCCGCAATGGCGAAGTCATGCTCGACGGCGTTGACGTCATCGACGGCGCCGATTCAGGCCTGGGTGACTTTGGTGATTCAGGCGATTTTGAAGACAGCGAACCCGGCAACGACGCAGCCGACCTGCCCAGCGGCAGCCTGGCCCAGCAGCGCCTGCAACTGGTACGCCGCGAACTCTTCGAAATTCGTGATCTGCTCGGCGCAACCCACTGAGAATAGTCCGTGGCGCAAGCTATAATTTGAGGCTTCGGTGTGTGGCGCAGCCTGGTAGCGCACTTGCATGGGGTGCAAGGGGTCGAAGGTTCGAATCCTTTCACACCGACCAATAAAATTAATGGGCTAGTTCTTCACGGAGCTAGCCCATTTTTCTTTTGTCTGCTGGTTTTGCTCAACTGAGAATATGGTCGAAGACATCAAAAAAACACTTTGGGCCACAGCCGACAAGCTGCGCGCCAACATGGACGCCGCCGAATACAAGCACCTCGTGCTTGGCCTCATCTTCGTCAAATACATCTCTGACACCTTTGCCGCCCGGCGCGCAGAAGTAGCAGTCAGGCTTGCTGACCCCAAAGACGAATATTTTTTTGAGGGCGGTACACCGGCAGAGCTGGCCGCCGAGCTCGAAGACCGCGACTATTACAAATCGGTCAACGTCTTCTGGGTACCAGAAGCCGCAAGGTGGGAGAGCCTGCGCGCAGCAGCCAAACAGCCCGATATCGGCAAGCGTATTGACGAAGCCTTGAGCTTGGTTGAAGCTGACAACCCTCGACTCAAAGGCATTCTTGACAAGCGTTTTGCCCGCGCGCAGTTACCCGACGGCAAACTCGGCGAGCTGGTTGACCTGGTATCGACCATAGGCTTTGGTGACAACCCATCGGTAGCGCGCGACATCCTTGGCCAGGTCTACGAATACTTTCTCGGCATGTTCGCCAGCGCAGAAGGCAAACGGGGCGGGCAGTTCTACACGCCTGCCAGTATTGTCAAAACTCTGGTCGCCGTGCTCAACCCGCATAGCGGCAAGGTGTATGACCCGTGCTGCGGTTCGGGCGGCATGTTTGTGCAGAGTGAAAAGTTCATTGAAGCGCATGGCGGCAAGCTGGGCGATGTGTCCATCTACGGGCAAGAGGCCAACCCCACCACTTGGCGCCTCGCCGCCATGAACCTCGCCATTCGCGGCATTGACTTCAATCTCGGCCGCGAGCCTGCCGATACCTTTGTGCTGAACCAGCACAAGGACTTGCGTGCAGATTTCATACTCGCCAACCCGCCATTCAACATCAGCGACTGGTGGCACGCAAGCCTGACGGGCGATGCTCGCTGGCAGTACGGCGACCCGCCCGCAGGCAACGCCAACTACGCCTGGCTGCAGCACATGCTGCACCACCTCAAGCCTACAGGCCGCGCCGGCATTGTGCTGGCCAATGGCAGCATGTCTTCAAGCCAGAACAGCGAGGGCCAGATACGCGCCGCCATGGTTGAAGCCGATGTGGTCGAAGTCATGATCGCGCTGCCCGGCCAGCTGTTTTTCAACACACAGATCCCGGCGTGTTTGTGGTTTCTGGTCAAGAAGAAGACACACCGCAAAGGCGAAGTGCTCTTTATAGACGCCCGCAAGCTCGCCACCATGATTTCAAGGGTGCAAAGCGAGTTCACTGACGAGGTCATTGCACGTATTGCCAATACCGTCGCCGCGTGGCGCGGGGACGAACCCGTTGCCCCAGAGTTTGTCAAAGGGCAGCTAGCCTACACAGACATCCCCGGCTTCTGCCACAGCGTCAAACTCGAAGAAATTGCACAGCATGGCCATGTGCTTACACCCGGCCGTTACGTCGGGGCAGAAGAAGTTGAAGACAACGACGAAGACTTCGCCACCAAGATGCAGCAGCTGACTGAAAAGCTGGGTGAGCAGATGGCCAAAGGGGCTGAGCTGGATGTGTTGATTCGGCAGAAGCTGGGAGGGTTGGGGTATGAGTTTTGACTTGTCGGCATGCCCAATTCCCTATCCCGCGTCTTGGGACCTGGTTCGTCTAAATCAAATCACGAAAAAGATTGGCTCCGGTGCAACTCCGACGGGTGGGCAAGCTGCATATCAAGCTCGCCGAAGCAACTTTGCTTTGGTACGAAGCCAAAATGTTTTTGATAGAAGTTTTTCCGAAACTGGTCTCGTATTCATATCAGATGAGCAAGCGTTAGGACTGCGGAATGTTGTTCTTGAAAAAGATGATTTGCTTCTGAATATTACCGGTGATGGCGTCACGTTTGGGCGAACTTGCATGGTCCCGGAGTCAGTATTGCCAGCCTGTGTCAATCAGCATGTATCCATTGTTAGATTGAATAAAGAGCTTGCTGATCCCGGCTACGTGTTGAGCTACCTAACGCATCCAGCGGTCAAAGAATACGTGGAAGCTTTTAATGCTGGTGGATCGCGCCGGGCCATTACAAAAGCACACATCGAATCTTTTGTGGTTCCATTGCCGCCTTTGAATGTGCAAGGAGAAATTTCTAAGACGCTTTCGACCCTCGACGATCGCATCACCCTCTTGCGTGAAACCAACGCCACGCTCGAAGCCATAGCGCAAGCGCTGTTCAAGTCGTGGTTTGTCGATTTCGACCCCATGCGCGCCAAGATGGAAGGCCGTGCCCCCGAAGGCATGGACGAAGCCACAGCGGCGCTGTTCCCTAATATCTTGGAGGAGTCGGAGTTTGGGTTGGTGCCGAAGGGTTGGCAGGTCGGTACATTGGCCAATTTGTCCGACCTCAATCCAGAGTCTTGGAGCGTGAAAAACCATCCAAAATCCGTCGCCTATGTTGACCTAGCCAATGCAAAAGATAATCAAATTGCCTCTGTCACAGACTTTGAATTTGACGAAGCGCCGAGCCGGGCAAGGCGGGTTTTAAGGAGTGGCGACACTATAGTCGGCACAGTGCGTCCCGGGAATCGTTCCTTCGCTTTCATTCATGAGCCCATCAGCAACTTGACCGCAAGCACTGGTTTCGCTGTTCTGCGACCAGCTTCTGTAGAGAACACTGAGTTTGTTTACATTGCGGCAACCCAGGATTCCAGCATTGAACATTTGGCGCATGTAGCTGACGGAGGTGCGTATCCAGCTGTTCGGCCCGATGTCGTCTCAAGCTTGCAATGCGTTGTACCTGACACCCAGGTTTTAAAAGCATTCCATGAAGTCGCCGCATCACTGCTTGCTAAAGTTTCCGAGAACCAAAAACAAGCCCAAACCCTCGCCACTATCCGCGACACCCTGCTCCCACGCCTGATCTCAGGTCAACTGCGTCTTTCGAACAACCTGGAAGTAGAAACCTCATGAACGAACCAATTGCAGAACGCGACAAACTGTGGGACGACTTTCTGGCCGAATGGCCAATCGACCGCCTTGAACTGATGACCTTGTCTGAATACAGCAAGGCGGGTGACAAGAACTGCTTTACTTACTGGATTGAGTCCAGAACCGAAGGCTTGGGATCTATCTGGGGAGGCTCCAGCTTCAAGTTCGGCATATACGGACGAAAAGACCAAAGCGCCAAGTCGGGTGGTGAGGGTCTAGCGTACGGGGCGGAACACGCCTGGAGCACCAAATTTGGCGCGACTCAGGAAGAAGCATTCGAAACCGTTCGAAAGCTGGTTGCATCCATAGCGCTTGCTGCTAGCAAGGGCAATCTAGAGGAAATTGAAAGCGCTGATTTCGGGCCAGCGACCAAATGGAAAATCGCATTTCTATATCAGGATCGAGCGCAGCCAAAAATTGTTGACATCTACAAGATCGACCATCTGCGGACGGCCGCACGTGCCGGCAAGCAAGCAACCGCCTCGCAACTTCACACTTTGTTGACTTCGACACTGGGTTCAAAGCACATACTGGGTCTGGGGGATGAGTTGTGGAAAAAGATCGAAGACGTTGAGGCCAGACAGCTCAGTACAGCGGCTGCGCTGGAATACCTGCAATCCGCTGCGACCATAAAGCCCATCAAGGAGCCTACTGAAAAAATGGCTGGATTCCAGTGCGACACGGGTCCTCAACTTGCGCTGCTCTTGGGAAACCAAGTCCCGACACTTTTTCTGAATAACGGTTCCTGGTTGGCTCCAGTCAGTGGTGCTCTTGCTTCAATAGAAGAGTACAAGGCCGACAAGCCGAGAAATAGCAACATTGCAGCGAACGCGCCAGCTCTTGCTATTGGTAATGCGATTGTCAAGGTAAAGGTGCCGGACCTCGCTAGCCTGAAACTGCTTTTGGACGCTTATAGCGGGGAGGACGCGGGGACGCCAGTGCCCCCAGCTTCGGCAAAAGCAAACCTCCCGCTGGAGCAAATACCACTCAACCAGATCTTCTATGGTCCTCCGGGAACCGGCAAAACCTTCCGCACGATTGCGGAAGCCGTACGCATCGTTGACCCGGCTTTTTACGCCCTACACAACGGCGAGCGAAAAGCGTTAAAACGCCGCTTTGATGAGCTCGTACATGCAGAGCACGTTCGGTTTGTTACGTTTCATCAGAGTTTTAGTTATGAGGATTTTGTCGAGGGACTAAGGCCACTTCCTGGCGAAGCAGGTGGGTTGCACTATGAAGTGGTGGACGGAGTTTTCAAATCCTTGTGCGTGTCCGCCGACTTTCAGGTAACCCGCCAGGCTACGGCCCCAGCAGACGTGGGAAAACGGACTATCTGGAAGATGTCTCTTGGCAACACGCAGATTGATGAGGACGAAATATTTGATGAGTGCATTGAGGGGGGATATGCCTTGCTTGGTTACGGCAAGAACATCGACTTCAGCGGTGCAAAAACTGCTGAGGACATTCAAGCCAAGTACAAGTCTGCGGGTCTAAACCCAAAAGATTTGCCAGAGTTCGCAGTGGGGTCGGTAAGCACCTTTTTGCTTCAGGTGAAAAAGGGTGACCTGGTTGTAGTCACCGAGGGGAACTTCAAGTTCAGGGCCATTGGCGAATTCACGGGTGACTACGAGTACGCGCCCAAGTCAGAGAGTTGGGATGGCTTTGCGCAGAAGCGACGCGTCAAATGGCTGCGTGTTTATGAACCGGCATTGCCATATGGTGAACTGATGAAAAAGCAGTTTGTACAAAGGACAATTTATCAGTTGCGGCCACATGCGATTGATGTCGACAAGCTGGCGGCTTTGCTCTCGCCGCACGGGCAACAGGTTGCTGGATTGCACGGTGGTGAAGCCGAAATGCGAAAGGTTCTGATCATTGACGAGATCAATCGCGGCAACGTCTCACGAATCTTTGGTGAACTTATCACCCTGCTAGAAGAGTCAAAACGTAAAGGTCAATCTGAAGCGTTACAAGTGCTGTTGCCGTATTCCAAAAAGCTGTTTAGCGTTCCAAAAAATGTATACGTTATCGGCACGATGAACACCGCGGACAGGTCATTGACTGGTTTGGACATTGCACTGCGCAGGCGGTTTTCTTTTGTCGAATTGGCCTCTGATCCGGCAAAGCTCAAGGGTGTAGTCATTGAGGGGCAAATCGATCTGTCTGAGTTACTTGAGGCTATCAATTCCCGTATTGAGGTGCTGCTGGACCGTGACCACTGCATTGGTCACACCTATTTCATGTCCCTTAAGAGTGACTCGCCTCTCAGTGAGCTCGCAAATGTATTCCGCAAGCAGGTTATCCCCTTGCTTCAGGAATATTTCTTTGAGGACTGGAGCCGCATTCGTCTTGTGCTAAATGATCACCGGAAGTCAGATCCGCAACATTGCTTCTTTCGGGTACCAGCGTATTCGGCGCAAGCCCTTATCGGCGAAGATGTCATAGCTTCATCTGATGACAGGCGCTGGCTGCTGAACGAGAGCGCGTTTAACTTTGTCGCCAGTTATCTTGGCGTTATTGGCAAGGTCAGTGGCTGAGGTCGTTGTCGTACGGGAATACGCCAGGCTAACAGTCCAGCCCGGTTACAGAAGTCTGGACTGGCATTCCATCTCAGACTCGGCGTTTCAGTACCTCTGTAAGTTGTCGGCTGGCTTTACTCGCGGCGGGGCCAGATTACTGCAAATGGAGGATCGCCTCTCGTTGCAGCTTGACAGCTTTGTCGGAGTCATCGAGACGCCGTGTGGAACTATTCTGGAGATTCTCCCGAAGCATGCTGACCACGCTGACGATGCGGATTGGGCGCGAGGTTTGCTGCAAAAAATGTTGCCATGCGCACTTGATCTTGCAACGCGGGATGTCGGCATTGCCAGCATCACGCCGTTCAGAAGTCCGCTTTCTGAGTGGGTGATGGCTCAATTTCTGAAATCACTTGATCATCTCGTCAAGCGGGGTTTGCGGTTTGACTATGTACGCGTCGAAGAGGAGCAGCGGTTTTTGCGCGGCCAGGTCGACGTTGTGCGGCAGATGCGGCAGCCGCCGGGGCGGCAACATTTCTTTCAAATCCGCCACGACATTTTTTCACCCGACCGGCCAGAAAACCGGCTGCTCAGGAGCGCGCTCGACAAGGTTTGCAAGCACACCCAGGAGGCGGGCAACTGGCGTCTGGCACATGAGCTGGCTTCCTTGCTGGCCGAGATACCCGCGTCAACGAATCAGGCGGGCGACTTTCGTGTGTGGCGCAAGGATCGCCTCATGGCGCATTACCAGCCGGTCAAGCCCTGGTGCGAGCTGGTGTTGGGTGAACACATGCCTTTGGCACTCAGGGGAAGTTGCTATGGCATCAGCATGCTCTTTCCGATGGAGAAGTTGTTTGAGCGATATGTGGCGAAACGTTTAAAAACTTGTCTGATTGGTGGCGCGGCGTTAAAGGAACAGGTTCGCTACCACTCCCTTTGCAAGCATGAGGGCAAAAATTTCTTTCAACTTAAACCTGATTTGCTTTTAACGCATCAAGGGAAGAATTGGGTGCTCGACACCAAATGGAAGCGTCTGGATGGCGTGTTGCGGTCTTATGGTGATGAAGGCGCGCAAAAATATGGGTTGAAGCAAAGTGACTTCTATCAGCTCTTTGCCTACGGGCACAAGTACCTTGACGGAGAAGGTGACGTAGTACTGATTTACCCGGTCACCAAAGAATTTGATTCGATGCTGCCGGTGTTTAACTTTTCCCCAAAAATGAATTTGTGGGTTGTTCCTTTTCATTTGGACGATGGAAAACTGCTCTACGGCAATTTGTGGCTGCCAATGACGAACTCGATTTCCGTTGATGAAAACGCATCTGTGGCGTGTTAGATTGCTCCGTCAAAGTCTTTAAGGTGACCTGATGACAGAAGACCAACTAGAACAGGAAGCCTTGGGCTGGCTCGCAGACGTGGGCTACACGCTGGCGTTCGGCCCCGACATAGCGCCTGATGGTGATTCACCCGAGCGTGACAACTATCGCCAAGTGATACTGGCAGGGCGTTTGCGTGAGGCGATTGACCAGTTGAACCCGGGCATTCCGGTGGCAGCGCGTGAAGACGGGCTCAAGCAGGTACTTGACTTGGGCATACCTGCACTCCTTTCGTCGAACCGGCGTTTTCACCAGCTGCTGGTGACCGGCGTTCCGGTGCAGTATCAAAAGGATGGCGATACCCGGGGCGACTTCGTTCGGCTGGTAGATTGGACCAGCCCGCAAAACAACGACTGGCTGGCGGTTAACCAGTTCAGCATCAAGGGGCCAAACCACACGCGCCGGCCTGACATCATTCTGTTTCTCAACGGCCTGCCGGTGGTGCTGCTGGAGATCAAGAACCCGGTGGATGAAAACGCCAATGTCTGGAAGGCCTACGACCAGATCCAGACTTACAAAGAGCAGATCCCGGACGTCTTTCAGACCAATGAAGTGCTGGTGATTTCAGACGGCACAGAGGCGCTGATGGGGTCGCTTTCAAGTGACGCAGAGCGCTTTATGGCTTGGCGCACGATTGACGGGGCAACGCTGGACCCGCTGGGTGAGTTCAATGAGTTGCAGACGCTGGTGCGCGGCGTGCTGTCACCTGCTTATCTGCTGGACTACCTGCGCTACTTTGTGCTGTTTGAAGACGACGGCACGCTGATCAAGAAGATTGCGGGCTACCACCAGTTTCATGCGGTGCGCTCGGCGATTACCAAGGTGATAACGGCCTCGCGTCCGGGCGGCAACCAGAAGGGCGGTGTGGTGTGGCACACGCAGGGCAGCGGGAAGAGCATCACGATGACGTGTTTTGCAGCGCGGGTGATGCAGGAGCCCGCGATGGAGAACCCGACCATTGTGGTCATCAGTGACCGCAATGACCTTGACGGGCAACTGTTCGGTGTCTTCAGCCTGGCGCAAGACCTGTTGCGTGAGCAGCCGGTGCAGGCGCGGACGCGGCAGGAGTTGCGCGCACTGCTGGGCAACCGGCCATCGGGTGGCATTGTGTTTGCGACGATTCAGAAGTTCATGCCGGGGGAGGATGAAGACACCTTCCCGGTGCTGTCAGACCGCCACAACATTGTGGTGATTGCCGACGAAGCGCACCGCACACAGTACGGGTTTGAAGCCAAACTTAAAACGCGCCGGACATCTGCAGTGGCAACTGGCGATGGTGCAGCCGCGTCGCATCGCGCCGAGTTTGCGCCGCCAACCTATGAGGTTGGCTCGGTGACCGAGCGTTACCAGGTGGGTTATGCGCAGCACCTGCGTGATGCTTTGCCACACGCGACGTTTGTGGCCTTTACCGGTACGCCGGTGAGCAGTGAAGACCGCGACACGCGGGCTGTGTTTGGTGACTACATCCATGTTTATGACATGCAGCAGGCCAGGGAAGACGGCGCGACCGTGGCGATTTATTACGAGTCGCGCCTGGCCAAATTGAGCCTGAAAGAAGCGGACTTGGGGCAGTTGGACGAAGACGTGGACGAACTGGCAGAGGACGACGAAGAAAGCCAGCAGGCGGCGCTGAAAAGCCGCTGGGCAGCGCTTGAGAAGGTTGTGGGTGCAGAGCCGCGGATTGCCAGCGTGGCGGCAGACCTGGTGGCGCACTTTGAGGAGCGCGACAAGGCACAGCCCGGCAAGGCGATGGTGGTGGCCATGAGCCGCGACATCTGCGCGCACCTGTACAACGAGATCATCAAACTGAGGCCCGACTGGCACAGCGCCGACCCCGAAAAGGGTGCCATCAAGATTGTGATGACGGGCTCGGCCAGTGACAAGGCGCTGCTGCGCCCCCATATCTACAGCGCGCAGGTGAAGAAGCGGCTCGAAAAGCGCTTCAAGGACCCAACTGACCCGCTGCGCATGGTGATCGTGCGTGATATGTGGCTGACGGGGTTTGATGCGCCGTGCGTGCACACGCTGTACGTGGACAAGCCGATGAAGGGCCACAACCTGATGCAGGCGATTGCGCGGGTGAACCGCGTCTTCAAGGACAAGCAGGGTGGCTTGGTGGTGGATTACATCGGCATCGGCAATGAGCTGAAGAGCGCAATGAAGGAGTACACAGCCAGCAAGGGGCGCGGACGGCCGACTGTGGACGCGCACGAGGCCTTCAGCGTGCTGATGGAAAAGATGGATGTGCTGCGCGCCATGCTGCACGGCTTTGACTACAGCGGCTTTCTGACTGGCGGCCACAAGACCCTGTCCGGCGCGGCTGACCACGTGCTGGGTTTGACAACTGGCAAGACACGCGATGGCAAAAAACGCTTTGCCGACACGGCACTGGCGATGAGCAAAGCCTTCACGCTGTGCTGCACGCTGGACGAGGCCAAGGCTGTGCGCGAAGAGGTGGCGTTTCTGCAGGGCGTTAAGGTCATCCTGACCAAGAAGGAACTGACCGCCAAAAAGCGTACTGACGAGCAGCGCGAGTTGGCGATCAGGCAGATCATCAGCTCTGCAGTGGTGTCGGAAAGCGTGGTTGATATCTTTGACGCCGTCGGCCTGGACAAGCCCAACATCGGTTTGCTGGACGACGAGTTTCTGGCGCAGGTGAACGATTTGCCCGAACGCAACCTGGCCGTGGAGTTGCTGGAGCGCTTGCTACAAGGCGAAATCAAAAGCCGCTTTGCCGGCAGCGTGGTGCAGGACCGCAAGTTCTCCGAGATGCTTTCAAACGTGATCCAGCGTTACCAGAACCGGTCGATTGAAACGGCGCAGGTGATGGAAGAACTGATCCAGATGGCGAAGAAGTTCAGGGAAGCGTCGCTACAGGGCGAAAAGCTGGGGCTGACCGAAGACGAGGTGCGGTTTTACTACGCGCTGATCGAAAACGAGTCGGCTGTGCGTGAGCTGGCAGACGACACCTTGAAAAAGATCGCCCACGAACTCACCGAGAGCCTGCGCCAGAACCTGAGCGTGGACTGGTCGGTGCGCGAGAACGTGCAGGCCAAACTGAGGCTGATGGTCAGGCGAATCCTGCGCAAGTACAAATACCCGCCCGACCATCAGGACGCAGCGGTTGAGCTGGTGCTTGAGCAGGTGCGCGAGATGGGTGAGAGCTGGTCAAGCTAAGCGGCTGAATACTATTAATTTGATAGCTGCTCACGCACGTATCTAAAGGGCTGTAGCCGATTTGATGCCTCAAAATGGCACTTTTTTGGCTGTTTTGGACTGTTCACGACGCCTTCAGAGAGCGGCGAAAAATGTAATTTAACGTATACAGTAAAAATTTAACGTACACGTTAAAAAATGAACGTGTACGTTAAAAATGTCCCAACCAGCGCCCAAGATCGCGCATCACCTCAACGTAGCCGCAAACAGCAGGATCAGCCCTCAACGCCACTTTGCAAACCCAAAAGGCCGGCACTGGCAAACCTGACCAGCAGCATGGCGCGGTCTTCCAGTGACCTGTCTGTGGTCTCGCCTTCCATCAGGTCGGCGTAGCGGTTGTCGAAAACCTGGCGTGAATACAGCATGGATATCGTGAATGAATAGGCCCAGATCGCGCGCGAGCGGCTGAGCTGGGGGCAGGCGATTTGCAGGGTTCGTATCAGGTCGGCGGCTGTGGCGTCGAACTCCTTGCGAAGGCTTTGTTCAACGCGTTCTGGCCCCGTCAGTGCCCACCTGATCACGCGCGGGATGGTGTGCTCTATCGGGTCGGGGTCTTCCAGGCGGCGGAGCACCGGCCAGATGATGGCAAACAGAATGTGCTCCAGCGGCGTAAAGCCTTGTGCCGGTGGCTGCGCCAGCAGGCTTAGTCTTTCCGCGCCTATGGTGCGAACCGCGCGCTGCACCAGCGTCTGGAAGATGTCTTCTTTGGCCTTGAAATAAAAGCTGACGGTGCCGAGCGACAGGTGTGCGGCGTCGGCAATCTCGCGGAGGGCAATGCTGTCGTAACCCCGTTTGCTGAACAAGGCCTGGGCGCATCGCAACACTTCTTCGATGTTCTCTTCTTTGCTCATGGATGGGCTTGCGGATTCGGGCTGCTGACCGCATGGGGGAGGGTCGTGGCGAAGCGCATTTTTCCATGATAACGCCCGGGCGTTCATGGATGGCCCGGGCAGCCGCCTGGCCGGGGCGGACGTCTCAGCTGGCGGTGGCGGCCCTGTCTTGTTCGCCTGCCAGCTGCGCAGTGATGAAGCCCAGCAATTCGTCTTCGCATGCGTCCCAATCTGATTTGGGGCTGGAGCGCGACGTCGCGGTCCTGGATGTTCAGGTGCCGCAGGGTTGCCTGCGGCAGCAGGGTAGACAGCTTTTCGCCGGCAACCCTGGGGTGGCTGTTGTCGTTTCCGGGTACCACCAGCGCAGGCTTGCGTATGCCTGCCAGGTCTTGCACTGTCGCGCCCACCACTGGCAGGTCAACTGACTTCAGAAAGTAGCTGGCCCAGTTCGACATGACAGCAATGAACTGCGCGCCAGACATCGCCATCAGCTTTTGCCTGTTGGCCGGGCGTGCCTTGATCAGGGCGGCGAATTCGTCGGTCTCGCAGATGGCCTGCATGCCGCCGGCTTCGGCAACCGGTATGTACTGGGTGTAGTACTGCTTCGCGAGCCATTCAGAAAATGCGCCGCCGCCGGTCACGCGCCACAGAAGAAGCCCGCTCACCATGTCGGGGTGGCGCAGCGCCAGCACGATGGCCACCCGGCCGCCCGAAGAACTGCCGCCCACCCAGGCAGAGCTGGCGCCCAGTTCTGTCAGCAGCACATGGAGGTCGTCGGCCCAGATTTCGTATTCAGCGTCAGCGCCTGAAATTTCGACTTCCGACAGCCCGCAGTTGCGCCTGTCGTGCAGCAGCACCCGGTAGCCGCGGCGCGAGAGTTTTGTGGCGATGTTGACGAGCTCATCCAGTGACCGCCGCCCGCCCGGTGACAGCGCAACCCAGGGCCCGTCAGTCCCCAAAAACCTCATAGTGAATCTCTACGCCCCGGATGTTTTTGAATGGCATGTTGCCCGCCTTTTGGTGTTGACTGGTGCACCCTTGCGGCGCACGAATTTTTTGAAAAGCCCATGGTAGCCAGCGATGGTGCAGGCCCCTCTGGCGAAGGCTGGTTTTTTGCCGTACAGCCGTCCGACAAAGCTGCTCGTGTGCTGGCTTGTTTAGCGCCATACTCGTCGCGCAACATGACACAGAGACAACGCGCCCGGCAAGGCCCCAGCCTGCGAGCGCGACGAAGAGGCACACAAAAACAATGTCGACGGTATTCATCACAGGCGCAGGAAGCGGCATTGGGCGCGAGTTCGTGCAGCAGTACCTGGCGGAAGGCTGGACAGTCGTCTGTACCGCGCGGCAGGACGCTCATCTGGCGGAACTCCGTGACGCAGGCGCCGAGTGTTTCAACGTCGACATGCAGGACGCACCCGGCATATTAAAAACGGCGGCCTTGCTGCAGGACCGGACGCTTGACCTGGCCATACTGAACGCCGGGATCATGCGCGGGCGCGACATGGGCTTTGCAGACATACACATTGAGGATTGGCAAGAGTCGTTTTTTGTAAATTGCATCGCGCCCCGCCCTGTGGGCTGGCCAGCTGGTGACGCCGCTCAAGCGCAGCCCCGCCGGAAAGCTTGTGGCCTTGTCGAGTGGCCGGGCATCGATAGGCAACAACGTCACCGGCTCAACCATCATGTACCGGGCGTCCAAGGCTGCGCTGAATGCGACGTGGAAAACACTGTCGATTGACGAGCCTGATGTGATTTCTTTTGTGCTGCACCCGGGGCGGGTCCGGACCGCCATGGGCAGCCCTGAGTCTGAGCTTTCAAAAGAAGAAAGCGTGGGCCAGATGCGCCGCGTCATAAACGACGCAGACAAACAAACGACTGGCCAGTTTCTTGACTACACGGGTAAGAGCCTGCCTTGGTAGCCTGCCCTGGTAGCCCGACCGGTTTCCCCTCTATTTATTCTTCTCACGCTTCTAAACAATGAACCAGAAAAACCGACCGATTGCCGAGGGCCTGACGACCAGCAGCCAGGGGCTGGATGTTTACAGGGAAGGGGGTGTGGTGACGCTCACCATCAACCGCCTTGACGAACACAACCGCCTGAGCCCGGAACTGATGGGCTACCTGCTGGACCTCACCGCAGCACTCAGGGACGATGCCAGCGCGCATGTGGTGGTGATCACCGGGGCAGGGCAGCAGCTGTTTTCTGCGGGCATCCTCAACCCTGAAATTCGCGCGGGCTACAGCAAGCAGCAGGTGGTTGACCTGGTGCGCTTTGCCAACCGCTGCTTTGATGCGGTGGAGTCGCTGCCGCAGATTGTCATTGCCGCGATCAACGGGCGCGTGGTGGCCGGCGCTGTGGAACTGTGCCTGGCCTGCGACATACGTTATGCCTCGGACGAAGCCGTGCTCTGCATGCCCGAGGCGGCATGGGGCGGGTTTCCAGGGGCGGGCGGGCCGGTCAGGCTTCCGGAACTGGTGGGGCGGGCAAGGGCGCTGGAGATGATCTGCACCGGCCGCGAGGTAGGCGCTGCAGAGCTGCTGCGCATCGACCTGGTGCAGCAGCTTTTCAAACCCGAGGCACTGGCGGCATCGGTAGGCGACATCGCGCGCCGCATGGCCAGCTGCGGCCCCCTGGCCGTCAAGGGTGCCAAACGCATAGTCCATGCCCGGCTGGAGCCGGGTTTTACAGCTGCCCGAAGCCTGTCGGACGCCCTGCGCACGGCGCTGGAGTGGAGCGCGGATGTGGATGAGGGCATGGCCGCCCATCGTGAACAACGCGCCCCGAAATTTTCTGGTCACTAAATCAGCATAAGGAACTTCAAATGCGACTCTTCACACTCTCACGCATCGTCACCGCAGCAGCAGCAATTTTTTGTGCCCAGGCGGTGATGGCCCAAACCTACCCCTCCAAACCCGTCAAGGTGGTGGTCGCGTTCTCTGCCGGCGGTGCCACCGACACGTTTGCACGGCAACTGGCCACCCGCCTGCAGGAGGTTATGGGGCAGCCCTTTATCGTGGAAAACAAGGTCGGTGCCAATGGCAACATCGGCAGCGATTTTGTCGCCAAGGCCGCGCCTGATGGCTACACCTTGCTGTTGCAGGATCTGGGCACCTTCACCAGTGGCCCCGCCCTGTATCCGAACCTGCCGTTCGACCCCTTGCAGGATTTCACACCCATCACCCTGCTGATCGGGTCGCCCTATGGTCTTGCCGTCACGTCCAGCCTGCCCGTCAATACGGTGCCCGAGCTGATCAGCTACGCCAAAGCCAATCCCAAGCTGTTCAATTACGCCATTCTTGGCAACGGCAGTGCCTCCCACCTGGCAGGCCTTGAGCTGTCGACCCGGGCCAACGTGCCGTTTACCTTCGTCGCCTACAAAGGTGGGGCACCTGCCCTGACCGACGTGGTCGCCGGTCAGGCCCAGGCGCTGTCGATTGCGATGCTCTCGACTTACCCGTTTGTGAAATCCGGAAAACTCAAGCTGGTGGGTGTGATGAGCAAGGAGCGGCTCAGCTTTCTGCCGGATGTGCCGACGGTGGCCGAATCAGGTTTCCCCGGTTTTGTGGCCGGGCAGTGGCAGGCGCTGTATGCGCCCAAGGGCTTGCCGAAAGACATCATTGAAAAACTCCGTGCCGAAAGCGTGAAGTTCGTCAACTCACCAGAAATGAAAAAGCGCCTGGCTGATCAGGGCGCGGTGGTGATCGCGAGCACACCTGAAGAACTGGCGAAGTTTGTGGCTGAAGAGAAAGTCAAGTTCGCCAAGTTTGTGAAAGACCACAACATCAAGGCTGAGTGAACGTGGGGCTGGGCTGCTCCTCAAGCAGCCTCATGCCAATTGAGCACCTGCAAGCCCGGAACACGCGCAAATTCGCGCACATTGCGCGTGACCAGCGTCGCCTGATGACGCAATGCCGTGGCTGCAATCAGCGTGTCGTGCGGGCCAATGGGGGTGCCCAGCGCCTCCAGCTCGACGCGAAGGCGGGCAGCCTGCGCGGCACATTCGCTGTCAAACGCCAAAAGCTGCATGGGCCGCAACAGCTGGGTTAATGCGGCAAGGCGGGGGGCTGCCGCTTCCTGGGGCATGCGCAGCAGCCCATAACGCAGCTCATATTCAACAATCGCAGGTACACCCAGATCGACGGGGCGCAGGGCCTGCAGGCGCGGCACCACATTGGGGTCGCCGCGAAAGTAATAGCTGATGGTGTTGCTGTCGAGAATCAGCATGGCTGGCCGTCAAAAACCGGTGCGCGGCACATCCGCTGGCTGCGGAGCAGGGCTGTCTTCACGCAAAGGGAAGTCGGCAAACCCGCCGGCCAAAGCCAGGCAATCCTGGGGCCACTCGTGGGCGGCGTATTTGCGAATGATGTCGGCCACCCACCGGCTTTTTGACAGCCCATGAGCCTGCGCGGCCTGATCTACCAGCGCCTGGGTGGCATCGTCCAGATAAAGGGTGATTTGTGCCATCACGGCTCCTTGAGGCGGTTAAAAACTTATATGTGCAAGTATATTTTTTGGGTGTGAAATCGTCAACCAGGCGCACTGCCCAAGGGTATCTCAGCGGTACCGGCTGTCGTGCGTGACTGGAATTGCTATATATTTCATAGCTGCTCACGCTTATATCTAAAGGGCTGCAGCCGATTTGATGCCTCAAAATGGCACTTTTTTAGCTGTTTTTGGCTTTT
>CBDDGX010000023.1:0-208811 GCA_965228025.1 Polaromonas sp. | reverse complement strand
TCGGCTGCAATCTGACCGCCGGCGCCGGCCCGGTTGTCGACCACCACGGGCACACCCAGTTCGTCCTTGAGCTTGTCGGCCATGATACGGGCCAGCACATCGGCCGAACCGCCTGCAGGGAACCCGACGACCAGCTGACGGCGCCCCGCCCGGTCGGCACCTGGGCCTGGGACATGCCGGCAGCAGCGAGCAGAGCGGGGATCAGGGCAAGAGAGAAGAAGTGACGCAATTTCATGATGGCCTTTGATGGTGTTGACTTGTAAACGTTAAGAGCTTGAAGAGTCGTGATGGTTTACAGCGTTGCCGTGCGGGTGAACCAGGGCTGGGCCATTTCGAGCTGTGCAGCAAGCTGAAGCAGGGCGGCATCCTGGGCAAAACGCCCGACCAGTTGCACGCCGATGGGCAGGCCTGCGGCGCTCCAGTGCAGCGGCAGGCTGATCGCGGGTTGCCCGGTGGCATTGAAGGCACCGGTGAATGGACAGAAGGCGGCCATGGCCTGCTGGAACTGCGCCATCGACATGGTCTGGGTTGAGAGCTCGCCAATCCTTACCGGTGGTGTAGCCAGGGCGGGTGTGACAAGTACATCGGGCTTTTTCGAAGAAGCGGCCTATACGCCTGACCTCGCGGTTGATGGCGGCGAACTGCGAGGCGTACTGCACGCCGCTGACCTGGCGGCCAAAAGCGATGGCTTCATGTGTGACGTTTTCCAGTTCGCCAGCCTGAACGGGCCGGCCCAACTGCGCCTCGCGCGCCGCGACGATGGCGGCCAGACCGGTGGCCAGCAGCGTGCCACAGGCTGCGCTTAGTGCCTGGGCGTCAAACTCGGGCCTGGCCTCTTCCACGTCATGGCCCAGGTCCTGAAGCAGCCGCACCGTGTTTTCAACTGCGGCCTTGCACTCGGCATCGACAGGCCGGCCATCGAAGGTGGTGGTGGTGAAAGCGATGCGCAGGCACCCGCTGGGCCTGTCAAGTGCCTGAAGGTAAGAGGTGGCGGGCCTGGCGGTGAAGTAGGGTGCACCGACATCAGGGCCAGCGGTGGTATCGAGAATCGCGGCGCAATCGCGCACCGAGCGCGTGACGGCATGTTCATGGCTCAGACCGTGCGATGCCTCACCGCGATGCGGTCCGGTCGGAATCAGCCCGCGTGTGGGCTTCAGGCCCACCAGGCCATTGCAGGCGGCGGGGATGCGGATGGACCCCCCCGCTGTCAGTGGCGTGTGCGGCAGGCAGCATGCCGCTGGCCACGGCGGCACCGGCACCGCCGCTGGAACCACCCGCGATGTGCGCCAGGTTCCACGGGTTGCGCGTCGCGCCGGTCAGCGCCGGTTCGGTCGAGGCGCTCATGCCGAATTCAGGCGATGCCGTGCGGCCCAGAATCACAAAACCTGCGCGCCGCAAGCGCGCCACGGTTTCGCTGTCGAAGTCATGCACATCGCCCGCAAACAGGCGGCTGCCATGCGTGAGCGGCATGCCCGCCACAGGCGCGTGCAGGTCCTTGATGAGGTAGGGCACGCCTGCAAACGGTGAGCCTGCATCACCTGCTGCCTCCCCGGCCGCCGCCTGATGCAGATAGGTCACTGCATTGACCTGCGGGTTGACGGCTGCAATGCGGTCAAGCGCAGCCTGCAGCACTTCCTGGCGTGAGACATCACCCTTGCGTATGGCCTGCGCCAGGCCCAGGGCGTCGAACTGGCGGTAGTCGTGAAATGACAGGCTCATGGTTCCTTCCCCGTGGTGGCGATGACATCGATCTCAAGCCGGCCGCCCAGCGCCAGTCCGCTGGCACCAAAGGCGCTGCGGGCGGGGTAGGGTGCACTGAAGAACTCGCGGTACACCTCGTTGAACGCGGGCCAGTCTTGCATGTCGGCCAGCATGACGGTGCACTTCACGACGTGCTGCAGGCCATAGCCATGCGCTTCAAGCGCGCGGCGCACATTTTGAAGTGCCTGCCTGGCCTCCGCAGCCATTCCCCCTTCGACCAGCCGAACCGAGCCGGGCACCGTGCCCATCTGGCCAGACAAATACAACATGCTGCCCACACGGACGATTTCCGAGAACGGCAGGCCTGTGCGTGCGAATTCGGCCGAATTGAGGTGTTCAATACCCGTGAGGGAAGCGGTTTCGGCGAGGGTCATGTCAGCGGCATTTCAAGGACGTTGGTGCAATGTAGTCACTGGGGGGTATTCACGCCAATACAATTTCAGGCCAAAAGTCATACAATTTTTTGATGCATATAGACGGACGCCGCCTCCACTACTTCATCACTGTTGCCGACCAGGGTAGCCTGGGCCGTGCTGCCGAGGTGCTGCACATCGCACAACCCGCACTCTCGCGGCAGATGCGACTGCTTGAAGAGTCGGTGGGCGCCGTGCTGATGGACCGCACCACACGCGGCATGGTGCTGACCGCTGCTGGTGAAGCGTATTACCGCAGCGCGCGCCGCCTGATGGACGACGCAGCCGCAGCTGCGATGCAGGCCGTCGGTGCGGCACGCGGCGACAAGGGCCACCTGCGGCTGGGGTTTTCTGAAATTTACGCCTGGCACCCTGAAGTCCTGCAGGCCCTGCACACCTACCGCACCGAAAGCCCGGACGTGACCTTCACGGTCGAGGCCATGCTGTCGGGTGTGGTGACGGAGCGCGTGCTCGACGGCAACCTCGACCTGGCGCTGGCCTATACCGGCGGGCTGTCGGAAGACAGCCCCCTGCAGTCACGCTACTGGATGACGGACACCTATCTGCTGGCGGTACACGAGGCGTCGGCGCTGGCCAAAAAGCCGCCGAGGCGGCTGGCTGAACTGAACGGCGAGGACTTCATCCTGTTCAGGCGCGACCAGTCGCCCCGCCTGCACGACCTGATGATTCACCACTTCCATGAGCGGGGGTTCTCGCCGCGCATCACACAGGAGGGCACCAGCCACAACACCGTGCTGGGGCTGGCCGCCGCGGGGCTGGGCTGCACCGTCATTCCGGCCAGTGCAGCGCAGCAGCGCCTGCCGCAGGGCGTGCGCCTGCTGCGCATACCTGATTTCGACGTTCGCATGCCGGTTGACCTGGTCTGGCGGCGCGATGGGCACACGCCCGTCATACAGCGCTTTGCCGACCTGCTGTGCGGGCCGGGCAAGGTCAGCCGTACCGGCAGGGCGGGGGACTGATATCTGGGGCAATTGCTATTGATTTCGTAGCTGCTCACGCTCATATCCATTGGCCTGCAGCCTGATTTGGCAGTCAAAAACAGGTGTTTTCGGGCTTTTTGGGGCCCAAACTTCGCAGCAGGCCAGCCCGAACCGTCAAAATGTAAAGTCGACTTTACACCTGGCCCCTCTGTTGCCGTCAGGCCGGCTTTGCACGCAGGGTCTGGTTCAAAATAAGCCATGCGCCTTCGCCACATAGAAGTCTTCAACGCCGTCATGCTCACCGGCAGTGTGAGCGGCGCGGCGCGCCTCATCAACGTGACCCAGCCGGCGGTCAGCCGCATCCTTCAGCATGCCGAACTGCAACTGGGCTTTGCGCTCTTCCAGCGCAGCAAGGGCAGGCTGACGCCCACGCCCGAGGCGCTGACGCTGTACCCGCACATCGAGCGGCTGTTTGCGCAGCTTGACGAGGTGCAGCGCCTGGCGGCCAACCTCAAATCTGGCGACGGCGTGCGCGAGCTGCGCATCCTCACCGTGCTGGCGCTGAGTTATGAAATCCTGCCGCACGCCATCAAGCTTTTCCGCGTCAGGCACCCCGATGTGCCCATCAGCGTGCGGGCGCTGCATTCGCCGCAGATCGTGTCGGCGCTGGCGCTGCAGGAGGCTGACGTGGGCTTCATGTTCAGCCCGGTCAGCCATTCGGCGCTCGCGCAGGAGCACCTGGCCGATGGCCGCATGGTGTGCATTGCCCCCAGGGGTTTGCTGCCCGCGCGCCTGCTCAAGCGCGGCAAGGTCACACTGGCTGACCTGACCAAGGTGCCTGTGATTGGGCTGGACGTGCATGACCCCGTTGGCCGCAGCCTGAACCAGGCCTGCCGCGAGGCCGAGGTGGGGCTGAACTTCGCCATCACGGTGCAGACCTATCACTCGGCATTGGCCCTGGCGCACCACGGGCTGGGTCTGGCGCTGGTGGACAGCTGCACTGCTGCGTCGGCCGATGCTGAGCGTGTGGATGTGCTCGAGCTTGAGCCGCTGATCGAGGTGCCCATCAAGGCGCTCATGCCTGCGGGCAAACCGGCATCGGTGGCCGTCAGGGCGTTTGTGCGCTGCTTCCAGCAGGCGGTGGCTTACGCGGCCAAAGCTTCCCTCAGACCCGGCTGAGGCTGCGTCGCCTCCACCATCCGGCTGATGCGCTGCGCCGACCCGAAGGCCAGCGTGAAACCCAGCGCGCCGTGCCCGGTGTTAAAGAGCAGGTTGTGCGGGCCTTCGGGATGAAGGCCGATCACCGGAAGGCCCGTCGGCGTGGCCGGTCGCAAACCCGCCCAGGGTTGAACGTCTGCAAACGCGCTGCAGCCGGGAAACATCTCCTGTGTCGACGCCTTCAGCGATTCAATCTGTTTGTCTGCAATGCGCGTGTCGTAACCCGTCAGCTCGGCCATGCCGGCCACGCGCAGCCGTGAACCCAGGCGGGCAAACACCACCTTGCGCGCGGTGTCCGTCACGCTGATGCCGGGAGCGGCTTGGGGCTGGCCGTCGAGGTCTACCGTGATGCTGTAACCCTTGAGCGGGTAGACGGGCAGGTAGACGCCCAGCTTGCGCGCCATGAGGGCAGAGGCTGAACCCATCGCCATGACGTAGCGGTCTGCTTCGATGTCGCCCTGCGGCGTGCCGACGGCCACTACAGCGTTACCGCGCACCACCAGCTGGTTGACCGGGGTGTCGAGCAAAAACTTCACGCCCTGGCTGATCAGTGCAGCGAGCAGGGCGTCGCAGGTTTTCTGGCAATCGGCCGCGCATTCGCCGGGCGTATAAATCGCACCTGCGATATGGGCATGCCGGTGGGCGAGGGCCGGCTCAAGCGCCACGCATCGGTCGGCGCTGACGGCTTCCTGCACGCTGCCCATCGCGCGTTGCAGCAGCATCTGCCTTTGGGCACCGGCAAACGCGGCGGCATCCGGGTAGAGCACCAGCTTGCCGGTACTGCTGAAGTCGCAGGCGATTTTTTCCTGCTGGCGCATCGTGTCGAAAGCCACGCGGCTTTCAGCGGCCAGCTGAAGCAGGGCAGCAGTGGTGCTGCGTGAGGTGCCGGCCTTGCAGGCCGCCAGAAACTTCAGGCCCCACAGCCACTGGTGCACGTCCCACTGCGGTGTGATCTTGAGCGGCGAGCTGGGCGACAGCAGAAGTTTTGGCAACTGCGCCCAGATGCCGGGGTCGGCCAGCGGCTGCACATAGGCATAACTCAGCTGCGCCCCATTGCCGCCGCTGGCGCCGCTGCCGGGCCGGGCGCGGTCAATAACGGTGACATCGTGGCCGGCCCGATTCAGCACCCATGCAGTGGACAGCCCGACGATGCCTGCACCCATCACACATACCCGCATCACAACTCCTGTTCCGTAAAGCTGCAACTCTAGGCAGTGCCTCGCTTTTTGAACAATGCCAAATGAAGGGCGGGCCATGACCTGAAGTTATGGCCACCAGGAGGAAATGCGTGCCATGGGTAATCCATGAGTTTTAGTCATGGCTTTGTCAGCAAAATGAATGACGCTGTGGCTTGCTTGTTTCTACACTGGCCGTGCAAGTTTTTCCCCCACCCATTGACCCATCACTTTTTTCAAGAGGATTTTTATGAAGCTCTCAACACTCATGAATGCCGTACTGCTGGGCGCCGGCCTGGCTGCCGTGGCTTCTGGCGCCAGCGCGCAGACGCTGAAAAAAGTGGCTGACGCCAACAAGATCACGGTGTCTTACCGCGAAGCGTCGGTGCCTTTCAGCTACCTGATCGGCTCGACCAAGGCGGTCGGTTTCTCGGTCGAACTGACCGAAGCGATCGTTGACGACGTGCGCAAGAAAATCAAAAAGCCGAATCTCGAAGTGGCTTACATGCCGGTGACTTCGCAAAACCGCATCCCGCTGCTGGTCAATGGCACCTATGACATCGAGTGCGGCTCGACCACCAACAACGCGGCGCGCGGCAAGGACGTGCAGTTCGCCATCAGCCATTTCTTTACCGGCACGCGCCTGCTGACCAAGAAGACATCCGGCATCAAGAACTACGCCGACCTGGCTGGCAAGACTGTGTCCAGCACCACGGGTACCACCAACGCGCAGGTGATCCGCAAATACAGCGCTGACAAGAACCTCAACATGCAGCTCATCCTGGGCAAGGACCACGACGACTCGCTGCTGCTGGTTGAAAACGACCGTGCCGTGGCGTTTGCGATGGACGACATCCTGCTGTTCGGCCTGATGGCCAACTCCAAAAACCCGGCCGCGCTGCAGGTAGTGGGTGATTCGCTGCAGGTCGAACCCTACGGCTGCATGATCCGCAAGGACGACCCCGAGTTCAAAAAGCTGGTCGACGGCACCATCACCCGCATGATGAAGTCCGGCGAGTTCACAAAGCTGTACACCAAGTGGTTCGAGTCACCGATTCCTCCGAAGGGCGTGAACCTCGGCCTGCCGATGAGCCAGCAGCTCAAGGACAACCTGAAAGCGCTGAGCGACAAGCCCGCGATGTGATGTGCGGTGGGCGCCCGGCTTGCGCGATGCATCGCGCGCCGGGGCTGCCTGCCACTACCGCGCCGGCCCGACGCAAGGCCGCGCATCTCTTCCTTAAAACCTCCGCGTAAAAACTCACCCCGTGCCTTGCACGGGCGTGAGCCTGCGCAAGCCTTTCTGAAAGGACGGCACAAGATGAACGGAACACGCGTCGTCGGCATCCTCGGCGGCATGGGCCCGGCAGCCGGTGCCGACTTTGCGCGGTTGTTTGTCGCCGCCTGCACAGCGCACATGCAGCGCAGCGGTGTGCCGGTGTCAGACCAGGCCTTCCCCGAGCACTGGCTGGCGCAGGTGCCAGTGCCTGATCGCAGCGCCGCACTGGGCCAGCCCGGTTTTGGCGGCCACCAGCCGCTGGAAGCCATGCTGCAGGCCATGGGCAAGCTCGCCGCGCTGGGCGCGCAAACCGTGGCAGTCGCCTGCAACACCGCGCATGCCTGGCACGGCGATTTGCAGCAGCGCTTTCCGCAGATCGAGGTACTTCACGTTGCCAGAGAGGTGGCGCGCACCTTGGCCGGGCGCGGCGTGCAGGCGGTTGGGCTGCTGGCGACTGAGGGCACCTACTGCGCCGGTTTGTACGACCAGGCGCTGACGCAAGCCGGGCTGGTGTGCCATGTACCCGATGCTTTTGAAAAAGCGCAGCTGATGCGTGGTATCTACGAAGGCGTCAAGGTGGGCGACATGGTTTTGGCGCGCCAGTGTTTCACGCAAGTGGCCGAAGCGCTGGCGCGGCGGCATGGGCTGAACACGCTGATTCTGGGCTGTACGGAGATTCCGCTGGCGCTCAGCGCCGTGCCGGGAATGCCTGAGCTGGAGCTGGTCCATCCCGCAGCCCTGCTGGCGCGAACCCTCGCTGAGCGAGCATATGCCTCGGCATATGCTGACTGTTGACCGATTTGAAACCCGAAAAAGCGCAAAAAAGAGGTCAAAAATGCCCGTTTAGGGGCATAAAAACGGCTGCAGACCAATAGAGACGAGCGTGAGCAGCTACCAAAAATATAGCACGCCTGGCGATGACCGAATGGCTCTTCAGTCGGCCGACGCGCTCCAGCGGTCGCCCCAGGCGCCGTCTTTTACCTTCTGGATGTCGCGGCGGTCACGTTTGGTCGGGCGGCCGTGTTCCAGGCTGTGGGACGGGTCCAGGCCCATGCGACGCCGCTCGGCGGCTGCGGCCTGCAGGCGCAGGCTTTCTTCGGTTTCCTCGTAAAGCAGCTGCGCTATTGGCGCAGAACCGCGCTGGTTGCTGATGCCGCGGACGATGATCGTGCGAATCGACGGCCCCTGGCGCATGGAGACGGTATCGCCGACTTTCACCTCTCGCGCCGGCTTGGCTTCAAGGTCGTTGATCTTGACGCGGCCCTTGTCGATTTCTTCAACGGCCAGCGAGCGTGTCTTGTAAAAACGCGCGGCCCACAGCCACTTGTCTATGCGTAATTTATCCATTGGCTGCCATTTTGAGCCATCACCATGACTTTCAAGCGACGGCAAACATCTTTTACAGCTGTAAGCCTTGCTGAAGCGGTAGCCGCGCCGTCGCATCCAGCCCGGTGATGCGGCCATGCACGACACGGTTGTCCAGCGACAGGCTGCCGCCCAGCGCCTCGGCGATCTCGCGGCAGATCGCCAGGCCCAGGCCTGAGCCCTGGCGCACATTGCCTGCCGAAAACGGCTGGTACAGGCGTGCGGCCAACTCATCGCTGATGCCCGGGCCGCTGTCGCTGATGGTCAGCGCCGCATAACTCGAATCGCACACGATACGCACGGCCAGCGTGCCGCCCTGGGGTGTGTGCTTGATGGCGTTGTGCAGCAGGTTGCGCGTGAGTTCGCCCAGCATCCATTCATGCGACAACACGGTGGCCGGTACGGTGTCGATATCGAAGTCGATGTCTTTTTCAGCCAGCAGTGGTGACAAGTCCAGCGCAACCGAACGCACGGCCTGTGCGAGGTCCATGGGCCTCAGTTCCGGCTGCTGGCGCAACTGCTCCACCTTGGCGAGCGAGAGCATCTGGTTGGCGAGTGTGGTGGCGCGGTCAACTGTCTGGCCGATCTCACCGAGTGCCTCCTGCGCGCCCATGTCGCCATGCAGCGCAGATTGCACCTGCACCTTGAGCACAGCCAGCGGTGTGCGCAGCTGGTGGGCGGTGTCGCGAACAAACCTTTTCTGGTGATCCAGCAGCAACTGCAAACGACCCATGACGGCATTGGTGGCATCGACCAGTGGCAGCAACTCGCGCGGTGCATCTGTGGCAGCAATCGGCGTCAGGTCGCCCTCCGGCCGCGCCCGCAACTGCGCGCTGAGGTGACGCACGGGCCGTGTCGCGCGCTGCACCACCACAACGACCACCAGCGCAATCACCGCCACCAGCAGTGCCTGGTGCCAGAGGGTGTCGAACAGGATCTTGCGCGCCAGAATCTGGCGAAGCTCCAGCGTCTCGGCCACCTGTATCACGGCCATGCCGCGCCCCTGCGCGCTGGCCACGGGCTGCAACAGCACGGCCACGCGCACGTCTTCGCCCCGAAACACATCGTCGTAAAAATCAACCAGTGCAGAGTAGGGTGGTTTGGCGGGAATCGTGCCGCGCCAGAAAGCCAGTTGCGCAAAGCCAGAAATCATCTCGCCGCCCTGGGTCGAGACGCGGTAAAACAGCCGGCTCTGGTTGTCGGCTTCAAATGCCTCGAGCGCGGCATAGGGCACGGTGACGCGCAGTTCCGACTGCTCGTCGTAACCTGTCACATCCAGCTGCTCGCCAATCGACTTGGCCGATGCCAGCAGCGTGCGGTCATAAGCCGTGTTGACGGCGCCCAGGGCCTGGCTGTAAAGGCTGATGGTGTTGATGACGACCAGCAGGCAGACCGGACCGAGAATGCCCAGCAACAAATACCTTCTGAGCGAGATGGCTCTCACGCTCACCCCTCAACCTTCAAGAGGTAACCCAGCCCGCGCAAAGTCATCAGTGTGACGCCTGTACCGGCCAGCTTTTTGCGCAGGCGGTACACAACCACTTCGACCGCTTCGTACTGCACATCGGCCTCACCCGGAAAGACCAGCTCAAACAGCTTTTCTTTGGACACCGCATGGCCGGGCTTGACCATCAGCGCCTGCAGCAGCGCCAGCTCACGCGGGGTGAGCTCCAGCACCAGGCCCTCGTGATAGATCGCGCCGCTGTCCTTTTCATAACGCAGCGAGCCGACCATCATGTTGCCCGGCTCGGGTGCAGCGCTGGCGGCCCGGCCTGCTTCAAGCTGCCGACGGCCCAGTGCGCGCAGGCGTGCTTCAAGTTCGTCGAGATCAAAGGGTTTGGGCAGGTAGTCGTCAGCGCCCAGGTTCAGGCCCATCACGCGGTCGCCGACGGTGCCGCGAGCCGTGAGGATCAGCACCGGCGTTTTCAGGCCCTGCTTGCGTGCAGCGCCCAGCACCTGCAGGCCATCCATACCGGGCAGGCTCAGATCCAGTACCACTACGTCGGGCTGCAGCGCCGTCCACGCGTCCAGCGCCAGCGCGCCGTCGGTGCAGCCCGTCACCTCGATGCCGCGCCGGCTGAGTGCACGCTGCAGGGCGGCCTGCATGGACGCGTCATCTTCTATCAGGAGTAATTTCATTGGGGAGGGCTGGCGAAAGGAGGCAACTGTGAGGCAGTAGGGGATGCGCGACATTAGCACTTTCCACTATGCCGCCCGACAGCCGTTTGACAGGAAGCGGGCGCATCATTGAAAGCTAACCCTGATTCACAAGGAGACACCCATGCGTCGCGACACCTTCCTCAAAACCCTTGCAGCCCTGGCCGCCACCGGCGCCTTTCCGTTTTCTGCCCATGCAGCCAGCAACGTCAAGATGATGATTCCGGCCAACCCGGGTGGCGGCTGGGACACCACTGGCCGCGCGCTGGGCAAGGCCCTGACGGACGCCAAGGTGGCAGACACCGTCACCTACGACAACAAGGGCGGTGCTGCGGGTGCACTGGGCCTGGCGCAGTTCGTCAATGGTTCCAAGGGCGACGGCAATGCACTGATGGTGATGGGCGCCGTCATGCTGGGCGGCCTGATCACCGGCAAGCCGCCGGTCAGCCTGACCTCGGCCACGCCGATTGCGCGGCTCTCCAGCGAATACAACGTGTTTGTGCTGCCCGCCAATTCGCCCATGAAGACCATGGCCGACGTGGTGGCCCAGCTCAAGAAAGACCCCGGCAGTGTCAAGTGGGGCGGCGGTTCACGTGGCTCCACCGAGCACATTGCCGCAGCCATGATTGCGCAGAAGGTCGGGGTTGACCCATCGAAGATCAACTACGTCGCCTTCCGTGGCGGCGGTGAGGCGACGGCGGCCATTCTGGGCGGCAACGTCACTGTGGGCGGCAGCGGCTACAGCGAGTTTTCTGAATACATCGCGGCCGGCAAGATGAAAGCGATTGCCGTCACATCCGGCAAGCGCCTCGATGGCGTGGCTGTGCCCACGCTCAAGGAGCAGGGTATTGATGTGGAGATCGGCAACTGGCGCGGTGTGTACGGCGCGCCCGGCATCACGCCTGCGCAGCGCAAGGCCCTGACCGACATGGTGCTGGCCGCCATGAAGACTCCGGCCTGGCTTGATGCCGTGAAGAAAAACAGCTGGACACCTGCTGTGCTGACCGGTGATGCATTCGCAAAATTTGTCGATGACGACTTTGCCAGCCTGCGCGCGACCATGGTCAAGTCCGGCATGGTCTGATTCCTGTCTTGGGGCATGGGGTTGTCATTGCGGACTTGATCCGCAATCCATGACCCCGTGTTCACCGGCCAGGGATCAGGTGATGGATCCCGGATCGAGTCCGGGATGACAGCCAACCAACAAATAAAAAAATGACAACATCAAACCCATCAACCACCCATCCCGATGAGCCCACTTCAACGCTGCCGCAAACCGTGGTCGGCGTCGGCGTACTGCTGACCGGCCTGGCGCTGGCTTTCGGTGCCATCGACATTTCCTCCACGGCGGGTTACAGCGGCGTCGGGCCCAACTTTTTGCCCTGGCTGGTGTCGATTGTCTTGACGATCTGTGGCGGCTTCATCATCTGGGAAGCACGCACAGGCGGTTTCCGTGAACTCGCCACGCCCTCGGGCGCAACACGCGCCAACTGGCCAGGTTTCGTCTGGGTGTCTGCCGGCCTGCTGCTCAATGCTGCGCTGATCACCACGCTGGGGTTCATCCTCAGTTGCGCCCTCTGTTATGTACTCGCGGTTCAGGGCCTGCGCCGCGCCAGTGACAAACCCTCCGGCTCCACCCGTATCTGGGTGAGCGATGTCGTCACAGGCCTGCTGATTGCCGCGCCTGTGTACTGGATGTTCACAAAATTCCTGGCCATCAATTTGCCCGGTTTAACTGCAAGCGGGTGGATCTAGCATGGACATCTTCAACGCACTCATGGCCGGTTTTGCCACCGCCATCACGCCTGCCAACCTGATCTGGTGCCTCGTTGGCTGTGCGCTCGGCACGGCTGTCGGCGTGCTGCCGGGCATAGGCCCCGCCGTCGCGGTGGCCATGCTGCTGCCGATTACCGCCAAGGTCGAAGTCACGGCTTCCATGATCTTTTTTGCCGGTATCTATTACGGCGCCATGTATGGCGGTTCCACCACGTCCATCCTGCTCAACACCCCCGGGGAGACGGCCAGCATGGTCACCGCGATGGAGGGCAACAAGATGGCCAAGAGCGGGCGCGCTGGCGCAGCGCTGGCCACGGCCGCCATCGGTTCGTTCGTGGCGGGCACCATCGCCACGGTCATTGTGACGCTTTTTGCGCCCTTTGTGGCCGACTTTGCCGTCAAGCTCGGCCCGCCGGAATATTTTCTGCTGATGCTGCTGGCCTTCACCACTGTCAGTGCCGTGCTGGGCCAAAGCACATTGCGCGGCATGACGGCGCTCTTCATCGGCCTGGCCGCAGGCTGTGTCGGCCTGGACCAGATATCCGGCCAGGGCCGCTACACCGGCGGCGTGCCTGAGCTGCTGGACGGCATCGAGATTGTGCTGGTTGCTGTGGGCCTGTTTGCTGTTGCCGAAGTGCTGTACGCGGTGCTGTACGAAGGCCGCGTCACGGAAGAGCAGAACAAGCTGAGCCGCGTCCACATGACCAAACGGGACTGGAAACGTTCCATCCCCGCATGGCTGCGCGGCACCGCGATCGGCACACCATTCGGCTGCATCCCCGCGGGCGGCACCGAGATACCGACCTTCCTGAGCTATGCGATGGAAAAAAAGCTGGCCAAAGACCCCGCCAATAAAGCCGAGTTCGGCACTACCGGCGCGATCGAAGGCGTGGCCGGCCCTGAGGCTGCCAACAACGCCACGGTGACAGCTGCGCTGATTCCGCTGCTCACGCTGGGCATCCCGACATCCAACACGACGGCCGTGTTGCTGGGCGCCTTCCAGAACTACGGCATACAGCCTGGCCCGCAGCTCTTCACCAACTCTGCCACGCTGGTGTGGGCGCTGATCGCCTCGCTCTACATCGGCAACCTGATGCTGCTGGTGCTCAACCTGCCGCTGGTCGGCCTGTGGGTCAAGCTGCTGAAGATTCCCAAACCGCAGCTTTACGCCGGTATATTGATCTTTGCAACGGTGGGCGCCTACGGCATGCGCCAGAGCGGCTTTGACCTCTTCCTGCTTTACGCCATCGGCCTGCTGGGTGTGGTGATGCGCCGCTTTGATTTCCCGACCGCACCTGTCGTAGTTGGCATGATCCTTGGCCCGCTCGCAGAAGCGCAGCTGCGCAATGCGATGTCGATAGGCGAGGGCAGCGCAGCGGTGTTCTTCCAGCGCCCCATGTCCATCGTGCTGGTGGTGATTGTGGTGGCTGTGCTGGTGTTGCCGCGTGTGGCGAAGGTGCTGTCGGCGCGGAGGGCGCGGGCGGCTGGGGTTACCTGAAGCCGTGGCACCTGGCCATTGGGAAGGCGAACGTCAAGTCAGGTCAAACGCTGTCTTCGGGTTTTTTTACCCGCTAAGATTGTCTGATTCAACCCCACGCATCTGCGCCCTCGCTGGCGCGGATGCCGCCCAACAAAGGACCATCTTCCATGACCATTCTGACCACCCACGTCGGCAGCCTTCCACGAGGCGATGAGCTCGCGGGCCTGCTTTTAAAACGTGACCATGGCGAGGCCGTGGACGATGCGCACTTTGAACAGGTTGTGCAGTCAGCGATAGACCAGGCCGTACAAAAGCAGGCCGAGTCGGGCGTCGGCATCATGAGCGATGGCGAACTGGGCAAGGTCGGCTACGCGACCTACATCACCGAGCGGCTTGAAGGCTTTGGCGGGCACGTTGACCGGACGCCCGCAAAAGACCTGGCAGACCTGCCAGACCTGCGCAAGAAGCTGGCCGCCATCATGGGCGCGCAGGAGTTCGTGCGTGCCGCCTGCATAGGGCCGGTGAAACTGCGCACGCTGGAGCCATGCCACGCCGACATCCGCCGCTTCAAGTCGGCGATGGAGCGCCACGGTCAGGGCGCGCGGGGTTTCATGAACGCCGCCTCGCCAGGCCTCATCACGGCTTTCCAGCCCAACAAACATTACCCATCGCATGAGGCATATCTGGCCGCGCTGGTCGATGCGATGCGCCCCGAATACGAGGCCATTGTGGCGGCGGGTTTCGATCTGCAGCTTGATTGCCCCGACCTCGCCATGGCAGCGCACACCGGCTTCCAGCATCTCAGCGAAGAAGAGTTCGTCAAGCGCGCCTGGCAGAACGTCGAAGCACTCAACGCGGCCACCAGCAACATTCCGCGCGAGAAACTGCGCATGCACATCTGCTGGGGCAACTACGAAGGCCCACACCACTGCGATATCGCGCTTGAGAAAGTGATTGATCCCATCCTCGCCGCTCGGCCGTCCACCATCCTGTTCGAGGCCGCCAACCCGCGGCATGAGCATGAGTGGGAAATCTGGCAGGCCGCTGGCCTTGCCGATGACAAGATCCTGGCACCGGGCCTCATCGACAGCTGCTCCAACTACGTCGAACACCCGGAACTGATTCGCCAGCGCATCGAACGTTACACCGCCTTCATGGGCGAAGACCGCGTGGTCGCCAGCACCGATTGCGGTTTTGGCACCTTTGCCAACTACGGCAAGATCGACCCGGTCGTGACGTGGATGAAGCTCGCAGCGCTGAAAGATGGCGCAGAGCGCGCCAGCCGCATCGCTGCCTGAGGGTACTTTGAGCAGCCGCCTTTAATGCATGCAGCAAAGCTCGGTTGAGCTGTTTCTACTTTGTTCTGTTGCGGCGCCTGTTGGGGGTATGCAAAGCTTTGGTTTTTCAGTCCGGCCTTGATCTGCATGATCCTCGGCGCGATCATATAAGCGCATCAATACCGGACTCTTCTCCCACCCAATTGCGATCGAGTCTTTGGGGTTGCGTGGTGTGAGGAAAGTGATGGGTGTGATGGGGCATCGTCCTAGGTCTTACCGATCTTGGCTGAATCTAAATTGCTATGTGAAACGGTTGCCTGGCACCGTTAGTGACTTTTGCATGACTCTCACATACCTTAAACAGAGCTCGTTCAGTATTTTCTTAGTGTTCCCGTTGACTCATCGGATGATCACAAAAATCTATTCAAAATTAGAGATGGTGAGTACCTGGCTTCTCATTTCTCTTTGTTGTCTGTAGCTATTTTGAGGTCGCGAGGGCACTTCGTTTACTAGTCAGCTCACGTCGCGTTTGACGTCTCCCCGGCCGATACCGAGGTCCGTTAGTTCGCGGTCGCTCATTTTGCGTAAAACCGAAAAATCATTGAATTCCCTTCTTTTTCGACGCCATACACGTACGGTGCGCCGTAACAAAATAGTGAATAGTGGCAATGATTTGTTTCGGTTGTTGGGGCATCGCAACTTGAATAAGATCATTGTGTTGGGCATAATTATTTTTCCAGAAACGTAATGATCAGACTTTCACGTAAATTATGGAAGTTGAGATTTCTGATGTTTAAATTCAGAAAAGCTGATGCGTAGCCTTAATCTCGACCAGTTACGAACGCTGATCACTATCGGCGAATTGGGTACCTTTTCCGCAGCCGCGCATGCGCTGCATCTTGCTCCGCCCACAGTAAGTCTTCATGTCAGCGAATTGGAGGCACGCCTTGATGTGCTTCTTCTCGAGCGCGCGAGCCGGGGTGTGGTTCCCACAGCGGTTGGTGCTGCATTGATAGAGCGTGCGCGTCGGCTCTTGAAAGACGCCGATGATGTAGTTGACCACATTCGTCGTCACGCAGAGGGTCGCGCAGGGAAGGTGCGTCTTGGTACATCGACAGGGGTTTTGGCCCACCTGTTGCCTTCGGTATTGGATGACCTTCGGCATTGTCATCCTGGTATTGAAGTCGATATTGAGATTGTTGGTTCGGCGCAAGCAGTTGATCGGGTCGCTTCGCGAGCACTAGACATTGGCATCGTCTCGTTGCCACAAGTCACAAGCGGTCTTGATGTAACGAAATGGCGCAGTGATCCTATGTTCGCATTCGTTCCAGCTGCGTGGAGTGTTCCGGCTCGGGTTGATGCGAAGTGGCTGGCCGAACGCCCCTTCATAGGCAATGATCCTACGACCCACATGTATCGTTTGACCGCCGAATGGTTCGGCCAGGCTGGGCTCGCACCCAGAGCGCGCATCGAGTTAAACCACGCGGAGGCCATCAAAAGCCTGGTAGCGGCGGGGTATGGTGCTGCTGTGCTACCCCTCGAACGGCGAGGCAGCAAGGACGTTGTGCTGCCGGGGGTAAAGGTGCAAACTCTCAAACCGCCGCTTACCCGTCAATTAGGACTTGTGCATCGTAAGACCAGCAGCCTCGACGCTGCGACGAAGAACGTTCTCGCATCGTTACGCCAAGCTGTTAAGGCCTGAAGTTGAACTTTTCGGGCGATAAGTTCTGGGATTGCGCTGCCGTATCAAGAGATCAGTTCACGATAGTTAATAAGTCGCACAGTTGCGCCAAATTGCCTGCACGAATTCAATCAACCTTGCACTATGAGCTCAATTGCATTAATTCTGAATTTAGTGGCTATCGCGGTATTACTGATCGTGTGGGGCCTCCTTTGGCAAGCCCTGCGCCGGAAGCAAGCAAACCGGGAGATGGCCGCAACGTGTGGTGCAGTCACATTCATAGTTGCTGCCCGCATCCTTGAGCCGTTGGTGCTTAAGTCCACGGGTTTGATCACTTGGCTTGATTCCTCGAGTCGCATTCCGATGTGGGCAATCCTAGTCTTTGCGTTGGTGGCGGCAACGTTTGAAGAGTGCGGACGAGTTGTTGGATTGAGCGTTGGTTGGCGGCAAAAAAAAGATTTTGCTGCTTGGACGTTGTCTTTTGCTCTTGGTTATGCCGGGGCAGAATTGTTTCTGATCGGTGTGGTCGGTCACGGCCAGTTGCTATTTCTGGCGACGTCCATTGATGGCGGCACGCAGGCGCTGCAAGCATTTCCACCTGAGGTTCAAGTTGTCTTGCAGCGCAGTTTGGCCGGACTCGGCGCTACTTCGGCGCTGTGGTTGGTGAGCGAGCGCCTTGCAGCCGTCGCCTTCCAAATTGCCTTTACCTTGTTGGTTGCTTCCGCTATCGAACGAGCCTCACCGGGCCATTTTTCTCTGGCCTTTGCCCTACATTTTCTTGTCGATGTACCTGCCTCCGCCTATCAGGCAGGTCGGCTTTCGTTGTGGCTCGTCGAATTGATCTACCTATCCCTAGGATTTGTAACTGCGTGGCAAATCCGTCCACACTTCTCGCTAAGGCGTTACTCATAGTGGCCTTAAAAATTTCCGTGTGAGCTACTGCGGCAAGGCCCCAAGCCAGACTGATCTGGGTTAGCAGGGTGGAAAACTGCTTTTTACTAGATTTCGGTTGGTTTTCTACCGATCAGCATGGCTTGTTCCCGTGCTTGCCTGAAGTCGTTGGCGTTTTGTATGTGTAATTGTCAGACTGCACGTGCGCCTTTCTCACGTGCCGCAGCAAGAGACTCCTCCAGTACGGCGATGAGTCGCCCTGACACCAGCTGCACGATGGGTCCTGAGGGCTTGGTGGCATCCACGGCCACGCTGATCTCCTGAGGTTCGGCCCCCTTGTCCCGGATGGGAATAAAGACCAGTTGGCCGGTGGCCAGCTCGTGCGACACGTCCAGCTCGGACGTGAACATCACATGGTCGCCGCCTAGCGCCAGCTGCTTGACCAGCTGCAGCGAGTTGCTCTCGGTATAGCGGCGTGGTTCCTTGAACAGCCAGTTGTACTGCGCCTCCAGATAACGCCGGATAGCCAGCGCCTTGCTCTGCAGCGCGACCGGATAGGCCATGGCCTCCTGGAAGCTCACCGTCTCGCGCTGCGCAAGCGGGTGCGCGGGCGCCACCACGCAGCCCAGCGGCAACTCGCTCTTCCAGAGCACCAGCAGCTCGCGGCGCGGTTTCAGGTTGAAGATGGCAGCCAGGTCGGCCTGGCCGGTCAACAGGGCAGCCTCGGCATCGTCGGGCGTGGCCAGCGCGATGGACATGCTGACCAGCGGATGCTTCGCACCCAGGTCTCGCACCAGGGCAGGCATGACGCTGGTGGCATGGCTGTCCATGGCGACCAGCGACACATGGCCCTGGTTAACGCCCTGGAGGCGCCGGATCTCGGCGACCACTCCGCGCTCGTCCTGCAGCCAGTGGCGCGCCAGCGTGATGAGTGCGTCGCCCGAGGGCGTCAGGCGCATGCCGCGCGGCAGCCGCTCGAACAAGGGCACGCCGAGTTCTTCCTCCAGCTGCAGGATCTGCCGGTTGATGGCCGAAGCCGCGACGTGAAGTTCGCGCGCGGCCTTCTGGATGGAGCCAGAGCGCGCAACCTGGTCGGCGTAGCGCAGTCCAGCGGGAACGAGTGAGTGGCGCATGTAAGGCGAGTTGGTTGGAAGGGTAGCTTGAGTGTACTAATTTTGCGTACGCAGCGTTGCAAAAATGGTGCTAGACGGCAACGATGGTCGTCCTTACGATCCGTTGCATGACAACGCGAACGAGCCTGGAACACCTCAACACCTGCGCGCCAGAGGTCTTTTGCGCCACCCTGGCTGACATCTGGGAACATGCGCCCTGGGTGGCGCAAGCCGTCGTGGGCCTGCGCCCTTTCGCAACCGCCGAAGCCTTGCACACGGCGATGGTGGGCGTGGTGGCCGGGCAGGACGAGCCCGCACGCGTCGCCTTCTATGCCGGGCACCCGGAACTGGCCGGCGAAGACGCCCGCCGGGGCACGATGACCGATGCGTCTGTTGCCGAGCAGGGCACGCTTTCGCTGGCGCGGCTAGATACCCATGAGGCCGAACGCTGGAGCGCGCTCAACCGGGCCTACCGCACGCGCTTCGGCTTCCCATTCATCCTCTGCATACGACGCCACACGCGTGAGTCGGCCCTGCAGGCCTTCGAGCAGCGGCTGGCGAACGACCGCGCCGCCGAACTGACCACCGCATTGAGTGAAATTGCTGCCATCACTCGCCTGCGACTGGACCGCCTTGTTTCCGATACGTCCGATGCTTCCGATGTTTCACACGCGGCCAGCCACGGCGAACCCATTCCTTCCTGACCCTGCCAACTGACCTACCCACTGAACTACCCACGGAGCTACCCATGAACATTCAACGCAGAATCTCCCTCCTGACATGCGCGCTGGGCCTGCTGGCCACAACGGCTGCAACCATGCCCGCAGCCGCCCAGGGCACCTATCCCGCCCATCCGGTGAAGGTCATTGTGGCTCTGCCTGCCGGCGGCGGCGTTGACATCATTGCGCGCCTGATCGGCCAGAAGATGGCCGCCGTCACCGGCCAGCCCTTCATCGTCGATAACAAGGCCGGTGCCTCCGGCCGCATCGGCCTGCCGGTGGTGGCCAAGGCCGCGCCGGACGGCTATACGCTGATGGCGTCACCCGCCTCATTCCTCACCACCAACAAGAGCATCTTCAAGGAGTTGCCCTACGACCCGCAGGCTGATTTCGCACCCATCACCAAGCTGGCCAACCAGTCCATGGTGCTGGTGGTCAGGGACAAGCAGAAGTTCGCCAGCGCAGGCGCTCTTCTTGCTGCCGCCAAGGCCAAGCCTGGCAGCCTGAACTACGCCACCTCGGGCGACGGCAGCCCGCAACACCTGGCCGCGCTGATGTTCGAGACCCGCGCGCAGGTGAAGATGACCCATGTGCCTTACAAGGGCGGCGCGCTGGCCATTACTGATCTGCTGGGTGGCAATGTGGACCTGCTGTTCGCGCCCTTGCCTGAGGCGCTGCCTTACCTCAAGACCGGCAAGCTGACCGCGCTGGCGCTGATGAGCGACAAGCGCTCGCCGCTAATCGCCGACGTGCCTACGATGCGCGAAGCAGGCATCCCCAACATGGTTATGCAGACCTGGATAGGCCTGCTGGCCCCGGGTGGCACACCGCGCGCCCTGATAGACCAACTGAACCGTCAGGTGCACGCCATCCTCCAGAGCGAGGACGTGAAGAAACAGCTCTATGAAATCGGCATGGAGCAGGCACCCACCACACCCGGGGAATTCCAGCAAATCATCGCGCAGGAGATCGCGTTGCATGCCGAACTGGTGAAGGCTTCGGGGCTTGTGCCGCAATAAGCGGCTGCAGGAATTCGGTTCTTCCGCGGCAATGCCGCTGAAAGCCCATTAAAAGTCGTGCATGGGGTTTGGGCTTCCCGGATGAGCTTGCCGGGAGCAGCGTTACCATCCCCCCATGCAACCCACCGTCACCACGCCGCAGGGCCTGCCGCGCGATGCCCAGAGCATTCTGGAGCTGGCGGCGCGGTCCATGTTTCATTTGTTCTCCAATATCAGCCAGGGCATGTTCCTGGTCGATATCACCGGCCGCATCGTCTGGCTGAACGATGGCTACAAACGCTTCTTGCCGGCGCTGGGTTTTTCATCGGTGGATCAGTTTGTCGGGCACATGGTCGAAGACGTCATCCCGAACACGCAGATGCGGCATGTGCTGGAGACAGGTGAAGCCTTCCTGATTGACCTGCTGACCAATCGCGCCGGCACCTTCGTGGTGAGCCGCATACCGCTGCGCGATGAAAGTGGCGGTGACGTGATTGGCGCCATCGGCATTGTGCTGTTTGACCACCCCGAGACAACCCTGCAGCCGCTGATCAGCAAGTTTGCGTTGCTGCACCGTGACCTCGATGATGCGCGCCGCGAGCTGGCCAGCCAGCGATTGCGGCACACCGGTGGCCAGCGCCAGTCCAAACACACGTTTGCGAGTTTTATCGGCACCAGCCCTGCCGCGGTTGAGGTCAAGCGCCAGGCACGCCGCGCCGCGCAAACATCCAGCCCGGTGCTGCTGCTGGGTGAAACCGGTACCGGCAAGGAGCTGCTGGCGCATGCCATTCACGCGGCATCGGCGCGTGCGCGAGGACCCTTCATCAGCGTCAACATCGCGGCTGTGCCCGACACCTTGCTGGAGGCCGAATTTTTTGGCGTGGCACCGGGTGCCTACACAGGTGCGGATCGCAAGGGACGCGAAGGCAAGTTCAGCCTGGCCGATGGCGGCACGCTGTTTCTCGATGAGATTGGTGACATGCCGCAGGCACTGCAGGCCAAACTCCTGCGCGCGCTGCAGGAGGGCGAGATTGAACCGCTGGGCTCGAACAAGCTGATTCCGTTTGATGCGCGTGTGATCGCGGCGACATCACGCGACCTGGCGGTGCTGGTGCGCGACGGCAGGTTTCGCGAAGACCTGTTCTATCGCCTCAATGTGTTGCCGGTGCGCGTGCCGCCGCTGCGTGAACGCCGCTCAGACATCCCGGCACTGCTTGAAGTGCTGGGCGAAGAGATGGCCTTGCGCAGCGGTGACCGCCAGCCTGAACTCTCACCCGATGCGCTGGCCCTGCTGTCTGCGCAAACCTGGCGCGGCAACATCCGCGAGTTGCGCAATGTTCTGGAGCAATCGGCGATGCGCAGTGACTCAGCCAGCATTGGCCGTGCGCAAGTTGAAGAGGTGTTGAAGGAGTCTGGCATCGAACGCATTGCGCCTGCGTTGCCTGCAGCTGATGCATCAGCGTCTGCCTCTGACCCGTTGCGGCCGCTGGCGGAGCAGGTCGCAGAGCTTGAAAGCCGGGCCATAGCCGCAGCAATGGAGGCCACCGGCGGCAACAAGCTGGCTGCATCACGCATGCTGGGAATCTCACGCGCCAAGCTCTATGAACGTCTGGATAACCCTGATCGAAAATAATACATTTGTCTGAAAATAAGACAAATTAAATGTATTTATTTCAGGCAATAATTTATCGATCTGAAAAATACTTATATAAATCAATGGTTTGAAGCTGGCACGCCATGTGCAATCATGGTGCGCAGTTAGTTTGCCCTCATAACAGGAGACATCCATGTACCGTCGTACCCTCATCGCGCTCGCCGCGATCGCCACATCCCTTGTCTCGCCCCTGGCACTCGCCCAGTCTGGTGAAATCAAGATCGCCCACATCTACAGCAAGACCGGCCCGCTCGAAGCCTATGGCAAACAGACGGCCGTCGGCTTCATGATGGGCCTCGATTACGCCACCGGCGGCACCATGATGGTGGCTGGCAAAAAGCTCGTGGTCATTGAAAAAGACGACCAGGGCAAGCCTGACCTGGGCAAGTCGCTGCTGTCGGCGGCTTACTCTGACGACAAGGCTGACATGGCCGTTGGCCCAACCTCTTCAGGCGTTGCGCTGGCCATGCTGCCGGTCGCTGAAGAGTACAAAAAGATTCTGCTGGTCGAGCCCGCAGTGGCTGATTCGATCACCGGCGACAAGTGGAATAAATACATCTTCCGCACCGGGCGCAACAGCAGCCAGGACGCCATCTCCAATGCCGTCGCCGTCGACAAGGCTGGCGTCACCGTCGCCACGCTGGCACAGGACAACGCCTTTGGCCGCGATGGCGTGAAGGCCTTCAAGGAGTCCATCAAGAAGGCGAAGTTTGCGCATGAGGAATACCTGCCCGCAGCCACGACCGACTTCACCGCCGGCGCGCAGCGTCTGATCGACAAGCTGAAAGACCAGCCCGGCCGCAAGATCATCTGGATCGTGTGGGCCGGCGCCGGTAATCCCTTCAAGATTGCCGACATGGATTTGAAGCGCTACGGCATCGAGATCGCCACCGGTGGCAACATCCTGCCCGCGATGGCCAGCTACAAGAACCTGCCCGGCATGGAAGGCGCGACCTACTACTACTTCGGCATCCCGAAGAACCCGGTCAACGAAGCCATGGTGGCCCAGCACTACAAACAGTTCAAGACGCCGCCTGACTTCTTCACCGCCGGCGGTTTCTCTGCCGCGATGGCCGTGGTCACCGCGCTGAAAAACAGCAAGGGCGATGCATCGGCCAACACGCTGATCAAGACCATGGAAGGCATGAGCTTCGACACGCCCAAGGGCAAGATGACCTTCCGCAAGGAAGACCACCAGGCGATGCAGAGCATGTACCACTTCAAGATCAAGGTGGACCCGGCGTTTGCCTGGGGTGTGCCGGAACTCGTTCGCGAAATTAAAGCTGAAGAGATGACAGTTCCCATCCGCAACAAACGCTAGTTGAACGGGTGCCCGGCTACTGCGCGGGCCGATAGCGGCGTTGCGCAGTGCTCGGGATCCTCACGTACCGGTGTACGTTCCGGTCCCTGTGCGCCGCGCGCCTTGCTCTCGACCCGCTCGCTACGCCGCTCCCCCATTCAACGGGAAAAGGAAATGCTTCAAACAAAAGATCTCACGGTTCGCTTCGGCGGGCACGTGGCGGTGAATGCTGTCAGCTGTACTTTCCAGCCGGGCACATTGACCGCCATCGTCGGCCCCAATGGCGCGGGCAAAACCACCTACTTCAACCTGATCTCGGGGCAGATCCGGGCGAGCAGCGGTGATGCTTTCCTGAACGGCAACAGCCTGGCAGGCTTGAGCCCTTCTGCGCGCACGCGTGCAGGGCTGGGCCGGGCGTTTCAGCTGACCAATCTTTTCCCCAACCTCTCGGTGCTCGAGAACGTGCGCCTGGCCGTGCAGGCCGCCCGTGCAGGCAAACATCTGCGTGGCCTGAACCTCTGGAGCATCTGGAGCGACCACAAGGCGCTGACGCAGCTCGCTGAAGAAGTGCTGGAGGCCGTGAGCATGGCTGCCAAGCGCCACACCACGGTGGCCAGCCTGCCGCATGGTGACCAGCGCAAGCTTGAAGTCGCCCTGTTGATGGCGCTGGAGCCCGATGTGTTTATGTTCGATGAGCCGACAGCGGGCATGAGTGCCGACGAGGCGCCGGTCATCCTGAACCTCATCCGCAAGCTCAAGAACGACAAGCGCAAAACCATTTTGCTGGTCGAGCACAAGATGGACGTGGTGCGTGAACTTGCCGACCGCATCATCGTGCTGCACAACGGCTCGCTGGTGGCCGATGGCGAGCCTGCTGCCGTCATCGCGTCACCGGTTGTGCAAGAGGCCTATCTGGGCATTGCACCTGCGGCGCAAAGGGAGGCCGCATGAGCGAACAGCGACTGAGCACCGCCGGGCCGCCCCAAGGGGCGAACGCCCCCTCGGGGGGCAGCGCAGCACGCGCAGCGGCAAGCGTGGGGGCACTGCTATCCCTTAGTGGTGTGCATACGCACATTGGCGCGTACCACATACTGCACGGCGTGGACCTTTCAGTTGCGTGCGGCCAGCTCACCATGCTGCTGGGCCGCAACGGCGCAGGCAAAACCACCACGCTGCGGACCATCATGGGTTTGTGGCAGGCCTCACAAGGCAAGGTCAACTTTGACGGCAAGGACATCACGGCGATGGAGACACCGCGCATTGCGGGCCTGAACATCGCCTACGTGCCCGAGAACATGGGCATCTTTGCCGACCTGACGGTGAAGGAAAACATGCTGCTGGCCGCACGCAAGGCGGGCAATGCAAAGCAGATGGATGACGCGCGTTTGAAATGGATCTTCTCGCTCTTCCCCGCAGTTGAAAAATTCTGGAACCACCCGGCCGGCAAGCTGTCTGGCGGGCAAAAGCAGATGCTGGCCGTGGCGCGCGCCATCGTCGAGCCACGCGAATTGCTGATCGTTGACGAGCCCAGCAAGGGCCTGGCCCCCGCCATCATCAACAACATGATCGATGCCTTCGCACAACTCAAGGCGACGGGCACCACGATCTTGCTGGTCGAGCAGAACATCAACTTTGCCAAGCGCCTGGGCGACCAGGTTGCAGTGATGGACAACGGCCGCGTGGTACATGCCGGGACGATGCAGGCACTGGCTGAAGACGAAGAGCTGCAGAAATCATTGCTGGGACTTGCCATATGAAAAAGCTTGATTTCGACTGGAAGCCACTTCTTCTTGTTCCTCTATTGGCAGTTTTAGTCCTGCCATTCATCGGTTCAACCTCAACATGGATCACACTCACCGTCGCAGGCCTGGCCATGGGCATGATCATCTTCATCATCGCCTCCGGCCTCACGCTGGTGTTTGGCCTGATGGACGTGCTGAACTTCGGTCACGGCGTCTTCATTGCACTTGGCGCATTTGTGGCAACGACGGTGCTGGGCCTGATGAGCGACTGGACGGGTTCGCAGCAGCTGTGGCGCAACCTGGTGGCGGTGTTCCCCGCCATGCTGGTGGCGATGGCTGTGTCAGGCGCACTTGGCCTGGCCTTCGAACGTTTTATCGTGCGGCCCGTGTATGGCCAGCACCTGAAGCAGATCCTCATCACCATGGGCGGCATGATCATTGGTGAAGAGCTCATCAAGGTGATATGGGGTCCGCAGCAAATCCCCTTGCCTTTGCCAGAGGCTTTGAGAGGCTCGCTGCTGCTCGGCGATGCGGCGATTGAAAAATACCGGCTGCTGGCGGTGCTTGTTGGCCTGCTGGTGTTTGCCTTGCTGGCGTGGACTTTGGGTCGCACCAAGATCGGCCTGCTGATTCGCGCAGGTGTGCAGGACCGCGAGATGGTCGAGTCTCTCGGCTACCGCATCAGGCGGCTGTTTGTCGGCGTGTTTGTGGTGGGCAGTGCGCTCGCCGGCCTGGGCGGGGTCATGTGGGGCCTGTACCAGCAGAACGTGACGCCGCAGATGGGCGCGCAGGTCAATGTGCTGATTTTCATAGTCATCATCATCGGCGGCCTTGGTTCCACAGGTGGTGCGCTGATAGGCGCCTTGCTGGTTGGCCTGATGGCCAACTACACAGGCTTTCTGCTGCCCAAGGTCGCGCTGTTCTCGAACATTGCACTGATGATGGCGATTCTTTTGTGGCGTCCGCAAGGCGTATATCCAGTGGCCAATCGGTAGGAGAACACCATGTTGAAACGACTCCTCTCCGACGACTTTCCGCGCAGCCGCGTGCTGGCCGTGATGCTGGTGTTGCTGCTAGTGGCACTCGCCGCCGCGCCCTTTCTCTTTCCCGGCATCAAGGCGCTGAATGTGGCCGCCAAGGTGCTGATCTTTGTGGTGCTGGTCGCCAGCTTTGACCTGCTCTTGGGCTACACCGGCATCGTCAGTTTTGCGCACACCATGTTTTTTGGCATAGGCGCCTATGGCATTGCGATTGCCACCACACGCATGGGTCCGACCTGGTCCGCGCTGGGCGTGGGCCTGGTGAGTTCGCTGCTGCTGTCGTTTGTGCTGGCCCTGCTGGTGGGACTGTTTTCGCTGCGCGTGCGCGCCATCTTTTTTGCCATGATCACACTGGCGGTGGCCTCAGCCTTCCTGACGCTGGCGTCGCAACTCTCGGACATCACAGGTGGTGAGGACGGCCTGACCTTCAAGCTGCCCCAAATCCTCTCGCCGAGCTTTGAGTTTTCAGAAACACCTTTCCTAGGCGTCACGCTGGATGGCCGGCTGCTTTGTTATTACATGCTGTTTGTGGTGGCGGTTGTGTTGCTGCTGGCCATGCTGCGCATCGTCAATTCGCCATTCGGCCGGGTGCTTCAGGCGATTCGTGAAAACGAGTTCCGTGCCGAGGCGATTGGTTATCGCGTGGTGGTTTACCGCACGCTGTCCAGCGTCATCTCCGCAATGTTTGCCTGTCTGGCGGGTGCCATGCTGGCGATCTGGCTGCGCTACAACGGGCCAGACACCTCGCTGTCGTTTGAAATCATGATGGACGTGCTGCTCATCGTCGTCATAGGCGGTATGGGCACGATTTACGGGGCCGCCCTGGGCTCTGCGGCGTTCCTGGTGGCGCAAAGCTACCTGCAGGATTTGCTGCGCCTGGGCAGCGAAGCGTCTGCCTCCATTCCCTGGCTTGCCGCCTTGCTGTCGCCCGACCGCTGGCTGCTCTGGCTGGGTGTTCTTTTTGTGCTTTCGGTGTATTACTTTCCCACCGGCGTTGTGGGGCGGCTCAGGGCCGCAGGGGTTCAGGGACCAACCGTCAAGGCCTGAAAAGGCACCACAGGAGACAAAAAATGAGAACGTTCAAACAATGGGGTTTGCAGGCCGGCGCAGCGCTGGCCTTTTGCTGCGGAGCGGGGCTGTCGTCCGCAGCAGACCTGGTCATAGGCCAGGTGGCGCCGCTGTCGGGCGTGCTGGCCAGCACCGGGGCGCAGATGGTGGTGGGTGGCAAGATCTATTTCGATCACATCAATGAGCAGGGCGGCATACACGGTGCCATGATCAAACAGGTGGTGGTCGACGACGCCTACAAGGTCGAGGAAACCTCACGACTGACACGCGAAATGCTGGCGCGGCCCGAGGTGATTGCGCTTTTTGGTTTTGCCGGCACGGCCAATGTCAGCAAGCTGCTGGAAGACGGCATCCTGGATGTGGGCGGCGCAGCACTCGTCGCGCCCTATACCGGCGGTGAAGCCTTGCGTACACCCTTCAACCCCTGGATATTTCATGTGCGTGCGGGTTACGCCGATGAAGCCGAGCACATGGTGCAGCAGCTCACTACGCTGGGCATGAACCGCATTGCGGTGATGTACCAGGACGATGGTTTTGGCAAGGCCGGTTTGCTGGGCGTGACCAACGCGCTGGCCAAACGCAACCTGAAGCTTGCCGTGGCGGCGGGCTACGAGCGCAACACCGACAAGGTCGATGACGCCGTTAAAAAAATCAAGGCGTCTGACGCACAGGCCATCATCATGGTGTCGGTCAACAAATCAACCGCAGCCTTCATGAAGCAATACCGCGAGAGCGGCGGCGGTGCGCAGATGTACAACATCTCGGTGGTGGATCCGGCTGAACTGGTCAAACTGGCAGGCCTGAAGAACGCCCACGGCCTGGGCATCAGCCAGGTCGTGCCTTATCCCTTCATGGCCAACCTGCCGGTGGTACGCGAGTACCAGGCGCTGCTTAAAAAATACGCACCGAAAGAGCAGGTCAACTACACCAGCTTTGAAGAGTTTGTGGGCGCCAAGGTGCTGGTTGAAGCATTGCGCCGCGCCGGCCCCAACCCGACCCGTGCAAAGGTTGTCAAGGCGCTTGAATCCATGGGCAGCTTCGACACCGGCGGTATCACCGTCGGGTTTTCACCCAGCAACCGGGTTGGCTCGCGTTATGTCGAAGTGACTGTCATCGGCAGTACCGGCAAGCTGCTGAAGTAAACCGAACGCAAACGCTCACAACAAGCCCAAGTACAGGAAACCAGCGTCCATGTCATTTACCTCGCATTATCTGACCTGCGCAGGACGCGAAATCCACTACACCGAGTGGGGCGCACAGCACAAGGACGTGGTGATCGCCTGGCATGGCCTGGCGCGAACCGGGCGCGACATGGACGAGCTCGCCGACTACCTGAGTGCTCGTTACCGCGTGATTTGCCCCGACACCATTGGCCGCGGCCTGAGCCAGTGGAGCCCGCGGCCAACACACGAATACTGCCTGCGTTTTTATGCACGTATTGCGGCCTCGCTGTTTGAGCAGCTCAACATCGAAAAGGCGCACTGGGTGGGTACCTCGATGGGCGGAGCGATTGGTACGGTGTGCGCGTCGGGCCTGTACCAGCCGGCGATGAAAGGCCGCATCAAAAGCCTCACGCTTAACGACAACGCGCCGCAACTGGCCGACGAAGCCATTGCACGCATCAAGGCCTACGCGGGCAGCCCGCCGACCTTTGCCACGGTGGCCGAGCTGGAAGCCTTCTTCCGTGTGGTCTACAAACCCTATGGCTGGCTGAGTGATGCGCAGTGGCAGAGGCTGACCGAGACATCAACCCGCCGCCTGCCCGATGGCCGCGTGACACCGCATTACGACCCGGCCATGGTGCAGCAGTTCACCAGCCACCCCAACGACTACCTGATCTGGGACCACTACGACGCGATCAACATCCCCGTGCTGTGCCTTCGTGGCGCAGAGTCAGACCTGGTGCTGCGTGAGACGACGTGCGAGATGTTGCGGCGCGGCCCCGGCAGCCTGGGCCTGACGCGTGTGATCGAGATTGAAGGCTGCGGCCATGCACCCGCGCTGAATGTGCTGGGGCAGCTTGAAAAGGTGGCGTCGTTTATCGAGGCCAGCGAACGGGCGGAGCGCCTCGCCTGCTATTGATCAGTCCGCTGCTCCCAATGCAAGCGCGGCCGCGCGTGATGCAGCCAGCTTGCCGGGCTCTGGAGGCTGCGTGGGCCATCCGCCGAGTTGCGCGGTGCTGAACTCTGCCAGCGCCGTGATCCACGCCGGGCTGTCGTTCAGGCATGCGATGTAATTGAAGGCCTGGCCTCCGGCTTCGATGAAGGCATGGCGCGCCTCCATGTTGATTTCTTCCAGCGTCTCCAGGCAGTCACCCGTGAAGCCGGGGCAGACCACATCGACGCTTTTCACGCCGCCCTGGGCCATCTGAATCAGCGTGGGTTCGGTGTAGGGCTCCAGCCATTTGGCCTTGCCGAAACGCGACTGGAAGGTCAGCTTGTATTGCGTCTTTTCAAGGCCGAGGTTTTCGGCCAGCAGGCGCGCGGTCTTGTAGCACTCGCAGTGGTAGGGGTCGCCGAGGTGAAGTGTGCGTTCTGGCACGCCGTGAAAGCTCATCACCAGTTGCTCTGCCTGGCCGTGTGCAGCCCAGTGCGCCCGGATTTTGTCCGCGATGGCATTGATGTATCCAGCATCGTCGTGGTAGCGGTTGACGAAACGGAACTCCGGCAGGTGTCGGATGTTGGCCGCCCAGCTGTAGACCGCATCGCACACGCTGGCCGTGGTGGTGCCGCTGTACTGCGGGTAGGCGGGCAGGATCAGGATGCGGGTGACGCCGTCGGCCTTGAGGGCATCGAGCTGTGAGGCGATGGACGGGTTGCCGTAGCGCATGGCGTAACGCACGTCGACGGCGTGGCCCTGCGATGCAAGCTTCTCGCCCAGCAGTGCCGCCTGCTTTTGTGTCCAGACCTTGAGTGGCGAGCCTTCTTTCATCCAGATGCTGGCGTACTTGGCGGCAGATTTTTTGGGCCGCACGCGCAGGATGATGCCGTGCAGGATCAGCCACCAGATGGCTTTGGGGATTTCAACGACGCGGTGGTCGCTTAAAAATTCGCCCAGGTAGCGGCGCAGCGCTGGCGCGGTGGGTTCGTCAGGTGTGCCGAGGTTGCAGTACAGGATGGCGGTGCCTGATGCAGCCCTGGGGGGCTGGCCGTGCTTGAAGATGGGTTCGGTCGCGAAGGGCATGGGTTATTCTCGCTCACTACATGGAAAACACGCTTGATTTGAAACTGGTCAAGGCCATCACCCTGGACCTTGACGACACACTCTGGCCCGTGTGGCCTGTGATTGAAAGGGCCGAGAAGGCGCTTGAGAGCTGGCTTAATGAACGCGCCCCCATGACGGCGGCCCTGTTCGCCAACCCGCAGGTGCGCAACGAGATCCGCGAGCATATCGTGCGCACCCGCCCCGAGCTCAAACACAACATGAGCGCCATACGCCGCGAGGCCATACGCCTGGCGCTTTACCGCTCAAAGGAAAACCCCTTGCTCGCCGAAGAAGGTTTTGAAGTCTTTTTTGCCGAACGCAACCGGGTCACGCTGTTTGATGACGCGATGGATGCGCTGGCTTTTCTGGCGGAGCGCTTTCCGCTGGTGGCGCTGTCCAACGGCAATGCAGACATTAACCGCGTGGGTTTGGGCAAATTTTTCAAGGCCAGCATCAGCGCACAGGCCTTTGGCGCGGCCAAACCCGACCCGCGTATTTTTATGGCTGCTGCCGGGGCTGTTGAGACATCGCCGCAGAACGTGCTGCACATCGGCGATGACACCATGCTGGACGTGATGGGCGCGCTCAACGTGGGGATGCAGACGGTGTGGGTTAACCGCGCAGCCTATGTCTGGAAGCATGAAGAGACACCGCACCTGTCGGTGACCAGCCTCACCGAGCTGTGTGACCTGATCCGGGCGGCCTGAGTCGGTGCCGAAGCATTTTTTAACGTATAAGTTAAAAAATTAACGTGTACGTTAAAATTTTCCGACATGGCAAGCCCGCGAGCTTGCGGACGCGGGAAAATGCTCCAAAATGGCCAAAAAATGGCCGTTTTCAGGCATAAAAACGGCTGCAGTCCAATAGATACGTGCGTGAGCAGCTATTTATTTGATAGCATTTCTGAGTCAAAGGCTGCGTGCAGCCGCCAATCCTGACCTCACTGCACCCTCCAGCGTGGCCGGGTAGGGGCCATCCACATGGTCGCCACAGGCCAGCAGGTGCTCTGCAACGCGCATGGGCGGGCGCCGCAGGCCAGGTGTGCAGGCAAAAGTGGCGCGTTTTTCGACAATCGTCTGCAACACCTGCAGGCCGTGAATGCCCAGTTGCGCTTCAGCTTGCCGCTGCACACGTTCACCCAACTCAGCGGCGCTGCCGTGGCTGGCGCTGATCACAAAAGCCAGCAGCCCGACAGGGCCGCCCAGCTGGCTGCGGTCAAACACAAACTGCGCTGGAAAGTCTTCTGCAGAACGCAAGGCCAGCATGGGCAGGGGCAAACGCGCACCTGTGGCCATGGCATAGACGGTGGCAATCGCTTCGTGCTCAAGGGCGCGTGCAGTTGCAAGCCAGTCGTCACAGGGCAGGGCAGACGTCTCTACCAGCCGCGCCGCTTCCTGAGACGGGCAGGCGAGGATCAGGCTGTCAAACACCTGGGCTGAGCCAGCGTCCGCAGCATCCAACTGCAGTTGCCAGCCACCGGGGGTTCTGGTGATGGACTGCACGCGGGCACCGGTATGTACGGCAGCGCCTTGCGATCGCAGCCACCCGCAGGCTGCATCGGGCAGCAGGGCACCGAGATCCACGCGCGGCAGCAACAGGTTGGAGCCGCCGCTCACCGAAAACAGCGAGTCGTGCAGCACACGCAGGAAAACCTGGCCACTGGATCGCTCGGGCGGGGTGTTGAGGGCAGACACGCAGAGCGGCTCGATAAACGAGGCCATGATGCGTGTCGGCAAGCCCTTGCAGATATCGGCGACGGACAGTGTCGGCGCACATTCAAAGTTCTGAAGGCGCCAGCCGGTGGCAACTTTGAGCAGCGCGAATTTCTCTCCCCACGACCAGCCGCGTGCAAACAGGATGCCCAGCAGCGCGTCGAGTGGCGCTGGAAGATTTGACAGTTTCAACCCATCGCCGTCCGGGAACTGCAGCGTCAGCGGCATGCGTAGAAGGCTGGCATCTGCTCCAACTCCGACATCCTTCATGAGCTTGAGGGTGTCAAGGTAAGCGCCAATCAGGATGTGCTGGCCGTTGTCTAACGCCAGCGTCTGGCCCTGATAGTCAACCTCGACCTTGCGTGCGCGTCCGCCCAGGGTGCGGGCTGATTCAAACAGCGTGACGTGATGGCCGCGTCGTGCGGCTTCAACCGATGCGGCGCAACCTGCCCAGCCGGCGCCTATGACTGCGATTTTCATATCGCCGGCCGCAACATCATTGGCTTTTACCGAAGCGGTGTCTTCGCAAGCAGAGGCGCGGAACCGGCTTCGCCGGGCCGCAGGCGAACGGCCCCCTTGGGGGGCAGAGAGTTACGCGAAGCGAACGAACGTGGGGGCTCATTGGACACGGCCGAATGCCTGGGTTTTCCACGCCAGCCAGAACTTGCGCAGCGGCGTCAGGCTGACGCGCTGGTGAAGCACCTGGTAGTTGTCGTCTGCAATCTCGCGCAGCAGTGTGCGGTAAATGCTGGCCATCATCAGCCCGGGTTTTTGCGCGCGGCGGTCAGCGTCGGGCAGCATGGCAATGGCTTCGTCATAAAGCGCCAGCGCACGGTCGGTCTGGAACTTCATCAGCGCCGTGAAGCGGTCTGAATACTGCCGTTTGAGGATCTCGTGCGCCTTGACATCAAACTGCTGCAGCTCGTTCACCGGCAGGTAGATGCGGCCGCGCATGGCGTCTTCACCCACGTCGCGGATGATGTTGGTCAGCTGGAAAGCCAGGCCCATCTTGTGGGCGTAAGTGGTTGTTTCTTCCTGTGTCTGGCCAAAGATGCGCGCGGCGACTTCGCCCACAATGCCGGCCACCAGGTGGCAATAGCGCTGCAGCGCGACGAAGTCGAGGTAGCGGTTTTGCTCCAGGTCCATCTGGCAGCCTTCAATCACGGCGTGCAGATGGCGCGCTTCAATTTTGTAGGTGGCTGCCAGCGGCATCAGCGCCTTCATCACCGGGTGGGTGGGCTGGCCGGCAAATGATTTGGCGACTTCGGCTTGCCACCACGCGAGTTTGGTGCGCGCAACGCCGGGGTCCACGACTTCATCCACCACATCGTCGATCTCCCGGCAGAAGGCGTAGAAGGCGGTAATTGCAGCGCGGCGTTCTTTGGGAAGGAACAGGAATGCGTAATAAAAACTGCTGCCTGAAGCGGCTGCTTTTTCCTGTACGTATTGTTCTGGGCTCATAAAAGGATTATCGCCCCCATGTATTGCCCCCACGGTTGCGCACTTCGTGTCGCGCCCGAGGCCTTGCAGGCCGCGGTTTGCGAGACGCTTCGCCTCTGTCGCCTGTCCAAACCTGCGCAGGCAGGTTTGGAGCCGCAGGCTCCAGCCCCTCGGGGGCCGCTGCGCCTGCAGCCTGGCAAAGCCAGTTCTGCGGCCCCTGCTTGCGAAGGCATCGCTTCGCTTCTGGCCTGGTTGCCCCTACATCAATAATGCGCGCCATCCCATCACGATGGCATCCCATGCGTTGAGTTTTGGCCGCGTCCGCAGCGTTGCGAATTCAAGCCGTTCAATCTTTTCAGCAATTCGCAAACCGCCCTGAACAACCAGCCGCAACTCCCAGCCCGCGCGGCCCGGCACTGTTTTCGCCAGCGGCGCGCCTTCGTGCATCATGGCCTGCGCCCACACGACGTTGGCCTTGATGAGCGCCTTGGTGGCCGGGTTGATCTCGCGCGCCAGCAGCATCGCCTCGTCAACGCCATGCACCGCCCAGCTGTCTGCGGGCAGGTAAATGCGGCCGTTGGGAATATCCGTGCCGAGGTCCTGCCAGAAATTGATGAGCTGCAGCGCGGTGCAGATGCAGTCGCTGCGCTTGAGTGATGCCTCATCCTTCACGCCGTAAAGATGCAGCAAGAGCCGCCCCACGGGGTTGGCAGAGCGGCGGCAATAGTCGAGCACGTCCCACTGGCTGGCGTAGCGTATCTTGACCACGTCCTGTTCGAAAGCGCTGAGCAGGTCGGCCAGAAGTTGTACAGGCAGCCCGAACTGTGCGATGACAGTCTTCAGGGGGACAAAAACCGCAGCCCAGCGCCGTGAGACGGGCAAGCCTGCCGCGCATGCCCGCAGGTCCTCGTGATAGGCGGCAAGATCGGCCAGCCGCATGTGGGCGTCGGCATCGCCTTCGTCTGCAATATCGTCGGCCGTGCGCGCAAACCAGTAGATGGCCGTAATGGCAGGGCGCAGTTTCGGCGGGCAAAGAAAAGATGCCACCGGGAAGTTTTCGTAGTGGCCGACACCTTGCGCCAGCCCGGCCACGCCGTGAAGAGGGCGCTCTTGATCGCCGGAGTGACTGCCTTGATTCATGCGTCAGATTGTCGCTTGACAAGCCCGCAGCTTTCTCATAGATTACTAACCAGTCAGTCAGTAATAGCCATTCACCTTACCTGAATCATGAAAAAAACAATACCTGCGCATGGGAGCGCTCCCCTTATTGGTCTTCTTGCTGGCGCGGTATTTCTGCTGGCCGCCTGCTCGCCGGCCGCACCGCCCGAGGAGCCTGTTCGAGCTGTCAAGGTGCTGACGGTAGGGGTGAACACCTTTTCATCGACCCATGAATATGCAGGTGAAGTCCGGGCCCGGGTCGAATCCAGGTTCGGCTTCCGGGTTGGCGGCAAGATCATCAAACGACAGGCAGAACTTGGGCAAGCGCGTGAAGGCCGGCCAGGTGCTTGCGCAACTAGACCCGCAGGATTACAAACTTGCCGCTGATGCCGCGCGAGCACAATTGCAGGCCGCCGCCACCAACCGTGACCTGGCCGCCGCAGATTTCAAGCGCTACAAAGAGCTGAAAGAGCAGAACTTCATCAGCGGCGCTGAACTGGAGCGCCGCGAAACCACCCTCAAGGCCGCCCAGGCGCAGTACGAGCAGGCCCAGTCGCAACTGGCCGTGCAGGGCAACCAGGCGAGTTATGCCTCGCTGGTGGCGGATGTTGCAGGTGTTGTAACGGCGATTGAAGCAGAGCCCGGCCAGGTCGTGACCGCCGGTACGCCGGTGGTGCGCATTGCAGCCGACGGCCCGCGCGACGTGGTGTTCTCGGTGCCCGAAGACAAGGTGATGTCATTCAAGCCTGGCCAGCCAGTGAAGGTGCGCGGCTGGACGCAGGACGCCCAGCTCGTCGCAAAAGTCAGGGAAGTGGGTGCCAGTGCAGACCCGCTGACGCGTACCTATCCGGTCAAGGTGTCGCTCGAAGCTAAAGACACCACGCCGCCTTTGGGCGCGACCGTGTATGTGATTCCGCAGGGCCTGGCCGGAACGCCAGAAGGCCTGCAGGTCATCAAGCTGCCGACCAGCGCGCTGCGGCAGGACGGCAAGTCGAGCGCTGTGTGGGTGGTCGACAAGGCCAGCATGACAGTGAAATCGCAAACCGTGCAGATCGCCACGGCAGATGGTAATGACGTCGTAATCGCTGCTGGCTTGCAGCCTGGTGCACTGGTGGTGAGTGCCGGTGTGCATGTTCTGTCGCCGGGCCAGAAGGTCAGCATCTACCAGGAGAAAGCTGCGTCCGCGCCCGTTGTGACCGCACAGACGGCGGTCAACCCGACGGCTGGTGACGCCGCTGCGGTCAGGCTTGCTGCATCCGCCCCGGTTGCGTCTGCAGTACCCGCTTCAAAGTAAGGGGCGGTCATGTCGCAGACTCCTCCTTCAGGCTCCTCAGGCTCTCCAGCTGCTGCAGAGCCTTCAAAAGGTTTTAACCTCTCCAGATGGGCGCTTGATCATCCGGCCCTGACGCGCTACCTCATGGTGGTGCTGATGCTTCTGGGTTTTGCGTCCTACTTCCAGCTAGGGCAGGACGAAGATCCGCCTTTCACTTTCCGGGCCATGGTGGTCCGCACCTACTGGCCGGGTGCTACGGCGCAGCAGGTGGCCGAGCAGGTCACGGACAAGCTTGAGCGCACCCTGCAGGAGGTGCCTTACGCCGACAAGATCCGCAGCTATTCCAAGCCCGGTGAGTCGCAGATCATCTTCCAGATCAAGGACTCGTCCAAGGCCGCCGATGTGCCCAACGTCTGGTACAGCGTGCGCAAAAAAATTGGTGACATGCGCGGCACCTTGCCGGCGGGCATACAGGGGCCGTTTTTCAACGATGAATTCGGTGATGTGTATGGCGTGATCTATGCGCTCGAATCCGACGGTTTCAGCTATGCCGAAACAAAGACCTTTGCCGATGACGTGAGGCAGCAATTGCTGCGTGTACCAGATGTCGCCAAGGTCGAGCTGTTTGGCGCGCAGGACGAAAAACTGTTCATTGAGATTTCGCAGAAACGCCTGGCGCAGCTGGGGCTGGACTTCAACCAGGTGCTGACGCAACTGGGCCAGCAGAATGCGGTTGAATCGGCCGGTGCTGTGCAGACGCCACTTGATGTTGTGCAGGTGCGCGTCGCTGGTCAGTTCCAGGCCGTTGAGCAGCTGCGTGCCATGCCGATACGGGGTGCATCTGGCAGCCAGTTGCAACTGGGCGATATTGCGGAAATCAAGCGTGGTTACGTGGACCCTCCCAGCATCAAGGTGCACCACCAGGGCAAGGAAGTCATTGCGCTCGGTGTCTCCATGGCCAAGGGCGGCGATATCATCGCGCTGGGCAAATCGCTCAAGGCGCTCTCGGCCAATATCAGCAAGACGCTGCCGGCTGGCATGACGCTGGTGCAGATCCAGGACCAGCCGACGGCGGTGTCTTCCTCCGTCAACGAGTTTGTGCGTGTGCTGATTGAAGCCGTGGTGATCGTGCTGGCAGTGAGTTTTATCAGCCTGGGTTTCCACAAGCGGTCAGAGGGCCTGAACGGCCCGCTGCCCTGGTGGAAGCGTTATTACATCGACGTCAGGCCAGGCCTCGTGGTTGGCATTACCATCCCGCTGGTCCTGAGCGTCACCTTTCTGGCCATGATGTATTTCGGGATCGGGCTGCACAAGATATCGCTGGGCTCGCTCATCATTGCCCTGGGCCTGCTGGTCGATGACGCCATCATTGCCGTCGAGATGATGGTGCGCAAGATGGAAGAGGGCTATGACAAGGTGCGTGCCGCAACGTTTGCCTATGAGATCACGGCCATGCCCATGCTGACCGGCACGCTGATCACCGCTGCGGGCTTTCTGCCGATCGGCCTGGCCAAATCGGTCACCGGCGAATACACCTATGCGATTTTTGCAGTGACTGTGATTGCACTGGTACTGAGCTGGATTGTGTCTGTGTACTTTGTGCCTTACCTCGGCACCTTGCTGCTCAAAAAGCCTGACCATGTCGTCGAAAAAACGCATGACGACCACGCGCCGGGCCACGGAGACGAGCATGAGATGTTCGACTCTGCCTTCTACAACACCTTCCGCAAGGCGGTGAACTGGTGCGTGAAGTACCGCTGGATCACCATAGGCGCGACGGTGCTGATGTTTGCACTGGGCATCGTCGGCATGGGCAAGGTGCAGCAGCAGTTCTTCCCGGACTCAAGCCGGCCCGAGATCATGCTGGATATCTGGTTCCCCGAAGGCACTTCCTTTGCCGCCAACGAGGCGGTTGCCAAACGGGTTGAGGCGCGCCTCATGAAGGAAGATGGCGTCAGTTCTGTCAGTACCTGGGTGGGTTCCGGCGTGCCGCGTTTTTACCTGCCTCTGGACCAGGTGTTTCCGCAGTCCAACGTCTCGCAAATGATTGTGTTGCCCAAGGATCTGAAACTGCGCGAATCGCTGCGCATCAAGCTTCCTGCGCTGATGGCAACCGAATTCCCCGAAGTTCGGGCGCGCATCAAGCTGTTGCCGAACGGTCCGCCCGTGCCCTACCCGGTGCAGTTCCGTGTGGTCGGCATAGACCCGCTGGTGCTGCGCGAACGCGCCGATGAGGTCAAGGCCGTCATGCGCGAGAACGGCAACACGCGCGGCGTGAATGACAACTGGAATGAATCCGTCAAGGTGCTGCGGCTGGAGGTCGATCAATCGAAGGCGCGTGCGCTGGGCGTGACCAGCCAGTCGATTGCACAGGCGTCGCGCACCATTCTCTCGGGCACGACAGTCGGCCAGTACCGTGAGGGCGACAAGCTCATAGACATCGTGCTGCGCCAGCCGAAGGACGAGCGCAATGCCATTACGGACATCGGCAATGCCTACCTGCCGACGGCGTCGGGCAAGTCGATACCGCTGACGCAGATTGCCAAACCCGTGTTCACCTGGGAGCCGGGGGTGATGTGGCGTGAAAACCGTGATTATGCGATCACCGTGCAGAGCGATATCGTTGAGGGTCTGCAGGGCGCGACGGTGACGGGTGAACTGAAGCCCAAACTCGATGCACTTGAGAAGAAGTGGCATGACACGGGCATGCATGGTTACCGCATCCAGGTGGCGGGTGCAGTCGAGGAAAGCAGCAAGGGCTCGGCCTCTATCGTGGCGGGCATACCCATCATGCTGTTTTTGACCTTCACGCTGCTCATGCTGCAATTGCACAGTTTCAGCCGCGCGCTGCTGGTTTTTGTAACCGGCCCGTTGGGTATTGCCGGTGTGGCCGCGGCCCTGTTGATATTGGGAAGGCCTTTCGGGTTTGTAGCCTTGCTGGGCGTGATTGCGCTCATGGGCATGATCCAGCGCAACTCGGTCATCCTGATTGACCAGATCGAGCAGGACCGTGCACGTGGTGTGCCGGCCTGGGATGCCATCGTCGAATCGGCCGTGCGCCGTTTGCGGCCCATCGTGCTGACCGCGGCCGCTGCCGTGCTTGCCATGATCCCGCTGTCCCGCAGCGTCTTCTGGGGGCCCATGGCCGTGGCCATCATGGGCGGGTTGATTGTGGCGACCGTCCTGACCCTGCTGGCCTTACCGGCGATGTACGCAGCGTGTTTCAGGGTTAAACGCGAAACACCGGTCGCAGCCTGACGCCAGGGCCTGTCAGGGTTGATTGTCTTTACAGGCTAAAATACGCGGTTGACCCGATTTCAGGCGGGAGTTCGGCCAGGCCTTTGAGAGCAATCTCCGGCAGGCCGCATTCCCGTTTTTTGTTTTCCGGCGCGCGGGTGGCGAAATTGGTAGACGCACCAGGTTTAGGTCCTGACGTCCGCAAGGATGTGGGGGTTCGAGTCCCCCCCCGCGCACCACCCTTGAAAATTGCAGGCTTGTTGATGTCAACCCGACCTCCGGCAGCCTCTGTTTGACTGATTGACTATTAGATTTTTAGGAGCCCACCATGGCCGTGAATGTTGAAACCCTCGAAAAGCTGGAACGCAAGATCACCCTGACGCTGCCTGTGGGCACCATCCAGTCTGAAGTTGACACCCGCCTGAAGAAGCTGGCCCGCACTGTCAAGATGGACGGTTTCCGTCCAGGCAAGGTGCCCATGAATGTTGTGGCCCAGCGTTATGGCTATTCGGTTCACTATGAAGTCATGAACGACAAGGTCGGCGAGGCATTTGCCACTGCCGCCAACGAAGCCAAATTGCGCGTTGCCGGCCAGCCCCGCATCAGCGAAAAAGAAGGCGCGCCTGAAGGTGACCTGCAGTTCGACGCGGTGTTCGAGGTTTACCCCGAAGTCAAGATCGGCGATCTGGCAACTGCCGAAGTCGAGAAGGTCACTGCCGATGTGAGCGATGCCGCCATCGACAAGACCCTGGACATCCTGCGCAAGCAGCGCCGCACTTTCTCGCAGCGCGCCGCCGATGCACCGGCCCAGGACGGCGACCGCGCCACCATCGACTTTGAAGGCAAGATCGACGGCGAACCTTTTGCAGGCGGCAAGGCAGAAGACTTCCAGTTCATCATCGGTGACGGCCAGATGCTGAAAGAATTTGAAGAAGCCGTGCGCGGCATGAAGAACGGTGAAAGCAAGACTTTCCCGCTGAGCTTCCCCGCTGACTACCACGGCCAGGAAGTTGCCGGCAAGCAGGCAGACTTCCTCGTGACCGTCAAAAAGCTCGAAGCAGCGCACCTGCCTGAAGTCAACGAAGCACTGGCCAAGTCGCTGGGCATTGCCGATGCGACCGTAGAAGGCCTGCGCAGTGACATCAAGAAAAACCTGGAGCGCGAGGTCAAGTTCCGCGTGCTGGCACGCAACAAGAACGCCGTCATGGACGCGCTGGTTGCCAAGGCCGAACTCGATCTGCCCAAGTCCAGCATCCAGGCTGAACTTAACCGCATGATCGAAGCTGCCCGTGCCGACCTGAAGCAGCGCGGCGTCAAGGATGCCGACAAGGCGCCGATTCCTGACGATATCTTCCGTCCGCAGGCTGAAAAGCGCGTGCGTCTGGGCCTGGTGGTGGCGGAACTGGTTCGCTCCAATGAACTGCAGGCCAAGCCCGAGCAGCTCAAGTCACACATTGAAGAGCTGGCCGCCAGCTACGAAAAACCGCAGGATGTGGTGCGCTGGTACCTGAGCGATAACCGCCGCATGGCCGAGGTCGAGGCGGTTGTGATTGAAAACAACGTGACCGACTTTGTGCTCTCCAAGGCCAAGGTCACCGAGAAGTCCGTCTCCTTCGACGAACTGATGGCCCAGAACTGATTCGTTTCAGCACCTGAGAAAAATTGGGGTTTGTGCACGGCTTGAAGTCCGGCGCACAAGCCCCATTTCTTTTTGGTTACAGTAGCCTTTAAATCCCAAGCTTCTCTGGAGAAAACAATGGTCAGAAACAGTATTTACGGCGGCGCACAGGCCGGAGCCCTCGACACCCAGGGTCTGGGCATGGTGCCCATGGTGATCGAGCAGTCCGGGCGCGGTGAGCGTTCGTACGACATTTATTCGCGCCTCCTGAAAGAGCGCGTGATTTTCCTGGTGGGCCCGGTCAATGACCAGACCGCCAACCTCGTGGTGGCCCAGTTGCTGTTCCTGGAAAGCGAAAACCCTGACAAGGATATTTCCTTCTACATCAACTCGCCAGGCGGCTCCGTCACGGCGGGCATGGCGATTTACGACACCATGAAGTTCATCAAGCCTGATGTGTCGACACTGTGCGTCGGCATGGCGGCCAGCATGGGTGCGTTTTTGCTCGCAGCGGGCACCAAAGGCAAGCGCTTTTCTCTGCCCAACTCCCGCGTCATGATTCACCAGCCATCGGGTGGTGCGCAGGGCCAGGCGAGCGACATCGAGATCCACGCCAAGGACATCCTGAAGACGCGTGACCAGCTCAACCGAATCCTGGCGGCCAATACCGGCCAGACGATAGAGAAGATCGAACGCGACACCGAGCGTGATTACTTCATGTTTGCCGACGAAGCCAAGACTTACGGCGTGGTCGACGAAGTGATCTCCAAGCGGCCATAAATGCATATAAACGCTGTTGTTTGACCTGAAAAAGGGCGTTTTCTGTAACAGAAAGCGCCTTTTTTATTTGGTTATCATTAGCCAACAGTTTTCTTTTTAAAGGCACCCACGTAATGGCCGAGAAAAAAGGCTCCTCCAGTGAAAAGACTCTGTACTGTTCTTTCTGCGGCAAAAGCCAGCACGAAGTCAAAAAACTGATCGCCGGACCATCGGTCTTTATCTGCGACGAATGTATAGACCTCTGCAACGAAATCATCCGTGATGAGTTGCCCGCTGGCGAAGACGTCCGCGAAACCCGTACCGACCTCCCGACACCGCTTGAGATCAAGACCACGCTTGACGGTTATGTCATCGGCCAGGAACCCGCCAAACGCACGCTGGCAGTGGCTGTTTACAACCACTACAAGCGGCTGCGCCACAAGGACAAGGCCAAGAAGGACGAAGTCGAGCTCACCAAAAGCAACATCCTGCTGATTGGACCGACAGGTTCTGGCAAGACGCTGCTGGCACAGACACTTGCACGCACATTGAATGTGCCCTTTGTGATGGCCGATGCCACTACGTTGACCGAAGCCGGTTATGTGGGCGAGGACGTTGAAAACATCATCCAGAAGCTGCTGCAGAGCTGCAACTACGAAGTTGAGCGTGCGCAGCAGGGCATCGTCTACATCGACGAGATCGACAAGATCTCCCGCAAGTCCGACAACCCGTCGATCACACGTGATGTGTCGGGCGAGGGCGTGCAGCAGGCGCTGCTCAAGCTGATCGAAGGCACGATGGCATCGGTGCCGCCGCAGGGCGGCCGCAAGCACCCCAACCAGGATTTCCTGCAGGTTGATACCACCAACATCCTGTTCATCTGCGGCGGTGCATTCTCGGGGCTTGAAAAGGTCATTGAGAGCCGCACCGAGGCCTCAGGCATTGGTTTCGGCGCTGCTGTCAAAAGCAAGAAGGCGCGCAGCCTCACGGAGTCTTTCAAGGACGTGGAGCCGGAAGACCTGATCAAGTTCGGCCTGATTCCTGAGCTTGTGGGCCGTATGCCCGTAGTCGCCACACTGGCCGAACTGACGGAAGACGCGCTGGTACAGATCCTGACCGAGCCCAAAAACGCGGTGGTCAAGCAGTTCAGCAAGTTGCTGGCGATGGAGGGCGTTGACCTTGAGATTCGCCCGTCCGCCTTGAAAGCCATTGCCCGCAAGGCATTGGCCCGCAAGACGGGTGCGCGCGGTTTGCGCTCGATTCTTGAGCAGTCACTGATAGACACCATGTTCGATTTACCCAATGCCAGCAACGTGAACAAGGTTGTTGTGGACGAGTCGACAATTGAAGAGAACAAGGCGCCGCTGCTGGTGTATCACGAGGCAGCGAAAAAAGCCTGAGCAAAGGTAGGGGATGGATGTTTCAGCCGTTGAAAAGCTGCGATTCCCCCCCATTTTCGAAGTTACTGTGTTTAGCCTGGCCCTGAAAACCCGATTTGGGGCTTGTTTTTAAGGGTTATATGTCCGGACAAACTTCACTGCCTTCCACTCCAATCGACCTGCCCCTGCTGCCCCTGCGCGACGTGGTGGTGTTCCCGCACATGGTGATCCCGCTGTTTGTGGGCCGTCCCAAGAGCATCAAGGCTCTGGAGTCGGCCATGGAAGCTGAACGCCGCATCATGCTGGTCGCGCAAAAAGCCGCAGCCAAGGACGAGCCTTCGGTCGAAGACATGTTCGAGGTCGGCTGCGTGGCCACCATCCTGCAGTTGCTCAAGCTGCCTGACGGGACTGTGAAAGTCCTCGTAGAGGGCCAGCAACGCGCCACCGTCAACAAGATTGAAGACGGCGAAAACCATTTTTCTGCCAATGTCACGCCGATAGAAGCGCTTGTCATCGCCGTTGACAAGACCAGCGAGATCGAGGCCCTGCGCCGTGCGGTGATGCAGCAGTTTGACCACTACGTCAAACTGAACAAAAAGATTCCGCCTGAAATCCTCACGTCTATCTCCAGCATTGACGATGCGGGCCGCCTGGCAGATACCATTGCCGCGCACTTGCCGCTCAAACTGGATGCCAAGCAGGTCATTCTGGATCTGTCCGGCGTCAAGGAACGTCTTGAGAACCTTTATGAACAGCTTGAGCGTGAAGTCGACATCCTGAACGTCGACAAGAAGATTCGCGGTCGTGTGAAACGGCAGATGGAAAAGAACCAGCGCGACTTCTACCTGAACGAGCAGGTCAAGGCTATCCAGAAGGAACTGGGCGAAGGCGAAGAGGGCGCGGACATCGAAGAGATCGAGAAAAAGATCAAGTCTGCCAAGATGCCCAAGGAAGCACGCAAGAAGGCCGACAGCGAACTGAAAAAGCTCAAGCTCATGTCGCCCATGTCTGCTGAGGCGACCGTGGTGCGTACCTATATCGATGTGCTGACCGGCCTGCCATGGGCAAAAAAGACCAAGATCAAGCACGACCTCATCAATGCCGAGAACGTCCTCAATGAAGACCACTACGGCCTGGAAAAGGTCAAGGACCGTATTGTTGAATATCTCGCCGTCCAGCAGCGCGTAGACAAGCTCAAGGCCCCCATCCTGTGCCTGGTCGGCCCGCCCGGTGTCGGCAAGACGTCGCTGGGTCAGTCGATCGCCAAGGCCACCGGCCGCAAGTATGTGCGCATGGCTCTCGGCGGCATGCGCGATGAAGCCGAGATCCGCGGGCATCGCCGCACCTACATTGGCGCATTGCCCGGCAAGGTGCTGCAGAGCCTCTCGAAGGCTGGAACCCGCAACCCGTTATTCCTGCTCGATGAGATTGACAAGCTGGGTACAGATTTCCGCGGTGACCCGTCAAGCGCCTTGCTTGAGGTGCTTGACCCGGAACAGAATCACACCTTCGGCGACCACTACGTTGAGGTTGACTTCGATTTGAGCGACGTCATGTTTGTGGCGACCTCCAATTCGATGAATATACCGCCAGCCTTGCTGGACCGCATGGAAGTGATTCGCCTCTCGGGTTACACCGAAGACGAAAAGACCAGCATCGCGATGCGCTATCTCTTGCCCAAGCAGGTCAAGAACAACGGCGTGAAGCCTGAAGAACTTGAAGTGCAGGAGCAGGCCGTGCGTGACATCGTGCGCTACTACACGCGTGAAGCCGGTGTGCGTTCGCTTGAGCGCGAGCTGTCGAAGATCTGCCGCAAGGTTATCAAGGGCATACAGCTCAAGAAGATGACGCCACAAGTGGTGGTCACGCCTGACAACCTCAACGAATTTCTGGGTGTCCGCAAATTCAACTACGGCCGCGCCGAACAGCAGAACCAGGTCGGCCAGGTGGTGGGCCTTGCATGGACAGAAGTCGGCGGTGACCTGCTCACCATTGAAGCTGCGATGATGCCCGGCAAGGGTGTCATCACCCGTACCGGCTCGCTTGGCGACGTGATGAAGGAGTCCGTCGAAGCTGCACGCACCGTGGTGCGCAGCCGCTCGAAAATGCTGGGCATCAAGGACGAGATGTTCGAGAAGCGTGACATCCACATCCACGTACCTGATGGTGCAACGCCCAAGGACGGCCCGAGTGCCGGTGCAGCGATGACAACCGCATTCGTGTCGGCAATGACGGGCATTCCTGTGCGCGGCGATGTGGCGATGACTGGCGAGATCACCTTGCGCGGTGAAGTCACGGCCATAGGTGGTTTGAAGGAAAAACTCCTTGCTGCACTGCGTGGTGGCATCAAGACGGTGCTGATTCCTGAGGAGAATGCCAAGGACCTTCAGGAGATCCCCGACAACGTGAAGAACGGCCTTGAGATCATTCCCGTGAAGTGGATTGACCAGGTGCTGAAGGTGGCACTGGAGCGCCAGCCGGTTCCGCTCACCGATGAAGAAATTGCCCTGGCCGCTGCGGCTGCAACACCTGTGGTGGCTGCACCTGCGGATGTTTCAGGCACCGTTAAACATTGAAGTTTTTTATTCAGTCTTGCGTAGGGTGCCAAAAGTACGCTATAATTCGAGGCTGTAAACGCGGGAGTAGCTCAGTTGGTAGAGCGCAACCTTGCCAAGGTTGAGGTCGAGAGTTCGAGACTCTTCTCCCGCTCCAATTTAAAGGGCAGCACTTCAAAATGCTGTCCTTTTTCATTGGGGTCCGTTGCATGGGTATTGATGTGGATTATTCATGTCGATGCAGGTCCCTGAAGAAGCAAAAAGAATGCGGCGCGGTAACAAAGCGGTTATGTAGCGGATTGCAAATCCGCCTAGGGCGGTTCGACTCCGCCCCGCGCCTCCATCAGCCATGCTGGCCTTGATCGAAGCCTCCGCATTGACGGAGGCTTTTTTGTTTGACAATGGCGTAGTGACGTGTTGGCCCGAGTGGTGAAACAGGTAGACACAGCGGACTTAAAATCCGCCGCTTCGTGAATAGCGGGCGTACCGGTTCGATTCCGGTCTCGGGCACCAAACAGGTCGTTTTATCAGTCGCGCATGGCGTCCTACAACTGGTTAAGATGTTTTTATGGCTAGCTACAACACACCTTTTGAAATCCATGTGCACGGCGAAGTGCCGCTGCGCGAGGAAGTAACGTTTGAGCAGTTGCAGGAGGCGCTCAAGCCCCTTTGGAAGTACGCCGGCGCCAAGTCACTGGCGGCCGCTGCCGAGAGCGCATACGAGGAAGAGCCCGGCATCCGCTTCGATGTGCACAAGCACCTGCTGCAAATGTGCTGGACAGTTCCGGGTGATGAAGATTTCCGCCAGGCGCTCGACGAGATGTGCATGGGCCTCAATGACCTGGCCCAGGACGGCGCGCCTATTGAAGTCACGTTTTACGACGCTGATTTTGATGATGAAGAAGAGGGCGCTGATGAAGAGGCGCGTGATGACTTCGCGATGTATTTTGTCGGCCCCACACCGGCGTCCATCATGCAGGTCCAGCGTGACCTGCTGGTGCAGGACACCATTGGCCTGATGGAGCGTCACTTTGACGGTTCGGAGCTGGGTGAAGTGGTTGCCGCGATTGATAAATTGTTTGCGCAGCGCTTTGATGCCCTGGTCAGCTCCATGCAACTGGGTCGGCCACCGCGCGGCATGGGCGGCTCAAATGGCGGGTCTTCTGGCCATGGCGGCGGTGGCCGCAAGCCTCGCCACCTCCACTAGAGCACTGCGCTGTTTTGCGCTGGCAGATTGAGCTTCAGGCCCAGTCCGCGCAAATAGACATCCATCACCTGTTCCCCCGTCGAGGCCAGTTCGAATCCTGACGGGTCCAGCAACCAGTTTTGCAGCAGCCCGTCGAGCAGGGCATGAAGGCCCTGGGCTGCGGTGGCTGGCGATACGGGGCAAACCAGACCCTGGCTGGCGATGGCCTGCTTCAGGCCATCTTCAATGTGCCCCAAAAACTCGTCCCGGCAGGTCAGGTGGCGTGCCCGTACGGCCTGCAGTTCATCAATGTATTCCACCTTGTGCGTGACCACTTCGAAGACGCGCCGGGTTCTGTCATCCGTGGAGATCAGCTCAAAGCCTGACTTGAGCACGTCGCGTATGCGTTCGAGCGGGTCCTGGCCCGGCTTTTCGCGGTCTGCTGTCTCAAAGGATTGTTCAAGCGGCAGGGTGACCCGCTCCATCATGGCGTTGAACAGGTCGGCCTTGTCCTTGAAATGCCAGTAAATGGCGCCGCGCGTGGTACCGGCTTCGCGCGCAATGTCTGCCAGCGAGGTGCGTGAAACGCCCTGTGCCTGGAACAGCAATTCCGCCGCATCCAGCAGGCTGCTGCGGGTGGCGAGGGCGTCTTCTTTGGTGCGGCGAACCACTTTTTTCTATCCTATGATGTTAATTTTTCGGGCTTTTAACTATACATTCATTAATGTATGTAAAATAAAAAGCTGGTAAAAACCCTAGGCTTGGTAGTTTTTGGCCCCAGCCGCTCGCCAGGCCTGACTTCCCGCCGATACAAATTTCCCCAGTCTCCTTTTTCCCTCTTTTTCCTGCCCGCCGCTTTAATCCATATCAAGGACGCAGTATGCCTACGCCCAATACGACGCTGATTTCCCGCTCTTTCGCATCGCTGACCAAAACCACGCCCCGCCAGCGGATGCTGACTGTTGCGCTGGCTTCCTGCATTTTTCTGGCCAGCTGCGGCAAGGGTGCTGATGGAGGCCCTGGTGCCGGAGGTGGTGGCATGCCGCCTGCCGAGGTCGGTGTCGTCACCGTCAGCCTGGGTGATGTGGGCCTTGTCACAGAACTGCCAGGTCGTCTTGAAGCCTCGCGTGTCGCGCAGGTCAGGGCGCGTGCTGCCGGCATCCTGCAAAAGCGCCTTTTCCGCGAAGGCAGTGACGTCAAGGCAGGCCAGCCGCTGTTTTCAATTGATCCCGCACCTTATGCTGCAGCAGCAGCCAGCGCCAAAGCCGGGCAGGCACGTGCCGAAGCCAATGCGGCGCAAACCACGGCCCTGGCTGAACGCTACAAAAACCTCGTTGAAGCCAACGCGGTGAGCAAGCAGGAATACGCCAATGCCGTGGCTGCGCAAAAGCAGGCAGAAGCCGATGTCGCCGTTGCCAAGGCCAACGTGCAGACCGCAGGAATCAACCTGGGTTATGCCTCGGTTACCTCGCCCATCTCGGGCCGTATCGGCCGTGCACTGGTGACCGAAGGTGCCCTCGTCGGGCAGGGTGAAGCCACCCAGCTCGCCGTGGTTCAGCAGATCAACCCCATGTACGTCAACTTCACACAGTCCGCTGGCGAAGTCATGAAGCTGCGCAGCGCCATGGAGAGCGGCCAGTTCAAGCGCGCCGATGGTGCTTCTGCGGCCAGCGTCCGCATCGTGATGGAAGACGGAACCGAATATGCAAAACCCGGCCGCCTGCTGTTTTCTGATCTGACTGTTGATGCAACTACAGGCCAGATCACGTTGCGTGCTGAAGTGCCCAACCCGACCGGTGAACTCCTCCCGGGCCTTTATGTTCGCGTCAGGCTTGAGCAGGCCCAGGCCGGCAATGCGGTCACGCTGCCGCAGCAGGCCGTCACGCGCAGCTCGCAGGGCGACACCGTCATGGTGGTCGGTGATGACGGTAAGGTCAGCCCGCGTCCTGTGAAGATCGGCTCTGCCAAGGGTACGAGCTGGGTTGTGACCAGCGGCTTGAAGACGGGCGAAAAAGTCATGGTCGACGGCTTCCAGAAGTTGCGCCCGGGCGCGACCGTCAAGCCCGTGCCATGGCAGCCAGGTGGTGCCAAACCAGCCGGTACCCCGGGTGCTCCAGCAGCTCCTGCAAGCGCCGCGTCTGGCTCATCGCCCGCCGCGCCAGCTTCTGCAGCTTCGAAGTAAGGAGCCAGACAAATGGCAAAGTTTTTTATTGATCGCCCCATCTTTGCGTGGGTGATCTCGCTCTTTATCCTGGTTATCGGCGGCGTGGCGATCACGCAGCTGCCGATTGCCCAGTACCCGCCGGTGGCGCCGCCCGCCATCGTGGTGTCGGTGGCCTATCCGGGCGCATCGGCACAGGTGCTTGAGGACAGTGTCATCAGCGTGATCGAACGCGAAATGAACGGCTCCCCCGGGCTGATTTACATGGAAGCCGTGGCGCAGGCCGACGGTACCGGTAACCTGACCCTGAGCTTCCAGCCCGGCACCAATGCCGAACTGGCGCAGGTGGATGTGCAGAACAGGCTGTCACGCGCTTCACCGCGCTTGCCGCAGGCCGTGACGCAGCAGGGCGTGCGTGTCGACAAGTCGCGCTCGAACTTCCTGCTCTTCACCATGCTGTCTTCAGACAACCCGGCCATAGACCCGATCGCACTGGGCGACTACGCCTCGCGCAACGTGGTGCCTGAACTGCAGCGCCTTGCCGGTATCGGCCAGGCCCAGCTCTTCGGCAGCGAGCGCGCCATGCGCATCTGGATTGACCCGGCCAAGCTGGCGGGCTTCCGCCTGTCTTCGGCCGATGTCACCAATGCCATACGCGCGCAGAACGCACAGGTGTCGGCGGGTTCCATCGGCGACCTGCCCAACGTGGCGGGCCAGGGCATTGCGGCTACCGTCATCGTCAACGGCCAGCTCTCCACAGTTGAGCAGTTCGGCAACGTGGTGCTGCGCGCCAATACCGACGGATCGACAGTGCGCCTGAAGGATGTTGCGCGCATTGAGCTGGGTGGGCAGGCCTACGCCACCTCGGCGCGCCTGAACGGCAAGGCTGCGGTCGGTATCGGTGTCCAGCTGGCACCCAGCGGCAATGCGCTGGCTGCTGCCAAGGCCGTCAAGGCCAAGATGGAAGAGCTCAAACCCTACTTCCCCGCCGGCATCAAGTATGAAATTCCCTACGACAGCTCGCGCTTCGTGAGTCTGTCCATCCGCCAGGTGGCTGAGACCCTGATTGAGGCCGTGGTGCTGGTGTTCCTGGTGATGTTTTTGTTCCTGCAGAACTTCCGCTACACCATCATCCCGACCATCGTGGTGCCGGTAGCCCTGCTGGGCACGTTCGCCACACTGCTGGCGCTCGGTTTTTCGATCAACGTGCTGACCATGTTCGGCATGGTGCTGGTGATCGGTATCGTGGTCGATGATGCGATTGTGGTGGTCGAGAACGTCGAACGCATCATGAGTGAGGAGGGCCTGCCGCCACTTGAAGCGACCAAAAAAGCCATGGGCCAGATCTCCGGCGCCATCGTCGGCGTGACCGTGGTGCTGATTTCGGTGTTTGTGCCGCTGGCCTTCTTCGCCGGTTCGGTCGGCAACATTTACCGGCAATTCTCTGCCGTGATGGTGGCCTCCATCAGCTTTTCTGCCTTCCTGGCGCTGTCGCTTACGCCTGCACTTTGCGCCACGCTGCTCAAGCCTGTCGAGGCTGGCCATGCACATGCGAAGACCGGCTTCTTCGGCTGGTTCAACCGCAAGTTTGCGAGCACTGCCAAGGGCTATGAAAGCCTGGTGGCGCGCATCCTCAAACGTGCCACGCGCTACATGGTCATCTGGGCTGTGATCGTCGGCGTGGTTGCGCTGGTTTACCTGCGCCTGCCAACGTCCTTCCTGCCCGGTGAAGACCAGGGCAGCGTGCTGGTCAACATCCAGCTGCCACCGGGCGCCACCCAGGAGCGTACGCGTGCCGTCATCGAGCAGGTTGAAGGCTTTATGCTCAAGCAGCCTGAAGTTGAAAGCATGGTCGGCGTGCTGGGCTTCAGCTTCTCTGGCCAGGGCCAGAATGCTGCACTTGCATTCGTCACGCTGAAAGACTGGTCGGAGCGCAGCGGCAAGGAGCATTCCGCCGAAGCGTTGGCTGGCCGTGCCTTTGGCGCGCTGTCGGGCATTCGTGATGCGTTCATCTTTCCGCTCAGCCCGCCGCCGATTCCTGAGCTGGGCAATGCCAGCGGTTTTACCTTCCGCCTGCAGGACCGTTCCGGCGCTGGCCACGATGCACTGCTGGCTGCCCGCAACCAGTTACTTGGCATGGCCGGGCAAAGCAAGATACTGACGCAGGTCCGCCCTGACGGTCTTGAGGATGCGCCGCAGCTGCAGATCGTGATTGACCGCGAAAAAGCCAACGCGCTGGGGGTGACGTTTGACTCGATCAACACTGCACTTTCGACCGCACTGGGCTCCAGCTACGTCAATGACTTTCCCAACCAGGGCCGTCTGCAGCGTGTGGTGGTGCAGGCCGATGCGCCGGCGCGCATGCAGCCTGACGATCTTTTGAAGATCAACGCCAGCAACGCCCAGGGCCAGCCCGTACCGATGTCCGCATTCGCTACTACAAAGTGGATCACCGGCGCCATGCAGACCGTGCGCTACAACGGCTACCCCGCGATGCGTATCGGCGGCGCGGCAGCCCCCGGCTACAGCACCGGTGCGGCCATGACGGAGATGGAAAACCTCGCCAAGCAGTTGCCTGCAGGTTTTGGTTACGAGTGGACGGGCCAGTCGCGGGAAGAAAAACTGGCCGGCTCACAGGCCACCATTCTTTACGGCTTCGCCATCCTGGCCGTCTTCCTCTGTCTTGCTGCGCTGTATGAAAGCTGGTCGATTCCGCTGGCGGTCATTCTGGTGGTGCCGCTGGGCGTGATGGGTGTGCTGCTGGGAACGCTGTTCCGGGGGTATTCGAATGACGTTTACTTCCAGGTGGGTCTGATCACCATCATCGGCTTGTCGGCGAAGAACGCGATTCTGATCATCGAGTTCGCCAAGGACCTCCAGGCGCAGGGCAAGAGCGTGATCGAATCCGCGCTGGCCGCCGCCCACCTGCGCTTCCGCCCCATCGTGATGACCTCGCTGGCCTTCATGCTGGGTGTGATGCCACTGGTGATCGCATCTGGCGCCAGCTCGGCCAGCCAGCGCGCCATCGGCACGGCCGTGATCAGCGGAATGATCACCGGCACGGCGCTGGCGGTATTTTTTGTACCCGTCTTTTTTGTGGTGATTCGCGGCTTCTTCAAGGGCAGCGAACGGCAACGCCAGAAGTATGTCGAGCACGCGAAAGCGGCCGGTATCAATTCTGGCGACGAAGGACATGAACATGAGGAAAAGACGCATGGCTAAGACTGCATCTTTGAAACGACCGTCACTGACGGCCCTGTCTGCAGCCTGCGCTGCGGTGGTACTCGCCGGTTGCTCGATGATTCCAAAATACGAGCGGCCCGCTGCGCCTGTCGCCGCTGACTGGCCATCGCTCAACGCCGCTGCAGGCGGTACGTCGTTCAAGACCCCAGCCGCCTCTACCGCCGTACCCGCTGCGGACATCGAGTGGCAGACATTTTTCAGCGACCCCAAGCTCAGGTTGTTGATTGAGGCCTCGCTGCGCAACAATCGCGACCTGCGTGTGGCGGTGCTCAACATCGAGCAGGCCAGGGCTCAATACCAGATTCGCCGTGCTGACCAGTTGCCGACCCTCAATGCCGCCCTGACGGGTTCGCGTACGCCTGCAACCGGTGGTGCTGGCGGCATCACCAGCGTCTACAGCGCGGGCCTGGCCGTGACGGCTTATGAGCTTGACTTTTTCGGCCGCGTCGCCAGCCTGAAAGAGCAGGCGCTGTCTCAGTACCTGGCCACCGAAGAAGGCCGCAAGAGCGCGCAGATCGCGCTGATTGCCCAGGTTGCCAACACCTATCTCAGCCTGCTGGCCGATGAAGAACTGCTGGCCATCACGCAGCAGACGCTGGACACACGGGTTGAATCACTGCGTCTGGGCAAGATGCGTTTTGACAACGGCGTGACCTCCGAGCTGGACTACCGTCAGTTCGAGTCGCTGCTGGAGTCCGCACGCGTCGCCTACGCGCAGATCGTGCGCCAGCGTGCGCTGGACCAGAACCTGCTGACGCTGCTGCTGGGCCAGCCGCTGACCGGCGACCTGGCGGTGGCTTTGCCTTCGGGCAAAGGCCTGGCAGACATGCCGGTCATGGCCGATGTGCCTGTTGGACTGCCGTCTGATCTGCTGGCCCGCCGCCCTGACGTACGCCAGGCCGAGCAGACGTTGCTGGCATCGAACGCCAACATCGGTGCCGCACGCGCGAACTTCTTCCCGCGCATCACACTGACCGGAACTGCTGGCAGCGCCAGCAACCGCCTGTCGGGCCTCTTCAAGAGCGGCTCTTATGGCTGGACGTTTGCGCCGCAACTGATACTGCCGATTTTTGACTTTGGCCGTAATAGCGCCACGCTCGATTCGGCCAATGTCGGCCGCGACATCGCAGTGGCGCAGTACGAAAAGTCCATTCAGACCGCTTTCCGTGAAGTCGCCGATGCTTTGGCTGGCCGGGCCACGCTGGGTGAGCAACTGCGCGCTGCGCAGGCACAGGCCAATGCAGAGACGGTGCGTTTCAGGCTGGCCGGCCTGCGTTATGAAAACGGCGTGGCGAGCTCGCTTGACGCCCTTGACGCCCAGCGCTCGCTGTTCGCCGTGCAGCAAACCGTGGTGCAGACGCGCCTGGCGCAGTTGCAAAGCCAGGTCACGCTGTACAAGACCCTGGGTGGCGGCTGGAAGGACGAAGCAGTCACCCCGCCCGCCCAACCCGCGTCGCGCTAAGCTGTCAATTGCTATTAATTTGGTAGCTGCTCACGCACGTATTTAAAGGGCTGCAGCCGTTTTAATGCCTAAAAATGCCCCAAAAACAGCCTCAAAAGTGGTTTTTGGGGCTTTTTTTCGTCCGAAAATTGCTGAAAAGCCTAAAAGTTAACTTCCATATTAACTTTTGACCAAAAAGTTAAGTTATATATTAACTTTGGATGCCGGAAGGCTGTCTGGTACTACAGATCCACCAGCGCCGCTTCATGAGCAGGCAGGCCAAGCCATCGATGTGCCGCAGCACCCAAAGCGCTTGCATCGCCTGTTGAGAGGAGCCGGGTTGATCCCTGGCCCGTTTTTGCCGTTGCCTGTGCTGTGACAAGCTGGCGCCGGGTCTGTCGGGCTATCGCTTCACCGTTGCTGATGATCTGTACCTGGGGCCCTACCAGTTGCCGCAACTGCGCCTGGGCAAACGGGTAATGCGTGCAGCCCAGCACCAGGGTGTCGATTTCGCCCGGCTGGCTGCCGAAGCGGCCCATGGCGTCGATGTGGCGCGTGCAGGCTGCCAGCACTGGTGCATCGTCACCGCTGGCCGCGCTGCGTTCAATCGCATCGGCCAGGCCGTCACAAGCCTGCAGCGCGAAGTCGGCCCCACCTGCCTGTGACGACAGCAGCGTCTGGAATTTTCTGCTGGCCAGCGTTCCGCGTGTCGCCATGACGCCGATGCGCCCGGTGGTGCTCAGCAGCACCGCAGGTCTCAAAGCCGGCTCGACGCCGATGATGGGCAGCATCGGGTGTTCTTCCCGAAGGATGTGAATCGCTGCCGCAGTCGCGGTGTTGCACGCGATGACCAGCGCCTGGATGTCCTGCGCCAGCAGCCAGCGGGTGATGAGTTGCGAGCGGGCGATGACGTGGGCGTCGTCACGCTCGCCATAGGGCGCGTGGCCGCTGTCGGCGATGTAGACGAAGTCGTGGCCCGGCAGTTCGGCTCTCAGCGCCTTCAGAACGCTGAGGCCGCCGACACCGCTGTCGAAGACGCCTATCGGACGGTTCAAATACTGGTTACCGGTATTTTCTTGAACTCGCCAGTGGCAATTTTCTTTTGCCATTCGGCCGGCCCGGTGATGTGCGCGCTGGTGCCGCCCGCGTCAACGGCCACGGTCACCGGCATATCGACCACGTCGAACTCGTAAATCGCTTCCATGCCCATGTCGGCGAATCCGACGACCTCGGCGTGCTTGATGGCCTTGCTGACCAGGTAGGCCGCGCCGCCCACAGCCATGAGGTATGCGCTCTGGTGTTTCTTGATGGCCTCGATGGCGACCGGGCCGCGCTCGGCCTTGCCGATCATCGCGATGAGGCCGGTTTGCGCCAGCATCATTTCGGTGAAGCCGTCCATGCGGGTGGCAGTGGTCGGGCCGGCAGGGCCGACCGCTTCGCCCTTGACCGGGTCCACCGGGCCGACGTAATAAATCACGCGGTTGGTGAAGTCCACCGGCAGCTTTTCGCCCTTGAGCAGCATGTCCGAGATGCGCTTGTGCGCGGCATCGCGGCCAGTCAGCATCTTGCCGTTGAGCAGCAGGGTGTCGCCCGGCTTCCAGCTTGCGACTTCAGCCGGTGTCAGTGAGTTCAGGTCGACCTTCTTGCTCTTTTTGTAGTCGGGCGTCCAGTTGACGTTGGGCCACAGGTCCAGCGATGGCGGGTCGAGGTAGACCGGGCCGCTGCCGTCCATCACGAAGTGCGCATGGCGGGTGGCTGCGCAGTTGGGGATCATCGCCACCGGCTTGCTGGCCGCGTGTGTCGGGTACATCTTGATCTTGACGTCGAGCACGGTGGTCAGGCCGCCCAGGCCCTGCGCGCCTATGCCGAGGGCGTTGACCTTCTCAAACAGTTCGAGGCGAAGGGCTTCGACCTTGGTGAGTGCGGCGCCGCTCGATGATTTGGCCTGCAGCTCGTACATGTCGAGGTCGTCCATCAGGCTTTCCTTGGCCATCAGCACGGCTTTCTCTGCCGTGCCGCCAATGCCTATGCCCAACATGCCGGGCGGGCACCAGCCCGCGCCCATGGTTGGCACGGTCTTGAGCACCCAGTCAACGATGGAGTCGCCGGGGTTGAGCATCACCATCTTGCTTTTGTTCTCGCTGCCGCCGCCCTTGGCCGCGACGGTCACTTCCAGCGTGTTGCCGGGCACCAGCTCGGTGAAGATCACCGCAGGTGTGTTGTCTTTGGTGTTCTTGCGGTCAAAGTGCGGGTCGGCCACGACCGATGCGCGCAGCGTGTTGTCCGGGTGGTTGTAGCCGCGGCGCACGCCTTCATTGATGGCGTCGTCAATGCTGCCGGTAAAACCTTCCCAGCGCACGTCCATGCCGACTTTGAGGAACACGTTGACGATGCCGGTGTCCTGGCAGATAGGCCGCTGGCCGGTGGCGCTCATCTTGCTGTTGGTCAGGATTTGCGCGATGGCGTCTTTCGCCGCCGGGCTCTGCTCGCGCTCATAGGCGCGCGCCAGGTGGGCAATGTAGTCGGCAGGGTGGTAGTAGCTGATGTATTGCAGCGCAGCAGAAACGGATTCGATCAGGTCGGCTTGCTTGATGGTGGTCATGGTGGGTGTTTTTTGGGGAGGACTTTGGACAAACCCTGCAATTATCCCCTCTTGAACCGGCGCCGCTTTTCAGGATGTGAAGGCGGTAAAACCCTGGCGGCGGGAAGCTTTTGCTGTGCGGGTTCATACTGTGAGTTGAATCACTTTTTGCATGGGGACACCATCACATGACCGCAGCCAGCCAGAGCACCCGTATCGAAAAAGACACCTTCGGCCCGATTGAAGTGCCGTCCGATAAGTTGTGGGGTGCGCAGACCCAGCGGTCGCTGCAGAACTTCGATATCTCAGGCGAACAGCAGCCGCGTGAAATCATCAAGGCACTGGCGCAGGTCAAGCGTGCGTCTGCAAAGGTCAACCATGTGCTTGGCCTGCAGGACGAGAAAAAAACCAGCGCGATCATGGCTGCGGCAGATGAAGTGATTGCAGGCAAGCATCCGGGCGAATTTCCACTCGTCGTCTGGCAGACCGGTTCGGGCACACAGACCAACATGAACGTCAACGAAGTACTGGCCAACCGCGCCAGCGAAATCCTGGGTGGCGAGCGCGGCGAGGGCAGGCTGGTTCACCCCAACGATGACGTCAACCGCAGCCAGTCATCCAACGATGTCTTCCCGACCGCGATGCATGTGTCGGCCGTCGTTGCCATCACTGAAAAGCTGCTGCCTGCGATTGAAAAACTTCGCGCCACGCTGGAAAAAAAATCAAAAGACTTCGACGACATCGTCAAGATTGGCCGCACGCACTTGCAGGATGCCACGCCGCTCACGCTGGGCCAGGAGTTCTCGGGCTACGTGGCGCAACTCGACCACGGTGCGAAGCATGTAAAGGCCGGATTGCCGCATCTGTGCGAACTGGCATTGGGAGGCACCGCCGTAGGCACCGGCCTGAATGCGCCCAAGGGGTACGCAGAGCAGGTGGCGGCCGAACTGGCAAGTCTCACCGGCATGCCTTTCATCACGGCGCCCAACAAGTTCGAGGCACTGGCTTCTGCCGACGGCCTGGTGCATGCGCACGGCGCGCTCAAGACGCTCGCCGCCAGCATGATGAAGATCGCCAACGATGTACGCTGGCTGGCCAGCGGGCCGCGCAGCGGTATCGGTGAGCTGAGCATTCCAGAGAACGAACCCGGCTCGTCGATCATGCCGGGCAAGGTCAACCCGACACAAAGCGAAGCCGTCACCATGCTGGCCGCGCAGGTCTTCGGCAATGACGTCGCCATTAATTTCGGCGGGGCTTCGGGTAACTTTGAGCTCAATGTCTTCCGCCCCATGATCGCGCACAACTTTCTGCAGAGCGTGCGTCTGCTGGCTGATGGCATGGTCAGTTTTAACGACCATTGCGCCGTCGGGATAGAGCCCAACCGCGAACGCATCACCGAGCTGGTGGATCGCTCACTGATGCTCGTAACTGCTCTCAACACACACATCGGTTACGACAAGGCTGCCTACATCGCCAAGAAGGCACACAAGGAGGGCAGCAGCCTGCGGGATGCGGCCATTGCCTCCGGCCACGTCACGGCAGAGCAGTTCGACCAGTGGGTGATTCCCGCCAATATGGTCGGAAAGTGAAGCTCACCCCCGTCCAGGCTCACTGCGTGTAGCCTGTTCCCCCCTGCAAGGGGGCTGCGCCTGCAGCCCGGCTGAGCCGGTTCCGCGGCCCATGCTTGCCTTGTACCTCGACTGCTTTCATTGTCTTGTCATCCCGGACTTGATCCGGGATCCATGACCCCGGGATCCATGTGTGTTTTTGGGTGTCATGCTGCCCCTCTGGGACAATAGGCCATGCTCACGTCCATACCGCGCAAGCTCAACGAGTTCATTCATTCGCAGTCATTTGGTGGCGTGGTGCTGGCTGTAGCTGCCTTGCTGGCGCTGATCGTCAGCAACTCGCCATGGAGCGGGTTTTACGAACGCTTTGCCCAGTGGCCGGGTGAGGTGCGCCTAGGCGGTGACTGGCTGGTGCTTTCCAAGACGCTGCTGCACTGGGTCAACGACCTGTGGATGGCCGTTTTCTTTTTCCTGGTCGGGCTGGAGATCAAACGCGAACTCATGAAAGGCGAGCTGGCTTCATTCCGCCAGGCGCTGCTGCCTGCAGGTGCGGCACTGGGCGGCATGCTGGTTCCGGCCTTGATTTATGCCGGCATCAACTGGGGCAATGCCGTGGCCCTGCGCGGCTGGGCGATTCCCGCCGCCACAGACATTGCTTTTGCCCTGGGCATTCTTGTGTTGCTGGGCAGCCGCGTGCCGGTTTCACTCAAGGTATTTTTGACGGCAGTCGCCATCATCGATGATCTGGGTGCCATCCTCATCATTGCGTTTTTCTACACTGAGCAGCTCTCGCTCAACGCGCTGATGGCTGCGGGCCTGGGTGTGCTGGTGCTCGTCGCCCTGAACCGTTTCAGGGTCATGGCGATAGGGCCGTATGTGCTGGTTGGCCTCGTGGTCTGGCTGTTAGTGTACAAATCGGGCATTCATGCCACTCTGGCAGGTGTGGCGACGGCGCTGACGATTCCGCTGTCAGACGGCAAGGGCGGCTCGCCCCTTGAGAGGGCTGAACATGCACTTCACCCCTGGGTGGCATTTGCCATCTTGCCGATGTTTGCCTTCGCCAACGCGGGCGTGTCACTTCAGGGCCTGACACCCTCAGCGCTGCTGCAGGCCGTGCCGCTGGGCATCACCGCCGGCTTGCTGCTTGGCAAGGCGGTGGGTGTGTTCGGTGCGTCGTGGCTGTTGATCCGTTTTGCGGGTGCGCGCCTGCCGGCTGCTGCCAGCTGGCAGCAGTTCTTTGGCGTGTGCGTGCTGTGCGGCGTGGGCTTCACCATGAGCCTCTTCATAGGCGCGCTGGCCTTCCAGGGCCAGGGGCCCGACTATGAAACCCAGGTCAAGCTGGGTGTGCTGTGCGGCTCGATTCTCTCTGGCATTGCCGGCGCATTGCTGCTGGTGCGCAGCGGGCGCAAGGCCCTGTAGCGACCTTGTTACGACCTCAGTGTTTGCCAGAGGATGAGGCAATGCCCGACATGATCTTGTCGGTGTAGGCAATCGCAATCGCAGACAAAAGGAAGGTGATGTGTATCACTGTCTGCGCGATCAGCACACGGTCGGTGTAGTTGTCTGCGTTGATGAATGTCTTGAGCAGGTGGATCGAGCTGATGCCGATGATGGCCGTTGCCAGCTTGACCTTGAGCACAGATGCGTTCACATGGCTGAGCCATTCAGGCTGGTCGCGGTGGCCCTCAAGGTACATGCGGCTGACGAAGGTTTCGTAGCCACCCACGATCACCATGATGAGCAGGTTTGAGATCATCACCACATCGATCAGCGCCAGCACCACCAGCATGATGACGGTCTCATTCAGCGTCACGATGGGTGTTGCCGTTTTGTAGCCGATGCTGGTGATCAGCGCCTGCAGGGCGGTCTGGCTGCCAAAGGCCGCCTCAATCAGGTGCCAGAGTTCGACCAGAAAGTGAACCACATACACCGCTTGCGCCGCTATCAGGCCCAGGTACAGCGGCAACTGCAACCAGCGGCTGGCAAATATCAGGTTTGGAAGCGGGCGAAGGGGCGGGGGAGGCGGTTTTACAGAGTTGTCGGACATTTGAGTTGTGGGTACTTGATGTTGGTCAAAGCGGGAAAATCGCAAAATTGTAAGGTCGGCTTTGTAAGCTTCGCGCCAGTCAGTGGCTTGTAAGTGCAAGGCAGGACATTACCACGCAGTTAATGACAAAAAGGAGACAAAAGCAATGAGCACCCCTACGTCCGGCACGGCCAATGCCAACATCGAATCCATGCTGGTTGAGAACCGCGTGTTCCCGCCTTCTGATGCAGCCGTCAAGGCTGCCCGCATCTCGGGCATGGATGCGTACAACGCGATGTGCGCTTCCGCTGAAAAAGACTTCGAAGGTTTCTGGGGCAAACTGGCCAAAGACAACCTGAGCTGGAAGAAACCTTTCACCAAAGTGCTCGACGAGTCGAATGCGCCTTTCTACCAGTGGTTTGCTGATGGCGATTTGAACGCCTCTTACAACTGCCTGGATCGGCATCTCGGCACGCCCGTTGAAAACAAAAAAGCCATCATCTTTGAAGCCGATGACGGCCAGGTGACCAACGTCACCTATAAGGAACTGCACGCGAAGGTCAGCCAGTTCGCCAGCGCCCTCAAGGCGATGGGCATCAAAAAGGGCGACCGCGTCATCATCTACATGCCCATGACAGTTGAAGGTGTGGTGGCCATGCAGGCCTGTGCCCGTATAGGCGCGACGCACTCCGTGGTGTTCGGTGGCTTCTCTGCCAAGAGCCTGCAGGAGCGTATCCAGGACGCAGGCGCCGTCGCCGTCATCACGGCCAACTTCCAGCTGCGCGGTGGCAAGGAGCTTCCGCTCAAATCCATCGTCGATGAAGGCATCGCCATGGGCGGCTGTGAGTCGATCAAAAACGTCATCGTCTACCAGCGTACCCAAACCCCCTGCAATATGGTCCCGGGCCGCGACAGCCTGATGCATGAGGTGACGGCGAAGGCCTCACCCGTTTGCGAACCTGAGTTTGTAGGCGCGGAGCATCCGCTTTTCATTCTTTACACATCGGGCTCGACCGGCAAACCCAAGGGTGTGCAGCACAGCACCGGCGGTTATCTGCTCTGGGCCAAGCTCACGATGGACTGGACGTTTGACCTGCAGCCCACTGATGTCTTCTGGTGCACGGCAGACATTGGCTGGATCACCGGCCACACCTACGTCGCCTACGGTCCGCTGGCCGCAGGCGGCACACAGGTCATCTTTGAGGGCATTCCCACCTTCCCGAATGCAGGCCGTTTCTGGCAGATGATCGAAAAGCACAAGGTCACGATTTTCTACACGGCACCGACGGCCATCCGCTCGCTCATCAAGGCGGCAGAGGGCGATGAAAAAGTCCATCCTGACCGTTCAGACCTGAGCAGCCTGCGCATCCTCGGTTCGGTGGGCGAGCCCATCAACCCTGAAGCCTGGATGTGGTACTACAAAAACGTGGGCGGCGAGCGTTGCCCTATCGTTGATACCTTCTGGCAAACCGAAACCGGCGGCCACATGATCACGCCGCTGCCCGGTGCCACGCCGCTGGTGCCCGGCAGTTGCACCTTGCCACTGCCCGGCATCATGGCTGCGATTGTTGACGAGACCGGCAAGGACCTGCCAAACGGCGCGGGCGGCATGCTGGTCGTCAAGCGCCCATGGCCGTCGATGATCCGCACCATCTGGAACGACCCGGAGCGCTTCAAGAAGAGCTACTTCCCTGAAGAGATGGGCGGCACGATTTACCTGGCGGGCGATGGCGCGGTGCGCAATGTTGACAACGGCTATTTCCGCATCACGGGTCGCATCGACGACGTTCTCAATGTGTCCGGTCACCGCATGGGCACCATGGAAATTGAGTCAGCGCTCGTTGCCCATTCGACGCTCGTCGCTGAAGCCGCAGTCGTGGGGCGCCCTGATGACCTGACTGGTGAAGCCATCGTGGCCTTCGTCGTGCTCAAGCGTTCCCGTCCCACCGGCGAAGAAGCCAAGGCGATTGCAAAAGAGTTGCGTGACTGGGTCGGCAAGGAGATTGGGCCGATTGCCAAACCCAAGGACATCCGCTTTGGCGACAACCTGCCCAAAACCCGCAGCGGCAAGATCATGCGTCGCCTCCTGCGCGGCATTGCCAAGGGGGAGACCATCACGCAAGACACTTCGACTTTGGAGAACCCTGCGATCCTCGATCAGCTGTCTGAAAAACAGTAAGTTGCCGAAACAAAAAAGCCCGTCATCAACGGGCTTTTTTTATGCGGGAAAACCGGCTTATTTCGTAGACAGAACCCAGGCAACCAGCTTTTTGGCTTCGTCAGGCGTGACTTGCGGGTTTGCTGGCATGGGCACGGGACCCCAGGCGCCGGAGCCGCCCTTGATCACTTTGGCGGCCAGCTTGTCGGCAGCATCTTTTTGACCCGCGTACTTGGTGGCGACTTCCTTGTAGGATGGTCCAACCAGTTTTTTATCCACAGCGTGGCAGGCCATGCAGTTTTTGGCAGTTGCCAGCGCCAGGTCAGCCATTGCAGGTGTAGATACGGCAGCGCCTGCTGCAAGGGATGCGATAACCAGAAAAATGCGCTTCATGGGATAGTCCTCGTGGGAGTAATTGTTGGGTTACAGTCTTTTAACGTTATTGTAGTGACCCAGGTTGACCCGATTTTCAAGGTATTGGTTCCTCTGGAAGCCTGTTTTCAGGCACTTTTCGCATAACAGGAGTTTGAAATGTTGTTCTTGATCGCCGGAATTGTCCTGTTGGCCCTTAAATACCTTGAGATTGGCCCGATTGCAGGCATGAGCTGGTACATCGTGATGGCACCTTTTCCCATGGCTGCGGTCTGGTGGTGGTGGTCTGATGCATCAGGCCGCACCAAGCGTCTTGAAGTCGAAAAGATGGACAAGCGCAGGACAGACCGTATAGAAAAGCAGCGCGAACAAATGGGCATGCTGTCCGCGAAAAAGAAGAAAAAGTAAGCCCGGCGTTTTTAATGCCGGCGCCCATGCAGGGTCTGCCTGCCCTCTGGGTTTATTCCACCTTGATGCCCGCAGCCTTGACCACCGGGCCATATCGCTGCAGGTCGCGTTTCATCTCGTCGCCGAATTTTTCTGGAGCGCCTGGGGTTGCCGCAATACCCATCACATTGAGCTTGTCCCTGGTCTCGGGGTCATTCAGTACCGCGTTCAGTTCGGTATTGAGTTTGTCGATGATGGCCTTCGGTGTTTTTGCCGGTGCCAGCAAACCCACCCATGAATTGACTTCAAAGTCGGGCACACCACTTTCAATGAAGGTGGGAACATCAGGCAGCGATCGTGAACGCTGCGCGCTTGATACCGCAATCGGCTTGAGCCTGCCCGCCTTGACCTGCCCCTGCGCGCCGGCCACTGCGGTGTAGACCAGCGGGATCTGACCGCCCAGCACGTCTGTCATGGCCTGGCCGCCGCCTTTGTACGGCACATGTGTCAGGTTGGCACCGGTGCGCAGCTTGAGTTGCTCACCCGCAATGTGAGGTGTTCCTCCGGTACCCGAGGTACCGTATGAGAGACCGCCCGTCTGTGTTTTTGAAAGCGCGATTACCTCCTGCAAGGTTTTGGCAGGCAATGACGGGTTGGCCACCAGGATGAGCACGGCATCGCCTATCTTGCCGACGGGGGCGAAGTCGCGGAGGGTGTCGAAAGACATTTTTTCAAATACATGCGGGTTGATCACCATGGTGCCGTCGAATGCCAGTACCAGCGTGTAGCCATCGGGTGGAGACGCGGCTACCAGTTGTGTGCCGATATTGCCCGAGGCCCCAGGGCGGTTGTCAACCACAACCTGCTGGCCCAGCCGTTTGGACAGCTGTTCTGCAATCAGCCTGCCGCTGGTGTCGGTCACGCCGCCGGGTACAAAAGGCACGACGAGTCGAATCGGCTTGGTGGGGTAGGCCGCCTGGGCAAAAGCGAATTGGGGCAGGACGGCTGTAAATACTGCCAGCGCGCTTGCAATGAGGGTTTGCTGCAGCACGTGCCTGCGGAAAGGGTGACGCATGGTTTATCTCCGTTATTTCTTGGCTTCAAACAAGGTACTTTTATAAGTGTTCTAATAATTTTTGACAGCCTCCTGAACCCTCATAACCAGCTTTGTATACCTTCATACCCCGGCATCATTCATGAAACTGAACCTCGACAACAAACACGTCCTTATTACCGGTGGCAGTAAGGGAATAGGCCTCGCCTGCGCGCAGGGCTTTCTTGACGAGGGCGCACGTGTCACGCTGGTGTCCCGCAGTGCCGACAACCTGGCGGCTGGAAAGCAGGCCCTGCTTGCCGCATTTCCCGATGCAGGCGGGCGCATCGCCACCATTGCCGCGGACCTCACGGACCCGGTCGCTGCGGTGAAAGCGCTCGACCAGGCAGAGGCAGACAGCGGCGCGGTGGACATCCTCGTCAACTCTGCCGGCGCGGCCAAACGCACACCTGCTGATGAACTCACGCCCCAGGCCTGGCATGACGCCATGCAGGCCAAGTACTTCAGCTACATCTACATGATCGACCCGGTGGTGCAGCGCATGGGCAAACGCGGCGCGGGCGTCATCATCAACGTCGTCGGCAATGGCGGCAAGGTGGCCAGCCCGACGCACCTTGCGGGCGGCGCAGCGAATGCGGCGCTGATGCTGGTGAGTGCCGGCCTGGCCAACGCATTCGGCCCCAAAGGTGTTCGCGTGAACGCGATCAACCCGGGTCTGACATTGACCGAGCGCCTCAAGGAGGGTTTGAAGGCAGATGCCAAGGTGCAGAACGTCAGCATGGACGAAGCGCTGAACATCGCCAACCAGCGCCAGCCGCTGCGCAGGCTGGCAGAGCCACGCGAGATTGCCGACGCGGTGCTGTTTCTTGCGTCTGAACGTGCGAGTTACATCACAGGCGCGATTCTGGCGATGGATGGTGCGCTTACACCCATGATCTAGGTCAGCGGGCTGGTGGCTTTTTGTAGAGTGCCTCAATGTCCGCGGCGAAGTAGGCCATGAGGTTGTTGCGTTTGAGTTTCAGGGTGGGCGTCATGAAGGTGTTTTCGGTCGTCCACGGCTCTCTTGTCAGGTAGACGGCGCGCGGCACGGCGTAGCGCGCAAAACTGGATGCCTGGCGTTCAATCCGCTGCAGTGCCGCCTTTTCTGCAGCCGGATGGTGCAGGCTTGCTTCGTCCTGTGGGTCCAGCCCAAGCTCAACTGCCATACGTTGCCATTCATCGCGCTGCACCACTGCCACGCAGGCGATGAAAGGGCGGTTCTCGCCCACCACAAATGCCTGCTCAAACAGGGAGTCTGCCATGATCGCCAGTTCCAGGTCGCCGGGCGGTACTTTCTCACCGGTAGATGTGACGATGATTTCCTTGATCCGGCCAAGTATGCGGATACGGCCCTGTGTGATCTCTGCCTGGTCGCCCGACCTCAGCCAGCCGTCTTCAGGCAGCACGCGTGCCGTGTCTTCCGGCCGCTTCCAGTAGCCCTTCATGACGCAGGGACCGCGCACCTGTAGTTCCTGGTTGTCGCCAATGCGCACATCTATGCCCTTCAATGCGCGGCCGACGGTGAGCGGATCGTTGTCATCCGGGCCGTTGGCCGCAACCACCGGGGATGTCTCCGTCATGCCGTAGCCCTGCAGCAAGGGCAGGCCGAGACCAAGAAAGCAATGGGCAATGGCAGGCGACAGGGGTGCGCCACCACTGACGGCGATGCGCACCCGCCCGCCAAACTGGGCGAGCAGCGGTTTGGCGATCAGGCGCTGCAGCAGTGGCCATGGAAGGAAGCGCCACAGTCCCGCAGCCTTTTCTTCCTCCGCCGCCATAGCGGGTGAGGACAGACCCTGGGCGGCACAAAAGCGCCGCCAGCCCACCAGTTGTGCGGCCTCAAACAGCGCCATCTTCAAGGGTGACGGCGCCAGCTTTTCGAGCAGCTTTGCATGTACACGTTCATAGATGCGCGGCACGGAAATGAGCACCGTAGGCCTGACGGCCTTGAGGTCTTCCGCGAGCTGGTTGACCGACCGTGCATAAACGACACAACTGCCGGAAGCGATGGCCAGGTAATAGCCAGCTGTCCGTTCAAAGGTGTGCGACAGCGGCAGGAAGGACAGGAAAACGTCGTCTGTATCTGGTGCGACGTGCGCCAGGACGGCCTGAACGTTGGAGACAACATTGCGGTGTGTCAGCATCACGCCTTTGGGCTTGCCGGTTGTGCCCGAGGTGTAGACGATGGCCGCCAGGTCTTCTGCTTGTGGCGGCGCTGGAAGCGCATGGTCACGTCCCGAAGCCAGCCAGTCGGCAAGATGCCATATCCGCGTTTCGCTGTCAGTGGCTGGCAGCGCTTCACCCTCGCTGACCAAAACCACCGCCTTGAGGTTTGGGAAAGGTGTTCCAGTCCCGCGTATTTTTTCCCACTGCTCAGCATGGTCGACGATCAGCAGCGAGGCATCGCAATCCGACAGGATGTAGGCAATGCTGCCCGGGTTGTCGATGGCATGCATGGGGACAGGAACACAGCCGTTGGCCAGCGCCGCCTGGTCCATGCACATCGCATCAAGGCCATTGGGGAGCAGGATGGCCACACTGGCCCTGGGCGGCAGGCCGCTGGCAGCCAGTGCGTGGCTCCAGCGCAAGACGCGCTCAAGAGTGCTGGCCCAGGTCAGGCTGGTCCATTGCATTCGGGCGCTGTCAAAGGCGCGATAGGCCTCGACCTCTGGCGTCAACGCCGCGCGCATCACCAGCAGTTCAGGCAGGGTCTGGGCACTGCTGATGGTGTTTGTGGGGGAGTTCATGATTCGGCGACTTTTCGAAAACAGGGCTGCCGCCCGTGCAGGCGGACTGGTGTCGCAGCATCCTTGGTGGTGCCTGATGCTGCGTCAGATGATTTTTCATCATAGCCGCCGCCCTGTGACATGGCAGGACCATCTGCGGGCAGTTTGAGGAGGATCAACCGCCGTCGGACTTCATCTGGGCCGCCGGGGGCAGCAGGGGCAAAATCCGCGCGGGCGCGGCGGGTTGCTCAGGCCGCAGCTTCCAGTCCGTTGGTGAAGTGCTCGCGCATGCGCTGCATTGCAGTTGCGGAATCCCGCGCCGAGATGGCTTGCATGATGGCGCGGTGTTCGGCCAGAGACTCTTCAATGCGGCCTGACTTGAGCAGCGAGTTGTGCCGGTTGAGTTTCATGACCTTGCGCAGGTCCGCCACCATCTGGTCGCGCCAGCGGTTATTGGCAATCTCCAGCAGGCGCATGTGGAAATCTTCATTGATCTGGAAGAATTTTTCGCGGTTGCCCACGGCCTTTTCGAGCTGGTTGTGCAGGTCCTGCAACTGCTTGAGCTGCGGCGCCGTGGCATTCGCCGCCACAACACCTGCAGCATCACTTTCCAGCAGGCTGAGCAGGTGATACACATCCGTCAGGTCTTTTTCATTGACCTCGGTCACATAGGCACCGCGCCTGACTTTCATGGTTATCAGGCCTTCTGTGGCCAGTACCTTCAGGGCTTCCCTTAACGGCGTCCGGCTGATACCGTATTCCTCGGCCAGCTTGAGTTCGTCTATCCAGCTGCCCGGCGCGAGCTCGCGGCTGAAGATGCGCTGACGCAGCAGTTCAGCAACTTCTTCATAAAGTGCTCGCGGAGTAAGGGAGACAACGGCCATGTTTGTTCTTGCAGACGATAGAAACTGAAAACGTGTGGCAAACCGATGTTATTCATGCCAATACTGCGAACTATAACTCAAACTGAATTTTGTATCAATAATTATAAATGATGTAAACTTGCTGCAGATTTTTGAAACATCCACATGGTTGTCTGCAGCTTTGACAGGTTCACGCCTGTCTCTGCGAGTTGACCGCCAATGACCTGAGCCTCTCATGACTGACAAAAAGCCCGCCATTGAATCCGGTTTCGCGCCTTCCAATCTTGAGGCCTGGGCGAAATCTGCCGCCAAATCCGCGCCCGGCGGCGATGTGAACGCGCTGAACTGGCAGACGCCCGACGGCATCAGCGTCAAGCCGCTCTATACGGCTGAAGACATCAAGGACCTGCCATATACGAATACGCTGCCAGGCTTTGAGCCCTTTATTCGCGGTCCGCAGGCCACCATGTATGCCGTGCGCCCCTGGACGATTCGCCAGTACGCCGGTTTCTCCACCGCAGAAGAGTCGAATGCTTTTTATCGCAAGGCACTTGCAGCCGGCGGGCAGGGCGTGTCTGTCGCATTCGATCTGGCCACACACCGCGGTTACGACAGCGATCACCCACGCGTGACCGGCGACGTCGGCAAGGCTGGCGTGGCCATTGACTCGGTCGAAGACATGAAAATCCTGTTTGACCAGATCCCGCTCGACAAGGTCAGCGTCTCCATGACCATGAACGGTGCTGTGCTGCCGGTGCTGGCAGGTTATGTGGTTGCGGCAGAAGAACAGGGCGTGGCTCAGGACCAGCTCAGCGGCACCATACAGAACGACATTCTCAAAGAGTTCATGGTGCGCAATACCTATATCTACCCGCCTGCGCCCAGCATTCGCATCATTGGCGACATCATTGAGTACACGGCGCAGAACATGCCCAAATTCAACTCGATATCAATATCGGGTTACCACATGCAGGAAGCCGGTGCCAACCAGGCGCTTGAGCTGGCCTTCACGCTGGCCGACGGCAAGGAGTACGTCAAGACTGCCATCGGCAAGGGCCTTGACGTTGACGGCTTTGCCGGCCGCCTGAGCTTCTTCTGGGCCATAGGCATGAACTTCTACCTTGAAGTCGCCAAGATGCGCGCAGCCCGGTTGCTGTGGTGCCGCATCATGAAGGGATTCGACGCCAAAAGCCCAAAGAGCCTCATGTTGCGCACCCACTGCCAGACCAGTGGCTGGAGCCTGACCGAGCAGGATCCGTACAACAACGTGGTGCGCACCACCATCGAGGCAATGGCGGCGGTGTTTGGCGGCACGCAGAGCCTGCACACCAACTCGTTCGACGAAGCCATTGCGCTGCCGACTGAGTTTTCTTCACGCATCGCCCGCAACACCCAGCTCATCATCCAGGAAGAAACCCACATCACCAATGTGATCGACCCCTGGGCCGGCAGCTACATGATGGAAAAGCTGACGCAGGACATGGCCGATGCCGCCTGGACCATCATTGAGGAAGTCGAAGCCATGGGCGGCATGACCAAGGCCGTGGACAGTGGCTGGGCCAAGCTGAAGATTGAGGCAGCGGCCGCAGACAAACAAGCCCGCATTGACAGCGGCAAGGACGTCATCGTGGGCGTCAATAAATACAAACTGAAAACTGAAGACGCCATCGAGTCCCGCGATATCGATAACGTGGCGGTACGAGACGGCCAGATCACCCGCCTGAAGGCGATCAAGGCCAAACGTGACAGTGCCGCAGTGCAGGCCGCGCTCGACGCATTGACCGCCGCGGCAGAAAATAACAACGGCAACCTGCTGGATCTCTGCATCAAGGCCGTGCGCCTGCGCGCCACTGTGGGTGAGGTCAGCGATGCGCTTGAAAAAGTCTACGGGCGCCACCGCGCCGATACACAAAAGGTGACCGGTGTGTACGCTGCTGCTTACGATTCAGCCGAAGGCTGGGAAACCCTAAAAAGCGAGATCAACAAGTTCGCAGAAGACGAGGGTCGTCGCCCGCGCGTGATGATCTCAAAACTCGGTCAGGACGGTCATGACCGTGGCGCCAAGGTGGTGGCCACTGCTTTTGCCGACCTGGGCTTTGACGTCGATATGGGCCCGCTGTTTCAGACCCCAGAAGAATGTGCCCGCCAGGCGATTGAAAACGACGTGCATGCGGTTGGGGTGTCAACGCTCGCTGCCGGCCACAAGACGCTGGTGCCGGCCATCATCGCCGAGCTGAAAAAACAGGGTGCCGACGACATCATTGTGTTTGTCGGCGGTGTTATCCCGCGCCAGGACTACGAGATGTTGTATGAGGCAGGCGTGAAGGGCATCTACGGACCAGGCACCCCGATACCCGCCAGTGCCAAGGATGTGCTTGAGCAGATCAGGGCTGCATTGAAGTGATTTCAAGCGCGCAGGAGCTGGAACAGGCAGTGCTGCACGGTGAGGCCACCGCGCAACGTCGTGCCATTGCCAAAACCATCACGCTGCTGGAGTCCACACGGGCCGACCATCGTGAGCAGGCAGATGAGTTATTGACCGCGCTTTTGCCCAGCACTGGCAAGTCCTTTCGTCTCGGCATCAGCGGTGTGCCTGGCGTGGGTAAATCCACTTTCATCGAAGTGCTGGGGCTGTACCTCATTGCCCAGGGGCACCGGGTCGCGGTGCTGACGATTGATCCTTCATCGACTGTTTCCGGCGGCTCCATCCTCGGTGACAAGACCCGCATGGAAATGCTGTCGGTCCACGAGCGCGCCTACATTCGCCCAAGCCCGTCGAGTGGCACGCTGGGCGGTGTTGCTGAAAAAACGCGCGAGTCCATGCTGGTCTGCGAAGCGGCAGGTTATGACGTGGTGATTGTTGAAACCGTAGGCGTGGGCCAGAGCGAAACAGCTGTGGCCAATATGACCGACATGTTTGTGCTGATGCAGTTGCCCAATGCAGGCGATGATCTTCAGGCGATCAAGAAGGGCGTGATGGAACTGGCCGACCTGGTCATCATCAACAAGGCTGACATTGATGCCGACGCCGCCATGCGTGCAGAGGCGCAAATCACATCGGCCATGCGCTTGTTCGGGCTCGTCAACAACGCCATGGGCAACGACCAGGCCGCCAGTTACGGAAAGCAGTGGCATCCAAAAGTTGTGCAACTCAGCGCGCTGCACAACAAGGGTGTCGACACCTTTTGGACCGCCGTGAAAGAGTTTCAGTCGCTGCAGGGCGCCAACGGCAAGCTGGCCTTGCGCCGCCAGCAGCAGTCGCTGTCGTGGATGTGGGAGCGCATAGACGCAGGCCTCAAGCAGGCCTTTAGACACAACGCTGCTGTCAGCGCGATCCTGCCTGAAATAACAGCAAAGGTTGCGAATGGGCAGATCCCGGCGTCCAAAGCAGCCAGGGATCTTCTTGCGGCTGCCCAGTCCGCACAAACGCAGCCAATCAACAAGCCATAAAGACGTAACGAGAAAGACGAAACCATGCAGGAAATTCTGGAGCAACTTGAACAGAAGCGTGCCGCAGCACGATTGGGTGGCGGGCAAAAGCGTATTGATGCGCAGCACGGCAAGGGCAAACTCACGGCGCGCGAGCGGCTGGAGGTGCTTCTGGACGAAGGCACCTTCGAAGAGTGGGACATGTTTGTAGAGCATCGCTGCACCGACTTCGGCATGGAGAACACCAAAATTCCAGGTGACGGCGTCGTCACCGGCTACGGCATGATCAACGGTCGCCTGGTGTTCGTGTTCAGCCAGGACTTCACGGTCTTCGGTGGCGCGCTGTCCGAAGCGCATGCCGAAAAGATCTGCAAGGTGATGGACCAGGCCATGAAGGTCGGTGCGCCGGTCATTGGCCTCAATGACTCCGGCGGTGCGCGCATTCAGGAGGGGGTGGCTTCGCTGGGTGGTTATGCCGATGTGTTCCAGCGCAACGTGATGGCCAGCGGCGTGATTCCGCAGATCAGCATGATCATGGGGCCGAGCGCCGGCGGCGCGGTTTATTCACCCGCCATGACTGACTTCATCTTCATGGTCAAAGACAGCAGCTACATGTTTGTCACCGGCCCTGAGGTCGTCAAGACCGTGACGCATGAAGAAGTCAGCGCCGAAGAACTGGGCGGCGCCATCACCCACACCACCAAGAGCGGCGTGGCCGATCTTGCATTCGAGAACGACGTTGAAGCGCTGCTCATGCTGCGCCGCCTCTACAACTACCTGCCGCTCAACAACCGCGAGAAGGCCCCGGTACGCCCGAGCGCCGACCCGGCGGCTCGCATGGACCTCAGCCTCGACACGCTGGTGCCCGAGAATGCCAACAAACCGTATGACATGAAGGAACTCATCGTCAAGACGGTTGATGATGGTGATTTCTTTGAGATCCAGCCCGAGTACGCCAAAAACATCATCATCGGTTTTGCCCGCATGGAAGGCCAGACCGTCGGCATCGTTGCCAACCAGCCCCTCGTGCTCGCCGGTTGCCTGGACATCAAGAGCTCCATCAAGGCGGCTCGTTTTGTGCGCTTTTGTGATGCCTTCAACATACCCGTCATCACCTTTGTTGACGTGCCCGGCTTCATGCCCGGCACCAGCCAGGAGTACGGCGGCATCATCAAGCACGGTGCCAAACTGCTCTACGCTTACGCGGAATGCACGGTGCCAAAAATCACTGTCATCACCCGCAAGGCATACGGCGGCGCGTATGACGTGATGAGTTCCAAGCACCTGCGCGGCGATGTCAATTTCGCCTGGCCCAACGCCGAGATTGCGGTGATGGGCGCCAAGGGCGCAGTCGAAATCATCTTCCGCGAAGACCGCAAGGACCCCGCCAAGCTCGCAGCCAAAGAGGCCGAGTACAAGGCGCGTTTTGCCAACCCGTTTGTGGCCAGCGCGCGAGGTTATGTGGACGACGTCATCCTTCCGCATGAGACCCGCAAGCGCATCTGCCGCTCGCTCGTCATGCTGCGCGACAAAAAACTTGAGAACCCGTGGCGCAAGCACGGGAACATACCTTTATGAGTTCCCCCCTTCTCGGCTCACTTTGTGTAGCCGGATCCCCCCTCCGGGGCGGCGCCTGTGGCCCGGCGAAGCCGGTTCCACGGCCCCCGCTTGAAAACCAGTTTTGGAGCAGTGCTCATGTTTAAAAAGATACTGATAGCGAATCGTGGCGAAATCGCCTGCCGCGTCATCCTCACCGCCCGCAAGATGGGCATCAAGACCGTCGCGGTCTATTCCGACGCCGACAAGGATGCGCGCCATGTCGAACTGGCTGACGAAGCCGTCAACATCGGCCCCGCGCCCAGCCGTGACAGCTACCTGCAGGCTGAAAAAATCATTGCTGCCTGCAAGCAGACCGGCGCGCAGGCGGTGCACCCGGGTTATGGCTTTTTGAGCGAGAACGCAGGCTTCTCAAAGCGCGTTGAGGAAGAAGGCATTATTTTTATAGGCCCCAAGCACTATTCGATCGCAGCCATGGGCGACAAGATCGAATCGAAAAAGCTGGCGGGCGCTGCGGGTGTCAACTGCATTCCGGGTGTGAACGATGCGATTGAAACGGCAGAAAAGGCCGTCGAGATTGCGAAGGGCATTGGCTATCCCGTGATGATCAAGGCCAGTGCGGGCGGTGGCGGCAAGGGCCTGCGCGTGGCCTTCAATGACAAGGAAGCCCTGGAAGGCTTTACCTCCTGCCGCAACGAGGCACGCAACAGTTTTGGCGATGACCGGGTGTTCATCGAGAAGTTTGTCGAGGAACCCCGCCACATCGAAATCCAGCTGGTAGGCGACAGCCACGGCAATGTGATTTACCTGAACGAGCGCGAATGCTCGATCCAGCGGCGCCACCAGAAGGTGATTGAAGAAGCGCCAAGCCCATTCATCAGCGACGCGACGCGCAAGGCCATGGGCGAGCAGGCCGTGGCCTTGGCCAAGGCCGTGAAATACCAGAGCGCAGGCACGGTGGAGTTTGTGGTCGGCAAGGACCAGAGCTTTTATTTCCTCGAGATGAATACGCGGCTGCAGGTCGAACACCCGGTGACCGAATGCATCACGGGCCTGGATCTGGTCGAGTTGATGATTCGTGTGGCTGCCGGCGAGAAGCTCCCGCTTGAACAGAAAGATGTTCAGCGTAATGGCTGGGCGATTGAGTGCCGTATCAATGCCGAAGACCCTTTCCGCAACTTCCTGCCATCAACCGGCCGCCTGGTGCGCTTCCAGCCGCCCAAGGAAAGCATGTTCGCTTCAGACACGGCGCACCTCTACGGAGTACGGGTCGACACCGGTGTGCAGGACGGCGGCGAGATCCCGATGTTCTATGACTCCATGATTGCCAAGCTCATCGTGCACGGCAAGGACAGGCTGGAGGCGATTGCCAAAATGCGCGAAGCGCTCAATGCATTTGTGATTCGCGGCATCTCGAGCAACATCCCCTTCCAGTCGGCGCTGCTGGCACATCCGAAGTTTGTCGCAGGTGACTTCAACACCGGCTTCATTGCCGAAAATTACAGCCAGGGCTTCCACGCTGAAGACGTGCCGCATGACGACCCGGACTTCCTGGTGGCGCTGGCGGCTTATGTGAACCGCCGACAGCTGGGCCGCGCAGCGGGCATCAGCGGCCAGATGCCCGGCCACGGCGTGACGGTAGGCGAGAAGTTTGTCGTCATCGGCCTGGGCGCAGACGGACAGAACAAGGCCAATGCCGTCACCGTGCGCGACTACGTGGCCACCACCGGTTCCAGTGCGGTCGATACGGCGGCCGGCAGCTATGAAATCTGCAGCAACTGGCACCTGGGCGGCGCACGCATACGTGGCACCGTCAATGGCAAGCCGTTTGCGGCGCAGGTTGAGCGTGGTGTGGGCCGTAACCCGCTGGCTTTCCGCATTGCCCACAACGGCACGCGCCTTGATGCACTGGTGCTGTCGCCTCGCGCAGCCGAGCTGCATCAGCTCATGCCCTACAAGGCGCCGCCGGACATGAGCCGTTTTGTGTTGTCGCCCATGCCCGGCCTGCTGGTCGAGGTGTCAGTGCAGCCCGGCCAGAAAGTGCAGGCCGGTGAACGTGTGGCTGTGATTGAAGCCATGAAGATGGAGAACGTATTGTTTGCGATTGCTGACGGTGTGGTGGGCAAGGTCCTGGCGGCCAAGGGCGAGTCGCTCAGCGTCGACCAGCCGATTGTTGAATTTGCCTGACATCCATCTGTTTATCTGGAGATCACCATGAACCAGCAGGAATTCGAATCGCAGCTCAAGGCCGAAGGTTTCACCACCATTGCTGCCGTTGAAAGGCCAGTCGGTTATGCGCTTGACGAACATGACCATACCTTCGACGCCTGCGCACTGATCACCCGGGGCGACTTCACCCTGACCGTTGACGGCGTTGCAACAACGTACGCCGTTGGCCAGATATTCCGCCTGCCTGCAGGAACGCCCCACCTCGAGAGCGCTGGCCCATCAGGTGCAAGCTATATCTCCGGTCGCCGGGAGCGATCAGCATCATGACCCGTCCATTCAAGGTGCTGGGCATCCAGCAGATCGCCATAGGCGCACCCAGCAAGGACCGCCTGCGTACCCTGTGGGTGGACATGCTCGGGCTCGAAGTCACAGGCAACTTTGTCAGCGAGCGTGAGAACGTTGACGAAGACATCTGTGCCATGGGCGTTGGCCCTTTCAAGGTTGAGGTTGACCTGATGCAACCGCTCGACATCGAAAAAAAACCTGCAGTGCACACCACGCCGCTTAACCACGTGGGCCTGTGGATTGACGACCTGCCCAAAGCCGTTGAATGGCTGACCGCGCAGGGCGTGCGTTTTGCACCGGGCGGCATTCGCAAGGGCGCAGCAGGGTTTGACATCTGCTTCATGCACCCCAAGGCGAACGACGAATTCCCGATTGCGGGCGAGGGCGTGCTGATTGAAATGGTGCAGGCGCCACCTGAGGTCATCAAGGCTTTTGCGGCGATGGCTTCATAGCATGGCCCCTGGTCTGCAGGCTTCCCTGGATGGGGAGCTTTATCGGCTTTCCGCCCATTTAAGCAACGCATCAAGTGCGGGGCAGAGCTCCTGACCCCAAGCCGTCATGCGGTAGTCAACTTTCGGCGGGATCTGTGGGTGCACCGTGCGCTCGACGATGCCATCGGCCTCCAGCTGGCGAAGTTGCTGGGCCAGCATCTTCTGCGAGATGCCTGTCACGCGTTTTTCAAGATCGGAAAAACGCTGCACCTGCCCACCGAACAGGTGGAACAGGATCACCAGTTTCCATCTGCCTTCGAGCATGCTGAGGCAACCTTCCACGTCGATGGCTGCACTCAGCGGTGTGTATTCCTTGCGCCCGGCATCCCGTTTGACCTTGGGCAGCGCACTTACTTTTTGGTGGGTACTGTTCATCTGGAGAGCATAAATCCAGAATCACCCGTATTGCAACTTCAAACGGTGAGACCGATGACTTTTCCATTGCCCAATGCTGTCAAAAATTACCTTGAGACCAAGGGAAACCCGGACAAGTCCCGCCTGTCGCTCAGCTTCCATCCTGATGCGGTGGTGCTCGACGAAGGCGGGAATTTTCGTGGCCTGGAAGCCATTGCCGCATGGCAGTCCGGCAGTGAAGCGAAGTATCAATACAGCCTCACGGCGCTCGGTGTTTCACAACGGGGCAGCACTGTCAAACTGCTGGCACACATCAAGGGAAATTTCCCGGGTGGCGTGGCCGACCTGATGCACGTTTTCATGCTCAAGGGCGATCTCATCGCATCCCTGGAAATCCGTCAACCGGTCGAGCTTGAGGGGCGGCGCGCCCTGGTAACGGGCGGCACCAAAGGAATAGGCGAAGCGGTGGTGAAACGGCTCAGGAAGGCGGGAGCGACGGTACTGGCAACGGCACGTTCCCGTCCTGACAACTTCGGGGATGCCGCATTTCTGGCTGCAGACATCACCACCCCCGCGGGGTGCTCCGCCATCGCGCAGGCCGTCAAGGATCAACTGGGCGGCATCGACATCATGGTTCATGTCGCAGGGGGCTCCTCTGCGCCTGCGGGCGGCTATGCCGTGCTGGATGAACACGAATGGCAAAAAGCCCTTGATCTCAATCTGTTGCCGGCCGTTCGCCTCGACCGGGCCTTGTTGCCTGGCATGGTGGCACAGGGGACCGGCGTGGTGGTACACATCACATCCATCCAGGCGAAACTGCCGCTTCCTGACGCAACGACGGCCTATGCGGCGGCAAAGGCCGCGCTTTCAACCTACAGCAAAAGCCTGTCCAGGGAGGTCAGTTCTAAAGGCGTGCGGGTTGTCCGGGTGTCGCCTGGCTGGGTTGAAACGGAGGCCGCTGTGGAATTGGTCAACGAGATCGCCCGAAAGAGCGGGACGGCCTATGAAGAGGCCCGTCAGTCGATTGTCGATTCGCTGGGGGGAATTCCACTGGGGCGACCCGCCAGGCCCGATGAAGTTGCAGACCTTGTGGGTTTTCTCGTGTCGAGTCGTGCAACGGCCATCACCGGCACTGAGTACATCATTGACGGTGGGACTGTGCCGGTGGCCTGACAGTTCTTGTGACCGGGGCGGGCGGGGCGGGATGCAAAATGCAGGGTCTTTAATGCCTGATCTGGAGTGCTTCCCCATGGACCTGAGCCGTTTCCCCCGCCGCCGTTACACCAAAGACCCCACCCCGCTGGAGTTTTTGCCACACTTCACCAAAGCGCTGGCAGAAAGCTGCCCGAACGGCGAAGGACCGAATGTGTGGATCAAGCGTGACGACATGCTGGGCCTGACCCCCGGCGGCAACAAGACGCGCAAGCTTGAGTTTCTGGCCGCCGATGCATTGGCCCAGGGTGCTGACACTTTGATCACCTGTGGTGCGCCGCAATCCAACCACTGCCGGGCCACCTTGTCTGCATCCATCAAGGAAGGCATGAAGTGCCGCTTTGTGATTGAAGAGCGCGTGCAGAACAGCTACCGTGAAGACGCCAGCGGCAACAACTTTTTGTTCCGCCTGCTGGGTGTTGAGGCCATCACGGTGGTGCCTGCTGGCACCAACATGCTGGAGGCCATGCAGAAGGTGGCGGCCGATCTGGCAAAAGAAGGCCGCAAGGGCTACATCGTGCCCGGTGGTGGGTCGAATGCGATTGGCGGCCTGGGTTATGTGGCCTGTGCGCAGGAGCTGCAGCAGCAGTTCTTCGAGCAGGGCGTGCAGATCGACAAGGTGGTGGTGGGCTCTGGCAGCTCGGGCACGCACGGCGGTTTGCTCGCGGGTTTTATGGGCAACCGTATCAACATTCCCATCATCGGCATCGGTGTGAGCCGAGACCCGGTCGACCAGGACCCGCTGGTGCACAAGGAGGCGCAGGCGGTGAGCGATCTGCTGGGGCTGAACATGACGGTGCCGCGCGAGGCGGTGGTGAGCCACGGTGACTGGTGGCGGCCGAAATATTCAGTGCCCAACCATGCGATGGTTGAGGCCGTGCAGATGCTGGCGCGCACCGAGGCGATTTTGCTGGACCCTGTTTACACCGGCAAGATCATGGCTGGCCTGATTGGCCTGGCGCGCAAGGGCCATTTCGCGAGGAACGAAAACGTGCTGTTCATACACACTGGCGGCGCGCCGTCGCTGCACGCGTATGAGTCTGAAGTGCTGGGCCTGACGGAACTGCCCGCCTGAGCTGCCAGCCTGAACGGGCTCAGTTTTTTGGCTGGCGGGCCGCACGCGCGCGGGCCATGGCTGCTTCGATCACCGCGCGTTTTTTATCGGCAGCGTCTTGCGCGGCATCTTCGGGGACTGCTGATTCATCAAGCGTGGTGAAAGCGGACTCGTCGATGGTCGACGGCATTCTTGAATTACGTGGTCCGGGCCGGGTTTGCAACATGCGATGAAATTCATAACGTTGCAACGCGTGATCTGCTTCGGATTGCGACCACGCGGCCCAGCCGGTTCGCTCGCCGGTCACATTCTCAAGGCTGATGCAATCCACAGGGCAGACCGGCACGCACAGTTCACAACCCGTGCAGTGCGCCTCAATCACCGTATGCATCATCTTGTTGGCGCCCAGGATGGCGTCGGTCGGGCAGGCCTTGATGCAGAGCGTGCAGCCTATGCACCAGTCTTCGTCGATAACGGCCAGTGTGCGCGGGCCTTCGGCACCGTTGGCGGGGTTGAGCGGAAGGGCCGGCTGGCCTGTGATGGCGGCAAGGCGCTGTATGCCTTCAGCGCCGCCAGGTGGGCACTGGTTGATGGCTGCTTCGCCTGATGCAATGGCGTCGGCGTAAGCCGCGCAATCGGGATAGCCGCAGCGCGTGCACTGCGTTTGCGGCAGTGTGGCGTGTATGCGTTGGGTGAGATTGTTGGCGGCGGCGGTCACCCGCTTATTGTCGGGCAGTTGCCTGCCCGACTTTCAGGTCACTTGCTGCTGGCTGTCTTTGTCGCAACACGTTTTGCTGCGGGTTTCGCGGCGACTTTGACTGCAGTCCTGGCCGCTGGTTTTGTAGCTGCTTTTGCAACCGGTTTTGCAGCGACGGCCTTCTTCTCAGCCGGTTTTGCCAGCTTTTTCGGAGCCACATCGTCGTTGTGCGCCAGGATAAACGCCTTGACGGCCGGGTAGACCTGGTCGCGCCAGCGGCGGCCGCTGAAGATGCCGTAGTGGCCTGCACCCTTGACCTCGAAGTGTGTCTTCTGGCTGGCAGACACGCCGCTGCACATCTCAAGTGCAGCCTTGGTCTGGCCTGACCCGGAGATATCGTCCAGCTCGCCTTCGACTGTCATCACGGCGGTGGTCTTGATGTCTTCTGGCTTGACACGCTCGACCTTGCCTTTGGCCGATGTCACGTCCCAGGTGCCGTTGACCAGCTTGAACTCCTGGAACACCGTCTTGATGGTTTCCAGGTAGTAATCGGCGTCCATGTCCAGCACGGCGTTGTACTCGTCGTAGAACTTGCGGTGCGCTTCGACGCTGGCGTCGTCGCCCTTGAGCAGGTCCTTGAAGTAGTCGAAGTGGCTCTTGGCGTGGCGGTCCGGGTTCATGGCCACAAAACCGGTGTGCTGCAAAAAGCCGGGGTAGACGCGGCGACCGGCGCCGGGAAAGTTGCTCGGCACGCGGAAGATCACATTGTTCTCAAACCACTCGAAGCTCTTGTTCATCGCCAGGTTGTTGACGGCGGTTGGCGACTTGCGTGCGTCGATGGGGCCGCCCATCATGGTCATGGACAGCGGCGTCTTCTGCCCGCGCGAGGCCATCAGGGAGATGGCGGCAAACACCGGCACGGTAGGCTGGCAAACGCTGATGACATGACAGTTTCCGTAAATGCCCTGCAGGTGCCCAATGAACTCTTCCACATAGTTGACGTAGTCGTCCAGGTGGAAGGCGCCGTCGGACAGCGGTACGGTACGCGCGTTCTTCCAGTCGGTGATGTAGACCTTGTGGTCTTTCAGCATGGTCTTGACCGTGTCGCGCAGCAGGGTGGCGTAGTGGCCCGAAAGTGGTGCCACGATCAGCACGGCCGGCTGGCCCTTGAGCTTTGCCAGCGTGGCGGTGTCGTCTGAAAAGCGCTTGAAGCGGCGCAGCTCGCAAAACGGCTTGTCGATCTCGACCCGCTCATGAATGGCGATGCTGGTGCCTTCGACCTCTATCGTCTGGATGTTGAATGCCGGCTTTTCGTAGTCCTTGCCCAGGCGGTAGATCAGGCTGTAACCGGCGGCGACGCGTTGCGCGAACGGGTTTTGCGCCATCGGCGACAGCGGGTTGCTGTAAAGCTTGGAGGCCGCCTCTGCGAAGTCGACAAACGGTTCCATCAGCGTGCGCTGGGTTTCATAAAGCTGGTAAAGCATGGGGTAAAACCTCTGGATGTTGTGTGTTGAAGCTGACGTTCAACTCGTTATGCTGCAGTGCAATATAACAGTTTGGTGCTGCACCGTTTTGAGGATAACTACCAATAAGAGCCTGTTTATGCCCTGTAACGGGTCGCGTTGGGGTGCAATCGGGATGAGTGTGCCGTCCGGTCATGCCGGATGGGCTCATGCCCATGCAAGGGACTGGGCGGCGCAATCGCCCGATTTCACCCCAAACCGAAGGGCGAGCACCTTCTCGGGCGGTCTGCGGCGTTGCGCTGCTTGCCAATAGCCAGCTATTGGCGGCGCACCGTGCCTTGCAGCCCATCCCGACAAGGTGCTTGCGCGACCCCTTACAGAGCATAAACAGACTCTTAGTGCCTGAAAAGGGTAATTTGTCACAGGCCGCACAGCACGCCCGTAGAGGCTTAACATTCGGGCTGAGAGGCCCCTTGCGCGACGGTATCGCGGGCCAAAACACCCACTTATCCAGGACAAGAACAACATGCTCTCCTCCAACGACAGCGCCCTGCTGGACAGCGTCGCCTCCCTCAAAAAATCAGAACGCATGCCGGTGCTCTTTCTCGGCCACGGCAGCCCCATGAATGCGATCGGCGACAACGAATACCTGCGCAGCTGGCAGGCGCTGGGCAAGGATTTCGGCACCAAAATGCCGCGCCCGCAACTCATCCTCTGCATCTCTGCGCACTGGCTGACCGAAGGCTGGTGGGTCACGGCGATGGACAAACCGAAGACGATTCACGATTTCGGCGGCTTCCCGCAAGAGTTGTTCGACCAGCAATACCCCGCGCCAGGCGACCCGGCTGCAGCCCGCGCCATCAGCCAGCTGGTGCGCCAGCGCGGCTCGCAGCCGCTGGGGCTGGATGTGAACGAATGGGGCCTGGACCACGGCACCTGGGCGGTGCTCAAACCCATGTTCCCCGAAGCCGACATCCCGGTGATCCAGCTCAGCATGGACTACAGCCGCGCACCGGAAGAGCATTACGCGCTGGCCAGACAGCTGAAGGTACTGCGTGACCGCGGCGTGCTCATCGTCGGTAGCGGCAACATCGTGCACAACCTGCGCCAGATGCAGCGCGGCGCCACCGGCAACCAGGCCTTTGACTGGGCGCTGGAGTTTGACCAGACGATTGGCGGCTACATGCAGCAGGGCAACCTGGATGCGCTGCAGAACTTTTTAAAGCTCGGCCAGGTCGCCAAAATGGCCCAGCCCACGCATGAGCACTATTTGCCGCTCTTGTACTCGGCCGGGGCGGTGGATTCGGGTGAGCCCATCAGGTTCTTCAACACCAGCTACCAGCTGGGCTCGATTGCCATGCGCTCGGCGATTTGGGGCTAGTACTACACCAAATTTTAACGTACACGGCAAAAAATTAACGTATACATTAAAAATAGTCCAAATGTTAACCTGGAACTTAACATTTCAAGTGGCACCAGCCTTCAGGGCATGTTTTTGACGAAAAAATGGCCCAAAAAGGGCCATTTTCAGGTATCAAATCGACTGCAGGCCAATAGACACGAGCGTGAGCAGCTACTGAATTAATAGCAATCGCTGCTGCGCGCCGAAAGTCAAACCCGGCTCAGACCACCTTGGCAATCGCCGCGCAGACGTAGTCGATGTTCTTGCTGTTGAGCGCGGCCACGCACATGCGGCCGGTGTCTGTGCCGTAAATGCCGAACTCGCTGCGCAGACGCACCATCTGGTCCTTGGTTAAACCCGAGTAGCTGAACATGCCGATCTGCGTGGTGATGAAGCTCATGTCCTGTGTCACGCCGGCGGCTTTCAGGCCGTCGACCAGCTTCTGGCGCATGGCCTTGATGCGCACGCGCATTTCGGTCAGCTCTTCTTCCCACTGGGCGCGCAGGGCAGGGGTGTTGAGCACGGTGGCCACCACGGTGCCGCCGTGGATCTGCGGGTTGCTGTAGTTGGTGCGAATGACCAGCTTGAGCTGCGACAGCACGCGGTCAGCCTCTTCTTTTGATTCACACAGCACCGACAGGGCACCGACGCGCTCGCCATACAGGCTGAAGCTCTTTGAGAACGAGGTCGAGACAAAAAAGCTCAGGCCGGCGGCGACAAACTTGCCGACCACAGCGCCGTCTTCCTTGATGCCGTGGCCGAAGCCCTGATAAGCCATGTCGAGGAAAGGCGTGAGCTTTTTCGCCTTGACGGCCGCAATCACTTGGTCCCACTGGGCGGGGGTGATGTCATAGCCGGTCGGGTTGTGGCAGCAGGCGTGCAGCACGACGATGGTGCCCTCGGCAGCGGCGTTCAGCGCGGCCAGCATGCCGTCGAAGTTGATGCCTTTTTTGGCGGCGTCGTAGTAGGGGTGGCTGTCAACGACAAAACCGGCCTGGGTGAACAGGGCGCGGTGGTTTTCCCAGCTCGGGTCGGAGATCAGGACTTTCGCGTTGGGCAGCAGCTTCTTCAGAAAGTCTGCGCCTATCTTCAGGCCGCCGGTGCCGCCAATCCCCTGGGCGGTGGCGACGCGGCCGCTTTTGACGGGTTCGCTCTCAAGACCGAAAACGAGGGCCTTGACGGCCGCGTCATAGGCCGCAATGCCGTCGATCGGCAGGTAGCCGCGTGGCTTGGGGGTTTCGGCCATGAGCTTTTCAGCCGCCTGAACGCATTTGAGGAGGGGCAGCTTGCCGTTGTCGTCGTAGTACACACCGACGCCGAGGTTGACCTTGTTGGGGTTGGTGTCGGCGGCGAACTGCTCGTTGAGACCCAGGATGGGGTCGCGTGGGGCCATTTCGACAGCAGTGAACAAAGACATGAAAAATCCTCAGAAAAGTAAAAACAACGTTGAATCAGAAAGGTTTTTTTGACGGCCTTCAGGCGTGTCAACAAAGGTAAAAAAGGGTGCTTGCCGCTTGCAATTCCGTTTTTTGCCCGAATGTCGTATGCTGATCGGTTGCCCTGATTTTAACGGGCCTGAACGAGAGCCAGAAGGAAGGTCTATGCCGGAAGCGTTGGAAGTCATTACTCAAACAGACACAGGCGAAGGCCCGCTGAATGGCGAGTTCGTCAGTTTTCCTGATTCCCCGTTCGAGCTTTTCATGCCCTACCAGCCCGCAGGCGACCAGCCGACGGCGATTGCCAAGCTGGTCGAAGGCGTGAACGACGGCGAAGTCTTCCAGACACTGCTGGGTGTGACGGGTTCCGGCAAGACCTTCACCATGGCCAATGTGATCGCGCGGCTGGGCCGTCCGGCGATTATTTTTGCGCCCAACAAGACGCTGGCGGCCCAGCTGTACAGCGAGTTCCGCGAGTTCTTCCCCAAAAACGCCGTCGAGTATTTCGTCAGCTACTACGACTACTACCAGCCCGAGGCCTATGTGCCGCAGCGCGACCTGTTCATCGAGAAAGACTCGGCCATCAACGAGCACATCGAGCAGATGCGCCTGTCGGCCACCAAGAGCGTGCTGGAGCGGCGCGACACCATCATTGTGGCGACGGTGAGCGCCATCTACGGCATTGGCGCCCCCGAGGATTACACCCAGATGCGTTTCATTGCACGCACGGGCGACAAGATGGGCCAGCGCGACGTGATTGCGCGCCTGATCCGTATGCAGTACAGCCGCAATGACCAGGACTTTGCGCGCGGCACCTTCCGCGTGCGCGGTGACGTGATTGATGTCTTCCCGGCCGAGCATTCAGAACTCGCCATCCGCATCGAGTTGTTCGACGACGAGATCGAAACGCTCTCGCTGTTCGACCCGCTCACGGGCCGCATCCGCCAGAAGATTCCGCGTTTTGTCGTCTATCCGAAAAGCCACTACGTCACACCGCGCGACAAGGTCATGATGGCGGTTGAAACCATCAAGCTGGAACTGGTCGAGCGCGTGGCGCAGTTTGTGGCCGACGGCAAGCTGGTTGAGGCGCAACGCATAGAGCAGCGCACGCGCTTTGACCTTGAAATGCTGAGCGAGATCGGCCATTGCAAGGGCATCGAGAACTACACACGCCATTTGAGTGGCGCGCCACCGGGCTCGCCGCCTTCGACACTGTGCGACTACATGCCGAAAGACGCGGTGATGTTCCTCGACGAGAGCCACGTCATGATCGGCCAGCTCAACGCCATGTACAACGGCGACCGTTCGCGCAAGACCACGCTGGTCGAGTACGGCTTTCGTCTGCCCAGTGCGCTGGACAACCGGCCGCTCAAGTTTGAAGAGTTCGAGGCCAAGATGCGGCAGGCGATTTTTGTGTCTGCCACGCCGGCGGCTTATGAAAATGAACATGCCGGCCAGGTGGTCGAGCAGGTCGTGCGTCCCACCGGGCTGGTCGACCCTGAAGTTGAAGTGCGGCCCGCGACGCACCAGGTTGATGATGTCCTGCAGGAGATCCGCATCCGCGTCGACAAGAACGAGCGTGTGCTCATCACCACGCTGACCAAACGCATGGCCGAACAGCTGACCGATTACCTGACGGACAACGGCGTGAAGGTGCGTTACCTGCACAGCGATGTCGATACCGTTGAGCGGGTTGAAATTTTGCGTGACCTGCGCCTGGGCGCGTTTGACGTGCTGGTCGGTATCAATTTGCTGCGCGAGGGGCTGGATATTCCCGAGGTCTCGCTGGTGGCGATTCTTGATGCAGATAAAGAGGGCTTTTTGCGCGCCGAGCGCAGCCTGATCCAGACGATTGGCCGGGCGGCCCGAAACCTCAATGGCCGGGCGATTCTGTATGCCGACAAGATCACCGATTCGATGAAAAAGGCCATGGGCGAGACCGAACGCCGGCGCAACAAGCAGATCGCCTTCAACCTGGAGCACGGCATCACGCCGCGCAGCGTGGTCAAGCGCATCAAGGATCTGATCGACGGCGTTTACAGCGAGAAATCAGGCAAGGAAGCCGAAAAACTCAGCATGCAGAAGGCCATGGTCGAGGACATGAGCGAGAAAGACATTGCCCGGGAAATCAAGCGGCTTGAGAAGCAGATGGTCGAGCATGCCAAAAACCTGGAGTTTGAAAAGGCGGCGAGGGTGCGCGACCAGCTTCACATCCTCAAGGAGCAGGCCTTTGGCGCGCCGGGTTCCGACAACATCGTGCCCATATCTGCTGCGGGCGGTACCCATAAGTAGCTTTTTTGGGGTTGCACTTCTTTGGTGCGCAGGCTTTTTAAATAACCCCTTGCAATATGCGGGTTTGCCCTGACTTTTGTGACTATCCTCCAGCTAAAAGCCCTTGTTGGTGCTATACTTGACGAATTCAGTCAGGAACAGTAAATAACAAAAAGCCCCCGCGATGAATGGTTGACTGGCCTGGGCGGCTGGAGGAAGAGTTCCCTGCGAGCCACAAGCTTTCAGGGTCGCAACATTTGTTGCTGACAGTCAAGCCATTTCCAAAGGAGCTTGTTATGCGCCTCACCACCAAAGGCCGTTTTGCGGTCACAGCGATGATTGACCTCGGACTACGCCAGAACAACGGCCCGGTCACGCTTGCAGCCATCAGCCAGCGTCAGCAAATTTCCCTCTCGTACCTTGAACAGCTGTTCGGCAAGCTGCGCCGCCACGAGCTGGTCGAATCCACCCGCGGCCCCGGCGGCGGTTACACCCTGGGCCGCAAGGCTGCCGACATCACCGTCGCCGACATCATTGTGTCGGTCGATGAGCCGATCGACGCCACCCAGTGCGGCGGCAAGGAAAACTGTCTCGGTGAAGGCGGCCGCTGCATGACCCACGAGCTGTGGGCATCGCTGAACAGCCGCATGGTCGAGTTTCTTGACTCAGTCACCCTCCAAAAGCTGGTGGAAGACCAACTCGCCAAGGGTGTCGTGGTCGAGAACACGCCCATGGTCAAGAAGGCCATCTTCACTGCTCCGGTTGCAAAACCCATGCGTGTCAACGCGCCCAATTCGGTCTTCGCACTCGGAAACGCGTTTTCGAAATCCTGATCAGAGCCTGAGCTTCGCGAAGGCCCGTATGTCCGGGCCGACGCCAGCCAGCCGTCTTTAAAAAAGAGCCAGCCAAATGGAAACCCCACATTTCCCCATCTACATGGACTACAGCGCCACCAACCCGTGTGACCCACGCGTTGTTGATGCCATGATTCCGTGGTTGCGTGAGCACTTCGGCAACCCGGCGTCCCGTAGCCATGCCTGGGGCTGGGAAGCCGAAGCCGCCGTCGAAAAAGCGCGCGGCCAGATCGCCGACCTGATAGGCGCTGACCCGCGTGAAATCGTCTGGACCAGCGGCGCAACCGAGTCCAACAACCTCGCGCTCAAGGGCGCGGCCCATTTTTACAAGTCCAAGGGCAAGCACCTCATCACCGTGAAGACCGAGCACAAGGCCGTGCTCGACACCATGCGTGAACTGGAGCGCCAGGGTTTTGAAGTCAGCTACCTCGACGTTCAGGCCGATGGTTTGCTCGACATTGAAGTGCTGAAGGCGGCCATCCGCCCCGACACGATTCTTGTGAGCGTCATGTTCGTCAACAACGAAATCGGCGTCATCCAGGATATCGCTGAGATTGGCACGCTGTGCCGCGAAAAAGGCATCATCTTCCACGTCGATGCAGCGCAGGCCACCGGCCGTGTGGACATCGACCTGGCAACCCTGCCGGTTGACCTGATGAGCCTGACCTCACACAAGACCTACGGCCCCAAGGGCATTGGCGCGCTGTATGTGCGGCGCAAGCCGCGTGTGCGCCTCGAAGCGCAGATGCACGGTGGCGGCCATGAGCGCGGCATGCGCTCCGGCACACTGCCAACGCACCAGTGCGTGGGCATGGGCGAGGCTTACCGCATCGCCAAGGCCGAGATGCATGAAGAAAACAAACGCATCCGTGCGCTGCATGAACGCATGCTCAATGGCCTGAAGGACGTTGAAGAAGTCTTCCTCAATGGTCACGCCGACAAACGCGTCCCGCATAACCTCAATATGAGCTTTAACTTCGTCGAGGGCGAATCGCTGATCATGGGCATCAAGGGCCTGGCCGTGTCCAGCGGCTCGGCCTGCACATCCGCCAGCCTGGAACCCAGCTATGTGCTGCGCGCCCTGGGCCGCAGTGACGAACTTGCACACAGCAGCCTGCGCATGACGATTGGCCGCTGGAGCACCGAAGAAGAAATTGACTACGCGGTCGGCACCATTAAAGAAAATGTGGCCAAGCTGCGCGAACTTTCCCCGCTCTGGGAAATGTTCAAGGATGGCGTGGACCTGTCCACCATCCAGTGGGCTGCGCACTGACCGCAGCGTGAACGCTTAAAGAGGTAACACCATGGCATACAGCGAAAAGGTCGTAGACCACTATGAAAATCCCCGCAACGTCGGATCCTTTGAAAAGGGCGACGAGAGCGTAGGCACCGGCATGGTCGGCGCGCCGGCCTGCGGCGACGTGATGAAGCTGCAGATCAAGGTCAACCCCGTGACCGGCGTGATCGAAGACGCACGCTTCAAGACCTACGGCTGCGGTTCAGCCATTGCCTCCAGCTCGCTGGTGACCGAATGGGTCAAGGGCAAGACACTCGACGAAGCGGCAAGCATCAAGAACAGCGCGATTGCCGAAGAACTGGCCTTGCCGCCTGTGAAGATTCACTGCTCCATCCTGGCGGAAGACGCCATCAAGGCCGCCGTGAATGACTACAAACAAAAGCACGGTGCTGCAGCGGAAGTGACCGCAACGCATTAAAACCCTGCCGTTCGGGCTGAGCCTGTCGAAGACTTTCGACAAGCGCAAAGCGAACGGGGTGTTAACCCAATCTCCAGATCCATCATGTCCGTAACCCTGACCGACGCCGCCGCCCGCCACGTGACCCGCTACCTTGCCAAGCGAGCCAAAGGCGTTGGCGTCCGTCTGGGCGTCAAGACCACCGGCTGCTCGGGTCTCGCCTACAAGCTTGAATACGCAGACGAAATCGCGCCTGAAGACGTGGTCTTTGAAGACAATGGCGTCAAGGTGCTGGTTGACCCGAAAAGCATGGCTTATATCGACGGCACCAAGCTTGATTTTGTGCGCGAGGGCCTGAACGAGGGCTTCAAGTTCATCAACCCCAACGAACGTGACAGGTGTGGTTGTGGAGAGTCGTTTCGCGTTTGACGCCTTCTCACTGCTACAACAAAGCCGCCCTCACTGAATGTGCTGGCGGCTTTTTACCGACATGAACCTCCAATCCACCGACTTTGAACTCTTCGGCGTACCCGCGCAATTTGCGCAGGACCGCGCCGCGCTCGATGCCAGGTGGAAAGACCTGCAGCGTGAGGCGCACCCTGACAAGTTTGCAGCGCAGGGCGCCTCCGCCCAGCGTGTGGCCATGCAATGGTCTGTGCGTATCAATGAGGCCTACCAGCGCCTGAAAGACCCGCTCAAACGCGCAAGCTACCTGTGCGAGATGAACGGCGCGCCCATCAATGCCGAGACCAACACGGCCATGCCGACGGATTTCCTCATGCAGCAGATGGAATGGCGCGAAGAGCTTGATGAAGCCGGCACTCTGGATGAGTTGGAAGCTTTGCTGGCACAGGTCAATGAACACGAAGGCGAGCAGCTCTCAAAAATCGGCCAGTCCATCGACGGCGCCAAAGACTTCAATGCCGCCGCGCAGCAGGTGAGAAGCCTTATGTTTATGCAGCGTTTTGCATCCGAAGTTGATGCACGCATGGATCAACTGGGACAATGACGGGTTAACCCAGACAAGACATGGCACTCCTACAGATATCAGAACCCGGCCAGACGCCTGACCCGCACCAGCGGCGCATCGCAGTCGGCATAGACCTCGGCACCACACATTCGCTGGTCGCCAGCGTTCGCAACGGCATTGCCGAATGCCTGCCCGATGACCAGGGCCGCGTGATTTTGCCGAGCGTGGTCCGCTACCTTGATGCCGAGCGCCGCCAGATCGGCTTTGACGCGCTGGCCGCGCAGGTGGATGACCCTGCCAACACCATCTCTTCCGTCAAACGCCTCATGGGCCGCGGCATCAACGACATCGCCAGCCGCGCGCAACTGCCTTACCAGCTCAACGACAAACCCGGCATGGTCACGTTGCAAACGGTGGCCGGTGAAAAAAGCCCGGTCGAGATCAGCGCAGAAATTCTCGCCACGCTGCGCTTTCGTGCCGAAGACACCTTTGACGACGACATCCACGGCGCGGTCATCACCGTGCCCGCCTACTTTGACGACGCGCAGCGCCAGGCCACCAAAGACGCCGCGCAACTCGCCGGCCTCAATGTGCTGCGCCTCATCAACGAGCCTACTGCTGCGGCGATTGCCTACGGCCTCGACAACGGCAGCGAAGGCGTCTACGCCGTTTATGACCTGGGCGGCGGCACCTTTGATATTTCCATCCTGCGCCTGACGCAGGGTGTGTTTGAAGTGGTGGCTACAGGTGGCGATTCAGCCCTGGGCGGTGATGACTATGACCGCGCGCTGGTCGACTGGGTGCTCACCAAGGCCGGCGTCGCTGCCGATACACTCACCCCCACCGACAAGGCTGCGCTGCAGCGTGCGGCCCGCGCGGGCAAAGAGGCACTGTCTGTATCCAGCCCGGTGCCTTTCAACGTGCAGCTCGCCAAGGCCTTGGTCAGTTTTGAACTCAAGGCTGAAGATTTCGAAACCGCCACCGCACACCTCACGCAGCGCACTTTGACCGCTGTGCGTAAGGCCTTGCGTGATGCCAAACTGGTGAAGGACGACATCAAGGGCGTGGTCATGGTGGGCGGTTCAACCCGCATGCCGCAGGTGCGCAAGGCTGCTGCCAATTTTTTCGGCAGTGAGCCACTGACCAACCTCAACCCCGATGAAGTGGTGGCACTCGGCGCGGCCATTTCAGCAAACCAGCTGGCTGGCAACAACACGGGTGATGACCTGTTGCTGCTCGATGTCATTCCCCTGTCCCTGGGCATTGAAACCATGGGCGGCCTGGTCGAGCGCATCGTCCCGCGCAACCAGACCATCCCGACTGCAATGGCGCAGGACTTCACCACCTATAAAGACGGCCAGACCGCCCTGGCGCTGCATGTAGTGCAGGGCGAGCGTGACCTGGTCGTTGACTGCCGCAGCCTCGCACGCTTCGAGCTGCGGGGCATACCGCCCATGGCCGCAGGCGCAGCGCGCATACGTGTGACCTTCACGGTCGATGCAGACGGCCTGCTCAGCGTGAACGCCAAAGAGCAGGTCAGCGGCGTTGAAGCGACCATCGACGTCAAACCGTCGTATGGTCTCTCCGACGACGAGATCGCACGCATGCTGCAGGACAGCTTTTCAACCGCCCAGCAGGACATGCAGGCAAGGGCGCTGGCAGAAGCCCAGGTCGATGCCGACCGCATGCTGCTGGCCACCGGCAGTGCGCTTGAAGCCGATGCAGACCTGCTCAGCCCCAACGAACGTGCGCGCATCGACAGCCTGATGGTTGCGCTGGCTGACACGCGCGCCAATGGCGACGCTGCTGGCATTGAAGCCGCCACCAAGGCCCTGGCAGAAGGCACCGAAGCTTTTGCTGCAGAGCGCATGAACAAGGGCATACAGAAAGCCCTGGCCGGTAAAAACATCGAAGCGGTTTGACAAGCAGCCCGCGAACACAACAAAGCACCTACGATGCCCGTCATAAAAATACTTCCCCATCCTGAGTACTGCCCAAATGGCGCTGAGATCAAGGCGCCTGCTGGTACCTCCATCTGCGAAGCACTGCTGGAAAACAGGATCAACATCGAGCACGCCTGCGACATGAGCGCGGCCTGCACCACCTGCCACGTCGTCGTGCGTGAAGGCTTCAAGTCACTCAATGAGCCCGACGAAACCGAAGAGGACCTGCTCGACCGCGCCTGGGGCCTGGAACCCAACTCTCGCCTGAGCTGCCAGGCCATTCTGGCGCAGGCAGATGTGACGGTCGAGATACCCAAGTACTCGATCAATCACGCCAAGGAAATGCACTGAGTCCTTGATCCGCAACACCCAAAAAAAAGCCCGCACATGCGGGCTTTTTTGTTGGCCATCGCTTGATGGCCATTCGTCATCACTTACGAATAATCATCCAGCACAGCACCCTTGCTCGCACTCGATGCATTGAACGCAAACTTGGCCTGCACACCGCGTGTGTAGCGCGGTTTCGGTGCGACCCAGCCGACCTTCCGTTTGGCGAGTTCTTCGTCGCTGATGTTGAGTTGCAGCAGCATCTGGCGTGAGTCAATGGTGATGGAGTCGCCTTCGTTGATGAAGGCGATGTTGCCGCCGGCCGCGGCTTCGGGTGCGACGTGGCCGACGACCATGCCCCATGTGCCGCCCGAGAAACGGCCGTCGGTGATGAGGCCTACGCTCTCGCCCAGGCCTGCGCCTATCAGTGCGCCTGTGGGGGCCAGCATCTCTGGCATGCCGGGGCCGCCCTTGGGGCCGAGGTAGCGCAGCACCATCACATCGCCTGCCTTGATCTTGCCAGCCAGGATGGCGGCCAGGCCCGACTGCTCGTCGTCAAACACGCGGGCAGGGCCGGTCATGACGGGGTTCTTCAGGCCGGTGATCTTGGCGACGCAGCCTTCGGGCGAGAGGTTGCCCTTCAGGATGGCGAGGTGGCCCTGTTTGTACATCGGGTTGTTGATGGGGCGGATCACGTCCTGGTCCGCGCGTGGTGCGTCGGGCACGTCTTTCAGCACTTCGGCAATCGTCTGGCCGGAGATGGTGATGCAGTCGCCATGCAGCAGGCCGGCCACCAGCAGCGTCTTCATCACTTGCGGAATGCCGCCTGCCTTGTGCAGGTCGACGGCCAGGTATTGGCCCGATGGTTTCAGGTCGCAGAGCACGGGCGTCTTGACGCGCACGCGCTCGAAGTCGTCAATCGTCCATTCAACACCGGCCGCGTGTGCAATCGCCAGGAAGTGAAGCACGGCATTGGTCGAACCGCCGGTAGCCATGATGACGGCGACGGCGTTTTCGATTGATTTTTTGGTGACGATATCGCGCGGCTTGATGTCTTTCTTGACGGCTTCGATCAGCACCTTGGCAGACTCTTTGGCCGAGTTCATCTTCTCGTCATGGGGGTTGGCCATGGTGCTGGAGTAGGGCAGCGAAATACCCAGCGCCTCGAACGAGCTGGACATGGTGTTGGCGGTATACATGCCGCCGCAACTGCCGGTGCCGGGAATGGCACGGCGCTCGATCTGCTCCAGGTCTTCGTCGCTCAGGCGACCGGCCGAGTTTTCACCCACGGCTTCAAACACGCTGACGATGTTGAGGTCCTTGCCCTTGTAATGGCCAGGCAGAATCGTGCCGCCATACACATAGATGGCCGGCACATTGGCGCGCAGCATGCCCATCAGGCCGCCGGGCATGTTCTTGTCGCAACCGCCGACCACGACCACGCCGTCCATCCACTGGCCCTGCACGCAGGTCTCGATGCAATCGCTGATGACTTCGCGGCTGACCAGCGAATACTTCATGCCTTCGGTGCCCATGGCCATGCCGTCGCTGATGGTCGGCGTGCCGAAGACCTGCGCATTGCCTCCGGCTTCTTCAATGCCGGCAATGGCTGCGTCGGCCAGCTTTTGCAGGCCGCTGTTGCAGGGGGTGATGGTGCTGTGCCCATTGGCCACACCGATCATGGGTTTCTTGAAGTCGGCGGTCTCGTAGCCCATGGCGTAGTACATCGAACGGTTGGGCGCGCGTGATTTGCCCTCGGTGATGTTTTTGCTGCGCGGGTTCAGGGTGATGGTTTTCGTTTCCATGGGGTGTCTCTCGTGGGGAGTGGTGGTTTGTCCCAAGGATTATGGTGGCTTTGACTTATTTGATCCAATCCATTTTTCAGGCTGTATTAATATGTGTGGCATATGAGTAATCCGCCTGCAGCGTCCCCACCGCCGATAGAACTCCGTTTGTGGCGGCAGTTTGTCGCCGTGGCTGAAGAGCTGCACTTTGGCCGTGCCGCCATTCGCCTGCACATGACGCAGCCGCCACTCACGCAGGCCATCGCGCAGATGGAGGCGGTGCTGGGCTACCGGCTGTTTGACCGCACCAAACGCAGCGTGCAGCTGACGGCTGCTGGTGCCGCCCTGCTGCCCGAGGCGCGTGACCTGCTGGCCCGTGCCCAGGCGCTGCCCGCCTATGGGCGTGCCAGCGCAGATGGCGAGGCCGGGCGCCTGCGGCTGGCCTTTGTGTCGACCGTGGGTTTTGATTTGCTGCCGCGCTGGGTCAGGGCATTTCGTGAGCAGCACCCACGTGTGGACCTCGAATTGATTGAAGCCACAGGCGATGTCCAGCTGCAGGCCTTTGAGCGCGGCGAGATCGATGCCGGTTTCATGCTGCATTCACCGGGTTTTGCGCCGGCGGGACTGGAGCGAGCACTGATCTCCAGCGAGCCGCTGCTGCTCGCCGTGCCCGAGTCACACCCGCTGGCGGCAGCCGCATCGCCCTCGCGCAACAAGGTGCTGGCGGAACCTCTGGTAATTTTTCCCCGCCGCATCGTGCCCTCGCTGTATGACGCGATCTTTGCGATGTACCACGCAGCGGGGCGTTCGCCGCAGGTGGCGCAGGAGGCCATACAGATGCAGACCATCGTCAACCTGGTCTCGGCGGGACTGGGCCTGGCCTGGGTACCGGAAAGCGTGCGCCAGTTCCAGCGGCCTGGCGTGGTCTACAAAACCGTGGGTGCTGGCAAGTCCGATGCGAAGGTGCCGGGTTGTGAAACCAGCCTGGTCTGGTCCAAAAGCCATTGCAGCCCGGTGTTAAGCCGGTTTATGGCGTTTATTGCAGGACGCAGCCCGTAGTGCCCGCGTTGACTAGGCACCTTCATGCCTGGTCGTGGCGCCGGTTCATCAGGATGATGCCGTCGCGGTCTGCATACAGCCAGAGCCCCGGCCGCACGGTCACCCCTGCCATCTGAAACGTCTGGCCGCTCACCAGCTCGCCAAGCTGTGCGGGCTTGTTGGGCCGGGTGCCCCATGCGTGAATGCCGACATCAAAAGCCGGCAGTTCGGCGCTGTCGCGCACATAACCATTGAGGATGATGCCGGCCCACCCGTGCTTGACCGCAAGTCCGGCAATCCGGTCGCCGACCAGCGCATGTGCGGCGTCGGCCTTGCCATCGATGAAGAGGACTTGCCCATTGCCGGGCGTCTCGAGCGTCGCAGTCAGGGACAGGGCGCTTCCGCTGGCGGGACCAATGGTGACCACGGACCCGAAATACGAGGCCTTGCCCCCGTAGCGCTGCATGCCGTTGTTGAAGATCTGCACCTCGCGTCCGGGGTCGCGGTAAAACGCATCGCAGAGGTCGCTGGTGCTCCAGTTGCTGTCGGTCATGGCCGTCATCACCGTTATGCCTTCGGGAAGATTTTTTCGAGCAGCACCAGCGCCTCTGCCGTGCTTTTGGGCGGAACACCCGCCAGCTGCGCCGAGATGCCGGTGGCGGCGGTCATGGCCAGCCGGTCGCGTATCGCCTGTGTCAGCACCGGCTCGACGCCGGTCTCGCGAACGGCGGCAATCGACATGTCCAGCTCATGCATGCGCCGCTCGGCATGCAGCAAATGTGTGGTGACCAGGATTTGCGCAGAAGCGGCCGCGGGCCGCATGTCCAGCCAGTCGCAAAAAGTCTTGAGCACTTCCGTGTCCACGCCCAGCCGGTGCGCTGACAGCAGTGCTTCGACATACAGCACCTCCAGCCCCTTGGCCAGCACGCTGCGCACGATCTTGATGGAGGCGGCTTCGCCCGACTTCGTGCCTACAGCACGCACGTTCATGCCCAGCAGCGTCAGGCGTTCGGCGATTTCCTGTGCATCAGTGCCTGACACGATGATGGGCATCTTGATGCCGTCAGCTGCTGCGCCCAGCACTGCGCCGTCTATGAACCTGCGCCCGGCGGAGGTCACAACTTCTGCGGCGGCATTTTTTTCATTCGGGCCCATCGAGTTGAGGTCGATGTACACCGCATCCGGGTGAATCGATGGTGTGCAGGCCTTGGCGGCATGAACCGCGCTGTCGGCCGTCACCGCTGAAAAAATGATACGGGCCTCACCCAGGCCGGCGGGGGTGTCCAGCCAGCTCATGCCGGCGGATTCGGCGCGTTCGCGTGCCTTGGTGTCCGAGGGCAGGTTGTAAGCCAGTACCTTGGGCACGCCTTGCGCCAGCAGGCTTTTGCCCAGCGAGGTGCCTAGTTGGCCCGCGCCAATGATGCCGATGGGCTCCTGCAGGGCGGTCGACGGGCTCACCATGGGCTCACCATTTTTCGGGTGGCAGGATGCGCGCGGTTTCTTCCGGCGTGGCACCGCTTTCAAGCGCCTTGACCAGCTTTTCCTCGCGCGCGGTGGCTGCCTGTGCTTTTTCCAGCACCAGCCTCGCAACCTCCAGCGGGACGACGATCACGCCATCGCAGTCGCCCAGCATCAGGTCACCGGGGCGCACCTGAATGCCCGCTATCGACACCGGCCCGTTGAACTCCACCAGCTCTATGCGGTGCTTGCCGGTACGTGGCGTGATGCCCCGTGCCCAGACGTTGAGCTTCATCGCGCGCATGTTGGCAACATCGCGCACTGCACCGTCGACGACGAGGCCGTCGATACCGGCCTCCTTGACCGACGTGGCCATGAGCCCGCCGAAGTTGGAAGCGTCGCGTATGCCATTGGCCTCGATGACCATCACATCGCCGCGCTGGCAATAACTGACCTGGTCGCGACCGCCGAGCTGTGGTGGCGGTTTTCCGGAAGCGATGTTGAAGCCGCTCGAAAGCCGCGCAGGCACGTGGCGTATGGTCACGGCCGGCCCGACCATGCGCTGCCCCGGTTGAAGGGGCGGCAGCTCGCTCGCAGGAATGGCGGTGTCATAGCCCAGCGTGTCCAGGATGTCGGCCACGGTCGAGGTCAGGTCGCGGAGTTCACGGAAGCCGGCGATGACTGCCGGGTCCGGCCGCTCGAATGCGATCTTGCGGATGCGCTCCGCAGGGATGAGACCGAGAACCTGTTTTCCGTACGCGGCGATCTGCTCCGCGATGGCAGGGTCAACATGGGGTGATGTCATTGCTGCTTGATTCCTGCGGTTTTGACAACCTGCGTCCAGCGTGGGATTTCATCGCGCAGCACCGCTGCAAAGGCTTCCGGTGTCGAGCCGATGGCATCAATGCCCTGCGCTGCAAGCCGCGCCCTGAACTCGGGCTGTTTGCACAGCGCCACGATTTCGGCGTTGAGTTTCTGCACGATGTCGGGTGGTGTGCCGGTAGGTGCGAGTACACCCAGCCACCAGTCGACATTGGCGCCTGGAAGGCCTGCCTCGGCGAGCGTGGGCAGCTCAGGCGCAAGGGCGCTGCGCTGTGCGCCGGCAATCGCGATGGCGCGCACTTTGCCCGTGGGCATGAACTGGATGACCGAGCTGATGGCCAGGAAAGCCATGTCGACGCGGCCGGCCACGATTTCCGGAACGATCTGCCCCTGGCCCTTGAACGGAACATGCAGCAGCGAGACGCCTGCGCGCGACGCAAAGTACTCGGTTGTCAGGTGGTGGGGCGAGCCCACGCCCGCCGTGCCGTAGCTGAGCTTGCCGGGGTTGGCTTTGGCGTACGCAATCAGGGCCGGCAGGGTTTTGGGGACGACTTCCGGGCTGGTGACCAGCGCCACTGGCAGGCCGGCCGCCAGTGTGATGGGCACGAAGTCCTTGTACACGTCGTACGGCACCTGTGCGGACAGGCCCGGGTTGGTGACCAGCGTGTTAGACACCACCAGCAGGGTGTAGCCATCCGGCGGGCTTTTGGCGACAGCGCTGATGCCGATGTTGCCGCTGGCGCCCGCGCGGTTGTCCACGACAAAGGCCTGGCCGAATTTTTTCTGCAGGGCGTTGCCGAGCTCGCGCGCGAAGGCATCGTTTCCGCCGCCGGGCGGGAATGGGACGACCAGCTTGACGGGGCGGTCTGGCCAGACACCCGCCGCAGCCGTTTGTGCCTGCGCGGTGTGCGTCACTGCCATGGCGGCTGCCGCGCATGCCAGCAGGGCCAAGCTGCGGCGCAATGAAGAATGTTTCTGGATGTTCATGCGTGTTCTCCGGTGGTCATTCAGGTTTGATTTTGGCGATCTGCACAACGTCTGACCACTTGCGCAGCTCGGAGGTCACAAAGCCCGAGCTGCTCTGGACCGGACGTGCGGACCGGGTCGAAGCCGATGTCATACAGGCGCTGGCGTATGGCCGCGTCGTTGACGGCGGTGTTGAAGGCCTGCGCGAGTTTGTCGACGATGGGGCGCGGCGTTTTGGCCGGCGCGAAAATTCCGCTCCATGAATACGCTTCGACTGCAAAACCCTGCTCGCGCAAGGTCGGCAGGTCTGGTGCGGCGTTCGAGCGCGCAAGGCTGGCGACACCGATGCGCTTGAGCGCGCCGGCCTTGACGTGCGGATTGGTGGCTGCAAAGGTGTCAAACATCATCACAGTGCGCCCGGCGACGAGATCGATCATGGCCGGGCCTGAGCCCTTGTACGGCACATGCAGGATGTCCACATCGGCATTCTTCCTGAAAAGCTCGCCAGCCAGGTGCAGCGGCGCGCCGGTGCCGGACGAGGCATAGGCAAGCTGGCCGGGCCGCGTCTTCAGGTAGGCCACCAGTTCCTTGACGTTGTTGGCGGGAATGGAGGGGTGGACCACCAGCACCAGCGGCACTTCGGCGATCAGGGCCACCGGCTCGAAACTGGTTTGCGCGTCAAAGGGCAGGCTCTTGAACATCGCCTGGTTCATGCCGTGCGTGGCTGCTGTGCCCAGCAGCAGGGTGTAGCCGTCAGGCGGCGAGCCTGCGACTGCGGCGGCAGCGATGTTGCCCGAGGCACCCGCACGGTTGTCGATGACCACAGGCTGCCCCAGCAGCTCGTTCAGTTTGGGCAGCAGGTTGCGGATGAAGATGTCCTGCCCGCCACCGGCTGAAAACGGCACCAGCACCTTGACCGGCTTGTCCGGAAAGGCGGCTTGCGCTGAGGCAGCAGCGGGGAGAATCAGGGATGCGCAGGCGGCGGCAAGCGCCAGCGACGCGAATTTCAGCAATGACGATGTGGGCTTGTGCAGTAGCCCGGGGATGAGTGTGTTGAACATGCTGTTTCCTTTGTTTGCCGCGCCGTCTGCGCGCCACGCGGCGGTTTACTGCTCGAAAGCTGGATCAATCGGAACCCGGTAGCCAGTGACCAGGCGGTTGGTCTCGTTGGCCATGCCCACGATGGCCATGACCTCACCAAACATCTCGTCGGTCATGCCGGCTTTCGTTGCTGCAAAGCTGTGGCTGGCCACGCAGTAACCGCAGTTGTTGGTGACGCTGATGGCGAGGTAAATCATTTCCTTGACCACGGGGTCAAGGGCGCCACCCGGGGCCATGACCTCCTTGACGCTGGTCCAGGTGCGCTTCAGGGTGGCCGGGTCGTTCGCCAGGTACTTCCAGATGTTGTTGACGTCCGGCACCTTGCGGCTGGTTTTGATGTCGTCATAAACGGCGCGCACGGCGGGCGAGGCGTCTTCGTAGTTGATGGGCTGGGGCTTGGCCATGGTCGGTTCTCCTCAGGCTTTTGCGAAAGGAGAGGGGATGCCCTTGCTTTTGAGAAGCTCTTCGAGGTTGAGCATGTCCCAGGTGGTTTTGCCCTCCATCAGGGCGGCGCGGAATTTGGCTTCCTTTTCCTCGCGCTTCTTGCACAGCGGTAGCAGCGATTCAATTTCGGCTTGCGGCACGATGCAGACGCCATCGTCATCGCCTATCACCAGGTCGCCGGGGTGCACGATGACGCCGCCGACCGTGATGGGAATCTGGAGTTGCCCCATCGTTTCCTTCACGGTGCCCTTGATGGAGATGCCGCGGGAAAACACCGAAAAGCCTACCTCTGCCAGCGTTTCCGTATCACGCACGCCGCCATCGACCAGCAGGCCACCCAGGCCCCGGCCCAGTGCACAGCTGCCCATCACATCACCGAACAGGCCCTGCTCGGTAAAGCCGCCAGCATTGCAGACCAGGATGTCGCCGGGCAGGGCCATTTTCAGGGCCGCGTGCAGGGTGAGGTTGTCGTTAGGTGGGCAAATGCAGGTGAATGCGCGGCCCAGCAGGCGCATGCCCAGCCGGATAGGCTTGATCTGCGAATCCACGGCGCCGCGGCGCTCCATGGCTTCATGGGCGGTGGCGGAGGCGACCCCGGCGTAGCCGATGTAGTTCGCCTGGGCTGCTTTTTTCTGTTCTGCAATCGTCGTCATGTAGATCTTTCTTGAGGGGGTTGTCTTGTTTGTCTGATGTCACTGATCTGGTGGTGCTGGTGGGGTATCAACGCGTCACGTTGGCCACGCCCCACACATAGTTCTTGCGCGGGAACTCTTCCCAGTGGCGGCGCATGTCCTTGTGCGGGAAATCCTTGTAGGGTTTCTTGCGCATCTGCTCGACGTCGATGTCGATGCCCAGGCCGGGCGCAGTCGGCAGGTCGACCCAGCCTTCGCTGATGTTCAGGCCCGGTTTGGCGATGGTGTCGCAGGCGTCCTTCAGGTTGATGAAGCACTCTGCAATCAGAAAGTTGGGGATCAGCGCCGAGAGGTGCACGGTCGCTGCCAGGCCGACGATGGTGCTGTTGTAGTTGTGCGGGCTGATGGCCACCGCATAGGGCTGGGCCATCGCGGCGATGTCCAGCATCTGCGTCAGGCCGCCGACGGCGCAGATGTCCGGGTTCAGGATGTCCGCCGCGCGTTTTTCCAGCACCCGGGCAAAGTCTTCCTTGGTGTAGAGCGTTTCGCCGGTGACGACAGGTGTTGAAATCGCCTGCCGCACTTCCGCCACGAGATCAAGGTTGTCGGACAGGCAGGGCTCCTCGTAGCAAAAAATACCGAACTCTTCCAACCGTTTGGCCACGCGGATGGAGTGGTGCGGCGCGACGCGGCGGTGCGCGTCGATCAGCAGGTCCATGTCGGGGCCCAGCGCTTCGCGCATGGCACGCACGTTGTCGACGGCGTAGTCTTCTTCCTGTTTCGTGATGAAGGTGCGCCACGGGCCCGGGAAGGGGTCCCACTTCAGCGAGGTGTAGCCCATCTCCTTGACCTGCAGGGCGCGCTTGACCGTGCTGTCGATGTCGGTCACGCCGTACCACCAGCCGTTGGCGTAGATACGTACCTTCTCGCGGCAGGCGCCCCCCAGCATCTGGTACAGCGGCATATTGGCCTTCTTGCCAACGATGTCCCACATGGCGAGTTCGATGGCGCTCCAGGCGCAGAAAAAATCGACCGACGACCTGCGGATGGCAAAGTCGTCGAACATCACCTGAGCGGTGTGACGGATGTTGTTCGCATCGCGGCCGATGACGTAAGGGGCCATGGCCCGCAGGTACTCGTCGACGACACGTTCTTTTTTGACGCCGACATAGGACTCGCCCCAGCCATGAAGACCGTCCTCGGTCTCGATACGGCAAAACAGCAGGTTCTTGCCGCTTTCGGGGTAGAAGAAAAACGTTTCTATCCTTGCAATCTTCACGGTGAATGTCTCCTCGGTATCTCTGGAATATGGCCAAACCGCATGGCGGGTTTGGCTTGAGCGGGGGCCAGTATGTCACGCAGGGTGCCGCGTATAAAGAGAATTAAATTCTCAAAGCGTTATCGCTTTTTCGAATCTACAAGTTGGTGATGACCTTAAAACCAGATCGTCTGTTGACCCGATAAAAAAGGCCGGCAAGGCGTGACAACCCGGTTATTTGTGTATTCCAAAAAGGAATATAAAACCGCTAGGTGTTTGGATTTAATCGATTCGACGGAACGCCGAAGTTGGGCTTGGCCGTGCTGGAAAGTTTGCCCCTGACTCTCCAGCCTGCAACATGAAGCATAGGCAAAAGCATGCGGCACGTACGCAGGACAAACCCTTGGCTGTCAACGCCGGGATGTCACGTTCACCGTCACATGGCAGTTCAGGAAGTGGCGGTTGTATCTGTCTGGCGCCTATGCCAGCGCGGACGGCCAAAGTCGCACACGCCGCGGGCAATGTCGGCGATCCGCACACTCACGGCATCGCTGCGGTGAACCGCGTTGTATTCGAGCGGTGGCAACACCAGGCTGGTCTGTATGGCGCGCAGGTTGCCTGACTCCACATATGACGAGAAATATTCGCGCGGCAGGTAGGTCACGCCCAGGCCTGCGCTGGCCAGCTCCGCCAGCGCAATCATGCTGTTGCAGACGATGGTATTGTCGTGCCAGATGTTGGCTGCAGCAATGGCTTTGAGCAGGCGCTGGTGCAGCAGCGAGCCTTCGGAATAGGTCAGCAGCGGCAGGCGCAGCACATCCTCTATCGGCAGGCCGCCCTTGCGGTCGTCGAGCAGGTCAGGCCGGCACATCCAGCTTGAATCCATGAAGCCGAGCTGCACGGTTTCGAACAGGTGGCCTTCGGTCTGCAGGTGAGGGCAGATCACCATGTCGAGCAAGTGACTGGTCATTTGCGGCCAGAGCTTGGTGGTGTGGTCGACCTTGGGCTCCAGCACGATGAGCGGGTAGACCTTGCGGACTTCCGAGATCAATGCGGGCAGCCAGGTCAGTGCAACCATCTCAGTCACGCCCAGCCTGAAGCGGCCCGAATAAGAGCTCTCGTTGCCGGCACGGCTCACCACGCTTTGCTGCAGCTCGAGCATCTTTTCAAAATCACCCATGAGCTCGCGGCCCTTGAGCGTCAACTGCGCGCGGTTGCTCCGCTCGAAAACATCCACACCCAGAAATGCCTCCAGGTCGAGGATTCGTTTTGAAATGGTGGACTGCGTGGCGTTCAGGCGGTCGGCCGCAGCGTTGAAGCTGCCCAGTGTGCTGACCCAGTAGACCGCTTCGACCTGCTTGAGCGTCAGCATGTCTGGCCTGCGCGGTGGGGCGTGGATGCTGAAAGGGATGCTGATGTGGTCATCATGGGCGAAGCGTAATGCATTTTGACGGGCAGCCGCAGCTTGCCGGCACAGCTTAATGGCGAAACCGGCTGACGCAGCCAGGTCATGGGCAGCGTGCAAAATACCACCCATGCTCATTCACCCTGAAATCAACCCCGTCGCCCTGCAGCTAGGCCCCCTGGCCGTCCACTGGTACGGGCTCACCTACCTGGCCGCTTTCGGTCTGTTCTTTTTTTTGGCCACGCTGCGTCTGCGGCACCAGCCGTATGCCTCCATCACCGGGCCCGGCGCCTGGGCGCGGCGCGATATTGAAGACATTCTTTTCCTCGGCGTGATGGGCGTGGTGATTGGCGGGCGCATCGGCTACTGCCTGTTCTACAAACCCGGTTATTACCTCTCGCACCCGCTGGAGATTTTTTTCGTCTGGCAGGGCGGCATGAGTTTTCACGGCGGCATGCTGGGTGTGCTGGTGTCGCAGCTGTGGTTTGCACATTCACGTAAAAGGCCGTGGCTGCAGGTGATGGACTTCATCGCGCCCTGCGTGCCGACCGGGCTGGCCGCTGGCCGTGTGGGCAACTTCATCAATGGCGAACTCTGGGGCCGCTTCTCGTCGCCCGATCTGCCCTGGGGCATGGTGTTCAAACACAGCGGCTCCATGCTTCCGCGCCATCCCTCGCAGGTCTACCAGTTTCTGCTGGAAGGTTTGCTGCTCTTTATTTTGCTGTGGCTGTATGCACGCAAACCCCGCAAGATGGGCCAGGTCTCGGGCGCCTTCCTGTTTGGCTATGGCGTGTTCCGCTTCATTGCCGAGTTCTTCCGTGAGCCGGATGACTTCCTCGGCATTCTTGCGCTGGGCATGAGCATGGGTCAGTGGCTGTGCATCCCCATGATCGTGGCTGGTGCCTGGCTGTGGGCATGGGCCAGCAAGCGCAAGGCCAACGCATGAAAAACCTGCTGGCCATGGCTGCCCTGCTGGTGACGGGTGCGATGGCCATGCCTGCCTTGCACGCGGCAACGCCAGACACCCTGGCCCAGTCGGCCGGCCCGGTGCCCAGCGATGCGCTGGTCAACGCTGCCATCAGCTCTTACCTGCGCGGCAAGAACCCGCTGATGAACAGCAAGAAGCCTTTCAGGATTTTGTCCGGCCCCACGCTCGCATCAGGCAACACCTTTGCCGGCAATCTGGAGCAGGCCTGGCTGATGTGCATCGTCATCAACTCCGAGCGCATGGCGCCCGGTCCGCAGGAGATCGAGGGCCGCTCGCTTTACCTGCGCACCAGCGGTACGCGCGTGGTGGTGGTGCCGACCGAGAACTGGAAAGACTCCAGCCCGCAGTGCGACCGCTAGGGCGTGGGTCGGGTCACTGAGGTTGCTATCTATTTAATAGCTGCTAACGCACGTATCTATTGGTCTGCAGCCTGATTTAGCAGTCAAAAATGGCATTTTTTGGTCATTTTTCGGGCCAGAATCGGTGACTGGCGGCTGAAAACAACCAAATGTTAACCTGCAACTTAACATTTGGCTAAATTTTAACTTTTACGTTAAATTTTTGCCGTATACAGCAAATTCCTAGCCCAGCTGCTGCGCCAGCAGCGTGGCAACGTGAATCGCCTCGCGCTGGGCGCCGTCCCTGATCTGGTGGCGGCAACTGGTGCCGTCTGCGACCACGATGGCGTCTGGCTGCTTGCGCACCGCCGGAAGCAGGCTCAGCTCCGCCATCTGCATCGACACCTCGTAGTGGCTGGCTTCGTAGCCAAAGCTGCCCGCCATGCCGCAGCAGCTGGACTCGATCAGTTCGGGCTTTGCGCCCGGAATCAGCTTGAGCACATCCATGATGGGGCTGACGGCGCCGAATGCCTTCTGGTGGCAATGACCGTGCAGCAATATCGGCTGTGTCACAGGCTGCAGCGCGGCCTTCAACGCATCAAGCTTGCCGGCCGCAGCTTCTCGCGCCAGGAACTCTTCAAGCAGCAGCGCCTGCTGGCCGACCGTGACTGCGGCATCACCCAGGCCCATGACCAGCGATTCATCACGCAGGGTCAGCAGGCATGAGGGCTCCAGCCCGACGATGGGTATGCCCTTGTCTGCAAAGGGCAGCAGGGCGCTGACAAGTTCTGCGGCCTTGAGTTTGGCCTCCTGCACCATGCCACCTGCCAGGTAGGTGCGGCCGCAGCAGAGCGCCTTGCCGTCGGCCTTCTTTTTGGCGGCGATGTGCACGGTGTAGCCTGCAGCCTGCAGCACCTTGAGCGCATCCAGCGCGTTGCTTGACTCAAAGTAACCGTTGAAGGTGTCGACAAACAGCACCGCAGGTTTTGCAGCGGCCAGCACTTCTTCACGCGTGGCCGATTGAACCGGTGTATTGAAGAAGGTCTTGCGCTTCCATTGCGGCAGCGTGCGTTTGCCTGAGAAGCCCGTCAGCTTTTCACTTAGCGCGGCAAGGCCGGGAATGCGGTCGCGTAAATTCAGCAACGGCGCAAAGCGGCTGGCCAGCGCGGCGTACTCGGGCAGGCGGCCGACCAGCTTGTCCTTGATCGTGTAGCCGTGCTTCGCCTTGTAGTGATGCAGAAACTCGACCTTCATCTTCGCCATGTCAACGCCGGTCGGGCAATCGCGCTTGCAGCCCTTGCAGCCCACGCAGAGGTCCAGAGCTTCATGCACCTCGTCGCTGGCCATGGCGTCTTCGGCTTTCAGGCCCTGCAACTGGCCCGACAGTGCCAGCCGCAGCGTGTTGGCCCGCCCGCGGGTCACATGTTGTTCATCGCGCGTCACGCGGTAGCTGGGGCACATGGTGCCGGCGTCGAACTTGCGGCAGTGGCCGTTGTTGTTGCACATCTCCACGGCCTTGGCAAAGCCGTTGGCCGGGTCGCCGCCGCTGCCCGGCGCGCTGGTGAGTTCGGTCACCGGGTCGTTCTGCACGTCCCAGGCGCGCCAGTCGAGCGCGGTGCGAATCGGTATCACGCTGTAGCTGGGCGGAAAGCGCATCAACCTCGTGTCGTCCATGCGCGGCGGTTCAATCATCCGTTTGGGGCAGAGCAGGTTGAGCGGGTCCATCGCCTGCTTGATGCCGGCAAATGCTTCGGTGATCTTTGGGCCGAACTGCCATTCAATCCACTCGCCCCGGCACAGGCCGTCGCCGTGTTCGCCGCTGTAGGCGCCCTTGAATTTTTTGACCAGCGCCGAGGCCTCTTCGGCAATCGCGCGCATCTTGGGTGCACCCTCGCGCCGCATGTCGAGGATGGGCCGCACATGCAGGGTACCGACCGATGCGTGCGCGTACCAGGTGCCCTTGCTGCCGTATTTTTTGAACACCTCTGTCAGCGCGTCGGTGTACTCGGCCAAGTGCTCGAGCGGCACGGCGCAGTCTTCAATAAAGCTCACGGGCTTGCCGTCACCCTTCAGGCTCATCATGATGTTGAGGCCTGCCTTGCGCACTTCCCACAGGGCTTTCTGTGCGGCGTCATCCACCAGTTCGACGACGGAATCAGGTAGCAGCAAATCACCCATCAGCTCACCCAGGCGTTTGAGTTTTGGCAGCAGTTCTGTCTTGTTGGCGCCCGAGAACTCGACCAGCAGCACAGCCGCCGGGTTGCCTATGAGCGCGCTGCGCACCGTGGGCGCAAACACAGGGTTCTGCAACGACAGGTCGATCATGGTGCGGTCGACCAGCTCGACCGCCGTCAGCGTGCCGCCGCCAATCTTCACGATGTGTTGGGCTGCATCCATGGCGCGGTAAAAGGTCGGGAAGTTCACCACGCCCAGCACTTTGGCCTGCGGCAGCTCGCTGAGTTTGAGCTTCAGGGATTTGGTCAGCCCCAACGTGCCTTCACTGCCGATCAGCAGGTGCGCGAGGTTGACTGAACCATCGGCGGTGTACGGTCGTTCGCTCTGGTTGTCGAAGATGTCCAGGTTGTAGCCCGCCACACGCCGCATGACTTTGGGCCAGCGCGCCGCGATCTCGGGTTGCAGCTGCTGCGCCAGGCCGCGCACGTAGTCGCCGAGCTCACGCGCCTTGCCGCTGCTTTGCGCATAAGGGCCCAATTGCAGCAAGGTGCTGTCAGATGTCCAGGCCTGCAGCCCCAGCACGTTGTGCACCATGTTGCCGTAAGCAATGCTGCGGCTGCCACACGAGTTGTTGCCCGCCATGCCGCCCAGCGTGGCCTGCGCGCTGGTCGACACATCGACCGGGTACCAGATGCCATGTTTCTTCAGTGCAGCGTTGAGGTGGTCCAGCACGATGCCGGGTTCGACCTCGACAGTGCGGTTGGCAACATCAAGGTCAATGATGTTGCGCAGGTGTTTCGAATAGTCCACTACCAGGCCCGCGCCCACCGTCTGCCCGCACTGCGATGTGCCCGCACCGCGCGCCACCAGTGGCACGCCCATGTCGCGGCAGATGTCGAGGGCAGTTTTCACGTCTGGCATGGTGCGGGGCACAAAGGCGCCTACCGGGGTCATCTGGTAGATCGATGCGTCGGTCGCGTAGCGGCCACGGTCTGCGCCGCTGAAGAGAACTTCGCCACCGCTCTCTGCTGCCAGCCGGGCTGCCAGCTTGCCGGCCACTTCGTTTGTGATGCGGGCTACGCCGTCGTAATTGGTGTTTTCATCGTGGGCGGCTGCTGCGCGTACCACTTTCAGGGGCAGGGGGGCGTTCATGTTCTCTGGTGTCTCAGGCTTTTGCTTTATCGGTGGTGGTGTTTTTGGCTGCGCGCAATTGTTCAATGACCACATCGCGTTTGTGCACCAAATGGTCCAGCAGCACCTTGCGCATGGCGGCGGCATCGCGCGCCTCCAGCGCGCTGATCATCTGTTCATGTTCCTTCACCGCCGCCTTCCATTTTTCGCCATCCTGGTTGGATCGAAAACGCAGCGCCTGCAGCCGGGCATTGACCTGCTGATAGGTCACGGTCAGCACAGGGTTCTTGGCCGCGGCATTGATGGCGCTGTGAATGGCTGAGTTGAGTCTGTAGTACGTCGGCAGGTCGCGCCGCGTGTACGCAGCCAGCATTTCAAAATGCATGGCTTTTATTTCAACCAGCTCGGCATCGGTGATGCGCTGCGCGGCCAGCTCGCCCGACTGCGCCTCCAGCCCGGCCATCACTTCAAATGTATTGAGTACATCTGCCTCGGTCAGCTCAACGGCAATCGCGCCGCGATTCGTCAGCAGCTCGACCAGGCCTTCGGCGGCCAGCATCTTGATGGCTTCGCGCAGCGGCGTGCGCGACACATTCAGCACCTCGCTGAGTTCACGTTCATTGAGTTTGGCGCCCGGTGCAATGCGGTTTTCAACCAGCATCTGGCGCAGGCGGTTGGCCACCTGTTCGTGGAGCGCAGCGCGCGGGATGGCAATGATTTCAGCAGTCATGTGTAAATTTTGTATGCAAAAAGAACGCCTGTCAAACCGGAGAACAGGCCGGTAATTACCCTCAATGGCATTGACAAATGAATTTTGTATGCAAAAAATGACTGACTTTCATGGAGTTGCTGTTTTATGTTGACGCTTGACTTTCACCCCACCGGCCGCCACTTTTTGCAGATTCCCGGCCCGTCTCCCGTACCCGACCGCGTGCTGCGGGCCATGAGCTACCCGACCATTGACCACCGCGGCCCCGAGTTTGGGGTGCTGGGCCTCAAGGTGCTGGCAGACATCAAGAAAATCTTCCAGACCAGACAGCCGGTGATGATTTACCCGGCCTCAGGCACGGGCGCCTGGGAAGCTGCTCTGGTCAACACACTCAGCGCTGGTGACCATGTGCTGATGTATGAGACCGGTCATTTCGCCGCGCTGTGGCAAAAGCTGGCCACGCGCATTGGCCTCAAGACAGAAGTGATGAGCCACCCCGGTGCCGATGTGTGGCGTCACGGCGTGCAGGCATCACTGATTGAAGAACGCCTGAAGGCCGACACCCAGCACGCCATCAAGGCGGTGTGTGTGGTGCATAACGAAACCTCCACCGGCGTCACCAGCAACATCGCTGCCGTACGCAAGGCCATCGACGCCGCAAAGCATCCGGCGCTGCTGCTGGTCGACACCATCTCGGGTCTCGGCTCTGCCGACTACCGTCACGATGAATGGGGCGTTGACGTGAGCATCAGCGGCTCGCAAAAAGGCCTGATGCTGCCGCCCGGCATCAGCTTTAACGCGCTGTCTGTCAAAGCCATAGAGGCCAGCAAAAAAGCCGCGCTGCCGAAATCCTTCTGGGCCTGGGACGAGATCATCGAGATGAACAAGACCGGCTACTGGCCGTCCACACCCAACACCAACCTGCTCTACGCCTTGAGTGAAGCCTGCGACATGCTGCTGGAGCATGGGCTTGAGGCCGTATTCGCCCGCCACCAGCGCTGGGCTGAGGGCGTGCGCAGCGCCGTCAAGGCCTGGGGTTTGCAGATCCAGTGCGCCGATGCTGCGGTGTATTCACCCATCCTGACCGGCGTGATGATGCCCGAGGGCGTTGATGCCGACGGGGTGCGCAAGGTGATCTATGAACGCTTTGACTGCTCGCTGGGCACAGGTCTGGGCAAGGTCAAGGGAAAGATGTTCCGCATCGGCCACCTCGGCGACTGCAACGATTTGACACTGATGGCGGCGCTGGCCGGTTGCGAAATGGGCCTGAAATTGTCTGGCGTCAAGCTCGCCGGCTCGGGCGTGCAGGCGGCGATGGATTATTTTTCAAGCCACGCGGCTGTGGTGCCCATGCGCAAGGCGGCTTGAAGGGGCAGGTCAAAGTTGTGGGTGTCATCCCGGACTCGATCCGGGATCCATCCCCGCTTCGTTTGAGATGGATTGCGGGTCAAGCCCGCAATGACAGACAAAAGAGCAAGACAAAATCAAAGGAGACAAACCATGCAACGCAGAACCATACTCACCGCCGCAGCTAGCGGCGCAGCACTTGTCGCATCACCCTGGCTGAGGGCGCAAAACCTGCCCACCGGGCCGATCCGCATCATCGTCGGCTTTCCGCCGGGCGGCGGTACGGATGCCCTGGCGCGTGTGGTGGGACAAAAACTTTCAGTGATGTGGAACACGCCCATCGTCATCGAAAACAAGGCCGGTGCGGCCGGCGTGATTGCGGCCGACTATGTGGCCAAGCAACCCAGCGACGGCACGACGCTCCTCATGGCCCACATCAACAGCCATGCGCTGGCGCCCAGTCTGGTGCCCAAACTCGGTTATGTGGTCGAACGCGACTTCGTGCCCATCGCACTGGTCGGCGTCACGCCCAACCTGCTGATATGCAACGAAGCCCAGCCCGCCAAAACCGTCAAAGACCTGGTAGCCCTGTGCAAGGCGCAACCCGGCAAGATCAGTTTTGCATCAGCAGGTGGCGGCTCGGCCCAGCACCTGGCGCTTGAAATGTTCAAGCTGCGCGCCGGCATCAACGCACTTCATGTGCCGTACAAGGGCTCGGGCCCGGCGATCAATGATTTGCTGGGCGGGCAGGTCAATTACTGCTTCGAAACCATGACCTCGGCCACGCCGCACGTCAAGGGTGGCAAAGCCATTGCGATTGCACAAACCCGCGTCAAGCGCGCCAAGGGTCATCCCAACGTGCCCACGATGGACGAGTCAGGCTTTCCCGGCTTCGACGCCACCACCTGGTACGGCCTGGTCGGCCCCGGCAAGCTGCCGCAGGCGATTGCAAAACGCATGAACGAAGACATCAACAAGGTCATGCAGATGCCTGACGTGATTGAGAAGTTCGAGCAATACGGTGCTGAGGATGGCGGTGGTTCGCCTGAGAGGTTTGGAGAGTTCATCAAGTCTGAACAGGCGAAATGGGCGAAGGTTATTAAAGAGGCCAAGGTTTCGGTTGAGGCCTGATTGGCCTCTCGCTGCTTGAGGGTTTTGCCATTCACGTAGAAGCCGGGGGTTGCCCGGCGGCAAGTCACTTTCTTTTGCTTCGCCAAAAGAAAAGTAACCAAAGAAAAGGCGACCCGCCGTCTGGGTCCCTTCGGGCAACCTGCGCTGCTCGACTCCGGCGGCAGTCCAAACAACTCGCCTGCGGCTCAAACAAGTTTGGCCTGACCCTCCGCCTCCGTCTGCGCTGCTCGGCCCAGCCTCAACGGGGTCGGGAGTGAATTCGGGTTCGGGTGCGGATTCGGGGAGCCTCAAGCACAAAGCGCTTGAGGCGAGTCTTTGGATTTCGTATTTTTCTTCCTCCCCAAAACCCTTGGAGAGGAGCCGAGAAGCGCAGGGCCAGACGGACCAGGGCTGAAACTTGTTTGAGCCGCAGGCGAGTTGTTTCAGACCCCGGCTGGACCGAGCATCGCAGGGTGCCCGTAGCGCAGCGTAGGGACGACGAACAGGGTCGCCTTTCTTTTCGTTAGGTTTCTTTGGCGAAGCAAAGAAAAGTAACTCGCCCGCCGGGGCGAGACCCGGCTAGGTCGTGAAAGGCACAGGACTCAACCCGCTCACTCTCCATGAATTGCGTTTCAAGCCCGCGATGGAGGTCGGAAATCATTTAGGCTAGCGACATGCATTCCCGATTCATCGTCTCCATCTCCACCCTCCTGGCGACCGTCCTCCTCGCCGCCTGCATCTCCACCCCCACCCCGCAACCACCACCAAAACTGGTGGTCCTGCTCGTAGTCGATGGTCTTCCACAAAGGCAGATCACCGCCTACCGCGACCAGCTCGCACCTGACGGATTGGCCCGTTTCCTGGACCGTGGCGCATGGTTTGCCGATGCACACTACGAACACGCCTTCACCGTCACCGCAGCCGGCCATGCCACGCTGCTGACGGGCGCTTACCCCAACCGCACCGGCATCATTGGCAACAGCTGGCGCGACCCCGCTACCGGTGCGCCTGTCTACAACACAGCGGACGCTTCCGCCTCCTACATTGATCACCGAACTGACTCACTAGAAGACGGCACCAGCCCGAAGAACCTCAAGGCTGAAACCGTGGGTGATGTACTGCGGCGTGGTGATGCGGCATCAAAGGTCATTGCCATTTCAGGCAAGGACCGCGGCGCCATCCTGCCTGCGGGCAAGGCCGGCATTGCCTATATGTATATGAACGACTCGGGTCAGTTTGCGTCCAGCACCCACTACATGAAAGAACACCCCGCCTGGGTCAATGCCTTCAACAACGCCAAACCCGCAGACCGGTATTTCAAAACAGAATGGAAACCGTTGCTGCCTGACGCAGCGTATGCGGGTTCACTGCCCGACAACCAGCCCTGGTATGCACGCGGCGGTCAGTTGCCGGCCATGATGGGCTCGCCTGCAGACGCTTCGCCCACTCCGGCGTTTTATGCAGGCCTGCTGCGCAGCCCGTTTGCCGATGCATTGGCGCTTGACTTTGCCCGTGCGGCCATCGCGGGCGAGCAACTGGGCCAGGATGCATCGCCCGATATTCTGGCCATCAGCCTGTCAGGTCATGACTATGTGAACCACGCCTTCAGCGCAGAGTCACGTTTGTCGCACGATCACATGCTGCAGCTTGACCGTTTGCTGCAGGCCTTTTTTGCTGACCTCGATGCGCGCGTAGGCAAAGGCAATTACCTCGCGGTACTCACCGCTGACCATGGCTTCATGCCCGCACCTGAAGTCCTCGCTGCCCAGGGGCTGGCGGCTGGCCGGGTGAGTTCCGGCCCCATGCTGGCACGCATCAACGCCGGGCTGGCGGCGCGCTTTGGCCCCGGTCGCTGGGCCAGTTTCTCGGCTTCGTCGCTGCTGATTGACAAAAAGCTGCTCGCTCAAACGCAGGCCGATGCCAATACGGTGATTGAAGAAGCCCGCAAGCTTCTGCTTGCCGAGCCGGCCATCGCCACAGCCTTTACGCGGCGCGAGCTTGAAAGCCGCAGCCGCACAGGTGAGCCATTATTCGACGCGTCTGAAAAATCCTGGCACCGTGATGTATCGGGCGACATCCAGTACACCATCAGGCAGAACTGGATGTTTGGGGGCAGCACCGGTGCCACGCATGGCTCGCCGTATGACTATGACAACCATGTGCCCCTGCTGATGTACGGCCCGGCATGGGTGAAACCCGGCCGCATCGACAGCCGCGTTCACATGACCGGCCTGGCTCCCACGCTGTCAGGACTGTTGGGCATCGCCACGCCATCCATGTCTGAAGGGCGCGTGTTGCCCTTTCAGACGCCCTGATGCCACCCGCGGCAGTGCCCCACAAGGGCTACCCTGCCACTAGCCATTCCGCCAGAAACGGCCCGGTCCGGCTGCCCTTTGTTTGCGCGACTTGCCGGGGCAGGCCTGCTGCAACTACCCGTCCACCTTCGTCACCGGCACCGGGGCCTACATCAATGACCCAGTCGCTTTGGGCCACCACGCGCATGTCGTGCTCCACCACAATCACGGTGTTGCCTGCATCCACCAGGCCGTTCAATTGCGCGAGCAGCCTGTCCACATCTGCAGGGTGCAGACCCGTTGTGGGTTCGTCAAGAACATAGAGTGTCCTGCCGCGGTGCATGCGCTGAAGTTCGGTCGCGAGCTTGATACGTTGCGCCTCGCCACCCGAGAGCTCGGTGGCCGGCTGGCCCAGTCGAAGGTAGCCCAGGCCAATGTCACGCAGGACTTCAAGCGGACGCAGTATCTGTGCCTCTGCGGCAAACAGGTCGCAGGCCTGTGCAACGGTCAGGCCGAGCACCTGCGCAATGCTGTGCTCCTTCCAGGTGACCTCAAGCGTTTGCGGGTTGTAGCGCGCGCCGTGGCAGTCGGGGCAGGGCGCATAGACGCTGGGCATGAACAACAGCTCCACCGACACCGACCCCTCGCCTTCGCATGTCGGGCATCGGCCTTTGGGCAGGTTGAATGAAAAGCGTCCTGCGTCGTAACGCCGCCGCTTTGCCAGTGGCGTTGCAGAAAACAGTTTGCGCACGCTGTCGAAGAGGCCCGTGTAGGTCGCAAGATTGGAGCGCGGCGTGCGCCCAATGGGCTTCTGGTCCACCTGCACCAGCCTTCGGATGGCGTCCATGCCCGAGACGATGCGGCCGCCGGTCTTTTCAATCGGTTCGTCCAGCGGGCTTGCGCCTTCTTCTGCGTCGGCTTCGTGGGCAGCATTGGCGCCAAGGCTTGCCGAAACAAGGTCAAGCAGCGCCTGGCTCACCAGGCTTGACTTGCCCGAGCCCGACACACCCGTCACAGACGTGAAACAGCCAAGCGGGAAAGACGCAGAGAGATTTTTCAGGTTGTTGCGGGTAATGCCCTCCAGCTTCAACCAGTCGTCTGGCGTTCGCCCTGTGCGCGCGACCGGACGCGATTCGTCAAACAGATAGCGGCGCGTCTGCGACGACTCGACCTTTCGAAGCCCTTCAGGCGGGCCACTGTAAAGAATGGTGCCGCCAAGTTCACCAGCCGCCGGCCCCACATCAATCAGCCAGTCTGCGCGCCGCATCATGGTCACGTCGTGCTCCACAACAAAAAGGCTGTTGCCGGAAGCCTTCAGGCGCTCAAGCGCAGTGAACAGCGCTGTACCGTCTGCGGGGTGCAGCCCGGCAGTGGGTTCGTCCAGCACGTAGATGACGCCAAAGAGATGCGAGCCCAGTTGCGTTGCCAGCCGCATGCGCTGCAACTCGCCAGGTGACAGGGTCGGCGTGCTGCGGTCTAGTGACAGATAGCCCAGCCCGAGCTGCGTCAGCGTGGTCAGGCGCTCCATCAAGCCTTGTGACAGGCGTTGCGCCGCCAGTATTTTTTCTTCAGACATGCTGCCGGTTCGCCGGACATCGGGCGCAGCAGCATGCGATGCGCCGCCGCCGGCAATGCGCGCCTCTGCCGCCTTTTGCGAGGCCTGGCGGCTGATAGCCCCGCTGGCCTTTGCCGTCATGCGGCCTTCTGCGGCAGGGCGCAGCAACTCTGCCAGCTTGTTCAGGGGCAACTGTGAAAGCTCGCCTATGTCCATGCCTGCAAAGGTCACCGACAGCGATTCGGCCTTGAGGCGTTTGCCGTGGCACACCGGGCAGAGGCTGCCGGTCATGAAGGCAGCCACACGCCGCTTCATTAACGGGCTCTGGGTGGTGGCAAAGGTGTTCAGTATGTAGTTGCGCGCGCCGGTAAACCTGCCTTGGTAGCTGGGCTCCATCTTGCTGCGCATGGCGGCGCGGGTTTCTTTGGGCGTGAAGCCCGCATACACCGGCACTGTGGGGGTCTCGTCCGTAAAAAGTATCCAGTCCCGGTCTTTTTTGGGCAGGTCTTTCCACGGGGTGTCAACGTCGTACCCCAGCGTGACCAGGATGTCGCGCAGGTTCTGGCCGTGCCACGCGGTGGGCCAGGCTGCAATGGCACGCTCACGTATGGTGAGTGTGCCGTCAGGCACCATCGATTGCTCGGTGACCTCATAAACACGCCCCAGCCCGTGGCAGCGGGCGCATGCCCCTTGAGGTGTGTTGGGTGAAAAGTCTTCGGCGTACAGCATGGGCTGTTTCGCGGGGTAGGTGCCCGCACGTGAATACAGCATGCGCAAATGGCTTGAGATCGTGGTCACGCTGCCGACTGACGAACGTGTGCTGGGTGTTCCGCGTTGCTGCTGCAGCGCGACTGCTGGCGGCAGGCCTTCAATGCTGTCCACATCGGGCGCGCCTGCCTGATCGATCAGGCGCCGTGCATAGGGCGACACCGATTCGAGGTAGCGCCGCTGTGCTTCGGCGTAGAGCGTTCCGAAAGCTAGCGACGACTTGCCCGAGCCCGAAACACCGGTAAACACCACGAGGGCGTCGCGTGGCACATCGACGTCGACATTTTTGAGGTTGTGTTCACGTGCGCCCCTGACCCGGACGACCCCCCGCGCAGGCTGGTTTTCTCCCGGGGTTTGCAGCTTGTACGCAGCATCGTTGTTGTCCTGAGCAGTTGTGCGCTTGTCTTTTTTGGCCATCGGACAACCTTAAGCAGCAGGCAAGGGGCGGGCGGTGGGATGGCGCTGAAACAGAGGTAGGAGGCGGGGCCAGGGGCTGTCTGGATGGCCGCCGGTTCTCCAGTCTGACGGCCCGGCCGTCTGCGGCAACCAGTCAGGCGGGTGCGTCCTTGCCTGCCAGGGCCTGGTTTCTGCCTTTGCCATCCCGGTATAGCCCGGCAATCACGTTGCGAAGCCAGATGTGGCCGGGGTCCCTGGCCTGCCTTTCGTGCCAGTGCTGCTTGACCTGGTAGGTCGGTATCGCAAACGGCGGTTTCCACACATTGACCTCTGATCCCCTGGCCATGATCTCGCCGGCCTTGCGCGGCAGCGTGCACAGGTAATCGGTCGCGCCTATGACAGTAGCCAGCCCGATGAAGTTGGGTATCTGCACGCCCACCTTGCGCTGCACGTTCTGCTCGCGAATCGAGCTGTCGACCACCAGGTGGCCTGTGCCCGATGAACTGACCAGCACATGCAGCTCTGACTCGTAGCGCTTGAGCGTCAGCTCGCGCTTGATGCGCGGATGGTCGCGCCGCGCCAGGCAGACGAACTCTTCGTCGAACAATACCTGCTGGTAAAAGCGCGACTCAATGCGCGGCATGAAACCGACGGCCAGGTCGATGTCGCCGGCCTCCAGCGCGCGCGAAGTTTTGTCGGTGATGTTGGTGACATCCACCCGCACGCCTGGTGCGGTGCCGCGCAGTGCATTGAGCAGCCCTGGCAGCAGCACGGTCTGGCCCACATCGGTCATGCAGAGCCGAAACAGGCGGTCTGACTTTTCCGGCGCGAAGTCCAGTTTGAAATCAATCGTGGCCTGAAGCATGCTGATGGACGAGCGCACCAGCTCTATCAGCCCGTTTGCATGCAGCGTCGGCTCCATGCCGTCGGGCGTCCTGACAAACAGCGGGTCATTGAAATGCCGCCTCAGTCGCCCCAGCGCCAGGCTCACTGCCGGTTGCGTCAGCGACAGCCTGTCTGCTGCGCGTGAAAGATTGCCGGTTTTGTATATCTCATCAAACAGAAGCAGCAGGCGAAGGTCTATGTTGGCTAGCTTGTTCATCAGAATTATTTATGAAATATATAAAAACCATTTTATAGACTAATGTTGTCAATCTTCCGATGATGGCGTTCTTCAAGGAGACAGACATTGACGAACGCAGACCAGAACGCGGCCAGTAGCCCGTTACCCATCATCATTGCCGGCGGCGGCATAGGCGGTTGCGCCGCCGCCCTCATGCTCGCGAAGCGTGGCCAAAGGGTGCTGCTGCTGGAGCAGGCCAGAGAGTTTGCAGAGATAGGCGCCGGCATCCAGCTGGGCCCCAATGCCTTTCGCATGTTTGACGAACTGGGTATCACGGAGCGCATCGACAAACTGGTGTCTTACCCCGACAACCTGGTGATGATGGACGGCCTCACCGGCGCACAGGTCACCAGCATGCCCCTGGGCCAGCCGTTTGAAGCGCGCTTTGGCAAACCCTATGCCGTCATTTACCGCGCCGACCTGCACCTGGTGCTGGTCGATGAGTGCCGCAAACAATCATTGATCACCATGCGAACCAGCCAGAAGGTGCTGGGCTTTGAGGACGACGGCAGCCAGGTGACGGTGCGCACCGAAGGCGGCGACAGTCACACGGGCAGGGCGCTCGTCGGCTGTGACGGCCTCTGGTCACCCGTGCGCAAGCAGCTGCTGGATGACGGCAAGCCGCGTGTGTCGGGGCACATTGCCTACCGCGCGGTGCTGCCGATGGAAGACGTGCCGGTTGAACTTCGGCGCAACGACATGGTGCTTTGGGCTGGCCCACGCAACCACCTCGTGCAGTACCCGCTGCGGCGTGGCGAGCTGTTCAACCTGGTGGCGGTGTTTCATAGTGACAAATATGTAGAGGGCTGGGATGCCTCTGCCGACCCCGTTGAACTGCATGCCCGTTTTGCCAACAACTGCCCGGCAGTGAAAGCCATGCTGGACAGGATTGAAACCTGGCGCATGTGGGTGCTGTGTGACCGTGACCCTGTCGACACCTGGAGCCGCGGGCGCGTCACGCTACTGGGCGATGCGGCCCACCCCATGCTGCAGTACATGGCGCAGGGCGCTGCGATGGCGATGGAAGACGCCGTCAGCCTGGCAGGCCATATCAGCCGCGCCAGTGAAAACATCGAGGCTGCGTTTGTCGATTACCAGAGCGAGCGCTACCTGCGTACGGGGCGCGTGCAGCTCACGGCCCGAATGTATGGCGAGGTCTACCACGCACAAGGCGTGGCGCGCGAACTGCGCAACCAGATGCTGATGCCGCGCACAACCGAACAGGGCTACGAGAGCCTGGCCTGGCTGTATGACGCCGCCTGATCGTTTTTGATTTTTTACAGGGACATGTGATGAAGATTTGCAGATTCAATGACAACCGGCTCGGCATTGTTGAAGGTGATGAGGTGCTTGACGTCACAGCGGCGCTCGATGTGCTGCCCGCGCTGCGTTACCCCTACCCGATACACGACCAGCTGGTGGCCCACCTGCCGCAGCTCCGCGAGCGGATTGGCACACTGAAGGCATCAGCCGCACGCTTGCCGCTGGCGCAGGTCAAATTGCTGTCGCCGGTGGCCAACCCCGGCAAGATCATTGCCGCCCCTGTCAACTATGTGAAGCACCTGCAGGAGGTGCTGGACGACCCCAACCTGCACCATGACAACCAGATCAGCCACATCCAGCGTGCGGGCCTCTTTTTAAAGGCCAACAGCTCGCTCAACGGTGCGGCCGAAGGCGTGACGCTGGTCTTGCCCGACAGGCGCACAGACCATGAGATCGAGCTGGTCGCCGTCATTGGCAAAACCGCGCGCAACGTCAAGGCGGCAGACGCGCTGTCTTATGTGGCCGGCTACAGCATTGGCCTGGACATCACCATACGCGGCCCCGAAGAGCGCAGCCTGCGCAAGTCGCCCGACAGCTATACGGTGCTTGGCCCCTGGCTGACCACGGCAGACGAAATAGCCGACCCCGGCCAGCTGGCGATGGAGCTGCGCATCAACGGCCAGACCCGGCAGAAGACTAGCACCAGCGAACTCATACTGGGTGTGCAGGCCTTGATCGAATTTGCATCGCGGTTTTACACGCTGCACCCTGGCGACCTGATCTTCACCGGCACGCCTGAGGGCGTCAGCCCGATACAGGCGGATGACCAGTTCAGCGCGCGCATCGAGGGCCTGGGCGAGATGCAAGTGCTCATCAAACCCGCGGTGGCGAATTGAGTTCCTCCATGCAGCAGCCTTCCAGCGAACGCCAGGCTTTCTACAAAACGATTGACGCCGAGAACATGGCGCCGCTCTGGGAGGTGCTGGGTGACCTCGTGCCCCGGGAGCCGCGCACGCCTTGCGTGCCCTGTCACTGGCCCTGGGCAGCCGCGCGTGCCCGCCTGATGCAGGCCGGTGAACTCATCACCGCCGCAGAAGCCGAGCGCCGCGTGCTGGTACTCGAGAACCCCGGCCTTCGCGGCGCATCGTCCATCACACACTCGCTTTACGCCGGCCTGCAGTTGCTGCTGCCGGGCGAGATCGCGCCGGTGCACCGCCACACCGCGACTGCCGTGCGCCTGATCATGGAAGGCGAGGGCGCCTACACCTCGGTCGATGGCGAGCGCACGCCCATGCATGTAGGTGATTTTGTGATCACGCCCTCATGGACGTTTCATGACCACGGCAACCCAGGTGAAGAGGCGGTGATCTGGTTCGATGGGCTGGACGTTCCCATCATCAAGCTGTTTGATGCCGCGTTCTCCGAGCATCAACCCGCATCGCCGCTGCCCGCGCGTGCCGAAGACGATTCGCTCGCCCGTTACGCCGGCAATCTGCTGCCGGTGGACTACCGCGCGGGCCTGGCAAACCCGGTGTTTCGTTACCCCTATGCGCAGACGCGCAGCACGCTTGAGCGTTTGCTGGCGAACGGCCCTTTGCATCCGGCTCACGGCATTCGCATGCGTTTTGCGCACCCCGGCACAGGCGGGTGGCCCACACCGACGATTGGTGCCTTCATGCAGATGTTGCCCAAAGGCTTTGAAGGCACGGCCTGCCGCAGCACAGACGCCACCGTGTATTGCGTGGTCGAAGGCAGTGGCTACAGCGACGTGGGCGGCACACGCATCAGCTGGGGACCGCGCGATGTGTTCATGGTGCCCTCATGGGTAGATGCGCGGCATGTGGCCGGCGAAGACGCCGTGCTGTTCAGCATGTCAGACCGGCCTGCGCAGCTTGCGTTGGGGATCTGGAGAGAGTCTGAGGAGTCTGGCCGGAGCTGATCCTGATTTTTTGCCTTATTTTTACAACCCGAACGGAGGAGACAAACATGAAAAACAAACGCACCCTTTTGAAGAGCCTTGCAGCCCTGGTCATGGCGACAACTGGCGGCATGGCACTCGCTCAGGCGGGATCAGATGGCTACCCCAGCAAACCCGTCACCATCATCACGCCATTTGCTGCGGGCAGCGGCCCCGATGCCGTGATGCGCATGGTCGGCGAAGTTCTTTCAAAAAAATGGATGCAGCGTGTGGTCGTCGACAACCGCCCCGGTGGCGGTGGTTTTATTGCCATTGATGCGGCAAAAAGAGCCGCTCCCGACGGCTACACGCTGTTGCTGCTGGATAGCGAGCAGGTGAGCCTGTTGCCCTATCTGTACAAGCAGCGCAACTTCAAAACGCTGGACACCTTCGATCCTGTCGCCGCCCTTTTCCGCACGCCATTTTTTGTCGCTGTATCAACCGAGTCGAAGTGGAAGTCCATGGCTGACCTGGTGGCCGGCGCAAAAGCAGCCAATGGCAACGTGACCTATGGCTCATGGGGCGTGGGCAGCCCGGGCCATCTGGGTGGCGTGATGCTCGAAGGGCTGTCGGGCGTGAAGATGCAGCACGTAGCCTACAAGGATGTGAGCCAGCTCTTTATCGGCGTGAGTTCAGGTGAAGTGAACTGGAGCCTGGGCACCCTGCCATCAAGCAGGCCCGCCTATCAGGCCGGCAAATTGCGCTACATCGCGGTGGCCGCGCCCAAACGCATTCCCCAGATGCCTGATGTACCCACCGTCGCAGAAGCGGGCGGCCCTCCAAAGCTCGAGGTCAGTTCGTTTGCCGTGCTGCTGGCACCCAAAGGCATGGCTGACGCGCTGGGCAGAAAGATCAATGCCGATGTGATCCAGGCGATAGCCGACCCTGGCATACGTGCGCGCTTTGAAACCTTTGCGTTTGAGCCGCTGGCCTGGTCAAAGGCCGAGATCCTGGCCAACGCACAGAGCAAGGCCGTGACTTACCAACAACTGGTGCAGCAAGGCAATATCAGCCTGGACTGAATGCCGATCCGCCCTCCATGGGGTGCCGACTGATTCGGATTCGGGCTTAATTTCTTCTCTGTCATCCCGGACCTGATCCGGGATCCATCCCCGCTTCGTTCAGCATGGATTGCGGATCGAGTCCGCAATGACAGTCAGCGCGAGACCTTTCTCAAAATCAATCAGGCCGGGGCGTCTTCGGCGTGTAATCGCAATAAGGGCTGACGGCACATTCCCAACAGCGAGGCGTGCGCGCCGCGCACACATAACGCCCATGCAAGATCAGCCAGTGGTGCGCATCAACCAGGTATTCGGCCGGCACACGTTTGAGCAACTGCATCTCAACCTGCAGCGGGTTCTTGCCCGGTGCCAGGCCTGTGCGGTTGCTGACGCGAAAGATGTGTGTGTCGACCGCCATGGTTGCTTCACCAAAAGCGGAGTTCAGCACCACGTTGGCTGTTTTACGGCCCACGCCCGGCAGGGCCTCCAGCGCCTCGCGCGTGCGCGGCACCACGCCGCCGTGCTGATCTACCAGCATGCGGCAGGTCTCCATCAGGTGTTTGGCTTTGGAGTGATACAGGCCTATGGTCTTGATGTATTCCTTGAGGCCGTCAATGCCCAGATCAAGAATGGCCTGCGGTGAATTGGCCACCGGGAAGAGCTTTCGCGTCGCCTTGTTCACACCCACATCGGTAGCCTGTGCTGACAGCAGAACGGCCGTCAGCAGTTCAAAGACACTGGTGTATTCAAGCTCGGTCAGCGGCTCGGGGTTGGCGGCTTTGAGGGTGGCAAAAAACGGGGTGATGGCGGCTGCTTTCATGCAGCCGAGTCTAGCCGCACAGGTGCGGCATCAGGGAGGCTGGATGGCGTAAGAGATTCGTCCTGCGGGCAGAAAGAACAGCGCAATTACCGCGCCGCCTTTGACCTCGGGGTAGTGGTGGCTGCCCGGCGGCGGTGCAGTCCAGCCCGGACCACACCAACCATTGGGCCCGGCCAGCATGGCACCATCGTTCAGGGGCACCACCAGATTGAACTCACCATAGGGGTGGGCATGGTATTCCCCGCGCAGGCTGCCTTCCGGGTTGCCCTGGTCGTTGCCGGTGCTGTCCATATAAACGGCGGTGATGCTGAAATATAGTGTCTCGGCAGTGGGCTCAAAAATGCGGCTGCGCCTGTAGCGTGGTCCGCCTATCTCCTGATTGGCCGCCCAGCCTTCCTGGACGCCCAGGCTAATCAACTGCGCCATGTCGTCATATAACGCGCTGCCCGGGCCCTTTGTCCTGTTGAGCCACTGTTCAGTGGCCGTGCCGGCAGTCATGTCGCATATTTCCTGCAGGAAGGGAATGCTCAGTGCGATGAGCTTGTCTCTGTTCGTGGGCATGTCGTGTTGTCCGTATCGGCTGCGCTTATTCCTCCGACCTGAATCCCGACGCCAGCACCACGGGCCGCCAGGTTTCAAGGTCTTTGGCGATCAGCTGGCTGTAGCTGGCCGGGGTCATCGAGATGGCGTCCATCCCGATCTGCGCAAACCCTGCCACCAGAGCCGGTTCTTTTGATGCTGCGCGCGTGGCTTCACCGAGCGCCGCGACGATGGCATCCGGCGTTTGTGGGGGGGCAAACAGGCCATAGGTTTCGGTGCCCGTCACATGAGGAAAGCCGAGTTCGATAAACGTCGGCACATCGGGCATGAAGCGTGAACGCTTTTCACCCGTCACTGCCAGTATGCGCAGCTTGCCGCTGCCGGTGTATTGAAGAAAGTCGCCTACAAAACCCAGATAGGCCGGAATCTGCCCGCCCAGCAGATCCTGCATGGCGGGGGCAGAGCCGCGGTAGCCGACGTGCGTGAGTTTCATGCCTGCGGCCTGATCAAGGCGGTAGCCCAGAAAGTGCGCCATTGAGCCTGCTGCAGGCGATGCGTAGGTGGCACCGCCGGGATTGGCCTTGACCCAGCGAACGTAGTCCGCCAGTGTCTTCACGCTATCGGGCACCGCGGTGCTGATGGCCAGTGCGCAGGTGGCTGCTGCAATCGGGCTGATGGGGCGAAAGTCGGTGGTCGGGTTGTAGGCCAGCTTGGTGTAGACGTGCGGGTAGATGGTCAGCGCCGAGGTGTGCGTGCACAGCAGCATGCTGCCGTCGGCACGCTCGCGCTTGAGCTGGGTGCTGGCTATACGCCCCGCAGCGCCGGCGCGGTTATCGACGACATACGCTTTGCCCTGTGCGCGCCAGGCTTCTGACACACGGCGGGCGGTCTGGTCCAGCGTGCCGCCTGCGGGGTAGCCGACGATGATTTTCCCCACGCTGCCGTCGGTCTGGGCATGGCCCATACCAGGCACGCCGGCAAAGGCTGCGCCTGCCATGGCGATGTTTTTACCAAGCTGGCGGCGCGAGATATTGTTGAAGTGGCTCATGGCTTTTTTCCCTGTGGGTTGAATGGTGGTGCTGGCGACGTAAATGTGGCACGCAGGGTTTTTTTGCGGAAGCGGTCAATTTGCAAGAGCAAAATGCATACCGTGCAATATGGTGGAAAAGGGCAAACCTATGGATCTGGGCCGGATTGACCTCAACCTGTTGAGGGTGTTTGACGCCGTGTTTGAAGAGCAGAACCTGCTGCGCGCGGGCAAACGCCTGCATTTGAGCCAGTCGGCGGTCAGTCATGCGCTGGCCCGACTGCGTGAGACCCTTCAGGATGAGCTCTTCGTGCGAACAGCCAAAGGCATGGAGCCTACCGCACGCGCACTGGCCATTGCCGCGCCATTGCGCGATTCCCTCCAGCGCATTCGTGACACCCTGGGCGTCATGCCGTTTGACCCGGCCAGCGCATCGCGGCAGTTTGTCATTGCCGCCAATGATTACGTCACCGCCGTGCTGCTGTCGCGGCTGAGCCTGCAACTTGAAGGCACCGCGCCGGCCATCAACCTGGTGATACGGCCTTCAACTCGGCTCGACCTTGCAGAGCAGATTGATGTGGGACGCATTGACCTCGCCATAGGCATTTTTGCCGAGGTACCGGCGCGCTTTCAGTCGTTGCCCGCGTGGACGCAGGAAGAGGTGCTGGTCATGCGCAAGGGCCACCCCATCGGGCGGCGCCAGGTTCGGGTAGATGACCTTGGGCGCTATCCGCTGGTCACCGTTTCTCTGGGTGGGCAGGAGGAGGGCGCTGTCAGCGGCTTTATTGTTGAACGCGGGCTGGCCCGGCAGTCCGAAATGTTTGATCGCCATGCGCTGGAAGATGCGGTTGCTGCTGCCGGGGTGGTGCCACATATGCGCATCACCGTGCCGCACTCCATGGTCATACCCACGCTGCTGCGCGGCAGCGACATGCTGTCCATCATTCCGTCCTCGCTGGCGGCGGAATTCGCCAGCACCCGCGACATCGTCGTCAAGGCCCTGCCTTACCCTGCCTCAGGCGCCACTGTGCGGGTGGTATGGCATGGCCGCAGCGAGCATGACCCGGCCCACATCTGGCTGCGTGAACAGATCGTGCAGGCTGCGCGGGCGCTCGAGGGTCCGATGTAGTTGCACGCGCTTCAACATGGGCTTGCGCAGGCTTCACTTCGCATTTGGTGGGGCCTGTGTCACCATCACGCACCTTTTTAAAGACCTGCCCATGACCCCCGATACATCCAGCCCCCGCACGACCTTGATGGACAGCGTGATGCGCCAGCGCAAAAGCGTACGCGCCTTCCGGCCTGATGCCGTGCCACGTGCGCTGGTAGAAGACATACTGGCGGTTGCCGGTACCGCGCCCAGCAATTCCAATACGCAACCCTGGCATGTGCACGTACTGGCCGGCGAGCACAAACAAAGCCTGAGCCAGGCCTTGCTGCAGGCCCATGCAGACAACATCGTGCCGCCCTTTTCGCACTTTCCTGAGGCCTTGCCGCTGGCCTGCGTGGCCCGGCAGGATGACTTTGGCAAGCGCTACTACGGGGTGCTGGGCATAGACCGTGCCGATGCCGCTGCGCGTGCGCGGCAAACAGCCCGCAACTTTGTATTTTTTGATGCCCCCGTGGGACTGGTCTTCACCATTGATGGGCAACTGCACAAGCACAGCTGGCTTGACTGTGGCCTGTTCGTCCAAAACGTGATGCTTGCTGCTGTGGCCCGCGGTCTCGCCAGTTGCCCACAGGTATCGTTTGCACGTTACACACCCGTCATTGCCGCCCAGTTGAAGCTGCCGCCCGGCCGCGTTGTGGTGTGCGGCATGTCCCTGGGTTACGCAGATGAAACCGCAGCCCTGAATGAACTCGCCATGCCGCGCGAGCCGATTGAAAATTTCGTCACTGTGCAGGGCTTCTAGTCCGTGCAACGAAGCGCTTTTCTCAGGCCTTCACAGGCACGCACAGCAGGCAACCAAACACAAAGGTGTTCGGGTCCATCTCAAAGTCTTCACGGTACACCTCCATTAAAGGCCGGTATAGCGCATGTAAGCCAGGCGCACGGGCGGGAAGGTTTTGATGTCGAGCGTCATGGGGTTTCCTTCAGGTCATCTCATCTGTAAACCGCCGGGCCTGTGCGAGCATACCGGCGCGTATGCTTTTGAACACTTTGGCAGGAAAGCCCTTGGGCAGCAAGGCCTCGGCCCGTTCAAGCGCATCAGGCACCTGCAGCACCAGCGCCACCATGCTGTCGAAGGCATGGGGCACGCCGCTTTGCCGTGCCACCGTCTCCCAGTGCCGGGTATGGATTTCCTGCAGGTTGTAGTGCGCGTTCTTGCTACGCAGGGCCATCGCCAGTTTGGCGCGGCGCGGGCTGACCTGGTTCGGCCCATTGCCGATGATGGGCCAGGCCGACAGCACGTCGTACAGCGGCGTCATGCGGTAGCCGCCACCGCGTTCGAGAAAGATCGAGAAATTTTTGGCATGGCCGTCTGTGGCGGCCATGATCCAGAAGGCGAGCTGCACCAGTGCAAACTGCAGGCTGTCTGCCCTGGCGTTGTTGCTGCCTGACAGCAGCGTGAAACCGGCGCGCATGTCGGGTCCGCCATCGCTTTCATATTTCAGATCACCCGACCACCCATTGGCCTGACAAAAATCCTCTTGCGGCAGGCGCGTAATCCAGCGACTGTTGTCCATCCATCGCCTGTCAAAACGCTCGACGACCAGCACTTTCTGGCTGCCGAACAGCGCCATTTCTGTAGCAGCGACGTTGAAGCCAAGTTCGCCAAGAAGTTTGGCGCACAGCCACTCGTTTTCCACAGAGTCCGTCATGTCGGCGCGCATGTTGCCTATCAGGCCGAGCGGTAACTTGAAAATGTGGGTTGTAGGTGTCGCACCTTCGGGCAGGTGCCAGCGTTCACCAATTCGCAGAAGCGCTGTCTTCTCTTGCGCACCAGCAATGGAGATACGAAAGTCATGCGCTATCGCCTGTTCGTCCGGCGTGTCGTTGTCTACATCTGCAATGATCTTTTCGACCTGTGTGTCTGTCAAAGGTGTGCTGTCGATCTGGTCATGTCGCGGTGGTTCCACACCTGCCGGCATCAGCTGCACGGCTCCGACGCAATCACGCCCGATAGCGGCCAGCAAGTCTGCAGCCTTTGTTGAAGGTAACCTGAAGCGCCTGCGTAGCCGTTCGCGAATGCGGCTGCTGTCCGGCAGCAGGTTGTCAAAGTAATTTTCAACAGCTGCGCCCATCACGTCGCCGCCGCCAGCGGGTATGGGTAAGGACACGGAGAGGGGCCGTGCGTTGGGCGACTGCACCCAGCCCGTTTCGTAATGCAGGCCGGGGGTGCCGGTGCGCGTCCAGAACCACTGGCCCACGTGCTGGCCGTTCATCCATACGTCGAGGTCTTTGAATGCCATGCTGTTGCTGCCTGTTACCAGTCGGTAGAAGGGCTTTGTGCTGATGGCGGCGGCACCGGTGCATGGCTTGCGTAGAGCTGCGTGTCGGCCAGCAGCAAGCGCGCATCCAGTGCGTGCAATACCTGCAGGAGCTGGTCCAGGCTGACAGCTGCCGGGTTGTTCTCAATATCGGCCATGCGCACCTGTTTCACGCCGATGCGCTCACCCAGCGCGGCTTGCGTGAGCCCGCGCGCCTTGCGTAGCGACTTGATATGCACCGAGAGTTGTGCGGGTGACAGGACGGGGAAAGTCGTGAATGTGTTCATGGGCATTACCACTTTTAAGCGATATTTACACTTTATCGTAAATAAACAATAAATGCAATTAATCGTTTTAAAGCGATTAAGTGGACGTTGGTGGCCTGCCCGGAACAGCAATCTGATCCATCGTCGCACCATGAAAATTCGCCACACTTGTCCCCGGTCCGATGCCGCCAACCGCAATTGGCGACAATAGGGCAGGCCCCAGGCCTTCCCCCAAAAGCACTCCGAGACCTCACCCATGCCATTGCAATTTGCCGACCGCCTGAACAGCGTCGAAACCTCTGCCATCCGCGAACTCTTCAAACTGCTGGGCAAGCCCGGCATCATCAGCTTTGCGGGCGGCTTTCCGGACCCCGCCATGTTTGACGTTGAGGGCATTCGTGAGGCCTCCGCCAAAGCCCTGCAGGAAGAACCCGGCGGCGCGCTGCAGTACGGCGCGACTGAAGGCTACGAGCCCCTGCGCCAGCAGCTCAGCCACTTCATGGCCACCAAGGGCGAAGGCCGGCCCGGTACCGTCGTCACCGTTGCGCCCAATGAACTCATCGTCACCACGGGCAGCCAGCAGGCGCTTGACCTGCTCGGCAAATGCATGATTTCGCCCGGCGACAAGGTCATTGTTGAAGGCCCCACCTTTCTGGCCACCATCCAGTGCTTTCGCCTTTACGGCGCAGAGCTCATCAGCGCACCGGTCGACGGCAACGGCGTTGACACCGAGCAGCTTGAAAAACTGATGGCCGAACACAAGCCCAAATTTGTGTACCTCATCCCCACCTTCGGCAACCCCAGCGGCGCGCTGCTCAGCCTTGAGCGCCGCAAGAAGGTCCTCGAACTCGCCGTCAAATACCAGACGCTGGTGGTTGAAGACGACCCGTACGGCGACCTGTACTTTGGCGAGGCACCGCCGCCCTCGCTGCTGGCCCTGAGCGCCACCGTGCCCGGCAGCCGCGAGCTGCTCGCGCATTGCGGCTCGCTCAGCAAGGTGCTGTCGCCAGGCCTGCGTGTGGGCTGGATGATCGCACCCGCAGCCCTCATGGCCAACGCCGTCATGTGCAAGCAGTTCAGTGATGCCCACACCAGCACCTTCGCCCAGGCCACTGCGGCCCAATACCTGAAGGCAGGCCGCATGCCCGCCACACTCGCCAACGTGCGCAAGGTTTACGCCGAACGCGCCCGTGCCATGGGCGAGGCGCTCACGCGCGAGCTGGGCGACGCCGTCGAATTCACGCAGCCGCAGGGCGGACTGTTCTTTTGGGCCAGGCTCACAGGCAAGGGCGGCAAGGTGAAAGACGCCGGCGAGTTTGCCAAACGCGCGATAGAGCAGGGCGTCGCCTTTGTGCCCGGTGCGCCTTTCTTTGCGGCCAACCCTGATGTGTCTACCTTCCGCCTGAGTTTTGCCACGGCTGATGTTGAGAAGATCAAGGAAGGTGTGGCGCGGCTGGGCAAGGCGATTTGATATTTCCCCGTCTTGTCATTGCGGGCCCGACCCGCAATCCATGACGCCGCATCTCTCACCGGCGTTTAGCCTGTTTCCATTTTCAGAGGCCTTTATGCGCTCTTTCCCTGTTTATGCCGTCGCCGCTGTTCTGTCATTAAATCTTGTCGCTTGCGGCTCAACCGCCAGCGTCAAGCTCAACCCGAAGATTGCTGCGGCTGTTCCAGACAAGACCAGCTTTGTGCTTGTTGATGCACGGCCTGCCGATGAGCGCGTGTCATCCATGAGTGGCGGCTCTTACGGCGAAACCCGAACGTACGGCGACGACACCCTGGTGCCGCCTGTGCCCGACCTGCTGAAAGCATGGCTGCACAACAACGCTTCTGCCGACCTTGCAGGCAAAACGATCACGCTCGATAAATTCACCGTCAATGTTCTTGACCCGACCATAGTCACCATACAGGGCATGCCGGACACTGGCCTGGTGGGCAGGGGCTTTGCGGAAATGATGAAGGACAAGCTGGTTTATGTTCGTATCAGCGGCAAGGTCGGTGGCGAAGAGTTTTCTGCCAGGGAATCTGCGAGCTTCAAAGCGCGTGTGTCGGAAGACAACGTGCAGGCCACGCTGGTGGGTGCCCTCGACAAAGCTGTGGCGGACATTCGCCGCGCCGCAGCGGTCAAATAGGCACACACCACCGTGCTGCACTGCCTCAGCTCTGTCATTGCGGGCTCGACCCGCAATCCATGACCCCGTATTCATGCGCCGCTGTGGATTGCGGATCAAGTCCGCAATAACAACTTCTGACTGACATTCCCCACTCCCAAGTGACCTCTCCCGACCCCGTCTCCGCCGCCACCCGGCGCTCCATTCTTCTTCTGTCAACGGCCACGTTCTCCAGCATGGTCACGCAGCGCATTTGCGATGCCATGCTGCCCGAGCTGTCGCGTGTGTTTGCCGTCGGCCTGCCCAAGGCCGCGCAAGTGGTGTCTGTGTTTGCCATCACCTACGGCATCTGCCAGCTCATCTTTGGCCCGCTGGGTGACAGGCTGGGCAAGTACCGCATCGTCACGCTGTGCGCTTTTTTCTGCAGCGTGGGCAGCGCCGTCGCCGCGTTTGCGGGCACGCTTGATGTGTTGCTGTTCGCACGCTTTCTCACCGCCGTAGGTGCAGCCGGCATGATTCCGCTGGCCATGGCCTGGGTGGGTGATTCGGTGCCTGATGACCGCCTGCAGGAGATGCTCACCAAAACCGGCCTGGGCAGCACGCTGGGCCTCGTCATTGGGCAGTTGCTGGGCGGGTTGCTGACCGATGCATTTGGCTGGCGCTGGTGTTTTGCATTTCTCACGGTGCTGTTCGCGCTGGTTGGCACCTTGCTCTATACCGACCTGCGCCGCCAGGGCGTCTCGCTGTTGCCCCAGCGCCAGCACGCAGGCGCTGAGGCGGTGCAGGCCGTGGCGCAGGCAGGCTTCATCGCCCAGGCCTGGCGCATTGCCAGCGGCCCGTGGTCACGCATTGTGCTGGTCATGGCCATAGTTGAAGGCGCCGTTGGCTTCGGCGTGCTGGCCATCTGGGCCTCGCACCTGCACAACAAGCTGGGTTTATCGCTCTCGGTTGCGGGTGCCGTTGTCTCGCTGTTTGGCCTGGGCGGCATGCTCTACATGGCCATGGGCCGCAGGCTGATCGCCCGCTTCGGCCAGCAGGGCCTGGTCGTATTGGGCGGCGGTGTGCTCGGTGTGTGTGCGCTGGTGATTGCCTTCACGCCGCACTGGCTGCCTGCGATTCCGGCCAGCCTGTTTGCCGGTTTTGGTTTTTTCATGTTTCACAACACCATGCAGGCCACCGCCACCAACATGTCGGCAGAAAACCGCGGCACAGGTGTGTCGCTGTTTTCATCGGCGCTGTTTCTGGGCCAGTCGATTGGTGTGGTGCTGGCTGCGGGCCTGATTGCCCTCATAGGCAGCAGTGCCGTCATCGCGGGAGGCGGGGCAATAATGGCCCTTGAGGGCGTGTTTTTTGCATGGTCACTCAAGCGGCGCGATGACATTTAACAAGGCTGGGGGGTGCGATGAGCGATGGTTTCAATCAGCCAGGCCCGCCTGATCAGCCAGGCGCATCAGGCCAGCCCGGTGGGCCTGCGCAAGACGGCAGCGATAGCAGCAGCGGGAGAGGCTGGCTGCGGCAGTTTTTCTGGCGTTACTGGGGCGGCGGTTATCGCCTGGCGGTCAGCTACTGGCTGGTGGGCTGGGCGCTTCAGTTTGTGTTGCTCGTGCTCAGCGTTCTTGTGGGCGCTGCGGTAGGTGCCCTTTTGGCTTCAGCAACGCTGGCCCTGGTGGCCATCACTCTTTTGGCGCTGGCTGTTGCCACGTGGGTCAGCGTGGGCCTGTGGCGCTCTGCCACGGTGTACATGCAGACCTCGTCAAGGGTATGGGGCGTGCTCGCAAAGATAAGCGCCGTGGGCAGCCTGGTTCAGGTCTTGGTGCAGATCGAAGCGCTTTGGGTCGGCAGATAGGCTTTGGTTTGCAAGTGAAGAACCCCGCCGGTACGGTTTCAGCCGCCACCAACCGCTCCATCCTGCTGCTGTCATGCGCCGCGTTTGCCAGCATTGCGGCACAGCGCATTTGCGATGCCATGCTGCCAGAGCTGTCACGCGTGTTCAGCGTCAGCCTGGGCCAGGCCGCGCAGGTGGTGTCGGTCTATGCCGTGACTTATGGCGTGGCGCAGCTCCTGTATGGCCCGCTGGGCGACAGGCTGGGCAAGTTTCGCGTGGTCACCTGGGCCACGCTGTTCTGCGCGGTGGGCTGCATTTTGTCTGTCGTCGCGGCCAGCCTTGATTTTTTGCTGTTCTCGCGCTTTCTCACCGCCTTCGGCACCGCTGCCCTGATCCCACTGGCCATGGCCTGGGTGGGTGACTCGGTGCCCAACCACCGCGTACAAGAGATGCTGACCCGTACCGGCCTGGGCAACACCCTGGGCCTGGTGTTCGGCCAGATGATGGGCGGCATCATCACTGACGCTTTCGGCTGGCGCTGGTGTTTTGTGTTTTTGACGCTGCTGTTTGCGGTGGTCGGCGGCTTTTTGTGGCTTGACCTGCGCAGGCAGCAGGTCGAAGAACTGGTTCAGTCACAAGCCGCACCAGTGCAAGCCGCCGCCAACCCGGCTGACGACAAACCCCGCCCCAACTTCATCATGCAGACGCTGGGCATCTTCAAATACCCGTGGGCGCGTGTGGTGCTGGGGCTGGCGCTGATTGAGGGTGCGGCAGTGTACGGCGCACTTGCCATCTATGCCACCCATGTGCATTTGAAGCTCGGCCTGTCACTCACCAAGTCAGGTGCAGTGGTGTCCGTCTTCGGCCTGGGCGGCGTGCTGTTCATGGTGACGGCCCGGCACTTGATTGCCCGCCTTGGCCAGGCAGGCATGGCGCTGGCGGGCGGGTTGATGATTGGTGCAGGCGGCCTGCTTATGGCCCTCACGCTTCACTGGCAACTGGCTGCGCTGGCGGTCTTGCTCGCAGGCTTTGGCTTCTTCATGTTTCACAACACCATGCAGGCCAACGCCACGGCTATGGCCCCCGAGGCACGCGGCACTGCGGTGTCGCTGTTTGCATCCATGCTGTTTCTCGGCCAGTCGGTCGGCGTGGTGCTGGTCGGTGCATTCATCGGGCGGCTGGGCAGCAGCGTGATGATTGCGATTGGGGGTGGGGTGATGGTGGTGTTGGGGGTTGTGTTTGCTTGGGCTTTGCGGCGGCAAATATATACCAACGGAAGAGTTAGGAGCAAAACTGCTAGTGATTTTTGATGCACTCTCTAAGTTGCAGACTATGCATGGAGCAGCGAGGACTTTTGCTAGGGATTTACTGAGGTTTCCTCCCACACGCCAGACCGCCATTTGATAATTGTGAATTTAGAAGTTGTCCCTTTGTCCGCACGTACGTTTTGATACACGCGAGTCTTATCTTTTTCGTCGCGCGGCTCTTTTGGACCAATTGCCAAACCGCAATCCACGTTTAGAGATCCTGGGGATGCAAGCGAGGTGCTACCAGAAATAATAAATCTGGCCTGAGAACGAGAACTTAAACTGAATGCGCGTTGGTGAGCCCAGCGACCTACAACGACTCCCCTATCAAGAACTGGTGAAAATACCCAGTCGGGTTGATAGTGGCGAATTAAATCGTCTGAAAGAGGTGCAGATTCCAGATCTTGGCAAATTAAAACTATGCACCTCCCCAGAGCATCTATGTCCATTACCCATATCAAATTGCCCGCAGCAGTGTCTTCAAGAATAAGACTATCGCCAGGATCTGGAAGCCCATATTCAATAGCTCTGGCTTTGGTTATTCCGGCGGGCCAAATTTTTCTTTGACGCCAGAGTTCTTTCCCAGATTTGTTCAGTATTCGTGCCTCGTTCCACGATTGACCATTCTCCTTTTTTTCGGACAACCCACTGCCAGCTAGTAAAAGCCTTGGTGGGAATTTTGAACTAACAATGCTATGCGCTACTTGGTCAGCGCAGATTTCATCCATCACGAGTTCCGGAGCTATTCCTATGTCTGTAGGTCCGGCAGCCTCCAATATGTCGAGCAGACGTTGGGCGGGGTTGATGCTTGGCGAAAACGTACAACTCATAAACAACCCACTGGTTCGTGGATTTGCCGCCAATAGAAGATCCCCTGGGTTTTCTGCTATTGGCATAAACAGTACAGATTCTGAACCCCTCTCTGCGCCCGGAACTACACCTTCCGCGCCGCTCACACCAATGACTTGCTGAATAACCTTGATTTCCCGCTCAGCCTCATAAAGCGTGTTGGGTACTACAGATAAAGCTGCAAATCGATCTGCTAAAGAATCCCCGTAAGAAGCATATTCCGCCCTGCATCCCCGCTGCAGTGGTCCCCTAGGAATTACGCGACTTTTCTCATCCTCCGAAAAATGCCCATGCCTTCGACGAAAATCACTTTGAACATTTAGCCAATTGGGCGGCTTTTCTTTTAATAGAGTGCCTGAGGGTGGTTTTACTGCACGCGGGTGAATCTCATAATAAAGATCGTCAATAGCTTCCATTGCAAGTAAATATTTACTACGCTCCTCATTTGTTGAGGGGGATTCGCTCAGCAAACTCCTAATTAGTTTGGTAGCGGTCGTGCCGCAATTTTCCCGAAGTATGGTTACCAACCTTTTGAAAAAATCTTGATCTGGGATTCTTGCTAAGCCGCGAAATGCTGGGCTCCAGGCACCGACGATCCGCCACAACTCTAAAAACAAACGAGCTGGAGCTTGGCCATCAATCTTTTGCTCCTCTGAAAATATCATGATCTCGAAGGTATAGTGCTTGAGCCCCTACGGGACTTGACCAATGCATTAATGGCATCTTGCCAGTCTTGTTCTTGAAGTTGCATATTCCGCATATGCACTGACGAAAGGACGCTGGATATTGCCTCTGCGAGTTCTAGTCCTGCCTTATCGCCGATCGTATGGCGTCTCCTGTCCAATATTTTTAAGATCAGCTCACAGATTTCAATAATCCACGTCAGCACTTTAGATATTCGTTCGTCTTGGTTCTGGGAAAGAGATTGCGCTGTGTGCAAAGCTGTTGTAAAAAATTCGGAAATTGATCGAGTTTGGCGTCCAAAATAATTTGCAAGTTGAACCTTTGAATTTCGCTCTGGGCCGTCTATAACAGCTTCGTAGTATTCAAGTATTCGAGATTGGTTATTTTCTTGTAGTACTACGCTCGCAAGTTTTTGAAAACGAAGTACACCAATTCCGAGTGGTAAGTGCGCTATGGATTTGTATGCCTGGACTGCATGTTCTGCAGCAACGGAAATCGGAAATATCTGCGGTGGGGCTTGCGCTAAGCGACTGTGCAAGTCGAACTTAATTCTACAAATCTCTGGTTTAAAGGATGCGGCCCCGGCCTGAGACGCTCGATACAGACCACCATCAAACTCCTCATAAGCGGCGTGCAAGTCTTGTCTTACCAACAGTGCGTCACCTCTGATTAGCTTGGCGTCTATCTCGGCAACTAGGATTTCTTCATATTGGTCTAAAGAAAGAGTTTTATCGCGTGATAGTACGTTGGCCAAAGCCAGCATTTCACCAATTGTCTGTAGCGCTCCCTCTACATTTTCATCGTACAGAAAAAGTTTTGCCACGCGCCTTCTGTTCGATATTCTTTTGAGTTTATTGACTGTAGTCACATGTTGAGACAGAAATCCGTCTAGCTCTTCTAATAAAACCTGCTCTTCTTCCGTATCAAGGAATGGACCGAAAGATGTCAAATATCTTTCTATTGACGTCATTAAAACGATGTCCCATTTCTGAGGGAATTCGGCTACTAGTAGCCTTAAGAGGCTCAAAAGTTGCGCTTGAATCGTAACTATTTCAATATGTGATCGATGTGCAGTGATTAGTGAGAATGTTGCCTCCACAAGCGCTTGGACGTAGTCATCCTGTAAGCCGCCACCATCAATTTCTATTTCAAACGCGTTTTCTATCAGTCTTTGAAGCTCTACGATTGCTCTCGCTGGCTCCCCTGAAGCAAGTTTTGTAACGTATTCAACTGTGGCCATTGCCGGCTGTAGTCTGCGACGCGCTCTTTCAAGCATTTCAGGATGAATGTCGCGAGCCTCCAGGGGTATTTCCAATAATTGAGTTGCAGTTCTCAAATAATTAATCGTCAATAAATCTAAGGTTGGATCCGGAGCCGCGAATGGCGCTAGAGTCTCGTAAAATGGGACGTTTTCTGCTGCTGCAATCGACAGCGCACGAAAGTCATCCTGCACCGCATCCAATGAAAATCCACCAATCCGGGTAAGTTCGGACATTGCGCGTGCTCTAGCATCGCTTTCTTCGGAAGTGTTTTGTCGGGCGATTCGCATAGGCATGGCTCGTAGAGGAACCTGATCTGATCGCTTTGCTCTTATTGCTGCTGCGACTTTTGCCACGCCATCAATATTTTGACGATTTAGGATAAAGCATAAGGCGACAACGTCGGGAATTTGCATTGTGCAGATACCTGCTACATCTGCTAGGCCAGTACGACTATCCATAAATATGAAGTCGTAGCTATTTTTCGCCCAACTTCTAAGGCTCTCGAGTGCCGCTCCCCCCGCCTCTTTTTCAAAAAATGCCGACCATGAGAAGTGTGCAAGCGCCTCTTCATAGGATTTGGCCATAGGTGCCTCAATAACTCTGCTTCCAGCCCCAATAAAGTCTAGGGCGGCACCTTCGGGGAAGTAATCAGCATCGGCTAGTTGACGAACACAATTCTGAAAAGGCTGTCCACTTTTATATCTCTGCGATAAAGCCTCTAACTCTAATTTCTTTGAGCACTTTTGAATGGCCGTGCTCCAATCCCACAAGATGTTTAGGACTCCTGGCGCTTCTTTAATACTTTTCGCGTCAGCAGCATCCAACAGACCACGAAAGTAGTACGCCAGCCCGGGAGCCTCTAAGTCCCAGTCCATTACCAAAACTCGATGCCCATTTAGCGCTGCTAAAAATGCAATATTGGCAAGCGCCATTGTTCTGCCCACACCCCCTTTAAATGAATAAAAAGTAACAATGCGGCCTAGTTTTACGTCTTGATTTTGCATGTTAAGCAGCTAAAGCAAATCTTCTGTCGTTGGCCATAACTTGGGGAGAGCCGAAGTCCATTTGTGCTTGCCAGAAAGGCTCTAAGTCCTCCATCAATCCTGTTAGCCATTCAGATTCTTTGAAGTCTTTTAGGGAGTCAGACGAGGCTTCGTATCTCGTTTGTGCATAGGTTCGCGCCGCTGGCGTTAAAAAATTAACGACTCGATTCCCAGCTTTACGAAAATCTGTAATACCGAACTCTCTCAATACACGCAATTTCCTACTTACTGTAGATGCGTTTTCTCCTGTCAGGCTTACAAGTTCAACGTTGGTTAGGTTGTGATTTAGTAACTGTTTTATGTAATTCGATACAGCGGGATCAAAAAGTGTGTCCTGAAAGTCATCGTCGGGTCGCCTATCTGCAGCTTGCGCCGCGAGCAACTGTGCGAATCCAAGTTGTCCAAGGTGGTACGCCTCTAAGGCGGAATTTTGTATCGTTGACGATCCCCGCGCTGCTTCAGCAGCTTCGCTAGATGATTCCCGAAGTACTCTTTGAAATAGATCAGAGAGTTGCAATTTGTATTCGTCCAAGGCTTTTTTCGAAGTTGACATTAAGACAGTTTCTAAATGCGCGGCAATGGAATACGCCAAACCTGACGAAAGCTCCTTTTTTAGATCTTCTATCCCGATATCAGTCCAAGTTGACATTGCTATTTCCTTGCAAAATTTAATACTCTGCCAATTTAAGCGTCGGCACGCTAAAAATCAAGGGAAAGTCATTGATTTTTTATTGATTGTATGATTAAAGGACTTCGCAGACGGTGCTGGGGTATTCAATGCAACCTGGGTAGTGGCCGGGCTGGTGCTGCTGGCGATGGCTCGGTTGCTGCGTGGCCAGACTGAAGCTAGAACCCTGCGATCTGGCGAATCTCGATGATGTCGCCGGGTTGCGCCGGGCACTTCTTTGCCCATTCAATCGCTTCGCCCTGTGACGTGAGCTCAAGCAGCCAGTAGCCGCCGACCGTTTCGGTGGTTTGCGTGAAGGGCCCGTGTGTCACTGTCGGGTTGCTCCCGCTGAATGCCACCCGGGCGCCGGCTGCAGGCGGCATCAGGCCGTTGATGGACTTCACCACGCCGGCCTGTTGCATCGCGTCGTTGAACTTGCCCATCTCGACCATGGCCGCGGGGCCTTTGGCGTCGGGCTGCCAGTCGGCGGGGGCCTTCTTGTAGTCCTTCGGAATCATGAACATCATGAACTGCATGCTTAAGTCCTTGTCACGGTTGATCGACCTTCTTACCCTACGCCGCGTTGGGCGCCTTGTCTGCCGGAAAAGTCTGACAGTCCCGCCCGCTGAACCATTTGGCTGTTTGCCAGTCTGTCAGGCATGAAAAACCCCATCCCCCGGATCACGGCCGCGCTGGCCTTGTCGCTTGTTGCCTTGTCGGCCACCGCCGCAGACGCCTGGGCTGAGCTTCAGCAGCCGGGCGCGATCGTGCTCTTCCGCCACGCGACCGCGCCCGGCATTGGCGACCCGGCGGGTTTCAGGCTCGATGCCTGCGCCACGCAGCGCAACCTCGACGACAAGGGCAGGGCAGAGGCGCGCCGGCTGGGTGAGCAGTTTCGCAGCCGCAAGATTGAGGTCGCCGCAGTCGTCAGCTCGCAGTGGTGCCGCACGCGTGAAACGGCACGGCTGGCGTTTGGTGATGTGGTGAAAGACGAGCCGGCGTTCAACTCGACGTTCATCGCGTCAGGCGCGGTGAGCGATGCGCAGACCGCTCAGGCGCGCGCGTTGCTCTCGCGCTGGCGCGGCCCTGGCACGCTGGTGGTGGTGACGCACCAGGTCAACATCACGGCGCTGACGGGTGTGTACCCGGCGTCAGCGCAGGGCGTGGTGCTGCGGCCGGCGGCGGATGGCAGCCTGAAGGTGGTGGGGACCATCCAGCCCTAGGGACCCGGGGCGAATGGCGCGCCGGGTACTATTATTTTGATAGCTGCTCACGCTCGTATCTATTGGCCTGCAGCCGTTTTTGCCTCTAAAAATGGCCTTTTTTAGGGATTTTCAGGCGGTTTTTGGGCCTTTTTCAGGGCTGGCGGCCGGCTGCCCCTCAAAAAGTTAACTCCTATATTAACTTTTTGGTGAATTTTAACGTGTACGTTAAAAATTTAATGTATACGGCAAAATTTGGCTAAGCCAGCCTGGTGACTGCGGCTGAGAGGTCTGCCAGCGTGATGCTTCCCCTGTTGGACTGCATGGCGGCCAGCACCGCGTGGCGCAGCACGTGGGTGATGGTGCCGCCAGACAGCAGGTGGCTTTCGGCCAGGGCTTGCAACGAGGCAGCGGTTAACGACACATCAGGTGCCAGCCGCTGGGGCTGCTGGCCCAGCAGCTGTTGCCACAGGCGCAGGCGCTCTTCGGCGTCGGGCATGGCGAAGTCGACCTGCAGATGAATGCGGCCCGCCAGTGCGCCGTGCTGGGCCAGCCCCTGGGCACCGCCCCGGGCTTCAAGCAGCAGCAGGCCGGGAAAGCGCTCAAGCAGCGGCCACAGCGCGTCAAACAGCGGGCTGCCTGCAGCGTCTGCGCCGGTGACCAGAACAATCCACTGGCGGTGTTCGGCCTCGGCCAGCACATGGGCGACGCTGGCCTGCGCGTCGGCTGTGGGTGCGCCGCACAGCAGGGCCATGTCGATGGCGTAGACGTCGCAAGCGCTGGCTTTACCCAGCAGAGCGGCAGCCAGCGTCTTGCCGGTGCCGGGCGGGCCGGTGAACAGTGCGCGGTAGCCGGGCGACAGGGCTTTCAGCGCCGGCCAGCCCTGCAGCAGTTCGATTGAATGCGACAGCCAGGTGCGCAGGGTGTTGATGTCGGCCATGGCGTGGGCGTTGAGCACCAGATCGCTCCAGCCGAGAGCGGTGGTGACGCGCTGCGCGGGGAAGTTCGGGCCAAAGCCGGGCTTACGCACATCGCCGGTCGTCAGGCGCAGCAACGCCTCGGGCGTGAGCGTCAGGCGTGCGCTGCCCGCAGGCTCGCCCGGGGCGGTGGGCGGCAGGGACAGGGTACGGCTGCGAAGCAGGGGGCTGCCTTCGTTAAGAAGCGACTGCGTCGCCATGCGTTGGGCAAGGTCACTGCCAGAGACCAGAAACAGGGCGGTTTCAAGCGTGGGCAGAAACCCGGCAGATGAATGGATGCCGCCGAATTCTGCAAAGGGGGTGTCGAGGTTGTTGTTTCTGATGCGCAGCAGGTCGAGCGCAGCGGGTCGCAGGTGGGGTGCCAGCGCCGTGATGAGCACCAGGCGTTCATGGGCACCCAGTTCAAGATCGCGAACCCGTGCGGCATAGGCGGAGGGGACGGCTGACAGTGCGGGCGCTTCAATGTCACGGATGTCGGTGACTTCAGACGGCTGGCCGAAGTGCAGGGCCAGGCGTGCCTGCAGCACGCGGTCAAGCCAGGCGAATTCGCGCTCAAGGGTGGCGGCATTGGCCTGGGCTGCGGTGAGGTGGGGGGAGTCTGTCATGTTGCCAGGGGTGAGCTTGTTGTTGTGCCCTGACTATAAACAGCGCGCCGTGCCAGCGTTGACCAGCATCAAGCAAAGGCCAAGTCCTACCGGGCAGGCTGTCGGGGGGGCGTAAGCTCTTTGCATGCTGCCCCCACCCACCGAGCCTGTTGCCGAAGTGCGCGCCGCCCTGCCGGTGAGATTTGTGCGTGCGCGGCTGTCGCCAGATGGCTACCTGGGCCTGCACCTGACGCTGGGCGTGGTGGCCGTTGTGCTGGCGGTGATGGTGTTTGCAGACATTGCAGAAGATGTGATGACCAATGATGACATCGTGCTGTTTGACGAGTGGGTGCTGCGGGGGTTGCGGACCTACGCGACTCCGGCACTCACGTCTTTTTTTGTTTTTGTGACTCACTGGCATAACACCCTGGGCGTGCTGGTGATGACTGCCTTGCTGGCGCTGTGGATGGGTATCAGGAGGCAGTGGGACTGGGTGCTGCTGGTCGTGCTGTCGGTGCCGATCGGCATGCTGCTGAACCTGCTGCTTAAAAGCGTCTTCCAGCGCGCACGGCCTGTCTTTGACCAACCCCTGCTGACACTGGTGACCTACAGCTTTCCGAGCGGTCATACGGCTGCCGCAACATTGTTTTATGGTGTGCTGGCGGCCTGGCTGCTGACGCAACTGCGCCGCACATGGTGGGCGCCCGTGGTGCTGCTGGCAGCTGGCATGGTGCTGCTGGTGGCGCTGAGCCGCGTGTACCTGGGCGTGCATTACCCGAGCGATGTGTTTGCCGCGATGGCATCGAGCACAGCGTGGCTGGCGATCACCTTTACCGGCGTGGCGACTTGGCGAAAGCGGCAAATCTTTGTACTGCAACGCTCACAACTCCCCTGACCCTTGACCCAACACGCATGCAAGACCACAGAAAAATAGCCGTCATCCTCAATGCCTCAGCCGGGTCCGGGTGCGATGACGACGCTGCCCGAAGTTTTGTAGAAAAGTTCGCGGCCCACGGCATTGAAGCCAAAGTGACGCTGGCAAAAAACGGCGGTGAGCTTATTGGCGCGGCAAAGCAGGCAGTTAAAGACGGCCTGCCCATGGTGGCGGCCGGTGGCGGCGATGGCACGCAGAACGCGGTGGCATCTGAGCTGATAGGCACTGACGTTGTTTACGGCGTGCTGCCCATGGGCACGCTGAACCATTTTGCGAAAGATCTGCGCATTCCGCTGGCGATTGACGAGGCCATTGCCACGATTGCCGCCGGCCACAGCACGCAGGTAGATACGGCAGAGGTCAATGGCCATACCTTTCTGAACAACTCCAGCCTGGGCCTTTACCCCGACACAGTGCGCATGCGCGAGATGCAGCAAAGCCGGCTTGGGCGCAGCAAGTGGCCGGCGTTTTTCTGGGCGGCGCTGACATCGCTCAAGCGTTACCCGTTTCTGAACCTGCAGCTGACGACAGACAAGATCAGCTACCGGCAGCGCACGCCTTTCATCTTCATCGGCAACAACGACTACATCATGGAAGGCTTCAACATTGGCGCACGCAGCAGCCTGCAGGATGGGCGGCTCAGCCTGTACTTTGCGCACCGCACCGGGCGCCTCGGGCTGGTGGTGCTGGCTGTGCGGGCGGTGTTTGGCCGGTTGAAGCAGGCCAAGGATTTTGAAATGCTGCAGGCTACAACGCTGACGGTTGAAAGCCGCCACCGGCAACTGCGTGTATCTACGGACGGTGAAGTGAACCTGATGGAGACGCCACTGGTTTACAAGATTGTTCCCCGCAGCCTGAATGTGTTTGTGCCCGCGCCTGGCCACGATAACAAGGAGTCATAAAACATGCGCACCATTGCCCATTTGTCTGACCTGCACTTTGGCCGCGTCGATGCAGCGCTGCTCGACCCCTTGAGGGAGTTTTTGGAGGCTGCGAAGCCTCATGTGCTGGTGGTGTCGGGTGACCTGACACAGCGCGCCAAGTCAAAAGAGTTCATTGCTGCAAAGGCTTTCCTCGACACCTTCACCATGCCGAAGATCATCGTGCCGGGCAACCACGATGTACCGCTGTACAACGTGTTTCGCCGCTTCTTCAACCCGCTGAAAAGATATCACGCGCACATCACCACAGACATGGAGCCGTTTTTTATAGACGATGAGATCGCGGTGCTGGGCATCAACACGGCACGCTCGCTGGTCTTCAAGGGTGGCCGTGTGAACAGGGAGCAGCTTGACCGTGTGCGTGCGCGGCTGGACCCGCTGCACGACAAACTGGTGAAGGTGCTGGTCACCCACCACCCGTTTGACTTGCCAGCCCACATGGACAAGGACGACTTGGTGGGCAGGGCGCGCAAGGCCATGAAAGAGTTTGCGAACAGCGGCGTGGATGTACTGCTGGGCGGCCACATGCACACCAGCGAAGCGGTGACGACGGACGCGCGTTACCAGCACGGTGCCTATTCGGCGCTGTCGATACAGGCGGGTACCGCCACCTCTACACGACAGCGGGGCGAGGCCAATTCATTCAACATGCTGCGCGTGGAATGTGACCGGGTAGAGGTCGACGAGATTGGCTGGGCGGCCGAAGAAGGCATCTTCAAAAAGGCGGGCACGCAAATCTTCATGGGAACAAAGGACGGCTGGCTGCCTGCCAGAAGACAGGCCGCTGCACCTGCTGCAGCACCCGTTCAGTAAGGCAGCGGAAAGCCGTCCTTGCCGGCGTTGATGCGCAGCACGGTTGGCTTGCCGCCGACTTCCTGTGCAAACAGTGACACGCTCGCTCCAGGAATCAGCAGGCTTTTGTCGCCCGGCCTGGAGGTGACGACAGGCGCATCGGCCGGCACGATGACGGTTTTTTCACCGCCCTTGTATTTGAGTTTGAGCGTGCGGCCCGAAGCGCTGTTGGTCATGGTGGCAACGTCGTCGACTGTGGCGTTGGTCATGGTGCTTTGCGGCAGCAGGTCAAACGGGCCATGGCCTTCGGCTGTGCCGCGCGCAGCTTCGGGGAAGACGCTGACGGCGATGGCTTTTTGTGTGCCATCGGCTTGCGGCAGGGCGGCGGTACCGATGTAGCTGCCGGGCTTGATGTCTTCGAGCTTGATGGGGTAGACCTCGGAGACGCGCATGTTGTCGGCCATCAGCAGGTCAATCACTTCGCCGCTGCGCGCCTTGACCACCATGCTGGCTGGCGTGATGCTGACGATGTTGCCGCGTATGCGCACGACCGGCGGTGGGGTCTGTGCGGTGGCCTGGCCGATAAAGCCCGCCAGCGTGGCGGCAAGCATCAGGGCGGAAGAAAGTCGAATTGGCAAGGTTGGCATGGGGTGTGTCCGTTATGTGTGGTTATGTTTTTGCAGGCCCGGCTGTGAGCGTAGCGCATTCATGCTTTTTCTGCTTTGCGGCTTGTCGCATCTGTACCCCGCACGGCGATCCACGTGATGAGTGCCAGCAGCACAAGCTGCAGGGGCAGGCGGGCCGCCAGCGCCCACACCGGTACCGATGCAAACATCTCAGGGTGCTGGAACATATAGACGTTGGCGGGCGTGAGGGTGATCGTCAGGGCAAACAGGCCCCAGGCTGCCATGCGGCGCGTACGCGGCCACAGCAGGCCTGTCGCGCCCAGCAGTTCAAACACGCCGCTGATGATGACTGCTTCGCGCGGCCAGCTGATCCATGGCGGCACGGCGCGCATCTCTGCCTCCATGAAGGCGAAGTGCGCGATGCCGCCCATAAAGAACCAGCAGAAGACCAGTACCAGCGCCGCACGCATGCGGAACTGGTCATGCGCTCCTTTCAAGTTTTACTTGCCGGCTTGCGAGACGAGCAAAGGCTTGTCGCGATAGACCTCGGGCATCACCATCTTGAGGTTGGCGATCTTGGGCCGGTCAAACCTGGCGATGTAGGGCTGGTTGGGGTTGAGCGTGGCGTAGTCCTGGTGGTAGGCCTCGGCCGGGTAGAAGGCGATGTTGCCGCCCAGTGGCGTGAGCTGGGTCACGATCTTGTCGGGGTAGACCTTTGCCGCATCAAGCTGGGCGATGTATTTCTCGGCGACCTGCTTTTGCGTGGCGTCTTTGTAGAAGATGGCAGACCGGTATTGCGTGCCGCTGTCAGGGCCCTGGCGGTTGAGGGTGGTCGGGTCGTGCGCGACTGAAAAGTAGATCTGCAGCAGCTTGCCGTAAGACACGACCTTGGGGTCGTAAGTCACCAGCACTGATTCGGCATGGCCGGTGCGGCCAGAGCCGATCATGTTGTAGCTGGCTGTGGACTTGTCGCCACCCGCATAGCCTGACACGGCATTGAGCACGCCATTGGTGTGCTGGAAGACAGCCTGAACACCCCAGAAGCAGCCGCCTGCGAACACGGCGGTCTCGCGCGCGGCCTGCCCGGTGACGGGTGCATCCATCGCGGGTGGCGGCAGCTTGACGGCTTTTTCTTCAGCGGCACTGATGCCGACACCACCGCCCAAAAATGCAAAGACGGCCAGGGCAACTGCGCCGGCGGCAAAGAGGGTTTGTTTAATCATCATCATGCTGCCTTGAAGTTCATGGCCACGCCGTTCATGCAATAGCGCAGGCCTGTGGGTTTGGGGCCGTCATCAAACACATGGCCAAGGTGGCCGCCGCAGCGGCTGCAGAGCACCTCGGTGCGTTTCATGAACAGGGTTGTATCGCTTTCTTCAACCACGGCGGTTTTTGCAATAGGCTGGTAAAAGCTGGGCCAGCCGGTGCCGCTTTCAAACTTGGTGTTTGATGCAAAGAGCGGCTGCGCGCAACCAGCGCAGGCAAAGGTGCCGGGGCGCTTTTCCTTGTTCAGCGGGCTGGTGTAGGGTGTCTCGGTACCGGCCTTGCGCAGCACGCTGTACTGGTCGGGTGTGAGCAGCTTCTTCCACTCGGCATCGGTCTTGACGACCTCATAGGCGCGCGCCGCGTGCGCGGGTGACGACAGCAGCAGACCGCGTGCGCCAGCAAGCAGGGCAGGGATGGCGGCCAGGCTGAAAAGGGAGTTTCGTCTCGTCATCATGTTGGAGTCTTTCTGTTTGCTTGATGAATCTGCGGGAGCAGCTGCAGTTATGAGTCTTGGTCGGTCCAACAGTTCATTTCTTACGCGCTTGAAGGTATTACGTTCCCCGGACGGCAAACGATTCAAAAAAGTCACAAAAACAGCCAAAAACCTGCATCTTGTAGGGCCATAGCGCCGAAGTCCTACAGTAAGGCAAACGGGACCCGCCTAGACTCGGGCCTGCATATGACGACCACCCCCAACACGTCCAATACGATCATCATCCGCCTCAGGCAATTTGCAGAACGGGCCTGGTACCACCTGCGCCACCCGACCCGGCGCGGCGTTGCGCTGGCCGTGGCGCCCATACCTGTGCTGTTGCTGCTTTATGTGCTGCTGCTGATTCCCTTCACGCCCAGCATTTCTGACCTGCGCAAGGCCAAGACGGCCAAGCCCTCGATGGTGCTGTCGGCTGACGGCAAGGAACTGGCAGTTTTCAAGCGCGCCAACCGTGACTGGGTCAAGCTTGAAGATATTTCGCCAAACGTCGTGAACGCGCTGATTGCGACTGAAGACCGCCGTTTTTATGACCACCACGGCATGGACTTCAAGCGCACGGCGGCTGCGGCGATCAACACCTTCAAGGGTGACCTGCAGGGCGGCTCGACCATCACGCAGCAGCTGGCGCGCAACCTTTATCCCGAAGACATTGGCCGCTCGGCCACGCTGACGCGCAAGATCAAGGAGGCCATCACGGCGCTCAAGATTGAGTCGGTCTATACCAAGGACGAGATTCTTGAGACCTACCTGAACACGGTGCCCTTTCTGTACAACGCCTACGGCATAGAGATGGCCGCGCGCACCTACTTTGACAAATCTGCCGATGAGCTGGATGTGCTTGAAAGCGCGACGCTGATCGGCATGCTCAAGGGCACGAGTTATTACAACCCTGTGGTCAACCCCGACCGCGCACTGCAGAGGCGTAACACGGTTCTGGCGCAGATGGTCAAACATGGCAAGGTGCCTGAGGCGAAGCTGGCAGCACTGAAGAAGATGCCACTGAAGATTGACTTTGAGCGCCAGGAAGAACCTCTGGGTTCGGCCCCGCACCTGGCGCAGCAGCTCAAGCGCTGGCTGATTGAATGGGCTGACAGGAACGACTACAACATCTATGCGGATGGCCTGGTGGTGCGTACTACCCTTGATTCACGACTGCAGAACATGGCCAATGCGGCTGTGACCATGCAGATGGACAGGCTGCAGGCGGTGGTCAATTCGGACTGGCGGTTGACCTCAGGATGGAACCCCAAGACACGGCCTGGCCAGGCGCGTGAACTGGTACTGGGTTTGATGCGCGACTCGAAAGAGTACAAGGCCGCGCGGGCTGCCGGCTACAGCGATGATGAGTCCATCAAGGCCATTCAGGGCAATAGCGCCGTCCTGCAGAAACTGCGCAGTGACAAGCTGCGCCTGCAGGCTGGTTTCATGGCCGTCGACCCGACCAATGGCCATGTGAAAGCCTGGGTCGGCAGCCGCGACTACGCAACCGACCAGTTTGACCACGTGTCGCAGGCACGCAGGCAGCCAGGCTCGACCTTCAAGCCTTTTGTGTATGCGGCCGCATTTGAAAACGGCTCGCGGCCGAACGATGTGTTTACAGACCAGGCGCTGGAAATCCCCCTGGGCAATGGCGCTTTCTGGCGGCCGGGCGATGCGGGTGGCCCCAGTGGTTCCATCATGACCTTGCGCCAGGGCCTGATGTATTCAAAAAACAGCATCACTGCCCAGGTCATGCAGGGCGTGGGGCCGCAGCATGTGGCCAAACTTGCACTCTCAATGGGCGTGCGGCAGAGCAAGATGGACGAGGTGCTGTCGCTGGCTCTTGGTACCAGCCCTGTGACACTGAAGGAAATGGTCACCAGCTACAGCACGCTGGCCAATGATGGCCGCTACATTGAACCGATGATGATTGCCCGGGTGGAAGACCGAAATGGCAAGGTGCTGGAACAGATGGTTGAACCCGTTGCTGAAACAGCCATGCAGACGACTGTTGCGCAAACGGTTATTGATGTGTTGCGTGGCGCGGTTGACCAGGGCACGGGTACAGCCATACGCAGCCGCTACGGCATACGCGCTGACGTGGCCGGCAAGACCGGCACGACGCAGGACAACACCGATGCCTGGTTCATATTGATGAGCCCGCAGCTGGTTGCGGGTGCCTGGGTGGGGTTTAACGACAACCGCGTGACCATGGGCTCGGGCTGGGGCCAGGGTTCGCAGGCAGCATTGCCCATCGTCGGCGAGTTTTTCCGGCGTGCCTATCGCGACAAGGTTGCTGATGTGAATGCGAAATTTGCAGCGCCACGCGATACCAATGTGGCCGACCCGTCGTTGATTGAAGTAGAGGTCAACACCACACCTGCGCCGGTAGAGGAAGCCAGCCCCATAGACCGCAGCGTGAGTTTTGCCAACCCTGCCGCGCCGCGCGAGGGGAGCTGGCAGCCTTCGCCTGGCATCAAATATGTGACTGTGCAGGTGCCGGTTGCAGACGCCCTGGCTCCGCAGCCTGTGGCGAACGCCGAGATTGTTCCGCGCGACCTTCAGCCGCCGGAGCCACGCAGGCCCTGATGCTGGCTGGTCTGGCGGTGCTGGCAGGCGCTGTGGCCAGCACAAAACACCACAAGCCTTTAAGCTCGCGACATGAGTTCGTTTGAAAAGCCACTCCTCATGACGATTGCGCAAGGTATCACGCAAGGTTGTCGCACAACGTCGTTGCTTGCCGTGATGGCCGCATGTGCTGTGCTTGCAGCGTGTAACCAGTGGTCTGAAGATTCGCAGCAGGACGACATCCAGCAAAAGCTGGTGGGCAGCTGGCTGCGCGAATACGACCAGGAAGGGGCCCATGTGCGCCGGCTGCTGGTGTTGGGGCCGGATGGCCAGTTCACTGAATCTGCGAAGGTGATGCTGGGTGATGCCGTCACCACCCATCAACATGCGGGGCGCTGGTTGTACGACGGCATGAACCTCAAACGACACTACACCAGCTTTGATGGCGTGCAGCCTTCGTCGCCGGTGTTGCCCTATGCGACATTCCAGGTGAGGTTTGAGTCAAGCCGGGAACTGGTTGGCACAGACAACGTGCGCAGACGTGAAGTGCGTTATCAGAGGGTTGAAGACGGAGCGGCGCTTTGAACGAATTCAAACCACCAATGCAAACAGGCCGGTTGAGCCGGCCTGTTTAACTCGGGGAGACTGAATCTCCCGGAGCCTTGATGTCCTCAGGACATCTAAACGGTCAAAGTACCGCGCAGGTGCCTTGCAATTGGGGTGGCGCTGATCAGCGCTTGTTCAAATCCTTGTGCCACTGCGTGCCGGCATCTTTGACGTCGTCAGCAGCATCTTCAACTGCTTCTTTCACGTCGCCGACATTCTTTTGTGCCTTGCCGGCAAATTCGCGTGCATGGCCCTTGGCTTCCATTTCCTTGTTACCCAGTGCCTTGCCGGTGTGCTCCTGGATTTCGCCAGCAGCTTCCTTGATCTTGCCCTTGACTTGGTCCTTGTTCATGAGTTTTCCTTTCGGTTAGACATGGAAGATTCCATGCATTCAAGTTAAAGGCAATTGAAAAAATGGAAAGCAAGGCTGTGCCGCAGCGTTTTGTCAGCGTCTGCCTACAGGGGGCTCGCGGGCTGTAGATGGCTTGCATGAATGTAAAGTTGGCGCATGCGATTCGATGGAAAAATAAAAACCTGGAATGATGAAAAAGGCTTCGGTTTCATCAGCCCCTTGTCTGGCGGCCAGGACGTGTTTGTGCATATTTCAGAATTCAAACAAACCGGTAGGCCGCAACTGGGAGCTCTTCTGACTTTTGAAGTCGAACTCAATGCTCAAGGCAAAAAACGTGCGGTGAGGGTGCGGGGAGTAGCTTCCGGCGTGCCAGCGCATGAGCGCCAGACCCAAAGGCCAATGCGCATGAGCCGATCAGGAAGTCCGTCGCGTGGAACACTGAAAACTGCGGTCATGCTGGGATTGGTTGGGCTGCTGGCGTGGCAGGGCTATATGCATTACCTCAAGATAGCGACTGGCAGGAGCGGCGTTACCACCGAACCTGCTCTCATCACAAGTCAACCGCTGGCGACACAACAATCCTCCATTTCCGGCAGCAGTTTTATGTGCGATGGCCGCCAGCATTGTTCCCAGATGACGTCATGCAGGGAGGCAAAAGACTTTCTGAAAAATTGCCCCGACGTGAAGATGGACGGTGACCATGACGGCATTCCCTGCGAAGAAACGCTGTGCAAGGGGGCTGGCCGCTGAGGCCCCAGCGCTGATCGCGTTAAAGGCCGAGAGCCTTGAACACACGCAAGGCCGCATATGCATCGTTGGCGGCGTACACAATCTGTGACTCGCTTAGTTTTTCGTTGGCCCAGTTTGAAGTGGCGGCTTTTTTCGACTTGATGAAGCGCTTGTTGAACAGTACAGCCACTGCGCCACGCACACCCATGTCCTTGCGATAGCCGCGCTCGCGAAAGATCACGTTCAGTTCCAGCACGCCCTGCAGGTCAACCCCGAGTTTGTGGATGATGCGGCGGCGGTCGTCGCCCAGGCCGAATCCCGCCTTGATGACGTGGGGTGATTCGAGCAGCACACCGACTGCGCGGCGGCATTCTGCATCGGTGAGCTGGAATATCCAGGCTTTCTCAAACGTTGACAGCTGCACAATGTGCGGCCCGTCGCTGGCCTCGTTCTTGAAGAATGTGGGTTTGGACTCGGTGTCAAAGCCAAGCACCGTTTCGCTAGCCAGGTCTTTCAGTGCCTGCGCCGCCTGTTCAGGTGTGGCGACGACCTGGATCTGGTTCAGCTCCAGCCGGTCAAAGACCTCAAGCAGTGCAATTTCTTCCTTGCCGGGTGTGTAGAGTTCAGGGCCTGTTAGCATTATTTTCAGGAGTGCGAATGGGGTGAAAACAGCGCCAATCAAGGCGCGCGACGACGGTAAGGCTCCTGCCTTGCCTAGGAGTGCAACGCGGAGTGGCGCTGTTTTCACCCCGTTCCCTGCGGGTTGTGATCGAAAGGGCCGTGCGCGGCGTTGCAAAGCCTTGACGGGAGCTCCCCCCGTCTACGTTTTGCGCCTTGCGCACAGCCCTTTTGATCACAACGCATCTCCTGAAAATAATGCTAACAGGCCCTGGTCATGGATGCATCAAAATAGGGGCTTGCTGTTTTTAGCGCACGCGCTGCGCAAGCCACAGAGCTTACCTGCTCGTCAATTCAACGGAATCCAACATACATGGCAACTGCCCAGGCGATTACGACGGACGAGTACAAACTCTTTCCGTCTCCGCGCAACCGTCACCGCACCATTTTTGAACACCAAGTGTTTGTGCCATACCCCTACATGCTGATCGATATGGACAGCTATGGGTTCAAGGGAAAATCAAGCCTGTTTGCAGCGTATCGGCTCAGCGATGAAAAAAATGGCCAGCTGGTGACGCTGGAGCTGCCTGAAGACGAGATCAAATTCAAAAAATTATTTGTGCCGGATTGACGTGCCGGATTGAACCCTGATGAACAGCAAGACAAAAACAGGATTGAGTGGATTGGCCGGCCTGGGTGGGCTGGTGTATTCGACCGACGCGGGCCGCATGTGCCCGGATTGCCGCCAACCGGTGGCGAACTGCATCTGCAAACAGGCGGTGATCCCGAAGGGCGACGGTGTGGTGCGCGTGAGCCGCGAAACCAAAGGACGGGGCGGCAAGAGCGTGACGCTTGTGAAAGGCCTTGCGCTGGATGCCGACGCGCTGGCGAAGGTCGGCAAACAGCTGAAGGCCGCCTGCGGTTCGGGTGGCACCGTGAAAGACGGCGTCATAGAAGTGCAGGGTGAGCACTGCGACCTGGTGGTGGAGACGCTCAAAAAGCTGGGCCACAACAATGTCAAGCGTGCGGGCGGATAGTTCCCTGTGCCCTCTACCTCATGAAGCCTGAAGACCTTCAGAAGCTGGTGGACCTGGACATGCCCTACGGCAAATACAAGGGCCGCAAGATTGCCGACCTGCCGGGTAACTACCTCAACTGGTTTTTGCGCGAAGGCTTTCCCAAAAGCGAGATCGGGCGGCTGCTGGCGCTGATGCAGGAGATTGACAGCAACGGCCTCAAGCCTTTGCTTGACCCGCTCCGCGAACGCCGGAAAAGTTCATAAGCCCAAAAAAAAAGCACCTCGGTTTGCCGGGTGCTTTTTTTCGGTGTGGGTCTTGCCCGCGCTGACTGATTACTTTTTCATTTCGTCTTTTTTCATGCCATCCTTGGCCATCGCGTCTTTTTTCATGCCGTCCTTGGCCATGGTGTCTTTCTTCATGGCGTCCTTTTTCATGCCATCTTTCGCCATGCCGTCTTTGGCCATCGCATCAGGCTTGGCCATCGCATCCTTGCCCATGGCGTCTTTCTTCATGGCGTCCTGGGCCATGGCGCTGCCGGCGAAGAGCATGCATGCGGAGATCAGGGTTGCTGTGAGGGTTTTCATGGTGTCGTCCTTGATAAAAATGATTGATCAATCGTTGAAAGAATCGTCGAAAAACCGACGAAGGGTAGGCACGTTCAAGGTGCCGCGTTGGGGAAAGCTGATCGCTCAGCTGCCCCCGAACCAGTTGTAGCCCTGGTCTTCCCAGTAGCCGCCAGGGTAGGTGTTGGTCACAAAAATCGCCTGGATGTGTTTCGGGTTTTTGTAGCCCAGCTTGGTGGGCATGCGCAGCTTCATGGGGAAGCCGTATTTGGGCGGCAACACCTGGCCGTCGTATGTCAGCGCCAGAAGTGTCTGCGGGTGCAGGGCGGTGGGCATGTCTATGCTGGTGAAGTAGTCGTCTGCGCACTTGAATCCGACGTACTTTGCCGTCGTGTCTGCACCAATCAGTTTCAGAAAGCTGGCGAAGGGCACGCCGCCCCATTTGCCGATGGCGCTCCAGCCTTCAACGCAGATGTGGCGCGTGACCTGGTCTGCCTGCGGCATGGCGCGTAGTTCAGGCAGCGACCATTTGCGCTTGTCGGTGACCATGCCTGCGACCTCGAGCCGGTAGCCTTCCTCGGGCACGACGCGTACCTTGTCTTCGGTGTAGTAGGCGTTGAACGGAAAGGGCCGGGTGATCATCGACTCCGGATAGGTGGGTGCCAGCCGGCTGGGGTCGAACAGCAGGCCCTGAATGTCGTCGTTGATGCGTGAGATGCGGCCAAGCGCTGCGTTGACGCTGGCGCTGTCGTCCAGCACACAGCCGGTCAGCATGGACAGCCCGCCCAGCGTGAGCGTTGAGCGCAGGAAGTTGCGGCGGGTGTTGGTGAGCCTGTTGGCGATGGCTATGCGGTCAGCGGCTTCTTTCAGAACTGCGTCTGAATCGATGCCGAGCGTGCGGGCTTTCTGGATATTCATGAATTTCTCCTGTAGCCCTAGCGTCCGCGAACCATGTAGACCAGTGTTTTGGGCACCAGCGCGACCATGGCAACGTGGACGACGATGAAGGCGGCGAGGCCGGCCATTGAAAAGAAGTGAACAAGGCGCGCGCCTTCATAGCCACCCATCAGCTCGCGCAGGATGGGGAACTGCACTGACTTCCACAGCACCAGGCCGGACAGCACCAGCACGATGCTGTCTACCATTACAAATAGGTAGGCCAGGCGCTGCACGGTGTTGTAGTGGGTCGGGTCGGCATGTGCCAGCTTGCCCTTGAGCGCAGCCAGCATGTCGGCCACCAATGCGCGGGGCGAGAGCGGAAAGAATTTGCGGAACAGGCGCTTGCTGAAGATGTTGAACGCCAGGTAGAGCAGGCCGTTGAAGAACAGAATCCACATGGCTGCAAAGTGCCACATCAGCGCGCCGCCCAGCCAGCCGCCCAGGGTGATGTCGGCCGGAATGGCAAACCCGAGAAACGCTGTTGCGTTGTAGATGCGCCAGCCGCTCATCATCAGCAGCACGACCGCAATGGCATTGAGCCAGTGCATGGCGCGCAGCCAGCCGGGGTGTATCAATGGTTTGGTGCTCATGGTGAGATCCTCGTTTTGCGGTCTTGCCGCTTTGTTGTCTTCAAGGTTCGTCGCGGCAGGGTCGGGGTTCTTACAACCGGGTTTGATTTTTTTGGGATTAAAAGTGGCTGAGCCCTCTGGACGGGCCCTTTGAGAGGGTCTTTGCAAGGGTTTCCCCCAATCTGCCCGTTGCGCTCTCTCATCCAGTCATGCACCGATACAAAAGACTTCTTGCCGTTGCCGGCTTCCTGGTCCTGCTGCTGGCAGTGTTTGAGCTGTCGGGGCTGCGTGCCAACTTCAACCTGGACTACCTGCACCAGAGGTTGATGGGCAATGAATGGGCGGGCCTGCTGATTTTTGTGGCGCTGTTCGCCATGGGCAACCTGATACAGGTGCCGGGCCTGATCTTTCTTGCTGCAGCCGTGCTCGCCCTGGGCGAGGTCTGGGGTGGTGTGGCCACTTATATAGCCGCGGTGGTGTCCTGCCTGTTCACCTTCTGGCTGATACGCGCGCTGGGTGGCAGCGCCTTGCGCGAGCTCGAAGGCAAATGGCCGCGACGGCTGCTGGCGGGGCTGGATGCGCACCCGGTGAAAAGTGTGGCGCTGCTGCGTGTCCTGCTGCAGACGCTGCCTGCGCTCAACTACACGCTGGCGCTGTCAGGCCTGAAGTTTCGCAACTACCTGATCGGAACGCTCATCGGCCTGCCGCTGCCGATTGCGTTCTATTGCATCTTTTTTGACTACCTGGCCCGCTCTCTGCACATCCCCGGCTACTAATTAGCAAAGACGTTCTAGGGGACCTCTTCGCAAGCAGGAGCCGCGGAACCGGCTTTGCCGGGCCGCAGGCGGGGCGGCCCCCTCGGGGGGCAGGGAGCTACGCGAAGCGAGGGACCGTGGGGGCGCTTCTTCGCAAGCAGGAGCCGCGGAACCGGCTTTGCCAGGCCGCAGGCGGGGCGGCCCCCTCGGGGGGCAGGGAGCTACGCGAAGCGAGGGACCGTGGGGGCGCTTCTTCGCAAGCAGGAGCCGCGGAACCGGCTTTGCCAGGCCGCAGGCGGGGCGGCCCCCTCGGGGGGCAGGGAGCTACACGCAGTGAGCGACCGTGGGGGCCATTAAGTCCTCAGGGTTTTGTTAAAGAACTCCAGGGTCCTGCCCCAGGCCAATTTGGCTGCGGCGGCATCAAAACGCGGTGTGGTGTCGTTGTTGAAGCCGTGCTGCGTGCCCGGGTACTGGTAAGCGGTGTAAGGCACGTTGGCGGCCTTGAGCGCGGCCTCATAGGCTGGCCATGAGGCGTTGATACGTTCGTCAACGGCGGCAAAGTGCATCTGCAGGGGCGCCTTGACCCTGGCTGCATCGGCGGGGGATGGCTGGTTGCCGTAGAAGGGCACGCCGGCGTTGAGCTCTGGCATGCGCACCGACAGCATGTGCACCATGCCGCCGCCGTAACAAAAGCCTACAGCGCCAATCTTTCCGTTTGACTCCGGCCGGTTCTTCAAAAAGTTGGCGCCCGCGACGAAATCTTCCAGCGCTTTTTTCTGGTCGAGTTTGGCGAACTCTTCGCGCGCCTTGTCTTCATTGCCGGGGTAGCCGCCCAGCGGGGTGAGGGCGTCGGGCGCAAAGGCGACGAAATTGTCAAGCGCCAGGCGACGCGTGATGTCCTCAATGTGAGGGTTGAGGCCCCGGTTTTCGTGAATGACCAGAACGGTGGGGAGTTTGCCCGTCATGCCGGCGGGTTTGGCCAGATAGCCTTTCATGGTGCCGTTGCCGGCCGTCGAAGGGTATTCGATCATCGCGGCCTGGATGCGCTTGTCGTCTTTGGGCACCACCTGCGCTCGGGCGAAGTCAGGGCTCAGGGCAGCGAGCAGGCCTGCCGCTGTCATGCCGCCGACTGCAAACTTCTGTGCCCGGTCAAGAAAACCGCGCCTTGTCTATGGTGCCGTGCACATAGGCATCAAAAAGAATCAGCAGTTCCTGGTCGAAATCCTGGGCGGTCTTCAGTTGCATGGCTATCTCTCCTTGGGTGATGGTTGGACAAGGGTTCCGGGGCCGGTCGGGCGCTGGGGGCCGCTAAATTGCAGCATAACGCTACGCGCCAGTCATGGACCCCCGGTTTTCCCGACAGTTCCGTGCTATGGAAAGCGTAGCTGGTTGCGCCGAGGCAACAACAGCTGGCGCTGGTTTTGTGTTTCAGCGATGTTTTGACCCTATAGTTTGAAACTGTCAGTAACAACAAGTTGTGCAGGCGTAACAGGTGTGGGAATGGCCGCGCTGGCGCGGGTACCATCAAAATGCACACAACTGTGCGGCAGCGCCGGGTGGGCTGTCTTGAAAACATAACAACAGGAGTTACCGTGAACCTGACTGGCTTGCTCATGACCTTTCTCGGCTTGCTGCTGGGCGCTGTGATCGGTATCGGGGGGTATGCCTGGTGGCTGCACAAGCAGGCCAGTGAGTCGCTACGCCTGCCCGATAAATGGCCGCTGGTCTCGCGGGTGCTGATCACCAACGAAGAATATGAAGTCCTGAAGTTGCCTGCGCGCCACCTTTCATGACCACATGGTGATGATCAAGCTGCCGGTGCTGCGCTTCACCAAACCCACAGACCTTGAAAAAAATGGCGGCGGCAAACGCTGGCAGGACCTGCTGGGGGTGGCGTGTACTGCACCTTCACCATCTGCACGGCCAACGGCAACGTGGTGGGCTGCGTCGATGTGCCGGGCAAGCGCGGCATCAGCAAGTCGGCCCGTGAGGTCAAGGAGTCCCTGCTTGAGGACTGCCGGATCGCCTACACACTGGTTCGCAGCACCGCATTGCCCAAGGGGGGCGCCATGCGTGCTGCCTTTTCTGGGTGAGGTTGAGGTGGAGGAGCAGATCGAGCACCAGCCCACCAGGGGCGGCGATAGCAGCTTTCACGCAGACCTGGACAGCTTCACCCGGCAAAAACGCCTGGCTGCGAAAGATGCCGCGCTCAGGGAACTCAACAAGGGCAATGAGGTCAAACCTCTGCCCAAGGCGCAACCGGCGGGGTTCAACCCCGATGGCACCGGGTCTTTCACCACAAGAAAGGCCGACCGTTTCCCCAGCAGTGGGACGATTCATTCATCGGCATGGATGAAAGCCGGCCTGCCAAGCTGAGCTAGTTTTCCGCTCTGGCGCCAGGTGTCGTGGCGGCTGCTAAATACGGCGGCTGCGTAATGGCTTTCGCCATTTTTTCGCCTTCATGGTGTAAATTCTTTCTACAGTTGCTGCTGTCACTGTGCATTGAGTGACACGCGCCCGGCTGTTGTTTCCCCCGTTTTTGTAGTTGCAGCCCACGGCTGTGCTGCATGCTTTCTTTCCACCCTTTCCCCAAAGGATGCCGCATGCCCCACAGCGTTTCGCTGATCAGTACCATCGCCGCCGGTCTCGGCCTGGCCCTCATTTTTGGTTTTATTGCCGCGCGGCTGCGCTTGCCGGCCCTCGTCGGCTACCTGCTCGCTGGCGTCGTCATCGGCCCCTTCACGCCAGGTTTTGTGGCTGATGCCGAGATAGCCAGCCAGCTGGCCGAAATCGGCGTGATGCTGCTGATGTTTGGCGTGGGCCTGCATTTTTCGCTCGACGATTTGCTGGCTGTTCGCAAGATAGCCGTGCCGGGCGCCGTCGTCCAGATGACTGTGGCCACGGCCCTGGGTATGGGGCTGGCGCACTGGTGGGGATGGAACATGGGCGGTGCGCTGGTGTTTGGCCTGTCGCTGTCGGTGGCCAGTACGGTTGTACTGCTGCGCGCGCTTGAAAGCCGCAACATTCTTGATTCGGCCAATGGCCGCATCGCCGTCGGCTGGCTGGTGGTTGAAGACCTGGCCATGGTGCTTGTGCTGGTGATGCTGCCGCCGCTGGGCGGCTGGCTTTCAGGCAAGGCGGGCACTGATGTGAATGAGCTCTGGAAGACGCTGGGTGTCACGCTGCTGCAGGTGGGCGGTTTTGTGGCGCTGATGCTGGTGGTGGGCCGGCGCTTCTTCCCCTGGGTGCTGTGGCAGGTGCAGCGTACCGGCTCACGCGAGCTGTTCACGTTGTGCGTGGTGGCCGCGGCGGTCAGCATTGCCTACGGCTCGACCATGCTGTTTGGCGTGTCGTTTGCCCTCGGTGCCTTTTTCGCCGGCATGGTGATGCGCGAGTCGGAGTTCAGCCACCGTGCCGCTGAAGAGTCGCTGCCGCTGCGCGACGCTTTTGCGGTGCTGTTTTTTGTATCGGTCGGCATGCTGTTCGACCCTTGGGTCATCATTGAGCGGCCACTGCAGGTGCTGGCGGTGGTGGCCATCATCGTGGTGGGCAAGTCGCTGGCGGCGGGCATTCTGGTCATGGCTTTCCGCTACCCGCTGAACACTGCGCTGACGGTTTCGGCCAGCCTGGCGCAGATTGGCGAGTTCTCTTTCATCCTGGTGGGGCTGGGGGCATCCCTGGGCCTGTTGCCACCCGAGGGGCAAAGCCTGGTGCTGGCAGGTGCACTGATATCGATTGCCACCAATGAGCTGGTCTTCAAGGCCGTGTCGCCGCTGCAGAAATGGATACTGGCCAGGTCACCGCTGGCCCGCAAGCTGGAAGCGCGTGACGACCCGACAGCCGAGCTGCCCGCAACGACCGAAGCCAAATATCTGGCGAAACACATCGTGCTGGTGGGCTACGGCAGGGTGGGGCGGCGCATTGCAGAAGCCCTGACGGCCAGGCAGATCCCCTTTGTAGTGGCTGAACAAAACCGCGAGATGGTCGAGCGCCTGCGTGCGCAGGGCATCCCTGCTGTTTCGGGTGACGCTGCAGAGCCTGATGTGCTGATACAGGCCCATATCGCCCATGCCCGCATGCTGGTGATCGCCACGCCCGACACGCTGGATGTGCGGCAGATGATTGCCTCGGCACGCGCGCTGAACCCGACCATCGAGACGGTGGTGCGTACGCACAGCGAGGCCGAGGCGAAGCTGCTGGCGACCGAGGACGCCGGCAAGATCTTTCTGGGCGAGCACGAACTGGCGCTATCCATGACGCGGCACGTGCTGGAACGGGTGGCGGCCTGAGCTGACCCCCAAGCTATGGGGGGTTGCCGGAAAAAAACAGCTGTTATAGCTAAAACAGCTGTTTTAACGCCTTTGAAAAAGCGGTTTGCAGACCAAAAAGCCGCCAAAAAGCTCGTAACGAGCCCTTTTTCGGTGCCAAATATGGCTGCAGGCCAATGAATACGTGCGTGAGCAGCTACTGAATTAATAGCAACAGCTTTGAAGCTGTCAACTTGTTGTGCGGGCGCTGCGCCAGCCAGTCATCCGCCAGGCGTCCATGCGCAAACACGGCAGAACAGGCCGCCTCAAAAGCCTGCTGTCCGCCAGCCATTGCCGCACCCACCATGCCTGCCAGCACGTCACCCGTACCCGCGGTCGCCAGCAGTGCATTGCCCGTGGGGTTGAGGCAACTGGTCTGGCCCGGTGACGCGATGACGCTGCCCGAGCCCTTGAGCACCACGACCGCGCCAAAGGTTTCGGCCAGTTGCGCAGCGACTTTCAGCCGGCCGGCCTGCACGTCGGCAGTGGTGACACCTGCAAGCCGTGCGGCTTCAAGCGGGTGGGGCGTGAGCACCGTCTGGTAGCCGCGTCCGTGCCGTGCCTTCATCAGGGTTTGCAACTGGCTGTCGCCGGCAATCGCGTTGAGCGCATCGGCGTCCAGCACCAGGCGTGGGGCGCTTGACAGCACCCTGGGCAGCGCGGCCCTGACCGCATCGCCGCCACCGCAGCCGCAGACGACAACCTGGGTTTTCAGGTCCAGCGCTTCGAGGCTGCGGAACATGAGTTCTGGCTGCACCGGGTCCACTGTCAGTGTGGTCTGGCCTTCCTCGCCCAGCGGGGCCACGAACACCCGACCCGCCCCGCCCGCGAGTGCTGCCCGCGCTGCCAGCAGTACGGCCCCGGCCATGTGGCTGCTGGCGGTCGATTCGCCACCGATGACGGCCACATCGCCAAAGCTGCCCTTGTGGCTGGCGTGGAGGGCGAGTGAACGTGAGCGTGGCAGCGTGCGGTCTTCGCCGAGCAGCCACGCATCAGCTGATTGTTGCGCTTTTACCCCCAGGTCATCAAACCAGACCTCGCCCGCCCAGTCCCGCCCATGCGCCGTGAAAAGGCCGGGTTTCAGCGTCAACAGGCTCAGGGTGAAGCGTGCACCGGCCGCTGGAGAATTGCTCCATGGCTGCTGTATGTGTCCGGTGTCGGCATCCAGCCCGGTCGGTACATCCACACACAGGCAGGGCCTGCCGCTGGCCTGCATCTGCGCCAGCCAGACAAGAATCTTTTCGCTGCCGGCGCGCCGGGGGTCTGGCGCTGCGCCTATGCCCAACAGTGCATCAATGCAGAATTCAAAGTCAGCGGGCGGCTGCTCTGCCATCGGCACACCTGCCGCCACGGCGCGGTCATATGAGCGCTGTGCATCGGGCGGCAATGCTGCCTTGCCCGATGTCCCTGTTGAAGGGCCAGTCCAGGTCAGCACCACATTTTTGCCCCACTGGTGCAGGTGCATGGCTGCCTCAAAGCCGTCGCCACCGTTGTTGCCGGGGCCGCAGGCGATCCAGATACGCTGTGCGTGCGGCGCGAGGGCCAGCGCGAGTTTTGCTGTGGCCAGCCCTGCGCGCTGCATCAGCGTGTGTGCGGGCAGGCTGGCGGCGGCCTGATGTTCAATCCCGCGCGTTGTGGCCACGCTGTAAAGCGGGCGGCTTTGCGCAATGGTGACGCTGGTGATTAGCTGCATCTGCTGATTGTGCTGCAGCAAGGAGCCTGAAGGAATCAGGCCAGGCGGCCGATGTCCAGGCCTTCCATGTCGATGTCGGGCTTCCTGCCGGCCATCATGTCGGCCAGTGCTCGCGCGCTGCCGCAACTGAGTGCCCAGCCGCTGGACCCGTGGCCCAGGTTGAGCCACAGCCCCGCAATGCCGCTGTTGCCGATGACGGGCGGGCCATCCGGCAGCATGGGGCGTGCGCCTTTCCATTCCTGCACACTGGCGCCGGTGTTGGAGTGCTGCGCCGCGCCGGGAAACCAGTCGTGCAACACCTTGTAGAGCGTTTGTATGGACGCGGCGCGTTTGCTGTCGAGCGTGCCGCCAATTTCTGCGCTGCCTGCCACACGCACTCGGTTGCCCAGGCGCGAGATGGCCACCTTGTAGCGTTCATCCATCAATGAGGAACGGGGCGCATTGAGTGGTTCGCGAATCGGGGCGCTGATCGAATAGCCATAGACGGCCGCCATGGGTATCTTCAGGCCCATGGGTTTCAAAAGTTGCGCAGACGCCAGGCCCGCGCACATGACGATGCGGTCAAAGCTGCGGGGCGAGCCCTCGCCCTTGACGAGCAGCCGGCCCGGCCCTGATTTGTCGATCTGCGCAACGTCGGTATTGAACTCGAAATTCACGCCGGAGCGCTGTGCTTCATTTTTGAGAAGCAGCGCGAACTGGCGGCAATTGGCCACTTCGTCATTGGGCAGATGAATGCCGCCCAGGAACTGCGTGTCGATGTTGATGGCAGGCTCGATCTTGCGCACTTCTTCGGCAGGCATTTCCTTGAAGCTCACACCGGCGTCACGCAATACCTGCAAGCCGGGCTGCACCAGCTTGCTGTCTTTTTCACTGCGCAGCAAAACCATATAGCCGGGGCTGCGGTCGTATTCGAGCTGCAGCTCGGCCGTCAGGTGGTGCAAACGCTCGCGGCTGTAGAAAGCCAGGCGCTGCAGGTGTGCGCGATTGGCCAGGTAGGTGTCGAGCTTGCAGGCGCGCCACCATTTCCACATCCACGCGATTTCGCTGCCGGACAGCGGCAGGCCGATCTTCACCGGTGCATGGCGGCTGAACAGATGGCTGAGCACCTTGCCAGGCATGCCGGGTGCGGCCCATGGTGTGACGTAGCCGGGGGCGACTACACCGGCATTGGCAAAACTGGTTTCTTCTGCGGCAGCGCCACGTCGTTCAAAGACTGTAACTTCATGGCCGTCTGCAGCCAGCTCGTAAGCGGTGGTGATGCCGATGATGCCGGCGCCGATAACGGCAACTTTCATGCGCGCTCCGTCCTCTTCAATATCGGGAGGGCAAGGCAAAAAATACGGGGGGTCATTGCTATTGGTGTTTCCGGGATTTGAAAACCGGCAATCCGCATGGCGGACGCCGGTGTTAGGCAGAGGTGTTTATTGGGGTTGCGACTGCAGCAAGGCCTCGACCTGCAGGGCCAGGTCCAGCACTGCATCGTCCTTCATGGCAGATTGCCAGATCATCAGGCCGACGGGAAGTTCATCAGCTGTGTGGCAGGGCAAGGATATCGCGCAGCCGTCGAGCATGTTAACCACCGCGGTGTTGCGCAGCAGCAGGCCGTTGACGCGGAAAAATTCGGTGTCATCAGCAAGGCTGGCGATGGGCGGCGCGACGATGGGCACGGTGGGGGAAAGCATGGCGTCATAGCCCTCAAGTTGGGCTTCCATGCGGCTGATCCAGGCTTTGCGCGCGGCCACCAGGGTGATGTAGTCGGCGGCGCTCATGCCTGCGCCCTTGAGTATGCGTACGGCGACGCGCTGGTCGTATTGCGCCTCGTGCTTTGCAATCAGTTCGCGGTGCCAGGCGTAGCTTTCGGCGGCAGACAGGCCGCCAGTGGCGTTGATGGCTGCCAGCTCGCCGATATCTTCAAGCGTGATGTATTCGATCTCTGCGCCTGCCTGCTGCAGCCGCGCCAGCGTGCGCTCGAAGGCAGCGGCAACAGCGGCATCCACGCCGTCCAGCATCCAGGTGCGTGGCACGCCAAAACGACAGGATGAAAGAGGCTTGCCTGCCAGGCTGACGCTGCGCGCGGCCAGCACTTCATGCACGGTGATGGCGTCGCGCACCGAGCGGGTGAGGGCGCTGACGGTGTCCAGCGTTGTCGACAGCGGCAGTGCGCCTTCAGTCGGTACCAGGCGCGCTGTGCTCTTGAAACCGACGATGCCGCAGAGGGCGGCCGGTATGCGGATGGAGCCGCCGGTATCCGAACCCAGGCCAATCAGGGCCGCGCCTGTCGCTACCGATACCGCAGCGCCAGAAGATGAACCGCCGGGAATACGGTCCAGAGCTGTATCGGCCGGGTTGACCGGCGTGCCGTAGTGGGGGTTGATGCCGACGCCGGAAAAGGCGAATTCGACCATGTTGCTACGCCCGGCCAGCACACCGCCGGCGGCCAGCAGGCGCGCAACCGCCGGGCAGTTTGCCACGGCCGGCACCGTATCGGCCAGAACGGTGGAACCAGCTTTGGTCGGCTGGCCGGCTATGTCAAACAGGTCCTTGACGGAAAACGGGATGCCAAAAAGCGGCCCCTGAATCTCGCTGGAAGGGACTGCATGAACTGGCTGGGGCTCAAACCCGGGCATGTAAACATGCCGGCAGGCCGGGCTTTCAGACATTTTCAGGGCATCTTCCAGTACCTCGGCGGGGCTGGTTCTGCCGGCCCTGACCAGTTCCAGGGTGCTGTGAATATCGGCAGGTGTGGGTGGCTGGCTCATTGGGCGGGAAGGTGTTATACTCGACTGGCTTTGCAGATGACGCTGTGTTGTCTGCGGCAAATCGCAAATCAGCCACTCAAGGTGCCGCGGAAATCCCTTTCAGGAAGCTTTCACGGTAAGCGCTGATTTTAGACCCAACCTTTGGAGTATTCATATGTCAACAACCATGCGCGAAATGCTGGAAGCCGGCGTCCATTTCGGACACCAGACCCGCTTCTGGGACCCCAAGATGGCTCCGTACATCTTCGGTCATCGCAACCGCATCCACATCATCAACCTGGAAAAGTCGCTCCCGATGTACCAGGACGCGATGAAGTTCGCGAAACAGCTGTCCGCCAACCGCGGCACCATCCTGATGGTCGGCACCAAGCGCCAGGCCCGCGAAATCGTCGCCACCGAAGCCCGCCGCGCTGGCGTGCCTTTTGTCGACCAGCGCTGGCTGGGCGGCATGCTGACCAACTTCAAGACGGTCAAGACGTCCATCAAGCGCCTGAAGGAAATGAAGGCCCAGCAGGAAGCCGGCCTTGACACCATCAGCAAAAAAGAACAGCTGACTTTCAAGCGCGAAATCGAAAAGCTTGAAAAAGACATCGGCGGCATCCAGGACATGGCTGCACTGCCGGACGCCATCTTCGTGATCGACGTGGGCTTCCACAAGATCGCCGTGCTCGAAGCCAAGAAGCTGGGCATCCCGCTGATCGGCGTGGTTGACTCCAACCACTCGCCTATCGGCATCGACTACGTGATCCCCGGCAATGATGACTCGTCCAAGGCTGTGGCCCTGTACGCACGCGGCATTGCTGACGCCATCATTGAAGGCCGAGCCAACGCCGTCAACGACGTCGTGAAGATGGCCCAGCCCGAAAGCGCTGACGAGTTCGTGGAAGTGAACGCTGCTGCCTGATTGTTCCGGCACTGCGCAAGACGCGAAAAAGGGGCTCGCGTAGCCCCTTTTTCACAAGTGAATGATTTTGGATGGCGGGTTGGGCGTGTGCTTCAACCCCGCTGCAACGACAAACGGAAACTGGAGATTTGAAAATGGCTATTACCGCAAGCATGGTCGCTGAACTGCGCGCCAAGACCGACGCACCGATGATGGAATGCAAGAAGGCTTTGACCGAAGCCGAGGGTGATTTCGAAAAAGCGGAAGAAATCCTGCGAGTCAAGCTGGGTAACAAGGCTGGCAAGGCTGCATCGCGCGTCACGGCTGAAGGCGTTATCGCTTATCACGCCGAAGGCGGCATTGGCGCACTGGTTGAGATCAATTGCGAAACCGACTTTGTGACCAAGAACGACAGCTTCTTGGCCTTCACCGACGCGGTTGCCAAGGGCATCGTCAAGAACAACCCTGCCGATGTGGCCGCTGTGGGCGCCATGGCTTTGACCCTGGACGGTTTCGGCCCGACGGTTGAAGACGTGCGCAAGGGCCTGATCGGCAAGATCGGCGAGAACATGAGCGTTCGCCGCTTCAAGCGTTTTGCAGACAACAAGCTGGCTTCTTACCTGCACGGCACCCGCATCGGTGTGGTTGTCGAGTTTGACGGTGACGAAACCGCCGCCAAGGACGTTGCCATGCACGTCGCCGCCATGAAGCCTGTGTCGCTCTCCAGCGCTGATGTGCCTGCCGAACTCGTCGCCAAGGAGCGTTCGGTTGCTGCAGCCAAGGCCGCTGAAGATGCAGCCGTTGCAACTGCCGCAGGCAAGCCGGTCCAGTCCGCTGAAATCGTTGCCAAGCGCATCGAGGGCGGCGTCCAGAAGTACCTGAAGGAAGTCAGCCTGCACAACCAGGCTTTCGTCAAGAACGACAAACAGACCGTCGAGCAGATGCTCAAGGAAAAGGGCACTGCAGTCAAAGCCTTCACGCTTTACGTTGTCGGCGAAGGCATCGAGAAGAAGGTTGACGACTTCGCAGCTGAAGTGGCGGCACAGGTCGCAGCTGCCAAGGCAGCCTGAGTATTTTTCTCCAGCCGGAAGGCCGCTAAACTTCAAACAACCCAACCTCCAGAAAGCGCCTACATGCCAGCCTACAAGCGAATCTTGTTAAAACTGTCAGGTGAGGCCTTGATGGGGGACGATGCCTTCGGCATCAATCGCGCCACGATCGTGCGCATGGTTGAGGAAATCGCCGAAGTCACCCGCATGGGTGTTGAAGTGGCCGTGGTCATAGGCGGCGGCAATATTTTTCGCGGTGTGGCGGGCGGCTCGGTTGGCATGGACCGCGCCACCGCCGACTACATGGGCATGCTGGCAACCGTCATGAATGCCCTGGCACTGGGCGACACCATGGACAAGGCCGGGCTGATCGCCCGTGTGATGTCCGCCATCGGCATCGAACGTGTCGTTGAACCTTATGTTCGCCCCAAGGCCCTGCAGTACCTCGAAGAAGGCAAGGTTGTCATCTTCGCTGCGGGTACGGGCAACCCGTTCTTCACTACCGATACCGCTGCTGCATTGCGCGGCGCTGAAATCGGCGCTGAAATCGTGCTGAAAGCCACCAAGGTTGATGGCGTTTACACGGCCGACCCGAAAAAAGACCCGACCGCCACGCGTTATGCGAACATCACCTTTGATGAGGCCATGGGCAAAAACCTTGAAGTCATGGATGCCACCGCGTTTGCGCTGTGCCGTGACCAGAAGCTGCCCATCAAGGTTTTCAGTATTTTCAAACACGGTGCACTCAAGCGCGTCGTGATGGGTGAAGACGAGGGCACGCTGGTCCACGTTTAAAAACCGACTTAAGTCGACTTAAGCAGAGAGCATCAGACTTTCAATTTCACAGACATCCGGAGTCCGAAATCATGAGCATTGCCGAGATCAAGCAAACCGCAGAGCAGAAGATGCAGCAGTCGATGGAGGCGTTCAAGAACAGCCTGTCCAAAATCCGTACCGGCCGCGCCAACCCTGGCATCCTGGACACAGTGCAGGTCGATTATTACGGCTCCATGGTCCCGATCAGCCAGGTGGCCAATGTCTCACTGCTTGATGCGCGCACCGTCAGTGTGGCGCCCTGGGAAAAAGGCATGGGTCCGAAGATTGAAAAAGCGATTCGTGATTCGGACCTGGGCCTTAACCCGGCTGCACAGGGCGACCTGATTCGTGTACCCATGCCGGCCATGACGGAAGAGCGCCGCCGGGAACTCACCAAGGTTGTGCGCAGCGAGGGAGAGCATGCCAAGGTGGCCGTGCGCAACCTGCGCCGCGATGCCAACGATCATGTCAAACGCCTGCTCAAGGACAAGGAAATTTCAGAAGACGACGAGCGCCGTTCACAGGATGAAGTCCAGAAGTTCACGGACAGGTTCATTGCCGAAGTCGACAAGCTTGTCGCAGGCAAGGAACAAGACATCATGGCGGTCTGATCAGACCTTCAAAGGTCTGATCCTGATATGACCTCACCAGCGTCTACTGTCATTCCCCACCATGTCGCCATCGTCATGGATGGCAATGGGCGGTGGGCCACCAAACGGTTTCTGCCGCGCGTGGCGGGCCACAAGCAGGGCGTTGATTCCTTGAGCCGCTGCGTGCAGGCATGCATTGACCGCGGCATCGGCGTATTGACTGTTTTTGCCTTTTCATCAGAAAACTGGAACCGGCCTTCCGACGAGGTGTCCGGCCTGATGGAACTGCTGGCTTTCTCGTTGTCGCGTGAGGTTCCCCGCCTCAAGGCAAATGGGGTGCGCATTCATTTTGTGGGTGACAGGGGCCGGCTTTCTGAAAAGGTACAGGCAGGTCTTGCACAGGCCGAACTCGCGACTTCTGACAACACCCGGCTTGTGTTCAACGTCTGCTTCAACTATGGCGGCCGCTGGGACATCGCCCAGGCTGCGCAGAAACTGATGAAGGCCGGGCAGGAGATCACCGAGATGTCGCTGGACAGGGCCATGGCTCTGGCGCACGTGCCAGACCCGGATCTTCTGATACGTACGGGTGGTGAGTTGCGCATCAGCAATTTCCTGCTGTGGCAGGCCGCTTATTCCGAGCTCCATTTTTCCAAATGCCTGTGGCCTGACTTTGATGAGGCGGCGCTTGACGAGGCCATCACCGTTTTCAGAAGCCGCGAGCGGCGATTTGGTCAGACGTCCGCACAGCTTGAAAGCGGTAAATCCATTAGTCCTGCTTCAAAAGAAAAGGTGACCTGATGCTCAAGCAGCGTGTGATCACCGCCATTGTTTTGCTGGCCATATTGCTGCCCGCCCTTTTTTATCCCTCGCCCGCACCTTTCTGCCTGCTGGCACTGGTACTGATAGCCGCAGGGGCCTGGGAATGGGGAAGGCTCAATGGATGCAGCCACGGTTCTTCGCTTGTGCTGGGCGCTGTTTCCGTGGCCTTGTGTGGGGCGGCCTGGTACGCGGGTCTGCTGAACCGATCCATGCCTTTGTTGTGGACGCTTGCAGGTGCAGCCTGGGTATTGGCTGGTGCATGGCTTCTGCGAGGCGGCGTAACAGGTTGGGCGACCATACCCCGATCAGTGCGCATCCCGGCGGGCATCTTTGCGCTCTGGCTGGCGTGGCTGGCCATCTCCCAGGCCCGTGTTCTGGGCATCAGCTTCCTGCTGTCGGTGTTGTTGCTGGTCTGGGTGGCTGACATCTTTGCCTACTTTGCAGGCCGCGCTTTTGGCGGACGCTTCAGCAAGGGCAAGCTTGCGCCCGCCATCAGCCCCGGCAAGAGCTGGGAGGGCGTTTGGGGTGGTATGGCGGGAGTGGTGGTCATGGCCCTTGTGTGGGGGTTTTTCGAGCGGCAATCGGGCGCGGCGGGAACTGCCAGCCTTTATGGCCGTATATGGTCACACCACGGCATTCTGGTTCTTCTGGTGTCTGCCATCTTTATGGCGGCCATGAGTGTGGTGGGTGATCTCGTTGAGTCCCTGATCAAGCGCAGCGCGGGTGCAAAAGACTCCAGCAACCTGCTGCCTGGCCATGGCGGTGTGCTTGACCGGGTCGACGCCCTGTTGCCCACCTTGCCTTTGGCCATGATGCTGATCAACCTTCAATCTTTATGAGTTTGCGCGTCACGGTGCTGGGCTCCACCGGGTCCGTTGGTGTCAATACGCTGGATGTGATCGCCGCCCATCCGGATCGATTTGAGGTATTCGCGTTAAGCGCTTCAACCCAAGTCGAACTCATGCTGGCGCAGTGCCGGCAGTTCACGCCGCGTTATGCGGTCATGGCGAGTGCGCCGCATGCAGTCCTGCTTGCTGAAAAGCTGAAACAAGGCGGGCTTCGAACCGAAGTTTTGCAAGGGCAGGGTGCCCTGTCGCAGATTTCCTCCCACGATGATGCGGACGCGGTCATGGCCGCGATTGTTGGTGCGGCTGGCCTTGAGCCCTGCATGGCTGCGGCCAGGTCCGGCAAGCGGCTGTTGCTCGCAAACAAGGAGGCGCTGGTCGTCGGCGGTGAAATCTTCCTTGAGGCTGTCCGCACCGGGGGGGCCCAGTTGCTGCCTATCGACAGCGAACATTCCGCTGTGTTCCAGTCTCTTCCCGAAGATCCGTCTACCTGGCCTGATCGTGTGGAAAAAATCATCCTGACTGCATCGGGCGGACCGTTCCGCACACGTGACCCGGCCACTTTGCGTGACGTGACACCGGAGCAGGCCTGTGCTCATCCGAACTGGGTCATGGGCCGCAAGATCTCCGTCGACTCCGCGACCATGATGAACAAGGCGCTGGAAGTCATTGAGGCCAAGTACCTTTTCGGGCTGGCGCCTTCGCAGATTGAGGTGGTGATACACCCGCAGAGCGTCATTCACTCCATGGTGCAGTACCTGGATACCTCTGTGGTTGCACAGCTGGGTTGCCCCGATATGCGGGTGCCTATTGCCTACGGCCTGGCCTGGCCCGGCCGTATTGCCTCCGGGGCGCAGGCGCTTGATTTTCGGGCCATGGCCAACATGACGTTTGAAGTGCCTGATCATGCGCGGTTTCCCGGCCTGCAACTGGCGTGGGACGTGCTTGCGGCACCGGTCGGTACGACAGCCATACTCAATGCCGCAAACGAGATTGCTGTGGCAGTCTTTCTTGAAAAACGCATACGGTTTGACCAGATTCACTCTGTAAACCTTGCAACTTTGACCAAGCTTTCCGTATCTGACATCCGCGGAATTGATGACCTGCTCGCGCTTGACGCCGAGGCGCGTTCTGTGGCCGGTGATATCGCCGGGCAACTGGAGTGTTGAGATGTTGACTGTTCTTGCTTTTCTCGTTGCGCTGGGCCTGTTGATCGCTGTGCATGAATACGGTCACTATCGGGTTGCCGTAGCCTGCGGGATCAAGGTGCTGAAGTACTCGATTGGTTTCGGCAAACCCCTCTACACCTGGCGGATCAAGGGCAAGCCAACTGAATTTTCCATAGCCATGCTGCCATTGGGCGGTTACGTGAAGATGCTGGACGAGCGTGAAGGCCCGGTTGATCCTGCCGAGCGGCACCTTGCCTTCAACACGCAGCCGCTCCGCTCGCGTGCCGCAGTTGTCGCGGCAGGCCCCATCGCAAACCTGTTGCTCGCGATACTGCTCTACAGCGTGGTCAACTGGATTGGCCTGCAGGAGCCGAAAGCCGTTTTGGCCAGCCCCGTTGCAGGCTCCATTGCCGACCGGGCGGGTCTTCGAGGTGACGACCTCATTCGTCAATCTGCATTTGATGGCGATGCTTTGGAGGATGTCCGATCTTTCGAGGATCTGAGGTGGCGCCTGACCCAGGGTGCACTCAGTGGCCGCGATGTACGTCTTGCTGTGAGTGCCAACGGCAGCACGGAAGAGCTTGTTGCGCTTCCCGTCAAGGAGGTCGTCCTGAAGATGGCGGAATTGAATGCCAGTGATGCGGATGCGCAGCTGTTTCGCAAGATCGGCATCCTGGGTCCGTGGACCAGCCCTGTAATCGGTGAAGTCATGGCGGGCAGTGCCGCTGCCAAAGCCGGTTTGCGCGCGGGAGATGTGGTGCGGCGTATCGGCAATACCGCTATTGTCGATGGCCAGCAGTTGCGTGAAGCCATCCGGTCTTCTGTAACCCAAGGCGGCAATTCGCCGGGTGTCACTGCGCAGACCTGGCAGCTTTTGCGGGCGGGACAAGCACTTTCACTGGAGGTGACGCCTGACATTCGCCAGGAAGGCGCGCTCAGTGTTGGCCGCATTGGCGCCTATGTCGGTGCTCCGCCTGTGTTTGTTACCGTGCGTTATAGCCTGTTCGAAGGTTTGTGGCAGGGCACAGTCCGGACATGGCAGGTATCCGTTCTGACTTTAAAAATGATGGGCAAGATGGTGACCGGGCAGGCTTCCCTGAAAAATCTTAGCGGCCCCCTTACGATCGCTGACTATGCCGGCAAATCAGCCAGCCTTGGCTGGAGCGCTTATCTGCTGTTTCTTGCTCTCATCAGCGTCAGTCTTGGCGTGCTTAATTTACTGCCCCTGCCGGTTCTGGACGGTGGACACCTGATGTATTATCTTTGGGAAGCCGTCACCGGGCGGGGCGTGTCTGACGCCTGGATGGGCAGACTGCAGCGCGGTGGCGTCGCCGTGCTACTGTGCATGATGTCTGTAGCCCTGTTTAATGATGTCACCCGTCTCTTTGGCTAGCATCCAGATTTACACCCGGCCAACACCTAAAGTTCATGCAAAAAAAATTCAATCGATTCAAACTTCGAACGGTGTCTGCCATCGCGGCCAGCCTGCTGATTGCACATTCGGCCTGGGCGGTAGATCCTTTCACAGTACGCGATATCCGGGTGGAGGGCCTTCAGCGGGTTGAACCAGGAACCATCTTTGCCTCGCTCCCGTTTCGCGTGGGCGAGACCTACAGTGATGACAAGGGCTCAACGGCAATTCGGGCACTTTTCGCACTTGGCCTGTTCAAGGATGTGCGCCTTGAAGTGAGCGGTGATGTCCTGGTTGTGATCGTTGAAGAGCGTCCGACCATTGCCGATGTGAGTTTTGTCGGGTCCAAGGAGTTTGACAAGGACGTGCTGAAAAAAGCGCTTCGCGAAATCGGCCTGAACGATGGACAGCCGTTCGACAAGGCCCTGGCTGACAAGGCCGAGCAGGAGCTCAAGCGCCAATACATCAACAAGAGCATGTACAGCGCGGAGGTGATCACCACGGTGACCCCGATCGAACGCAACCGGGTCAACCTCACATTCAATGTGGTGGAAGGCGATGTCGCGAAGATCAAGGAAATCCGCATTGTCGGCAACAAGGCCTTCAGCGAAGGCACCCTGCGTGACCTGTTTGACCTGGACACCGGCGGCTGGATGAGCTGGTACACAAAATCAGACCGCTATTCGCGCGCCAAGCTGAATGCGGATATCGAAACGCTGCGTTCTTACTACCTGTCACGTGGCTACCTGGAGTTCAGGATTGACTCGACGCAGGTCGCCATCTCCCCGGACAAGCAGGACGTCAGCATTACCATCAATGTGAGCGAGGGTGAGCGGTTTATTGTCTCTGGCGTCAAGCTTGAGGGTAATTTCATCAACAAGGAAGACGAGTTCAAATCCCTTGTGACCATCAAGCCCGGCGAAGCCTACAACGCCGATACCGTCGCTGCGACTACCAAGGCGTTTACTGATTATTTTGGTACTTTCGGTTTTGCGTTTGCCCGTGTGGAGGCCGTTCCGGAAATCGACCGCGTCAATAACCGGGTATCGCTTGTGTTGCAGGGCGAGCCTGCAAGGCGCGCCTACGTCAGGCGCATCAATGTGGCAGGCAACAATCGCACGCGCGACGAAGTGATTCGCCGCGAATTCAGGCAGTTCGAATCGTCATGGTATGACGGTGACAAAATCCGCCTCTCCCGTGATCGTGTGGACCGCCTTGGCTTCTTCACTGACGTCAGCGTTGATACCCAGGAAGTGACAGGCACCCAGGACCAGGTTGACATGGCTGTTACGGTGGTCGAAAAACCAACCGGTAACCTGCAGTTGGGTGCGGGGTTTTCCAGTGGTGAAAAGCTGTCCCTGAGCTTTGGTGTCAAGCAGGAAAATATTTTTGGCTCTGGTAATTACCTTGGCGTCGAGGTCAACACCAGCAAGTTGTACCGGACCCTGGTATTGACAACGGTTGATCCGTATTTCACTGCAGACGGTATTTCCCGTTCACTCGATGTGTATTTCCGTACGAATCGGCCATTGGATGGCCAGGGCGGTGACTACGGATTGAAAACCACCGGTGCCAGCTTGCGATTTGGCGTGCCGTTCAGCGAGACCGATACCGTTTACTTTGGTGGCGGCTATGAGAGGCTGACCATAGAGCCAGGTGTCAACGCCTTGCCGACCACTTATCAGGCTTACGCCAATCAGTTCGGGTTTACCAGTTCCACGGTTCCCTTGACTGTGGGATGGACGCGGGATGACCGCGACAGCGCGCTGGTGCCTACCAAGGGCCGCTACCAGAGGACTTTTGGTGAATGGGGTGTTGCCGGTGACGCCCGGTATCTGCGTGGCACTTACCAGTTCCAGCAATACATCGCCCTCAGCAAGCAGTACACACTGGCCATGAATGCCGAGATCGGTTGGGGCAAGGGCCTGGATAACCGCCCCTTCCCGATTTTCAAGAATTTTTCTTCCGGTGGCCTGGGATCGGTGCGAGGCTTCCAGCAGGGCTCTCTGGGCCCGCGTGATGCCTCGGATCTGGCTCTCGGTGGCCCGAAAAAGATATCGCTTAATGGGGAGTTGATCGCACCATTCCCGGGTACGGGTAACGATCGCACATTGCGCATGTTCGCATTTGTGGATGCGGGCAATGTGTTTGGTGAAAATCAGAAATACAGCGTCAGCGAGCTCAGGGCTTCAGTGGGTATCGGTGTCAGCTGGATCTCGCCTGTCGGGCCCCTGCGCCTGGGTATTGCCAACCCTATCAGGAAAAAAGTTGGCGATAGAATAGAGCGTTTTCAATTCCAGATCGGTACATCTTTCTAATGATGAATATCTCACGCCAACTACTTTTGGGCTCTTTGATTGCAGTGGCCGGTTTTTCCGCTTCTGCCCAGGAATTCAAGGTCGGGATCGTCAATCTGGACAGGATTTTCCGGGAAGCCAATTCTGCAAAAGCGGCGCAAACCAAACTTGAAGCCGAGTTTGGCAAACGCGACAAAGAGCTCAACGATGTTGCGACGCAGCTGAAGACGCTGTCGGACAAGTTTGAGCGCGAAGCACCAACTCTGTCCGAGACACAGCGCAACACGCGCCAGAAACAGCTGGTGGACCAGGACCGTGACTTTCAGCGCAAGCGTCGCGAGTTTCAGGAAGACCTGAATGCCCGCAAGAACGAGGAACTCCAGCAGGTTATCGAGCGCGCCAATCGTGTGGTCAAAACCCTTGCCGAGGCTGAAAAGTACGACCTGATCATTCAGGAAGCCGTCTATGTCAACCCCAAGCACGACATCACCGACAAAGTGCTCAGAGCATTGAATGCCGCGGGCGGCAGGTAAGCTGCGCAGTAGCTACAGGCCTTGCCGGGCGAGTGAAGCGTGACGCTTCGGCTTGCCTCTATTGTGGAGTCGCTGGCCGGCGAATTTGATGCCCGTGTTGTCGGCGATCCCGAGATCCTGATTCAAGGCCTTTCGACTCTTGACATGGCCTCTGGTCATGACCTTACCTTCCTTAGCCATCCTAAATACACGAATCAACTTGCTGACTGCAGGGCAGCTTGTGTGGTCGTTTCACCGTCGGCCGAAGGCGCAGCCATCAGTCGCGGCACATGTATTGTTGTTGACGATCCCTACCGTTACTTTGCGCGCATTACGCAGATATGGAAGCAGCATCTGTCTCCTGCCTCTTCGCCCTTCGTACATCCGGCCGCCTTCATTGATCCTTCAGCCAGTGTGGCTGAAAGTGTTTCGGTCGGCGCATTTGCCTGCATAGGGCCGGGCGCAGAAATTGCGGCCGGAGTTCATATCGGGGCGCATGCTGTTGTTGGTGCGCATGCCAGCATCGGCAAAGACAGTCACCTTGCTGCGCGGGTGACCATAGCCGACGGATGCAAAATTGGTGAACGTTGCGTCCTGCACCCCGGCGTGGTGATTGGTGCTGACGGATTCGGTTTTGCGCCGCATGATGGCAGGTGGGAAAAAATTGAACAGCTTGGGTCGGTTCGTGTTGGCAATGATGTGGAGATCGGAGCCAATACATGCATTGACCGGGGTGCGCTGCAGGACACCGTTATAGGGGACGGCGTCAAGCTGGACAACCTGATACAGATAGGGCACAACGTGCAGGTCGGCGCACACACGGCCATGGCTGGTTGTGTGGGCGTTGCTGGCAGCGCGCGCATCGGGCGCCACTGCACCATAGGCGGCGGAGCTGTGGTTCTGGGACACTTGACGCTTGCAGACCATGTTCATGTTTCTGCGGCATCCGTTGTCACGCGCTCAATTCTCAAGCCTGGCAATTACACCGGGCTCTTTCCTATCGACGACAATGCTGCCTGGGAAAAAAATGCAGCCACACTCAAGCAACTGCATACGCTGAGAGACAGGCTCAAGGTGATCGAGCGATCATTCGCAGACCCGTTGAAACACACCGAAGAAAAATCATGATGGACATTCACCAGATTCTCAAACAATTGCCGCATCGCTATCCATTTTTGCTGGTGGATCGTGTTCTGGAACTTGAAAAAGGCAAAAGCATCAAGGCCTTGAAGAATGTCACGATCAATGAACCATTCTTTGTTGGACATTTTCCTCACCGGCCGGTGATGCCTGGCGTGTTGATGCTGGAAGCCATGGCTCAGGTAGCAGCGCTGCTGGCGTTTGATACGCTTGGCGTCACACCCGACGACAAGACTGTTTATTACTTTGCGGGTATTGATGGCGCACGCTTCAAGCGGCCGGTGGAGCCCGGCGACCAGCTCATCATGGATGTAACCCTCGACCGCATGAAGGCTGGTATTTTCAAGTTCAAGGGCATCACGCGCGTGGGTGAAAACGTTGCATGTGAAGCAGAGCTCATGTGCACCATGCGAACCATTGCCTGAGCGGGCGCCCTAAATGACTCAAGGCGTCTCCGTGACGGGCATACACCCCACGGCCCTGGTTGACTCAAAGGCTGAACTGGACAGTTCCGTCGGTGTAGGCCCTTACACGGTCATTGGCCCGCACGTGAAGGTGGGTGCAGGCACCACCATTGGGGCGCACTGCGTCATTGAAGGCCACACCACCATTGGTCGTGATAACCGTATCTTCCAGTTCAACTCGCTGGGCGCCATTCCCCAGGACAAGAAATATGCTGGCGAGCCCTGCGAGCTTGTCATTGGTGATCGCAATACCGTCCGCGAGTTTTGCACCTTCAACATAGGTTCTCCGGGCGATGCAGGTGTGACGTGCGTGGGCAATGACAACTGGATCATGGCTTACGTGCACCTGGCGCATGACTGCCAGGTTGGCAACAACACCATTTTTGCCAACAACTCGCAATTGGCCGGGCACGTGCATGTTGGGGACTGGGTTATTCTGGGCGGGTTCACTGTTGTGCACCAGTTCGTGCGCGTGGGCGCCCACAGCATGACCGCCATGTGTTCCCTGCTGTTTGCTGACCTGCCGCCTTTTGTCATGTCCCAAGGACAACCGGCTGAAGCGCGATCCATGAATTTCGAAGGATTGCGCCGCCGTGGGTTTTCACCGGATCGCATTGCAGCCGTCAAGGCGATGCACAAGGCCCTTTATCGTGAAGATCTGACGCTGGAGCAGGCCAAGGCGCGGATCACCGGTTTGACCGAGAAGCATCCTGAAGCTGCGCAGGATGTGCAGATGATGACATCCTTCCTGGAGCACACCTCGCCGCAACGCGGCATCGTGCGCTAGGCCCATGGCCGCCGAGCCGACGCCAATGCCGGTTCATGGCGACCTTGGCAAAACCGGCCCTACGCCTGGCGGCGGCATGAATCCGCATATCGCCATGGTCGCGGGCGAGACCTCCGGTGACCTTCTTGCGGGGCTGCTGCTGGATGGGTTCAAGTCCCGTTGGCCACTGCTGCGCTCCGGCGGTATTGGTGGGCCGCACATGGCCAGCCGTGGATTTGACTGTTGGTGGCCAAGCGAAAAACTGGCTGTGCGTGGGTATGTTGAGGTACTGCGGCACTACCGCGAAATCGTGGGTATACGGACGCAACTGAAAAAGCGCTTGTTGCAGGATAAGCCAGACATTTTTATCGGCGTCGATGCGCCCGACTTCAATCTGGATCTTGAAGCAGACCTGAAAAGCCATGGCATCAAGACCGTTCACTTTGTAAGTCCCTCAGTCTGGGCCTGGCGTGCTGAACGCATCGAAAAAATCAGGCGCAGCGTGGATCATGTGCTGTGCATCTTTCCGTTTGAACCTGCCTTGCTGGCCTCGCATGGCATTTCTGCGACCTATGTGGGCCATCCCCTGGCCGGTGTGATCCCCATGCAGCCGGATCGCGCACGGGCACGTGAAGCGCTTGGGTTGTTGAACGAAGATCTGGTCGTCGCCATTTTGCCCGGTAGCAGAAAGTCTGAGATCCAGTACCTTGCATCCAGGTTTTTCGGGGCCGCGGCGCTGGTGCGGAAGGCACGGCCTGCAGTCAAATTTGTGGTGCCCGCAGTGCCCTTGCTCAAACCCATGATCGAGCAGATTGCATTTGAAAATGGCATGCAGTCACACCTTCAGATTGTTGAAGGAAGGTCCCATGATGTGCTGGCGGCATGTGACGTGACGCTGATTGCCAGCGGCACGGCAACGCTTGAGGCTGCGCTGTTCAAGCGACCCATGGTGATTGCCTACAACATGAACTGGCTGTCATGGCAAATCATGAGGCGTAAAAAGCTGCAGCCGTGGGTGGGTCTGCCCAATATTCTTTGCCAGGATTTTGTCGTGCCGGAGTTTCTGCAGGAGGCTGCCACGCCAGAGGCGCTGTCTGGGACTTTGCTGGAGTGGCTGGATGCCAAGTCATCAGCGCCTGACAAAATAGCGTCAGTGGAACAAAGATTTACTGCGCTGCATGCAGAACTGCATCGCGATACGTCAAAATTGGCAACCGATGCGATCCAGAAAATTCTTGAAGGCTGAGCAGGCCGCGTTTTCCTGGGATATCCCCGGGTTGATGGCCGGCGTGGATGAGGCCGGTCGTGGTCCGCTGATGGGGCCGGTGGTGGCCGCGGCTGTCATTCTTGATGAGCTCAACCCGATCAAGGGTCTGGCCGATTCAAAAAAGTTGACAGCCCTGAAGCGGGAAAAGCTCTACGACGAGATACGCGCCAAGGCCCTGTGCCATTCGATTGCCCTGGCGACCGCTGAAGAAATTGACCACCTGAACATTCTGCAGGCCACCATGCTTGCGATGAAACGTGCTGTCGAGGGCTTGCGTCTCAAGCCCAACAAAGTGCTGGTTGATGGAAATCGCCTGCCCACACTCGTCATTCTTTCAGAGGCCATTGTGGGGGGCGATGCCCTGATACCGTCGATTTCTGCTGCATCCATATTGGCCAAGGTTTACCGTGACCGCTGGTGCGCCGAGTTCCACCTGCAATACCCGCAATATGGCTTTGCAGACCACAAGGGCTATGGAACTGCTGAACACCTCGCGGCCCTGCGCGAGCATGGTGCCTGTCCACAGCACCGCCGCTCTTTTGGGCCGGTTGCAGAGGTTTTGAGGTGACGGGCTTCGGCGTTGTGCCGATGACACACGTCACTTCCCGTGACAACCCGCTGATCAAGGAAATACGCAAGCTCTCGGGCGACAGCACGGCCTACCGCAAGCATGGCCGTGTCTGGCTTGAGGGCGATCATCTTTGCCGGGCTGCGCTGGCACGCGGCATGCGGCCGGCTGTGGCTGTTTTTTCAGAATCACTCTGGCCTGTGGCAGGTGCTGAACTGGCACGGGCAGCTGCAAGAAACGTTGTCATACCTGATGCACTGCTGCCTGAGATCAGTGGCCTGGAGTCACCTGCCGCCATGGGATTTGTGCTTGATCTGCCGGCGGAGTTGCCGCTGGAGCCCGGCATGGCGTCGGTCATTCTGGACCGGGTGCAGGATGCGGGAAATGTGGGTTCCATCCTGCGCAGCGCTGCTGCCTTCGGCTTTGTACAGGTCATTGCCCTCAAGGGTACGGCCGCCCTGTGGTCGCCCAAGGTGTTGCGGGCTGGCATGGGCGCGCATTTTGCGCTGCGGCTTGTCGAAAGTGTTGAGATCGAGGCTCTGGACACCCTGGCAGTACCGATCCTGGTCACAAGTTCCCACCAGGGGGCATTTCTGCACCAGCAGAAGCTTCCCAAGCCGTGTGCCTGGGCCATGGGTCATGAAGGACAGGGCGTTTGCGATACGTTGATGGCGCGTTCGGCCCTCAAGGTGCGCATTGAGCAGCCCGGAGGCGAAGAATCGCTCAATGTGGCAGCTGCGGCGGCGATTTGCCTGTACGCCAGTGCAACGACGTGATTTCTGAAACTCGCAAGCCCGCAGAAGCGCCGGGTGAGCTGTCGCCAAGGCTATAATCAGGGGCTTTTCAAAACACAGCTTCGCCCGAGCGCATACAAAGCAAACACCCTTACAAAAGCAGCCCGAAGACTCTCGTTTGAGAAGTTTCTTGTGCACGCTTGGGCGGACCGTAACCAACCCGGAGAACCCAGTGCTTTTGTCTCTACAGGGGAGCCACACCCAACCCCCGCACGCCATTCTGGCGCTCGCAGACGGCACGGTCTTTATCGGCAATTCGATTGGAGCCGCAGGCTCTACCGTCGGCGAGGTGGTGTTCAACACTGCCATGACCGGTTATCAGGAAATCCTCACGGATCCCAGTTACTGCCAGCAGATCGTTACCCTCACATATCCGCATATCGGCAACTACGGCATCAATGCCGAAGATGTTGAAGCCAGCAAGGTATTTGCCGCCGGCCTCATCATCAAGGACCTGCCTTTGCTGGCATCCAATTTCCGCTCTACCATGACCTTGTCCGAATACCTGGTCAAGGAAAACACGGTGGCGATTGCGGGCATAGATACCCGCCAGCTCACCCGCCTCCTGCGTACCAAGGGTGCCCAGAACGGCTGCATCATGGCTTTGGCGCAGGGTGAGGCCATGAGCCAGCCTGCCATTGAGAAGGCCGTGGCCGCCGCCCGCGGTGCACCCAGCATGGCCGGCCTTGATCTGGCAAAAGTCGTTTCCGTCAAGCAAACCTATGAATGGACCCAGACCGAGTGGAAGCTGGGCGCTGGTTACGGCGTGCAGATCACGCCGAAATTCCACGTCGTTGCGTTTGACTTCGGCGTCAAGAAAAACATCCTGCGCATGATGGCTGAACGCGGTGCACGCATCACGGTGGTGCCGGCGCAGACCTCTGCAGCCGATGCGCTCAAACTCAAGCCTGATGGCATTTTTCTTGCGAACGGACCTGGTGATCCGGAACCCTGTGATTACGCAATCGCCGCTGCGCGCGAGCTGATTGAAACCGGCATCCCGACTTTCGGCATTTGCCTGGGCCACCAGATCATGGCGCTGGCCAGCGGGGCTAAAACCTTCAAGATGAAGTTTGGCCACCACGGCGCCAATCATCCGGTGAAGGACCTTGACAATGGGCGCGTCAGCATCACCAGCCAGAACCATGGTTTTGCAGTCGATGAAAAAAGCCTGCCAGCAAACCTGCGGCCCACGCACATCAGCCTGTTTGACGGCACGTTGCAGGGATTGGCTCGCACCGACAAGCCGGCATTCTGCTTCCAGGGGCACCCGGAAGCATCGCCCGGCCCACACGACATTTCGTATTTGTTTGACCGTTTCACCGCGCTGATGGAACAGGCTCAGGAGAAGAAGAATGCCTAAGCGCACAGACATCAAGTCGGTCCTCATCATCGGCGCCGGCCCCATCATCATTGGCCAGGCCTGCGAGTTCGACTACTCCGGCGTGCAGGCCTGCAAGGCGCTGCGCGAAGAAGGCTACAGGGTCATCCTGATCAACAGCAACCCCGCGACCATCATGACGGACCCGGCCACGGCCGACGTGACCTACATCGAGCCCATCACCTGGCAGACGGTTGAAAAAATCATCGCCAAGGAAAAGCCCGATGCCATCCTTCCGACCATGGGTGGACAGACCGCACTCAATTGCGCGCTGGATCTCTGGCACAACGGTGTGCTGGACAAATACAAGGTGGAGCTGATTGGCGCCAAGCCGGAAGCCATCGACAAGGCCGAAGACCGCCTGAAGTTCAAGGACGCCATGACCAAAATCGGTCTGGGTTCGGCCCGCTCTGGCATTGCCCACAGCATGGACGAAGCCTGGGCCGTGCAGAAGACGCTCGGCTTTCCGACAGTTATCCGCCCCAGCTTCACGCTGGGGGGTACTGGTGGCGGCATTGCCTATAACTCCGAAGAGTTTGAAGTGATCTGCAAGCGCGGCCTGGAAGCCTCGCCTACCAACGAGTTGCTGATTGAAGAGTCCCTGCTCGGCTGGAAAGAATACGAGATGGAGGTCGTGCGTGACACGGCCGACAACTGCATCATCGTCTGCTCGATTGAAAACCTGGACCCCATGGGCGTGCACACCGGTGACTCCATCACTGTGGCGCCGGCCCAGACGCTGACAGACAAGGAATACCAGATCCTGCGCAACGCGTCTCTCGCCGTGCTGCGCGAGATTGGCGTGGACACCGGCGGTTCGAACGTGCAGTTCTCCATCAACCCGGTGGACGGCCGCATGGTGGTGATCGAGATGAACCCGCGCGTGTCGCGTTCGTCGGCCCTGGCGTCGAAGGCCACCGGCTTCCCGATTGCCAAGGTGGCAGCCAAGCTCGCGGTTGGTTACACGCTCGACGAGTTGCGCAATGAAATTACGGGTGGTGCGACGCCTGCGAGTTTTGAGCCCAGCATCGACTACGTCGTCACCAAGATTCCACGCTTTGCATTCGAGAAATTCCCCGCTGCCGATTCACGCCTGACGACGCAGATGAAATCTGTCGGTGAAGTCATGGCGATGGGCCGCACTTTCCAGGAGTCTTTCCAGAAGGCCTTGCGCGGCCTTGAGGTCGGTGTCGACGGCATGAACGAGAAAACGCAGGACCGCGAGGTTCTTGAAAAAGAACTCGGCGAGCCTGGCCCTGACCGCATCTGGTACGTGGGTGACGCATTTGCCATGGGTATGAGCGTGGACGAAGTGTTTGCGCTGACCAAAATTGACCCCTGGTTCCTTGTGCAGATCGAGCAGATCGTCAAGATCGAGCTGGAGCTGGAAACGACAAACCTGGACAAGATTGACGCTCCTACGCTTCGTGCGCTCAAGCAGAAGGGCTTCTCTGACCGCCGCCTTGCGAAGCAGCTCAAGACCACAGACACGGCCATTCGTGAAAAGCGCCGCGCGCTCGGTGTGCGCCCTGTCTACAAGCGCGTGGACACCTGCGCCGCCGAGTTCGAGACCAATACGGCTTACATGTACTCGACTTATGAAGCCGAGGGCAGCGAATGCGAAGCAGCGCCCACCGACAAGAAAAAAATCATGGTGCTGGGCGGCGGACCCAACCGCATTGGTCAGGGCATCGAGTTTGACTACTGCTGCGTGCATGCCGCGCTGGCCATGCGTGAAGATGGTTACGAAACCATCATGGTCAACTGCAACCCTGAGACTGTATCAACCGACTACGACACCTCGGACCGCCTGTACTTCGAGCCCTTGACGCTTGAAGACGTGCTGGAGATCGTCGACAAGGAAAAGCCGTTCGGCGTGATTGTTCAGTACGGTGGTCAGACGCCATTGAAGCTGGCCCTTGACCTTGAGAAAAATGGCGTGCCCATCATCGGCACCTCGCCAGACATGATTGATGCCGCAGAAGATCGCGAGCGCTTCCAGAAGCTGCTGCATGCGCTTGAACTGCGCCAGCCGCCCAATGCCACGGCGCGCACCGAGCCTGAGGCGCTTGAAAAGGCTGCTGCGCTTGGCTACCCGCTGGTGGTGCGCCCCAGCTACGTGCTGGGTGGCCGCGCGATGGAAATCGTGCACGAGCAGCGCGACCTCGAGCGTTACATGCGTGAAGCGGTCAAGGTCAGCCATGATTCGCCGGTGCTGCTGGACCGTTTCCTGAACGATGCGATTGAATGTGATGTTGACTGCATCCGCGATGCGGCCGGTGCCACTTTCATTGGTGGCGTGATGGAGCACATCGAACAGGCTGGCGTGCACAGCGGTGATTCCGCCTGTTCCCTGCCGCCGTATTCGCTGAGTGCAGAAACCGTCACCGAAATCAAGCGCCAGACAGCCGCCATGGCTGCAGCGCTGAATGTTGTGGGCCTGATGAACGTGCAGTTTGCCATCCAGAACATCGATGGCAAGGACGTCATCTATGTGCTGGAAGTCAATCCACGCGCCTCGCGTACCGTGCCGTTTGTCAGCAAGGCCACGGGCATCCAGCTCGCCAAGGTGGCGGCCCGCTGCATGGTCGGGCAGACGCTGGCCTCGCAGGGCATCGTGAAAGAAGTCACCCCACCTTATTTCAGCGTGAAGGAGGCCGTCTTCCCCTTCGTCAAATTCCCGGGCGTGGACACCATCCTCGGCCCCGAGATGAAGTCCACCGGTGAGGTCATGGGCGTGGGCAAGACTTTCGGCGAAGCCTTTGTCAAATCCCAGCTCGGCGCGGGCACCAAGCTGCCGAAATCGGGCAAGGTTTTCCTCACCGTCAAGAACAACGACAAGCCGCGCGCGGTTGAAGTTGCCCGGGCGCTGGTCGAACTGAAGTTCGATCTGGTCGCAACCAAGGGAACGGCCATGGCCATCCAGGCTGCGGGAATCGCCTGTACGGTGGTGAACAAGGTCACAGAGGGCCGCCCTCACGTGGTGGACATGATCAAGAACGAGGAAATCGCGCTGGTCATCAACACCGTGGAAGAGCGCCGCAATGCGATTGCCGACTCCAGGCAGATCCGTACGTCATCGCTGCTGGCGCGGGTGACCACCTTTACAACCATCGCTGGGGCTGAGGCTGCGGTTGAAGGCATGAAATACCTGGACAACCTGAGCGTTATCTCGGTTCAGGAGATGCATGCCCAGCTGGCGTGACGCCCGTGTGACGTGAGTCATTTGGATTAAACTTGAGGCAGATTAGAAACGCCGCCGCCAGGTGACTGGTGGCGGTTTCGCTTTTTCAGGAGCAAAACATGGCAACCATTCCCATCACCAAACGCGGCGCTGAAAAGCTCAAGGCCGAGCTGCACCAGCTCAAGACGGTTGAGCGCCCCACCGTTATCAACCTGATTTCCGAGGCGCGTGCCCAGGGCGACCTGAGCGAGAACGCCGAGTACGATGCCGCCAAGGAAAAGCAGGGTTTTGTCGAAGGGCGTATCCAGGAAATCGAGGGCAAGCTGTCTGCCGCGCAGATCATTGACCCGTCCGAGCTCGACGCTGGTGGCAAGGTTGTGTTCGGCTCGACCATCGAACTGGAAGACGAGGACACGGGCGACAAGGTGACTTACCAGATCGTGGGTGAAGACGAGGCCGATATCAAGTTCGGCCGGGTCAACATCAGCTCACCGATTGCGCGCGCGCTGATTGGCAAGGATGAGGGCGATACCGCAGAAGTGCAGGCGCCCGGCGGCATCAAGCGCTACGAAATCATTGCGGTGATGTACATCTAAAGATGCGCCGGAGTTTTCCCATCATGGCCGCCGCCCTCTGGTGGGGCAGCCTGACCACTATTGGCTTTCTCGTGGTGCCCATGCTTTTCGCGAACCTGGGCACGCCGGCGATGGCAGGTGCGATGGCCGCAAAACTGTTCACGGCCCAGACCTGGGTCAGCATTGGCTGTACCTTTTTGTTGCTGCTGGCGTTGAATAAAAAAGACCCCGAGACCGGTGCGCTGGCCGTTCAGCCAGTCATGAAGTTCATTGTTGCGGGCCTGCTGTTTGCCTTGCTGGTGGAGTTCGGCGTGTCGCCGCGCATCGTCAGTGCGCGCTCTGATGGTGGCAACCTCAAACTCTGGCACGGACTGGGTACGGCCATGTATGTACTTCAGTGGTTGTCTGCGGGCGCCACGCTCTGGCTACTGGCGCGACCCTCGCCGCAGGCGACGCTCAGTCAGCGCTGAAACGGACTATCGCCCGCAATTGGGCGGGCATCAATTTCCTGCTTGATGCTATTTAATTGATAGCGGCTCACGCTTGTATTTAAAGGGCTGCAGCCCGATTTAATGCCTGAAAATGATGTTTTTTTTTGGCTTCTTTCAGGTTTTCGAGTCTGTCGAGCCGTCAAACTGGCTAAATGTTAATACCTAACTTAACATTTTCCTGAATTTTAACGTATACGTTAAAAAGTAGGCCCCGGCGCATCTGAAAGCTCAGGCAGCGGCTTCGCGCTCTGCCGCTTCCAGCGTGTTGACCAGCAGCATGGTGATGGTCATGGGGCCTACGCCGCCAGGCACGGGTGTGATGTAGCCGGCAACCTCTTTCACCCCGTCAAAGTTCACATCACCGCAGAGCTTGCCTTCGTCGTTGCGGTTCATGCCCACGTCGATCACCACAGCACCGGGCTTGACCATATCGGCCGTCAGCACGTTGCGTTTGCCCACGGCTGCGACGATGACATCGGCCTGCAGCGTCATGGCTTTCAGGTCTTTGGTGGCGCTGTGGCAAATCGTCACCGTGGCACTTTTCTGCAGCAGCATCAGCGCCATGGGTTTGCCGACGATGTTGCTGCGGCCGATGACGACGGCATGTTTGCCCTTCAGTTCGTAGCCAATGCTTTCCAGCATCTTCATGCAGCCGTAAGGCGTGCAGGGCCAGAAACCGGGCTGGCCGACCATGAGTGCGCCTGCGCTGGCGACGTGAAAGCCATCCACGTCCTTGGCGGGTGAAATCGACTCGATGACTTTCTGTGCATCGATGTGCGCAGGCAGCGGCAGCTGCACCAGGATGCCATGGATGGCCGGGTCATTGTTCAGTGCATCAACGCGCGCCAGCAGGTCGGCTTCGCTGAGTGTGGCGGGGTACTGCTCCAGCACCGAGTGCAGGCCGTTGTCCTGGCAGGCTTTAACCTTGTTGCGCACATACACCTGGCTGGCGGGGTTTTCGCCGACCAGCACCACGGCCAGGCCGGGTGTGATGCCTTTGGCGAGCAGGGCGGCGGAGCGCTGGGCTACTTCTGCGCGAAGCTGTTTTGAAAGGGCGTTGCCGTCAATGAGTTGAGCAGTCATGTTCTGTGTTTCAAGTAAAAACGCCCGCAGCTTGTCTTACTACGGGCGCATGCCGCCATAAAAAAAAATGGCCGCTCGTTGTGGTCTCAAGCCTTTGGTGCGTTGCTTCCCAATGCGATTTTGAGCAGGTCGGCAACGGTGTTGGCGTTGAGTTTTTCCATGATGTTAGCGCGGTGCGCCTCAACCGTCTTGATGCTGATGCCGAGGTCGTCAGCAATCTGCTTGTTCAGGCGCCCGGCGACGATGCGCTCAAGGACCTGGGTTTCGCGCGAGGTCAGTTTGGCGAGCAGTGCGTCGCGGCTGGCCGATTGCTGGAAGTCACTGAAGGCTTCCTTGGCCTGCTCCAGCATGCGCTCGACCAGGTTGACGAGCGCCTCTTCCTGGAAAGGCTTCTGGATGAAGTCCATGGCGCCCTTTTTCATGGTGTTCACCGCCATGGGCACGTCGCCGTGGCCGGTGATGAACACGATGGGCAGGGGGGACTTGCGTTCAACCAGCCTGTCCTGCAGCTCAAGCCCGGTCATGCCGCCCATGCGGATGTCCACGATGAGGCAGGCCACTTCGCGCGGGTCATAGCGTGAGAGAAAGGTTTCAGCAGAGTCGTAGCAGCGGACGCGATAGTCCTTGCCTTCAAGCAGCCACTGCAATGAGTCGCGTACGCCCTCGTCATCATCAACGACGTAGACCGTGCCTTTTTTGGGGATCAAGCTCATGCCAAACTTTCTCTGTGAGTTGCTGAATGAAGTCAGGTCAGTGCTACGTTATCGGTAGCAGGGGGCAGCGGTGAAAGCAGGGGCGTTACGGGAATCCAGAAGGTAAACCGGCAGCCCACCACTTCGTCGCCATTGTAGAGGTTCTCGGCCTCCATCCGGCCCTGGTGCGACTCGACAATGCTGCGGCACAGCTTCAGGCCTATGCCCATGCCTTCTGCCTTGGTGGAGTAGAAGGCTTCATACAGCCGGCCCATGACTTCGGGCGACAGCCCGCGGCCTGAATCCAGCACCGAAAACTCGACCACGGCCTGGTCCTCGATGTGTTTGGGCACCACCCTCAATTCGACGCTGCGCCTTGCCGGTGGCAGGTGGGCCTGCTCAATGGATTCCGCCCCGTTTTTCATCAGGTTGATCAGCACCTGCTCGATCAGGATGGGGTCGACCATCACCTCGGGCAGGCGCGCCGCAATGTAATGCGACAGCCGCACGTTGTGGCGGCGCAGCTCGATGTCGGCAAGCTCCATCGCGTTGTTGACCATGGTGCCCACGTCAGACAGGGTACGGTTGGGCTCGCTGCGTTTGACGAAGGCGCGTATGCGCTGGATGATCTGGCCGGCACGGTGCGCCTGTTTGGCCGTTTTCTCAAGCGCACCCAGCAGGTCTTCGTTGCTGATCTGCTGGCTCTTGATGCGCGACACCATGCCGTTGCAATAGTTGTTGATGGCGGTGAGCGGCTGGTTCAGTTCATGCGCCACGCTGGAGGCCATTTCGCCCATGGTGATAAGGCGGCTGGCGTTTTGTGCACGCTCGTTTTGCAGCGCGGCCTGCTCCTCGGCATGGCGGCGGGGTGTGATGTCGGTGGCGATCACCATTTGCGCCAGGCGGCCGTCCACCCAGGTCAGGTAGCGCGAGCGGACTTCCAGCCATTTGCCGAGCTCAGGCACAAATATTTCAGCGTTTTCCGTCTGCGCGTCCGTCAGCGTATCGGTCGGGAAGCCCGCCAGGCCGTCGACGGCATCCAGTGCATCGTCGGTCGGTGCCGTTGCAGGTACGCCGGCCTGGGCGATCAGGTCCATGTGGCCGGATACCTCACCACCGAACCATGAGCGGTACAGCTTGTTGGCAAACAGCAGTTCTTCGCTGCCCAGCGGTGCCACTGACACAGCGGCGTCCAGCCCTTCGAGCACTGTGGTGAAGCGTTCATAAGATGCCGTCAGTTCATCACGAATGCGCCTGGGCTCCGTGATGTCTGTCATGGAGGTCATCCAGCCGGTCTGCTGGCCGCGCGGGTCTATAAGCGGTGACACATAAAGACGCGCATCAAAAATCTGGCCATTCTTGCGTTTGACCTTGACCTCAAAACCCGAAGGCGGCGTGCGGCCATTCAGTTCGTCATTCAGGCGTGCCATCAAGGTGTCAATTTCCGCCTCAGGCCAATGCGGAAACGGCGGCGTGCAGCCCACCAGCTCGGCTTCAGTCAGGCCCGTCATCTGGCAGAAGGCCGGGTTGACGTAGGTGATGCGGCCCTGCAGGTCCAGCACACGCATGCCGGTCAGCATGGAGTTTTCCATGGCCCGCCGGAAGTTGGTTTCGGTGATCAGCGCCTGCTGCGCTTGCACGCGCCTGCGTGTGTGGCGCCAGGTGCCCAGCAGCATCCACACCGTGATGGCACTCAGTGCGCTCACCAGCCAGAAAAAGCCGCTGCCCACGACGCCCAGTGAAGCTCTGTAGCCCTGCGCCCTGATGAGCAGGCCATTGCCGACGGGTGATACGGGTATTTCGTATTCAGCTGCGTCGTCTGACCAGGGCAGCAGCCTGGCGGCCGGGTTGCGGGGCGGCGGCATGTTGCCGGCCAGCACGCGATTTTTGTCGTCCACCAGCATGACGGCATATTTGGCGGTGACTTCTGTGGGCACCCCAAAACGCAGCAGGCCGTCAACGGAGTATTCGACCATGATCACGCCGTCGAATTTCCCCTGGCTGTCGAGGGGAACCACCATTTGCAGGATGGGCGCGTTGTAGCCGCTGCTGTCGTTCGGATTCAGGGGGCGCGAGTAGACAGGCTGGCGCAGGTCGCGTGCCAGGCCATATGTACCGTCTGTTTCGCCCGCCTTCAGCTGCTCGCCCGCGACCCTGACCTGGGTGACGTTGGCGCTGGCTGATACATACAAACCCACGACCTTGCGCTTTGAGTCCACCCATGTCACCGCCATCAGTTCCGGGTACTGGTTCACCAGGGACTCCGCCTGCAGGACGAACTCTTCCCTGTCGATTTCCTTGTTGGAGATATCGCGGCCTATGCGCATCAACTGTTCCTGCCGCTCCAGCAGGCGAAGGCGAAGTCGTTGCTGCGCATATTCCACATCGCGCCTGACAGCCTGGCGTTCGCGGTCTATTTCTTCAATGCGCAGATAGCCAAAAGCGGCGATGACGGCTGCCAGAAAAAGGGATCACGGCCAGAAGCGGGCCAAGCGTGATGAAACGGTCCTGCCTTGACGGGGACTGCTTGCGCCACCAGTGGCTCCACCACGCGGGTGAGGCGGCGGGTGGAAGCAGGGTGGTTGGCGACGGTGGGGGAAGGGGGGTGGGCACGCTCCGCAGTTTAAGTGAGATGTTTGCTGCAGGAACGTGTATCCCCTCTGGCGTGGATCATGTTTGAATGGCGTTGCATTTATAGATTTCTTAATGTGAAATCAATAAGCACTATTTGAAATTTGATAATTATTGTGGGAAACTAGGGGCTTGAATCTAAATTGAGTTAAAACTTGGTTGGAAACAAGCTTTGCGCCCGGCCGCTACCCGTGCCGGGTTAAACCCCAGAGTTATCAAGCAGGAGACAAAAATGGCCGCCAACCCCAGCAATGCAGGTGACAACCTGCACGCCGCCGCGAACGACGCGCTCGACAAGGACACCCAGGAAACCCGTGAATGGATGGATGCCCTGTCCGCCGTGATCGAGAGTGAGGGCCCCGAGCGCGCCCACTTCCTGCTCGAACAGCTTCTTGAACATGCCCGCCAGAAAAGCATTGACATGCCTTTTTCGGCTAACACGGGTTACGTCAACACGATTGAGACCGACCAGGAAGTACGCGCACCCGGCAACCTTGAAATTGAAGAACGCCTGCGCGCCTACATGCGCTGGAACGCCATGGCCATGGTCGTCAAGGCCAACCGCCTGCACCCGGCTGACGGTGGAGATCTCGGCGGCCACATCGGCTCTTTTGCCTCGCTGGCCAGCCTGTTTGGTGCCGGCTTCAACCATTTCTGGCACGCCGAGAGTGAAAACCATGGCGGCGACTGCCTCTACATCCAGGGCCACGTCTCGCCAGGCGTTTATGCACGCGCCTACCTTGAAGGCCGCCTGAGCGAAGAGCAGTTGCTCAACTTCCGCCAGGAAGTTGACGGCAAGGGCCTGTCGAGCTACCCGCACCCCAAGCTCATGCCCGAGTTCTGGCAGTTCCCCACGGTCTCCATGGGCCTCGGCCCGCTGATGGCCATTTACCAGGCACGCTTCCTCAAGTACCTGCATGCACGCGGAATCGCCAACACCGAAAACCGCAAGGTCTGGGTGTTCTGCGGCGACGGTGAGATGGACGAAGTTGAATCCATGGGCGCGATTGGTCTGGCCGCGCGCGAGAAGCTCGACAACCTCGTGTTTGTCATCAACTGCAACCTTCAGCGCCTGGACGGCCCGGTGCGCGGCAACGGCAAGATCATCCAGGAACTCGAAGGCGAGTTCCGCGGTGCTGGCTGGAACGTCATCAAGCTCATCTGGGGCAGCGGCTGGGACCCACTCCTGGCGCGTGACAAGGACGGCATCCTGAAGAAAATCATGATGGATACGCTCGACGGCGACTACCAGGCCATGAAGGCCAATGATGGTGCCTACGTGCGCAAACATTTCTTCGGTCAGCACCCCAAGGCGCTTGAGATGGTGGCGCACATGAGTGATGAAGAAATTTTTGACCTGCGTCGCGGTGGCCACGACTCCAAAAAAGTCTATGCGGCTTTCCACTCGGCGGTGAACCACAAGGACCAGCCGACGGTGCTCCTGATCAAGACTGTCAAGGGTTTTGGCATGGGCAAGATCGGCGAAGGCAAGAACAACGTCCATCAGACCAAGAAGCTGTCGGACGAAGATATCAAGGCCTTCCGCGACCGCTTCAATATCCCGGTTCCCGACAGCCAGCTCGCTGATATTCCTTTCTACAAGCCGGCCGACGACACCCCTGAAATGCAATACCTGCACGAGCGCCGCAAGGCACTCGGCGGCTATTTGCCGCATCGCCGTACCAAGGCTGATGAAAGTTTCACCGTGCCCGCACTCGAGACTTTCAAATCAGTCATGGAACCCACGCCTGAAGGCCGCGAGATTTCCACGACGCAGGCCTATGTGCGTTTCCTGACGCAACTGCTGCGTGACCAGGCCCTGGGTCCGCGCGTGGTGCCCATCCTGGTTGATGAAGCACGTACCTTCGGCATGGAAGGCCTGTTCCGCCAGATCGGCATCTACAACCCTGCGGGCCAGCAGTACACCCCGGTCGATAAAGACCAGGTCATGTATTACAAGGAAGACACCAAGGGCCAGATCCTGCAGGAGGGCATCAATGAAGCCGGCGGCATGAGCAGCTGGATTGCGGCCGCCACCAGCTACAGCACCAGCAATCGCATCATGGTGCCGTTCTATGTGTATTACTCAATGTTCGGCTTCCAGCGCATCGGCGACCTGGCCTGGGCGGCGGGTGACATGCAGGCACGCGGCTTTTTGCTGGGCGGCACGTCCGGGCGTACCACACTCAATGGCGAAGGCCTGCAGCACGAAGACGGCCACAGCCACATCCTCGCCAACACCATCCCCAACTGCGTGAGCTACGACCCGACCTTTGCGCATGAGGTCGGCGTCATCCTGCACCATGGCCTCAAGCGCATGGTCGAGCGCCAGGACAACGTCTTTTATTACCTCACCCTGCTGAACGAAAACTACGCCATGCCAGGCCTGCAGCCCGGCACCGAAGAGCACATCATCAAGGGCATGTACCTGTGCAAACAGGCACCAGCCCTGGCAGCCAAAGCACCGACCGTGCAACTGCTGGGCAGCGGCACCATCCTGCGTGAAAGCATCGCTGCGCAGGAGCTGCTCGAAAAAGACTGGGGTGTTTCCGCCGGCGTGTGGGAGCTGCCCGAGCTTCAACGAGCTGACCCGCGACGGCCAGGATGCCGACCGCTGGAACCTGCTGCACCCGACCGAGACGCCACGCGTGCCTTTCGTGACGCAGCAGCTTTCTGCCAGCAATGGCCCCGTGGTGGCATCGACCGACTACATGAAGGCCTATACCGAGCAGATCCGCCCCTACATCCCCAAGGGCCGCACTTACAAGGTGCTGGGTACCGACGGTTTCGGCCGCAGCGACTTCCGCAGCAAGCTGCGCGAGCATTTCGAGATCAACCGCCACTACATCGTGCTGGCTGCGTTGAAGGCCCTGAGCGAAGACGGCACGGTGCCGGTCGCCAAGGTGGCAGAAGCCATCAAGAAATACGGCATACAGACCGACAAGATCAACCCTCTTTACGCTTGAAGCAGAGCCGGAGACAAACGTTGAACCCCCACACTCATATTCATTCGCTGCCCCCAGAGGGGGCGCATGCCTCCTTTGAGGCGGCTCGGCAGGAGACATAACATGGCATTGGTAGATATTCAGGTTCCGGACATTGGTGATTTCGATGAGGTCACGGTCATAGAGCTGCTGGTCAAGCCCGGCGACACCATCAAGGCAGACCAGTCGCTGCTGACGGTCGAGTCGGACAAGGCGTCAATGGAAATCCCGTCCTCGCAAGCCGGCGTGGTCAAGGAGATCAAGGTAAAACTCGGCGACAAGGTCAAGCAGGGCTCGGTGGTGGTTTCGCTGGAAGCGGAAGGCGGAGCGCCCGCTGCAGCCCCGGCTGCTGCTTCCGCTCCCGCAGCTGCAGCCGCGCCAGCTCCGGCCGCTGCTGCGCCGGCAGCGCCTGCTGCTGCACCCGCAGGAAAATCAAGCCCGATCGAAGTACGTATCCCCGACATCGGCGATTTCAAGGATGTCACCGTCATTGAAGTTCTGGTCAAGCCCGGCGACACCATCAAGGCCGAGCAGTCACTGGTAACTGTCGAATCCGACAAGGCTTCGATGGAGATTCCGTCGTCTTCGGCCGGTGTGCTCAAGGAGCTCAAGGTCAAGATGGGCGACAAGGTCAACATCGGTGACCTGCTGGCCATACTTGAAGGGTCTGCGGCTGCTGCACCTGCTGCCGCAGCGCCAGCGGCTGCAACGGCAACAGCTCCCGCGCCGGCACCTGCAGCCCAGGCTGCACCCGCCGCCGCACCGGCCCAGGCATCTGCACCAGCAGCGGCACAGCCCGCGCATGACCCCACCGCTGCGCCAACCGGCAGCCTGCCACACGCATCGCCATCGGTGCGCAAGTTCGCGCGTGAACTCGGCGTGCCGCTGGCGGAAGTCAAGGGTGCAGGCCCCAAGGGACGGATCACGGTTGAAGACGTGCAGGCGTTTACCAAGTCCGTCATGGACGGCAGCACACGCACCCAGGCGCAGGCTGCCAAAGCACCCGCGTCCACCGGCGGGGGCGGCGCAGGCCTCGATTTGCTGCCATGGCCCAAGGTCGACTTCACCAAGTTCGGCCCGGTCGAGCGCAAGGACATGTCGCGCATCAAGAAGATCAGCGGCGCCAACCTGCACCGTAATTGGGTGATGATCCCGCACGTCGTCAACCACGACGATGCCGACATCACCGAGCTCGAAAACTTCCGCGTGCTGATGAACAAGGAAAACGAAAAAGCCGGCATCAAGATCACCATGCTGGCCTTCCTCATCAAGGCATCTGTTGCCGCACTGAAGAAATTCCCCGAGTTCAACGCCTCGCTCGATGGTGATCAGCTGGTGCTCAAGCAGTACTACAACGTTGCCTTTGCAGCAGACACGCCCAACGGCCTGGTCGTTCCCGTCATCAAGGACGCCGACAAGAAGGGCATCGTCCAGATCTCGCAGGAGATGGGCGAACTCGCCAAAAAGGCACGCGACGGCAAGCTGAGCCCGGGCGACATGCAGGGTGCCTGCTTCACCATCTCGTCGCTGGGCGGCATAGGCGGTCGTTATTTCTCGCCCATCATCAACGCGCCTGAAGTCGCCATCCTCGGCGTCTGCAAGAGCCAGATGGAGCCAGTGTGGGACGGCAAGGCTTTCCAGCCGCGCCTGATGTTGCCGATGTCGCTGAGCTGGGATCATCGCGTGATCGACGGGGCTTCTGCTGCGCGCTTCAACGCGTATCTCGGCCAGATCCTTGGAGACTTCCGCAGAGTCCTGCTGTAAATATGGCCCCCACGCTTTTCACTTTGTGTAATACGCTGCCCCCCGAGGGGGCTGTGCTTGCTTGGGGCGGCCCTGCGCTGCTTACAGTCGCATGACAACCCTTGTAGTTGTAAAAAAAGCAGGGCAGGTGGCGATTGCGGCGGACACGCTGGTGACCTTTGGCGACACCAGCCTGGGCCACCGCTTTGAAGCCAACAGCAAGATCTTCAAGGTCGATACGCCTGCGGGAATCAGCTATGTCGGCATGGCGGGTACCGTGGCGCACTTCCCGGCGTTGCGCAAGGCCATGGGCGCATTGCCGAAAGACCAGCTCAAGCTCGGCTCGCGCGATGAAGTCTTTGACACTTTCATCAAGCTGCACCCGCTGCTGAAAGACACCTTCTTCCTGCAGACCAAGGAAGACGACAACGACCCGTATGAGTCCAGCCAGTTCACGGCAGTGATTGCCAACGCCAGCGGTATCTATGGGCTCTACAGCTATCGTGAAGTGTTCGAGTTCAAGGAGTTCTGGGGCATTGGCTCGGGCCGCAGCTTTGCGCTGGGTGCCATGCACGCCGCCTGGGACAAATCAAAAACAGCACGCGAAGTCGCCATCGCCGGCATGAACGCCGGCTGCGAGTTCGATAAAAATTCCGCCGGGCCGGTGGAAGTGTTCACCCTCAAATTGAAAGCCTCCAAATGAGCGCATCCCTAATCGACATCAAGGTGCCTGACATCGGCGACTTCGACGAAGTGACCGTCATCGAGTTGCTGGTCAAGCCCGGCGACAGCATCAAGGCCGACCAGAGCCTGATCACCGTGGAAAGCGACAAGGCTTCCATGGAGATCCCATCGTCTTCTGCAGGCGTGGTCAAAGAGATCAAGGTCAAGCTTGGCGACAAAGTGAAACAGGGGTCTGTCGTGTTGTCCATCGAGGCATCTGGCAGCGCGGCTGTGGCAGCTCCAGCAGCCGCAGCAACCCCCGCGCCAGCACCTGCGGCATCTGCGCCTGCTCCAGCTGCCGCACCGCCTGCTCCTGCTCCAGTTGCCTCGAGCTTCGCCGGCACGGCCGACCTTGAGTGTGATGTGCTTGTTCTGGGTGCAGGCCCTGGCGGCTACTCTGCGGCTTTCCGCGCGGCAGACCTGGGCCTCAAGGTGGTGCTGGTCGAGCGTTACGCCACTCTGGGCGGCGTCTGCCTCAACGTCGGCTGCATTCCGTCCAAGGCGCTGCTCCACGTGGCCGCGGTGATGGACGAGGTCAAGCATTTCGAGAGCCTGGGCGTCACCTTTGCCGAGCCCACAGTCGATATCAACAAGCTGCGCACCCATAAAGAAAAAGTCGTCGGCAAGCTGACAGGCGGCCTGACCGCCATGGCCAAAATGCGCAAGGTCACCGTCGTGCGCGGCCTGGGCCAGTTCGTCGGTGCGCATCACCTGCAGGTTGAAGAAACCTCCGGCACTGCGCAAGAGAAGTCGGGCAAAAAGCAGACCATCGCCTTCAAGAACTGCATCATCGCCGCGGGCTCACAGGCCGTGCGCCTGCCATTCATGCCGGATGATCCCCGCGTTGTTGATTCGACCGGCGCACTCGCACTGAAAGAAGTCCCCAAGCGCATGCTGATCCTCGGCGGCGGCATCATCGGGCTTGAGATGGGCACCGTGTATTCCACCCTGGGTGCGCGCCTGGATGTGGTCGAAATGATGGACGGCCTGATGCAGGGCGCTGACCGTGACCTCGTCAAAATCTGGCAGAAGATGAATGCGCCGCGTTTTGACAACATCATGCTCAAGACCAAAACCGTGGGCGCCAAGGCAACCAAAGATGGCATTGAGGTGACGTTTGAAGCGGCAGAAGCCGGCGGCACCGCACTTGCACCACAAACCTATGACCTCGTGCTGCAGGCCGTGGGCCGCACGCCCAACGGCAAAAAGCTTGCAGCCGACAAGGCAGGCATCACGGTCAGCGATCGCGGTTTTATCCCCGTCGATATCCAGATGCGCACCAACGTACCGCACATCTTCGCCATCGGAGACATCGTCGGCCAGCCCATGCTGGCGCACAAGGCGGTTCATGAGGCGCACGTCGCTGCTGAAGTCATCGCCGGTGAACTGCAAGGCAATAAAGAGCTTGCCAGCGCCGCCTTCAATGCGCGTGTGATTCCGAGCGTCGCCTACACCGACCCTGAAGTGGCATGGGTGGGCCTGACCGAAGACCAGGCGAAAGCACAAGGCATCAAGGTCAAGAAGGGCCTGTTCCCATGGACGGCATCAGGCCGCGCAATCGCCAATGGCCGTGACGAAGGCGTGACCAAGTTGCTGTTTGATGATTCACCCGAGGCGCATGGCCACGGCAAGATCCTGGGCGGCGGCATGGTCGGCACCCACGCTGGCGACATGATTGGCGAGATCGCACTGGCGATTGAAATGGGCGCTGATGCCGTAGACATCGGCAAGACCATTCACCCGCACCCGACCTTGGGTGAAAGCATCGGCATGGCTGCGGAAGTGGCGCATGGCAGCTGTACGGACCTGCCACCCGCGCGCAAGTAGGCCTACCAAAGACCGCGACGGTTCCAGAGACTGTTTCTTAAAGCCTGGCTCCGCAGGCTGAAACGGCTTTCTGGCTACGTCGTCAGGCTGCAGCTCAGCTCGGACCGGTCGTGAAGTAGGCCGGCATCGTGACCCGGGTGTAGCCGCCGTTGTACGGGTTGCTGTGCATGGCGAGTTGCCATAGGGCGATGGTTGTGGCAACGCCGAACAGCGTCAGAATCAGCCGGCCGGCCGATGGCCTGTCCAGATGCACGGCCGCTATGCTGAGATAGGCAAAGAAGACCAGCGCGATGACGACCCACCATTGGTGGTTGTCCGTGATGTCGGTTCCGATGAACAGGCGTTTTGACCGTGCATCCTGAAGATCATCCATGGATTTGAACCACTGCGCCAGCAAGGCCGGCGATGCACCGGATCTGGCCAGGCGCGCGCCGTGGAGGCGCAATTCACGCAGGGCCAGCGAAGCGGCCGGACTGGTACGGTTGTTGAAATGCACCCCCCATTCATCGGTCGACACGGCATGGCGGTAGGCGGCCAGCAAGGGCAGGGCTTCCGGTGAATTCAGGGCAGCCGGTTCCGCCAGTTCGTACAGCCGCATCATGGCAGTGACTTCCCGCCCCGCAGAGTCGGTGGCTGTCCTTTCCTGATTCCAGACATCTACAGCGAGGAAGCTCAAAAACAATGCGAACACGGTGGTGGCCGGCACCAGTGCAGGGGCGACCGGAAGCAGTTTGGGCGCGCTGCCAAAGCGCCTGTGCAGCCAGTCCATCCATAAAAAGCTCGCATACAGCATCACCACGGCCATCAATGCAAGGACCAGCAACTGGAAGAGAGCGGGCAAGTCGAAAAAGGCGTCAAGCATGATGGGAGCGCTGGTGCAAAGCGTGGGGAATGAGTTATCACATAGTTTAAGGGCCACCTCGTGCTGCGGACTCCCGGCGAGCCCAGGGTTATTTTTGCGCGACAGCATTGTGAGGATGGTTTCGTGCACCCAGGCGCCACAATCGTGGGTACCATAAATGCGAAGGGGCATTTCAACAGGCCATACCTTGGCCGCCTGCCATGCCTTCATCGACCTTCGACTCTGACAAGCATGCTTCAAGCGCGTAGATAAATCCTGTTGAGGAGTTGCGTGATGACTGAAAAACTGCCCGCTCTGCTACCGCCTTCTTCGTGGTACGTGTCGGTCAACCGGCTGCTCGGCTGGTGCTGGGGCGTGGTGCTGCCCATCGCGATCGGCATTGCCTTTCACTGGCCGCAGTGGGCGTTGTTTGTCGTGGTGCCGCTCTGGTACCTGATCAACATACGTGTCATGGACAAATACATTCCCGCCATGGCCAATCCGCTGATCGAGCGGGCCTACAGTTTTTTTTGCCGGCTCTTTCACCGGGCCTGAAAGCAGAGGCCCCGACCCATGCGCCCGCACATCGTTGACGGTGACCTGCTCGACCAGAAGGTTGATGCCATCGTCAATCCGTGGAATCGCAACATCATTCCCTGGTGGCTGCTGTGGCACCAGGGTGTGGCAGGTGCCATCCGCCAGCGGGGCGGCTATCGGCCGTTTATCGAGGTCGGCCGGCATGGCGCCATACCCCTGGGTGGTGCGGTTCTCACGTCTGCCGGGCGCCTGCCGTTTCGCGGCATCATTCACGCGGCGGGCATCAGCATGTGGTGGCGGGCGTCGCCGCAGTCGGTTCAGGGTTCAGTGCGTTCGGCCATGGCCATCGCCGGTGAGCAGGGGTTCACGTCGATTGCTTTCCCGGCACTCGGCGCTGGCGTGGGTGGGTACTGCGAAGACGCTGCGATTGATTTGATGCTGGAGGCTTTTGAGCCGCTGGAGAGTGCGGCCGCCCCGGTGATCGTCCGCTTTCGCCGCTGAACTGCTCGTGCTTGTCCGCGGTTGGCATCACGCCTGACGATGTGGGTTGCTTTAAGTCTTTCAACAGTCTGGCTTTGCTTTCGTAGATCTCCTTCAGATGCTAGACTAGCGGTAGTTATATTTGACTACCTCTAACCGGGATTGTGAGAATACATGCCATCCATCGCCTCTGCCTCCAAACTCAAGTCAGTCAAACCGTCAACCGCTTTGGGTTCCAGAACAGCCAAAGCCGTCGTATCTCGCGTTTCCTCCTCGCCTACAAGCCTGAAGTTACCCACAGCGCTCAAGACGGAAATTGAAGCACTGGCCCACAAATCGGGTGTCACAGCTCACGCCTTTATGGTTCAGACTCTCGTAGAGGCCACCGAGAGGGCGCGCCAGCGCGAACAGTTCCAGCAGGATTCACTGGACGCGCTTCGAGACATGAAAAAATCGGCAAAGGGCCATGAACTTGCTGATGTGCGCCAATATTTTTCTGATCTGGCTGCCCACCGCAGAGGCCAGGGGGCGAAACCTTCTGTACCGGTACTAAAGAAAATCGCCTGAGATGCCCCGTGTCTACCTGGGTGAGGCAGCATTCGCCGACCTGGTCCGAATTGAAGAGTTTCTATGGCAGGCGGAAGACCCGCTGGTCTATGAACTCATTGACTTCATCATGGACGCTCTTCAGGTGCTGACCCATCAGCCGGGTATTGGACGCCCCATAGAGAACGGGCTTCGTGAGCTCATTATTTCGCGCGGCAGAAGCGGGTTTTTAGCCCGCTATGAATTCAAGGAAATGAGCGATGTTGTCTTGGTTGCATGCATAAGGCACCAGCGAGAGTCTGGCTATGATGATCATGAGATTTAAGGCTTGCATTGCAACTCGAAACGTCTACCAAAAACTAGTTGTAGCTTCCAAAACTCAGATAGGCCAAAAGAATGAAGTCTCTCGATGCGAACTTTAAATCGCTTCTCACCGATTATGTCGATGGGTTTATCGCGAGGATTTCTTCCGCCAGTAGCAGTCAGACCCCAATCCCTATAGCGCCTGAGTTTGCAAAAAAATGTGAGGAACTGGGCATCTGGTTCAAAACTAGCTTTGGCCACGGTAGTCTGGCTGCGATTCCTTGGCTGGCATGTTTAGTAAAGGGGCAGAGTGCTCAGTTGGAGGGCGTCTATCCAGTATTACTGTTTCAACGTTCCACGGGTAATTTGTCGGTGAGCTATGGTGCAAGTGCAACGGCCATGCCCGCATCAGGTGTTTGGCCTCGGCAATGGCCGTACACATTGACTGCTGGGTTGACGCCATTTGCATTAAAGAAAAAAGAGTACAAACAGTCCTTCGTCCTGAAGGACTTCTCTGCTCCGCTTGCGCCGAAGGTCGCTGATGTAATAGCAGCATTCCTCAAGGTCATTGAAGACTTCCTTGTCTTGCAGGACGCTTCCGTTGATCAAACAAAGGTTGACGATCTAACCTTGAATAAATTTCATCAAGAGTTAAGTGATGCCGGGTTGATGTTCTCGCCAAACGCGAGCCAGCGGCTATTGGCATCTTTATTGACTAAACGGTTTTGTATATTTACCGGCCTTGCCGGCTCAGGAAAAACAAAACTGGCCGAAGCCCTCGCCATCTGGCTAAGCGAATCGCCAGACCAATACCGCCTCATCGCCGTAGGGGCAGACTGGACGAGTAATGAAAACCTGCTGGGATATGCAGATGCCTTGCAGCCTGGTGTTTTTCGTTCCCCCTCCAATGGCGTACTGCAGCTGATTCTTGAAGCGGAAAAGAACAAAGACAAACCCTACTTTTTGATCCTTGACGAGATGAACCTCTCGCACGTTGAGCGCTATTTCGCCGACTTTCTTTCGGCTATGGAGTCGAACAATTCCAAACTGCGACTGCATGGTGTAGCCGCGGGGTTGAAGGCCGACAGCGAGGACGTACCTAACGAACTGTCGCTGCCCGACAACCTTTTCATCATTGGCACTGTGAACGTTGATGAAACCACTTACATGTTCAGCCCCAAGGTGCTTGACCGTGCGAACGTGATCGAGTTCAGGGCCACGCATGAGCAAATGAGTGCGTTTATGGATGACCCGGCTGGCATTAACCTTGATTCGCTGCAGGCGCAAGGTGCTGCATTTGGCCAGGCATTTGTTCAGCGCTCCAATGGTGATGCCGATATTGGCACGCTTGTAGATGCGGCAGGCATGGCTTATGGCCCCCAGCTCAAAACAGACCTGCTGGCGGTGTTTGCTACGCTGGCCGAAATTGGCGGCGAGTTTGGCTTTCGCACTGCCAGAGAAATTACGCGTTTTGTGGTGATTCACAAAGAACTTTCTGGCCCAGGTTGGGAATACAGGCATGCGCTGGATGCGCAGGTGCTGCAGAAGCTGATGCCCAAGCTGCACGGTTCGGCCCGCAAGCTCGATGGGGTGTTGAAAGCCTTGAGTGACTTCGCAACTGCCAAGGACCTGCCCCTGACGCTTGAAAAAATAGGGCGGATGCAAGAGCGCCTCAAACGTGACGGTTTCACCAGCTTTGCTGAAGCCTGAGCCCTTGAGTCATTCGCCTGCAAGCGATACGTATGGCTGATTTTGCAACCTTGCCTGTTGTTGCGCCCGATGGCGAAGTTGTCTGTACGCTCGTGCTGTACGTGCAGGGCAGCCCCAGGACGCGACCCACAGGCCCTCTGCCGATTGAAATTGTCTCGACTGCGCGGGCCCAGGCTGATGGTGAAGCTGCAGTGCAGCTGCTTGAAGGTCTGCGTTACGAGTATGAGCTGTCTTCAGCCGGGTTCACTCTGGGACTGGCTCAGCACTATAGCGACGCGCAAGGCATTGTCTTGCAGAGCAGCCTGAAGGGGCGTAAACATTGCGGTGTACTTAACCCCGGCCTGTCCACCGGGCAACTACCTTTGGTGGTGTTTGACGCTGCTGGCGTTCTGCAGGGCCGGGCCAGCTTGGAGGTACGTTCACGCAAACTCAATTACAAGGCCGACTATCGGCGCATGCTGGAAGACATCACCGCCCGGTGTGTTGACCTGCTGCAGGAGGTGCGCTCGCCTTCGTCTTTCAATGCTGAACCTGACCCGGGTCATGACCCGGCCACCATAGGCCAGCGCTTTGCCTTTGTACGGGCGCTGTTGCAAAACCGGGCATTTGAGAACGCGCTGCACCGCATCACCACTCACCCGCACCAGATCTGGCAGCGTGAAGCTGAAGACCGGCCGATTTCACGTGGTTTCAAACCTTCTGGCAAGCTGTTGAGGCAACTGGCGCAGGGCCATCGGCGCGTTGCAGTACCCGCTTCGCACTCACTGCACGCCATCTTGCCCACGCTGCCGGAGCGCATCAACACCACCCGCGCTACGCTGACAGAAGACACACCTGAAAACCGATTTGTGAAGTTTGCACTGCGCTCGTTTCACCGCTTTTTGGGCGATATGCGCGAGCAGATCAAAAATGTTGCTAAAGACGTGCGGTTGGTGCAAGAGATTGATGCACTGCGCACCCGGCTTGAAGAGGCGCTGGCCTCAGATGTGATGCGCCGCGCCAGCGAACCTACATTTTTGCCATTGGGCAGCCCTGTATTGCAGCGGCGTGAGGGTTACCGCGAGGTGCTGCAGGCCTGGCTGCACTTTTCAATGGCGGCGCGGCTGGTATGGCACGGCGGTGAAAAGGTCTATGGCGCGGGGCAGCGCGATGTGGCCACGCTGTATGAGTACTGGGTGTTTTTTGCGCTGCTGGGTGTGGTGGCAGACGTCTTCGAACTGAAGGTGCCCGCGAGTGAAAGCCTGATAGAACAAACGGCCGATGGTTTCGGACTGAAGCTCAAGGCCGGCCAGCATGTAGCCCTGACAGGCCAGTCCACGCGGACAGGGCGGGTGCTGGAGGTCAGGTTCAGTTACAACCGCAGCTTTGGCGCAACGCAGACCCCGCACGTTGCGGGCTCATGGACACAAAACCTGCGGCCTGACTACACGCTGAGCTTGTGGCCGTCAGGTTTTACCGAAGCTGAGGCTGAGCTGCAGGAGTTGATGGTGCATGTGCACTTTGACGCCAAGTACCGCATTGATCACGTGGCCGAGCTGCTGGCAGATGCAGAGGGTAGCCAGAACCCTGGCGATACAAGTGAAGGAACTGCTGAAGCGGATACCCTGCTTGCTGCTGAACTTGACAAAGAAAAGCAGGAGGAAAACCGGGGCACTTACAAGCGTGCCGATCTGCTCAAAATGCATGCTTACCGGGATGCGATTCGTCGCACACAAGGTGCGTATGTGGTCTACCCAGGTCCCACGGACGGTAACAAACGCCTGACGGGCTTTCATGAAGTGTTGCCCGGCCTCGGCGCCTTCGCGTTGCGACCAGGTTCTGGTACTGATGCTCTGACTGCCTTTCTGCGCGAGATCGTCAGCCACGTGGCCGACCGATCCAGTGTGCGCGAGCAGAACAGCTTTCACACTTACCAAAGCTACAAGGCTTACGAGCAGGCACCGCCCAAGACGGCGGAAGAGCAGCTTGCCCTGTACAAGCTGGTACCCGAAAAAGCGGCAGATGGTGGGGCGCGTCACATACCGCTGCGCGAAACCTTTGTGCTGGTTGGCTGGGTGAAGGGCGATCAGCACCTGAACTGGATTCAGTCTGCCGGCAAGTACAACTTCCGAATGGGGAACGCGCGCGGGGCATTGCGCCTGTCTGCGCAGGTGGCAGGTGCGAGCTATCTTCTGCTGCATAGTGACGGCGATGAAGCCGTCCCCGGTCTGTTCAGAATCATCAACCCCGCGTCAGGGCCTCAGGTGCAATCTGCGGCAGAACTGCTGGCCCTGGGTTACCCGACCAAGCCTAGTCAGTTGTCGTATCTTGTGTTTGATGTAGAGCCTGCAATAGAATTTGCCGGATATACCTGGGACTACGCGGCATTGCAGGGCAAGGCACCTGCCGAAGCACAGGGCTATCCCTTTGCGACGTCGATGCTCAATTTACTGACAGTCGGCCGACAAATTGAGTGACGCGATCTGTCGCGCTTGTCGCACCGTTGCTAATTTTGCTGCCTCTCAACAGAGTGCAGCTCAAGCGTCCGGTCTTTGGTCTGGTCTGATTTTGCGAAGTCATCGTTGGCGGGCAACTGCAACTCAACGCGGTGTGCGGAAGCCACGCGTGCCACGCCGCTGACCACGCCTGCGGCAAGAACATGGCCGCCGTAGGCCCTGTCGTTCGAGATGAAGTGCCAGTGCCAGCCCGGCACGCTCACACCCTTGCTGAAAGCGGGGCTGCGTATGCCGACCATGCTTCCCTGGATACTTGCACGCGGAAAGACGACCTGCGTCTTGACCAGTTCTGCCAGCGGCTTGTAGGGGCGCACCTGAGCTGCGATGGCGCGGGTGGTCATGCCCTTGAACTCACCGTTCAGTTCCACCGCGTAAAACACGTTCTTGTTGACGAGGCGGGCGTCCATCCAGGCTTCGATGGCGGGCAGGGTGGCTGGCGGCGGGGCTGCAACCGGGCCGTCCATTACAAACTGCATGGTGGGTTTGAAGGGCATGACATAAGCCAGCGGCGTTTTGTCGCCGGGGCTGGCCACTGTCACCGAGCCATCTGCCCTGAAGTGGTAGGGCACGCCGCCCAGGAGCAGCATTTCGCCATCGAGCTGGTTGAAGGTGCCAAGTCCGATATCGCCTTTGGTCGCCAGCTGCGCCATGGTCAATTCGCCGTCATAGGCGCCCGAAAGCAGCGCATCAATCGTTGAATAGGCATACAGCGCGGGGCCACCGTCGCCCTGCGTGCTGGCGCAGCCGGCGAGGGCCAGTCCGGCTGCCAGCGCAGCGGCGCCAAGCATGGCGCTGGTGCGATGGCGCAGCGAGGAAGTGGCTCCTGTGACGGATGAAGGACTTTGGTGATGCATGTGGATGGCCTTGAAATGTGGTCACGCCGAATGGCGGAGCTGGTCACGCAGTATGTTTGCTATTGAAATCATAGCTGCTTACGCCCGTCGTTATTGGTCTGGAGGCCGATTTGATGCCTGAAAACAGGGCTTTTCGGGTGCTTTTGCGTGATTTTCGATTTTTTTATCAGGCGTCTGATGGCATTTTTAATGTATACGTTAAAAATTTGCTGTATACATTAAATTTTGGCTATTCAGGCGCTTTTGGCATTCAGGGCCGCACGCCAGGCGCCTCCATCGCCATACCTGTGGCGCGTGCCGCCAGGTAGACCTCCAGCTCGACCAGTTCATTTGAACCATAGGGGTAGAGTTCGGCCCGCACGCCGCTCATGCAGTTGCGCAGGCGGCGCTGCAGCGAGCCCATGGCCTGCCACTCAAGCCGGTAGACGGGGTAGCCGTTGGGGTGGGCCTGCGGGATGATGCCGCTGCCGAGCCGGCCCCCGGCGTTGCTGTCGTGGCATTGCGCGCATGACAGGTTGAGCTGGCCCATGCGTTGCATGAAGCGCTGCTCGCCGAGTTGCCTGAAGGACTCCAGCCGCTTGTCTGCTGGCGGTGTCATGGGCATACCGCGTGACTGCAGCGCGATGTAGCTTTCAAGGCTGAGCAGGTCCTGCGACTCAAAGCGCAGCGGTTCAGCCTGCTGGTGTTTCTGGCGGCAGATGTTGACGCGCTGGCTGAGTGTGATGGGGCGCTTGAGTGTCTCGTCGAACGCCGGGTAACGCGCCGCGACGCCTTTCATGCTGCTGGAAGCCGCTGCGTGGCAGGCCACGCAGGCTTTGCCGCTGGTGCCCGCCGTTTTTTGCCACAGTGCTTCACCGTCTTTTACCCACAGCATGCCGGGGTTGAGCGCATCGTCTTTCTGCATGGCCTGGGTGGAGGCGCCCATGAATTCCGAACCCTGGCGCCGGGTGTCGGCGGGCTGCGCGCTTGCCGCGTTGGCCAGCACCAGCAGAAGGGGGATGGCAAGCCGAATCATCGTGTCGATGTCTGATCTCCCAGGTTTGTCATGGCGGACTTGATCCGCAATCCATGGCTCCGAATCCGGGCATGGTTACCGGATCCAGTCCGGAATGACAAGCTGAGGGTGCTCATGCCGTGACGGTGATGGCCACAGTCTCGGTTTGCGTGAAACCGTTGTCGCCTTCCCAGCTCAGCACGAAGCTGCCGCTCTCAATGGCGGTGGTGTAGAACGCGATGTAGGGGTTGGCAGAAATCGCAGAGAACAGCTCAGCGCTGAAAACCGGCTCGCCGTTGTACTTGCAGCTGAAGACCTGGATGATGTTGCGCGGCAGGGTCTTGCCGTCATCGCCTGGCCTGAAACCCGTTTCCATAGGATGGCCTATGGTCGCGCGTATTTCAATGACTTCGCCGCGTTTTGCGGTTGCCGGGATGTTGATGAGGGTGCGGGCCATCAAGCCTCTCCTTCGATGCACGATACAACTGTCACGATCACGTCCACGGAATGTGACCAGTAACTGCCATCACTCATCTGCGCTACAGCCACAAGCTTTTGCGACGCAGCAAGCCGCATGCGTGTCGTCACGCTGGCCTTGCCGCTGCGTGGGCCGAGTGAAAATCTGGCCACATCGCGCTGTGGATTTTTCTCGTTGAAGATGGCAATGCTCTTGACGTGGTCTGCCGCCGTCATGGGGCTGGTCACGCTCACGTTGATGGGCACGACGTTGCCGTTGTCGACCAGCTCGGCGATGTCGATGTGAACCTTGCCTGCCGTGACGGGCGCGCGCGAGGTGTAGTTGGCAATCGCCACCTCCAGGTCGCCTGCAGCCGCGAGGGCAGGGCGCAGCACCACGCTGGCGCCCAGTGCGGCTGCGCCGGCAAGCAGCTTGCGGCGGGTCTGGTGTGAGGGGTTGCTGCTCATGTCAATTTTTCAGGGTCTGTAGAAAAGCCAGCACGTCTTCGATTTGCTGTGCATTCAGTATGCTCTGTCCGCGAAATGCCGGGCCGACGCGATTGAAGCCCTCACTGCGAAGGTAGGCGGGCATGATGCTTTGCGGGTTGAGGCGTGTAGCGTCGACCAGCCTAAGTCGAAGCTGCCCTTCAGACCAGCGAGAACCGGCGCCTGACAGGTCAGGCGCCAGGTTGCCCTGAAAGCGTTCTTCAGGAAACGGGCCAGTGTGGCAGAGCAGGCAAAGACCGACCTGCCGGTTGGCGACGATGGTGCGTCCGCGCGCTGCATCGCCCGGCGATGCCGTGAGCGGCGAGGGGATGGTGTCGCCAACAATATTGAGAGGCTGCGCCGTGGCCGTCAGCAGCGGGAGCCAGAAGGCTCCAGCGATGACGGCCACGCGCAAGCTGGGCCTCATGCCTTTTTGAGGCTGGTGTTTTTCAGCGGCAGGTCACGCACGCGTTTGCCGGTGGCCGCAAAAATCGCATTGAGTACAGCCGGGGCAGCCACGGCGATGGTGGGCTCACCCACACCACCCCAGAAGCCACCGGATGCCGCAATGACGGTCTCGACCTTGGGCATTTCGTCCATCTTCAGCATCTGGTAGGTGTTGAAGTTCTCCTGCTCTATCCGGCCGTCCTTGACCGTGCATTCGCCATAAAGCGCTGCCGACAGGCCGTAGACGAACGAACCCTCGACCTGTGCCTCGATCTGCTGCGGATTGACCGCGTACCCGCAGTCGGTAGAGGCCACGATGCGGTGCACCTTGAGCTTGCCTTCGTCGCTGACCGATACCTCGGCGACTGCCGCCACATAGCTGCCAAAGCCCATGATCTGCGCAATGCCGTGGTAGTGACCCTTGGGCAGCGGCTTGCCCCACCCGGCCCGTTCTGCAGCGGCATTGAGTACCGCGAGGTGCTTGGGGTGGTTGGCCATCAGCTTGCGGCGCAGTGCCAGCGGATCCTGCCTGGTGGCGACTGCGATCTCGTCGATAAACGATTCGAGGTAAATCGCATTCTGGTTCAGGTTCACACCGCGCCAGAAACCTGGCGGCACATGCGGGTTGCGCATGGCGTGGTCTATGAGCAGATTGGGGAAGGTGTAGCCGATGGAGCCTTCAGGACCAGGCGCGTTCAGGCCCATGAAGACAGCCGGGTCCTTGCCATTGACCACGGCCTGCGGAATGGCCGTTGCCAGAATCGACTGGCCCGAAATACGCATGTGCAGGCCGGTGATGTTGCCCTGCTCGTCCAGGCCTGCTGTCATCCGGCATTGTGTGACCGGATGGTAGCGGCCCTGGGTCATGTCTTCTTCACGTGACCAGATCATCTTGATGGGGGTGCCCGGCATTTGCTTGGCGATACGCACGGCCTGCGTCACGTAGTCGGTCATGCTGCGCCGGCCAAAGCCGCCGCCGAGATGCATGCGGTAGACGTCGCACTGGTTTTGCTTGAGCTCAGCTGCCTCAGAGCAGGCGGCCAGTGCAGCTTCGGCATTTTGCGTCGGCGCCCAGACTTCGCAACGCTCCGGCGTCCATTTGGCCGTGGCGTTCATCGGCTCCATGGTTGCGTGGTTCTGGAGCGGGTAGGAATACACAGCTTCGATCTTGCGTGCGCTGTCCCCAATGGCCTTGCGCGCGTCGCCGCTGGAGTTGCCAACAGCCGCTTCAGGTGCATCCAGACCGGCTTTGAGAATCGCGGCGATGCTTTCGCTCGATACTTTTTCGTTCGGGCCGTTGTCCCAGACGATGGGCATGGCGGCCAGTGCGCTCTTGGCGCGCCACCAGGTATCAGCCACCACAGCGACGGCGCTGTCACCCACGCGCACCACCTTTTTGATGCCGGGGCGTTTTTCAATCGCGGAGGCATCAAAGCTTTTGAGCTTGCCACCGAAGACGGGGCACTCCTTGATAGCCGCGTTGAGCATGCCCGGCAGCACGACGTCCATACCGTAGATCTGCTTGCCCGTGACCTTGTCGGCGGTGTCCAGCCGTGCCAGGCGTTTGCCGGCCAGCTTCCAGTCCTTGACGTCCTTGACCTTGATGGTCGCCACATCGGGCGGCGTCAGTTTGCCAGCGGCAACGGCCACCTTGCCGTAGGTCGTCTTGCGGCCGCTTGGCGTGTGGGTGATGACACCGTTGGTGACGCTGCAATCCGCAGGGGAGGCTTTCCAGCCATCGGCTGCGGCCTGCACCAGCATCATCTTTGCAGCCGCGCCGCCCTTGCGCATGTAGTCCTGCGACTGGCGCACGCCACGGCTGCCGACGGTGCCGAAGTCACCCCAGACACGTTTGCGCGCCAGGCTCTGGCCCGGTGTCGGGTATTCGGTTTTGACTTTCGCCCAGTTGCAGTCGAGTTCCTCAGCAACCAGTTGCGCCAGGCCGGTCAGCGTGCCCTGGCCCATTTCAACGCGGCCTATGCGGATGATGACGGTCTCGTCAGGCTTGACGACGACCCAGGCATTGACCTCGGGCGGCATGGCGTCCTGGGCATTGGCAGAACCGGCAAAAGGGATGTGAAGTGCGACAACCAGGCCGGCACCTGCGGTGCTGCCAAGAAAGTCGCGGCGGGAGACCTTGGGGGATGACAAAACGGCGCTCATGCGACGCTCCCGTCGGTGTGGGTGATCGCCAGGCCTGCACTCTTGGTACTGCCGCCTTCCGCCACAGACTTGATGGCGGCGCGAATGCGGTTGTAGGTGCCGCAGCGGCAGATGTTGGTGATGCTCTGGTCAATCTGTTCGTCGGTGGGCTTGGGCGTGGTTTTCAGCAGCGCCGCGGCGGCCATTACCATGCCGCACTGGCAGAAGCCGCACTGCGGCACATCCAGCGCTACCCAGGCTTTTTGCACCGGGTGCGAGCCATTGGGGGACAGCCCTTCAATGGTGACTACCTTGTCCTTGGCATCCACGGTTGATGCGGGGCGCACGCAGCTGCGTGTCGGTACGCCATTGATATGCACGGTACATGCCCCGCACTGTGCGATGCCGCAGCCGTATTTGGTGCCGGTCAGGCCTAGTTGCTCACGTATTACCCACAGCAGTGGGGTGTCTTCTTCTGCTTCGTACTGACGGACTTTTCCATTGACATTCAGTTGTGCCATCGCGGGCTCCTCTTGAGGGAATTTTCAAATTGGGAAATACCACCAAACATCGTAGTCGCCGCAGGTCATAAACGGAGGCGGATTAACCCTTGGGATGCAACCAGGTATCACCTGGTTCAAGCGGGTATCAGCTTGTCGCAGCAGGCATCAATCGGGGTGTGGTGATCCGTCGATTCAGCTCATGCTGGCTATGGTGGCGAGCATGTGTGCCTGCCAGCGTTGTACTGAAAACTGCTTCTTCAAGAGTGCCTGCGCAGCCTGGGCAATGGCCTGGCGCCGGGCCGGGCTGGACAGCAAGGCCTGGCAGAGCGACGGCAGGTCAGCCAGTGCGCCGGTCACAAGGTGTTCACCCGGTGTGATGCCGTGTGGCGCCAGCCCATCGGTTGTTTCGTTCACGATCACGGTACCTGCCGCCCATGCCTCAAGCGTGCGGAACTGGTCAAAGTAGGTGTGCTGCGGGTCGGCGTGAATCGTGAGTGCGATGCGGGCATGCCGCAGGCGGTCTTCGCGCGCCTTGCCCCAAAGGCCGGCCCAGACAAATTCGGCCTGGACACCACTGGCTTTGAAAAGTGCTTCGGCTTCTTCGCGCGGCTGCGAAGGGTGGCCGATGAAAAGCAGGTCGCTGGTCCGCATCGATTCAGGTTCGGGAATACGTATGTGTTTGTCTGATATCAGGTAGGGTAGCTGCGATACAGGCAGACCCGGGTAGTGCAGGCGCAGGTAGTCCTCAATCGCCTGGTCCATGGCCAGCACGGCGTCGAGCTGCGGCGCAAAGGTATCAAAGAGCCCGGCCTTGTAGCCATGCACGGCGGCCTCGGGCTTGCGTGTCAGGGGGTCCAGCATCCATAGGATGTTTTTGCCGCGCGGCAGCCCGCGTTTGCCGAACCGTTCAAAAGCGTAAATGCCGACGACCAGCATGTTGATGTCGGCAATGCCCACGGCGGGCAGCACGCCATCTGTCCCCGTGCCGAGGTCCACGTACTCGACCTCATGGCCAGCGGCCAGCAAAACATCCATCCAGATCCGGCAGGCCGCGCCAAAGAGGTTGTCTATATCTGTGTATATGTGAATTTTCACGATTGCAACATTTTGGCCCGGCGCCCGGTTTGTCGGGCACTGACAGTTCGTGGACCATGTAAACCGGAATTTCTTTGCAACAAAAAGAAACCAATTTGGCAATTGTCCAGGCGAACAGCAGCCCTTGTGCCGCCGTGGAGGTAAGTCGTAAGTTGTGGTCCATGCACAAGATTAGGACTGAATAGTTCAATTAATTCACGTAGCCGCATGAACGGCCGAATTGATAGCCTGTCAGGAAATGTAACCCGCCGACAACCCCTCTTTTCATTTTTGAAACAGCTTTCATACTTTGGTTGCGACATTTGGTTTGACTGATTTTTCAAAGCATGTTTGGTTTCATAACTGTCAACCACGATTCGTAGGCGCTCATCGTCCATATTGTTTTCAGGGCAGTCATGAAAGATATCGGGTTGTGGTTCAGGTCCGGGAAAGTTTTTTGCGGCGGCTGGTGGTTGCTGCTGCTGGCCCTTCATGCCGGCATGCAGGTGCGGGCACAGACCGTACCGCTTCCGTCTGTCGACGCGGGGCGCCTGCGTGAACGGATAGATTTGCCTCCTGAAACGGAGCGTCCGCTGGAGCAGCGAGAGACGGCTATTCCGCAGGGAAATGTGCTGCCCGAGTCGATGAAGTCCGCGCGGGTGACCTTGAAAGCCATACGGCTGGCCGGTGCTACGGTGCTGGCAGGTGATGTCTTGCAGGCAAAGGCGGACAGTTATACCGGCCGTGAGATTTCCGGCGGCGACATTCTTGAGCTTGCTTCGTCGCTCACCGCGATGTACCGCAACGCCGGCTATATCCTGTCGATGGTCGTCGTGCCTGAGCAATCACTGGAGTCCGGCCTGCTGACCCTGAATGTGATTGAGGGCTATATCGGGCATGTGAGCGTTCGGGCAGATGCTGGCGTGAGTGAGCACCTCAGGACACGTCTCGTGGAAGCCGGGGAAAAGATAAAGGCCTCGCGTCCCCTTGATGCAGCAGTGCTTGAGCGTTACCTGCTGATTGCCAATGACTTGCCAGGGGTAACACTGCGCAGCGTGCTGGCGCCGTCGCAATTGCCCGGTGCGGCGGACCTGACGCTGGTCGCCTCCGTTAAAAAAAGCGAGGGCTTTGTCGCCATCGACAACCATGGCTCCAGATATCTGGGGCCGGGGCAGGTTTTCCTGGGGCTGGGGGCAAACCAGCTGTTGGGTGTC
>CBDDGX010000022.1:0-185829 GCA_965228025.1 Polaromonas sp. | reverse complement strand
AACGCCAAGTTCCTCAATGCGATTTTCTCGCCTGATGCGATAGAGAAAAAACGCAACACCGAAGCCGTTGAGGCTGCATCCAACCTGCTGATCTCCGGCCGCATCGTGCAGTACACACCGGCACGCACCAAACCGTTGGCCGAAGTGAAAGACGATGTCCGTCAGCGCCTTGTGGCCTCGCGCGGAGCCGAAGAAGCCCGCAAGGACGGTGCAGCGAAACTTGCAGCCTGGAAGGCCGCACCTGATACCGCGACGCTGTTGCCTGCCATGGTTGTCTCGCGTGATCAACTGCAAAAGCTCCCCGCGAAGATTGTCGAAACAGCATTGAAGACCGATGCCTCGGCCTTGCCTGTATTTACTGGCGTTGACCTGGGTGCGCAAGGCTATGCGGTTGTGAAACTGCTGAAGGTGTTGCCGCGCGACCCGGCCCTTGGCCCCAGCGCCAAACAGGAGCAGGACCAGTACGCCCAGTGGTGGACAGCAGCTGAGAGCCTTGCTTACTACAACAGCCTTAAGGACCGCTTCAAGACCGAGATTCGTGTCGCCAAACCTGTGAGCGCAGCAGCAGATGCTCAGGCCGCACCGGAGACCGTCACCCGTTAATTTTCTTTCTGCATTTGGCAGAGCAAAGTAGCGGCTATAATTTGCCCTCGCGGTGGCTGTAGCTCAGTTGGTAGAGTCCAGGATTGTGATTCCTGTTGTCGTGGGTTCGAGCCCCATCAGCCACCCCAAGAACAGTAAAGAAAGCCTGCTATCAATTAGATAGTGGGCTTTTTTGTTTTCTGTTCGATGTAAGGGCGGATGTAAGACGATTTTTCGAATTGTGGGGCTAAAACCACGCAGCGACCCTAATCCTGTTCAGCAGCAGTTCCAGGTGACAGTAAGTCGGCAATTTTTATTAAAGCGATAGACAGGTTTTTGGGGTTTTCATGTGACATTGCCTGCTTCACGCCAAACCCATGACCCCCACCAAACCGGGAATGGGCTTCCCTACGGATTTCTCGAGCAGTGCTGTCCCGAAGCTCTTGGGGAAGGGGATATTTGGCCATACAGGCAGCCAATTTCGCTTTCGAGGTGGCCGCAAGTAGCTCCGGCCGTAATGACAGAACAGCCACGCAGTAGAGCGAGCTTTCCAGGGTGCCCCATCCATCTACACGGCCTCCAGCTTTGAAAGCCCAAGAAACCAGTTGCTCGGCCACGGTCACTGCAACTTCAACGCAGCCACCTGCATACAGAGACATTCCACATTCAAACAAGCGCTCATGAATTTGATAGGGGGCCAGATATGCCAAAGACTCCTCATCGTGGGGCAGCCATGAAACCGTGCTAACCAGCCAGCGAGCGGCTTTTTGCAATTCTTCCGTTGAATGAGGCGGACAAGCTTTGGCGTTGGCCAGCATCGCCAGAACTTCGGTTACGGTCATAATCCAAAAAATCATCTCGAACATGAAACCGGACTTGGTCGCTGTCACCGCAAGCAGTAGCTCCTTCTGAGGCTCATACAGCTGGTCACTCCACACTTGAATGTTGTGGATGATTTGCTGGGCGGCCCGGTCATCTGCTTCAGCGCTTAGGAGCTGGTTCGCGAGGGTTGTAAGCATCTGGGGAAACGCCGCAGGGTCCGTTGACGAGTAAACGCCGCCGAGCGCGTGGCTATGTCGGTTGCCAAGCAATTCATCCTTCGTGCGCTCGACAACCAGCAGCGCCACTCGCTGTATATCCCCTCGGACCTCCTGCAAAGGGAATCTCAGGTCTTGCTTGCTCGTGGATTGGAGCAGTCCCAGCATGAGCTTGCCTAGTTCCTCTACCGCAGAAACTGTCACTGGCATTTGGTCCTGACGAATAACACCTACCAAAGCAATTTCTGAGATTCGTTTGGCCAACTGCGGGATGTTGTCCTTGGCGCTATTAGCCGAGCACAGCCGCGCGTGGCGGCCGAGAAGGCGAGCCCCCTTCATAAGGACATCAGGCCGGTTGTGCGGAATGACTTCTTTGATGGAGTCAGCCAAATAGTGCGCAGCCAAGTTGGCATGCGTCTTTCCCGTAACGTGCGGGGAAGCGTAATCGATGCTCAGATAGAGCTCAGCCAAATTCGCCATGACCTGTAAGTTCGCCTCGATGAAGCGCTCATTACCTTGCGTAATAGCTTCTCGGTGAATCTGTCGCAACGACTCAAGGGTGTCACTCAAGAGCGTATCGCTTATTAACGGACTATCCAGAAATCCATTGGCCGCAACGAACGTTCGTCCTTTTGCCTTCAAATAGAAGGCATGAATGGCCACGACAGCGCTGTAGGAGGAGGTGACTACACCGTAGTCGCCCTTCTGGGCGTAGCTAGATGCAAAACCGAGGGCATAGAACAGTGCTTCGTCTGCCCGTTGGGTCCAGTGCGGGAAATGCTGAAAAAACTGAATACGAACCACGTCCAAGGAACCGGACATCGAGGCCTCATCAGGCTTGCTAGAGGCAGGGGCGCTGCGCGAAATCCGGTCAGCGTGCTTGCCCCAACGAGCGAAGTCTCTCTCGACTTCTTTGACGAGAAACAGTAGCTGAAAATTGGGGCTGACCAAGTCTAGTGTGCGCCTATATGCAAATCCAAACAGGACAAGAATCAAGCTGGAGGCCCAGAATGCCGTGAAGAGCGGAAATACGAAATCCTGGTGTGTAACCGCCATTGACAAAGCTGAGACCAAGGCAGCCAGCGAGAAAGTCCCAACAAATGCCAGCAAAATTTTTCGGTCGGTGCTGAGGTCGCCGAAACAGCTTGTGCGGCATTCTTTCAACGTTTACTTGCAGCGCGTACATGAGCATTGCTGAAACGATGGCGGTCGCCCCGATGAACGAGCCGCCAATAGTGACCAACAGAGTTTGGATTGCAGCGAGGCGACCAGCTTCTATCTCACCAATCTCAAGCTGTAACGCCGGGGCCCAATATATGAGCGTTACCGCCATGACACAAAGGGCCGCAAAAGCCAAAATTGCGTGCCACCATTCGTCCCACGTTTTGATGGTGCGGTTTAGCCCGACGTAATAGGCTCTACGCCCGCGGTCAAACAAGCTCAGCCCTGCAGGTCGCGAAGCTTTGCTGCCCGCTGTTTGGCGGTCGCTGGATTCGATGGATTCGGCGTTAGACATGGGTGTGCGGGATGAGGCCTTTACCTGAAGTTACCTTCAAGCCACCGCCCGCTCTCTAATCTCATCCAGCACCCGCACCATCTCCGTCACCCTTGTAGGCGGAAACAAAGCCTCAGGCCCCTGCTGGCTGATGTCGGTAAACGGCGACTCATACAGCCGCGCCGGCTCCATCACGCCGTTTTCTGTCAGGTACTGCACGATGAGGTCGATGAACTCCAGCTGGCTAGCCGTGGCGGTTGTGCCCACCACGAACTGACTGAACGCCTGCTTGGCGGTCTCCCGGTCCAGCCCCACCAGGGAGCGTATGAAGATGCCCAAGCCGTGGCTTTGCTCAGTGGCCTGCTGGATGACCTCAACCGTCCCCCCGGCCTGTACCAGCATCTTGCCCCAGCTCTTCCAAGTCGGAGGAGGTCAACGGCTGGTTACGACGCAGGCGTTGCAATGAAAGATGACTTTCGTGGGCCTTGAGAAACTGGCGCGCCTTGTCTTTGAACTTGGCGAGGTTCATCCCAGTGCTGACACCGGGCAGGGCAATCGTCGTGCTCTCACCCAGCTCGTCCTCGAAGTCGGTGTAAACCACTTTTTTCTTGCTTTTCTCAATCAGCTTGACCAGGGCGCGCAGCTTCTTGCGGGCCGCCTCCAGCATGGCGATTGTCACGTCTTCCCACCACTCGTCACCAGCCACTGACTGAATCAGCACCATCTGCGCCTTGATGGTCGGAATGGCGTCTTGCTCTTCCAGGGCGCTGGCAATGGCCTGCATGCGCTCGCGCAGGGCAATAAAGTCAGGCTGGGCTTGCAGAATAGCCAGTTGGGTGCGCAGCACCAGCATGTCGAAGCGCTTGGCTTCTTCATCGTTGTCCTGCAAGGCCGTGGGCAGGTCAGCCACCTGCAGGCTTAACTCACTGTGGCTGTCACCGTCCAGGGCGTGCCAGGCTTCCAGCTTGGCGAATTTCTCCACCGATTTGCGCCGGGGTCGCACCACAAAGTTGTCCAGGTTCATGGCCGCCACCTGCTGGTGCAGAAAGCCGGTCAGTTCGCCGCGCAACTGCTCGTCGGTGAGCTGGTCCCCATACGCGCCTGGGGCTTCGGCCACATGGGTTCCTGCTGCCACCCGTTTGTCCAGTTCGGCAATCATTTCCAGCCGCGCCCTGAACAGCCGGGTGCTCAGTGGCACCGGGGCCTTGCCGCTGTCTGGAGGCAGCTCCTGGTTGAAAAACTCCAGGTTCTGGCAGTAGTCGAAGACGTTGAAGAACTGCTTGTTCTGGCCTGGCCCATACAGGTCCGGACATAGCCGGGTGCCGCGGCCAATCATTTGCCAGAACTTGGTCTTGGAGCGAATGGCTTTGAAGAAGACCAGATTGACCACTTCCGGCACGTCAATGCCGGTATCAAGCATGTCTACCGAGATGGCGATGTGTGGCATGCCCTCCTTAATGGAGAATTCGTCAATCAGGCTCTGGGCATACTCGGTTTTGTACGTCACCACGCGGGCGAACGCACCCTTGTAATGCGGGTAATTGATGTTGAAGCGCTCGGCAATAAAGTCGGCGTGGGCATTGTTCTTGGCAAAGATGATGGTCTTGCCCAAGCGGTCGCCACCGGCCACTTTCTCACCCTGGGTCATCAGGTGTTCCAGTACCTTGTCGACGGTATCGGTGTTAAACAGCCACTTGTTCAGTGCTGCAGAGTCCACCGCATCGGGCACATTGCCTTGTTCATCCCACTCCAGTGCGTCCCACTGTTCCTTTTCTTCCTCAGACAGATCCTCGTACTTGATTCCCTCGCGTTGGTACTTGAGCGGCACCGAAATCGCCCTGGGTGGCACTAGGTAGCCTTCTGACACCGCTTCATCCAGCCCGTACACATCGGTCGGCACGCCACTCTCGAGGTCGAACAACCCGTAGGTGTTGTGGTCAATCTCGTCTTTGGGCGTGGCGGTCAAGCCCACCAGCATGGCGTCAAAGTAGTCAAAGATGGCGCGGTACTTCTGGTACACGGAGCGGTGCGCCTCGTCAATGATGATGAGGTCGAAGTGCCCTGCGCCAAAGCGGCGCTGGCCGTCGGCCGCGTCATCAATCAAGCCCATCATCGTGGGGTAGGTGGATACAAACACCCGGCCATCGGTGTTTTTCTCAGACACCAGGTTGACTGGCGATGACTCCGGCAGGTGCGTCTTGAAGGCGTTCACCGCCTGCTTGACCAGTGCCACACGGTCAGCCAGGAACAGAATGCGCTTGGCCCAGTTGCAACGCATCAGCACATCTGCCAGCGCGATGACCGTGCGGGTCTTGCCGCTACCTGTCGCCATAACCAGAAGGGCTTTGCGCTGGTTTTCGGTTTCGAAAGTTTCGCCAATCCGACGCACAGCACGGTGTTGGTAATAGCGCTCAACGATGACCGGACTGATGACCGCGTCGGCCAGCTTTTTGCGGCTGGTGCGGCGCTGAATCAGCAGCTCGAGCTCCTGCTTCTTGAAGAAGCCCTGTACCGGTCTGGGCGGGTAGCTGGCATCGTCCCAAATCCAGTGCTCATAGCCGTTGGAATAGAAAATGACGGGGCGCTGGCCGTATTGGGCTTGCATGCAGTCGGCATACAGTTTGGCCTGCTGCTGGCCTACCGTGGCGTCCTTACGGGTGCGCTTGGCTTCCACCAGCGCCAAAGGCTTGCCGTTATCACCCCACAGCACGTAGTCCACAAAGCCCTTGCCCTGGTTGTTCGGCATGCCGCTGACTTCAATCTCGAAGTTCTTGGCGTCCAGTTGCCAGCCTGCTTCCTTCAACAGCAGATCAATGAAGTAGTCGCGGGTTTCTGCTTCGGAATAGTCGTGCGTGTCTGGCTGGGCGGTGTTGGCCTTCTTCGCGGTGGCCACTTCGGCGCGCAACTTTTGCAGTTCATCGTCCAGAGCTGCCTTGTTGGACAGCAGCACGGAGAGCTTTTCGTCACGCGCTTGAAGCTCGGCCTGCAGCTTTTGGAGTTGGTCAATCGACTGGGCGGGGGCAGTAGTTGCTGAAGACGGCGCCGAGGCCAAGGGAATCAGGTTTGGGGCAAAGCGCAGGTCCGGCGCAGGCCTCGCCCGCTGGCCATAGGTACGCGCAAGCCAGTAGCAGAAGTGAAACAGCTCCCGCGTTGCCGTCACCGCGTCCAACGGCAGAATCTTGCGCGTACTGTGAACAGCCAGATTGCCCAGGTCTTTGATGAGCTTCGCTTTGGTGAATACCGCATCGCCTGTAGTGGCCCGAAAAGTGGGTTCGTGAATCAAGGCGCTCAGGTGGTCCTGGTAAGGCAGTCGCAAGGACTTGTCATGCTTGTAGAGCCAGTCCACGGCCAGTTCCAGCGTGCGCCGGGCGTAGAAGCAGGATGTGCGCGCATCTATGTTCGCCATCCCTTCGGCCTTGATGGCCGCTTCGTAAAAGGTGGACCATTCAGACTGGAGGAAGGCGAAGTTGCTCATTTACAGTTCGCCTCGGAAGGCGCGGTGTTGGAGTGAGGCGAATAAGGCATCAAGCGTGTTCAGAGCGGTTTGCGCTGTACTTCTCAATTTGTTAAAACTGTTTATCCTATGACTGAACTCACGCTGCAGTTTCATAGGTGGAAGCGGGATCGCCATGGCTTTGATGTCTGAAGTAGTAAGGTTAATAAATATTGCACCAGCCTTACTTTTTTCATGTGCCGCTTTCGAAAAATGAAGTAAAGCGAGGAAGAATCCTGGCTCGCATTTCGACTCATTCAATTCAGTAAAGGCAACAAATCCGTCGTGCACGCAAGCATCTATGGCTAAGCGAGACACTAAACCAATATTCCCGCTTACTGCCATTACGACTGTTCCGGCTCTTACGGGGCGACTCCGTTTTGCTCCTTCAAGAGTTAAGGAGTCAATTTTTGGAGTCACCAACCATCCATCGCGTGTTATGTCCGCGACCATGAGGCGCGGCACTGGACCATCAAAAAACCTTGGATCTCCTTGCGGTCTTGGTGAAGAACCGCGAACGAGAGTGCATAACTCCGAAACGTAATTTGTAGGCCAGCTACGTTCATTGCGAACTGGATCCCCAAACATATCAATAAAAATCGACTGCGTAAGGCTGTCTAGTTGCGCCAAGGCTTCCCGGCGCTTGGCTCTGAGGGCATCGGCTTGGTCTAGGATGGTGGCGATGCGTCGCTGTTCGGGGAGCGAAGGGATGCCGACCGGAATCGGCTTTAAGTTACCAATAGAGACACTTGCCTGATTGACGGCCTTGTTGATGAAGTTTTGAAGGCGCGCGCGAAATCCAGGACTGCGAATTAGGTAGGTCGCGAACTCCGGGAGTAACTGGGTTTGGTCGCAGCGCATGCAGAGCAGGTTCATGCCGTGTACCAGCTTTTCCGGAATCCCTCTGTAGATTGCACATTTGCCGACATGTTCAACGCTGTTGATATGGCTGAAAAGAATATCACCCGGCTCAAGCAGCCAACGAGCCCCGTCTTCTTCACTTACTCCCGCATATCCAACACGGCTCGAATCAATGGTTGCATCAGCAATGGTCTCAATTCGGGTGATTGGCAGCCCGTCCCCTGATTTATCCTGCTTGACGCTCATCCCGTTCCTGATGAACTTGAAAAGCGAGCCAAACTCGGCAACCCTCACGCCAGCATCTCCTCAAGCTCTTTCATCCCTGCCTGAATCTCCGTCTCTAGTACCGCCAGCTTCGCCAGAATCTCCTTCGGCGGTAGATGCTCACTCATCACATGCACGACTTCTTTGTAGCGATTGATTGACAGGTCATAGTCGTTGCCCACTATGTCGCCCTTGGGCACGCAAAAACTTTGGTCGGTGCGTTCGCGTACCAGTTCGGTGCCATCCCGCTGGTTCCAGCGAGACAGTACGTCCGGCAGGTTGTTCTTGACATGCTCTGCATCCGAAAGCTGGCTCCGCCCGGCTTTCATGGCCTGAAGGCCTAACTTGTCCTCGGATAGCAGTGGCTGGCGCTTGTCGTCCAGGCTCCAGCCATCGGCCTTCATGTCGTAGAACCAGACGTTGTCGGTACCGCCCGAGTTGGTTTTGGTGAACAGCAGAATCGCCGTGGACACCCCTGCATAGGGTTTGAACACGCCCGAGGGCAGGGAGATGACAGCATCAAGCTTTTGCTCTTCTACAAGCATGCGGCGCAGCTCTTTGTGCGCCTTGCTGGAGCCAAACAGCACGCCATCCGGCACGATGACCGCAGCCCGCCCGCCCGGTTTCAGCAAGCGCAGGAACAGCGCCAGAAACAGTAGCTCGGTCTTTTTGGTCTTGACGATGGCCTGAAGGTCTTTGGCTGTGCTTTCATAGTCGAGTGAACCCGCAAAAGGTGGGTTGGCCAGAATCAGCGAATACTTTTCTGCGTCTCCTGCATGGTCTTGCGCCAGGGAATCCCGGTAGCGGATGTTGGGGTTGTCAACGCCGTGCAGCGCCATGTTCATGCTGCCGATGCGCAGCATGGTGTTGTCAAAGTCGTAGCCGTGGAACATACCGTGGTGAAAGTGTTCCCGAGACACGTCATCACGCAGAATCTCAGGGTGCTTATCGCGCAGGTACTCGCCCGCGGCCACCAAAAAGCCGCAGGTGCCGCTGGCGGGGTCGCAAATCACGTCTTTGGCGGTGGGCGCTGTCAGCTCCACCATCAGCCGAATCAGGTGGCGTGGCGTGCGGAACTGGCCGTTTTGCCCGGCGCTGGCAATCTTGCCCAGCATGTACTCGTAAACGTCACCCTTTGTGTCGCGGTCTTCCATGGGCACATGGTCCAGCAGGTCCACCACCTTGGCCAGCAGGGCGGGGGTAGGAATGGTGAAGCGGGCATCCTTCATGTGCTGCGCATAGTTGGAGCCATCGCCCCCCATGCTGCGCAGGAACGGAAACACATGTTCACCGACCACTGTGTACATCTCGGGGGCGGAAAAGTTCTTGAAGTGTGACCAGCGCAGGTCGTTGTAGTCGCGGCCTTTGGCGTCAGCGCCCTCGGGGAAGGTGCGGCGCTCCATGGGCTTGCCCAGGCGCACGGACTTGTTCTCTTCCAGGGTGTGCAAGTCGTCGAGGCGGCGCAGGAAAAGCAGGTAAGTGATTTGCTCCATCACCTCCAGCGGGTTGGAGATGCCGCCGGTCCAGAATGAATTCCAGATGGCGTCGATTTGGCTGCGTAGTTCGCCAGTGAGCATGCGTGCTGTACCTGTAGTTGAGAAAAGTTGATGCATTTTGCCCGGTAATCGGGCTGCTAGAGCCGCAGAAGAGTGAGCCATTCGATGGCTGGTGGCTGCCCTATCTTTTTGGTGTCCGAGTTTGCCCCGCGGTTTTGCGCTGTCTTTTCTGTAATATCAAACGGCTCCTCCAACGCAACTTCAGCATGTCACATGACACCAGAACACGTATTGCAAGAACGCATAGACAACCAAGCCAATAGGAACCGCCCAATGACAGCGGAGGAGGACATTGCCGACTTGGAAATGATGGTAAAACAATATCAAGAGGGCTTACTGCATAAAGTAGATGCCTGCATCATTGCGCCCCCTATTCTCGAAGGCGTGACAAAGTCCTAGTTTTCGCTGCTCTTTTCTAGGGTTTGACGTCAAGGCAATGCGGACTCCACATTGCAATCTGTGGCACCCGCAAACCTAGTCACGGCCTTACGGCTTTGCCTCACCCCTTATGAAAACCTTGGGGCAACCTTGGGGTAAAGCCCATCCTTTCGCCGCTCAGCTCTTTCAGGTAAGTCAACTTGTCAGGGCCGGCCTGCGCGTCGCTTTTGGTGGATGTCGTTCAGCCGGAACCGTCTTCAACCTTGCGGTGACCGGAACAGATGGCATCTCTAGATGGTGTCCGTCTGGCGGAACAGGCGAATGGCCAAAAGGAGGCCTGTTTGTTCCGTGTGCAGGAACAGCAGGCATTACTTCTATTCCGCGCGGCGGAACAATCCGTGCGCTCTTTGTTCCGTGCACCGGACTAGGCTTAGTGGTTTTCTTGGGATTTTTGCACTTTGGTGGCGCTCGTTTTTCTTTGGCTGGCGTAAAGCGATAGGCTCCCCGCTGGAAAAGTTGTTCAGTTCCCGCGTCGTAGCCAGGTATTTTGTCCAAAGTACGCCATGTCACGGCGTACCAGCTTGCTTTGTTTGGGCGCTGTCCCTTGACAGTTTCGTAAATAAAACCGGTTTGTATTAATTCCTGCTTTGCTTTTTGAATGACTCCGGCAGAAAACCATCCGCGTGATTTGAGATGTGCAATAGACAGCAACATGCGACCATTGTTGTCACGCACAAATTGCCGAGCCACTTCAAATAGAAGCGCCTTTGCGGGATGACTTAGAGTTGCGTAGGAAGGGCAATCCATGACTGACCAAGGAAGAGCGACGAACCCCCCAGAATCGCGACCTGGATCACCTCTTTTGCCGCTATTCCGGCCGTTTGCCACGGGTCACATCCTTCAGCGTCGAAAGCCACGCATAAATCATGCGGCGGCCTTTTCGCGTGAGCGAATAAACTCCCGGTCTGCACACTTTGCCGTCACGGTCGACGAACCTGATGCGCTTGCACGGTAGGTTGATGTCTCCCAAGCCACGGCGGCGCAGGTCTGCAATCAGATCCGGACCGTTGGAACAGCCGGCGATACGGTCGATTTCTTCACGCGGTCGCGGTCGTTTGAGTAGTGCGAGGAGGGTACGTAGTTGGCGCGGGTTGTCAGTTCCAGTAAACTTCGGCCTGTTCGGGGCGCTCGATACTGCTTTTGTGGTGTCGGGCGTTTTCATTTAAACCACTCCCAACACGCGCCTCAGTTCGACCACTGGCCACGCCAGACGGCCATTGATACGCACGGGGCGCAAGGGGCCGTTCTCCAAACAAGCCCAAGCCCTCAAGGTCTGGGGCCGACGCGTCAGCAGGTAGGCAGCGTGCGCGGTATCGACGTAGGGTTTGTTGACCAGTTCCAGAGGCTGGAACTGTTGCGGGGCGTGTGCCTCGCGCATCGCTTGGATGCTTGAAATGGTTGCTGGTTGCAAGTTCGTTCTCCAAACCCAGCAGCAGGGGCTAGGTATGGAAAATACTTTTTTCGGGGCAAGGCTTGCCCTCAAATCGACACGACCACGCCACAACCCGCATGAATGCTAGGTTTCGCAGGGCAACAGTTGCCCCGGCATTACTTGCCCTATTTGCCCCGGCTTTTTGCCGTTGATAACTGTTTGCCTTGTGCGCTGGATATTCCTTTGAGCGCATGACGCTTGATATATGCCCCTGTCAATGGCTTGCCATCGTCTCCGTGCACGCCATCCCGACGGAGTTCTTTTGCGATTTCATCGGCGAGATTTACTTGACTGGGGTATAGGTCTTTCTCCCTGTCGCGCTTGATGAGTTCGTGAGCACGCGTTCGAGCCGTTCCTTTCCACGCTTTATCGCCGCCGGATGCGCTGCCGGTCAGAAACGGCGCGGGGATGGGAGTCGTTGCTCCTTGCTCTGACATAACGCCCGAAAAGATGATTCGCGCAAGTTCTGCGGCGTCTGGGTTAGCTTGCTCCAGCTGGATCAACTGCTCATCCGCCTCTTTTTCGTCAATGTAGAAACAGTCACGCACCAAACCGCCAATTTGTTTGTCGAACTCGATCAATTGCATCGCTGTAAATGGAAGCGGTAGTATTGGTTTTCCACCAGGCAACCCGTATACAAAGCCAACACCCTCCAAACTCTTGAACTCCAAGTCAGCAGGATGAAATCCCGAAATCCCCTGAAATTCGTCCGTTGATAACGGCTGGGCATGTACGTAGTTGTCATTTACCTGCAACCAGAATCCAACAGAATCCACAACCCAGCGAATTAACCAAGGCTCAGTTCCGTTTCCAAAAGGTTCAAAACTCCCGCTCAACGGTGGCGCCGCCCGTTGCATTGGAAACAATGGGAATACAGCTTTAAGTGAATAGGTTTTTGTCATGGCACTCCCCGTGCAATTCCGATAAAGATCCCAGTAGGCCATCAAGCATCTGGCTATTGAACCCGGTTTCGAAGCGGGCTTAGCAGGAACAAAACTGACTACGCGGCTTGTACTATGCGCAGCGTGCCTGGAAACCCCTTGGCATCAAACACAATTCCGGCCTGCTCCAAAATCCAGCTTTCAATTCGCTCATGGTGAACGCGAAGCAGTTCCAGCGGGCGCACCGTGTAGTGCTTCTCGGCGGTTGCGCTGGGTTTGTGGCCCTGAATCTGGGCCACGACACCCACGGGAACTTCCAGCCACTCTGTCAGGCTTTTGAACGAACGGCGCAGTCCATGAAGTGTCAGACCCTCCAGGGCCGCAGCTTTGCAGGCTCGTGTGTGCGGATTGTTCGGCTCCGTGATGCAACCGGTTACGCTCGTGTTGCTTGGGAAAACCCATTCATTGCGGCGGGGCAGCGTGGCCAGAAGATGCAGCATGTACGGCGTGGCCGGTATCTCCCGGGTCCCTTCCACTTTGTCACGGATGTTGATCCCTTTCCATTGGGTGTTTATGTCCTCCCAACGAAGCGACAGCACTTCGCCAGGCCGGGCCCCTGTTAAAAGCATCATTTGCAGGCATGTTGAGATTACCGGGTTGGGTAATTGCTGGATGGCAGCAAACCACGCCCGCAATTGCTCACGCTGCAATACATCCGTTTTTTTGCCAGCCTTACCAAGAGCTTCGCGGGCCTTTTTAGTCTTGGCTGGATTGGTGGCCTGTAGCAGGGCTGCATACTCCGGCTGCTCTGCACACCATGTCAGAAACACCGTCAGTAGTCGCCATGCCAGCCGGGCGGATGACGGGCGAGTTTTTCCTTCCTTTGCCGCCCAAGCCTCTATCGTGGCTTGGTCGAGATGCTTCAACGCTAGCGGCATCAGCGCGGCCAGCGGCCCGGGCTTGGTCAATTGCTTGCCACCACCGCGCCGGCCAGACGGCAGGCCACCAGCCTTTGCTTTGTCAATATGGTCGCGGTAGTGCAGGTCACCCCAAAACGGTCGGCGCTGTTCAACGTAATCGGCCCATATCTCGTTTACTGTGAGTGCCGACATCTTGTCGGCCTCCATCTTGGCAGCGGCTGCTGCTTTCTTTTCAACGGCGGCGGCAAGCAATCCGCGCTTAAGGTCGCGAGGGTCATGCCCCTCATCTATCTGGCGTTGTAATTCGCGGGCTTTTTCCTGAGCCTGCGGAATGCTCCAGGCGCCGGGGCTTCCTATGGTGATGCGAATGGTCTTGCTTTGAAACTCACCCTGAAAAACGTAGGCGGGTTTCCCTGCTGGGGTTGCTCGCAGTCCTAGCCCCGGCGCGGCGATGTCCCAAAGGAACGACTGAGCCTTGTCTGGCGGACACTTGAACCCGGAAACTCGGCCAGCCGTGAATGCAATCTTTGCCATGTTGAACCCCTTCCGACTTACATCAACCAAGATGTAAGGGCGGATGTAAGACGATTTATCGAAAAGAATCGAATTCCAATCAACGCTCGGACTGGTCGTAACACCAGTGTATGGATTATAAGTTGTTGATTTATAATGATTCTATGAGATTAATCAACAAAGCGGAATGCAAAAAAGTCAGGATTGTGATTCCTGTTGTCGTGGGTTCGAGCCCCATCAGCCACCCCAAATACTAAAAAGTCGTTTTAAATCAACGAACTTTTAAAAACTTTGCCTTCGGCAGAGTAGCACTTAAGGTAGCACGCATCCAAGCCCACTTGGAGTTCGCCGTGCCACTTCCTAGTCCCCCTCGTACATATCTTAAAAACGGTGTTTATTACATCCGTTTATTCGTGCCCAAGCGCATCCAGAGTTCAGCAGGCCCCAATACAATCGTTTGCAGTTTGAGGACTAAAGACCACAAAGCTGCTTTTGTCTTGGCCTTGAAAATGAACCTTCAATTTGAGAAATGGGCGGCTGAAATGACTTCTAAAGGGATCGTTCCAGGTGGTGATGCGTTGCGTGGCCTGACTGTCGTCACTGATTTGGGCGACAAAATGGACTTTGACCTCAAAATTCCGGAGGAAAAGCAGGCTTATGACGAATTTATGGCCCTTCGCATGGCTGCTCTGGGTGAAAAGCTGCAGCGGACCCGGCTGGCTGACGCTGAAGCCGCTACCAGTGTTGAAGACAGTCGTAAATCCACAACTGGTGACACCTTGCTGGATGTCTTCAAGACATTCAAGATTTCCAAGAGCAAAACCTACGCCGAAGCCACGCAAAACGGCTATTTCCCCAAGATCGAGCGCTTCATTGAGTTCTGCGCAACCAAGCAGATCACGCGAATCAGCCAGGTGCGCAAAGACTTGGCTGTCGAGTTTCGGGATTTGATCGACGCGCAGAAAGACAGCGGCTTGACCGTCGATAGCTACACCAACGCCTTAAAACAGTTTTTTGTTTATGCAATCGGTGGTCATAAATACAATTTTTCCAACCCCTTTAATGACCTTGGCTTGGTGTCTAAAGCCAAACGAAAGTTCGTCACGAAGAGCTGGCTGCCTTTTTCGGACACTGAGCTGAAAGCCTTGTTTCTGCTCGGTGACTACAAGAAGCGTTTCAAAAAGCCAGACCTGTTTTACAGCCCAATCATTTCCTTGACCATGGGGCTGCGGCTGGAGGAACTTTGCCAGCCCAGGGTGAATGACATTTACCGCGATAAGAAGGACGGTATCTGGGTTTTCGACATCAATATGAACAGCGAAGACAAAGAGGTCAAAACGGAGGCTGCGAAAAGGAAGGTACCGCTTTCAGCGGCTTTGCTCTCTACCGACTTTTTGCAGTACCACGCTTATGTGAAAAGCGAGTTTGGGGAGGATGCACTTCTGTACCCTTACCTCATCAAAACCAAGAATGGTTACTCCAAGAACCTGGGCTACAACTTCACAGAGCACAAAAGATCGCCCCTTGTGCCCTTGAAATCACCTTTGAAAAAGGGTGAAAAACCTTCTGGCGTAGAGGGCTGGAGAAAGGTTGAGGCAGATGCGGAGCGAAAGACCTTCCATAGCCTGCGAAAAAATTTCGGCTATGCAATGTCTGATGCAGACTATGGCTTGCCGTTGCGGAAAAAGATTCTTGGCCACGAGATGGGAAGTGATGTGACGACGGATACTTACTCGGGAGATATCACCCTGCCGACTATTCAAAACCGCATCGATGCATTGGACACCGGGATTGATTTTTCGAAGTATCAGCTTGGCCCTAAGTTTTCAGACATGCTCCCAAAGCTGATGGTCAAACACAAAGCGGCGCTAGCCAGACAGGCTGTCGCAAAGCGTAGAGCTGAAATCGCTGCTGAAAAACGAGCCAAGACCAAGGCCGAAGCTAAGGCGGGTAAGGATTCAAAGCCGAAATCGCCGAAGCCCAATAGGGTCGGTTGATGTAGGCATGCCTAGCTGTTTGGTGCTCGGATAAGGCCGATCCGCAAAAAAACAGCGCGGATAAGCCGCGCTGTTTCTTTTTTAGAGGACGACTCCTCCGTCATACCTGCCATTTTTCTTTTGCTTTTCGTGCGCCTTAAACACGTAGGGGGCCAATCCATAAGGCGAAAGGAGACCTTTGGGCTTTGCTTGCCGAAATAGATCAGCACCCCAAGCAACAGTGTCCGCTCTGATCCTATATTCAGTCCAGGTGACGTAGTTCTTCATACTCCCTCCGCTGAAGACATGCTCAAAATCACCACGCTCATGTAAACATTTTTGATACTCTTTGATTAGGTCTTGGTCTTCGCGCGTCAGCGCCTCTGGCGAAGCCAACCCCAAGGCAGGGGTAGGCCCGAGGCGGGCCGTAGGGGGCAAGGCCCCCTGATCCGTATTTTGCGCCTCCGGCTTCAGTACTGATGATGTGTTTCTTTGGTATTGAGGGGGACTGTCAGTACTGGAACCTACTGCCAGTACTGTAAGAGCCTTCTCAAAACGCGCAAAGCCAAGCTGAGCCTGGCTGACAGCAGAATCGTCGTCAATTCCGTGTGTCAACTTCGCTTCTGGTCGCTCCAGACTCACTGGCTGATTCTGCTTGTCCTGCGCGTCTGGGAAATGAAGCGTCGAATGCGTTAAAAAGCAAACTAACCGAGGTTTCTCCGACATAACCTCGATCAAACCGACTTTGGAGAGCCGCTTCATCAACCAGCGTGCATAAGCCTCATCCGCCGCTATTGCCGGCACACCTTGCGATGACGGACGCGATACAAACCTGGCAATGTCATCCCATGTCAATTGAAATTGCTGGCCCGCAACTCCTGTCCGGAAATCAGCCTGTTTTTTCAGCGAGAAGTACAGGGCCAAGTCAGCATGCGAGCAGTCCCTGCCTAACAACTCATATTCGACCGAATTGAACGAGTAGTAGGGAGGTCCATCGTGAGGTGCCTTTGATGGCTTGGATCGTGTCGGCACTGCGTAAATTAATTTGCATTTCACCCCGTCTTCGCTGGTCACGTCTCCGACGACTTTTTTTGTCTCCAGGGCCAAGAGCAGTTTTCTGGCCTGACTTCGATCAAATACCAGCGCTGGCTGATCCCCAAATTTTGGGCGTGAAATCAACTTTGCGAGGGCGTCATAGGTCAGCGGCCGAAAACCGCCAACTATTCCAGTCGCAAAACTGGCTCGCTTTTTCATCGAGAAATACAGCGCTAATTCAGCGTAGGAGCATGCAGACGTGAGCAGCTCATACTCAGTCGGGGAGAACTTGATGTGAAATGGAACGGTGCTCATCTCCGACCTCCTGGACGTGGACGCGGCAAGAGCCTCAGCTCTGGTGGTGGAATCTCGATGGGCTCATAGCCAGTTATTTCATGGGGCTCAAAACCAGCTTCGATTAACGCTTCGTAAGCGGCCTTTTTGAATTCGTCGCTGCCGCGCAGGTGAACGCCAGTCCACTCCATATCCAGAATGAGCTTTACCATGGCGGCTATTTCCGCTGGTGAGCCTGTGGATGCCGTGATTCGGTCTGGTCGCACAGTCAACTTCACATCGTCACCGACCTTGACGATATATCCGGGACCTCCGGTTTCTTCGTCGCGCTGGATGGACACAGCCTGGGCGGGAAACAGGCGCAGAAACATCTCTTTGAAATACTGCATGCAGCTATCGTCCAGGAACTGTTCGTCGGGCATGATCTCCGGCAACGGAATCATGAACTCCGGTAGCAAGATTCCCGAATCCCAATGCTTGGGGGGTGAGTTGTCTTCCATGGGCGCGCCTGTAACGCCGTGGCTCTCTTCTTCTTTAGTCATAGTGACCTCCTTAAAAATTTTTGATGCCGCCTGGGCGGCCAGACTGCGATGGTCTACACGCTCTTCGAGTTCGTATCTGTCGAGCGTTGCGTTCACTGAACGTGTCCAGCTCTCACGCCACCATTGCAAAAGTTCCTTGTCATTCCAACGGCGGTTCTTCTTTTGAAAGCCGTCTGGCGAGATGTCCCTTGTGGTCATGAGCACATGGGCATGGTTGTTGTTTTCGTTGTCATGGATGCATACGTCGCAAATAATCCCTTTGGATACGTAGCAGCGGCGCAGGTAGTGCTTCAGCAACGTGATCTGCGCCTCCCTCGATAGCTCGTGAGGAAGGGCGATTTCAATTTCCCGGCAAAGCTGCGCGTCTTTGCGAACCTCTGCCGCTTCCACCGCTTGCCAGAGCAGAGTTCGATTCTTGGCCCACTGTGGTGCCCCTGGTGGGCACAAAATTTCCTTGAATGCGACGTGCTTGCGGCGACGATAGTCAAACGTCAAGCCAGTGCGTGGGTCTGCAATTTTTTCACCTGCACGATATGCAGCCGCACCAGTGGCGCTGCGGCCCTGTGCGCGGTTGATGATCTTTGCTGAGAGGTGAAAAATTGCCATGCCTTGTGTTCTCTTGGTTCGACCGCAAAGTGACTTCCGCACAAGCTACGTTCGCCAGAACGTATAAGCGTGCACTTCAGACTCCTTGACTTCCTTTGCGGCTGTGATATCTCTAACTAAGAAATCAAGAATCAAATGTCAAGGGGGTATCAGATGAAGAAAATTTCGCACCAGATCGAGTCTCTGGAAACAAAGCAACAGCAGTTGCAAAATCGATTGCTAGGCCTGCGGAGTCGCCAGGCGCGAATCGCAAGAGCAGAGGAAACACGGCGGCTTGTGCTTGCCGGTAAGTGGCTGTTTAAGTTGTGCGGTGGTGATGCCGCCAAGGTGGGGGCAAAGCTTGCAGAGGCAGGGCTGCTTCCTCAGGGTGACCGTCGTCTTTTCGATAATCCGAACTGACTTTTCGCGCTGGAGTGTGTTGCTCGAGCGCTTCGGAGGGGTGAGGCGTAGCCGAGGGGGTGCGTCAGCATCCACTGGTATTTAATCCAGTGCTGGATAAACATACAGCATTTTGCTAAAATGCTTGATCAGACGGCCTATTTAACCGATAGCGGTAATTTCTGGGCGTTTGTGGCTGGCATTCGATAGGACTGTTCTCGCCGATATCGGGAGGTCTTGCCGTTATGATGTTTATTAAGAATCCGAGCCCGGAACCGCGCATATCCCAAGCAAAAAAGCTGCTGCGTCGTCTAGGGACGGCCAAGAGGGATATGTGATGGATTACGATAATTTGCCCCGTGCGGCATTGATACGCTTGCTCCAAGAGAATGAAGCAGCGGTGCGCGAAGCTGGCAAAGACGGCATTGTCATGAATTACACCGGAAGAACTGCGCCTTGGCAGATCATCCGGCAAGTGAAGCCGAAGCTCAGCAAAATCATAAAAAAGCATTCAGTTGGTAGCGAGCTTGCGCAAACTGAAAATGAGATTTGGGACGGTGAAAACCTGTCCACCATGACCACCCTCTATAAATATCGAGGGCAGGTTGATCTCATCGTGACCGATCCGCCGTACAACACAGGTGAGGATTTTCGGTACAACGACAAATGGGACAAGGATCCCAATGATCCCGATCTTGGGGATCTTGTTCCAAAAGATGACGGTTCCAGGCACAGCAAGTGGCTGAAATTCATGACGCCGCGTATCTGGATGATGCGAGAAATGCTGAAGCCAGGTGGGGTGATTGCCATATGCATTGACCATCGAGAGCTTTATCGACTCGGCATGCTGATGGACGAAATCTTCAAAGAAGATAACCGAATTGGGATTATCAATTGGCAGAAGGCTTACTCGCCTAAGAATGACACTGGGGGTAAAAAGGGCGGATTGTCCTCAGCTACTGAGTATGTTCTTGTCTACGCCAAGGACGCTGATCGGGCGAAGACCGGCATGCTTGACCGTACTGAAGCAATGAACTCGCGCTACACCAATGCAGACGAAGATCCTGATGGTCGTTGGTCTTCTGCGGATGCAACGGCCCCGGAATACCGCCGGACAGGGACTTATGCAATTCAGTCGCCATTTACGGGGAAGCTGTATTACCCGACTAGGGGCCACTGGATAAGTGAGACTGCGGAAATGAAGCGTCATCTTCAAGCTTGGGGAACGACGTATGTCGCTAAGCAATTGGATGATGACTGTGAGGCCAAGGCCTTGGTTATCAAAGGATGCGTCTTCAAAGGGCGCATGCCCGTTTTATCCAGTCCAGTGCTCGCTGTAGCGCGGGCACGTGCGCAAGCTGTGCTTGACGGCAAAAATTGGCCTCAGTTGATTTTCACGGACGGTGGCGAAGGTGGGCCGCGAATGAAAAAGCATCTCAATAAGATTAAAAAAGGCAAGGTGGCACTCACCTACTGGGCAAACGAAGACTACGAAACAGCACTTGATATCGAAAGCCAATCGTGGGATCACGAAGACTCCGGCCATAGCCAGGCTGGCATTAATGAATTGGATGCTGTAGTCGGCAAGGGGCACGATTTCAGAACGGTGAAACCGTTACGCTTAATCAAAAAGATCATTCAGATTTGGTGTCGTCCCGACGGTATTATTCTCGACCCGTTTGCAGGTTCGGGCACGACTGGCCAGGCTGTTTTAGAACTTAACGTCGAAACAGCGGCCAAGAGGCGCTTTATTCTCATCGAGCAAGGCAATACGGAGAAAGGTGATCATTACGCACGTACTCTCACCGCAGAGCGGGTGAAGCGCGTGATTACGGGTGACTGGGCTTCAGGGAAGCGAGATCCTCTAGCAAGCGGCTTTCGATTCATTGAGTTGCAGCGCGAAAAAATTGACGCTGCTGCTGTGAATGCTCTTGCTCGTGAGGAGATGATTGATCTGCTTCTTACCAGCTACTGGGACAAGCAGGAAAAGGCTAAGTCATATTTGCAGCGATTTGCGGCTGGCTCTCACCGCCATTTATTCGCAGTCAACCCCAGAAATGAAGGATTTTTCCTGATCTGGGACTCCTCTGATGAGCCCTCTAGCCTTAATCGGGATGCGTTCAAACGTATAGCTGCAGAGGCAAAGGAAGCAAAGCTGTCTAATCGCTACCATGTTTACGCCTCTATGGCTCCCTATACAGGACACGGAATCGAATTTTACAAAATTCCTGACTCCGTTCTAGAGCACATTGGCTTCAATCCACGCTCTGATGCTTACAACAACGAGAGCATCGAGGAAGCAAGTGATGCTTGAACTCAAGGTTTTTCAAACCAGTGCAGCGAAATGCATTTCTGATCGGTATGCATTTTTCGCCAGTCATCCAGATCGTCCACGCAAGGGAAAGAAACCGCGTGCTTTCTTTCAAGCTCTATCTGCGTTAACGGGAGCTGGTAAAACACCAATCTTGGCTCACGCAGTCGCGCTGATGCGCACTCACTTCGAGTCTGAGCCGATAGTCTTTTGGATGTCGAAAGCAAAGTCCGTCGTGGCTCAAACCTACACCAACTTTTCAGGTGGCGGGAAATACAGCGAGATAGTCGACGGCTTCAAGGTAATAAATGTCTCGCAGTTAAGTCCTGCGCTGATCTCGGATAGCTCGACGCCACTTTTGGTTATGGCGACAACAGGTCTCTTTAATAATAAAGATCAATCTGATGGCGCACTGAATATCTACAAGAAGGATGAAGATCAGTTCGGCAATATGTCGCCATGGGCACGGCTCATTGACCGCACGGATGGGGGGGAACGTCGCCCTCTCTTGATCGTCTATGACGAAGGACACAACTTGTCGGAGCAGCAGACTGAGTTGTTAGCGGAGCTTGAGCCTGATGCATATTTGTTGGCTTCAGCAACGCTGCGATTGCCTGAAAATTTTAATAAGTCTGTAATTCAGCATATCAAGCTATGGGTGGAAGAGGCAGGAGCAGAAAGCACAGCGTTTGCGGCACTTGGTGCAACAGATGAGGGTGGAGTGCCGGATACGAAATTGTTTGTTACGACTGCAGTGGATAGCAAGAAGGTGGTTGATGCGCAACTGGTTAAGCGTGCGATCCAGTTTGAAGGGACGACAGCCCCTATGGAGCGGAGTCTGGATGACTTGGTGGGACGCCTGAATGTTCTTGAGGATGAGATCCATGCACGAGGGTTGAATTTCAAGCCTAAAGCCATATACGTTTGCAAGACCAATATTGCTGACGATGGAGTGAAAGACGACCACACCAAACCGTTCGCACTTCGTAACGCACCACCTATACGCATATGGCGCTATTTGGTGGAAAAGGGCGTTGACCCAGCCACCATTGCCATATACGCCAATCTCACCTTTCTTGAGGGCAACAAACCTGCAGAAGTAAATTTATTTTCAAAGGGCGAGACCGACTTTGACGATTTCACGGCAGGCAATTTTCAGCACATCATTTTTAACCTCTCTCTTCAAGAGGGCTGGGACGATCCTGCGTGTTATTTGGCATACATCGACAAGAGCATGGGCTCTTCCATCCAGGTGGAGCAGGTTATTGGACGCGTATTGAGGCAGTACGGGGCTACTCACTATGACACTGCACTTTTAAACTCTGCGCATTTCTTTTTGCGAGTCGATAACCAGAGCGTCTTTGTTGATGCGATTCGAGCGGTTAAAGCAAAACTTCAAGCCGAAGGTGCCCCAATTGAGATCGTAGATAACTTTGGCGGTGCCGGATCTGGGGCGGAGGACTTAGTTCCCAAAGATGGGGTTAACGTGGCGTTGTGTCATGTCAATGTAGACGCTGAATCTGCCTGCGAGAAGATCGCAGAAATCGTTTCTGAATTTCCGACCTTTGTGGAGGGAGGGGTAGATACGCTGGGGCAAGCGCATGCTGCATCTCAATTGGTTGATCTGAATGATCTTGCTGCTGATGGTGAAACACCTGAATGGACTGCCCAAGGCCACACTAACCCGGTTCGCCTCCGTTGGCTAGTTAATACAGCCTTGCGTGCACGTTCAACGCGAGCGCTTGCGGTAACCGACTTTAAAGACCATAAGTTTGATACACGAGTTCAGGTCCAAAGCAACGCGAACAAAGCGGCAGACAAGGTTGCACGGGAAATTGTGGAAGCCTATTATCAGCGCGCCGAATTGGTCTACGAGACGCTAAACCCTTTTCAGTTTGGTGTCGCTAGAGTAGCGAAGAACGCTCCAAGCTTTGCGAATGGACTCTATGAGCGGTATTCAGGTTTTAATAAGTTTGAATTGGCCTTTGCCCAGGCACTGGATAAATCAAGCTCGACGTGGCATAGAAACCCGAGTGCGGGGGGATTCCATATACCGCTTCTGTCCGAGGGGGATACAGCGTCTTTCTATCCCGACTTCATCGTTTGGAGAGGATCCGCAATTTTCTGCTTGGACACCAAGGGATCACATCTGCTGTCTGACGCAGTAGCGCGCAAGCTCTTTGACATCCAGGACGGTGGGAAAACCAAAATCAGCGTCAGGTTTATAAGCGAGGGGCGACAGACTGAGCTTCGTGGGAAAGCCGTCAAAGGCGGCTATACCGTCTGGAAAATGAAAGCTGGAAATCCGACCCCTGTTTTTGTGGACGACCTCGACAAAGCTGTTAAAGAGTGTTTGAAGTAGCTGAGTGGACAGTAGTCTAGGTCCGCTCACGCCCGGTTTCTGGGATCAAGCGATTCGTGGAGTCTGAAAACTCTTGAAGCTTGGGCTCCTTGCTGCTTTCTCTGCTGCACCGTCTTGCAACCCCGCCTCGGACATTCTTTGATGTAACTCATCCAGGCTGCTACCTTGAACAATGTCCCGAAAGTTGCTGATATCGACTACACCATCGGGGAATTTGGCAGTCACAACTAAGTCGCCACCCATTGCACGCAAGAGGTTGCGAAGTGTGGAGATGTACATATCTGTCCGCTTTTCCATCTTGGCGATAGCGGGTTGTTCGACATGCAGTATGTCGGCTAGTGCCTTCTGGGTAAGGTTCCGTGCCTGGCGTAGCTCTTGGAGGGGCATTTCGGCCAGCATTTCACCAGTCCTTTTTGCTGCCGATGCCTGGGCAGCGGGAGACATAGCTGCGCGGAGGTCTGCAAATTTCTTAGCCATTTTTCTCTCCTTCTTTCTTCAATTCTTCCAAGTGGACATCGTAAAGTTTGTCGGCTATCGGAACGTTCGTTTCATACCACCTGTCGTCACCGGTTTTATCGCCACCGATTAGCAGGATCGCATTGCGCAAAGGATTGAAGGCATAGAGCGTCCGATAAGGCCTGCCTTCATGCTGTGTGCGTAGCTCACGCATATGACCGTGTTTTGAGCCTTTGATTCCCGTGCTGTGTGGACTTCTCAAATTGACACCAGAGGCTTCAAGCAGTCCAACCGAAGCCGCAATAGATACCTGTTCTGCTTCGGTGAGTCCATTCCACCACGCTTGAAATTCGTCAGTAAATTCGACTTCGCAACTCATGTCTGAAATATACCCTCCATGGAATAGTCCGTCAAGGGAATGTTTTTCGCTTGGCTGAAAGATGGACGCTCAAATTTGAGCAGTAAATTACAGGAATAGAGAGGCCTTTTTCAACTCGATTTGTCCTCCGAAAAAGGTAGCACATGCGGTAGCAGTCCTTTTTCAGAGTTAAAATACAAATGTTAAAAAATCCTTATTTATCAACAGCTTGTAAATGCGCGTGGGGTGGAACCCCATCAGCCACCCCAAATTCGAAAGCCTGCTTCCTTGACGGTTGCAGGCTTTTTGCATTTTTCGCCCCGCCATGCCTGGTGCATGGCTTCACTCGCGCGCGCTGTGATGGAAACTGCCCGAGTTTTTAATCAGCGGTCATGGTGCGCGACCTGCTTTATCTGGTTGCGCCAGGGTTTGATGTCAGATCAGTCTGCCGGGCCGTGACGCTGCGCTTTGTCACTTGGGCCGCTTGAGTCTTTTTCTGCCAGCGACAGCGCCAGTGCCACCGCCTGGTCCCTGTTGCCTTCCCACCGGGCAGATGGTTTGTTGGCAGCTTCCTTGATTTCTATTGCCATCAGGTCGGTGTTCATCACCTTGATCACATTGGCACCCGCATTCCGTGCCCTGATGATCATGGTCGCCTCGCCGGAGCTGGGGTCGTGGTCCCGATGTAGCCAGCACACCGTGCCGGGCCGGATTTTCTGGATGGGGTTTTTAAGTCGGGCGGTGATGCAAAAGGCTCGTGTCATTCTTTGTTCTTCTGGTTGAAGATCAAGAATGCGCTTTTAAGCTGGCCCGGCAATCCTCCGCAGCGCCCAGGTCGGGTAGGACATCTTGCTGACTGCACCGGCTCGGCCCATTTGGAGGTTCGCCGCCGCCATCGGCGTATGAACAGCCAACGCTCCCATGGCTAAAAATTTCCGCCAGCAGATTTTTTGCTATTAATTCAATAGCTGCTTCCGCACATATCCATTGCGCTACAGCCGAATTTGCACCTGAAGTTACGCTGTTTTGGCGTTTTTTGGACGCCCGAAGCATGGGCTTGTAGGTATTGGATTCCTGCAAGTCACCAATTTTGCCGTAAACATTAAATTTTTAATAATTAAGTTAAAAAATTAATGTTTACAGCAAAATTTGCATGCTCAAGGCCCTTGCGCCTCAGTTCACCATCACCAGCTTGCCCTTGACCCCGCGTGAGCCCATGTGGGCGTAGGCGGCCTTGAGGTCTGCCATGGGCATGGTGCTGTCGATAACCGGCTTGATCCTGCCTTGGCCGTACCAGGTGGCCAGTTCCTGCATCATGGCGGCGTTGGCCTTGGGCTCCTGTTTGGCGAAGCCGCCCCAGAACACGCCGACGATGGAGGCGCCCTTGAGCAGAGGCAGGTTGAGCGGGATGGACGGCGTGGGGCCGGATGCAAAACCGATGACAAGGTAACGACCGCGCCAGGCGATGGAGCGGAAAGCCGGCTCGCTGAAGTCGCCGCCCACCGGGTCATAAATCACATCTGGACCTTTGCCGTCCGTCAGGGCCTTGATGGCATCCCTAAACTTGTTTGGGAGGGTTTCCTGGCTGTAGTTGATGGTCGCGTCTGCGCCTATGGATTTGCAGAGTTCGCACTTCTCCTCTGTAGAAGCCGCAGCAATCACACGGGCGCCCATCGCCTTGGCAATCTGGATGGCCGAGGTGCCGACACCGCCGGCAGCGCCCAGTACCAGCACGGTCTCGCCAGCCTTGAGCTGTGCGCGGTCTACCAGTGCGTGGTGTGAGGTGGCGTAAATCATGATGAAGGCCGCCGCATCGACAAACGGAAAGCCAGGCGGCAGCGGCATGCACAGCGCGGCGGGCGCGATGGTGTGGGTGGCAAAGCCGCCTGTGCCGGAGAGGCAGGCAACGTGCTGGCCGACCTTGAGGTGGGTAACGCCTTCACCGACGGCCTGCACAATGCCGGCATATTCAGAGCCCGGCACAAAGGGCAGGGGCGGCTTCATCTGGTATTTGTTCTGCACGATCAGCAGGTCCGGGAAGTTCAGGCTGGCGGCCTTGATCTCAATGAGCACCTCGCCGGCTTTGGGCTCGGGCGTGGGCATCTCCTTCCAGGTCAGGGCATCGACCCCCACAGGGTTTTCACAAAGCCAGGCGTGCATGTCGTCTCCGTTCGTCGTCTGTTGATGGCAATGCAGCATCATAGGCAAAACAAATCTGGAAACGGGCTGTTTGCGAGGGGAAAACGCCGGTGACTGTCGCACCAGTGACCTGGGACAGGCCGTAAAATCAGGACATGAAAATTCTGATCAGCAACGATGACGGTTACCAGGCTCCCGGCATTGTTGCCCTGTACGAGGCGCTCAAGGATGTAGCCGATGTCGAGGTTGTCGCCCCCGAGCAGAACAACAGTGCCAAGTCCAACGCGCTGACCCTGCATTCACCCATGTATGTGCACACGGCCCCCAATGGCTTTCGCTACATCAATGGCACGCCGGCCGACTGCGTACACATCGCCATGACCGGCCTGCTGGGCTACCGGCCTGACCTGGTGGTCTCCGGTATTAACAACGGCGCCAACATGGGCGATGACACCATTTATTCGGGCACTGTTGGTGCGGCGATGGAAGGCTATTTGTTCGGTATTCCGGCCATTGCGTTTTCTCAAACCGAAAAAGGCTGGGCGCATATCGACGCGGCTGCAAAGCGCGCACGCGATCTGGTGCTGCAGTTGATACCTACACTCGAAGTGATTGCCGAGGGCAAGGCGCCCAGCGTGCCGCCATGGTTGCTGAACGTGAACATTCCCAACCTGCCGTATGAGCAGATCCAGGGCGTGAAGGTCGCGCGGTTGGGCCGGCGCCATGCGGCGGAGCGCGTGATTACCCAAACCAGTCCGCGCGGTGAAACCATGTACTGGATAGGCGGCGCAGGTCCGGCCAAGGACGAAGGCGAGGGTACGGACTTTCACGCCACCAAAAAAGGCTTTGTGGCCATCACCCCGCTGCATGTGGACCTCACAGACCATGAGCGCCTGCCGTACTGGGCGCAGTCATTTGCACAGTCCGCCGCGCAGGCAGCCGTGACACTGACGCAGGCTGCATGAAGCCAGCCAGCAAGCCACCTGTGTCGGCGCCAAAAAGCGGCGTGACTGCCAGCCGCCCTTCATTTCCGGTGCAACTGAAGCCCGCAGCCGGCGTACCGACTTCCAATAAAAACATGACGGCGCAGGCGCCTCGCGCTTCAGGTGCAGTCAACCCAAAGGTCGCGCAAAAGCCGGTTCCGAGCGGTCTGGGCCTTGACTCACATGCCGTGCGTGCGCGCATGGTGCAAAAGCTGGCGGCGCAGGGCGTGACGGACCCGCAGGTGCTGGCTGCCATGGGCCAGGTTGAGCGGCACCGTTTTGTGGACAGTGCCCTGGTGAACCAGGCCTATGAAGACACCAGCCTGCCCATAGGCCTGGGCCAGACGATTTCAAAACCCAATGTGGTGGCGCGAATGCTCGAACTGCTCATGCGCGGCAATGAAGGCCGCCAGGGCAAGCTGGGCCGGGTGCTTGAAATTGGCACTGGCTGTGGCTACCAGGCGGCGGTGCTGGGGCAACTGGCGCAAGAGGTCTACAGCATCGAGCGCCTGCGCGGCCTGCATGACAAGGCACGTGACAACCTCCGGCCCATGCGCCTGCCAAACGTGCACCTGATGTTTGGTGACGGCATGATCGGTTACGCCAGGGGTGCGCCCTATGCGGCCATCATTTCGGCAGCCGGCGGCGAGAACATTCCCGCCACCTGGATTGACCAGCTCGCCATAGGTGGCAGGCTGGTCGCGCCGCTGCAATCGGCCAATGGCACGCAGGCGCTGGTGGTGGTTGACAAGACGCCGCAAGGGGTCAAGCAGACCCTGCTGGAGGCTGTGCACTTTGTACCTTTAAAATCAGGCACAAGCTGACAGGGGATCGCTACGGCTGCTTTGCTGCCGGTGTCGTCCATCAAAAAAGCAATCAAACAACACAGGGTGCAACATGGCAACTTTCCAAACTCCGCTACCTGACAAAAAACGAAAATCACCGACCAGCGCGGGCATCGCCTGCCTGCTGGCAGTGGTCATGCTGGCTGCGGGCTGCAGCTCACGCTCCTTGACGCCTGCGCCTGTTGAAGACCGTGGCACCGGTATGTCACGCGCCCCTTCCGCAGCGGTGGACCCCGGTGTCAAACAGCCCCCAGGCTTCGAGAACGCAGGCAAACCCGGTTACTACACCGTCAAGCCCGGCGACACCCTGATTCGCATCGGCCTGGACACCGGGCAAAACTGGCGCGATGTGGTGCGCTGGAACAACCTTGAAAACCCCAACCTGATCGAAGTCGGCCAGGTGCTGCGTGTGGTACCGCCGACCAGCGAAAACCCGCTTGTCGTGACGCGGCCTGTGACATCCGGCGTGGCCAACGCAAATACCGGTACCACAGCGCCCGTGCAGGCTGCGAGTGCCGCTCGCCCCGCGTCTGCGCCCGCAAGCAGCCAGACCGCCTCTGCCAGTGAAGATGACCTGGCTTTCATATGGCCGGCACAAGGCACGCTGGTCGCCGGTTTTGATGAAGTCAAGAACAAGGGTTTTGATATTTCAGGCAAGGCGGGCGACCCCATACTCGCATCGGCCGACGGCCGCGTGGTGTATGCCGGTGCCGGCCTGCGCGGTTATGGCAACCTGATCATCCTCAAGCACAACAACACCTTCCTGACGGCTTATGCGCACAACCAGACGCTGCTGGTGAAGGAAGACCAGTCTGTGAAAAAGGGCCAGAAGATCGCCGAGATGGGCAACAGCGATGCCGACCGCGTGAAGCTGCACTTTGAGGTGCGCCGCCAGGGCAAGCCTGTAGACCCTGCGAAGTATCTGCCTGCGAGGTAGCCGGCATTGCGCACAGGTAAAAGAGGCTGTTGTACAGCCTCTTTTTTTTCCTGAGATCCTGAAGCCAGCAGGGCTGGCGTGAACCATTGAGCCGCTGCCGCCCGATGCCTACCTGAGACAATTCACTCATGTCAGAAGAAAACCAGAACCTGCCTCCTGCCGCAGCGGTCAAGGAATACCTCCCCGATATCCTCACCATAGAGTCGCTTGATATTGAAGCCCAAGGCATTGCCCACAGGGAAGATGGCAAGGTCGTCTTCATCGAAGGCGCACTGCCTTTTGAGCGTGTCACGGCCAGCGTATTCCGTAAAAAAGCGAGCTTTGAAAAAGCCACGCTGATGGAGATTCACCGCGAGTCGTCGCAGCGGGTGCGCCCGGGGTGCCCGCATTTCGGCATGCACACCGGTGCCTGCGGCGGTTGCAAGATGCAGCACCTGCATGTGAGTGCGCAGGTCGCGGTCAAGCAGCGTGTGCTTGAAGACAACCTCTGGCACATCGGCAAGCTGAAGGCTGAGAACCTGCTGCGCCCCATTGAAGGGCCGGCCTGGGGCTATCGTTACCGCGCCCGGCTGTCGGTGCGCTATGTGCGCAAGAAGGGCGCAGTCCTCGTCGGCTTTCATGAGCGCAAGAGCAGCTATGTGGCCGATATGAATGTGTGCCTGGTGCTGCCTGAACATGTCAGTGCCATGCTTCTTCCATTGCGTGAACTGATCGCCAGCATGGACGCGAAAGAAGCGATTCCGCAGATCGAGCTGGCCTGCGGTGACGATGTGACGGCCATGGTGCTGAGGCATATGGAGCCGCTGGGCGTCGGTGACATTGCGAAGCTGCGCGAATTTGCAAAAGTTCATGCAGGCCTGCAATGGTGGTTGCAGTCTGGCGGGCTGGATACCGTCAAACTGCTGGATGATGCCGTGCAGGAATTGAACTACGGCCTGCCCGAGTTTGGCGTGGTCACGCCCTTCAAACCGACCGACTTCACGCAGGTCAACCCGCACATCAACCAGGTGCTGGTGTCGCGTGCCTTGCGCCTGCTTGACGTGAAAGCCCACGAGCGGGTGATTGACTGGTTTTGCGGCCTGGGCAACTTCACCCTGCCGCTGGCGACGCGTGCGCGCGAAGTGCTGGGCATTGAGGGCAGCGAGGTGCTGGTCGCACGTTCACGCGAGAACTTTGAGAGAAACAGGGCAGCGAGCCGTGTTCGCGGCGCTTTGTCGCCGACAAGCTTTGTGGCGCGTAACCTGTTCGAAATGACCCCGGCGATGTTGGCAAGGGATGGCGCGGCGCAGAAGTGGCTGGTGGACCCACCTCGGGAAGGCGCATTCGAGCTTTTCAAATCACTCGCTGCGCTGCACCAGCAAATGGTGACGGGCGTGCCGTGTGACGATGGCAAGGATCAGCAAAGTCTTGTCCTGGGCGACTGGGTGTTGCCCGAACGCATTGTGTATGTGAGCTGCAACCCGGCCACGCTGGCGCGTGATGCGGGCGTACTGCTGGAGAGCGGGGCCTACCGCTGCACCTCTGCGGGGGTGGTGAACATGTTTCCGCATACCGCTCACGTCGAGAGCATCGCGGTATTTGAGAAGATATAAAAAAAGGGCCGCGAGGCCCTTTTTTTTGCGTGCGGCGATGTTCAGTCGCGTTCGCCGCCGAAGATGCCCAGCAGCGCCAGCATGCTCTGGAAGATATTGAACAGGTCAAGGTAGATGGCAAGGGTTGCACTGATGTAGTTCGTCTCGCCACCATCAATCACCTGCTTCAGGTCATACAGCAGGTAGGCGCTGAAAATCGCAATCGCCAGGGTGCTGATCACGGCCATGCCCATGGTTGAACCGACAAAGATGTTGATCACCGAGGCAACCAGCAGCACCAGCACACCGGCAAACAGCCATTTGCCCATGCCGCTGATGTCACGCTTGATGACGGTTGCCAGGCTGGCCATGACAAACATCACGCCTGCCGTGCCGGCAAACGCCGTCATGACCAGCGAAGCGCCATTGCTGTAACCCAGCACCATGGCAATCATGCGCGAGAGCATGAGGCCCATGAAGAAGGTAAAGCCCAGCAGCACGGGCACGCCCGCTGCAGAGTTCTTGGTCTTTTCAATGGCGAAAATAAACCCGAAGGCACCGGCCAGGAACACGATCATTCCGAGGCCGCCGCTCAGTGAGCGCGTGATGCCGGTAGCCACGCCGAGCCAGGCGCCCAGCACGGTGGGCAGCAGGCTCAGGGCCAGCAGCCAGTAGGTGTTGCGCAGAACCTTGTTGCGCTGTTCACTGGATGTCGCCAGGCCGTAGTCAATGGTTTGGACGTTTTCATTCATGAGAGTGATCTCCGAGGAGCCAGCAAATGCAGGCAAATGTATTTTAGGGTGCAGGTGTGCTTTTTCAAGAAATGCCGCACATCCTATTTTTATCAGGGCTTCTGGAATAGCCAACATTCAATATTTGAATCGGGCAGCGGCCAAAGAGGCCCGAATTTTGCGTATCCTCAAGGGTTTTACCAACTATTTCCGGGAAAACCATGAAATCGAAAGCCGTGCTTGAATTTGCCGACATCAAGGCCATCGCCGCCGCAGCCGAGGCAGAAGCCGTCAAGAACAACTGGGCCGTGACGATTGCCATCGTCGACGATGGCGGCCATCTGCTGCACCTGCAGCGCCTCGATGGCGCGCCACCGGCATCTGCCCACATTGCACCAGCCAAAGCCAATACAGCTGCCCTGGGTCGCCGCGAAAGCAAAACCTACGAAGACATGATCAACGGCGGCCGTGTGTCATTCCTGAGCGCACCCACCATCCAGGGCATGCTGGAGGGCGGCGTGCCCATGATGAAGGACGGCCAGTGCGTGGGCGCTGTGGGCGTCAGCGGCGTCAAGTCGAATGAGGATGCGCAGATTGCGCGTGCCGGCATGGCTGCTGTGGGCCTCTGAGCGTCACGCCTCTGTCAGACGTAAAAAAGCCGACTTGATGTCGGCTTTTTTGTTCCTGTGAAGGATGAATGTGCTGCGTGAGAAAAAAAGCCTGGCTAGTCGACTTTAAAAAAGTCCGTGGCTGGCAAAAACGATCTTGGAGGCTGGTAAGAGCCCCGGATCGCCCCACGATGAAAGCGGTGCCTGCGGTGTGTGGACCCCGCAGGCGTGTCTGGTTTATTTGGTCAGGATCAGCTTGCCCAGGCGGGTGGCCTGCAGGCGATAGGTTGAACCATTGTGGGTGATCTCCACAGCCTTCTGGCCACGCAGGATGTCATCGCTGTTCATGCAGGGCTGCGGTGACCCGGCCGTCATGCTGGCCGGGGTATCCGGCTGCGCGGGCGGGGCAGAGCGCGGAAGGCTGAGGGTGTGGGACATTGGCATCGCTAGGGACATGATGGTGAAACCTTGTTTGGGTTGCCGTTACGGGTTCGATAAGTTAATGATAACGATTCGCATTTGAAAGTCAAGCGAGTTTGGGCACTGACAAAAATTTTTACAAATCAGTTCTGGGGCCTGACGGTAGGCGAAGGGCTAGTCAGTTCTTTGGCTCGGTGATAAAGCCTATCTTGCGCAGCCCGGCCTGCTGTGCGGCCGCCATGGCCTGGGCCACCCGCTCATAACGCACGGCCTTGTCGCCGCGAATGTGCAGGTCAGGCTGCGGGTTCTGGGCAGCCGCGGCCTTGAACAGCGGTACCAGCTGTTCGTCGGTGGTCGGCGCTTCGTTGACGTAGTAGGTGCCCTGCGCGTCAACTGTCAGGCGTATGGTTTCGGGCTTGATGTTCTGCGCCTCATTAGTCGCGCGCGGAAGGTCAATGTTCACCGAGTGTTTCATCACCGGAATGGTGATGATGAAGATGATGAGAAGAACCAGCATGATGTCCACCATGGGCGTCATGTTGATTTCGTTCATCACCTCGTCGCTGTCGTCCTGTGTTCCAAAAGCCATGATGGGTCTCTTTTAAATCAGGCTTTTTTGGCCATTGGCAATACTTTGGCAGAGCTGCCCGCGCTGACGCGGGCACCGGTCACAAAGTAGGCGTGCATGTCATGTGCAAAACGGTTGAGTTTTTGCAGGACACCCTTGTTGCCGCGAACCAGCGCGTTGTAACCGAGCACGGCGGGAATGGCCACTGCCAGGCCAAGAGCCGTCATGATGAGCGACTCGCCAATCGGGCCTGCAACCTTGTCAATGGTTGCCTGGCCCGCGAGGCCGATGGCCAGCAGCGCATGGTAGATGCCCCAGACCGTGCCAAACAGGCCCACAAACGGGGCGGTGGAGCCGACCGATGCCAGGATGGCGAGGCCGGACTGCAGCCTGGATGTGAATTCATCAATGGCGTTGCGCAGCGTGCGCGTGACCCAGTCACTGACATCCAGCGTGTCATGCAGGTGTGCCTTGGTGTTGCGGTGGTGCAGGGTGGCTTCGCGGCCTTCGAGCGCCAGCTGGCGGAAAGGGTTGGCCGGGTCGGCGCCCAGCTTGCTCAGGCCTGCGGCGAAATCTTCGCTGTGCCAGAAATCTTCTGCTGACTTCGCAATTTTTTTGTATTTGATGAGGTCAAGTGTCTTGATGATGATGACCATCCACGATGCGAGGGACATCACCAGCAGAAGAATGGCCACGGACTTGGTGACGATATCGCCCTGGGTCCAGACGTTGGCAAGGCCGAATTGGGAATTCATGAATCAGTACTCCAAAAGACAAAAAATGATCAGGCTGGGGGCTTATTCAAGGACCCAGTTGATGGGCACGTTGAACCACATCTCTTCAGGCACGCCGTTGCGTTTGCCGGGCACATAACGCCAGCGCATCACGGTGGCCATGGCTGCCTGGTCCAGGCGGTCAAAGCCGCTGGATTTGGCGATTTCGGCTTTTTGCGGTGAACCATCAATACCAATCAGCACGCGGATGATGGATCTGCCCTGTTCGTTCATCCGCCGGCTGATGGGCGGATAAGGCGGCTTGGGGTTCTGCAGGTAGCTCGCATCGCTGGACGGCATTTGAATGGCCGGTGGTGCGGGGGGAGCAGCAGGGGCAGGCGCCGGCGGTGCAGGGGGCGCGGGCGGCGTAGGTGTGGTGACGCCTACGGGTGCATTTGGCGACGGCGTCGGGTCGGCCACGGCCAGCGGCATGGGTGGCGGCACAGGCGTTTTCACGACAGGTTTTTTGACGGGCTCTGGCGGCTTGGGCGGAACCGGCTCAACCTTGGGCGCGGGGGGCTCAATGAACTGGGTGAGGACTTCAGCCGGAATGATAATTTCCGCCGCCCGCATCAGCAACCCGCTTTGCAAGGCCCAGATGAACGCGACATGCAGCACAACCACGCCGAGTGCGATGCTGGCATTACGGCTCAGAAGCGGCGCTTTGCCTGCGGGTTGTTCCTTGAGCACAAGGCCGGCGGGCAGGTCAAGCGACCGCATGCCGGGAGATGGAATGTTTGCGGGGGGCGTCATGGGCGGGAGTTCAATGAGAGCATGGCACGGGAAGCGCCGTGCAGGCTGGTAAAAATGACTTTAACTTTAGTCAGTCAGCGCCTGAAAACCCACCACGCCGAGCCCACCACCAGTATCAGGCTGACGGGGAGAGCTGCGAAAAAGGTTGTAATGTTTGCCATGTGCTGCCTTCCAGAAGATTGCTGGCGAGCTTGATGTTGGCGGTTGGGCAGCTTGCGCTGCATTGAGCCACCACATCCCTGGCGCAACCTTCGCACTGGCCACACTGGGTGGCAACACCCAGTTCGAACTGGATCTCGTCAAAACCCATGCCGGCACGTGCGTGGCGGGCGATTTCGCGGTCGGAGATTCGGTGGCAGACGCAGACGATCATTTGGATTGGCTTGCTGGTTGAATGATTTAATTCAGTGAACCAATTATAAATGCGAATCTATCGCATTTGCAATCAGTTTGAATACCGTTCTCTCCTGAGTGGTCTAACAACTGCGAGATGGTGGGGTGTGGCGGGTCCCATAACTTTGTGGAGAAATAAAAAAAAAGGGCCCCGCGAGGCCCTTTGTCATGTGTTGCCGGGATTTGCCGGCCTTCACCTTCGGTATTACTCCAGCTCGCCCATCTGGCTTTGCAGGTAGTTCTGGATACCCACCTTGTTGATCAGCTCCAGCTGGGTTTCCAGAAAGTCGATGTGCTCTTCGGTGTCGTCAAGAATGCCCTGCAGCAGGTCGCGCGAGACGTAATCACGAACCAGCTCGCACTGCGCGATGCCGGCCTTGATGGTTTCCTGCGCGCCCATTTCGGCTTTCAGGTCGCAGCCCATGGCCTCGGGCACGTCCTCGCCGATCATCAGCTTGCCCAGGTCCTGCAGGTTGGGCAGGCCGTCCAGCATGAAGATGCGGTCCATGAGCTTGTCGGCGTGCTTCATCTCACCGATGGATTCTTCGTATTCCTTCTTGGCCAGCTTGTCCAGGCCCCAGTGCTTGTACATGCGGTAGTGCAGGAAGTACTGGTTGATGGCGGTCAGCTCGTTCTTGAGCTGGGCCTGGAGGTGGGAGATGACTTGAGCGTCGCCTTTCATGGCTGGTCCTTGTTTGTTATTTGCAATGACGCATTGTCTGTTGCAAGGCGGGTGAACTCAAGCATTCCCGGGCTTTAAGCTTTTGTTGCGTGTGATTGTGATAACTGTTCGTATTGGCGCAGACGCGGTCCTGCGTATGGGGTGCGCCTCGCGGTTTGAGCACTGCAGCTTGCCTGAACTGCCAGAATTCATGATGTAAAGTCGACTTTACATTTTGAGTCGTTCCGCGTGGCGCGGGCCCTTTTTGAGGCCAAAAAGCGCTCCAAAACAGCAAAAAATGGCCATTTTCAGAGGCTAAATCGGCTGCAGGCCAATGAATACGTGCGTGAGCAGCTACCAAAAAATAGCAGGCTACATCACAAGGACGTAACCTGCTCTTCATGGAACCCGTTGGTCAGGGGCTCAGGCGGGCGCAGAAGTCCGGATAAGGTGGTCAAACGCGCTGAGCGCTGCCTTGGCGCCATCACCCGCTGCAATGATGATCTGCTTGAAGGGCGTCGTCGTCGCATCACCTGCCGCAAACACACCCGGCACGGACGTCTGTCCGCGGTCATCGACCACGATCTCGCCGTGCTTCGACAACTCGACCACACCCTTGAGCCAGTCGGTGTTGGGCACCAGGCCGATCTGAATGAACACGCCTTCCAGCTCGACTGTTTTCAGCTCGCCACTGGCGCGGTCCTTGTAGACCAGGCCGTTGACCTTCTGGTCGCCGGTGATCTCGGTCGTCTGCGCGTTGGTGTGTACCGTCACGTTTGGCAGGCTGTTCAGCTTGCGCTGCAGCACGGCATCGGCGCGCAGGGCGGTGTCAAACTCGATCAGCGTCACATGGCCGACCAGGCCCGCCAGGTCAATCGCCGCTTCAACGCCCGAGTTGCCGCCGCCGATCACGGCCACGCGCTTGCCCTTGAACAATGGGCCGTCGCAATGCGGGCAATAAGCCACGCCCTTGTTCTTGAACTCAAGTTCGCCGGGCACGTTGATGTTCTTCCAGCGTGCGCCGGTCGAAATCACCACCGATTTGCTCTTCAGCGTTGCGCCGCTCTCCAGCTTGATCTCGATCAGGTCATGGCCCGGGCCGGTGTTGGGCACCAGAGACTTGGCGCGCTGCAGGTTCATGATGTCCACGTCGTAGGCGCGCACATGCTCTTCCAGCGCGGCTGCAAACTTGGGGCCTTCGGTTTCCTTCACCGAGATGAAGTTTTCAATGCCCATGGTGTCCAGCGTCTGGCCACCGAAGCGTTCGGATGCCACGCCCGTGCGTATGCCCTTGCGCGCTGCGTACACGGCAGCCGCTGCACCCGCAGGGCCACCGCCGACGATCAGCACATCGAAGGGGTCTTTGGCGTCAAGCTTTTTGGCCTCGCGTTCGACGCCGCTGGTGTCAATCTTGGCCAGGATTTCTTCCAGGCTCATGCGGCCGTTGCCGAACATGGTGCCGTTCAGGAAGACCGTGGGCACGCCCATGATTTCGCGCTCTTTCACCTCGTCCTGGAAGGTGCCGCCTTCGATCATGGTGGTCTTGATGCGCGGGTTCTGCACAGCCATCAGGTTCAGCGCCTGCACCACGTCCGGGCAGTTGTGGCAGGTCAGCGAGACATACACCTCAAACTCAAAATCGCCATCGAGTGCACGAATCTGCTGCAGGATTTCTTCCTCAACCTTGGGTGGGTAGCCGCCAATCTGCAGCAGGGCAAGAATCAGCGATGTGAACTCATGCCCCATGGGCAGGCCGGCAAAACGCGGACCGTGGTTTTCACTCGGGCGGTTGATCGAAAAAGACGGCTTGCGGTGGTTGTCGTCGCGGCTCTCAGTCAGCGTGACCAGCGGCGACGATTCAGCCACATCTTTCAGCAGCGACAGCACCTCGCCCGATGCCTCGCTGTCGTCCAGTGAAGCGACGATTTCGATGGGCGCAGTCGCGCGTTCGAGATAGCTTTTCAGTTGGGCTTTGGTGGCAGCGTCGAGCATGGAAGACTCACTTTCAATTTCAGTTGGAAACAAAAAAGCCCGGGTGGGTGCAGCGTGTGCACCTTGCCCGGGCCTTTATTCAAGGCGCAGGGCGCTTAGATCTTGCCGACGAGGTCGATCGAAGGGGCGATGGTCTTGGCGCCTTCGTTCCACTTGGCTGGGCAGACCTGGCCTGGGTGGGCAGCGGTGTACTGGGCAGCTTTCAGCTTGCGCAGGGTTTCTTTCACGTCGCGTGCGATTTCGTTGGAATGCACTTCAGCCGTCTTGATCACGCCTTCAGGGTTGATCACAAACGTGCCGCGCAGTGCCAGGCCTTCTTCAGGGATGTACACCTGGAACGCCTTGGTCAACACATGGGTAGGGTCGCCGACCAGCGGGAACTTGGCCTTGCCAACAGCTGGCGAGGTCTCATGCCACACCTTGTGCGAGAAGTGGGTGTCGGTCGTCACGATGTAAACCTCTGCACCAGCCTTCTGGAACTCTGCGTAGTTGTCAGCAGCATCTTCAACTTCGGTCGGGCAGTTGAAGGTGAACGCAGCCGGCATGAAGATCAGGACTGACCACTTGCCCTTCAGCGTTTCGTCGGACACAGGAACGAACTTGCCGTTGTGGAAAGCTTCGGTTTTGAATTGCTGGACTTGCGTATTGATCAAAGATGACATGTTGTGTTCCTTCTGGAGGGTGGTTGAAACGTTTCGAATTGATAGTTTAACACTGTTAAATAAGAAATATCGATAGTAATTTACTATTGAAAGTGTTGGTTGCACCTATGTTCGGCACAGGCGTACATCAGTGGGACAGGATATTCACAAGCTGACCGGACGGGTCACGATCCTGGGGATCAGGCGCCTTGTTGCAAGCGCCTTGAGAGTGTTTTGCCGATCAAAACTGCAGATGAAAGCAACAACGAAAGGCCGGTCAAGACCTCAAACCAGATGGTCAGATTGGTTGCAAGCGTGTGCTCCGAACACAGCGCCAATGTGTAGTGAGCCAATCCGTCGATGCCGACCGCTCCGTATGCTGCAAGCAAGGCCAGGCCCAGGATTTGCAGCTTTGCCCTGTACGCAAGCAAGCCGAGAAGCCCGACGCTCACCCCGGCGACCCACGCCAGGTAGATCTTCTCCCGGGTGAACGAGGAAGGCATGCCTGGGTAGTAGGCGATGTACTCAGCGTTGTGCGTGAAGTGCACAAGGTTTGCAGCGAAGAAAACGAGGAGAAGGATCTGAATGTGTTTTGGGAGTGTTGTATGGGCCATGCCGTTGTGGGTCTGAGTCGATAAGACCGTTAAGACGCATCGTGCTCATCCAGCAAGGTTTCAACCGCCGGACTCGCCGCATCAGAGCGCGCCACCCGAATGGAAGTCCAGAGAAGGAATGCCCCAAAAACCAGGCCGATAAACGCGGGGGCACCGTCTCCTCCCCTATGTCTCGTAAACGATGGTCCAAATTCGAGGAATGTTCCCGCTAGTACGACTTTAAGAAACAGTCCGAAAAACGGGGAAGACCATACGGCGCCGATTAGAACAGTCGAGACGAACTTGACCTTGGCGCTTGCCGCGGAGGCAATAACGCAGCCAAGAATAAAGGTCGCGACAAGAACGGCGCCGAACCAGGAAAGCAAAAATGCGCCTACGGGTGTCATGGTGTCAATTCGATTTAACGTTCGCGCTGCCCGGCATGCAACCGGTGCCGCGCAGCGGCAGCCTTTGGTGGCGTGTCCACGCCGAGCAAGCCGTGAGGCTGATTGCGCCCAGACGAAAACAAAAAAGCAAAGGCTTTTTGGAAGTGGAGGGGTTTTAAACAAAACACAAGCCTAATTAATCCTTCCTTTGCTGAAGAGCCTGTAGACGCCCCGGACGATAAGACCTATCACCAGAAGCGGAATTCCAAACCAGAGGATGAAAACAAACCCCATTGCACCCAGGGTAAGGCAAGTCCCCGAAAAGTCGCCGAGGGCATTCCCAATAAGTTCCCCACAACCATGGCATTTGCTCGCAGGAAACCCACAGGTGCACCCAGGAATAATGGCTGGCAATGCGAGACCAAAAATTATGATTCCTAGTAAGACCGCCCCAACTGAAAGAAAGATTTTCATGACTGCCCTAGTGCAATGTATGCCGCATGTCTGCTAACTTTTTTGAAAATCTTGTACAGATTTATACAGGTATAAAAAATCCGCGAAAACCGCAGATCTGTAAATTCAGTTTCTCATATCAGCCCGTTTCAGAGCAAGGCGATTTGTCTCATTCAGGCGGGCAGCGCAATCACCAGAGCCGACTCATCGACCATCGCCGTCACCGTAGCCTTGGCTTTGATACCGCTGCCAGCCTTCCCAAACCCGACCAGTTGCAGGCCAGCGTCCAGCTGCAGCGACACCTCATCACCGCTGGTGCCGCGGCTGATGCGTTGGGCGACACCCCCCAGTTCTTGTTTGCCTGCTGTTAACGCGGCTGGCCCTGTGCCGGGGCTGACCTTGACAGCCGTGGCCTTGCAGAGCGCCAGAACCGACTGGCCTTTTTTCAAGCCCATCAATTCGGCGCTGGCTTTGGTGATGCGTGACACCAGCACGCCACCACCGGCAAGCTTTAAAAACACCCGAACCACCTGGCCTTTGATTTCAAGCTTGTCGACCACGCAAGGCAACTGGTTGCGCATGCTGGTGCGCACGCCGATGTAGGGCAGGGCGGGCGAGGTTGGCGAAGACTGGGCGGTTGATGCGGCAGCCGCCAGCACGCCTGCGCGCGAATCGGCCAGCTGCTTTGCCAGGGCCAGCAGCTGGATGCCGGCGGGTGTAATGGTCGCGCCGCCGCCACCCGAGCCGCCCACCGCACGCTCGACCAGCACCACGCCAGCCAGGTTGGTCAGCGTGTCTATGGCCTGCCAGGCCGCCTTGTAGCTGACGCCCGCGTCGCGCGCGGCCTGCGAGATGGACCCGCTCTCGCCGACCAGACGCAGGATTTCTATGCGCTTGTCGGCCGGCTCGTGGCTGAGTGCGCTGTCGAACGACAGGGACGGCAGGGAATACAGGGTGGTTGGGGCGATTTTTTTGGGCGGCATGGCTGGCTTGTGTTTGTGTGAATGCCGGGTTGAGAAACAGATAGACGGGGAGGCGCTATTCTAAAATAGAATAGCGAAAACTGGCCTTTCCGGAGCACCCCATGTATTTTCTGCGCCCCGCGCGTTTGATCCCGTCCTTGCTTCTTTCTGTATTGACTTGTGCCAGTGCATGGGCTGATGAAGTGCAGGTTGCCGTAGCTGCCAATTTCACCGCGCCCATGAAACGCATCGCGGCTGATTTCGAAAAAGACACCGGCCACAAGGCCACGCTGGCTTTCGGTGCCACGGGCCGCTTCTATGCGCAGATCACCAGTGGCGCGCCGTTTGAAGTGTTTCTTGCGGCTGACGATGAAACCCCTTCCAAGCTTGAAAAAGAAGGTAGCGCCGTCAACGGCAGCCGCTTCACCTATGCCACCGGCAAGCTGGTGCTGTGGTCGGCGCAGCCCGGCCTGGTCGATGCGCAGGGCGAGGTGCTGAAGAAAAACAGCTTCTCGAAACTCGCGATTGCCGCGCCCAAACTGGCACCTTATGGCGCTGCCGCTGTTGAAACCATGACGAAGTTGGGTTTGATGGCGACGCTGGAGCCCAAACTCGTCACAGGCGAAAGCATCGGACAGGCCTTCAGCTTCATCTCTACCGGCAATGCCGAGCTGGGTTTTGTGGCGTTATCGCAGGTGTATGAAGACGGCAAGATCAAAAGCGGCTCGGCCTGGATAGTGCCCGAGAACCTGCACAGCCCGATCCGCCAGGATGCGGTGCTGCTGGCCAAAGGCAAGGACAACAAGGCGGCAGTGGCGCTGATGGCCTACCTGAAGACCGACAAGGCGAAAACAGTCATACGTTCGTTCGGCTACCAGAGTGGCAATTGATCAATCACCGAACATGATTTCTACGTGCTGTTTCCCTGTCATACCGGACTTGATCCGGGATCCATCCCCGCTTCGTTCCCTATGGATTGCGGATCAGGTCCGCAATGACGGGCAGGGAAAATTGGCGCTTCGTTCCGATACTTTCGCGCGGCGGTACTGACACATGGACCAGGCAAGTTTGCAGGCCATCTGGCTAACTTTCAAGCTGGCCGCCACCACCACCGTCGTGTTGCTGCTGGTCGGCACACCTCTGGCCTGGTGGCTGGCGCGCACGCGCTCGTGGGTCAAGGGCCCGGCGGGTGCACTGGTGGCCTTGCCGCTGATATTGCCGCCCGTGGTGCTGGGCTTTTACCTGCTGGTGCTGATGGGGCCGAAAGGGCCTGTCGGCCAGCTCACGCAATCATTGGGCTGGGGCTTGCTGCCCTTCAGTTTTGCCGGGCTGGTGATTGGTTCAGTGCTGTACTCCATGCCCTTTGTCGTGCAGCCGCTGCAAAACGCGTTTGAAGCGATTGGCGAGCGGCCGCTTGAAGTCGCAGCTACATTGCGCGCGTCGCCGCTGGACACCTTTCTGACCGTCGTCTTTCCGCTGGCCCGGCCTGCCTACCTCACGGCCGCCGTGATGGGCTTTGCGCACACGGTGGGCGAGTTTGGCATTGTGCTCATGCTGGGCGGCAACATTCCCGGCAAGACGCGGGTGATGTCGGTGCAGATTTACGACCACGTCGAGGCGCTTGAATACACCCAGGCGCACTGGTTGGCGGGCGGGTTGATGCTCTTTTCGTTTGTGGTGCTGCTGGCGCTGTACATGGTGCAGCCCACCGGCAGGCGGCGCGGCCGTGTGCGGGGCGAGGCATGAAGGGCGTCACCGCATCATTCAGCCAGCGCAATGGCGACTTTTCGCTGGATGTCTCTCTGGCGCTGCCAGGGCGCGGCGTCACGGCCATCTACGGGCCGTCCGGTTCAGGCAAGACCACCTTGCTGCGCTGCATCGCCGGGCTGGAGCGCTCGGGTGGCGGCTATCTCTCGGTGAACGGCGAAGTCTGGCAGGACGACAGGGCTGGCGTTTTTGTGCCTGTGCATCAGCGCCCCTTGGGTTATGTCTTCCAGGAGGCCAGCCTGTTCGCGCATTTAGATGTGCAGGGCAATCTGGACTATGGACTCAAACGTGTGCCTGCCAGCAAACGGCGTGTGCTTCTGGGCCAGGCGATTGAACTGCTGGGCATAGGCCAGTTGCTGGCACGCCGCAGCGACACGCTCTCGGGCGGCGAGCGCCAGCGTGTGGCGATTGCCCGTGCGCTGGCTACCAGCCCCAGCCTGCTGCTGATGGACGAGCCGCTGGCCTCGCTGGATGTGCAGCGCAAGGCTGAAATCCTGCCTTACCTTGAGCGCCTGCATGACGAACTCGACATGCCGGTGCTGTATGTCAGCCATTCGCCCGACGAGGTCGCCCGGCTGGCCGACCACCTGGTGCTGCTGGACAAGGGCCAGCTGCTGGCTGCCGGGCCCGCGCGCGAGCTCATGACACGCATGGATTTGCCCATGGCCCACGGCGACAGCGCCGCCGCCATCATCGACGCCACCGTCAGCGGGGTGGAGCCGCACTACCACCTGAGCCATGCCGACTTTGCTGGCGGGCGCATCAGCCTGCTCAACCCGCATCTGCAGGTCGGCCAGCGGGTGAGGGTGCGCATACAGGCGCGTGACGTGAGCCTGACCCTGGCGCGCCAGGAGGGCAGCAGCGTGCTCAACGTTTTTGCCGCCGTGGTCAGCGGCCTGTCGCCAGACAACCCCGGCCAGGTCATGGTCAGCCTGGATGCAGGCGGCAGCACCTTGCTGGCCCGTGTGACCCAAAAATCGGCTGATGCGCTGGCACTGGCGCCCGGCAAGGCGGTTTTTGCCCAGGTCAAGGGTGTGGCGGTGCTGGGCTGATGGGCCGGTCGGCAGACTGATTGCTATTAATTCAGTAGCTGCTCACGCTCGTATCTATTGGCCTGCAGCCGATTTGATGCCCTAAAAAGGCCCATTTCTGGTGTTTTTGAGGCGTTGCGGCGACCTGATTCGGGTCTGCAAGCCCAAAAGTTAATATGGAAGTTAACTTTTGAGCATTTTTTTAACGTGTACGTTAAAAAATGGCCGTATTTACTTCAGGCGCGGCAAAAAGCGCCTTCAGTAAACCAGCCGCTCAGGCCGGATCTCCTGCAGGATGGTGGTCGCGATCTCTTCAATCGACTTGGTGGTGGTCGACAGCCAGCGAATGCCTTCGCGCCGCATCATGGCTTCGGCCTCATGGATCTCGTCGCGGCAATTGGCCAGGCTGGCGTATTTGGAGTTGGGCCGGCGCTCGTTGCGGATCTGCGCCAGCCGCTCCGCCGCAATCGTCAGGCCAAAGATTTTCTTGCGGTGCGGCACCAGGGCAGGCGGCAACTGGCGGCGCTCGAAGTCTTCGGGAATCAGCGGGTAGTTGGATGCCTTCAGGCCGTACTGCATGGCCAGGTACAGCGAGGTCGGTGTCTTGCCGCTGCGGCTCACGCCCACCAGGATGACGTCAGAGCCTTCGAGGTCACGGTTGCTCTGGCCATCGTCATGCGCCAGGGAGAAGTTGATCGCCTCGATGCGGTCGTCGTATTCCTTGCTTTTTGAGGCGTCCGAGAAGCGCCCCACGCGGTGGTTGGACTTCAGGCCCAGCTCGCTTTCCAGCGGCGCGACGAACATGCCGAACATGTCCAGCAGCATGCCGTTGCAGTGCGTCTTGATGACGGCCAGGATTTCCATGTTCACCAGCGTGGTGAAGACGATGGGGCGTTTGCCCTCGACTTCACCGGTGTGGTTGATCTGGCGGATGGCCTGGTGCGCCTTGTCCACGCTGTCGATAAAGGGCAGCCGCACGTGGCGGGGCGTCATCTCGAACTGGGCCAGGATGGCGTTGCCAAAAGTTTCGGCGGTGATGCCGGTGCCGTCAGAGATGAAAAACACGGTGCGGTTGGACATGGCGGCTTCTTGTGGGTAGATAAAGACGGCAAAAGACTGCGGAAAGACTTCAGCAAAGGGTGTAAAAAACTGACCGCACGGCAAGCGCGCCAGCCCCCTACAATTGGGGCAATTATCCAGATTCTGACCTCATGCCCCGCCACAACCCCCTACAAGAACAACAAGGTTGCCTGTTGCCGCGCATGACGGACGCTCCAGTTTTTAAACCTCCCGGAGTATTTTCATGTCCAACCTGTTTGAGGCGACCGCCCTGGTCGTACCGTTTGAAAACCTGAGAATGACAGATGTCGAGGCCGTAGGCGGTAAAAACGCCAGCCTCGGCGAGATGATCTCGCAACTGCCCACCGGACCGAAGGGCGTGCGGGTTCCCACCGGATTCGCGACGACTGCCCATGCTTTCAGGGCCTTTCTGGCCCACGACGGCCTGGACAAAAAAATCAACGCAGTGCTTGACGCACTGAACACCGACGACGTGAAGGCGCTGGCTGAGGCCGGCAGCAAGATTCGCGCGATGGTCGAGTCGCAGCCGTTCCCGGCCGACCTTGAAAAAGCCGTGCGCGAGAGCTTCATCACCCTGTGCGGCAGCAACCCGCAAGCCAGTTTTGCCGTGCGTTCATCCGCCACGGCAGAAGACCTGCCTGATGCATCGTTTGCAGGCCAGCAGGAAACCTTCCTGAACGTGGTCGGTATTGAAGACGTGCTGCACAAGATGAAAGAGGTGTTTGCCTCGCTCTACAACGACCGCGCCATCAGCTACCGCGTGCACCAGGGTTTTGCGCATTCCGACGTGGCCCTGTCTGCCGGTATCCAGCGCATGGTGCGCAGTGACAAGGGTGCTGCCGGCGTGATGTTCACCATCGACACCGAAAGCGGTTTTGAAGACGTGGTTTTCATCACCTCCAGCTACGGCCTGGGTGAAACCGTGGTGCAGGGCGCCGTCAACCCTGACGAGTTCTATGTGCACAAGCCCATCCTGAAGGCCGGCAAGCGCGCGGTCATTCGCCGCAACCTGGGCAGCAAGCTGCTGCAGATGGAGTTCAGCACGCCTGAAGAGAAAAAAGCGAGTGGCAAGCTGGTCAAGACGACCGACGTGCCGACCGAATTGCGCAACCGCTATTCATTGACCGACGACGACGTCGAGCAGCTTGCCCGTTACGCCCTGATCATTGAAGACCATTACGGCCGCCCCATGGACATCGAGTGGGGCAAGGACGGCATCGACGGCGAACTTTACATCCTGCAGGCGCGCCCCGAGACGGTGAAAAGCCAGTCCAAGGGCAAGGCCGAGCAGCGCTACAAATTGAAGGGCACAGGCACCGTGCTGGCTGAAGGCCGCGCGATCGGCCAGAAGATCGGCACCGGCCCGGTCCGCATCGTGCACGACATCAAGGACATGGACCAGGTGCAGGCCGGCGACATTCTGGTGACCGACATGACCGACCCGAACTGGGAGCCGGTCATGAAGCGCGCCAGCGCCATCGTCACCAACCGTGGTGGCCGCACCTGCCACGCCGCCATCATTGCGCGCGAACTGGGCATTCCCGCGGTGGTCGGCTGCGGTGACGCGACCGAAACGCTGAAAGACGGCATGCTGGTCACGGTCAGCTGCGCCGAGGGCGACACCGGCAACATTTATGACGGCCTGCTCGAGACCGAAGTCACCGAAGTGCAGCGTGGCGAGATGCCGCCGGTCGATGTGAAGATCATGATGAACGTCGGCAACCCGCAGCTGGCGTTTGACTTCTGCCAGATCCCCAATGAAGGCGTGGGCCTGGCGCGGCTTGAGTTCATCATCAACAACAACATCGGCGTGCACCCCAAGGCCATCCTCGACTACCCCAATGTCGATGCCGACCTGAAGAAGGCCGTCGAAAGCGTGGCCCGCGGCCATGCCTCACCGCGTGCTTTTTATGTCGACAAGGTCGCTGAAGGTATTGCCACCATCGGCGCGGCTTTCTGGCCCAAGTCTGTCATCGTGCGTTTGTCTGACTTCAAGTCGAATGAATACCGCAAGCTGATTGGCGGTTCACGCTACGAGCCGGAAGAAGAAAACCCGATGCTGGGCTTCCGCGGTGCCGCACGCTACCTGAGCGCAGACTTTGCCGAAGCGTTTGCGATGGAGTGCGAAGCGCTCAAGCGCGTGCGCAACGACATGGGCCTGACCAATGTTGAGGTGATGGTGCCGTTCGTGCGCACGCTGGGCCAGGCCAAGGCTGTGACCGAGCTACTCGCGCAGCACGGCCTCAAGCGCGGCCAGGACGGCCTGCGCATCATCATGATGTGCGAGATTCCGAGCAATGCTGTGCTGGCCGAGCGCTTCCTTGAATATTTCGACGGTTTCTCCATCGGCTCCAACGACCTGACGCAGCTCACGCTGGGCCTGGACCGTGACTCCGGCCTCGAGATTCTGGCGAAAGACTTCGACGAGCGTGACCCTGCCGTGCAGGCCCTATTGAGCATGGCCATCACGGCCTGCAAGAAGCAGGGCAAGTACGTCGGCATCTGTGGCCAGGGCCCCAGCGATCACCCCGACTTTGCACTCTGGCTCAGGGAGCAGGGCATCGGCTCCATCTCGCTGAACCCTGATACGGTGATCGATACCTGGAAACTGCTCGCAAAGTAATCAGCGCGTGAGGCGGCGCCAGCCTGGTTCTTGCCTTGCGGTCTGCCTCAGGTGTTGGTGCTGCGTGAGCGCAAAGCCAGCCCGAGCCAGGCCAGCAGGAAGAGCGCTACCAGGGCAAGTCCGGCTTCAGTCGCCAGGTTGGCCCACTCCTGAGTCTTCGAGATCTTGAAGGCGAATGGCTTGAAGTTCACGAACAGGGTCGCCTCGGCCTTCTGGTCTGCGCGAAACAGGTCGCCGGGCTTGCAGTTGTTTTCCTTCGGGTAGACATAGCATGCCGGGTTCTTCAGGTTCAGGAAGCCGTCGCGTTCTTTGAAGACAGACCCGGGTCGCAGGTTTTTTGCCGAAAATTTTTCCAGGCGATAACCAAAAACCGGGTTGTAGCAGGCTATCTGCGACACACCGGCGACCAGGGTGTTGTTGAGCTCAAGTGGCAATGTTTCACCGTTGAGCTCAATTTCTGCACCCATGCCCAGGCGCGTGATCTCACCCCGGAATTGGCCTTTGGACAACATGCGATCGGCGACCACTATGGCTTGCGCGTCATACCCTTGTTCGAGATAGAACTCCCGCGGCTCCATACCTGTTTGTATCAGCGTGGCAAGCAGGCAGGCGGCCGCTGCCGCCACACCCCATTGCCCCCAGCCAGCGTGCTGCAGCAGCAGGCCGGTGCCTATCGCGATGAAGGGTATGTAGACGATGGCCCAGCGAAGCGCCGTACTGGCGGTGTTGAGGAGGGGGACGGTCTTGATGAAGGCGGCCCACTCCGGGCTGTAGTAGTTGAACGCCAGCGGCCAGGCAAGGCCCAAAATCAGGACCGCGAGCAATACCAACTGCCGGGCTGTGGGGTGCCTGAAATGGTTGTGACCGGTACTGGCGCTGTTGTTGGACCTGCGTGCAGGTTTGAAGAGTCGCGATCCGATCAGAACCAGCAGCAGCAGGGTGCTGGCCATCCCGAAGTTGAAGGCCCATTCATGCGGATGCAGGGAGAACTGCATGTTCGTCAGGTGGGGCAGGCCGAATTCATAGGCCCACTGCGACGGCAGAAAAAGCGCGCTGCCAACCACTGCCAGCACATCCGCCAGCGATGGCGCGCCCGGCAGCGTATAGAACGTCCGTGGAAACTGGGCAAGAAACGAAAACGAAGCCACCAGTTTTGATGCTGACAGTGCCAGCCCCACAAGGCCCGCGAGTGCGGACCGGGCCAGAAACTGGCCGATGGCGCCGCCCAGCAGGCATTGCAGCACGCCAATCAGCAACACGGCCAGGACGCCCGCGAGTATCAGTGTGCCGAATCCTGAGTGCACCCAGTAGGCCAGCATCAGACCGGCCAGCACGCTGGCCCCCACCTTGGCGAGGGTGGTGCGCAGGGGCATCAGCAGCAGCAGGGCAATCCAGGGGCTCAATGCGAAGCCGTGATAGGTCAAATGCCCAACCAAGGTGTGGTGCGGCAGGAAGCCGTTGAACATCAACATGCCACCTGCCAGCACGGCTGCGACAGGTCCGGTCAGAAACACCTTGCGCATCAGCAGGTAGCCGCCCCAGAAAAACAGGCTGGCTGCAACGCACAGGGTCAGGTAGGCCGCAGCAATGGGCCCCCACCAGATGGCGAAAAACTGCGGAAGGGAGTAGTAGACCGATTGGGGATCGGGGAAAAAAGGTTGGCCGGCGCAGAACGACGGCGAAAACCACGGCACGCTCAAACCATTGTTGGCGTACCAGATGTGGCCCTCCAGCCATGCGGGCAGTTGCAGCGAGAAGTCGTGGCCCATCAGGACGCCGGGCAACGGGAAAAAAACCTTGAAAGTGTTGCTGATGGCCGCCAGCAATAGCGCAAATATGAGCCACAGCACAAGGCCGGTACGCTCCTCGACAAAGTCTTTTACGCTGTCGGGCAAGGTCATTTTGGCAGGCCCGGGCTGGCGGGAAGAGTCGTTGGTGAGCCGGATTGTAGAGGGGGGTGCTGTGCGTCGCAGGCCGGTTTCCGGACGGGTGGCTGGTGCCTTCCGCGCGGACGGAATCAGGGGGCGACAGCTCTAACCCAAGGGAAAACCCCGTTCGCCGGGCAACGCCAGGCGAGCAATCCTCCCATGACAATTGGAAGGTTCTACCCCTCGCCCATGCTCACACTCGTCGTCCTCACCAAACTCATTGCAGAAATCGCCTTGTTCGCCTTTGCGGCGCAAGCCGTGGTTGGCGTGCTGGGGGGAGCGGGCAGGGTGCACAACCCCATTTACCGTTTTCTGCAGGTCGCCACAAAACCCTGGGTGAGTGCGATGCGGCTGGTGCTGCCGCGTGCTGTGCCCGAGCGCCGTGTGGCGTGGGGCGCTTTCCTTGTGCTGCTGTTGCTGTGGTGTGCGGCTGTTGTCGCCAAAATCAGCATCTGCCTGCAGATAGGCGTGGCGCTTTGCAAATGAAAAGGGTCATTCGCTTCGCATTCCTCAAGGTCAATGCGAAGACCTTGCTGGTGTTTGCACAGCCGCAGGCTGCCCTGCATGTTTTTGAACGCATGTTGCAGCTGAAGCCGAATGACAGCTACGCGCTGGCCAGTTGCGGGCACCTGTACGCGGTGAACAATGATTTGCCGCGAGCCTTTGCCCATCTGCAGACACTGGTACGCACCAGTCCCGGCGCTTCCGTCTGGTTCAACCTGGGCTATGTCCTGCAGCAGGCGGGTCATCATGAAGACGCTGAAGAGGCGTTCAGGCAAGTCCTTGTATTCGATGAACACATGGACCGCGCCTGGTATGGCCTCGGCCTGACCCTCATGCACAGGCAGCAGTTCGAGGCAGCAGCAGTGGCGTTCAAAAGTGCCACAAAGCTCCAACCCATGAGCCCGCATGCCTGGTACCGGCTTGCAGAAGTCTGGCTCGCGCTGGGCAGGAACGATGAAGCGCGCGCAGTTCTTGTGCACCTCAAACAGTTCGAGCCCAAAGTGGCAGCGCAGCTTGAGCGTCTGACCCTTGTTCAAAGCCCGCCAATAACGATTACCCATGCCGCACGCTGAAATCACTGCCAGCCACCGCAGTTACTGGCGCAAGAACCGCATGGTCATTGCGGTGTTGCTGATGATCTGGTTTGTGGTCACCTTTGGCGTGAGCTACTTTGCCCGCGCACTCAACTTCACGTTTTTTGGCTGGCCTTTCAGCTTCTGGATGGGCGCGCAGGGGGCTTTGCTGGTCTACTGCCTGCTGATTGGTTTTTACGCCTGGTACATGAACCGGCTGGACATCGAACACGGTGTTGAAGAGGAAGAAGACTGATGGCCGGCTTCTTCGGTACACGTGACGGCATCAAGATGTCCGGCCCGCAGTTTCGGGCGCAGCTCAACCGCGTCTACAGCTGGTACACGGCGGGCTTTGTGCTGTTTGTGCTGGCGCTGGCAATTGCAGAGCGCATGGGCCTGCCGCGGCTGTGGATAGGCTTTACCTTCCTGATGGCCACCATCGGCCTGTATGCGGGCATAGGCGTGATGAGCCGAACGACAGAGGCGTCAGAGTATTACGTTGCTGGCCGCCGTGTGCCCGCTGTCTACAACGGCATGGCGACAGGCGCCGACTGGATGTCGGCTGCGTCTTTTATCGGCCTGGCCGGCACGCTTTACCTGACCGGCTACAGCGGCCTGGCTTTCATCATGGGCTGGACGGGGGGCTATTGCCTGGTCGCGCTGGTGCTCGCGCCTTACCTGCGCAAGTTCGGCCAGTACACGATTCCTGATTTTCTGGGTGAGCGTTATGACGGACATCTGCCCCGGCTGATCGGCCTGGGTGCCGCCATCCTTTGTTCATTCACCTACCTGGTGGCGCAGATCTACGGCGTGGGGCTGATCACGTCTTATCTCACGGGTATTGCCTTCGAGCTGGGCATCTTCCTCGGGCTGGGCGGCATCCTGGTGTGTTCCTTTCTGGGCGGCATGCGCGCGGTGACGTGGACGCAGGTGGCGCAGTACATCATTCTTGTGGTGGCTTACCTCATCCCGGTGGTGTGGTTGTCGGTGAAACAGACCAGCGTGCCGGTGCCACAGCTGATCTACGGCTTTCAGCTTGAAAAAGTCACCGCCAAGGAAAAAGAAATCACGCTGGACCCGAAAGAGCAGCAGGTGAGGGCGCTGTTCCAGCAGCGCTCCGAGGCTCTGGCCGAAAAGCTCAAGCACCCCACACAGTCACTCGCAGAAGACAAAACTGCTGCCATCCGCAAGATGGACGAACTCAAGGGCGGTAACGCATCGGTCGCAGCGATTTCAACCGCCGGCAAGCTGATGGCGAACATGCCCAAGGACGAAGCCGCCGCCGTCAAGGCCTGGACGGATGCCAAGCGCGCTGCCGACATCAAGACCCAGCCACTCAACGGCATGCCGCCGCACGCGGCCCAGTTCTCTGGCGACCCCGACGGCACACCGAAAGAGCAGGCGCTTTACGACACCTCACGCCGCAACTTCCTGGCGCTGGTGTTCTGCCTGATGGTCGGCACCGCGGCCTTGCCCCACATATTGATGCGCTACTACACCGTGCCCAGTGTGCGGCAGGCGCGTCAGTCAGTGACCTGGTCGCTGTTTTTTATCGTGCTGCTGTACTTCACGGCGCCGGCGCTGGCGGTGCTGGTCAAGTACGAGGTCTTCACCAACCTCGTCGGCATGCCCTTCGACCACCTGCCTGCCTGGGTCAGTTCATGGAACCGGGTGGACCCGGCGCTGCTGTCGGTGGTGGACATCAACAGGGACAACATCCTGCAGCTCAACGAACTCACCATCAGCGGCGACATCATCGTGCTGCTCACGCCGGAGCTTTCGGGCCTGCCTTATGTCGTGTCTGGCCTGGTGGCGGCCGGCGGGCTGGCTGCCGCGCTGTCAACGGCCGATGGCCTGCTGCTGACGATCTCGAATGCCCTGGGGCATGACCTCTATTACAAGATGATTGACCCGAATGCTTCCACGGTGAGCCGGGTCACGGTGTCGAAAATCCTGCTGCTCATCGTCGCTTTACTCGCAGCGTATGTGGCGGCGCAAAAGCCGGCCGACATCCTTTTCCTCGTATCGGCAGCGTTTTCTTTTGCGGCGGCCTCTTTCTTCCCCGCGCTCAGTCTCGGTATTTTCTGGAAACGCGCTACAGGCATCGCCGCCGCTCTGGGCATGATTTCGGGTCTGGGCATTACTTTCTACTACATGCTCGTCAACCAGCCCTGGCTTCGGTCCACCTTCCGCATCACGCGCCCAGTCGAGCTCTGGTGGGGCATAGACCCCATTTCGGCAGGCATTTTTGGTGTGCCGGTAGGCTTTGCCGTGATCATCCTAGTCAGCCTGGTCACCCCCAAACCCGGCCAAAAATCCCAGGATTTGGTGGAATACATCCGTTACCCCGACCTAAAGTCTCTTTAGCTGCCTCCAGGCCGAAGCAGGGCGAATTCAGGCCGCAAACGAAGCGGTGTCCGTGCAAGTCAAGCCGTGGAACCGGCTTTGCCGGGCCACAGGCGGGCGGCCCCCTCGGGGGGCAGGGCGCTACACGCAGTGAGCAACCGTGGGGGGTGCTATAATCATTGGCTTCGCCTTGCTGCACCCTACCCGACGCTGGGGCAGCTCAATCAACCCAAAAGGAGTTTTATGCGTCACTACGAGATCGTCTTGCTGATCCACCCGGATCAAAGCGAGCAAGTCCCAGCCATGCTGGAACGTTACAAGGGCATGATCACCGCCGGCGGTGGAAAAGTGCATCGTGTTGAAGATTGGGGCCGCCGCCAGCTGGTGTACCTGATCCAGAAACTCGCCAAAGCCCACTACCTGTGCATCAACATTGAAGCCACAAAGGAAGTCATGGAAGAAATTGAGCACGCGTTCAAGTTCAACGATGCCGTCCTGCGTCACCTCACTGTGGTCAAGAAGAAAGCCGAAACCGGCCCTTCGCTGATGATGCGCAACGTCGAGCGCGAAGAAGCGCGCAAGACCCAACAGGCAGAGTACGCAGGCAACAACTGATCAGGCATTGAACCAGGTCAATCTGACCGCGTGCATCGCCGAGGCTAGTCCTCTTCGCTACACGCCAGCCGGCATACCGGCCCTCAATCTGGTGCTCGAACATGAGTCCGAGGTTGAAGAGGCAGGTGTCACAAGGCAGGTCAAGTTGACAGTCAGGGCGGTCGCATTCGGTGCACTGGCTGAAACTTCAGCCAGAGCCGAGTTAGGCAAACCCCAGCTGTTTACCGGGTTCCTGATCAACGCACGTACAAGCAAAAGCATTGTTTTTCATATCCAAGCCGTAACTTCGACTTAGAACCAAAATTTAAGGAGTCCATCATGCCCGGACCAAAACGTTTCAACAAAGACAAGCGCCCAAAGCGCAACACACAATCACTGCTGTTCAAGCGCAAGCGCTTTTGCCGCTTCACCGCTGCCGGCGTCGAAGAAATCGACTACAAGGACATCGACACCCTGCGTGACTTCGTCTCTGAAAACGGCAAGATCATCCCCGCACGCCTGACCGGCACGCGCGCGATCTTCCAGCGCCAGATCAACACCGCTGTCAAACGTGCCCGCTTCCTCGCGATGCTGCCGTACAGCGACCAGCACCGTACCCTGTAAGGAGTTAACGACCATGCAAATCATCCTGCTCGACAAAGTCGTTAACCTCGGCAACCTTGGCGAAATCGTCAAGGTCAAGGACGGTTACGCACGTAACTTCCTGATCCCTTCAGGCCGCGCTCGCCGCGCCACCGAAGCCAACAAGGCCGAGTTCGAAGCCAAGCGCGCCGAACTCGAAAAAGCAGCCGCTGCCAAGCTGGCCGAATCACAAGCCCAGGGCGAAAAGCTCGGCGGCACCAGCATCAAGCTCACGCAGAAGGCTGGCGTTGACGGCCGTTTGTTCGGATCGGTCACCAACCACGACATCGCTGCAGAACTGACCAAGCAAGGCTTCGCCGTTGCCAAGTCGCAGATCCGCATGCCTGTCGGCCCGTTGAAGACCACTGGCGACCACGCTGTGAGCGTTGCGCTGCACACCGACGTGCTGGTTGACATCACCGTCACCGTGCTGGGCGAAACTGCTTAAATCAGTTTCTTTCCCGCAAAAAAGCCGCTCGCTGAGCGGCTTTTTTCATGGCCTTGCAGGTTTGCCACGCGTGCACAGGTTCAGGCCTGATTTACACCGTATTTCCCAAGCTTATGCACAGGGTTATGCACCCCATTTTTTCTCAGCGGCCTTAGTATTTACGTCTTCCAAGGAAACCCATGTCCGCCGTACTTTCCACCTTTGACGACCCCGGCTACAGCCCCGACAGGCAGATCGCCCAGCTGCGCATTCCGCCGCATTCCATCGAGGGCGAATCCAGCGTGCTCGGTGGCCTGCTGCTCGACAACAATGCCTGGGATCGCGTCGGTGACCTCCTGGTCGACACCGACTTCTACCGTGCGGAACACAAGCTGATTTACGCCGCCGTAGGTGCCCTCATCAACGCCAGCAAGCCGGCAGACGTCATCACCGTGTACGAGCACCTGCAAAACCAGGGCAAGGCCGAAGAAATGGGCGGCCTGGGCTACCTCAATTCGCTCGCGCAGTACGTGCCCAGCGCCAGCAACATCCGCCGCTATGCAGAGATCGTGCGTGAGCGCTCCATCCTGCGCAAGCTGGTGTCTGCCAGCGACGAAATCGCCACCAACGCCTTCAGCCCGCAGGGCAAGGACGTGGCCACAATTCTTGATGAAGCCGAACAGAAGATCTTCAAGATAGGCGAGCAGGGCTCGCGCATGAAGGAAGGCTTCCAGAGCATGGACACGCTGGTCGTCAGCCTGCTCGACCGCGTGACCGAGATGGCCGAGAACCCGCAGGACGTCACAGGCGTGCCCACTGGCTTCTATGACCTCGACCGCATGACCTCCGGCTTCCAGGCTGGCGACCTGATCATCCTGGCGGCGCGGCCGTCCATGGGCAAGACAGCACTCGCCATCAACATCGCTGAAAACGTGGCCATTGAAGCGGGCCTGCCCGTCGCCGTGTTCTCCATGGAAATGGGCGCGTCGCAACTCGCAGTGCGTATCGTCGGCTCCATCGGCCGCATCGACCAGACCCATTTGCGCACAGGCGCACTCACCGATGAAGAGTGGCCACGCCTGACCGAAGCGATTGAAAAGCTGCGCTCGGTCTCGCTGCACATTGACGAAACCCCCGGCCTCACCGTGAGCGAGCTGCGCGCCAACGCTCGCCGCCTGGCGCGCCAGTGCGGCAAGCTCGGTTTGATCGTGGTCGACTACCTGCAGCTCATGAGCGTGTCCGGTGGCATGGCCGACGAAAACCGCGCCACCGCAGTCGGCGAAATCTCGCGCGGCCTGAAGATGCTGGCCAAGGAACTGCAGTGCCCGGTGATTGCGCTGTCGCAGCTTAGCCGGGGTGTCGAGTCACGCACCGACAAGCGCCCCATGATGAGCGACCTGCGCGAATCAGGCGCCATCGAGCAGGACGCCGACATCATCATGTTCATCTACCGCGACGAGTACTACACCAAGGAAGCCTGCAAGGAGCCCGGCGTCGCCGAGGTCATCATCAGCAAGCAACGTAACGGCCCGACCGGCACCGTCAAGCTTGCCTTCCTCAACCGCATCACCAAGTTCGAAAGCCTGGCCAACGGCGGTAGCGGCGATTTTTAAGCGAACTTGTATTGGCTACGTTCAAGAGCCATCAAAGCAGGTTGCGTGTCGTCAGGCTTGAGCGGGCTGTAACGCTGGCCACGCTATCACTTTGGCCGGTGCAATCGGCAGTGGAATCAGCTGGTTCACCACAGAATCGCTATTAATTCAGTAGCTGCTCACGCTTGAATCTATTGGTCTTCAGCCTGATTCGGCAGTAAAAAACAGGCTTTTGTGGTTGGTTTTGATGCTTTGGACTGGGTCCCCGGCATCTTTGAAACCTGAAAAACATAGATTTTGCGCTATACGTTAAATTTTTAATGTATACATTAATATTTAATCGAAAGTTAACTTCCATATTAACTTTTGGCGTTTTGGAGCGGTTTCAATTTTCAAAAATGGTCAGCTGAGGCCAAAAAAGCCCATTTTTAGGCATCAAATCGGCTTCCAAGCCAATGAATACATGCGTAAGCAGCTATAAAAATAGTAGCAATCTGGAGCTTGCTTCCGTTGCTGGTTTGAAGGCTTGGTCATTCCGGCGTATCCAGAAGCGCCTTGGGCGCAACCTGCGCCGGGGAGTTGCGGACCTGGGAGCGCAACCCGGGCTTTGCATCTGGTATTGCTCAGTCGGGAGATGGCCACAAGAAGCTTTCAAGTCTTTGCGCGCTGGCGCATGTTGCAGCGCGTGGGCAGCTTGCCCTTGGTCGTTGACTTGGTTTCCCGGAGTTCACCTTCAAATTCACCCTCAACTAGCCCGTGATTTAAATCACTTTTCACCGAGGGTGGTTCGCCCGCCCGCATACAATCGCGAGTTATGCCCGAAGGCTGCGAGAGCAGCCGGTTTTCCTCTGTAGTCAGCCATTTTTTGTGGAGTTCACCGTGTTTATTTCTTCCGCTTTTGCCCAGACCGCCCCTGCTGCCGCTGGTGGCAGCGACATGATGTCTTCGCTCACGGGCATGCTGCCGCTGGTGTTGATGTTTGTGGTGTTGTATTTCGTGATGATTCGCCCGCAGATGAAGAAGCAGAAAGAGCACCGCGCCATGATCGACGCGCTCGCCAAGGGTGATGAAGTTGCCACCGCCGGTGGCCTGCTGGGCAAGGTCACCAAGCTGGGTGATGCCTACCTGTCGCTTGAGCTGGCACCCGGCGTTGAAGTGCAGCTGCAGCGCAGCGCCATCGTGCAGGTTTTGCCCAAGGGCGCGATCGCCACGGCCAAATAAGCCGGCTGGATGCCGGTAGCCGGCGACGCAGGGCGTTGCAGGTACCGGCCCGGCAGCATTAACGGGAAATGCCGGCCAGCGGTCTTCGTAACCGGGGCCGATGGCGTTTCGCGGGATTTTTCACCTCTCAGTCATCCGATCAGTTCACCAGGAACAGCCGCCCATGAATCGTTACCCGGTCTGGAAATACATCATCATCGCGGTCGCGTTGCTGGTTGCCATTCTCTACACCCTGCCCAACTTCTTCGGCGAAGCGCCGGCGGTGCAGGTGTCCAGCGGCAAGTCCATTGTCAAGCTGGACGCGAGCACCTCGGTGCGCGTAGAGCAGATTCTGAAAGACGCTGGAATCACTGCCGATGCGGTGACCTTTGACGGCAATTCGGTGAAGGCGCGTTTCAGCGATACCGACACGCAGCTGAAGGCCAGGGATGCGGTGCAGAAGGCGTTGATTCCCGACCCGGCCGACCCGGCCTACATCGTGGCGCTGAACCTGCTGTCGCGATCACCGGCCTGGCTGACGGCGATTCACGCTTCACCCATGTATCTGGGCCTTGACCTGCGCGGTGGTGTGCACTTCATGCTGCAGGTCGACATGCAGGCTGCGCTGACCAAGAAGGCCGAGTCGCTGGCTGGCGATTTGCGCCTGTCGCTGCGCGAAAAGAACATTCGCCACTCGGGCATCAACCGCAGCGCGCAGACGATTGAGATCCGCTTTCGCGACACGCAAACGCTGACGGCAACCAAAAACCTGATCCAGGACCAGTTCCCCGACCTGCAGACGACTGACGCACCCGATGGTGCCGACTTCAAGATGGTGGCGGTCATCAAGCCCGAAGCGGCCCGCCGTATTCAGGACCAGGCGCTCAAGCAGAACATGGTGACGCTGCACAACCGGATCAATGAGCTGGGTGTGGCCGAGCCTGTGATCCAGCAGCAGGGCCTGGACCGCATCGTTGTTCAGCTGCCGGGCGTGCAGGACACCGCCAAAGCCAAGGACATTCTGGGCCGTACTGCCACGCTGGAAATGCGCCTGGTGGATGAATCCAGCGAAGGCCGCGCTGCCGAGACGAATACCGGCCCTGTGCCTTTTGGATCCGAGCGTTACCTTGAACGTGATGGCCGTCCGGTCATTGTGAAGAAACAGGTGGTCATCACGGGTGAAAGCCTGACCGATGCCCAGCCGGGCTTTGACTCGCAGAATCAGGCGCCCAAGGTTGACCTGACTGTGGATGCCAAGGGTGGCCGCATCATGCGCGACATCAGCCGCGAGAACCTGAAAAAACGCATGGCCATCGTGCTGTTTGAAAAGGGCAGGGGCGAGGTGCTGACTGCGCCCGTGATTCAGGGCGAGCTGGGCAACCGCTTCCAGATTTCGGGCTCGATGAGCGTGACGGAGGCCAATGACCTGGCACTGCTGCTGCGCGCCGGTTCACTTGCCGCACCGATGGAAATCATTGAAGAACGCACCATCGGCCCAACGCTGGGTGCTGAAAACATCTCCAAGGGCTTTCACAGCGTGGCCTGGGGTTTCGCGGTGATCGTGGTGTTCATGGCGCTGTATTACATGCTGTTCGGTTTGTTCTCGGGCATTGCGCTGGCTGTCAATCTGTTGCTGCTGGTGGCGGTGTTGTCGATGCTGCAGGCGACCCTGACGCTGCCCGGCATGGCGGCCATGGCGCTGGCACTGGGTATGGCAATTGACTCGAACGTGCTGATCAATGAGCGTGTGCGGGAAGAGCTGCGCAGTGGTGCGTCGCCGCAGGCGGCCATCAACGCGGGTTACGAACGCGCCTGGGCGACGATTCTGGATTCGAACATCAGTACGCTGATTGCCGGTCTCGCCTTGCTGGCGTTTGGCTCAGGCCCGGTGCGCGGCTTTGCCGTGGTGCATTGCATAGGCATTTTGACCAGCATGTTCTCGGCTGTGTTCTTCTCGCGTGGCCTCGTCAACTTCTGGTATGGCCGGCAGAAAAAGCTCAAGTCTGTGTCGATCGGCACTGTATGGCGTGGTGGCGCTTCGGCGGTGACCGAGCCGGCGCTTACCGAATCCAAACCCCGCGTCTCCACGAAATAACCAGCAGGACACCATAGCCATGGAATTTTTCAAGATTCGCAAAGACATTCCGTTCATGCGGCATGCGCTGATATTCAACGTGGTCTCGTTTGTCACGTTCGCGCTGGCGGTTTTCTTCCTGTTCTCGCGCGGGCTTCACCTGTCGGTGGAGTTCACGGGCGGTACGGTGATGGAAGTCGCCTACCAGCAGGCGCCTGATGTGGAAAAGCTGCGCACCACGGTGTCTGGCCTGGGCTTTACCGATGTGCAGGTGCAGAACTTCGGTACCTCGCGCGATGTGATGATCCGCCTGCCGGCCCAGAAGGGCGTCAGCACGGCCCAGCAGAGCGACAAGGTCATTACGGCGCTGAAAGCGATTGACCCGCAGGTGGTGCTCAAACGTACAGAGTTTGTCGGCCCCCAGGTCGGGGAGGAACTGGCGCATGATGGTCTGAAGGCGCTGGGCATGGTGGTGGTGGGCATCATGATCTACCTGGCGTTTCGCTTCGAGTGGAAATACGCCGTGGCTGCCATCATCGCCAACTTGCATGATGTCATCATCATTCTTGGCTTCTTTGCCTTCTTCCAGTGGGAGTTTTCGCTCTCTGTGCTGGCCGCCGTGCTGGCTGTGCTGGGCTACTCGGTGAACGAATCTGTGGTTATTTTTGACCGGATTCGTGAAAATTTCCGCCGTTATCGCAAGATGGGTACGACAGAGATCATTGACAACGCCATCACATCGACCATCAGCCGTACCATCATCACCCATGGCTCCACGCAGATCATGGTGCTGTCCATGCTGCTGTTTGGCGGACCGACTCTGTTTTACTTTGCGCTGGCGTTGACCATCGGGATCCTGTTTGGTATTTACTCGTCGGTATTTGTGGCTGCTGCCATTGCCATGTGGCTGGGTATCAAGCGGGAAGACCTGATCAAGACCAGCGTTGTGAAAAAAGATGAGGATCCCAATGACCCGAACGCGGGTGCCACGGTGTAAGCTGCATACCAATTAACCAAATAGCTTCCTAACGTTTGTGGCTGCCAACAACAAGAACAATCTTCTGGCCGTAGAGGTTCGCGAATTTTTCGCGAAGCAGGCCAGTGTTGTCCTGCCGCAACTGGCCGAGGAGATTTCTGCCAGACTCTCTGAACTGATAGACCAACCTGCAAGCGCGCCTGAAATGCAGGATCGCCGTGACGCATGGATGGCCTTCAAGTCTGGCAGCGCTGCGTGGGTAGCCGGTACTGCCAGCGCCTGGAAAAAGGCGCAGGAAGCACCTGCTGCTTCCGAATCGTTCAGGTCGCTACTGGAAACCGGCAAGTTCGAACTCATGGGCAACGAAGTCATGGAGGACAAGATCTTGTCCTCCAGGCTGGCCTTGCGTCTGCTGGACTTCGCCAGTTGGGAACTCAATGACCTCAGGCTGCGCATCCAGAACCTGGAGGGTATTTCCGAACTCCAGAAGAACGATGTGCTCCGGCCGGAAGTGCTGGCTGAAAAGCTGGTAGCCCAGTGGGTTGCAGTGCAACTCACACGTGATAGCTGGATGATGGTCCAGGACGTGATTCAGTCGCGGCTTGCCGAGCACCTGCTGGAGGCCTATCACCAGGCCAATGAGTTCCTGGTCAGCCGGGGCGTGATGGCCGAAATTGACCTTCGTCCACTGGTCAAACGCACCGGAACCACCACCAACAACCCCTCTGGCAATACCCGTGCGGCTGCGCTTTCGTCGCCCAATGCTTCTGTTAGGGCGGGAGCATCTTCCCAAGGCAGTACCAGATCGGGTGACGTGGGTGGCGGAGGCGGCGGTACTGGCGGCGGAGGCGGAGGCGGCGGTACTGGCGGCGGAGGCGGAGGCGGCGGTACTGGCGGCGGAGGCGGAGGTGGCGGTACTGGCGGCGGAGGCGGAGGTGGCGGTACTGGCGGTGGCGGCGGTACTGGTTGGGGGTTTGGCGGAAAGAACAACACGTTTGACGAGACCCGCATGCAGACGAACACCTCGCCGCTGGCCAGGACCAAAATGCGTGCGCAGGGCGTCATGGGGCAACTCAAGCGCATGCTTTCGAGTCAGGTTGAGGGGTTTGACGACACCAGGTCCGTCCAGGCATCGCCTCAATTGGCCCAGGCCCTTGTCGGGTTGCAGTCGTCGGAGGCTGAACGCACCATGCTCGCGGACGACATGCCCGGGCAGGTCTATGGTGCAGTCCATGTGGATCAGGCTGCCAGCGTGTTGCGCCAGCGTACCAGCACGCTCAAGCAGGCGGCTTCCACCTCGGCCGAAAAAGCCACGATTGAAATTGTGGCCTTGATGTTTCAGAGCATCCTGGCCGAAGACCGCATACCCCCCGCCATACGTGTCTGGTTTGCAAGGCTGCAGATGCCTGTGCTGCGCGTGGCGATTTCCGAGCCCGAGTTCTTCGGCACCATGCAACATCCCGCACGCCAGCTGATTGACCGCATGGGTTCCTGTGTGCTCGGTTTTGATGCCGGGGTATCCGGCAGCGCCATCGAGATGGAGATCAAACGTATCGTGCAGGTAATCGAGCAGTACCCGGAAACCGGGCGCCGCGTTTTTCAGCTTGTCTATGACGAGTTCCAGAAATTTCTTTCGAAGTTTCTCTCGCAACAGGGCAGTGCGGCGCGCGTGGTGAGTGTGGCCCAGCAGGTTGAGCAAAAAGAGACCATGGCCATCCAGTACACGATTGAGCTGCGCAACATGCTCAACGACATGCCGGTGCGTGATGAAATCCGTGAATTCCTGTTCAAGGTCTGGGCCGAGGTGCTGGCGCTCGCCGCAATGCGTAACGGCCCGCAACATGAAGAAACCATCACGCTCAAACGTGCTGCGGCTGACCTTGTATGGGCGGCCAGCGCAAAGCCCAACCGTGTGGATCGTGCCAAGGTTATTTCAGACCTGCCCAAGTTGCTGCAGTTGCTTCGCATCGGCATGACGATGCTGGGCCTGGACGTGAAGGCGCAGGACGGCCACATCAAGACCATCAGCGATACGCTGGCCGATGCCTTCATGTCCAAGACCGATGCGATTTCAAGCGAACGTATTGAAACCATGGCCAAGCGCCTGGCCAATCTTGAGGACTATCTCTCTGACGAGGACGTCGGTGACCTGCCTCTGGACACCGAAAGCCTGGTGATGATGATTGGCATTGATGCGTCGGATATTCAGGTCATCACCGATGGCGGCAGCCAGCCCACCGAGGCCATGCGCTCGTGGGCGCAAGAACTCCAATTGGGCGCATGGTTCACGCTGGACCATAACAGCAAGACAACGCACGTCCAGTTTGCGTGGCGCAGCGACAGAAAGCAGTTGCACCTGTTTGCATCGTCGGATGGGCGCAATTTCCTGATCCAGGCACGTCGCCTGGCGGCTTACCTGCAGGCTGGCCTGCTGGTTCCGACGGAGGATGAGGCACTTACAGTGCGGGCCACGCGTGATGCGCTGGCCAAAATTGATGCCAATCCGGAGCGTTTGCTGAACTAGACCGGGTCAATTCCGCAGCACCAGGGCTGCTGTGGAGTGGCTATCTCAATGCGCGAGCCGCTGTGCGGTGTCGTCGCACAGTTCATCGAGCACCAGCGCATCGGGCTCTTCGCCAAAGCTCCAGTACACCATCAGCACGATGATCTTGAGGTCGTCCAGGCTCAGCGGGTCGCCGGGCGCCGCCATGGCGCGGTCAAGAACAATTTCCCGCATGTGCGGCGGCAGAACGCCTGAGGATTCCAGAAAACTCACAAAACCCAGCGATTCGGCGCCCAGGTGTTCCTGTTCCGTGACGGAATAAATCCGCAGGCTGTCGCTTGATTGCGCCTGCACGCCCTGGGCGGCATGCAGGGCATTGTCGGGACTTGTGGATTCTTTGGGGGGCAGGCAAATCTGCGTACTTTGTGCCGCAGTGTTCAGGCCGTCAAGCCAGATCAGGGCTGCCTGGATTTCCTCGGCTTCAAACCCGGCTGCAGTGAGCTTGCGGCCCAGATGGTGAAGTTCGGGGCAAGCGTCACCTTGCCAGTAATTTTCGTAGACGTACACGAGTACTTCAAACATGCTTTCAATATAACGCAGATACGTGATGCGCTGTCAACTTGAGATCGAGGTTTTTTCGGCGGAGATGGCCGTAACGCCTTGCTAAAATCACTGGTTCACCAAACTCGGGGCGCAATGGTCTTTTTCTGGTACACACTGGCAGGCGGCCTTGCAACGGCGGTTCATTACGCCGTGCTGCTTGTGCTGGTGGAGTTGTTCGGCATGCCGCCTTCTCCTTCCGCTGTGGCAGGTGCACTGTGCGGCGCTGCGGTGTCCTACATCGTGAACAGACTCATCACCTTTCCGGGCGCAACGGTACGGCATCAACTTGCCGTTCCCAGATTTCTGGCCGTCGCGGTGGCTGGCGCTCTGGTCAATGGTGCGCTGGTCTGGGCCGGTGTGCACTGGCTGGGCTGGCATTACCTTCTGGCACAGGCCGTAGCAACGCTGCTTGTTCTTGGCCTGACCTATCGACTTAACCGTTCCTGGACTTTTGCCTGATGAATCCAACTCCTGAAGTCCCCGGTACTTTTGCCACTCTGGCGCCGTGTGCACTCAGCATCGTTGTGCCCGCGTACAACGAGGAAGACGTACTGCCCATCTTTCATCGCCGGCTGGCTTCTGCACTCGAAGGCATTGAGGGCGGCTGGGAAGTGATTTACGTCAATGACGGAAGCAAGGATGGCACGCTGCGCATCCTGAAGGAGTTGCAGGCGGCAGACCCGCGCGCAGGCTTTGCCTCATTGAGCCGCAACTTCGGCAAGGAGTCCGCCATGAGTGCGGGACTCAAACTCGCCCGCGGCGACGCCGTGGTGTTGATTGACGCTGACCTGCAGGACCCGCCAGAGCTGATCCCCGACATGGTCAACACCTGGCGGCAGGGCGCAGACATGGTGAACATGCGGCGCAAGACGCGTGACGGCGAGACCTGGTTCAAGAAGTTTTCAGCCCACTGCTTTTACCGCTTCATCAACTGGCTCTCTGAGGTGCCGATTCCCGAGGATGTGGGCGATTTCCGTTTGCTGAGTCGGCGCGCTGTCGAAGCGTTGAACGAGTTGCCTGAAAGCAACCGCTTCATGAAGGGCCTTTTCGCATGGGTGGGCTACAAGCAGGTCATCATTGAATATGACCGCCACTCCCGCGCTGCAGGCACCACCAAGTTCCCTTATTTCAAGCTGCTCAATTTTGCGATTGAGGGCATCACCGGTTTTTCCGTTGTGCCGCTCAGGCTGGCCAGTTACGCAGGCTTTCTGACGGCATTTGCCGCATTCATTTATGCGCTGGTGCTGTTTATCCGGATCATCACCGTGGGAGAGTCGGTCAAGGGGTTTCCAACCCTGATCCTGACTATCCTCATCCTGGGTGGCCTGCAGTTGATGGCCATGGGCATCATTGGTGAATACCTGGGCCGCCTGTTCATGGAGAGCAAGCGCAGGCCGCTGTACCTTCTGGATGAATACCATCCTGCAGCCCTGCAAACCAATGCAGTGCGCCCGTCCGCATCCGCTACCCCATTGCCGGTCCACGCATGAACCTGAAGATTGAAAAAAAGACCGGTACGCTGGTCGTCTGGACGCTGGCCATCGTCGCCGTGCTGCGGCTCCTGACACTGGGCCTTTACCCGCTGACCGACACTACCGAAGCGCGTTACGCCGAGGTCGCCCGCAAGATGGTTGAACTGGGCGACTGGATCACGCCCTGGTACGACTACGGCGTGCCGTTCTGGGCCAAGCCGCCGCTGTCGACATGGCTGACGGCCGCCAGCCTCAAGATTTTCGGTTTCAACGAATTCGCTGCCCGCCTGCCGTACTTCCTGCTTGCCGTGCTGATTGCCTGGCTGGTCTGGGACTGGGCGCGCCGCTGGTCAAAACGCGAAGCACTGTTGGCCGTGGCAGTGATGAGCGGCACCATGCTGTATTTCATCGCCTCCGCTGCAGTCATGACGGACATGGCCCTGGTGCTGGGCACCACCTTGGCCATGCGTGGTTTTTGGGCTGCGTTTGAACGCGCCGATGCACCCCGGCCCAAAGAAGGCTGGCTGCTGTTTATCGGCCTGGGCCTGGGCTTGCTGGCCAAGGGCCCGATTGCGCTGGTTCTGGCCGGCATCCCCATCTTCTTGTGGACGGTCTTCACCGGCAACATCGTCAACGCCTGGAAGCGCCTGCCGTGGATACGCGGCATCCTGCTCATGCTGGCAATTGCCGTGCCCTGGTACTGGATGGCCGAGCAGCGCACGCCTGGCTTCTGGGAATACTTTTTCATAGGCGAACACTGGAAGCGCTTCACCGTCACAGGCTGGGCGGGCGACAAGTACGGTACGGCACATGCCACGGCACGCGGCGCCATCTGGCTGCTGGCACTGGCGGCCTGTCTGCCGTGGACGCTGTTGCTGCCACTGCTGGCTTTTGGGCGCAAGAAGGCCCTGAAGCAGGCTGACCTGCCTGAGCAGGCGAGCACGCAAACTTCGCCTAAAAACTGGCGGCTGTACCTGCTGGCCTGGTCCATCGCGCCTTGCCTGTTCTTCACCATGTCCGGCAACATTCTCTGGACCTATGTGCTGCCGGCCTTGCCCGCGCTGGCCCTGTTGGCCGCCGGCTGGCTGGCTGGCGATGTGCGTACGCGCCGGGTTGATGTGTTCGTGTCTGTGGGTGTGGTGGTGATGGCTTCCCTGATTGCCGCATTTTTTATCAACCAGCAGCGCGTTGACAGCTGGAAGACGGCAAAAGCCGCGGTCGCGGCATATGAGCTTCGCAAGACCGGCGCGCAGCCACTGCTGTTCATGGGTGACCTGCCATATTCCGCATCGTTCTACACACAGGGCAAGGCCAAAGCTGTGGCCGGCAATACCGAATTGGCCGCCCGTTTGAAGCAGAGCAGCTTGTTTGTGGCGCTCAACCCCGACCAGGTCAAGGAATTGCCGCCTGAACTTAAAGGTTTGCTGCGTTTGCAGGCCACTTCCGGCGCTTACAACCTGTACGCCAACCCCTGATTTGTTAACTTATAAGTTAACAATTGACCAAAATCGGGCTTTTCGCATGGCCAAATTTGCCGAAAATCTGCAAAAAAGCCTGTTTTTAGGCATCAAATATGGCTGCAGCCCTTTAAATACGTGCGTGGGCAGCTACTGAATTCATAGCAAATACGGAAACCCATGATTGTTCGCTTCAACATAGACACTGCCGGCCAGGACCAGTTCGATTACCGCGTGACACACGAGGGGGAAGAACTGTATGGCGATGCCGGGCTGGACAGCGTGGAGCAGTGCATCACGGCGGCCCTTGAAGGTCTGGGCGCCGATGCCGTTGCTGCAGAAGTGGCTTACCAGGGCATCATCAGCGGCACCTACCCCTTGGCCTCGCTTGCGCTGATGTCGGCGCAGATCGCAGAGCACGCAGTACAGACCACGGCTGCGATTGAAGAGGTATTGCGCTAGTCTGCGCCGTGCCTGCTGCAGATTGAAGCCGCCTGAGGGGCTTCAACAAGACGTTTGCTGCAGATCGAATAAGGTGACGAGCCTTGACCCCGGCACTGGCTCCACAGTTAGGGCTGCTTGGTTCCCCACCTGACCCGGTTGGCCGCTTTACCATGCGGGAAGGCCCGTCACCCACGATTGTAAGTGACTGCAGATAGCCCTTCCATTGCCAGCGTTTTATCCCGGGGATATACCGTGCGCCCACTTTAGAATGCAGTGATGTCCTATCTCGTTCTTGCACGCAAATACCGGCCAAAAAATTTCTCTGAAATGGTCGGGCAGTCGCATGTCGTGCAGGCGCTGGGCAATGCGCTGACAACACAGCGCCTGCATCATGCCTACCTTTTTACCGGTACGCGGGGCGTCGGCAAGACGACCATTTCGCGCATCCTCGCCAAGTCGCTCAATTGCCTGGGCATAGACGGGCAGGGCGGCATCACCGCCACGCCATGTGGTGTTTGCCAGGCATGCACCGACATCGACAGCGGGCGGTTTGTTGATTACACCGAGCTGGACGCCGCATCGAATCGCGGCGTCGATGAAATCGCCCAGTTGCTGGAGCAGGCGGTCTACAAGCCTGTTGTGGGCCGCTTCAAGGTCTTCATGATCGATGAGGTTCACATGCTCACGAACACGGCGTTCAACGCCATGCTCAAGACGCTGGAAGAACCCCCGGAATACCTCAAGTTCGTTCTGGCCACTACCGATCCTCAGAAGGTACCGGCCACGGTGCTTTCGCGCTGCCTGCAGTTCAATCTCAGGCCCATGGCCCCCGAAACCGTGCTGGAGCACCTGGGCAAGGTGCTGGCCGTTGAAAACGTGGCTTCAGAGCCGCAAGCCCTGCGCCTGCTGGCGCGTGCGGCGCGTGGCTCCATGCGCGATGCGCTTTCCCTGACCGACCAGGCCATTGCTTTTGGTTCTGGCGAGCTGCTCGAATCCAGCGTTCGCCTGATGCTGGGCAGCGTTGACCGGTCTTATGTCTTTCGCCTGCTGGATGCATTGGCGCGCGGCGATGGCAAGACGGTGGTTGAAACCTCCGAAGCGCTGCGCCTGCACGGGCTGAGTGCCGCTTCCACCCTTGAAGAAATGACCACCGTGCTTCAGCGCATGGCCGTGTTGCAGGCTGTGCCTGAAATGATGGCGCAGGAGGCTGAAGGTGCGGGCGACGGTGATGCGGACCCTGAAGCCACCGAAACCGCAAGACTGGCGCAAACCATGCCTGCAGATGAAACGCAGTTGCTCTATAGCCTCTGCCTGCATGGACGTGGTGAACTCGGTCTGGCACCCGACGAATACGCCGCACTGACGATGGTGCTGCTGCGCCTGCTGGCGTTCAAGCCGCAGGGTGCGCAAACCGTTTCGATGGGGAGTGCCGCCGAGCCCCTAAAAAAGCCGCAGCCTGAGCCTGCCCGCCAGACGCAGGTAGTTGCGGGTCCACCGACTGTTGCATCATCGCCTGCAACACCTCCATCGCTGCCCGTACCCTCCGCATCCCCCGCACCTTCTGCTGCCGCTGTTTCGCGGCCCGTTCCCGCGCCGCTATCGCCAGAAGGTGCAAATACACGGGTGGCTGTTGCTGCCCCTCCAATCGCTGTCGACGCTGCCCCTGCGCCTGCCGTCCCGGCTGCAGAACGTCCTCTACACCAGCCCGCCGCAAAAGCCGCAGACAGCACAGCGCCTGTCGTGGTCGTAAAAACCGTACTCGGCAATGAATGGAGCGACATCGTGGGCCAGTTGATCACTGCCGAGGCAGTCAACGCCTTGACGCGGGAACTGGCCCTGCAGTCTGAACTCTGCGCACGTGAAGGCCACACCTGGACCTTGCGCGTCGAACGCCAGTCGCTGAACCAGCCTGCAGCCTGCGAAAAGCTCCAGGCGGCCCTGCAGGCCCTGCTCAATGCCGAGCCTGCGATACAGGTGCTGATAGAGGTTGGCCCGGTTGCAGACACGCCCGCCCGCCGTAACCTTGCCGCGCAGCAGGAGCGTCAGCGCCAGGCCGAAGAACTCATACAGAATGACCCGTTTGTGCAGGATATGGTGCGCAACTGGGGCGGCAAGGTGGTGCCTGGCAGCATCAAACCCGTGCCCCGGCCTGCTGCGGCTGCAACAGCCCGGCCGATATGATCAAAAGCGATATCACATACCAAACCCACACCGATTTTTAAAGGAAGCACCATGTTCAACAAAGGACAACTCGCCGGTCTCATGAAGCAGGCCCAGGCCATGCAGGACAACCTCAAAAAGGCCCAGGACGAACTCGCCTTCGTAGAGGTCACAGCCGAGTCCGGCAACGGCCTGGTCAAGGTCACCATGACCTGCAAGCACGACGTCAAGCGCGTCGAGATCGACCCCAGCCTGCTGGCTGACGACAAGGACATGCTGGAAGACCTGGTTGCCGCAGCCTTCAATGCCGCCGTGCGCAAGGCCGAAGAAGTGAGCCAGGAGAAGATGGGCAAGCTGACACAGGGCATGCCAGGCTTGCCGGGCGGGATGAAATTACCATTCTGAACTTGTGCGCCCCCACGTTCGCTCACTACGTGTAGCTCTCTGCCCCCCCGAGGGGGCCGCTGCGCCTGTGGCCCGGCAAAGCCGGTTCCGCGGCCCCTGCTTGCAAGGACAAGGTCGTTTGCATGCTTTTCCCGTCGTGACGTCGCATGGCTAACTCCAACGCACTCGAAGGCCTGACCCAGGCGCTGCGCAAGCTGCCTGGCGTGGGGGCGAAGTCCGCTGCGCGCATGGCGTTTCACCTGCTGCAACATGACAAAGGCGGCGCATTGCAGATTGCTGCTGCGCTTGAGCACGCCGTAAGCAGCATCCGGCATTGTTCGCTGTGCAATACGCTGACCGAGTCCGAGGTCTGCAGCACCTGCGCGAGCCCGCAGCGCGACCGCAGCAAGCTGTGTGTGGTCGAGACACCGGCCGACCAGGCTGCACTTGAAAGAACGCTTGCCTACAAGGGTCTGTACTTTGTCCTGATGGGCAAACTGAGCCCTCTGGACGGCATTGGCCCCAACGACATCGGCCTGCAAAAACTGTTTGACCGCGTGGTACCAAAAGATGCCCAGGGCCAGCCTTCGACGCCTGAATCACGTGAGGTGCAGGAGGTCATACTGGCCACCAACTTCACGGCTGAAGGCGAGGCCACGGCACATGTCATCGCGCAGGCGTTCAAGAGCAGGGGTGTGCAGGTCACACGCCTGGCGCGTGGCGTTCCTGTGGGCAGCGAGCTTGAATACGTTGACCTGGGCACCATTGCGCACGCACTGGTAGACAGGCGCTGAATGTGTTGCCTGGCCCGGATGTGTACTGTATTTGCTGCCCCTAAAATTTTGAAAGTTGTTTGTGTACGGTGGGCGCGGCCTGCGAACCCAAAGGATTTATAGACATGACATTTGCACGTTTCACATTTGCCTATTGGTGTGTCCTTGTGGCAGCCGTACTTCCCATCATTTGCGCCGGCATTGCCAAATACGGCACCTTCGACAAACCCCGGCGCGATGGCGGTTTCGACAACCACAATCCGCGTGCCTGGCTGGCCCGTCAAACTGACTGGCGGGCCCGTGCCGATGCCGCGCAGGCCAATACTTTTGAGGCACTGCCTTTCTTTTTTGCAGCCGTGATCATTGCTCACCAGCTGCAGGCGCGCCAGGCGCTGGTGGACATACTGGCCTTCATGTTTGTGGTGCTGCGCATTGCCTACGTTCTGATGTACATCGCCGACATGGCCAAAACGCGCAGCAGTGTCTGGACCGTCGCGCTTGTCGTCAACATCTTCATTCTTTTTTCCGGCTATCGCTGATGGCAAGGCAGCGTGACCTGACCGCTGCCTGACCCAAAAATCGCAGATGTGGTGCCTGCCGTAACCATTCGTTAATGGATGGATTTTTTTCGGTACAAACCCGCACGGGATGACCCCGATGCGGGTTTTTTTGTGTCTTGATAAGCTTCAATCAACTCAAAAAAACAAAGGGACGCACAAACATGATCACCTCCCACAAGCTTTCGCGACGGGTATTTGCCAGTGGTACCGCGCTGGCGGCCGCAACGCTTGCCTTTCCTTCACTGCGAGCGCAGGGCAAACTTGAAAAAACAAAAATCTCCCTTGCTGTCGGAGGAAAAGCTGCGTTTTATTACCTGCCCTTGACGATTTCCGAGCAACTGGGTTATTTCAAGGCGGAGGGCCTTGACATCGAGATCAGCGACTTTGCCGGTGGTGCGCGTGCACTGCAGGCGGTGGTCGGTGGCTCTGCCGACGTGTGTTCGGGTGCTTTTGAGCACACTATCAACTTGCAGTCCAAGAACCAGATGTTTCGCGCTTTCGTCTTGCAGGGCAGGGCGCCGCAAATCGCTTTTGGGGTCTCTACCAAGGCCATGCCCAACTACAAGACGATTGCCGACCTCAAGGGTAAAAAGATCGGTGTGTCTGCGCCTGGTTCTTCTACCAACATGATGGCCAACCTGGTCCTGTCACGTGGCGGCTTGCAGGCCAGCGATGTGAGTTTTATCGGTGTGGGTACGGCTGCAGGCGCGCTTACCGCGCTGCGTTCGGGGCAAATAGATGCGATGAGCAACACCGACCCGGTCATGACCATGCTGGAGCAAAAAGGCGAGGTCAAGATCATCAGCGACACGCGCACGCTCAAAGGCACCCAGGAGGTGTTTGGCGGCACTATGCCTGCGGCGTGCCTGTATGCCCCTGCCGATTTCATCCAGAAAAATCCCAACACGTGCCAGGCCCTGGCGAACGCCATCGTGCATGGCCTCAAATGGCTGCAGACGGCGGGCCCCGGCGACATCATCAAGACCGTGCCCGAGAGCTATCTGCTCGGTGACCGTGCGCTTTACCTGGCGTCCTTCAACAAGGTGCGTGAGTCGATTTCACTGGACGGCATCATCCCCGAAGACGGCGCGCGCACAGCACTCAAGGCGCTGGCCAGCTTTGATGCCAGTATCAAACCCGACAAGATAGACATCAGCAAGCTCTATACAAACGAATTTGCGCGACGGGCCAAGGAGCGTTTCAAGGCTTGAGCTGCGTTTGTTGTGTTGGTTATAGTTCCGCATGACTATTGATGCGGCTCTTGAGTTCAAGGGCATCACCTGCACTTTCAGGTCGAAAGACAACACCCAGGGCTATACAGCGGTGGGTGACGCCAACCTGTGTGTCAACGCCGGAGAATTCGTCTCCGTTGTCGGACCCACCGGCTGCGGCAAGTCCACGCTTCTAAATATCGGCGCTGGCCTGTTGCAGCCGACGCAAGGCAGCGTGACCGTCTTTGGCGAAACGCTGCAGGGCATCAACACCCGTGCGGGCTATATGTTCCAGACCGAGGCATTGATGCCCTGGCGCAGCGCCATCGACAACGTGATGGTCGGCTTGCAGTACCGCGGCATTCCCGATGCCGAGGCACGCCTGCAGGCACAGGCCTGGCTTGAACGCGTTGGTCTGGGCGGTTTTGGTGACCGCTACCCGCACGAGCTGTCAGGTGGCATGCGCAAACGTACGGCACTGGCCCAGGTGCTGGCGCTGGACCCCGACATCATCCTCATGGACGAACCTTTCAGCGCGCTGGACGTACAGACGCGCCAGCTGATGGAAAACGAGGTGCTCGAACTCTGGGCTGCAAAAAGGAAAGCGGTGCTGTTCATTACCCATGACCTTGATGAAGCCATTGCCATGAGTGATCGTGTGGTGGTGCTGTCTGCCGGGCCTGCCACGCACCCGATTGGCGAGTTTGTCATTGACCTCCCCCGCCTACGCGATGTGGCGGAAGTGCGTACCCAGCCGCGTTTTGTTGAGCTGCACAAGCAGATCTGGGAAGTACTTCGGGACGAGGTCTTGAAAGGGTATGCGCAACAATTGAAGAGGGCCTGACGATGTGGCGCCACATCAAACCTTCGGACAGCAACCTTCGCATCTGGCAACTGGGACTGCTTGTTGTCATGCTGGGCACATGGCACCTGGCCTCACGCGACCAGCAGATCGCGTTTTTCCTTGGTGAGCCCATCCTGGTAGCCGGCCGCGTCTGGAGCTGGTTCATGCCTTTTGGCTTTGAGCCCAGCCTGCTGTTTCCAGAAGGCCTCAAGGGCAATGCCAATATCTACATCCACCTGGGCACAACCCTGCTTGAGACCGTTCTGGCTTTTGGCCTGGGCACAGTGATGGGCCTGGCCTGTGGGTTGTGGCTGGCGCTTGCGCCAACGATGGGTGCCGTTCTTGACCCCTACATCAAGGCGGCCAACTCCATGCCGCGCGTGATACTCGCGCCCATCTTTGCACTGTGGTTTGGCCTCGGCATCTGGAGCAAGGTGGCACTGGCCATTACGCTGGTGTTTTTTGTCGTTTTCTTTAATGTTTACCAGGGTGTGAAAGAGGTCAGCCCGGTGGTGCTGGCGAATGCGCGCATGCTGGGCGCGAACCAGCGGCAATTGCTGCGAACCGTGTATTTGCCAAGTGCCACCAGCTGGGTGTTTTCCAGCCTTCACACTTCTGTCGGCCTGGCTTTTGTTGGCGCGGTGGTGGGCGAATATCTGGGATCAGCTCGGGGTGTGGGCTATCTGATCCTGCAGGCCGAAGGCACTTTTGACGTGAACACTGTTTTCGCAGGCATCGTCGTTCTGACGGCGTTTGCCTTGTTGCTGGACGGTGTTGTCGGAAAGATTGAAAGACGGCTGATGAAGTGGCAACCGCGGACCGGAGAGACCGAAAAACTCTAGTCGCTGAAGGCGCTCCGATTTGCCGAAGGGGCCCACTAGCATCTTTTCCTGCCGTCCTACAGCCTGGGTGTCCTCATACACCGTACAGTGCATTCACCGTACAACTACAGGACAAGGACGCGTTATGAACCTCTCACTCAGCATAGGCCCGCTGGTCGCCCTCATTGCAGGCATTCTCATTTTGCTGGTGCCTCGCCTTCTCAACTATATCGTCGCGATCTACCTGATCGTGATTGGTGTGATTGGGCTGGTTGGCATGAAATAGGGCGTTCCCACACAAGCCCCGTTGCGCCGCTTTTTAGCGGCGTTTTGATTTGACGATAGCCTTGGACGGGCTGCGCTTGACGGCACTGACCGAATTACGCGGGCCGCTTGCGCGAACTGCAGCGCGGGCCTTGACTGGCAGGTATACCACCACCTGGTGGCCCATCTTGAAAGCCGATGACGCGCTGACGCCATTCCATTCCGCCACACTTGCTGCGCTCAAGCCATAGCGTTTGGCGATGCTTGCAACGGTTTCGTTCTTGCGCGCCTTGACATTGGTTTTGCGTGTCACGATTTCCGGCGCCAGCGACACCTGCGCGTTGTCTGCCACCTGCAGTTTGACATCTTCCTCCATCTTCGCAGAGCGGGGCACCAGCAGCGTTGAACCAGCCTTGATCAGCATTCTCGGCGGAATGTTGTTGACCGCGCGCAGGTCGGCCTCGCTCATGCCCGTGCGCCTTGCTGCTTCGGACGTGCTGAGCGTTGACGGCGCAGTCCAGGCGGTCCAGCTTGCATACTGCCCCTGGGTGTATGCATCAAAATTGCGCTGAAAGACAGTGGCGTTGTTCCAGGGAAGCAGGATCTGGGGTGTCCCTGCGGCAAGGATAACGGGCCTGTGTGCCGACGGGTTGAGCGCCTTGAAGTCTTCAATCTTTACGTCAGCCAGTTTCGCTGCCAGCGCCACGTCGATGTCACGCGTGATTTGCACCTGCTGAAAGTAGGGATGGTTTTCGATCAGCGGCAGTTCTGTTCGAAAGCCAATCGGGTTGGCCACAATATTTTTGACGGCTTGCAGCTTGGGTACGTAGAGGCGGGTTTCCGCAGGCATGTTGAGATCCAGATAACCGGTTCCCAGCCCTGCCTTCTGGTTGCGCGCAATGGCTCGTCCTACGCTGCCTTCACCCCAGTTGTATGCCGCCAGCGCCAGGTGCCAGTCGCCAAACATGCCGTACAGCTTCTGGAGGTAGTCCAGTGCGGCCCGGGTAGACGCCAGCACGTCGCGACGGTCGTCGCGGAAAGCGTTCTGCTTGAGATCAAAGTATTTTCCGGTGGCTGGCATGAATTGCCACATGCCTGCTGCTTTGGCGCTGGATACCGCCTGGGGGTTGAACGCGCTTTCAATAAAGGGCAGCAATGCCAGCTCGGTCGGCATCTGCCTGCGCTCGAGTTCTTCAACGATGTGGAACAGGTATTTGCTGGAGCGCTCGGTCATGCGCTGGATGTAGTCGGGGCGGCTTGAATACCACTGCTCGCGGTCAGTGACCAGTTCGCTCTGCAGGTCCGGCATGGCAAAGCCCCGGCGTATGCGGTCCCACAATTCCTTGGGCGGTTCGGTCTGGGCAATCCGGAAACCGCCAACCTGGCCTGGTGTGATGCCCTGCAGGGGGCCGGAAGGAATAAGCGACGGCACGGTTTTTCCAGCGGCAGAGCCGGTCGTCAGCACGGGGTCGCCCGGCATGCCCGGCTGGCTGGCACATCCCGCTAGCAGGGCTGCGCACAATAAAAGTGTTGATAAGAAAAAGCGCGATGTGTCCGGGCGGTTTTGAAACGTCATTTGAATTGGTTTTTCCACTGCCTGATGGCGGCAAATACTGAAATGTCATCATTTGCCGAAGCATCGAAATGCTGGGCAGCGGTTTTGACCGGCGCTTGCCGGGTACGCAGGAACGGGTTGATCTTCAACTCCTGTTCAATCGAAGTGGGCAGCGTAGGCTGGCCGGCGTCGCGCAATTTTACGCACTTGGCGTTGTAGGCCACAAGTTCTGAATTGCCTGGTTCAACGGCCAGCGCAAAACGCAGATTGCTCAGCGTGTATTCATGGGTGCAGCAGACCCGGGTATTCGAGGGGAGCGCAACGAGCTTGTCGAGCGAGGCCAGCATCTGCGCCGGGGTGCCTTCAAACAGCCGCCCGCAGCCGCCCGAGAAAAGCGTGTCGCCGCAAAAGAGCAGGGGGCGACCATCCATCTCCGGCGTGTAAAAGGCGATATGGCCTGCCGTGTGGCCCGGCACGTCTATCACCTTGAACTCAAACCCCATGGCCACGACTTTGTCGCCTTCGTTGAGGTGCTCATAAGGCGCCGGTATTTTTTCGGTGGCGGGGCCATAAACCTGGGCGCCCGTAGCCTCGCGCAGCTCGTCGACGCCGCCCGTGTGGTCGGCATGGTGGTGCGTGACTAGAATCGACTCCAGTTTCAGCGCGTTTGCGTTCAGAAAACCCAGCACAGGGGTGGCGTCCCCGGGGTCTACCACCAGCGCGCGTTTGCCGTCATGCAACACCCACAGGTAGTTGTCTGCGAAGGCGGGGACGGGAATCAATTTCAACATGCAGTGGTCCTGATGAACTCGCAAATTATAGGTTTGGCTGACTGGCTCAATACCCCCCCAGGCGAGTATCTGCTGGCCTGGGAGAGGTCGCAATTTGACGAAGCGGTGAGTGACATCTTTGGCTATCACGCGCTGCAACTGGGCTTTCCGGAACTCGATGCGCTGGGTACAAACCGCATGCCCCATCGATGGCTTGCACTGAATACTCCGCCACCGACTCTGGCGTCTACCGTACCACCTTTGGCCGGTGCGGACTTTCCTGGCTCCCATACGACTGCAGCCATCCCGGCAAGTTCCCGGCCGCGCGCTGCGCTGGTGACCGATTCGGGCGCACTGCCGTTTCCTGCGGCCAGCCTTGATCTTGTCGTGCTCCCGCATACGCTGGAACTCAGCATGGATCCGCACGCCACACTGCGCGAAGTCGAGCGCGTGCTGGTGCCGGAGGGTCGCGTGGTCATCAGTGGCCTGAACCCGACCAGCCTGTGGAGTATGCGGCAGACGCGCGGGCACTTTTACCGCCGGCTTGGCCACGGCGACCTGTTTTTGCCTGAAGCAGGTGAATTCATTGGCTACTGGCGCTTGCGTGACTGGTTGCGCCTGTTGAGTTTTGAGGTAGAGTCCGGTCGCTTCGGTTGTTACCGGCCCGCCCTGACAAGCCAGAAGTGGCTGTCGCGCTTTGAATGGATGGACAAGGCCGGCGCACGTTGGTGGCCCATTTTTGGCGCGGTGTACCTGGTGGTCGCGGTCAAGCGTGTTCAGGGTGTGAGGCTTCTTGAGCCTGCCTGGAAGACGCGCAAGGCAGTAGCCGCCGCCCCAGCCGTGGTTGCCAACAGGGGGCCAACCACCAGACGTGAAGCAAGCCGTGAAGCCCGGCGCGAAGCCGATTCAATTCTTTCCGAGTAATCAATTTAAACAAATGCATCAGATGGCAGATTCACAGGACAACGCGGCACCCCAGCAGGTCATCATCTATACCGACGGTGCCTGCAAGGGCAACCCCGGCCCGGGCGGATGGGGTGTGCTGCTCAGTATGGGCGGCACAGAAAAGGAACTCTTTGGCGGGGAACTGGGCACAACCAACAACCGCATGGAAATGACGGCTGTCATCGAAGCACTTGCGGCGCTCAGGCGGCCCTGCGCGGTCACGCTGTATCTCGACAGCGAATATGTTCGCAAGGGCATCACCGAATGGATACACGGCTGGAAGGCGCGCGGCTGGCGTACTGCCGCCAAGGCGCCGGTGAAGAATGTAGACCTTTGGCAAAAGCTTGACGCGCTGGTGGGCTCAAGCGGGCACCGCATCGACTGGCGTTGGGTCAAGGGGCATGCGGGTGACCCGGGCAACGAGCGCGCTGATGCGCTGGCCAACAAGGGTGTTGAGCGGGCTCTGGGCCGTCTGTGACCTGGGCGGGTGCAACAAGTTCCCTACGGACAAACCCTGCACCATAAGCGTACATATCATCGGTGGCCGCGCCATGTAGGCCCAGTCTGTAAAGTCGTTGTAAAGCCGCCGCGTATCACCCTGTATGCCGGGTGAAAAAGGGCGGGTTCAGGACTGTCTGCTGATACATTGGAAGTTTGTATCTTTTTATAACAACTCTCCTTCCAGATGGCATCAAAAGCAATTTACACGGTGGTCGCGGTGGCGGGCATTGCAGTGGCCTCAGGCGCTGCATGGTGGTACCAGAAACCAAAAGCCAATGATGGATCTGGCGCATCGACTTCGGTGGCAGGGGCCCCACAAGGGCCAGCGAGTGGACCTTCTGATGGCAGACCGCTGTCGGTAGAGTTTGCGAGGGTTGAAGTTGCGAGAATCACCGACGACACCCAGGCCGTTGGCAGCTTGCGGTCAAGGCGGGGCGTTGTGCTGCGCCCCGAGGTCAGTGGGCGCATCACCCAGCTCAATTTCACCGATGGCCAACGTGTGCGCAAGGGCCAGGTGCTGGTTCAGTTCGACGACCAGTTGCCGCTGGCGCAGGTTCAGCAGAGCCAGGCCGAACTCTCGATTGCCCAGGCAAACCAGAAGCGCAACCAGGAACTGGTCGCTCAAAATTTCATCAGCCAGCGCTCTCTCGATGAAAGCGCCGCCAACCTGCAGGTGGCGCAGGCCAAGCTGTCGCTGGCGCAGGCGACTGCAGCGCGACTAAAGATTGTTGCGCCCTTTGACGGCATTGCCGGCATAAGGCTGGTCAACGTGGGTGACTACCTCAAGGATGGCGCCGATATCGTCAACATTGAGGATATCGATGCGCTGTTTGTTGATTTCCGCTTGCCCGAGCGCTTTCAGAGCAAGCTCCGGCGTGGACAGACCGCCATGCTCGACATTGACGCCTTGCCCGGGCGCAAGTTCACCGCACAGGTGCAGGCCATCGATCCCCTGATTGACGCCAACGGCCGTTCCGTGGGCGTGCGCGGCTGCATAGACAACCGCCAGCTCCAGATGCGACCCGGCATGTTTGCACGGGTCAACGTAGTGTTTGGCGAACGTGAAAACGCCAGGCTGATTCCCGAGGAAGCGATTGTTCCCCAGGGCGGGCGCCAGTTTGTCATCAAACTGCTGCCGGGCTCTTCCGCACAGACACGTGCAACGAAGAGGGTGGAGGTCAAGGTGGGCCTGCGCCGTCCCGGCAAGGTGGAAATACTTGAGGGGCTGGAGTCCGGCGACATGATCGTCACCACAGGCCAGCAGCGCATACAGCGTGACGGCACGATGGTGACACTGGCAGATCTTTCCGCCAGTGCCCGTTCTGTGGGTGGCGGCGTTCCGGCCGCCAGGGCTTCGGCACCGGGTGCTGCTACGCAGGGTGCTTCTGCTGCTGCGGCGCCGCCAGCTGCAGCGTCTGCGCCGGCTGCGGCCGCTTCTGCACCGCGCCTGCCTGCAGTCGTGGCCTCAGGCGCGGCGCGCACATCCGGCCCCAACCCTTGCGCTGAAGCGGCATCCGTCGCACGTCCGGTCGCCAGAGCCGGCCGCGCCTAGATTCCTGCGTCAACACGTGTCAAACAAGTACTGGGTCAACCATGCAACTCGCTGAAACATCCATACGCCGCCCTGTGTTTGCGACCGTGCTGTCGCTGCTGATATTGCTGGTGGGTGCCGTCAGCTTCAACCGGCTGAATGTGCGTGAGTATCCCAAGATCGACGAACCTGTCGTCACCGTCAGCGTGCGTTACGCTGGCGCCTCGGCCGAAGTGATCGAGTCTCAGGTGACGAAGCCGCTTGAAGACTCCATTGCTGGCATTGATGCGGTAGACGTTATTACGTCCATCAGCCGCGCCGACCAGGCGCAGATCAGCGTGCGCTTCCGGCTTGAGAAAGATGCCGACTCTGCCGCTGCCGAGGTGCGTGACCGCACCTCGCGCGTGCGCAACCGCCTGCCCCAGGCGATTGAAGAGCCCGTCATCGCCAAGGTTGAGGCCGATGCATTCCCGGTCATCCAGATTGCGTTCTCCAGCGAGTCCATGACGCCGCTACAGATCACCGACATCATCAACCGCATTGTCAAACCGCGCCTGCAGACCGTCAGCGGTGTGGCCGACGTGCGTATCTTCGGTGAGCGCAAATATGCCATGCGCGTCTGGCTGGACACCGACAAGCTCGCGGCGTACAAGCTCACCACGCAGGATGTCGAAGACGCCATTCGGCGCAGCAATCTTGAGCTGCCTGCCGGCCGTATCGAATCGCAACAGCGCGAGTTCAGCGTCACATCGCAGACAGACCTTGTCAGGCCCGCGCAGTTTGGTGAGATCGTGATCAAGAACGTCAACGGCTTCTCGGTCAAGGTGCGCGATGTCGCGCGTGTGCAAGAGGGCGCTGCCGATGAACGCACTGCCGTGCGCCTGAACGGCAGGCCTGCCGTGGCCATCGGCGTCATCCGTCAGGCCACCGCCAATCCGCTGGACCTGTCCAAAGGTGTGCGTGAGGCTCTGCCCAAACTCAGGACCGATTTGCCGGCAGACATGCTGATTGACGTGGCCAACGACAACTCCGTCTTCATCGACCGCTCCGTCAAGAACGTTTACCGCACCATCGCCGAAGCCATTGGCCTGGTGGCACTGGTGATCTTTGTGTTTTTGCGTACCATGCGTGCGTCCATCATCCCCATCGTCACAATTCCTGTCAGCCTGGTCGGCACCTTTGCGCTGATGGCCCTCGCCGGTTTCACCATCAACACGCTGACCCTGCTGGCGCTGGTGCTGGCCATTGGCCTGGTGGTGGATGACGCCATCGTGATGCTGGAGAACATCTTCCGGCACATTGAAGAAGGTATGGACCCGTTTTCAGCCGGCATCAAGGGCGCGCGTGAAATAGGCTTTGCGGTGATCACCATGACGGCGACGCTGGTGGCGGTGTATGCGCCGCTGGCCTTCACTCCGGGCCGCACTGGCCGGTTGTTTGTCGAGTTTGCGCTGGCGCTTGCCGGTGCCGTGGTGGTGTCGGGTTTTGTAGCGTTGACGCTCACGCCCATGATGTGCACGCAGCTGCTCAAGCACAACCCCAACCCGAACCGCTTCGACCGCTTCATGGAAAGGGTGCTGACGTCCATGTCAGACCGCTACGGCGCCTTGCTGCGGTGGATAGTCACCACCAGGTACCAGTCGCCATCGTCTTCGACTGGCGGCATCGGCGAGCGGGTGAAGGGCTTTGTGCTGCAGGCGCGCTGGATTGTGGTCGGCGTCATGCTGCTCAGCGCGCTGGCCATTGCGCTGGTCTTTCCGACCATGAAGCAGGAGCTTTCGCCGATTGAAGACCGCGGGGTGATTCTGGCAAACGTGAATGCGCCCGACGGCGCCACGCTGGACTACACCAACCGCTATGCGCGGGCGCTCGAAAAAATGGGCGAGTCCTTTCCCGAGTTCGACCGTATCTTTGCCAGCGTCGGCAACCCCACGGTGGCGCAGGCGAGCGTCGTTTACCGTACGGTTGACTGGGACAACCGCAACCGCTCCACCATCGATCTGGCCAGGCAGTTGCAGCCCAAATTCAATGCCTTGCCCGGCGTGACGGCGTTTCCCATCACCCCGCCTTCGCTCGGCCAGGGCTTCCGCGAGCGGCCGCTCAACTTTGTCATACAGACCTCTGACAGTTACCAGAACCTCAACGCTGTGGTGCGCCAGATGCTTGAAGAGATTGCCAAAAACCCCGGCATTGTTTCGCCAGACATCGATTTGCGGCTGAACAAGCCCGAGCTGCGCATTGAGGTCGAACGCGACAAGGCGGCCGACCTGGGCGTCAGCGTTGAAGTAGTTGCCAAGGCGATTGAAACCCTGCTGGGTGGCCGCAATGTGACGCGCTACAAACGCGATGCCGAGCAATACGACGTGATCGTGCAAACAGATGCCAGCGGCCGTACCACGCCCGAAGACATCGACCGCATTTATGTGCGTGGCCGCAACGACGCCATCATTCCGCTGTCGGCCCTGGTCAAGGTGCGTGAGAGCGTGTCCCCGCGCGAGCTCAACCACTTCGGCCAGCGCCGCTCTGCCACCATCACCGCCAATCTGGCGCCCGACTACTCGCTGGGAGAGGCCTTGAGGTTCATGGACCAGACCTCCGCAAAGATATTGAAGACCGGCTACAGCACCGACTTGAACGGAACGTCGCGCGAGTTCAGAAACTCCCAGGGCGCGCTGGCCATTGTTTTTGTCCTGGCGCTGGTGTTTATTTTTCTGGTGCTTGCTGCGCAGTTTGAAAGTTTTGTCGATCCGCTGGTCATCATGCTGTCGGTGCCGCTGTCCATGATTGGCGCGCTGCTGGCGCTTAAATGGTCAGGAGGGTCGCTCAACGTTTATTCACAGATTGGCCTCATCACACTGGTGGGCCTGATCACCAAACACGGCATTCTGATTGTCGAGTTCACCAACCAGCTGCGAGAGCAGGGCATGGAAATGATTGATGCACTGGTCAAGGCCTCGGCCCAGCGCCTGCGCCCGATCATGATGACCACTGGCGCCATGGTGCTGGGCGCGGTGCCACTGGCCTTCGCCCACGGCGCCGGTGCAGAAAGCCGCACCCAGATTGGCTGGGTCATCGTAGGCGGCATGTCGCTGGGTACCTTGCTGACGGTGTTTGTCGTGCCGACCATGTACACGCTGTTTGCGCGTGCGGCAGTGCCGGGTGCCAACACGGCCGAGGTGAAGGAAGCAGCCAGCCATCACGGCGAGCCGGAATATATCGCCAAATAAAACCTGCCGGGCCTCATGGCCTGGCCTGTTGCCCAGCGCCGGCCTAGCCGCCTATGTAGCTCATCTCCACGCGCCTGCCGTTGATGCCGGGCTGACTGGTATCTGCAGGAAGCGCAGCACGCTGCTCTGAATAACGGTCGCTGCGCGCCTGCCAGACATGGCCCACCGCCGCTGACAACTGGTCGTCGCCGTAGTTGCCGCGCAGCAGGGCGCGCAAGTCGTGGCCCTGGTTGGCGAACAGGCATAAAAACAGCTTGCCCTCTGTCGACAGCCTGGCGCGGTTGCAGTCGCCGCAAAACGCCTTGGTGACGCTGCTGATCACTCCGACCTCGCCGCCGCCGTCTGCATAACGCCAGCGCTCGGCCGTCTCGCCGGCATAGTTGGCCGTGATGGGCAACAGGGGGAATTCGGCGTTGATGCGCTCAATGACCTGCGAAGAAGGCAACACCTCGTCCATGCGCCAGCCGTTGGTGGCGCCCACGTCCATGTATTCGATAAAACGCAGGACCGTGCCGGTGTTGCGGAAGTGGCGCGCCATGGGCAGGATTTCCGAATCATTGGTGCCGCGCTTGACGACCATGTTGATCTTGACGGGCGCCAGGCCGACCTTCTGTGCGGCCTCTATGCCCCCAAGCACGTCAGCGACCGGGAAGTCCACATCGTTCATGCGGCGGAAAACGGCATCGTCCAGCCCATCGAGGCTGACGGTCACGCGCTGCAGGCCGGCGTCTTTCAGCGACCGGGCCTTTCTGGCCAGCAGCGATGCGTTGGTGGTGAGCGTGATGTCCAGCGGCTTGCCATCAGGCGTCTGAAGCTTCGCCAGCATTTCAATCAGCACTTCAAGGTTTTTGCGCAGCAGCGGCTCGCCGCCGGTCAGCCTGATTTTCTCGACGCCGTGGGCTACAAAAATCTTTGACAGACGCGTGATTTCTTCAAAGCTGAGCAACGAGGTTTGCGGCAAAAAGGCATAGTCCTTGTTGAACACCTCGCTGGGCATGCAATAGCTGCAGCGGAAGTTGCAGCGGTCGGTGACGCTGATGCGCAAATCGCGCAGCGGCCGGCCCAAGGTGTCGGCTAGCAGGCCGGTGGGCGCATCCAGCCGGGCAGGGATGTGCGGTACGCGGCTTGCATAGCGCAGGTCTGCCAGGGGAATGGTCTTGGTGGTCATGGTGGGATGAAGCTGGAATTTACCGCATTGGCGCTGCCCTGCAGTGCCGGTGGCTATTACGGTCTAGACGCAGCGGGCTCCGTCCACCTCGATGCAGACCCCGCTGATGAAGTCCGCCTCGTCGCTGGCCAGGTAAAGCGCGGCATTGGCCACGTCCAGTGCGGTTGAAAAGCGCCCCAGCGGAATGCTGGCCCTGAATCTGGCCTTGCGGTCTTCGTCAACCGGCCCGCCGGCAAATTCGGCCGACAGGCCGGTGTCTGGGTTGAAGACCGGGTTGATGCAGTTCACGCGGATGTTGTCGGGCCCCAGTTCGGCAGCAAGCGACTTCGACGTGGTGATGACCGCGCCCTTGGAGCCGTTGTACCAGGTCAGCCCAGGGCGGGGCCGCACGCCGGCCGTTGAGGCGATGTTGATGAAGCTGCCGCCGCCATTGGCGCGAAACACCGGCACCGCGTGGATGGTTGAGAGGTAGATGCTTTTGACGTTGATGGCGTAGCACCTGTCGAACTCGTCTTCGCTCACGTTCAGGGCCGGCTGGTTACGGTGCGTCCAGCCGGCGTTGTTGACCATGACATCAAGCTTGCCGTAGCGCTGGACGGCTGCATCCACCAGCGCTTTCACCTCGGCAGATCTCGTGACGTCGGCGGCGAAGAAGGAGGCCGTGCCGCCAGCCTTGACGATGGCCGCAACCACCTTCTCACCCAGTGCCACATTGATGTCATTGACGATGACCTGTGCGCCCTCGGTCGCCAGCCGGCGCGCAATGCCTTCGCCTATGCCGCCGCCCGAGCCGGTGACGATGATGGATTTGTTCTTCACGCGCATGGTTGTCTCTTTTCGTGGTTCGTTGTCGATGCTGGTTTGCTACTATTTTTGTAGCTGCTCACGCTCATGGATATTGGTCTGAAGGCCGATTTGATGCCTGAAAATGGCTGAAAAGGGGCAATTGGAGCGATTTTTTGCGATTTGGGCGATGGCTAAAGCTGATGCAAACCAAATTTTTAACGTAAACGTTAAATTTTTAATGTATACGGCAAAATCGACGTATTTCAGGCTTTTTGCTTTCCCATTCGCCACCTTGCGATGGCGTGCCGGGTCGCTGCGTAGCAACCAAACGCCATGAATGCCAGCAGGATCGCAAAAACCGGTTTGATCTTCCACGGCGCCTGTGTGAGTCCGTAGATCGCGAAACTGCAGCACCAGAGCAGAAAACCGATCACCGGGATGGTGAGCAGCAGGGGTGGTCCATTGCGCGCAGCGACCAGCTCCTGGTCAAGTGCTTGCGCTTTGGACAGCGCCAGGCGCAGGCCGGTGTCCTCAGGGAACTTTGCAACGGCTGCATGCAGCAAGGACAGCGCCTGGGCCGGGCGGCCAAAGGCGATGAAGGTGTCGCTGTATTCAATGGCTTTGGCCGGGCTGGACATGCCGATTTGCCAGTCGGTGGACAAGGTGGGCGCTGAATGCCGCAATTCAGCCATGACGCACCGCCACCGTCTTGAGCGTGGTGAAGCCATAAAGCGCTTCAAACCCCTTCTCGCGCCCGTAGCCCGACGACTTCACGCCGCCAAAAGGTAGCTCGACGCCGCCGCCCGCGCCGTAGTTGTTGATGAAGACCTGGCCGCTTTTGACCTGTTTGGCCATGCGGAACTGGCGCGCGCCGTCGCGTGTCCAGATGCCGGCGACCAGGCCGAATTGCGTGGCGTTCGCCAGTTCGATGGCGTGCTCTTCGTTTTTGAAGCTCATGGCGCACAGCACCGGGCCAAAGACTTCTTCCTGCGCCAGCCTGTGCATCACCGGCACATCGCGCAGCAGGGTAGGGGCCTGGTAAAAGCCGGTGTCGGGTGCTTCATCCACGATCTGGCCCTGGCCCACCATGGGGATGTTGGCGACCTGTGCGTCGCTCAGAAAATCCCACACACGTTGCTGCTGGCTCTGGCGAATCAGCGGGCCGACATCAAGGTCCATCGCTGCCGGGCCGACGCGCAGGTTCTCGAAGGCATGGCCGAGGCGCTCCAGCAGCGGCTCATAAATCGATTGCTCCACCAGCAGGCGCGAACCGGCCGAACAGGTCTGGCCGGCGTTCTGAACTATGGCGTTGATGATGGTGGGGATGGCGGCCTCCAGGTCGGCATCAGCAAAGACGATTTGCGGGCTCTTGCCGCCCAGCTCCAGCGTGACGGGGCAGTGCCGCTCGGCAGCCACCTGCTGGATCAGCGTACCGACCGAAGGGCTGCCGGTAAAACTGATGTGGTCAATGCCCTTGTGACGCGCCAGCGCGTCGCCTACCTCATGGCCGTAGCCGGTGACGATGTTGATGGCACCAGCCGGAAAGCCGACTTCGGCCGCCAGCTCGGCCACGCGAATCAGCGACAGGCAGGCGTCTTCAGCAGGCTTGACCACGCAGACATTGCCGGCGGCCAGCGCGCCGCCCACGCTGCGGCCAAAAATCTGCATCGGGTAGTTCCACGGAATGATGTGACCCGTCACGCCATGCGGCTCGCGCCAGGTCATGACGCTGTAGCCGTCCTGGTAGGGAATGGTCTCGCCGTGCAGCTTGTCGCAGGCACCGGCATAAAACTCGAAGTAGCGCACCAGCGCTGCCGCGTCGGCTTTGGCCTGCTTGACGGGCTTGCCGCAGTCGCGCTGCTCTATCAGCGCCAGTTCATCGGCATGCGCTGCAATCTTTGCCGAGAGGCGCATGAGCAGCCGGCCACGTTCTGCGGCGCTGACCTTGTGCCAGACGAGGTCCAGGCAATCGCGGGCGGCGCGCACGGCGGTGTCGATGTCGGCGGCGTTGCTGCGCTGGATCTCGTCAAAAACCTGGCCGTCAGACGGATCGAGCACGGGGATGGTCCGGCCGGAGGATGAAGTAACAGAGGTGTTGGCGATGTAATTGAGTTGCATGGCTTTGAAAGACGGTTTTTGCAACCAAAAAAGCCCGCGTGCAGGGTGCAGGCGGGCTTTTGGGAGAGTGCCGTTGCCTATTTGGAGGCAGCAGGCGTAGGCATCACAGTCGGCGTGGTGTTACCTAATGGCGGCATGGATGAGGAGGGCGCCATGGCCGGTGCGCTGATGGGGGCGGGTGCCGCCATCGGTGCAGCAGGTGCAGCCTCGGCGGTGTGGAACTTCATCATCAGCGGCACGATGAGCAGCGCCACGATGTTGATGATCTTGATCAGCGGGTTCACGGCAGGGCCTGCCGTGTCCTTGTACGGGTCGCCCACGGTGTCGCCGGTCACGGCCGCCTTGTGGGCCTCAGAGCCCTTGCCGCCGTGATGGCCGTCTTCGATGTACTTCTTGGCGTTGTCCCATGCGCCGCCGCCGGTACACATCGAGATCGCCACAAACAGGCCGGTCACGATGGTGCCCATCAGCAAGCCGCCGAGCGCCTGCGGGCCAAGGAAGAGGCCGACCAGAATCGGCACGACCACGGGCAGCAGGGAAGGGATCATCATTTCCTTGATGGCCGCGGTCGTCAGCATGTCGACAGCGGTGTCGTACTCGGGCTTGCCCGTGCCGTCCATGATGCCCTTGATGTCGCGGAACTGGCGGCGTACCTCAACCACCACGGCGCCGGCTGCGCGGCCCACGGCTTCCATCGCCATGGCACCGAAGAGGTAAGGGATCAGGCCGCCGATAAAGAGGCCGATGATGACCATGGGGTTGCTCAAATCGAAGCTGATGGCGCGGCCGTAGCTCTCTAACTTGTGCGTGTAGTCGGCAAACAGCACCAGGGCCGCCAGGCCGGCAGAACCGATGGCGTAGCCCTTGGTCACGGCCTTGGTGGTGTTGCCGACTGCGTCCAGCGGGTCGGTGATGTCGCGCACGCTGCTGGGCAGCTCGGCCATCTCGGCAATGCCGCCTGCGTTGTCGGTGATGGGGCCGTAGGCGTCAAGCGCCACGACGATACCGGCCATGCTCAGCATCGAGGTCGCAGCGATGGCGATGCCGTAAAGGCCGGCCAGCTTGAAGGACACCATGATGGCGATACAGACAAAAATCACGGGCCAGGCGGTGGAACGCATGGACACGCCCAGGCCGGCAATGATGTTGGTGCCGTGGCCGGTGGTCGATGCCTGTGCAATGTGCTGCACGGGCTTGTACTGCGTGCCGGTGTAGTACTCGGTCACCCAGCAGAGTGCGCCTGTCAGGATCAGGCCGACAGCGCAGGCACCGAACAGGCGCATCTGCGTGCCGGTTTCCATGATGGCGTTATCGGGCATCAGCCATTTCGTCACAAAGAAGAAGGCGATCAGCGAGAGCACGCCGGCAATTGCCAGGCCCTTGTAGAGCGCAGGCATCACGTTCTTCATGCCGGGCGAGGCCTTGACGAAGAAGCAGCCGATGATGGACGCGATGATGGAGACACCACCCAGCGCCAGCGGGTACGCCACGGCGGTTGTGCCCGAGCTGGCCAGCAGAAGGGCGCCCAGCACCATGGTGGCGATCAGCGTGACGGCGTAGGTTTCAAACAGGTCGGCCGCCATGCCGGCGCAGTCACCGACGTTGTCGCCCACGTTGTCGGCAATCACGGCAGGGTTGCGCGGGTCATCTTCAGGGATGCCTGCCTCCACCTTGCCCACCAGGTCAGCGCCGACGTCAGCGCCCTTGGTGAAGATGCCGCCGCCGAGGCGCGCGAAGATCGAGATCAGGGACGAGCCGAAGGCAAAGCCGATCAGCGGGTTCAGGATGGCTGGCAGTTTTGCGTCGGCTGCTGCACCACCGGCCAGGAACCAGTAGAAGCCGGTCACGCCGAGCAGGCCCAAACCGACCACCAGCATGCCGGTGATGGCGCCGCCGCGGAAGGCAACGTCAAGTGCGGGGCCAATGCCTTTGGTGGCGGCCTGTGCCGTGCGCACATTGGCGCGCACCGAGACGTTCATGCCGATAAACCCGCAGGCGCCGGATAAAACCGCGCCGACGATAAAGCCGAGTGAGGTCTTGACGTCGAGGAAAAGACCGATCAGTACGGCGAGGATGACGCCGACGATGGCAATGGTTTTGTATTGCCGTGCCAGATACGCGGCTGCGCCGGTCTGGATGGCGGCTGCGATTTCCTGCATGCGGGCGTTGCCTGCGTCCTGGGAAAGAATCCAGCTGCGCGCCCAGATGCCGTAAGCCACGGCTACCAGCCCGCAGACGAGCGCAAGAATAAGCGCTGAGTTGCCTGTCATAAGAATCTCCTGTGTCGTTTTTCGCTTGGAGGGGGCGCCACGCTAGCGGTGCCCCCGCTGCGTTGCTTCCTCGTTGCTCACGACTTCTGCGTTCGGAGACGATTGGCCAACCTTTGAAATTTAACGCCAAATCGTGACATCTTGACGAAGTGTCAGGCCTGAATCAGTAAAATGAGGGTAAATACCGACTGCCCCTTCCAGCATGTGCCAGCGTCGGCCGCTGCAGCCAGGCTCACCAGGCGGGCACCAGTTCCCTTTTCTTCAACTTAAAAGCAACCATGTCCCTCGATAAAGTTACTCCCGGCAAAAACGCCCCCCAAGCCTTCAACGTCATCATTGAAATCCCGATGAATGCTGATCCGGTGAAATATGAAGTGGACAAGGAGTCCGGCGCGATTTTTGTGGACCGCTTCATGAGCACGTCCATGCACTACCCGACCAATTACGGTTATGTGCCCAAGACGCTCAGCGGCGACGGTGACCCGGTCGATGTGCTGGTGATCACGCCCGTGCCACTGATTCCCGGCGTGGTGGTGACCTGCCGCGCCATCGGCATCCTGAAGATGACCGACGAAGCCGGTGAAGATGGCAAGGTGCTGGCCGTGCCCATCGACAAGAAATGTTCCCTGTACACCCAGTGGCAGAAACCTGAAGACATGAACCCCCTGCGCCTGAAGACCATTGCCCATTTCTTTGAGCACTACAAGGATCTGGAAGAAGGCAAGTGGGTCAAGATCAACGGCTGGGAAGGCACCGACGCGGCCCACAAGGAGATCGCCGACGGCATTGCCAATTACGCCAAGGCGAACGCCTGAGGTTTGCCTGATACTGTGTACATGCACCGGGCCAATGATGGCCCCGCCATTTCAGGAGCCAGGCAATGAATTTTGATGAATCGGCAGGCAGGTTTGAGAAGGCGGAATCGGGTACCGATTCCTTCAAGCTTCTTTACAAGGATGCCTTCCGCCTGATGAAGGAAGACGCATCCAATGCGGCCTTCTATTTTGTAATCGGCGTTGCCGCACACGGTTATGTGGTGCAGTACGAAGACCAGGGCGTCACGCCGGAGTCGGCAGACAAGGCCAAGGATATCCTTGTCGGCTTCAACAGGAAAATTTCAGAAGCGTTGCGGTCAGCGCCTGATGTTGGCTTGAGCCTGCTGGGTGAAGTCACGGCGGACTACCAGTTCAATGTGCATGATTTCTAACGGCACAGTTATTCCATAAAAAGGGCCTTGACGGGCCTTTTTTTACGTGAGCGGCTTCATCAACGGCTGCGAACCGGGTCTGGATAGATCAAGCCGTGAAGGCGCCCTTTGTCTTCGCGTGAAAAAGGCGTCCACTTGCCTTCGGGCTGCGCCAGCCGGTCAGCCACCGCCCACCAGGCGCTGGGGTTCACGCCCAGGCCGATATGGCTGGCCAGGACTTCTATGTTTTCGGTGTGCGGCCTGGTTTTGTCGGGCGCCTGGATGCTGGCCTGCCAGGCCACCACGCCGTCGGTGCGTGAGTAAATGCTGGTGGTCGGCACAGGTGGTGCCCCCGGCAGGTCATAACTTTCAGCTTCGCGTTCAATCTTGCGACCGCTGGTGAGTTCATAAATCCGCCATGCATTGGTGGCCTTGTGCGAACCAGCAAACGGGGTACCCAGCGTTATGACACCACGCACCATGTCCGGCAGCTCTTTTGCCAGCTCACGCGCATACACGCCGCCCAGGCTCCAGCCGATCAGGCTGACTTTCCGGCCGCTGCTTTCAAAAGTGCGGATGAGGCTGTTTTTGGCTTCGTCGAGCACGCCTGCGCGGGGGCCGAAGTTGAAACCTTGCTCCCAGCCCCAGGGCTTGTAGTTGAGCGACTGCAGGTAGTGCCGGAGCGGCACCGTGGATGCATCGTTGGCCGAAAGGCCGGGGAACACCATCACGGCATGGCCATCACCTTTGGGGGCGCGCGCCAGCAATGGCCATGAAGGCAGCAGTGCGCCGAACTCCCAGAATGCGCGCAGCTCCAGTGCCAGCAGCCATGCGCTGGGCGGTTGGTCGTGCGGCATTGCGAAACTATCTTGAGACTGGCTTGCGGCCTGGTTTTTTGAGGGCGGCTTTTTTGACTGCGGGCTTGCCATGGCTTGGGGCATTGGAGGTGTTTGCTTTTGTGGACCTGGTTGCAGTATCGGCGCGCTTTGTGCCTGTTGCCGTAGGAAGTTTCTCTGACTTTGCTGTGTTTGCCGAGGTTTTCGTCACCTTGGCGACTGTGGCCGTAATGGCGGGCGCCAGCAGGCTTTGCGCTTCCCTGAAGGCGGCCTTAATCGCTTTGGCCAGGTCATTGGCGTAAGGCAGGGCTTTTTTGTCTGCAACGATGCCGAAATCAACATGGCCTGCATAGGTCTGAATGGTGATGTTCAGCGCCAGGCCATGCAGGATGATGGACAGCGGGTGAAAGGTCAGGAATTGCGCCCCCGCGAGATACAGGGGCACAGGCGCGCCGGGCACATTGGAAATCGCCAGATTGGCCACCATGGGCAGGCGGCTGGCCATGCCGCTCTTGCCATAGGCATTCAGGGCCATCTTTGCGGCGCCGCCGACCAGCCAGGGTGCCAGCAGGGAAGGGTAGTCCGTCGGCAACAGCCCTTTGAGGCTTTGCATCGACGTTTTGACCTTCGCAGTCGAGGCCATGATGGCGTTCATGCGCTTGAGCGGGTGCGCCAGGTGTGTACCGAGCTCAACCAGGCTCATGCTCACCTGGTTGCCGAGATTCGTTGCATCGGTCGCGCCAGCCTCGCGCAACGAGACCGGCATGGCGGCCACCAGTGATTTTTTCGGCAGGCTGTGGTGTTGCGTCAGGTAGCTGCGCAGTGCCGTCGAGCAGAGCCACAGCACGATGTCGTTGAACGAGCCGCCCACTGCCTTGCCCATGGCCTTGCATTCCGCCAGCGGCACGGTGGCGGTGACAAAGACCCGGCCGGTGGTGATGCCTGCATTGAAGGGCGTGGCGGGCGCGAGTTTCATGGGCATTTTGGCTTTGACCCCCGTAGCCGAAGTGCCCACTGATTGTTTTGCCAGCGTGCTGCCGAATGTGCTGGCAGCAGACGGCAGTGATCTGGCCGCCTTGACCAGCTGGCCCAGCGAGCTCGAAAAGACCGAGCCGATCATCTTGCCGAGCTTGAGGTCGGACTCCAGCTTGCGGCGGCGGTTGGGATCAGGCGGCGGCACTTCGCGCGGGACCGGGCCCATGTCCATAAGGGCGTTGGCCAGCATGACACCGCCCTTGCCATCCAGCGCCGCATGGTGGATCTTGGAAAAGAAGCCGGCGACCACCTTGCCGCCCTGGGACGCGGGCAGCTTGATGCGGTCAAAGATATAGAACTCCCAGAGCGGGTAGTTGCGGTCTATCAATTCCCCATGCAACTGCGCGCAAAGCTTGTGGGCCTCTGCCAACGTCATCGGTGCCGCGCCCTTTTTTGCCGGATCGGCGCGGCGAATGTGAAAACCAATGTCCACCGAATCTGCCTCGACCCAGATCGGGTGGCCCAGATCCAGCGGCATGAAGACCAGCTTGCGGCTGAAGACGGGCGCCAGATGCATGCGACTGGCAATGTGTTTGGTGACCTCCTTGTGAAAGCTGCCCTTGAAACCGGCCGGCAGTTCGCACAGGTTGAAGGAGCCCACATGCATGGGCATCTCGGGGGTCTCAAGGTAAAGGAATGTCGCGTCCAGGCCGGTCAGTGATTTCATTGTTGTTGTCTCCGTAGAGGTCACGTTAACCGAGCTGCGTTGGGCGCAGCACTAGGGTTAGCCGCGATTGCTCCAGCGGCCCCGGCGCATGGTGGTCAACGGGCGGGAGTGGCGAAATAACTATGAATTTAGTAGCGGCTCACGCACGTATTTAAAGGGCTGCAGCCGACTTGATGCTAAAAAACAGGTCATTTTTGCCTGTTTTTTAAGCACCCGACCGGTTTTGGCATTACCGAAAATGGAAATGTTAACTTGTATATTAACAATTGAAGAAATTTTAATGTTTACGTTAATACTTTGCCGTAAACATTAAATTTTTACAGATTCGGCCAGGCACCGTCTGCCGGACCGGTCAGTCGCAAGCCAGCAGCCCCTGGTCATCATCGGTCAGCCCTGAGACCGGCGTGGCCTTGGCCAGTGCCAGCCAGACGCCGAAGGGCAGGGCCTGTCGCTGACGCCGCGGCGCGGCACGCAGGACAGTCAGGTTGCCGTTTTGCGCCAGCATCACGCCGCATTCCACGGGTATTTCTTCTGCTGTGGCAATTGGATGGCCTTTGGCGTCGCAACCCAGCACATACCAGCACTCGCCACCCAGATCGAGGTAGGCGGCACGTTTTTCGGGCTTGCGCAGGTCGCCCAGCAGGTCAGAGCGGTGTACCTTGATCTCATGCACGATCGGGTCTACGTACTCGGCGACGGAAGTGTTGCGGATGGAGAAGACATCAGGCTTTGCCATGCACCAGCGCAACTTACCACCTTCGGCTTCCGCAGGCAACTGGGCGCGCAGGCCCAGCCCGCGCCAGGCAATGCGCCCGGCGCGCACCATGTCGCGGGCGACCTGTTCTACAAGGGTTTCGTGTTTTGAGAGGGCCGAGCGGTTCTTGACCAGAGCGCTGGCCAGATGGGCCATTCCCGGGTCGGTCACGCGCAATGTTTCATGGCCACTGTTGCTGCCGACCCGTTCAAGCAGGCCTGCGGCCAGCAGCTCTATTTCCAGCAGGTCCTGGCATGGCCAGCCGGCGGAGCGGTAGATTTCGCGCAGGCGGCGAGCGTGGGCGCGGCCGAGAGGGGAATGGGTGACGGATGCGGTCGGGAGCATGGCGATACGCCCCTTATTTTGCCTCCGGGCGGATTTTCAGGGGAAAAAAAAGCCGGGTCGAGCCCGGCTTTTTTTGGAAGAAGCGTTTGATTAGAACGCGTACTTCAGGCTCAGGGAGTAGCCACTGCCACGGACTGTGCCGCCAGGCGCATCTTTGGCGACGTTGCCGAAGTCTTCATACTCAAGACGTGCGGACAGTGCTGGCGTGAAGTTGTAAGCAACGCCCAAGCCAAGCAGCAAGGAAGTTGTGTTGCCGGTAGCACGCACACCGACGACGGTCAGCTGGTTGGCATTAGCCGTCACGCCGACTTTACCGAGCAGCGAGAAACCGGAGCTCAGTGGCAGCGTACCGGTGCCGGCAATGCTGAACTGCGAATTTTTGTAGGAACCGGTTGCCGTCGTCACGCCTGCCGCGTTGCGCAGCGTCAGGTCGCGGGTGCCGAGGTCGGAATACTGAGCCTCAACGCCCCAGTTGGGGGTAATCTGGTAGCCGCCGTACAGCTTGACGAGGCCTCGGCTGGTGTTGCCGCCGCTCAGGCTGGAGGGGGCGATGCCCTGGCTGCCGTCGACGCCGGTGAGCTTGGCGGAGCCGGCGCCGAAGCCGATATAACCTTGTGCGAAAGCTGGAGCTGCAACGAAAGTGGCTGCAACCACTGCGCAGACGGAGAAGATTTTTTTCATGATGAAGTTTCCGTATAAACGCCGGACGATATGTTCCGGCTGATTTTTATTCTACGGTTGCGCACCAAACTGGAACCCTTGTTTGGTGCAAAAAAACTTAAATCAGTCGCGGTTATGCAACGCTTTGGTGCGAATCGGCAGTTGCCCGCTGAATTTTTCCTGAAAAGCTATTGGGCGCTTTTCAACGGGCTGCGTTGGGCGAGATCCTGCATGTAGCTGTTGATGCCTTCGCCTTCGCGTTCCAGAAAACGCTCCACCGCATCGGCGAATGCGGGATGCGCCAGCCAGTGGGCGCTGGTTGTCTTCACCGGTAACAGGGCTCGTGCCATCTTGTGCTCACCTTGGGCACCCCCTTCAAATCGTTCGTAACCATGGGCGATACACCATTCGAGCGGCTGGTAGTAGCAGGCTTCGAAATGAAGCGAATCAACCCGCGCCAGCGCGCCCCAGTAGCGTCCATAGGCCACCGGGTTCTCCGATGCCGCATTCACCGCCACGAGGCTGCAGGCGATGGGCTGTTGCTCGCCGCCTGCAGGCGTGTGTTCTGCCACGAAGAGCAGCCAGTTCTCTGGCATGGTTTGCTGCATGCGCTGGAAAAAGTCGCGCGTCAGGTAGGGTGCGTTTCCGTGTTCGTAGTATGTGCGCTCATAACACCGGTAGAAAAAGTCCCAATCGCCGGCCTCGATGTCCTTGCCCAGTGAGCTGCGGAAGGTGATGCCCGCATCAGCGACCTTACGCCGCTCCTGGCGGATCTTTTTGCGCTTTTCCTGGTTGAGGGACATCAGGAAATCATCAAAATCCCTGAACTGCCCGCCGGATGCAGGATTCAGGTTATTCCAGTGAAATTGCACCGTATGCCGCAGCATCAGGCCCGCCGCTTCGCAGGCCTGAACATCTTCATTGTCGACAAACAGCAGGTGCAGCGATGACAGTTTCTCTTCCTCGCACCACGCCGTGATGGCCTTGACCAGCAGCGTGCGATCTTCCGGGGTACGGGCAAGCAGGCGTGCGCCGGGTACAGGCGTGAACGGGGCTGCGACCAGCGCCTTTGGGTAATACTTCAGCCCGTGCTGCTGGTAGGCATTGGCCCAGGCCCAGTCGAAAACATACTCGCCGTAGGAGTGCGACTTTAAATACAGCGCGCATGCACCTGCCAACGTCTCGCCGTTCCATAAGGTGATGAAGCGGGGTGTCCAGCCCGTCTCTGGAACAGCGCTGCCGCTCTCGTGCATGGCGGCCAGGTATTCGTGGCGCATGAAGGGGTTGATCACGCCGTCCTTCTCCTGTTCCGACAGCAATGCATTCCACGCGCGGGCATCAATGTCCAGCGGCGAATCCAGCACACGAATGACATAATCGTTTGAGTCGTTTTTCACGTGTTTGCGGGTTCCATCTCTTTTATGTCACTCAAAATTTCCGTCGCCCAATTGAACTACTGCGTGGGCGACATGCCGGGCAACGCCCAAAAAATCATCGAAGCTGCCCGGACTGCCTACGCTGAAGGTGCGCGACTGGTGGTTACGCCCGAGCTGGCCATCTGCGGCTATGCGGCCGAAGATCTTTTTCTGCGCCCGTCCTTCATCCGCGCCTGTGATGATGCCGTGAATCTGGTGGCCCATGCGCTTGCCGGGTTAAAAGGCCTGACGGTGGTGGTGGGGACACCGACACACGGTGACAGCGGCCTGGGCGTGCGCACCAGAAGTGTCGAGGTCCAGCAACGCCACAATGCCGCCATGGTGCTGCGTGAGGGGCGCATCATTGAAACCTACGCCAAGCGAGAGTTGCCGAACTACCAGGTGTTTGACGAGCGGCGTTATTTCACACCCGGAAAGGGGACATGTGTATTTCAGGCTGGTGAAGGCGAAGATGCCATCAGCGTCGGGCTTTTGATCTGTGAGGATGCCTGGTTTGAAGAACCGGCCAGGCTTGCCGCCGAGTCGGGTGCCGAGATGATTGTGGTCATCAATGCCTCCCCGTTTCACGTGGGCAAGGGGGGCGAGCGGGAAATGATGATGGCTGCACGTGCGCAAACCACCGGACTGCCGCTGGTCTATGCGCATCTCGTGGGCGGCCAGGATGAAATTGTGTTCGAAGGGGCTTCGTTCGCCCTGCAGCCCGATGGCTCTCTCACCGGCCGGGCTGAAAGTTTCCGTGAGAGTCTGTTCCATATCGACGTGCGCCGTACCCAGCCAGGGATTCAACTGGCGGCAAGTGTGGCGCCAGTTCGCAGCCACGAGGCAGATCTTTGGGACGCGCTGGTGCTTGGCGTGCGTGACTATCTCGGCAAGAACGGTTTTCCTGGCGCGATTCTTGGTCTGTCGGGCGGCATTGATTCCGCGCTGGTATTGGCCATAGCCGTGGATGCGCTGGGTGCGGACAAGGTCCGCACGGTCATGATGCCATCGCCCTACACGGCGGATATCTCCTGGATTGATGCCCGTGAAATGGCTGCACGCGTGAAGGTGCGTTACGACGAGATATCCATCGTTCCCCAGTTTGAGGCGTTCAAGGCGTCACTGGCGGGGCAATTCAGAGGGCTGGCGGAGGACACCACCGAGGAAAACATCCAGGCGCGTATCCGGGGTGTTTTTCTGATGGCGCTGTCGAACAAGTTTGGATCGATTGTGTTGACGACCGGCAACAAGAGTGAAATGGCAACAGGTTATTGCACCCTGTATGGCGATATGGCGGGCGGTTTTGCCGTGATCAAGGACCTGTTGAAAACGACGGTGTTCAAGCTGGCGCGCTGGCGCAATGAGAACGATCCTTACGGTACAGGTAGCCAACCCATCCCGGAGCGCATCATCACCAGGCCGCCGAGTGCCGAACTCAGGCCCGACCAGACCGACCAGGACAGCTTGCCGGCTTATGAGGTGCTGGATGCGATCCTGGAGCGCTACATGGAAAACGACCAGAGCATTGACAGCATCATTGCTGCCGGTTTCGAGCCTGCAGTGGTCGAGCGTGTCACCCGGCTTATCAAGATCAATGAGTACAAACGGCGGCAGGCCCCGGTTGGAATCCGGGTAACTCACAGGAGTTTCGGCAAGGATTGGCGCTACCCTATCACCAGCAAATTCAGGGCTTGAAGCGGCTGTCCCATACGACTGGCCGAATAGGCGCTACATTCATGCCAACAACATGGCTGACCAGCTTTATTTAACGGAGACTTTCAGTGAAACAAATTACCGCAATCCTAAAACCCTTCAAGCTGGAAGAGGTCCGTGAAGCACTTGCTGAATGCGGCGTCACCGGGCTGACCGTGACGGAGGTCAAGGGTTTTGGCCGCCAGAAAGGCCATACAGAGTTGTACCGGGGTGCGGAGTATGTGGTCGACTTCCTTCCCAAGGTGAAGGTTGAAGTCGTGGTTAAAAGCACTGATGTTGATCGCTGCGTCGAGGCCATCGTGCGCGCTGCACGGACCGGAAAAATCGGTGACGGCAAGATTTTCATCACCAGTGTTGAGCGCGTTTTGCGCATACGCACAGGCGAGGAAGACGACGCAGCCGTCTGATTGACTTCAGTATCCGGCAGCGGATCAGTTCATATCTGATCCAGCCGGGTCGCAGCGGACGAAATTCCTGCTGCATTGACCAGCGCCGTCAAAAGCGGTTCAGCCTGCCCGTTCACGTGGATAAGGTTCATCAGGGCGTCGTTCATGAAGCCGGCGGTGACTGATGAGCCGAGGAAAGCCAGCAGGCTGTCGTAGTAACCGCCCATGTTGAGCAGCCCCACCGGTTTGTCGTGATAGCCCAACTGGCGCCACGTCCAGACTTCAAAAAACTCTTCAAGAGTGCCAATTCCCCCCGGCAGGGCCAGAAAAGCGCCTGCGTTCTCGGCCATGATGCGCTTGCGCTCATGCATGTTCTCAACAATGTGGAGTTCCGTGCAGCCGCTGTGCGCCCATTCCTTTTCAACCAGTGCTTTGGGAATCACCCCAATCACCCGCCCACCGGCGGCCAGCGTTGCATCGGCAACGATACCCATCAGGCCATTGCGGCCGCCACCATAGACGAGTTGGCCGCCATGCTGACCTATCCAGGTCCCGACGAATTCGGCAGTTGCTGAAAATTCCGGATCGTTTCCGGCGCGCGAGCCGCAGTAAACACAGAGTGAAAAAGCGGGTGTTGGGGGTACTGGCAAGGTTTGTTTATCCCGGGAGTTTGTGAAGCAGGGCCATCAGCCACGTGCCTGCGCAGAGTATCAGGCTGAGCAGCACCGCGGCACTTCCCATGTCTTTGGCCCGTTTGGAGAGGTCGTGCCATTCCGGGCCTATGCGGTCAATGGCTGTCTCTATGCCCGTGTTCAGCAATTCGACAATCATGATGAGAATGACGGTGCCAGCAAGCATGGCTGTTTCCATCCAGGTACTTCCCAGCCAGAAGGCGGCGGGGAGCAGTACGGCAGAGGCCAGCAGTTCCTGTCTGAAAGCCGTTTCATGCCAGCCTGCACGCAGTCCGGCCAATGAGTAGCCGAATGCATGCCATAGTCGACTCATGCCTTTGCGGTGTTTCTGGGGATTGGCTTCGGATGCCGGCAGTGGCGATGCTGCGTGAGGGGGGTGTTCAAACATGCCGATATTCTGCGGGCGGATTGTTGCAGCTTGATGTTTTGTCCGTGTGGCGTATCAAGCGGCTTTTTCTGCTTTTTGTGCATTGCGCCTGTTTTTCCGGGACCGCTCCGGGGCAGTCCAGGTGACCAGCTGCGTACCCGCCCAGGCGTCGTGCCAGAACTGCTTTTGAGGTTGAAACCTGGCCAACACGGCCCAGACGCCCACCCAGCCCAGTGCAAGCACGGCACCCTCAATGCCTGGAAGCCCCAAAAACCAGCTGATGCCAAGGGGGGGTAAAAACCAGATCCAGCTGAGTATGTAGCGAAGCAGCGCACGTTGTTGCGTGATCTGCGCGCCGTTCCTGTCGACCACCCGGATATCCCAGGTCTTCATGGCCAGGGTCTGGCCCTTGGCCCAAAACCATACGAAATAGATCCCAAACACCACGAACAGGAAAGCCTGCAGGGCATGGCGGTTGTCGAGAGCATTGCGGGTTTGGCTCAGGGTACTGAAAAGATAGCCGGCTATGAAGACAACGCCGAACATCAGCAAGCCCTCATAAACCCAGCACGCCATGCGTCTGGGTAAGGATGGTACGGACAAAGTATTCAATTTCGGTGTAATGGCGGGTTTGGCAATACGGTAGTTTGCGCTTTGGCCGCGCGAGATACACGTTTCGGCTGGTTTTGGGCCGTGTCGGGACAGGGTCAGCGCTGTACTGCAGTCGCCGGAACTGCTGTAGCTGGGACACTGCCTATAGCTGGGGCTGGCACCATTTTAGGGGCAGTTTTTGCGCCACCTGGTGGCACTGCCGCCAGTTTTTGAGGTGCGACGGGTTTGACTGCCGTAGCTGCACCCGTTGGACGGGCACTAGCCTTGGCTGCAAGTTTCTGTTTTTCTTCAGGGCTGAGTGCCTGGTATGTCTGCCACTTTGCTTTTTTCTCTTCAGGGGTCAGCTGTTTCGACAACTCTTTTGTCTTGGCGAAATTCAGGCGTGCTTCAGCGCGCTGCTGCGGGCTCAGTGCCACCCACTCGTTCATGCGGCTGTGCATCGTAGCCTGCCCATCGGGGGCGAGCGAGTGGTAGTTCTTTGAAATTTCCAGCCATTTGCGCTTTTGAGGCTCGCTGATGCTGTTCCAGCTTGCAGCCAGGGGCTTGAGGGTCTGCTGCTGCATCGCCGTGAGTTCAGCCCATGAAGGCCGCGACACAACGGGTGCGGTTTTGACTGATGGGGCGGTCGACTTGCTGCCCGCAGCCGTGCTGGACGCCGGCAGCGGCTTTGCTGCCGGCTGCTGGGCTAAAGCCGGGAAGCATAAACCTACCAAAAGAAACAAAGCCAATGACAACAAGGTTGCCTTTGCCAGGTTTCCAACCGGGGAGGAACGAACAGCAGTGAGTTCAGTTGTCGTTGAAGTGTGAGCGGGTGCAGCCAGCGCGATCATTTGGTCAATCGGGATGGCAAGGCCTAACGGGTGGCTTTCAGGAACTGGACAAAACCGGGGTCTGCAAAAGCGGCAGGCGGCAGCTCGTCTGTCAATAAAGCTGCATCTACTTCGGCAACTTCCTGGGCGCGATTGTCATTCTGGATTGAATTGATGGTCAAAAGACCTACCACAAGTGCCAGCAAGGGCACTACGGAACCAATGCGTGACCACCAGTTGAGTCCATCGTCTGATCCCCAGCCCACAACTGCGCTACCACCGGATACGGCCAAAACTCCGGCTGTCTGGGTGCGTGCGACCTTGCGTTTTGCAACAGCCTGCACGCGGGCAGCACGGAGTCGCTCGGAAATATCGTAGGGCAGGTCAGCAGTACCTGCAGACAGGTATGAGGTGGCTTTGAGTGCAAAGCGGTCCTGGAGGATGTCGGCGCGATTTTGTAGTGAATTCGTCATAGTTTTATCCCTTTGGCACCCAGCGCCTTACTGAGAGCCAGGACAGCGCGTGAACAGTGTGTTTTGACGCTGCCCTCGGAGCAGCCCATGGCAGCAGCAGTTTCAGCGACATCCATCTCCTCCCAGTAACGCATCAGAAACGCTTCCCGTTGACGGCCCGGCAGCTGTTTTACTTCCTCTTCGATTTCCCGCAGGATTTGCGCCCGTTCAGTCGCATCCTGGGCGCTTTCTGTTCCCTCTGATCCGGTTTGGGCCTCTAAAGTTTCCAGAATATCGAAATCTCCGTCATCCCCGGCCGATTCGAAGTCGCTCATATTGGAGAAAATCGCGTTTCTGGTCTTGCGGCGGCGAAACCAGTCCAGCGTGGTGTTTGACAGAATCCGCTGGAAAAGCATGGGCAGTTCCGCCGCAGGCTTGTCGCCATAGCTGTGCGCCAGCTTCATCATGCTGTCCTGGACTATGTCAAGAGCAGCTTCTTCATCCCGAACATGGTAGATGCTTCTCTTGAAAGCCCGTTTTTCAACGCTTTTCAGGAAGTCAGAAAGTTCTTGTTCGGTTGCCAACGGTAAGGGGGTCCGGTTTTGTCCAGGTCTGCGGCTATTGTGGTGCTTTAGCCAAAATTATCGCATCGCAGCGCGCGTCGAGGGCCGGATTCTGCGCTGTTGCGGTGATTGAACAACATGAAATGTCATAATACGACCTGCAATTCAAACGGCAAACGGGTCATGGCTCGGCGGTTTATGTTTCCGCTCATGGTTTTGGCCTCAAGTCTTGACGCAGCCCCACAAGGGCAGGCGAAGAGGCACCCAAGGTATTTCGTTAGAGAAATTCACAAAGGTTCATCATCATGGAAATCTCCAAAGCGGAAATTACTTCCGCTGCAGCAGCGTCTGCAAATTCAACTTCATCGACCGGATCGCAGGAACTGCGCGGTGCCGAAATCCTTGTCAAATCCCTGCAGGCTGAGGGCGTCAAGTACATATGGGGTTACCCAGGCGGTGCGGTACTTCATATTTACGACGCCTTTTACAAGCAGGATTCAATCCAGCACGTTCTGGTACGTCACGAGCAGGCTGCAGTGCATGCGGCTGATGGCTATGCGCGCGCGACCGGCGACGTCGGCGTAGCGCTGGTGACCTCGGGTCCCGGCGTAACCAATGCGATTACCGGTATCGCAACGGCCTACATGGACAGCATTCCTATGGTCATCATCACCGGACAAGTGCCGGTGGCCGCCATAGGCCTCGACGCATTTCAGGAATGCGACACAGTCGGCATCACCAGACCTATCGTCAAGCATAACTTTCTGGTTAAAGACGTGCGACACATGGCCGAGGTCATGAAGAAGGCTTTCCACATTGCCAGAAGCGGCCGGCCAGGTCCCGTGGTTGTGGACATCCCGAAAGATGTGTCGTTCAACAAGACGGCCTACACGGGTTACCCGCAGACGGTGGAAATGCGTTCGTACAACCCTGTGCGCAAGGGCCACGGTGGGCAAATTCGAAAGGCCTTGCAGCTGCTGATGACGGCCAAACGGCCTTATATCTATACCGGTGGCGGGGTTTTGCTGAGCAATGCGTCTCAGGAATTGCGCACGCTGGTGGACATGCTTGGCTACCCGTGCACGAACACCCTGATGGGCCTTGGCGCCTATCCGGCGAGCGACAGGAAATTTCTTGGCATGCTGGGCATGCACGGAACAGTGGAAGCCAACAACGCCATGCAAAACTGCGATGTTTTGCTGGCTGTTGGCGCACGTTTTGATGATCGTGTTATCGGTAATCCGAAACACTTTGCCCAGAACGAGAGAAAAATCATCCACATCGACATTGATCCTTCGAGCATTTCAAAGCGCGTGAAGGTCGATATCCCCATCGTTGGCGACGTCAAGGATGTGCTGAACGAGCTGATCTCCATGATCAAGGAGTCCGGGCTGAAACCGGATTCAAATTCACTTGGTGCCTGGTGGGACACGATTGAAGGCTGGCGCAAGCGCGATTGCATGAAGTACAGCATGGGCAAGGGTGATGTCATCAAGCCGCAGTACGTTGTGGAAACGCTATGCAAGATGACAAAGGACACCGATACCTACATTACCTCCGACGTCGGTCAGCACCAGATGTGGGCGGCCCAGTATTACAAATTTGAAGAGCCGCGTCGCTGGATCAACTCTGGTGGCCTGGGCACCATGGGCGTTGGCCTGCCTTATGCCATGGGAATCAAGCTGGCCAAGCCTGATTCGGAGGTCTTCTGCATCACGGGTGAAGGCTCGATTCAGATGTGCATCCAGGAGCTTTCTACCTGCCTGCAATACAACACGCCGGTCAAAATCGTTTCGCTGAACAACCGTTATCTTGGCATGGTGCGCCAGTGGCAAGAGCTGGATTACGAAGGCCGCTACAGCCACAGCTACATGGATGCACTGCCAAACTTCGTGAAGCTCGCCGAGGCTTATGGTCACGTTGGCATGCTGATCGAAAAGCCGCAGGATGTTGAGCCGGCGTTGCGTGAGGCTCGCAAGCTCAAGGACCGGACTGTCTTTATGGACTTCCGCACCGACCCTACCGAAAATGTCTTCCCGATGGTGCAAGCCGGCAAGGGCATCAACGAGATGCTGTTGGGGTCTGAGGACCTCTGAGTTTTCGAGTTACATCCGTTTAATCCCCGTCTTCTGACGAATCTATTGCTTGCCAAGCCTGCGCATTACCGTGCGCAGGGGAGGGCGGCGAAAAGAGGAATCTTTTATGAAACACATCATTGCAGTTTTACTGGAAAACGAGCCTGGCGCCCTTTCCCGGGTCGTGGGCCTGTTTTCTGCCCGCGGCTACAACATTGAAAGCCTGACGGTCGCGCCCACCGAAGACCCAACGCTGTCGCGAATGACGATACAGACGAGTGGATCGGACGACGTGATAGAGCAAATCACCAAGCACCTGAACCGCCTGATTGAAGTCGTCAAGGTTGTTGACCTGACAGAAGGCTCATACACCGAGCGCGAGCTCATGATGGTCAAGGTCCGCGCGGTGGGCAAGGAGCGTGAGGAGATGAAGCGCATGGCTGATATATTCCGCGGGCGGATCATTGATGTGACTGAGAAAAGTTACACCATTGAACTGACCGGTGACCAGTCCAAAAACGATGCTTTCCTTGAAGCAATTGACCGTAGCGCCATTCTGGAAACTGTCAGGACAGGCTCCAGCGGTATTGGTCGCGGAGAGCGAATCCTCAGAGTCTGATTTTGAGTTGTCCGTGCGCGCGTTTCGACAGGCTCAACGCGAACGGATTGGAAGAGTGGCGATAAGTGTTTGCCGTTCGCCCTGAGCCTGTCATTGGGCATTTCGCCAGAACCTTTTTTGAATTATCCGGAGAAAAAAATGAAAGTTTATTACGACAAAGATTGCGACCTGAGCCTGATCAAGGGCAAGACAGTGGCGATCATCGGTTATGGCAGCCAGGGCCATGCACACGCACAGAACCTGAACGACAGCGGCGTCAAGGTTCTGGTCGGCCTGCGCAAGGGTGGCGCGTCGTGGGACAAGGTTGGCAAAGCTGGCCTGACCGTGATGGAAGTCAATGATGCCGTGAAAGCTGCTGATGTCGTGATGATTTTGTTGCCTGACGAGCAGATCGGCGAGGTCTACACCAACAACGTCGCTCCGAATATCAAGCAGGGCGCTTCTCTTGCGTTTGCCCACGGCTTTAACGTTCATTACAACCAGGTCACGCCGCGTGCAGACCTCGATGTGTGGATGGTTGCGCCCAAAGCACCTGGCCATACCGTGCGCAACACCTACACGCAGGGTGGTGGTGTGCCTCATCTGGTGGCGGTCCATCAGGACAAGACCGGCAAGGCCCGTGATCTCGCCCTGAGCTACGCGATGGCCAATGGTGGCGGCAAGGCCGGCATCATTGAAACGAATTTCAAGGAAGAAACTGAAACTGATCTGTTTGGCGAGCAAGCTGTTCTTTGCGGCGGTGCCGTTGAACTTATCAAGATGGGTTATGAGACCCTGGTGGAAGCTGGCTACGCACCTGAAATGGCCTACTTCGAGTGTCTGCATGAGCTCAAGCTCATCGTGGACCTTATCTACGAAGGTGGCATTGCCAATATGAACTACTCCATCTCCAACAATGCGGAGTATGGTGAGTATGTCACCGGACCAGAAGTCATCAACGACCAGTCGCGTGCCGCCATGCGTGCCGCATTGAAGCGTGTTCAAAGTGGTGAATACGCCAAGATGTTCATCCTCGAAGGCCGCACCGGATACCCAAGCATGACGGCCCGTCGTCGCCTCACCGCGGAACATTCCATTGAAAAAGTTGGAAGCCAGCTGCGAGCCATGATGCCCTGGATTGCGAAAAACAAGCTGGTTGACCAGACTCGCAACTAACCGAACCGCAGGCTTTGTCCTGCAAAAAGCCGCGCAGGCTTCCTGCGCGGCTTTTTTTAATGTCACAGTCAGAATCCAGAATGCGGGTTTGTTATCCTCAGCTGGCGTCGGCTTTGTCTGGCTATCGGTTTGACGGCCTGTTACGCGCACAGTGTGAATTGGAGTACTTTTATGCATGATGGTCAGGAAGCAAGTTCAACGTCTGAAGAGGTCGTTGTACGAAAGCGCCGGAAGGGCATATACATACTGCCTAACCTTTTCACTCTTGCCGCTCTTTTTGGCGGTTTTTACGCCATCGTGATGGCCATGAATGGTCGATTCGACCAGGCTGCCATCGGCGTCTTCTGCGCCATGGTGCTCGACAGTCTTGATGGCCGCATTGCGCGCATGACCAACACGCAGAGTGCGTTTGGTGAGCAAATGGACTCTCTCTCGGACATGGTGTCGTTTGGTGCTGCGCCGGCGCTCATAGCATACGTCTGGGCATTGACCAGTCTGGGCCGCTGGGGCTGGATTGGCGCCTTTGTTTATTGCGCGTGCGCGGCCTTGCGGCTTGCACGCTTTAACGTCAACACGGGCGTGGTGGATAAAAGGTTCTTCCAGGGCCTGCCTTCCCCGGCCGCTGCTGCACTTGTCGCCGGGTTCATCTGGCTCATGACGGACGCAGGGATTGCCGGCTCAGAGGTGCGATGGGTCACCTTCGCCCTGACGCTGTATGCCGGTCTCACCATGGTCACCAATGTGCCGTTCTACAGTTTCAAGGACATCAGCATGAAGCGCAGCGTTCCTTTTGCCGTGATCGTTTTGATCGCGCTTGGAATTGCCGTGATTAATATTCATCCGCCGACAGTGATGTTCGGGTTGTTCATTCTGTACGGCCTGTCGGGTTATGTTGTGTATGGTTATAGAAAAGCCAAAGGTTTGCAAACCAGTGTGATCTCTACATCCACAGATGAACCCGACGAACGTGGACTCCACAAATAATTGTGATAGTATTTACGCCATGAACAAGATTTCGCTAGCACTACTGCTATCTGCCAACGGGCGGAGACGGTAGCGCACGCGTTCACCAGATTCGACGGCCCGTATGCACCAGCAGCGGGCCGTTTTTCTTTGGGCTGCTGGTTTTATCCACCACCCAGCCACTGAGAGACCGGAACATGTTGAAAAATCCATCCAGTAAATATCGCTCATTTGAGCCCGTGCACCTTGCAGACCGTACATGGCCTGATGCGGTGCTGACACAGGCTCCCGTGTGGTGTAGCGTGGATCTGCGCGATGGCAATCAGGCCCTGATAGAGCCTATGGACATCCCGCGCAAGTTGAAGATGTTCAAAGCCCTTGTAGATATTGGCTTCAGGGAAATCGAAGTTGGTTTCCCGTCTGCCTCACAGGTCGAGTTTGATTTCCTCCGCAAACTGATTGATGACGGACTGGTGCCAGATGACGTCACCATACAGGTGCTGACACAGGCCCGCGAACCGCTTATCCGTCGCACATTTGAATCTTTGCGCGGCGCACGGCGCGTGATTGTGCATCTCTACAATGCCACCGCGCCTGTCATGCGCAAGGTGGTGCTTAGCCTTGACGAGGATGGCATTGTTGACCTTGCTACCAGCCAGGCACGGCTGTTTAACGAACTGGCTGCAGGGCAGCCTGAAACACAATGGACTTTCCAGTATTCACCAGAGATGTTCTCGGGGACTGAACTGGCTTTTTCCAAGCGTGTGGTTGATGCCGTTACGGAGGTCTGGCAGGCGACACCACGGAAAAAATGTATCGTGAACCTGCCATCGACGGTGGAGCACTCGACGCCCAATATTTTTGCCGACATGATCGAGTGGATGCATCGCAACCTTGCACGCCGTGACTCCATCGTGTTGTCTGTTCATCCCCACAATGACCGCGGTACCGGTACGGCTGCGGGCGAGTTTGCAGTCATGGCCGGCGCTGACCGCCTTGAAGGCTGTCTCTTTGGCAACGGCGAACGCACTGGCAATCTTGACCTGGTCAATGTTGCGCTCAATCTTTACACCCAGGGTGTCGACCCACAACTGGACTTCTCCGACATTGATGAAATCCGGCGCACGGTGGAGCATTGCAATCAGTTGCCCGTACATCCGCGCCATCCCTATGCAGGCGATCTTGTGTACACCTCGTTTTCCGGCTCTCATCAGGATGCCATTAAAAAAGCCCTTGCAGCCCGTAAGGAGGGCGACATATGGGATATGCCCTATCTGCCGGTTGACCCTAAAGATCTCGGACGCAGTTATGAAGCCGTCATCCGCGTCAACAGCCAGTCGGGCAAAGGGGGAATCTCTTACCTCCTCGAAAGCGAATATGGCCTTGAGCTCCCCCGTCGCCTGCAGATTGAGTTCAGCCAGGTCGTCCAGGCGGTTATGGACACCACGGGCAAGGAACTGACCGCGCAGGATCTGCATGACCTCTTCGAGCGCGAATATGGCTTGGGCACAACGCAAACACCGGGTCACCAGATTGAGTCCTCCAGCGCATCGCCAGACAAACCTGTGACGCTGACGGCAGCTGTAAGTCTGGCTGGTCGCGCCGTCCGGATTCATGGTTCCGGTACCGGCCCGATTGATGCATTTGTGGACGGCCTGGGCAAGGCCACTGGAGAGACGGTCCGCGTCCTCGACTACCATGAACACGCGATTGGCTCCGGCGCCCATGTGCAGGCTGTAGCCTATCTCGAACTGCGGGTCGGTCAGCATACGGTATTTGGCGTCGGGCGCGATGCAAATATCGTGTCTGCCTCATTGAAAGCTATTATTTCGGGCCTGCAGCGTGCCCAGCTCGCTGACACAACTACACGCACCCCACAAATACAGGAGTCACCATGTCCGACAAATTAATCATTTTTGACACGACCTTGCGTGACGGTGAGCAGTCTCCTGGCGCGTCGATGACGCGTGATGAAAAACTCCGCATTGCCCGCCAGCTTGAGCGCCTCAAGGTCGATGTGATTGAGGCCGGATTTGCTGCCAGTTCCAACGGCGATTTTGAATGTGTCAAGGCGATCGCCGAAGTCATCAAGGACTCGATAATCTGCTCGCTGGCCCGCGCCAATGACCGGGATATCTCTCGTGCCACTGATGCCCTGAAGCCGGCAAAATCTGCCCGGCTTCATATCTTTCTTGCCACCAGTGCGCTGCACATGGAAAAGAAACTGCGGATGAGTCCTGATCAGGTTTTTGAACAGGCCAAACAGTCTGTGCGCTTTGCGCGCAACCTGATAGACGATATCGAATTCAGTCCCGAAGATGGCTATCGCTCAGACCCGGACTTCCTGTGCCGGGTGCTTGAGTCTGTGATCGCAGAAGGTGCCACGACGATCAACGTACCCGATACGGTTGGTTATGCCATTCCTGAACTTTACGGCAACTTCATCAAGAATCTGCGAGAGCGCATTCCCAACAGCGACAAGGCCGTATGGTCTGTGCATTGCCATAACGACCTCGGCATGGCCGTGGCCAATTCACTTGCCGGTGTCATGATCGGTGGTGCGCGCCAGGTGGAGTGCACGATCAATGGCCTGGGCGAGCGTGCCGGCAATTGCTCACTTGAAGAAATAGTGATGGCAGTCAAGACCCGCAAGGACTACTTCCGGCTCTCCCTTGGCATCGACACCAAACACATTCTGGCTACGAGCCGCATGGTCAGCCAGACCACGGGCTTCGTTGTGCAGCCGAACAAGGCGGTGGTGGGTGCGAATGCTTTTGCACATGCATCCGGCATTCACCAGGACGGCGTGCTCAAGGCTCGTGACACCTATGAAATCATGCGTGCCGAAGATGTGGGCTGGAGCGCCAACAAGATCGTGCTGGGCAAACTGAGCGGCCGGAATGCTTTCAAACAGCGGCTGCAGGAACTGGGCGTGGCCATGGAAAGCGAAGCCGACATCAACAGTACCTTCATCAAGTTCAAAGATCTTGCCGATCGCAAGAGCGAGATATTTGACGAGGACATATTGGCGCTCGTCAGCGATGAAAGTATCAGCCACGACAACGAGCAATACAGTTTTGTTTCGCTGTCCCAGCACAGCGAAACCGGAGAGCGCCCCCAGGCCAGCGTCGTGTTTACGGTGCTGGGCAAGGAGGTCAAAGGGCAGTCTGACGGTAACGGACCAGTGGATGCGTCTCTCAAGGCGATTGAGTCACACGTGAAAAGTGGTGCCGAAATGGTGCTTTATTCCGTAAATGCCATCAGCGGCTCGACGGAAAGCCAGGGCGAGGTAACAGTCCGGTTGCAAAATAGCGGACGAGTTGTGAATGGTGTCGGCTCGGATCCCGACATTGTTGTGGCTTCTGCGAAAGCTTATCTCAACGCATTGAACAAGCTGCAAAGTAAAGCCGACCGGGTCGCCGCCCAGGGTTAAGTTACAAATTCAAGAATTAAATCCTTTAAATTCAAGTACTTACTGATATCTCATGCGAAGATTTGTGCACAGGTAGGTTAAATCTCACGCATTTGACCTGGTTTGTAGGAAAGTCACGCAAGTTTTTGATATTGCGTGACTTTTTCTATTTGTATACACTCCAGCCCATGCGTTTAATTGCAATCACAAACAGGGCTGCCACCATGTCTAAACCCGTTTTTAGCCGCACATTTCAAATTTTTGGCCTGGTTGCCCTGTTCGCCGCGCTCACATTGCCTTCGGTAGGACACACCGCAACAAAACGCGGAGCCAAGAAGGTGCAAATTACAAAAGTTGCAACTTCAAAGAAAGTTGTGACATCGCGTAAGAGTGCCCGATTTGTCGTGGGAGCGAAACGCAAGTCTGTTATCCGTGTTTCCGCGCCGCCTGTGCCGTCCTATGGGCAGATTGCCGGCCTTCATTCCTCCCAGGATCCGCTGGACCTGAAGTCAAGCGTTGCTTTGGTCATTGACCAGGACACGCGCGAAGTGCTTTTCAGCAAGAACGACCGCGCAGTGTTGCCGATTGCATCGCTTACAAAGCTGATGACCGGCGTGATCGTCAGCGGTGCCAAGTTGCCTATGGATGAAGTCATCACAGTTACTCAGGATGATGTGGATACTGAAAAGCACAGCAGCTCACGTTTGAAGGTCGGGACCTCGCTGACTCGTGGAGAACTGTTGCATCTCGCTTTGATGTCCAGCGAAAACCGCGCAGCACACGCTCTGGGTCGCACCTATCCGGGCGGCATGTCGGTGTTTGTGAGTCTCATGAATGCCAAGGCAAAGTTGCTTGGTATGAATGACACAAGTTATGCAGAGCCTACGGGGCTGTCCAGCCGCAACCAGTCCAGTGCCCAGGATCTGGCTACGCTTGTCGGCGCTGCCCACGGCGATGCCATGCTCCGCGAACTTACGACATCTCCGGGCTACCAGGTGGCCGTCGGAAGCCGTACCTTGCAGTACAACAATACCAACCGGCTGGTCAAAAATCCTGACTGGGATATCGGCCTTCAGAAAACCGGCTACATTTCAGAAGCTGGTCAGTGCCTTGTGATGCAGACCAAAATTGCTGGTCGCAAACTGATCATGGTGTTCCTGGATTCGGCCGGCAAATTGAGCCGCCTTGGTGATGCCGAGCGGGTGCGTCGCTGGGTCGAAGCCAATCCAGTCGCAGGCAAGCTGAACCTCAGTGCGTCGGTCAAGCAGGTGAATGGTTGAGAAGCGATGAGCCCAATAAAAAACCGGCCTCGGCCGGTTTTTTTGCGTCCTGATCGCACTATCGCGGTTTGTACCCCAGGGCGGTGGATATCTCGGCCGCAGTTGCCTGCAATTTCGGTAACCAGTGTTCGTCAAGCCGGTCTGCAGGCGCGGAAATTGACAGGCCCGCCACCAGATTGTTCTGGTCGTCATAGATGCCTGCAGCCATGCAGCGAACACCCAGCTCAAGCTCTTCATTGTCCCTGGCAATACCGTATTGCCGTGCCCTGGAGAGTTCGCGTTCAAGCACTGGCAACTGCGTGATGCTGTTTTTTGTTTGCCCTGACAGGCCTGTACGCGTTGCATAAGTCCTCAGGCGCTGGGGGTCATCAAATGCGAGAAACAGCTTGCCGACTGAGGTGAGGTGTAGCGGTGCCCGGCCACCAATTGCGCGCACGACCTGCATGCCCGAGCGTTCACTGAAGGCGCGCTCCACATAAATGATTTCATCGCCCTGGCGCATACTCAGGTTCACCGGCTGTTGTGTCAGCTTGTGCAGTTCTCGCATGGGCGCCAAAGCGGCGTCGCGAACATTAAGCCTTGCCTTCACCAGATTACCGAGCTCCAGAAGACGCATACCCAGACGGTAATTTCCTGCAACCGGGCGATCAACAAACCGGCCTGTCGCGAGGTCGTTAAGTATTCGATGGGCGGTTGAAGGGTGAAGGCCGGATTTCTCGCTGATTTCCTTGAGCGACATCGCCTCTTCGCGATGGGCCAGGATTTCCAGCAAGGTAAACATCCGCTCGATAACTTGGACCGTTGGGGTCGCAGGAAGTGCGCTATCAGACTTTTTCATATGCAGGCTTTCTGCAGATGATTTTACCCTGTGAAATTACGCTGCATCTGCTGGTTTGCGTCAGTCGTGCCGCGCGCCCTGGTCAAACCGTGCCAGCCGCTATCCATTCGTCATTCACACGTATCTGATGCGGCCTGAATCCTGCCTTGTAATTCATTTTCTGGCTTTCAGCGATCCAGTAACCGAGGTAGACATGGGGCAGTTCCAGCCGTTTGGCCTGCTCTATCTGCCACAAGACGCCGTAGTTGCCATAGCTCGCCCTGGCATCCGGCTCGTAGAAGGTGTAAACGGCGGAAATTCCGTCTTCAAGCACGTCCAGGATGGACACCATTTTCAGGGCCCCGGGTTCGCCGTTGGGCAGCGTCTCGCGAAACTCTACAAGCCTTGAGTTCACCCGGCTTTGCAGCAGGAACTGCGTGTACTGGTCAATACTGTCGTGGTCCATGCCTCCACCTGCGTGCCGGCCGTTCTGGTAGCGCAGGTAAAGCTCATAGTGTTCAGGCATGAAGCAAAGCTTGAGTACCCTTGCCGTTAGCGTCTTGTGGCGACTCCAGGCGCGGCGCTGACTTCGGTCTGGCCGGAAGTCATTCACTGGAACCCTCAGTGGCACGCAGGCCTGGCAGCCATCGCAATAGGGACGGTAAGTGAACATTCCGCTACGCCGGAAACCGTTGGCAACCAGTTCAGAGTAGGCGTCGTTGTGAATCAGGTGGCTGGGGGTGGCGACCTGTGACCGGGCCTGCTTGCCCGGCAGATAACTGCAGGGGTAGGGGGCTGTAGCGTAGAACTGCAGGGTTTGCAGCGGCAGGTCTTTGAGATGCGTCACGGTAGCTTTGGAGTCCGTATTGGCAGTAACTCGTTCCAGTATACGGGGTCAAATCGCCAGACGGGGGCGGCTTTGCCGAGCACATTGCCAATGTGCGTGAGGAAATTCCCGCGATCCATTTCTGCAGCGCCCAGCGACGCGAGGTGCCTTGTATTTTGCTGGCAATCAATCAGGGAAATCTCGTTGACCCTGCAAAATGCGACCAGCGCCGCCAGCGCGATTTTTGATGCATCGCTGCGGTGCGCGAACATGGATTCGCCGAACACCATTCCGCCGAGGTTCACGCAATACAGTCCACCCGCCAGTTCGCCATTGATCCATGTTTCCACGCTGTGTGCATGGCCAGTCTCGTGCAGGGCGATGTAGGCGTCCACCATGGAGGGCAATATCCATGTGCCGGGTTGCCCCTCGCGCGGCTTGCTCGCGCAGGTACGAATGACCTCGCCAAAGCAGCTGTCAAACCTCACCTCGCAAGCTGTATCGCTGCAGAAACTGTTCAATGTCTTGCGTAGTGAGCGGTGCATCCTGAAATGCCGGGTTTCCAGCACCATGCGCGGGTCGGGGCACCACCAGAGCACCGGCTGCCCTTCACTGAACCACGGGAAGATCCCGCGTGAGTACGCGTCAACAAGCGTAGGCACATCAAGTGTTGCGCCTGCGGCAAGCAGGCCTGGCGCAGGCGTGGTGTGGCCCCATGCGTGGTCCGTGGGTGGGAACTCTTGCCCGGCGTCAAGCCAGGGTAGGGGAGGAGTGGGCTTTGCCATTGTGGTTGCTGCGAGGTGTCATCACCCCAGCAAATGCGAATGGTAGTCGAGCCACCGCGCCCTGGCCTTGATCCAATGCCGTTCCCAAGTAAAAAGGCCCGTGCAGTAAAGCACGGGCCTTTTTGCTCTTGTTTGTGGCTCCTCAACCTGGGCTCGAACCAGGGACCTACGGATTAACAGTCCGGCGCTCTACCAACTGAGCTATTGAGGAATACAGCCTAAGATTATAGCGTTTATTTTTTCACTTTCCTGCTCGCGTGGGTTGTGCAGTTGATCCGCGCAGGATGATCCCGGGTTGAAGCACTACTGATTCGGGTGCGAGAGCCGGTGACGCGATATGCTCAAGCAGAACGCGGGCCGCCTGCGCGCCCATCTCGCGATGTTGTATGCGCACTGTTGTCATGGGGGGGGACACCATGTCCATGAGGGGCATGTCGTTGTGGCCTATGACCGATACATCCTGCGGACATGAAAGGTTCATGCCTTGCAGTGCGTCGTAACAGCCAAGGGCCAGCAAATCGTTGGATGCAACGATGGCGGTGATACCCGGCGCTTTTGCGAAGAGCTTTTCACACCCCAACTTGCCTGCTTCGCGCGAATAGCCCGTGCAATTGACGATGCTGCCTGCGGGCAGCCCGGCCTCACGCATGGCCGCTACAAAACCGGCGCGCCGTACAAAACCGGTTGACAGGTTTTGGGGGCCTGCAAGGTGCGCAATATGCCTGTGGCCCAGTGAGACCAGGTGCTGTACTGCGAGTTGCGTGCCCAGCCGGTCGTCATTGACTACCATTGACATATTGCCCTGATCTGCCCCGCGGTTCACGAGTACAAAAGGCACATGCTGGGTAATGCAGCGCGCCACCAGAAGATCGTCCCGTGCGGCTGTTGCAATGATGAGTCCATCAACCCGCCGGGCCAGCATCTGCTCGAATACTTCGGCCTGTGAGGCCGCATCGCCGTCTGCATTGGCCACCAGGGCCACACACCCGGCTGCACGCAGTGTTTCCTCTATGCCCTTGACGATGGGGGGGAAGACCGGATTGGTGATGTCGGGCAAAAGAACGCCTACCGCACCTGATCGCCGAGTGCGTAATGCGGCGGCCAGCTGGTTGGGCCTGTAGCCCAGCGCCTGAGCCGTGGCCTCGACACGCTTGACCACGGCATCGCTGATGAGGGCGCGCTTTTTGGGGTCGAGTGCCCGTGAAACGGTCGAGCGGTCTACGCCTGCCTTCAGTGCGACTTCGGTGATGGTGACGTTTTTGCTGGAGATGTCGCGCATGAGCCTATTGTTACAAGAATCAGATGCCGCCCTCTGGATGCTGTGATGCAACTTTTACATGGCCCGAAATGCATGCGGGAAAGCACCAATCCCATCAACCAAAGAAATCTTTGCAATCGGTTGCATAAACGGATATATTCCCCCAATGGACAGACCTGCGGTGGGTCGTTCGCCTAAAAGAAATCATTGGAGTGATATGAAACAACGTATTGGATGGATAGGCCTCGGACGTATGGGTGAGGCCATGGCGAAGAAGCTGGTGAAGGCCGGGTATGACGTGAACGTATGGAACCGGACGGCATCGAAAGCAGAGCCGCTCGCGGAATACGGTGCAAAGATTGTGGGCAGCAAGCAGGACCTCGCTTCCTGCGACATGGTGTTCACCATGGTCTCCACGACAGATGACCTGAAGCAGGTGCTGTTTGGCGAGGGTGGGCTGGTGACCGGCAAGGTCAAGCCGAAGGTGGTCGTCGACAGCTCCTCCATTTCCGAGGAAGGCTCTGCTGAAATTCGTGCCCTGCTTGAAGCGGCAGGTGTTGGTTACCTCTGCACGCCGGTGTCGGGCAACGCCAAAGTCGCCAAAGCCGGCAAGCTGCTGCAGGTGGCATCAGGCCCCAAGGCGCTGTACGCGCAGGTCGAACCCCTGCTGCAGGCGATGGCTGCCAAGGTCATGTGGGTAGGTGAGGGTGAACTGGCCCGTGTCTGGAAGATTGCCCACAACACCATGTTCGGTGTGATCATCCAGAACCTCTGCGAGATCACCGTCATGGCCGAGAAGGCCGGCATTCCGCGCCATGTGTTTTTGCAAAGTATCAACGATTCGGTGCTGGGCTCCATGTACACGCGCTACAAGACGCCGATGCTGACCAACCTCACGTTCGACCAGGTCACGTTCACGCCCAAGCTGCTGCTCAAGGACATGGACCTGGGTCTCGGAGCCGCCAAGGCCTATGGCGTACCCATGCCCTCTGCTGCCGCAACGCGTGAGTCGGTTGCCCGCATGGTCGGCCGTGGTCATGGCGAGATCGACTTTGCCGTGCTGCTGCAGGAGACGGCCAGTGATGCGGGCCTTGTGCTCAAGTCCGAAAACGTCAAGGTCAGTGACGGCCTGGAGGCTTGAGGGATGAGCGTTGCGCCTGCAAGAACCTTACTGCGCGGCGCGTCCATCATCACGATGGATGCGCAGGGCGACCTGCCTGTGGGGGACATACTGGTCACGGGCGATACGCTGACCGCCATTGCGCCGGCCATCGAGGTTGAGGACGCGCAGGTCGTTGATGCCACCGGCTTCATCATCATTCCCGGCCTCGTTAACGCGCACATGCACACCTGGCAAACGGCCCTGCGCGGGCTGTCTGCCAACTGGACGCTGCTGGAGTATTTCCAGAAGATGCATGCCGGGCTGGCGACCGTCTTCCAGCCACAAGACCTGCACATCGCAACCCTTGTGGGCGCGCTCAACCAGATCAACTGCGGCACCACTACGCTGGCTGACTGGTGTCATAACAACCCCACACCCCAGCACAACGATGCGGCCATTGATGCCCTGCTGGCCTCGGGGATTCGCGCTGCTTTCTTTCACGGCACGCCCAAGCCCGACCCCAAACCGGGGCAAACGCCGTTCTGGGAAGTGCCACATCCACGCGCCGAAATCGAGCGCCTGTTGAAGGCGCACCAGGGCCAGCCGCTGCTCACCATTCAGGCGGCAGTGCTAGGCCCGCATTACTCAACACTGGATGTGGCGATGCACGATTTCGCCATGGCCAAAGATCTCGGGCTCATTGCATCGCTGCACCAGGGCGGTGGCCCTGCACGTACCCCGGATGGATGGGAAAAGCTTGAAGCCGCGGGCCTGCTGGGTGACAACATCAACATCGTGCACGGTCATGCGCTCAATGACGCACAGCTCAAACACTTTTGCGAACTGGGTATGAGTTTTTCAGCCACGGCTGAGAACGAAATGACCCAGGGCCATGGTTACCCCATCACCGGCAGGCTGCGTGCTTTCGGCCGTGCGCCTTCGCTGGGCGCTGATCTTGAAAGCGTGGTCAGCGGCGACATGCTGACCCAGGCGCGCGTGGCGCTGGCCATGCAGCGCAGCCTGGACAACTTTGCTTTCCGTGAAGCGCACGGCAGCATTCCGCCGACATCCACTGTCACCACGCGTGAGGCCCTGTCGTGGGTGACGATTGAAGGCGCTCGTATGCTCAAGCAGTCACATCGCATTGGCTCGCTTGCGGCCGGCAAGCAGGCCGACCTGGTGATGATCCGTGCCACAGACCTCAACATGCAGCCGGTACACGACGCCGTGAACACCGTGGTCATGCAGACTTCACTTGCCAACATCGACAGCGTGATGATTGCCGGCCGCTGGAAAAAGCGCCATGGGCAGTTGCAGGGTGTTGACCTGAAACCAAAGCTCGAAGCCTTGCGGGCTTCCGGGGAAAAAATTACAAGAGCGATGGCTCTGTGACTGAGAGACGCAGGATGTCAATCGACTCGGGTATCCAGTTGGCTGGAGCCGGGTCTCATATTAATTACAGGAGACAAGACATGAAAAAACGCATCTTTATCGCAACGGCGGCCGCGCTGCTGGTCAGCAATGTATGGGCCCAGGCTCCTGCAGGGCAGGACTACCCCAGCAAGATCATCAAGATCGTCGTGCCCTTCACGGCAGGCAGTGCCACTGACATCATGGCCCGCATCGTTGGTGAAAAGCTCAGCACAAGTATGGGGCAGGCGGTGGTGGTTGAAAACAGGCCTGGCGCGGGTGGAACGCTGGGCGCGGCGCAGGTGGCCAAGTCTGACCCTGACGGCTACACCCTGCTGGTGGTATCAACCGGCCATGTGGTGAACCCTGCGCTGTACGGCAGCCTGCCTTACGACACGGTGGCCGATTTTGCCGGTGTAACGCCTCTGGCCGCATTGCCCAGCGTGCTGGTGGTGGGCGCAGGCAGCCCGATCAAGTCGGTCAGTGAGCTGATTGCCTCGGCCAAAGCCAATCCTGGCAAGCTCAACTACGCATCTGCGGGCGTGGGCAGCGCCACCCACGTGAACGCAGAGAAGTTTCGTGCCGTGTCGGGCATACAGCTGACGCACATCCCGTTCAAGGGCACGCCTGAAACCATAGTCGAAGTCAGCTCGGGCCGGGTGGACTTCATGTTTACGCCAGTGTTGGCGTCCATCCCGTCGATTCGTGACAACCGCATGCGCGCACTCGCAGTCAGCACTGCGAAACGCTCTACGGCCTTGCCGGATGTACCTACGGTGGCAGAAGCCGGCGTGCCGGGTTTTGTGTTTGATTTCTGGATAGGCCTTCTGGCACCTGCCAAAACGCCGCGCCCCATCGTCAACAAACTCAACGCCGAAGTGCGCAAGGTCATGTCCCAGCCGGACGTGATTGAACGCATGGCCAAGCTGGGTGCAGAGCCCATGCCCATGGCGCCGGAGCGTTTTGACGCCTACATCAAGGAAGAGTTCACGACCCTCGGTGCGATCATGAAGGCTGCACCCAAATAAGCAGGATTCCATGGCATCACGGAAATTCGACCTCGAAGTCAACGGCAGTACCCGCACTGTCGAGGCAGAAGAAAACACGCCGCTCATCTACATCCTGCGCAACGACTGTGGCCTCAAGGGCACAAGGTTTGGCTGCGGTGCGGGGCAGTGTGGCTCATGCCACGTGCTGCTCGATGGGGTCTCGGTCCCGTCTTGCGACACGCCATTGTGGGCTGCAGAGGGCAAACCCGTCACCACGGTGGAGGGGCTTGCTGCTGGCGATGCACTGCATCCTCTGCAGCAGGCCTTTATCGATGAACAGGCCGCCCAGTGCGGTTACTGCCTCTCTGGCATTCTGGTCCGGGCGGCGGCACTGCTCAGGGACAACCCAGATCCATCCGAGGGAGATGTACGGCAGGCGCTTGACCAGCACCTTTGCCGCTGCGGCACGCACAACCGCATTGTTCGTGCCGTGTTGCGCGCTGCCCATACCATGCGGGTCGCAGCATGAGCAACGCACCTGTCACCCTGCCGGGCAGCCTGAACCTGAACCGCAGGCTGTCGCAATGGCTGGCGATTCATGCTGACGGCACGGTGTCGGTCTACACCGGCAAGGTCGAACTGGGGCAGGGCATCATCACGGCGCTCGCGCAAATCGTGGCCGGTGAACTGGATATTGCCTTGTCGCGTGTGCGCCTGGTTGCAGCCAGCACATGCGGCAGTCCGAATGAAGGCGTCACTGCGGGCAGCATGTCGGTGCACGACTCCGGCGGCGCCTTGCGCCAGGTGTGTGCCGAGGTGCGGGCCATTTACCTGCTGGCGGCAGCAGCGCGCCTGAACCTGGCGCCGGACGCCGTTGCAAAGCTTGAGGTAAACGACGGGCAGATAGGCACAGGCGACGGCAAAGTCACCAGTTACTGGGATCTCGCTGATGAGACCTTGCTGGACCGCGAGGCTTGCGGCGTTGCATTGCCCAAACCTGCCGGCCGTTCGCAGCTTGCGGCGCAGCGGGTGGATATACCCGACAAGGTAATGGGCCACGCGCGTTTTATCCAGGACATGAGCCTGCCCGGCATGCTGTACGGGCGTGTCCTGCATCCACCGTCGCCGGGCGCAGTATTGCAGCCCATCGAGCTTGAAACCATCAATGAGTTGCCAGGCGTCGTGACCACAGTGCGCGACGGCAGCTTTGTTGGCGTGGTTGCCGACAACGAATACGCTGCGGTAAAGGCGCTGGCGAAGTTGACGCGGCTGGCGACCTGGTCTGAAACGTCGGCCCTGCCAGACATGAACGCCATGCAGGATTTTTTGCGTTCGCAGCCGGCGGAGACGACTGTGTTTGCCGAGAAGACGGGTGCAGATGTAGCGGCCGGTGCGCGTGAGTTTGCCGCTGCCTATTCGCGCCCCTTCCTGGCACATGCATCCATCGGCCCATCGTGTGCCGTGGCGCTTTACCAGCCATCAGCGCTGAAGGTCTGGACGCACAGCCAGGGCATGCATAACCTGCGTGCTGACCTTGCCGTGATGTTTGACATGCCTGCAGACAACATCGCGTTGCAGCATGTGGAAGGTGCCGGCTGTTACGGGCACAACGGTGCTGATGATGCGGCTGCAGACGCTGCGCTGCTGGCGCGTGCGGTGCCGGGCAGGCCTGTACAGCTGCAGTGGACACGTGAAGATGAACTGGGCTGCGCGCCTTTTGGCGCAGCCATGGCTGTTGACCTCAAGGCAACAGTCGATGCCAGCGGCCGTATTGCCACCTGGCAGCATGACGTGTGGTCTACCGGGCACAGCATGCGGCCCGGGCGCAGCAAGATACCCGTGCTCATGGCCGCCAGCCTGCTTGAGAAGGGCTATGAAAAGCAGGTCGCCATCAACATGCCGACTGCTTCGGGTGGTGGTGCGGAGCGCAATTCGGCGCCGCTTTACGACTTTGAGCAATGGCGTGCAACCAGCCACCGCAGTCTGGTGATGCCGCTGCGGACTTCGTCCCTGCGTTCGCTGGGCGCGCACTGCAATGTTTTTGCCGTCGAATCGTTCATGGATGAGATAGCTGCTTCGCTGCAGCTTGACCCGCTGGACTTTCGCTTGCGCCACCTCTCCGATCCCAGGGCACTTGAGGTGCTCAAGGCCGTGGCCGATATGTCGGGCTGGCGCCATCGTGCTGAAAGGAAGGCCGGGGGCGAGGGCCGCGGCATGGGCCTGGCCTTTGCCCGGTATAAAAGCACCGGTGCGTGGTGTGCAGCGGTAGCCCTGATCGATGCAGGCCAGGAGCTCAAGGTTGAAAAGCTCTGGCTTGCTGTTGATGTGGGCCGGGTCGTCAACCTTGACGGCGTTGTCAACCAGATCGAAGGCGGCGCCATCCAGACGGTGAGCTGGGTGCTCAAGGAGCAGGTGCAGTTCGACCGCACACGTGTGCTCAGCAACACCTGGGAAAGCTATCCCATACTGCGTTTCTCCGAAGTGCCAGCCGTCGAGGTCAAGGTGCTGGACAGGCCAGACCAGAAATCCATAGGCGCAGGCGAACCCACGCACGGCCCGGTTGCCGCTGCTATAGCCAATGCACTGGCCGACGCACTGGGTGTGCGGGTGCGCAATATGCCGCTCAGTACCGACAACATCACGCAGGCCGCGCTGGCTGAAGACACCGTACAGAACTGAATCAGGAAAACAAATGAAGCTTCGCGTCAATATCTTCAACACGTCCAGCAACCTGCCCTTGTTTGCAGCAGTGGCCAACGGTTTTTTTGCCCGGCGAGGGCTGGAGATAGAGATACAGAACACACCCAATTCGGATGAGCAGCGCGCAGGTCTGGCTGACGGCAAGTTCGAGATCGCGCATGCTGCTGTCGATAACGCGGTAGCCATGATTGAGTCCGGCAAAGATGCCGTCATCGTCTGCGGTGGTGATGCGGGCATGAACGATTTCATGGTGCGCAGCGAGATCAATGCGATCAGCGAACTCAAAGGCAAGCTGCTGGCCGTTGATGCGCCGAATACCGCTTATGCACTGGCCGCCAAAAAAATCCTCAAGCTCAATGGCCTGCTTGAAAACCGCGACTATGGTGTCAAGCTGGCGGGCGGTACAGGGCCGCGCTCGGCTGCCATGGTGGCAGACCCCTTGCTGGCAGCCGGCATGATCAACCCGCCGTTTTCATTCACGGTGCGCGAGAAAGGCCTGAAAAGCCTGGGCACGCAATTTGACCTGCTCGGGGCCTACCAGGCCACAGGCGCTTTTGTGATGCGCGAGTGGGCAGTGGCCAACGCCCAGACGCTGACCGACTACCTCGCCGCCTATATCGAAGGCCAGCGCCATGTGCTTGACCCGGCGCATCGCGCAGGGATGATTGCCTTGCTGGAAGAGCGCTTCAAGCTGTCACCCGCAGTGGCAGAAGGCACTTATGAAGCGGTGGTTGCGCCCGGCTCCGGACTGGCCACTGACGCGGGTTTCAACCACGAGGGTTTTGTGACGGTGCTGGCCATACGCGCCGAGATGGAGGGCATGTGGGGCGGAAAGCCTCCATCGCCCGACCGTTACCTTGACCTGTCGCATTACAGCAAGGCGCTTGCCCAGACGCAAGCAAGCTGATTCACGAGTCAACCCAAGGAGCAAGCTATGGAGCAGCCACAACGCCTTCCCTATATCGACCCGGCCCTGATCACCGACCCGCGCATGATGGCCGAGTTCGAGCGCGCCGCACGTGAAGGTGCGCCCAGGCCTGAAAGCCATGCCATGCGCGCCAATGTGCCGGCGGTTTTCTGGGCTTTCACCAACGCCTGGAACGACACCTTTGTCAATGGCGTCTGTGACCATGCGATCAAGGAGTTGTGCCGGCTTTACGTATCGCAGGCCGTCAACTGCAACTACTGCGGCAACCAGCGTTCGGTCAAGGCGCAGGAGCAGGGACTGCTGGAAGCGGACGTCAAGGACCTGCTGGACTTCGATAAGTCGACGCGATTTACCGCACGCCAGAAGGCCGCCCTCCGTCTTGCAGAAGCGATTACCTGGGGGCTGGAGTCGACCGACGAGCTCTGGCAGGGCCTTTATGACAACTTTGATACTGGCGCCATCGTCGAGCTTGGGTTCTTCATAGGCCTCACCATGGGCCAGCAGCGCTGGAACCGCCTGATCAACATGCAGCACAACCAGTTCATGCCGGGCACGATGGGCGGGTTGGCGCCTGCTGCGGGGTTGAAGGCCGCATGAAGATCCATTTCATGGGCGTCGGCAAGATGGGCCTGCCCATGGCCACACATTTCCTGGCGGCTGGCCATAAGGTCAGTGTGTATGACACCAGCAATGAGCGGCTCGGCATGGCCCGTGTGCATGGGCTTGAGATTTCATCGAACACGGCGGATTCGATAGCCTCGTCAGACGCGATTTTTTCGTCATTGCCGCATGACAGGGCTTTGCGTGAGGTGGCCAGCGAGGTCACGGCACTGGCCACGCGCGGGGCTGTGTTTGTGGATACCAGCACGGTGTCACAACAGGCATCAAAGCATGTGGCGGAGCTGTGCCGCGCCTCAGGCGTGCATTACCTGCGTACAACCGTCTCAGGCAACAACAAGATGGCCGAAGCTGCGCAGCTGACGGTGATGACGTCCGGCCCGCGCGCAGCCTATGATGATCTGCTTCCGGTACTGGAGCTACTGGGTCCCCACCAGTTTTACCTGGGCGATGGCGAGCAGGCACGTTTGATGAAGCTGGTGGTGAACCTGATGATTGCGCAGACCAGCGCCATGCTGGCTGAAGGCCTCGCGCTGGGCCGCAAGGGCGGGCTGGACTGGCGCGATATGTGGAAGGTGCTGGGCGCCAGCGCCGTGGGCTCGCCCATCCTCAAGGCCAAGGCTGTGCAGCTCAGCGAGCGCGATTTCACGCCCACCTTCACGGTGCACCAGATGATCAAGGACCTGGACCTGATTCTGGGCGAGGGCGAAGCCCTGCATTCACCGCTGCCGCACACCGCACTGGTCCACCAGCAAATGCATGCTGCAGTGGCGCAGGGCGACGGTGAAGACGACTACGCGGCCATCATCAAGGCGCTTGAGCGCAGCGCCGGGCTGGACACGTCCGGCAACTGAGGCCGCCACCTCTGCCTGCGGACCGGCGCTCCCGTTCCGCTAGCATTGGTGCATGACAAACCAGGCTTTTGAATTCGAATACCCGCGTGTGCTCAGCATTGCCGGCTCAGACAGCGGCGGCGGCGCGGGCATACAGGCTGACCTCAAGACCTTTGCAGCGCTGGGCTGCTACGGCATGACGGCCATTACCGCGCTCACTGCACAGAACACGCTCGGTGTGCGCGCCATACACGGCGTGCCGCCGCAGATGCTGCGAGACCAGATTGATGCGGTTGTTGACGACATTGGCGTTCATGCCGTCAAGATCGGCATGCTGCATGCCCCCGAAATTGTTCAAACCGTGGCTGAGGCGATAGACCGCCATTCGCTTCAGCACGTGGTGCTGGACCCGGTGATGGTGGCGACTAGCGGTGCTGTGCTGATCGACAACCCGGCGATTGCCGCGCTGGTGAAAGAACTCTTTGGCCGCGCAGTGCTGGTCACGCCGAATCTTGATGAGGCGTCATTGCTGGTGGGTCGCAAGCTGAACAGCGAGCAGGACATGGAAGGCGCTGCATACGAGTTGCTGGGCAAGGGTGCGAATGCCGTGCTGCTCAAGGGCGGCCATCTGGCAGGCGAGGTCGTCAGCGACCTGCTGATTGGCAAGGACGGCGTGCCGCACTGGATGCGGGCGGCGCGGATTCACAGCGCCAATACGCACGGCACTGGCTGCACGCTGTCATCGGCCATCGCGGCGCATCTCGCGCTGGGCCATACGCTGGTCAATTCAGTGGAAGCTGCACGCAGCTACATACGGCTGGCGCTGGAGGCTGGGGCAAAAGTCAGGACAGGGGCAGGCAGCGGCCCGCTGAACCACAGCCACTCGCCACATGCGATGCTGCTGAACCCCCTGACGCCCTGAAAAGATCAGGCCGCTGCAGCAAGCCTGACCGGCGTGTCGCTGGTAAAGCGTGCCAGCAAAAAGGTCAGCACCAGCGTCGGCAGCGCGGCGCCCAGGCTGGGCAGCAGCTGTGCGCAGAGGTGGTAGCAGAGCACACCGGTAAACCAGATCGCCACAGCGCTGTAGTTCACTTTTCTCTCGCCCACCAGCTGGGTGATGTTGCCCCGGCCTGTCAATCGAGCCAGGATCACGCCGTACAGCGGCACAAAGACAGAGCTGAGCATCAGCAAAAACGGCTCCAGGCTGTGCATGGGCAGCACCATGGCCAGGGCGGTGCAGGCCACGGCCATCAGCACGCCCCAGCGGCGTATCGTCCAGCCTGGTTTCAGGCTGTGGCCGGCGACCGAGCCCGAGTACAGATCGCCATAGGCGTTGTCGACCTCGTCGATCAGGATCAGGCCCAGCGCAATCAGCCCACCTTGCGCCAGCAGCAGTGCGGTGACCAGATCGGTGCTGGGCGTGGTGATGGCGACGAGCACGCCGAGGCCATAACACCAGATGTTGGCAATTGCGTAACCCAGCCAGGTGCCGCGCAAGGTGCTTTTGCCATCGCGCCCATGGCGGGCAAAGTCGGCCACCAGCGGCAGCCATGACACCGGCATGGCAATCACCAGGTCGAGGGCCGACAGGGTGCTCATTCCACCGGTGCCGGGCTTGTTCCACAAGGCTGCCAGGCCCTGTGCATTGGCCTTGGCCAGAAACTGCCAGGTCAACCAGAGCAGGGAAAGTATGACCAGCGGAAGGCCGAAGCGGCCAATAAATTTGCGCACCAGGCTGACCATGGAGCCCGACAGCAACGCGATCAGCACGCCACCCCACAGCAAGGTTGCCAGGAAGGGCCAGAGCGATGACGCAAACCCGCCGGACTGGCGCGCAATGGCCACCGTGCCGTCGCGCATCACGACCAGTTCAAAGGTTGTCCAGCCGACCAGTTGCACCATGTTGAGCAGCACCGGCAGCTTGGCAAAACTGCTGCCATAGGTGGCATGCATGAGGCCGGAGCTTGAAAGCCCGCTGTCGCAGCCGAGTTTGGCCGTCCAGGCCAGCAGGCCCGCACCGAGGATGGAGCCCAGAACAATCACCATGGCCGCCTGCTTCGCGCCCAGCGCAGGTACCAGGTACGCGCCTATCTGCATGACCAGCAGACCGACACCCAGGCTTAGCCACAGCGAGGCGTGGTCGCGAAAGCCGAAGGAGCGTTCGCCGGCTGGCAGCGGGGTGAGGGCGGTGTTGGCGCCGGCGGCATGTGAAGGGTTGTGGGTTGTCGCCATGTGTCTGATAGTTGATGTTGTGTTTTACGCGATGCTATTAATTCAGTAGCTGCTCACGCACGTATCTATTGGTCTGGAGGCCGATTTGATGCCTGAAACAGGCATTTTTGGAGCACTTTTTGAGCATTTTGACACCGCGCAAGACTCACCGGGCTCGTGAAAACAGCTGTAATAGCTAATATAGCTGTTTTGGCGGGCTTGCGATGTACCTGTCAGGTGGGCGGGCTGTCGGGCGCAACGCCCAGCAACTTGTGCAGGCGCGGGCTGGTGGTGGTGTATTGCAGCATGGTTTCCTTGCCGGGGAACACCATCCCTGCTGCGCCGAAAGCAGCCAGCGCGCTTTCATGAAAGCCGCTGAGAATCAGTTTCTTTTTACCCGGGTAGGTATTGATGTCACCAACCGCAAAGATGCCCGGAATGCTGGTCGCAAACGTGGCGGTGTCGACCTTGACCTGCTTGCGCTCCATGTCCAGGCCCCAGTCAGCGACCGGTCCGAGCTTGGGCGACAGGCCCAGCATCACAAGAAGCGTATCTGCTGGCAGCGGGGCGATGTTGCCGTCGACATCGGTGACCTGCGCGGTCGTCAGTTTGCCGCCTGCCTCTTCATGCCCCGTGACCTGGCCGACCCTGAACGTCAGGGCGCCGCTTTCGCACAGGGCATTGATCATCAGCACCATATCGGTGTCGGCCTGGAACACATCGCGCCTGTGCAGCAGGGTCACGCTTTTCGGCTGGTCGGCGTCCAGTGTGGCCAGGCGCATCGCCCAGCCGAGGGCGGTGTCGTCGCCGCCGACCACCAGCACGTCCTGGCCTGCAAAGGCGCTGGTGTTGCCGACGCGGTAGAGCACCTGGCTGCCTTCGAATTTGTCCAGCCCTTCGATACGAAGCTTTTTCGGCTGGAATGCGCCGACGCCGGAGGCCAGGAAAATGGTTTTGGTCAGAAGGCGCGTGCCCCGGCTGGTTTCAACATGAAAGCGGCCGTCGGCCTGCTTGTCTACGACGCTGACTTCCTGCTCAAGGTGAAAAGGCGGGGTAAAGGGCGTCAGCTGTTTGAGCAGGCTGGCGATGAGTTCGCGCCCTGTGCAGTGCGGCGTACCGGGGATGTCGTAAATCGGTTTGTCGGGGTAGAGCTCCATGCACTGACCGCCCACGTAGGGCAGTGAGTCAACGACATGGGCCTTGATGTCCAGCAGACCCAGCTGAAAAACCTGGAACAGGCCGACAGGGCCTGCGCCAATGACCAGCGCATCAGTTTGAATCAGGTCTTCCGTCAAACTTTGACTCCCATATGCACCAAACCAGCGGATGCCGTGGAACCGGCTTTGCCGGGCCACTGGCGTCGCCCCCTTGGGGGGGTGGTGCTACACGAAGTGAGCATCCGGCGGGGGGTTACCTGATTAATTCGGAGAGCTTGTCCGTTTTATCTTTCCAGTCATCCGCATCAGGCAAGGGCTCCTTGCGCTTGGTGATGCTTTTCCAGCCGTCTGCGCGGGCCAGGTCGGCATTGAGCTTGATGTACTGAAGCTGGTCCGCCGGCACATCTTCTTCGGCATAGATGGCGTTGACCGGGCACTCGGGGATGCAGACCGCGCAGTCGATGCATTCGTCCGGATCGATCACCAGCATGTTGGGGCCTTCGCGGAAGCAATCCACGGGGCAAACGTCCACGCAATCGGTGTATTTGCAGCGGATGCAGGCGTCGGAAACGATGTGAGTCATGGTGTGTCTATCGGGGCGGGTCGGTGGAAACCCTTGATTTTAAGGGCTTTCCGGGGTAATTCTTAAAAGCCTAGAGAACGAGCAGGGCGCCCGAGGTTTTGTGTGAAGCAGTATCGACCAGCACCAGCGAACCCAGCACACGGGATTGCTTGTAGGGCAGGGCAGCAATCGGCTCCAGCAGGGCCAGTTCAATCACGCCGATGGCATTGGCTTCCAGCTGGGCAGCGTCATGGCTTTCCAGCGTGTTGATGTTGATGTGGCTCACGATGCGCTTGACCTTGGCCTTGACCCAGCGGTGGCCGTGCAGCGCCAGGTACATGCGGCCGGGCACCAGAGGTTCTTCGTCCATCCAGGCGACGGTGGCTGTGATCTGGTTTGAGCCTAGTGCGGGCTCGAAACCGTCAGTGAGCGACGACGGGCCGCCCCTAGGCGCGAGGGCCCCCTCGGGAGGCAGCTCAGCACGCGAAGCGGCAAGCGTGGGGGCCTGCAATAACCAGTCGCCGCGGGACACGTCGAGTTCCCGGTCCAGGATGATGCCTGCGCTGTGGCCGGCTTTCACGTCTTTCGGCTGGCGCGCATGGTCAAGCACCTGCGCCACTTTGGCGGTCTTGCCACCCGGCAGCACGGTGATCTCCTGGCCGGTCTTGACATCACCACTGGCGATGCGGCCCCAGAACACGCGGCGGCCCTGTGAGGTGTCCGAGCTTGACGAGAATTTCTCGACCCACTGCACCGGGAAGGCAAATGGCGCGATGTCTGCGGGTGTGGCTGGCAGTTGCTCAAGCAGTTGCAGCAGGCCGGGGCCGTTATAGCCGCACCAGCCGGGGTTGGCATCGACCACGTTGTAACCGATCAGTGCCGACACAGGGATGATGGCCTTCACGGGGATTTGCGCTTCTTCCGCAAATTTGTTGAGCGCCGCACTGATGTTGGCAAAGGCCACGTCAGGCTTTTCAACCGCATCCAGCTTGTTCACGGCAAACACGATTGAGGTGACGCGCAGCAGGTTGACCAGCAGCGAATGGCGACGCGTTTGCGGCAGCAGTTCTGGCAAGGCAGATTGCCAGTCGAGCTTGGTGGCATCGACCAGCACCACGGCAGCGTCGGCGCTGGAGGCGGCCGTCACCATATTGCGGGTGTACTGCTCATGGCCGGGCGCGTCGGCAATGATGAACTTGCGCGCCGCAGTGTTGAAGTAGCGGTAGGCCACGTCAATGGTGATGCCCTGTTCACGCTCGGCCTGCAGGCCGTCGGTCAGCAGTGCCAGGTCGGTCTGGCCGCCGCGCTGCACACCGGCAAGCTGGTCTTGCAGCACGGTCTTGCTGTCCACCAGCAGGCGGCCTATCAATGTGCTCTTGCCGTCATCGACGCTGCCGCAGGTCACAAAACGCAGTGCTGCGCGGGTGTCCTGTTCGGTGGCCAGCACGGGGGCTTCCCTGGAAATGGTTGCGGTGCTCATTAAAAGTAGCCTTCCTTCTTGCGTTTTTCCATGGACGCGTCGGACGTCTTGTCGTCCATGCGTGTTGCGCCGCGTTCGCTGACATCGGCGGCCAGGGTTTCCAGCACCACGTCGGATGCATTGGCGGCCGGGCTGTCGACAGGGCATGTGCAGGTGATGTCGCCGACAGTGCGAAAGCGCACGGTTTTCTCAACGGCCACTTCACCATCTTTCAACGGAGTGAGTTCGGTGACCGGCACCAGAAGACCCTTGCGCTCGACGACCTGGCGCTGGTGCGCGTAGTAGAGCGACGGGAGTTCGATGTTTTCGCGTTCGATGTATTGCCAAACATCGAGTTCGGTCCAGTTCGAGATCGGGAACACGCGGAAGTGTTCGCCGGGCTGCAGGCGAGTGTTGAACAGCGTCCACAACTCGGGGCGCTGTGCCTTGGGTTGCCACTGGCCGAAAGCGTCGCGGTGCGAAAAGATGCGCTCCTTGGCGCGTGCTTTTTCTTCATCACGGCGTGCGCCGCCAATCAGCGCGTCGAAGCGGAACTCGTCGATGGCTTCCAGCAGCGTGACCGACTGGTGCACATTGCGAGATTCGCCGGGGTGGGCCAGGCGCACGGTGCCGCGCTTCATGGAATCTTCAACACTGCGAACAATCAGGTTCGCACCCAGCTGTTTGGCGCGATAGTCGCGGAAATCGGTCACTTCATGGAAGTTGTGGCCGGTATCGATCATCAGCAGTGGGTAAGGAATGCGCCCTGCGCCGAAAGCCTTTTCTGCGCACTTGAGCAGGACCAGCGAATCCTTGCCGCCCGAAAACAGCAGGGTGGGGCGCTCAAAGGCGGCGGCGACCTCGCGCAGGATGAAGATGGCTTCTTCTTCCAGCGCGTCGAGGTGTGCATTGCTGAGGTGATTGAGCTGGCCCAGCAATTGGGGTTCTGTTCTGGCGTTCATAGAGGGCTTTTCGGTAGGAGCAGAAAGTCAGTGCTGGACGTGCAGGCCGCATTCGCGGTTGTCTTCACCCTTGGTGGGGTCGACGTAGTCAAAGTTGTTGGGCAGGCCGTGGGCCGCGCAATATTCGTAGAGGTCTTTTGACGACCAGTGCAGCAGCGGCGCGACCTTGATGAGGCCGTCGGGGTTTACGCTGACCGGGTCCATCTGGGCGCGTACGGCAGTGTCGGTGGCGCGCAGGGCTGTGAACCAGACTTTGGGTGCGGTTTCACGCAGGGCGCGGGTGAAGGGTTCGAGCTTGACCTCTTCGGTAAACGCCGCGTGGCGCGGGTCGTCCAGCGCCGGTGTCGCGCCTTCAACCGCCTCACGATGTGCACGCGAACGGCGCGGCAGGTAGATGTGCAGGTCCAGCTTGAGCAGCTTCGTCACCTCATCAGCGAAGCGGTAGGTGGCCTCGGTGTTGTAACCGTTGTCCATCCACACGACCGGGACCTTCGGATTGGCGCGCGTCACCATGTGCAGGATGACGGCCTCGAAAGGGCGAAAGTTGGTGGTGACGATGGCCGTCTTGTTCAATCCGACAGCCCAGTCCACAAGGCCCTGGGCATTGCGGCCCAGCTCTGCGTTGATGTGTGCGAGGTCCACGCCTCTTTCAATCACTTCTGTCATATCAGGCCTCTACGGAATCGGTGGAGTGGGCAAAATGCGGTTCGGCCTGAACCGCATCCCCTTGGTATTTGCCGGCCTGGTAGCCGGGGTAGCTGCGCAGCACGCGCTCGGCGACAGCCAGGTCCTGGTCGGCGCGCAATACGGCGGTGGTGAAACCGCTGCGCTCCATCTGCGCGAGCTGGTCCACCAGCACATCGCCGGTGGCGCGTATCTCGCCTTTGAAGCCCAGGCGGCGGCTCAGCAAAAAAGCCTGGCTGAAGGCGCGGCCGTCGGTGAATTTGGGGAAGTGCAGGTCAATGCGTGTCACGCCTTCGAGCGCGACCTCTCTCGGGTCTGCGTCATTGGCGATCTGCAGGCTGTTGGGGCCTGCGGGCTCGTGTGCTGAAGATGCAATCAGTTTCATGATGTTGTGTTCTTTCAGGCGGCCTGTTCAGCGAGCTCGGCGTTCTTGCCGGTCGCGGAAAAACGCGCACCATTGGCCGCAGCCTTGAAGGGCTCGGCACCTACGCGGCGCAGCGTGTCGATAAAGGTTTCCTGCCTGTCGCCGGTGGCAATGCGGTGTTCACGGTAGGTGTCCAGCACGGCCTCGATCACTTCAGGCACTTCGGCCGCAGAGAAAGATGGGCCGACAACCTTGCCGGTGGCAGGCGCGCCTGAGAGCGTTGAGCCATCAGAGCCGCCCAGCGTGATCTGGTACCACTCCTTGCCGTCCTTGTCGACGCCCAGGATGCCGATGTGGCCGCTGTGGTGGTGGCCGCAGGAGTTGATGCAGCCGCTGATGTGCAGGTCTATCTCGCCCAGGTCATGCAGTTCATCCAGGTCCTGGTAACGCAGCGTGATGGCTTCGGCCAGCGGTAACGAGCGTGCGTTGGCCAGCGAGCAGAAGTCGCCGCCGGGGCAGGCGATCATGTCGGTCAGCAGGCGGATGTTGGGGCGCGCAAAACCGGCCTTGCGGGCGGCTTTCCACAATTCAGGCAACTGATCGCATCGCACCCATGGCAGCACCAGGTTCTGGTCGTGCGTCACCCGCACTTCGCCGGCGCTGTACTGGTCAGCCAGCTGCGCAGCCTGGTCAAGCTGGTCAGCCGTGGCATCGCCGGGCGCCTGGCCCAGACGCTTGAACGACAGCGTGACGATGCGCAGGTCAGGGTTTTTGTGCGGTGCCACGTTTTGCTGCAACCAGCGGCCGAACTCGACGTCGTCTTCAGCGGCGGCGCGCAGGATGTTTGCGATTTTGGTTGCGGCATCGCTGCGGTTGCAGGTGAGGTCAGGTGCCTCAAACGATGCGGAGACACGGTCCAGCTCGGCCTGCGTGATGGTGTGTGGGGCACCGTCAAGTTCAACGATGTCCTTGTATTCGGCTTCTACCTGGTCGGTGAATTTTTGACCCTCAGCCTTCACCAGAATCTTGATGCGCGCCTTGTACATGTTGTCGCGCCGGCCAAAGCGGTTGTAGGCACGCACCACGGCTTCAAGGTAATTGAGGATCTGGTGCCACGGCAAAAATTCGCGGATCACGGTGCCAAGAATCGGGGTACGGCCCATGCCACCGCCGACCATCACACGAAAGCCCAGTTCGCCGGCATCGTTCTTCAGCATGTGCAGGCCCACGTCATGCCAGGCCGTGGCGGCGCGGTCTTCCAGGGCGCCGGTGATGGCAACCTTGAACTTGCGCGGCAGGAAGGCGAATTCGGGGTGCAGCGTGCTCCACTGGCGCATGATTTCGGCGTAGGGGCGCGGGTCGGCAATCTCGTCGGCAGCGATGCCTGCACGCTCGTCGCTGGTGATGTTGCGAATGCAATTGCCGCTGGTCTGTATGCCGTGCATGTTGACGCTGGCCAGCAGGTCCATCACGTCGGCGGATTTGTCGAGCGGGATCCAGTTGTACTGAACGTTCTGGCGCGTCGTGAAGTGGGCGTAGCCCTTGCTCAGGTGGGTGTGAACCGATTTGCCGCCGGGAAGCGGTATGGCGCCGAGTTTGTCCTGCGCTGCCTGGGCTTCTTCAAACAGCGCGTTGTTGGGCTGGTCGTAGTCCCGGGCGATTTTGGCCAGCACGCGCAGTTGCGCGGTCGAGAGCTCGCCGTAAGGCACGGCCACGCGCAGCATGGGCGCGTAGCGCTGCACATACCAGCCGTTTTGCAGGCGCAGTGGGCGGAACTCGTCTTCGGGCAGGGTGCCAGCCTTCCAGCGCGTGAGCTGGTCGCGGTACTGGTTGGCACGCGCCTGCACAAACTGGCGGTCAAATTCTGTGTATTGGTACATGGCTATCGATATTTCAACGAAGGGCTACGGTCAAAAGTGGGTCTATGTATTAGATGGAAATCAGCTTCGCGCCGGCGTAAGCCAGCAGCACGGACAGCAGTGAGCGGATCACCCTGTCCGGCGTTTTGTGCATCAGGAATGTGCCCAGCCAGATGCCGGGCAGCGAGCCGGCCAGCAGCTTGAGCAGCAGTGGCCAGTCCACCGAACCGATGGACGCATGGCCCAGGCCTGCGACCAGGGTGAGCGGCACAGCGTGGGCGATGTCGGCGGCCACAATGCGCGGCAGCGGCAGGGCGGGGTAAAGCAGCATCAGCACAATCACGCCGATGGCGCCTGCGCCCACGGATGTCAGCGTGACCAGCGTGCCGATGACGGCGCCAAAAACAATGGGCAGCGCCCAGTGGCGGGGGCGGGTGGCCTGCTCAAGCAGTTCGGGCGCGATGCTGGTCGGGGCGGCCTTGCCGCGCAGCGCCTTGTAGAACGTGGCCCCAGCCGTCAGGATGAGTGCAATACCCAGTGTCGTCGTCATGACAGCTTGCGTCGCCGGGTTGGCGGGGCCGAGGCGGTTGAGGATGTAAAGCGTGACCAGCGTGGCTGGAATGCTGCCCGCCGCGACCTGGCCGACGATGCGCCAGTCGATCACTTTTGACCGGGCCAGGCTGACGGTGCCGCCCAGCTTGGTAAAGGCCGCAAAAAGCAGGTCGGTGCCGATGGCCAGATGTGGTTTGACGCCGAAAAAGAAGATCAGCAACGGGGTCATGAGCGAGCCGCCGCCCACCCCCGTCAGGCCGACAACAAGGCCCACGGCAAAACCGGCAAATACAAAGGCAAACTCATGCATAGGCAGTGAATGTAGGGGTATACCTTATGGGAACAAACTACAAATTTGTTCTGCCTTTATGCGGATAAGCTTATTCACCAGCATCCATGCGGGTTTGCAGCTGTTTTCAGGCCTTCCCGGGCCAGTGTGTATTCCGGGTGGGTAGCAAGCCGTGGCGCAGTTTCGCGGGCAGATATCTCCCGCATAATCCAGACCAAATGCAAAACACGGGCGGCGGGGAAGTCAGGCGGATTTTTGTCAGGGTGTTCGGGTTCAGTGATGTCGAGCGTCACGCCCTGAACACGGTTTTTCGCCTTTCCGAATCCCGGTCCGTGGTTTATGCCCACTGGAACGAAGACGCTTCTGAAAAAGCCCAGGTCGCGCTGGTTGACGGTGACAGCTGGGAAGCCAGCGTCGAGCTGACCAACCCGGACAATGACCAGCTCAAGCGGGTTTGGGTGGGTGAACGCCCGGCGGCCAGGTCTGCACTTGTTTTTTCACGCCCGCTGCAATGGGTTGCCGTGCTCGAGGGGCTCGATGGCCTCTTTGCTCCGGCGTCCGCCACACAGGATGCAGTGCCCGCTGCCGCCCTTGACTTCGATGTGTCCGCGCCCGTGCCGCTGGATCTGGACTTTGACCTGGGCCTGGACGCCTTTCCCGACGACCATGCCAGCGATGCCGATACCACGACAGAGCCGGCCGAGCTGGAGGCTGCGGAAGCAGACCAGCAGGGCGAGCGTGTGCTGGTCGTCGAGGCAAACCTCGATGCCCGCCTTTACCTGCGCGCCAAGCTGGCCAATGCCGGCCTGCTGCTCGTCGACGAAGCTGCGACCGGTGCGGAGGCCATGGCCCTCATGGCCAGTCATGCCCATGTGCTGGTGCTGGTCGATGTCGGCGTGGCGGACATGAATGGCTGGGCGCTTGCCCGGGAGGCCGCGCGTCATGTGGCTGGCTCCGGGCATATGGTCGTCATGCGCGACAGGCTCTGGTTTCTTGATAAATGGCGTGCCCATTTCGCCGGGGCCAAAACCGCGCTCGCCAAGCCCCTGCACCCGCGTGACCTCAAGCACCTGCTGGCAGACATCGGGCGCCCGCTTCGGCATCACTGAGGCAGACCGATCGCGCTTTTCAGGCGCTACTGAATCAATAGCTGCTCACGCACGTATCCATTGGCCTGGAGGTACTTTTGACCGTGAAAATGGCCTTTTTTCAGCATTTTGACGCTGGTCCGCACTGGTTTTGGTGCGAATAGGCCGGCTTTTTCGAATAATGCATCATAAATAACTCCTTATCAACTTAATGATTTATATATGACGCATTAAGTCTGTGTGGCGCGCTCAGGCCATGACGACGGCAAAAAAGCAGGCAAAAATCTGCCTGAAAAGGTCATTTTTGACGGTCATTTTGGCCTTCAGCCCTTTAAATACGTGCGTAAGCAGCTATCTATTTTGTAGCAATTTTGGCCAAGCCCACGCTACTGCATCGCCCTGGCGAGACGCAGCTCCAGCGGCAGCGGCTCGCCGTGCAACTGGGCGGCCATCAGCTCCGCACAGAGATGCGCAAAGCTCAGGCCGCGCGAGCCCATACCCGTGCAGAGCCAGACCTGCGCGCCCTTGTCTGACGCGACAGGTGCGAGCAAGGGCAGCCGTCCCGGCGTTGCGCAGCGTATGCCTGCCCAGCCTTCAAAATCAGCCGACTGGAGAATATCCACGCCCGGCAGCAGCTCTTCGAGGCGCTGCAGGTTGTCCTTGTGGTCCTGCGTTTTGATCTCCGCAAGCTCTTGGTCCCGCTCAAACGTTGCGCCAAAGATGGCCGCCGTACCCTGCGCAAGTGGCACAGCCGGGATAAAACTGCCGTGGCCGTTGACGGGTATCTGGCCTGCGCCAGCGATGGAGCCCGACCATGACACCTGGCCACGAATGGCTTGCAGGGCGGGGGGCTTGTGCATGACACCCGCCGCAAGCGCCAGCGACCCGAAACCCGCTGCAATCACCACCAGATCTGCTTCTGCCAAAGTTTGCCTGGTTTCATCCCTGAGGTGCCAGCTTCCCTTGCCTGAAACAAGGCTGGCCACTTTGGCCTTGCCGCGCCAGCTTACGCCCGGCGCTGCTAGCCAGGCCTTGACAAGGCTGGCCGGTTTGACCCAGGCTGCTGCCGAATGCAGGAAGGCCTTGTCGCCGTCGGCCAGACCGTTGGCAACCAGCTCTGCAGCATCCGCCATGCGGCTCCAGGCGGCAGCGGCTTCAGGCCAGGACTGCGTGAGGTCCATGGGCAGGCTTTTATCGGCATCCGGCATCACACGTTGCAACACGCCGGTCTGCTGCCAGTCTTCTTTCGCAGTGAGCAGAGCCTTGGCCTGCTGCAGCGTCATACGCACACCGCTGCGCGACAGCCGTGACAGCAGGCTGTCGTCTGGCGACACATGCGGCGCCAGCAGCCCGGCGGGCAGTCCCGATGCGCCGGCGGCCGGGACATCAGCTTCATCAAGCACCAACACCTGCCAGCCGCGCCTGGCCAGGCTGGCCGCGACGGCTGCGCCGGCCAGGCCGCTGCCCACCACCACGCAGCGGCCTGGCTGCAACAGCTCAGGCGGACTTGTACCCGCTGGCAGTTTTGGCTGCCACGCCGGGTTGTACTCACCCTGCAGGTTGTCGCGTTTGGGCGGAATGCCTGGCGTCTTGCGCACCACAAACCCGGCCTGCGCCAGCGCGTCACGCACGGCGCGCGCAATTGTCCAGGTGGCGATGCGGGTGCCGCGTCGGCAACACCGCGCCACCGCCTTGAAGGTGTGGATGTCCCAGATGTCGGGGTTCTTCTGGGGGCTGAAGCCGTCGAGGTAGACCGAATCCGCCTCGAACTGCTGTTGCTTCAACATTGCCTTGGCGTCGCCTATGCAGAGCGTCAGCAGCACCCGGCCTTCTTCAAAACTCAGGCGGTGGAAGCCCGGCAGCAGGCCCCAAAGCTGCGCGTGCAGCTCGGCGGCGAAGGGGACAAGGTCAGGGTGGGCTTGTGCGCTGCGATGCACGTCGTCAGCGCTGGCCGGGAAGGCTTCTGTCGAGACAAAGTGCAGCATGCGCGGCCGGTCGGGGTCGGCTTTCCATGCCTGCCAGGTGACGAGGAAGTTCAGGCCCAGGCCAAAGCCGGTCTCCAGAATGCGCCACTGCGGCTGGTTCTTCCATGCTGCCGGCAACCCGCAACCGGCAAGGAATACATCACGCGCCTGCTCCAGGCCGCCGAGTTCACTGCGGTAGCGGTCGCCAAAACGGGGGCTGTAGGGTGCGCCGCTGGCCGTGCCGTCTTCCAGCCAGTCGATCACTTCAGCCATGGCTGATCAGCGTGAGATTCACCTGTTGGCGATGAGCTTATGGTTCTCGGTCCCAAGCAAGCAGGGGCCGCGGAACCGGCTTTGCCGGGCCGCAGGCGCAGCGGCCCCCTCGGGGGGCAGCGCAGTACGCGAAGCGACAAGCGTGGGGGCCTTATTGTGGTGGGGGCACGTAGCCTTGCACGGCGTCTGCACCGTCGCCAAAGAAATGCTTTTCCATCTGGCGGGCCAGGTACTGGCGGGCGCGCAGGTCGGCCAGGTTCAGGCGGTTTTCATTGACCAGCATGGTTTGCTGCTTCATCCATTCGGCCCAGGCCTGCTTGCTGACCTCTTCCCAGAGACGTTTGCCCAGTGGGCCGGGGTAGGGCGGAAAGTCCAGTCCTTCGGCTTCTGTACCGAGCTTGATGCATTTGACCATTCGTGCCATGTGGGGTGTTCTTTCTGGGTATTAACTTGAGTATTGCCGCTGTAGGCAAGGGTCTTAGGATGATTTGGGTATAAAGAACTGAATTTTTATTCGTTCCAGTTTTCAAGTCCTGCTTTCAGAATCCAGTTTGTTCGCTATTTAAACGTACCACTCTGGAAGAAAGAACAAGCCATGACTTCACGCCGCCACTTTATCAATGTTTCGGCCCAGACGGCCCTGGCCGCCGCTTTGGGCGCATCGCTGGCAGGGTCAGCCTTGCCGGTTTTTGCGCAGGCAAAGCCGCCTGTCACGCTGCTCAACGTGTCGTATGACCCGACCCGCGAGCTGTATGTCGAGTTCAACGCCGCCTTCACGAAATACTGGAAGGCCAAGGCCAACCAGGACGTGACCATCAAGCAGTCGCACGGCGGCTCGGGCAAGCAGGCGCGCTCCATCATCGACGGCCTGGATGCAGACGTTGCCACCCTGGCCCTGGCCGGTGACACCGACGCACTGGTCAAAAACGGCGGCTGGCTGGCCCCCGACTGGCAAAAGAAGCTGCCGCACAACTCGTCGCCCTACACCTCGACCATCGTGCTGGCGGTGCGCCAGGGCAACCCCAAGGGCATCAAGGACTGGGATGACCTGATCAAGCCCGGCATCACCGTGATCACCCCCAACCCGAAAACCTCCGGCGGCGCCCGCTGGAACTACCTCGCCGCCTGGGAGTTTGCCAAACGCAAGTACGGCAGCGATGCCAAGGCCAAAGAGTTCGTCGCCAAGCTCTACGGCAACGTCTCGGTGCTGGACACCGGCGCACGCGGCTCCACCATCACCTTTGCCCAGCGCGCGCAGGGCGATGTGCTGATCGCATGGGAGAACGAGGCTTATTTGCTTGAAAAGGAATTCGGCGCAAAGTTCGACGTGATCGCACCTTCGCTGAGCATTCTGGCCGAACCGGCAGTCGCCGTCGTCGACAAGAACGTCGACAAGAAGGGCACCCGCGCCGTGGCAGAGGAATACCTCAAGTACCTGTACTCCGAAGAAGGCCAGGATATCGCCGGCAAGAATTTCTACCGCCCTGCGGTGTCGCAGAAAGCCATCGCCAAGTACGCCAAGCAGTTCCCCAAGCTGAACCTGTTCACCATCGACCAGGCCTTCGGCGGCTGGGCCAAGGCTGACAAGGAGCACTTTGCAGACGGCGGTTCCTTCGACCAGATTTACACAAAAAAATAAGCACACCCCGTAGCGGCCTATGGCCGTTTCCCCCTTGCAGGGGCGCCAGCTGCGGCCCGGCGAAGCCGGTACCGCGCTGGCACTTGCGAAAAGGGCGCTGGGTCTATGGAACATCAAGGCGAACAGTGAGAACAATTAAATGAGTACGCAGCCAACCGTGCTGCTGATTGCTGGCAGCCCATCCGAACCTTCGCGCTCGGAGGCCTTGCTGGATTCAGTCAGGCAACGCCTGGGTCATGTGCCCGGGCTGGCGCTTGACCGTCTGAACATACGCACGCTGCCTGCCTCGGCCCTCTTGCTGGCCGACTGGAAACACCCGGCCATCATTTCGGCGATTGAACAGGTGGCGAGGGCCCAGGTGCTGGTCATTGCCACGCCGGTTTACAAGGCTGCCTATAGCGGCTTGCTCAAGGTGTTTCTTGATCTGTTGCCGCAAACCGCGCTGGCGGGCAAAACAGTATTGCCGCTGGCAACCGGCGGCAGTCCAAACCACATGCTGGCGCTGGACTACGCCCTGCGGCCGGTGCTGCAGGCCCTGTCGGCCCGGCATATATTGCCCGGCGTGTACGCCACCGATACGCAGGTGCCGCAAGCGGCAGACAAGACTTACGCCATAGGCGCAGATATTTCCGCCCGGCTTGACGATGCGGTCGTCAACCTGATTACAGAAGGCCTGCGTTTGCCGGCGACCACAGGCTTTGAGCCGGTGCCGTTTTCAAGGGTGCGATGTAGCGTGTAACGCTCTCTGCAGGCCACCACGGCTGCCTGCGCCACGCCCCAACAACTGAATATTTTGCAAGCGCAAGACAGCGCGGCAGGGCAGAGCCTTGCCGGCATCGATTGAACACAAAGAGGAACCGAAAAAAATGACACATCCATCCACCCCTTACAGCGAAGTGCCAGCCAGGCGCACCGGCCTGCAGGCTCTCAAGGACAGCGCCCTGGCTGTGTTGCTTGTCGGCGCTGCGGCGCTTGCTGTCAGCCTGCTATCCATGCCTGTCGCCCGTGCACAGGACAAGGTCGAGCTCCGCATTGGCTACCAGAAGGCGGCCAGCCTGTTTGTGCTGCAAAAGGCACAGGGCACGCTTGAAAAGCGCCTGCAGCCCCTCAATGCCACCGTGAAGTGGGTCGAGTTCCCCGCTGGCCCGCAGCTGCTGGAAGGCCTGAACCTCGGTTCGGTCGACGTCGGTTATGTCGGCGAAGCGCCGCCCATCTTTGCCCAGGCCGCTGGCGCCAAATTTGCCTACATCGGCTACGACCCGGCCGCGCCTGAGGCAGAGGCCATCCTGGTACCGAAGGACTCCACCATCAAGTCGGTCGCCGAGCTCAAGGGCAAAAAAGTGGTGCTCAACAAGGGCAGCAATGTGCATTACCTGCTGGTCAGGCTGCTTGAGAAAAACAAGCTCAAGCTCAGTGACATCAATGTGGTGTATCTCGCACCTGCCGATGCCCGCGCAGCCTTCGAAAGTAAAAACGTCGATGCATGGGTGATCTGGGACCCGTTCTCTGCAGCAGCTGAAAAGGCTATTGGTGCACGTGTGCTCGCTGACGGAACCGGCGTGGTCAACAACTACCAGTACTACCTTGGTGAGCGCAATTTTGTGACGAAGAACCCCAAAGTCATTCAGGCCTGGTTTGAAGATTCGGTCGAGCGCGGTAAGTGGCTCAAAGCCAACCTCAAGCAGGCGGCTGCCCAGATTGCACCTCTGCAGGGCCTGCCGGTTGATGTGGTGGAACTCAGCCTCAAGCGTTACGAGTTCAATGTCAAACCCGTGCCTGACAGCGTGATCGCCGACCAGCAGAAACTGGCCGACACCTTCTTCGACCTCAAGCTGATTCCCAAGGCTATTGCCGTCAAGGATGCCGCGTACAAACCGGCTCCCTGAGTACCGGACAAAGGACGCAACACCATGAGCAACATCACACCTCTTCAACTACGCCGCCGCTTTTTAAAGATCGCTGCGACCACCGCTGGTCTCTGGGGTCTGGGCCTCAGAGAAGCCAGTGCACAAACTGGCAAAGCGCCTGATCAGCTACGCATTGGTTATCAGAAATCGGCCGTCAATCTGGTCATCCTCAAGCAGCAGGGGGCGCTTGAAAAGCGCTTTCCCAACACCAAAATCACCTGGGCAGAATTTCCCGCCGGCCCGCAGTTGCTTGAAGCGCTGGCTGTGGGCAGCCTTGAGTTCGGGCTGACTGGCGATTCACCGCCCGTGTTTGCGCAGGCCGCCGGCAAGGAATTGCTGTACGTAGGCGCGGAACCGCCCAAGCCCGACAGTTCGGCCGTGCTGGTACTCAATGATTCGCCGATCAAAAACACGGCAGGGCTCAAGGGCAAAAAGATTGCCCTGCAAAAGGGCTCAAGCGCGCACTTCCTGTTGGTGCGTGCGGTTGAAAAAGCCGGCCTGAGCTGGAACGACATCCAGCCGATATATCTCGCGCCAGCCGATGCGCGTGCCGCATTCGAGCGCAAGAGCGTGGACGCCTGGGCCATCTGGGACCCGTTCTACGCAGCGACAGAACTGGCCATCAAGCCGCGCGTGCTTGCAACCGGCCGCGACCTGTCGAGCAACAACTCGTTTTATCTCGCGTCGAAACCGTTTGTGACGCAGCACGAGTCCACCTTGCTGGTGTTGCTGCAGGAGCTGACACGTGCCGATGGCCTTGCGCAGAACAACCGCAAGGAGGCCATCAAACTGGTCTCTGATTTCAGTGGTCTGGATGCCGGTGTGGTCAGCCTGTTTCTGCAGCGCAGGCCTGCTTCACCAGTCGGCCCGCTCAACGCCGCGACAGTGGCAGACCAGCAGCGTGTGGCCGATGCGTTTTTCAAACTCGGGTTGATTCCAAAGCCCGTAAAGGTCGCCGACATCGTGTGGCGTGTCGATCCCGCGCGCCTGGCGCTGGCAGGCAAATAAGCCTTTTCCATTTTCGAAGGAGCATTCATGCAGGTTTTCTGGTTCATTCCTACCCACGGCGACAGCCGTTATCTGGGCACAGGCGAGGGCGCGCGCCAGGTCAGTTTTGACTATCTCAAGCAGGTGGCAGTTGCGGCAGACACGCTGGGTTACGAGGGCGTGCTCATCCCTACAGGGCGTTCTTGCGAAGACCCGTGGGTAGTGGCCTCCAGCCTGCAGGCGGTCACCAAAAACCTGAAGTTCCTGGTGGCCGTGCGGCCAGGCCTGCACCAGCCTGCGCTGGCCGCGCGCATGGCCGCTACCTTCGACAGGCTCTCTGGCGGGCGTCTGCTCATCAACCTGGTCACAGGCGGTGACAAGGCCGAACTTGAGGGTGATGGCGTTTTTCTTGACCATGCCGAGCGCTACGAACAGTCGGCCGAGTTCATCCGCATCTGGCGCGAGATCATCGCGCGCAGCCATGCAGGCGAGGGCTATGACTTTGAAGGCAAGCACCTCAGCGTCAAGGGCGCGAAGCTGTTGTACCCACCCTTGCAGCAACCATATCCGCCCGTGTATTTCGGCGGTTCGTCCGAGGCGGCGCATTACCTGGCGGCAGAGCAGGTCGATACCTATCTGACATGGGGCGAACCACCCGCAGAAGTAGCGAAGAAGGTTGCCGATGTGCGGGCGAGGGCGGCAAAACTGGGCCGTACCGTCAAGTTCGGCATCCGGCTGCACGTCATCGTGCGTGAGACCGATGAGGAGGCCTGGAAAGCCGCTGAAAGCCTGATCAGCAAGCTCGATGATGAAACGGTCAGTCGTGCCCAGAGCGCATTTGCAAAGATGGACTCTGAGGGCCAGCGGCGCATGGCAGCTCTTCATGCTGGCGGAAGCAAACGGACGCGTGCCGACCTTGAGATCAGCCCCAACCTTTGGGCAGGTGTGGGCCTGGTGCGCGGTGGTGCGGGCACTGCGCTGGTCGGTGACCCGCAAACCGTGGCGGCACGCATCGAGGAATACGCGGCGATTGGCCTGGACACCTTTGTGCTGTCGGGCTACCCGCACCTCGAAGAAGCCTACCGCTTTGCCGAACTGGTGTTCCCGCTGCTTCCGCGCAAGCTGCAGGAGAAGTTGCCCGGCACAGCGCTCAACGGCCCGTTTGGTGAAGTCGTCGCCAATAACTACCTGCCGCGCAACATCGCTACCGCGCCCTCTCTGCGTGTGTCGCAAAGCTGAACTGAAAGATCACCATGACAGAACAGGTACGAGAGCTTCAGGTTACGCCGCTACCCGATGCAGTGGATGCGCCCGGGCTCGGTTTTTTGACAGCGGGCACCGTGGCGCCTGGCTACACGGTGTCGGCATTCCTGCGCGACTTCTTCCGGCGAGCGCTGCCCTGGGTCGTGCCGGTGGGCCTCATTGCCCTCTGGCAAATCGCTTCATCACTGGGCTGGCTTTCAACCCGCGTGTTGCCTGCGCCGCTGGAGGTCATCAAGGCCGCATGGACGCTGGCCGAATCGGGTGAACTCTGGACACACGTGAAAGTCAGCGCAGGCCGTGCGCTCGCCGGCCTGGCGATTGGGGGTGGCCTCGGCCTGGCCTTTGGCCTGCTCACCGGCTCGGTCAGGTTTTTTGAAACCCTGCTCGACTCCACTATCCAGATGGTGCGCAACATACCCGCGCTGGCGCTCATCCCGCTGGTGATCCTGTGGTTCGGCATCGACGAGACCGCCAAGCTGTTTTTGATATCGGTGTCGGTGTTCTTCCCGATCTACATCAACACCTTTCACGGCATACGCAATGTGGACCCCGGCCTCATCGAGATGGGCCGGACCTATGGCCTAACGCGCTGGCAGCTCTACCGCGAGGTGATTTTGCCGGGCGCGATGTCGTCCATCCTTGTCGGCCTGCGCTTTTCGCTGGGCCTGATGTGGGTAATCCTTATCGTGGCTGAAACCATCTCGGCGCAGGCCGGCATCGGCTACCTGACCATGAATGCGCGCGAGTTTTTGCAGACCGATGTGGTGCTGGTCGGCATCCTGCTGTATGCGCTGCTCGGCAAGTTTGCCGATGTGTTTGCCCGCGGGCTTGAGCGCTACTGGCTGCGCTGGCATCCCGGGTACCAGAACCCCGGCGTGTAAGCGATTTAAGGAAACCACCATGAGCATTGCTGAACTTAAAACCCCGCACCGGCAGTTTTCCCCCTTCGAGTCAGAGGTTGCCGAGGGCCTTGACGACACGCCCGGTACGGTTTCTACGCACAAAGGGCAGGGCGTTCGCCTGGAGATTCGCGGCCTGTCGAAAAAATACGGTGCGCGGCAGGTCCTGCAGCACACCGAACTGGTGATTGAACCGGGCGAGTTTGTGGCCATCGTGGGGCGTAGCGGATGCGGAAAATCAACCCTGCTGCGCCTGGTCGCCGGCCTTGAAGAGGCCACCGCAGGGACGATCCGCCTCGATGGCAAGGATGTCAAAGGCCTGAGCGACGACACCCGCATCATGTTCCAGGACTCACGCCTGCTGCCCTGGCGACGCGTGATTGACAACGTCACGCTGGGCCTCGCCAAAGACAGCCACGCCGCTGCTGCCGATGTGCTGGCGCAAGTCGGCCTGGCAGAGCGCCAGCCCGACTGGCCGGCCAAGCTTTCGGGGGGCCAGCGCCAGCGCGTATCACTGGCGCGTGCGCTGGTGCACAACCCGAAATTGCTGCTGCTCGACGAACCGCTGGGCGCGCTTGATGCGCTGACCCGCATAGAGATGCACCAGCTCATTGAGGGCCTGTGGCAGCGCAGCGGTTTTACCGCCTTGCTCGTCACGCACGATGTCCAGGAGGCCGTCGCGCTGGCCGACCGCGTGATATTGATTGAGGACGGCCGCATTGCGCTCGACGAACGCATCAACATTGCCCGCCCGCGCCGTCACGATGACCCGCGTTTCGGCGAGCTTGAAAACCGCATCCTCAACCGCGTGCTGCAGCGCGCTGGCGAAGACAAACCCGAGCCTGATCTCTCATGGTCCGGTGCATCCGTCAGCGGTTTGCGCTGGGCTGTCTGAAACCGGCATCCATTTTTTAAACCAGAGTTCAAGGAGAACCCACCATGTCCATTCAAGCCATCAACGTCCGCAACCAGTTCCGCGGCAAGGTCAAGGAAATCATCCGAGGCGACGTCGTTTCCGAAATTGATGTCGAAACGCCGTGGGGCATCGTCACTTCGGTGATCACCACCCGTTCTGTGGACCAACTTGAGCTGGTAGTGGGCAGCGATGTGGTGGCACTGGTGAAATCCACCGAGGTGTCCATCGCCAAGCTGTAAGCGCCTGACAGGTCGCAAATGCCCGGCAGGCCGGATGTGTTTTTGCGTCCGCGAGACACAAAAAGGCCTGCCTTTTTCTTGTTTCATGAGTGAAACTTTCTCGGGTGCATGCCTGACAAGCGTCCCCAGCTATAAATTGGATAGCGATTACCCCCACCCGGGGACTTGCGGGAGCGGGTAAAATGGAGCCTGAAGCGCTTGAATTCGGGGCTAAAACCCCCAGTTGCTCTCCATGACCGCTACCCACACACCCACCTCCACTTCAGGCCACAAAGCCGATCTCACCAACACGTTTGTGCTGGCGGAACTGCTTGAGCGCCTGGACCACAGTGCAATCCCGGTGGATGCTGCGCAGTACCGTATCGTGGCAGAACACCTGGCAAGCGAATTCAGCGAAGTCGTGCAGGGTGTCGAGCTGCGTGCGCTGCTCGATACGCATCCCGCAGCCGCCGAGCTGTATGAAAACCTCAACTACCAGTACGCCGGGCTTTGCCGCTCTGCACTGGACGCCTCGCTGGCTTCAGAAGAGCTGGCGAAACAGGCCATTGCCAACGCGATGCGCCAGAACCACCGTTCAACCACCCAACCCAAGGAAGATCCACAACATGGCAAGAGCTGACGCAAAAACCGCTGTACTCGCTGACGGCCTGCGCTACAAGTCCAAGGTGTCGGGCTCACCCTTTGCGGCTACCACGTCTTTTGGCGCTGCCACCATGTCCTGCTTCATGTGCGGCAAACACCGCGCACGGTCGCTGATGGGCACACGCAAGGTGCTGGGCAAGTCCCAGGCCGTCTGCTCCCCCTCGTGCAAGGAGCTTGACGCCCAACTTGAGGCCGCAGCCAAAGGCGGCTGAGCCGATTCACCATGGCAAACCGCTTCACGCCGGACCCCACCGACCATGTCGATGGCCCGGCGTCTGCGCGGGTCACGGTACTTGAATACGGCGATTACGAATGCCCCTCGTGCCTGCAGGCACAGGGCGCACTCAAGGTGTTGATGCCACACTTCGCCGGCCGCATCCGTTTTGCATTCAGGCATTACCCGCTGCGCGACGTACACCCCCATGCTGAACTGGCTGCCGAGGCGGCTGAAGCTGCTGCCGCGCAGGGCAAGTTCTGGCCCATGCACGAGCTGCTGTTCGCCAACCAGCACCAGCTGAAAGAAAAACACCTGCTCGCCCATGCGGCGCAAATCGGTCTGGACATCCCGCGTTACCAGAACGAGATGAAAGACCACGTCTACCTGCAGCGTGTGCAGGAGCACATTCAAAGCGGCAAGGTTGCAGGCGTGCGCGCCACGCCGGCTTTCTACGTCAATGGCACGTTTGTAGACGTGTCATTCGGCCTGCAGCACCTGCACGAAGCCATAGACAGGGCGCTGGCAGCAGCCTGACCGGTCCTGCCGCGCTCAGGCCACTGCGCCGCTTGCCCGCATAGCGGCAATCCGTTCGTCACTGAAACCCGCTTCCCTCAACACCTCATCGCTGTGCTGGCCCACCGTGGGCGCATGCCGCCTGATGCTTTGGGGCGTCTCGCTGAAGATCGCCGTGGGCCGCATGGTGGTGATTTCGCCCTCCGTCGGGTGCTGCGCTCGACCGAACAGGCCAACCTGGGTGAGATGGGGGTCGGTGAGCAAGCCCTCGACCGATTGCACCGGGACGTGAGGGATATCCAGCTCTTCGAGTATCACCAGCCACTCGGCATTGGTGAACATGCGGGCGACCTCATCGACAAAACCGTAGACCACCGTGATGTTGTCCGATCGGCTGCTTTGTGAGCGGAAGCGCGGGTCGGCCAGCAGGTCGGTGCGCTCAAGCCTGGTCAGCAGCTTGTGCCAGTGCTGGTCGACATAGGGAATGATGCACATGTAGCCGTCTTTGGTGGCAAAGGGCCTGCGGAACTGCGTCATGATGCGCGCGTAACACATGTCCCCCTCGTCGAAGTCGTAGGTGCGCCAGCCGAGGTGGTCGCCAAGTACAAAGGTGGCCATGGTTTCAAACATCGGCACTTCAACCGACTGGCCCTTGCCGGTGCGCACTTTTGCCACGACGGCGGCCAGGATTGAACTCAGCAGGTGAAGGCCCACCACGCGGTCGCACAGGTTGATGGGGGCATAACTGGGCTTGCCGTTGCCGTAGGCGCGTGATGCAAGGTCAGCAAGACCGCTGGCCGCCTGGATCACGTCGTCAAATGCAGGCCGTGCGGCATAGGGGCCGCCCTGTCCAAAGCCGAATGCGCCCACATAAATGATGGATGGGTTGACCGCCCTGAAATCCTCGTAGGTCAGATTGAGCCGCGCCATGGCTGCGGGGCGCACGTTGTAGACCACGATATCGGCGGACCTGGCCAGGTCGAGCAGCGCTTCGCGCCCGTCCGGCTTTTTCAGGTCCAGCACCAGGCTGCGTTTGTTGCGGTTGGTGTTCATGAACATCGGGCCCATGCCGTGATGGCGTGCAGGGCCCGGAAAGCGGAAGGTGTCTCCGCCTGGCGCTTCGATCTTGATGATGTCTGCGCCGTGGTCGCCCAGTATCTGTGTGGCGTAAGGCCCCATCAGCACGGTGGTGAGGTCGAGTACGCGCAGGCCGGCGAGGGCGCCTTCGGGTTGTTGCTGCGCGTCTTGCGGTGTTGTGGCGTGGTGATGTTCAGGCATGACTAATTGAGGGTTTACGTTGAGTCACTATACCTTCATTGACGATAACATACCGCACGGTATGGTGAAAGCCGGAAGCAGCTTTACATGGGCTGCCTGGGTGTTTGAAAGCACCTGGTTTTTGCATTTCTTGATGACCACACGACCCAGGAGACCTCATGAAATTTCGCAGATCATTTCTTTCCGTGCTGGCGCTGAACGTTCTTGCGGCCATGCCCGCGCTTGCGCAGGTTGAGGCGGGCTACCCATCGCGCCCCATCAAAATCATCGTGCCCTATGCGCCGGGCGCCACCAACGACATCCTGCCGCGCATCATTGCGCCGCACATGGCTGAAATCCTCAAACAGCCGGTGATCGTCGAGAACAAACCTGGCGCCGGCGGCGATATCGGCGTGGCGTTTGTCGCAAAGGGCAAGCCTGACGGCTACACGCTGCTGATGACGTCCAACGTCGCCGGCGTCAGCGCTGCCACCAAGCGCACGCCGCCCTACGACATCCCCACAGAACTCGCGCCCGTCGGCCTGATCGGCAACCAGCCCATGCTGCTGGTCAGTGCCAACCCTGCGCCATTCACCTCGCTGCAGGATTTTGTGCGCCAGGCCAAACCGTCACCCGAAAAATACAGTTACGGCACGCCCGGCGTTGGCACGCTGCACCAGGTCGCTTTCGAGCAGATGAGTGCGGCTTATGGCATCAAGATGATTCATGTGCCTTTCACGGGCATCACGCAGGCGCTGACCGAGACCTCCACGGGCCGCGTCACGCTCACCTTCGGCACCCCTGCATCGGCGGGCGCGCTGCTGCAAAAAGGCAGCATCAAGGTGCTGGCCGTCACGACGAAGAACCGCTTGCCAGCCTATCCCGACGCGCCCACCTTCACCGAGTCCGGCGTGGCGGGCATGGAGGCCGGCTTCTGGTACGGCTTCACCATGGCGGCAGGAACGCCGGCGCCCATAGCCGCAAAACTTCAGGACGCATTTGCAAAAGCCCTGGCCAACCCCGAGGTGGCTGCGGCCGTGCGCAAGCTGGATGTGGACGTCATGCACATGACACCCGCGCAGTTCGGCGACATGATGGTGGCCGACTACCGCAAGTGGAAGAAGATCGCGACCGACGCCAATCTGGTGAACTGACGCCTGCGGCGGGGCTTGGGAGGCCCGTGCGCCGATAATGGGGGATCACGCGGCGCCATCTCCGGCTTTCGACCGCATTTGTACTCTCCCAGACTTCCATGAAAAAAACCTACCAGCTCAACATCGAAGGCAAAAATCGCGACCGCCTTCTGGATGCCGCCAAGCACGACATCCGCAAATACGCCAAGCGTGAACGCGCCAAGGCACTGCCCAAGGGCGTTGACTTCTGGGACTTCGACTGCAAGGCCGGCGCCAGTGATGCGACCGCTGCGCCCGTGCACTTTGCCGAAATCATGGGCGCGGTCGATGCGCTGGTCAAAGACGGCGCAAACCAGTTCTACGTCGAGATCACCAGCAAGCCCGGTCATCGTGCGCCCCGGCCAGACAATGCTGCAGATGCGCAAGCCCCGCGTGAGGATGGTTTTGCGGATGACGGCGAATAGCCTGAACGGACACACTTGACCAACAACTCCTACAGCGCACTCGAAGACGTCCTTGAAAGCGAAGGCCTGAAGGCCGGTCTTGCGTGGCTGAACAAGCGTGTTCCGCACCGCTTTACGGCCGTTTACCTGCTCGACAAACTGGTGCTCAAGAGCCGGGCAGTGGTTGACAAGGATGGCGAAGCCGCCACGCCGCCTGTGCTGGCGGAAGTGCCCCTAGAGACCAGCTTCTGCCAGTATGTGCTGCGGGACGGCCAGTTCATTACAGGCGAATCAGGCCTGGACAAGCGCCTTGATGGCCACCCCTATCAGGGCGTGATGGGCAGTTATGTCGGACTGCCGCTGCAGGGCAGTGGCGACAGCCTCATGGGCACCTTTTGCCATTTCGATTTTGAAAACCGCGAACTCCCCGACGAAGAGTTTGCATTCCTGCAGCGCGTGGCGCGTTTGCTGCCGCGCTACGTGTGAGGCTGTAACTTCTATCGGCGCTGTACTGGCGCCGTACTGGTACTACAGGCGCGCTGCCAACGACTCCATCGCCGCCTTGCTGAGCACTTCAAGCTGCGCGATCTGCTTTTTTGATACCTGCTTCGCAACGGTGTCGTACACACACAGCGTGCCCACGGTGTCCCCGTTGACCACCAGTCGCGCAGCCGCGTAAAACCTCACTTCTGGTGGACCGACCACCAGCGGATGGCTGGCAAAGCGCGGGTCTTTGGTGGTGTCTTCCACAACCACAATGTCTTGCGGAGACGCCAAAAACACCTCGCAGAACGATGTCTCGGCCGGTGATTCACTCATCGGCAGCCCCAGGCATGACTTGAACCAGTCGCGGTCAGCGTCCAGCAGGTTGACCATCGCAATCGGCACACCAAAGGCCTCGGCTGCAGCGCGTGTCAGGTCATCAAAGACAACTTCCGGCGCTGTGTCGAGTATGGCCAGTTGCTTGAGCGTGGCGAGGCGGGCGGGGTTGTGGCGCATACGTGGAAGTTTAAGCTCCCCTTCCTGCGTCACCAGAAACCTTCCTTGACCTGCAGCTTTGCGTGTTCGTAGGCGTGGTCACGGGCCTGCTCCATCGTGCCGTGTATGCGGTCGTCAATCGTGTGGCTCAACGTCATCTGCTGGCCGTTTTCAATCCACTTGCGGGTCACGCCCGCCTTGAAGCCGCCGCCTTCATGACTGCCTGTGACGTCTGCCACAACGTCGTATTTTCCGATTTGCATGGCTTGTTCCTCTGCTGTTTGCCTTGATAAACCACGTTGTACTTCGCGCCCCAGGCCATGAAAACGGGCGGATGGGCAGCATTCCTGTCAGTATTTGACGCCATCAGGCAATTAATTTCTGCATTTGGGCCATCAATTGCAGAGATACCCGTGTTTTTTGGCCCCCGGTACACATTTCAGGGCGCATAATCTGGAGGTGCGGTAATTTACCTGCACATGTTGGTGATCGGTCAGTTTCGCGCGCTACGGCGGTACTTTTGAGTTTGTTGTGCTTTCGGGACCCCATCGCTTTGTGTTTTATGTGTTTTTGAGGAGTCCTTAATGGGCAACAAACTTTACGTCGGCAATCTGCCATACACCGTCCGTGACGAAGACCTGCAACAGTCCTTCGGCGAATACGGCTCTATCACCAGCGCCAAAGTCATGATGGAACGTGACACCGGCCGCTCCAAAGGCTTCGGCTTTGTGGAAATGGGCAGCGATGCTGAAGCGCAAGCTGCTATCGCTGGCATGAACGGCCAATCCCTCGGCGGCCGCAGCATCACTGTGAACGAAGCCCGTCCGATGGAAGCTCGTCCTCCACGTACCGGCGGCTTCGGCGGCGGTGGTGGCGGTTACGGCGGTGGTGGCGGCGGCGGTGACCGCTCCGGTGGCGGCGGCTACGGCGGCGGCGGCGGTGGCCGTTCCGGCGGTGGCGGCGGCTACGGTGGTGGCGGCGGCGGACGCGGCGGCTATTAAGCCCTCGTAACCCCAATCTTCAGCTTCTCGCTGAAGACGCTTTAAAAGGCTTCAGGACTTCGGTTTTGAAGCCTTTTTGCATTGGGACGAGAAGTTTTGAAGGATATCTCTACGCCGACCTTGTAAGGGCATGTTATTCGTGCGGTAATTCAGTGACAGATGGGAATGTGGGCGCTGCTCAAATGATTAAAAAGAGCACCTATTACGAGGAGACAGTTTGGAAAACGAACAACAAAAAAGTTCAGCAAACGATAGCGAGTCTTCTGTCGCTGCTTTAGCCGCACTAGCCAAATCAGAAACTGCAGCCGTAGGATCACAAGCGGCACAGTTAAAAGCTGAAGCTGCTGCTACGGCTTCAGCGAACGCGCAGGGCAGTGCTGAAAAGGCCTCTACGGCTTCGGCAGCCGCACAAGGAAAGGCTGAAGCATCAGCAGTTGCCGCAGCAACAGCTCAAAGTGCTTCCGAAACTGCTTCAGCTGCTTCGCTAGCAGCACAAGCCAAAGCCGAACCTGCAGCGACTTTGGCTTTAGCTGCACAAACCAAAGCTGAAACTGCAGCCACAGCTTCGGTGGCCGCTCAGGGGAGGTCCGAACCGTCAGCTACAGCTGCAGCGGCTGCTCAAGGCAAGGCGGAGACAGCTGCCACTGCGTCGATAGCCGCACAGGCTAGGGCTGAGCCGGCTGCTACCGCCGCAGTGGCCGCTCAGACCAAGGCCGAAACAGCAGCTACGGCTGCAGATGCGTCCCAAGACGCAGCAGAAGCATCAGCTTCAGCTGCATCTGCCGCGCAGGGAAAGGCCGAAAGTTCTGCAGCTGCATCAATCGCTTCCCAAAAAACATCTGAACCGGCTGCGCAAGCCTCAGAAGCTGCCAAGGTAAAGGCAGAGCTTGCCGCGACTGGTTCTGAAACTGCTCGTGATGAATCGAAGGCAGCTGCTTTAGATGCCGAAACTCGATTAAAAGAAATCCGCTTAACTCTTGAGAAGTCTATTACCGCATCTTTGGGCGGCGCTTTTCAATTGAAAGCAAACAACGCCAAAAAGCTGGATTTGGCGTGGCTCTCTGTGCTGGTTGTCGGCATTTGCGCAATCATTTTTTTGGGATATCTCCGTTATCCAGCGACAGCGGCGTTGATCACCGAACGGGCGCAAGTGGAGTATTTGATTTTCCAAATGCTAATTAGCCTTGCGACTTTGTCTGGGCCGATTTGGTTGTCATGGGTTGCAACTAAACGACTGGCGAAGACATTTGCGATTAGCGAGGACTATGCTTACAAGGCAGCAATCGCACAAGCGTATCAGGGGTACAGGGACTCGGTGAAAGATGGCGATCCGCTCATGCAGCAACGCCTATTTGCGACGGTAGTTACGCATCTTGATGCAAACCCTGTGAGATTTCTCAGCGACCAACATCCTGCAACACCATTTCAAGACTTACTTCAGCAGCCCTGGATGGAAGAAGTCCTAAAAGACAACTCATTCAAGGAGCAATTCCTTGCGTGGTTCAAGTACAAATATGGAACCATTTTCGATGTGCCAAAAACCAAATAGCCTAGGGGCGGCTTAATAATTATTTGCTTTCAGCAGCCCTCAACTTATCCTTCTTGCTAGGCCGCTTCCCCTTAACCCCTCCAGTCCCCTGCGGATCAGCCGCATTCACCGGCGCGACTTCTACCGGCTCAAACCCCGCCACTTCCTCCAGCACCATCTTGATGGCATGGCGCTTTTCAATCAATTTGAAATGCGCGGCGGTCGCGGCACTCACAAAACTGATGGCGATGCCGCTTTCGCCTGCGCGGCCGGTTCGGCCTATGCGGTGGGTGTAGTCGGTGGCTGAGCGGGGCAGGTCGTAGTTGACGACGACGGGCAGGTGCTTGATGTCTATGCCGCGGGCGGCGACGTCTGTGGCGACCACGACCTGAACGGCTTTGGCCTTGAAGTCCATCAGCACCTGGGTGCGTTTGCCCTGGCTGAGTTCGCCGTGAAAAGGTTCGGCGTCGATGTGCACCTTGCGCAGCTTGTCGGCGACGATTTCTGCGGCGTGTTTGGTGGCGACGAAGACGAGCACGCGGCTCCACTTTTCGGTTTGAATCAAATGGCGCAGCAACTGCGTGCGGCGGGGCGCATCGACGGCGATGGCGCGCTGGGTGATATCGGGTTCACCTTCGGGTTCTGAATTGATCTCAACCCGCAGCGGCTCACGCAGCATGCTGCTGGCCAGCGCCTCAATCGCCGGCGGAAAGGTGGCCGAGAAGAACAATGTCTGGCGTTTGGCGGGCAGCAGCGCGAGGATGCGCGAGAGTTCTTCGCCAAAACCGAGGTCGAGCAGGCGGTCAGCTTCGTCGAGCACCAGCATCTCGACTTCGCCGAGTTTGACGGCCTTGTGCTCGATGAGGTCAATCAGCCGGCCGGGCGTGGCGACGACGATGTCTGCGCCGCTGCGCAGGCCCATCATCTGCGGGTTGATGGAGACGCCGCCAAACACGACAGTCACTTTGGGCAACTGCGGCATGTATTTGCCCAGCGCCAGCAGCGATGCGCCGACCTGCGCGGCCAGCTCGCGCGTGGGCACCAGCACCAGGCCGCGCACGGTGCGGGTTTTGGTGAGTGGGGCATAGGCCAGCGACTGAAGCATGGGCAGGGCGAAGGCGGCCGTCTTGCCCGAGCCGGTTTGTGCCGAGCCCAGCACATCACGGCCCTGCAAGATGGCCGGGATGGCGGCCAGCTGTATGGGTGTGGGCGCGGTGTAGCCCTTTTCTTCAAGCGCGCGCAGCAGGCCGGGCAACAAGGGCGGCGTGAGCGGGGGCGAAAAAGCTGAGGCAAAACCCGTTGAGGTAGGTGTCATGGCGATGGGTTTTGTAAAGGGCGGTTGCCGGGAGTGGCGTCGCGGGCTAGTACTGCAACCTGGAGGTAGCGAAACAAAATGAAAGTGATGGATTCGCGTTCAGGGCAAGGCGCAAGCCGCAGTGAAGGCTGTAAGCCTTCACAAGGGTTGCAACACCGCCATGGACGCGAAGACGCGCTTTCATGTTTCGATATTTTCGGGTTGCGGTACTAGGGGCCTCAAGTTTAAGCCCATGCCCCTTTGTAGCTGCCAATAAAAAAGGCCTGCAAAAGCAGGCCTTCGGTTCAAGTCACGGGCAGGGCAGGCCTGCTCGATGTCTTGCCGTATCAGATGGAGCTGTTGCCACCCAGGTTGGCATGGGCAGCCATCACGGCTTCATTGCGCACTTGAGCGCGGCTGACGACGCTGGCCGCTGGCTGGCTGCGGGTGAAAGCGTGGGCAACGAATTCGCCGTTCTGGCCGCGGTTGGTGTTCACGCTCTGCACTTCGGCGCGGGTCAGGCTGCTGACGGAGACGTCTGGGCGAATGGCCAGTGCAGCTTCAGGGCTGAGGTTGGACTGGGCAAAAGCGCTGGCGCCGGTCAGGGCGGAGAGGGCGATGACGGCAGAGGCGATGAGTTTCGAGTTCATGATGATTTCCTTTGAATGAGTTTGTGTTTTGGTTGATGGGGAACTGCCAGCGGATCAGATCGTGCTGTTGCCGGCTTGAACCATGCGGGCCGACATGACGGCGTCGTTGCGCACTTCAGCGCGGCTGACGTTGCTGGTCGCTGGCTGGTTGCGGGTGAAAGCGTTTGCAGCGAATTCGCCGTTCTGGCCACGGTTGGTGTTGACGCTTTGCACTTCGGCGCGGCTCAGGGTGCTGGTGGATGCGACTGGCTTGATGGCCAAAGCAGCCTCAGGGCTGAGGTTGGACTGGGCAAAAGCGCTGGCGCCGGTGAGGGCAGAGAGAGCGATAACGGCAGAAGCGATAAATTTCGAGTTCATGATGAATTTCCTTATTTCAGTTAAACAAACGGTCCCAAAACATTCAGGGCCGGTACCTATCCAGTCATCGTCGCTTTTGGGTTTGAACCCTGGGCTGTTCCAGCTGGCCTCGGTGAGTCGCTTGTTTGGTTTCGGCTCATCGATGCCTGTACTTTAGGGTTTACCCGCAAGAAGAAAAACCCCAAAACCGACAATGCATAGTTACTGTTTACGCAACAATCAATTCGCTGGATGTTGGGAGTTGCGGAAAGTGGAAACATTCCGACTGCGTGGCGGCGTGATGTCTTACAAATTCGGGCTTGATGGAGGTTGTGGGGGGAGATTTGTGAGTTCTAATTGCTATTGAATTAATAGCTGCTCACGCCCGTTTTTATTGGCCTACAGGACTTTTGATGCCTTTTTGATGCCTTTTTTAGGGCATTTTGGGCTTATTCTTCTCGGCCAGCCGGCGGAAAAAGGCAAATTCATACGTATTTCGTATGAATAATCCAAAAATCGATAATTTTTTACCACATTGTTACGAATAACAATGAAATGAATGTGCGGCTGTGACGGCCCTGCGTCAGGGCAAACAAGCTGAAACAGCCAAAACGGATTTACTGCGAGGTAAACCCGCCATCCACCAGCTGGTAGCTGCCGGTGACAAACGATGCGCGATCAGACAGGAGAAAACAGACCATCTCTGCCACCTCTTCTGGTTTGCCGAGGCGGCCTATCGGGTGGCTGGCGATGAGTGCCGGCAGCGCTGCCTTGTCTACCACCTGCAGCAGCGGTGTGTCGATATAGCCCGGGCCGACGGAGTTGACGCGTATGCCTTTGGCTGAATAGGCAATCGCCGCGCTTTTGGTCAGGCCCACCACGCCGTGTTTGGCGGCCACGTAGGCGGGTGACATGCCCGAGCCCACGCTGCCAAGCACCGAGGCGATGTTCACGATTGCGCCGCCGCCAGCGTTCAGAAGGGCGGGTATCTCGTGTTTCATGGCGTAGAAGACCGCATTGAGGTTGACGTCGATCACGCGATGCCAGCTTTCAAAGGTCTGCTCGGCCAGAGGAACCCGTTTGCCGCTGATGCCGGCGTTGTTGACAGCCATGTGCAGCGCGCCGAATTGCTTGACGGTAAAGGCGACCATGGCCTCTACGGCAGCGAAGTCTGCCAGGTCAACCGTGTGGGCCACGGCCTGCGCGCCCGAGGCCTTGAGTTCATCGGCCATGCGGGCTGCGCCAGGGCCGTCGATATCGGCCACCACCAGCTGCGCGCCGCCGGCGGCCAGCAGGCGCGCCACGCACGCACCTATGCCAGAGGCGCCGCCCGTGACCAGCGCCACCTTGCCGGAAAATTCGGTGTTGCGTGAGCTGGTCATGCCTGGCGCGATGCCTGTGCTTTGGCGGCCTGCCGGCGTTTCATGCGCCGCAGCGCTTCGCCGATTTCGCCGGCAATCCCGCGCTGAAAGAGCACGACGACGACGATGAAGATGGTGCCTTGCACAACAGGTACCCACTGCGCCAGGCCGGTGAGGTAGTTCTGCATGGTGATGATGAAGGCCGCGCCAATCACGGGGCCGAACACCGTGCCTATGCCGCCGACCAGCGTCATCAGGATCACTTCGCCCGACAGGCCCCAGCTGACGTCGACCAGGGATGCCAGCTGGAAGACCAGCACCTTCAGCGCGCCCGCCAGTCCGGCAAGCGTGGCCGACAGCACAAAGGCCAGCAGCTTGTACTGGTGCACACGGTAGCCCAGTGACACCGCGCGGGGCTCGTTCTCTCGTATGGCCTGCAGCACCTGTCCGAAAGGCGAGTGGATGGTGCGGTAGATGACCAGGAAGCAGATCGCAAACACGGCCAGCACGACGTAGTAGAGTGCCTTGTCATCCGCGATGTTGATCAGGCCAAATACCGGCCTGCGCGGGATGGCCGATATGCCGTCTTCACCGCCTGTGAATTGCGAGCCTACACAGAAGAAGAAAAACATCTGCGCCAGCGCCAGCGTGATCATGGCGAAATAAATGCCCTGCCGTTTGATGACGATCAGGCCGACCAGCAGGCCCATGACAGCCGCACTGGCCATTCCGCTCAGGATGGCCAGCTCGGGTGGCCAGCCCCAGACCTTCATGGCGTGCCCGCTCACATAGGCCGCACCGCCGAAGAACATGGCGTGGCCGAACGACAGCAGGCCGGTGTAGCCCACCAGCAGGTTGAAGGCCATGGCAAAGATGGCAAAACACAGCAACTTGGTGAGGAATGCGGGGTACACCATCAGCGGTGCAAAGGCGCCCACCAGCAGCAGCAGGGCAAAGGCAATCAGGTCAGCACGGCGCATGGGTTTCCCTGGGTGTCGTAAGGGTCAAGATGGGGCGAGTCAATGGCTTTTGCCGAAAAGGCCCGAAGGCTTGAGCAGCAGCACAAAGGTCATGATGAGAAAGATTGCCACGCTGGAGCCCTGCGGGTAATACACCTTGGTCAGCGCCTCGATGATGCCCAGTCCAAAGCCGGTGAGGATGGCGCCAAACAGCGAGCCCATGCCGCCAATCACGACCACGGCGAACACGGTGATGATGAGTCCCGTGCCCATGGAGGGCTTGACCTGGTCCATGGGGGCGGCCAGCACGCCGGCCAGCGCGGCCAGTGCCACACCCATGCCGTAGGTGATGGTGATCATGCGCGGCACGTTGACACCAAAGGCGCGCACCAGCTCGGGCTTTTCGGTTGCCGCGCGCAGGTAGGCGCCCAGGCGGGTGCGTTCGATGGCGAACCAGGTCACGGCGCACATGACGATGGAGAAAGTCACGACCCATGCGCGGTAGTAGGGCAGGAACATGAAGCCCAGGTTGAAACCGCCAGGCATGGGGTTGTCGTAGGGCAGGCCGGACGAGCCGAACAGGATCGCCAGCAGGCCCTCAAACACCAGCGCCATGCCGAAGGTCAGCAGCAACTGGTAGAGGTCGCTCATGCCGTACAGCCGGCGCAGCAGTGTTTTTTCAAGCGCTACGCCGATCAGGCCGACCAGCAGAGGTGCCAGCACCAGCGACCCCCAGTACGGGATGCCGAAGTAACGCAGCAGTGCCCATGCACCGAAGGCACCGAGCGTGAACTGCGCGCCGTGCGTGAAGTTCACCACGTTGAGCAGGCCGAAGATCACGGCCAGGCCCAGGCTGAGCATGGCGTAGAACGAGCCGCTGATCAGCCCCAGGGTCAACTGTCCCATCAGGGCGGGCAGTGGCACACCGAAAACATCCGTCATGGCTGGGCTCCGTCCTTGTTTTTGTCGTTGTCTTTCATACGCTCAGGTATTTGTCGAGACGCTCGGGCGTGGACCTGAGCTGGTCGTTGGACACTTCATCGACCACATGGCCGTGCTCGACCACATAGTGGCGGTCAGCAACCGACATGGCAAAGCGCAGGTTCTGCTCGACCAGCACGATGGTGTAGCCGCGCTGCTTGAGCGTGCGGATGATCTCGCCTATGTGCTGCACGATGATGGGCGCCAGGCCCTCGGTCGGTTCATCGAGCAGCAGCGTCTTGGCGCCGGTGCGCAGGATGCGCGCGATGGCCAGCATCTGCTGCTCGCCGCCCGACAGTTTGGTGCCCTGGCTTTTCGCGCGTTCCTTGAGGCGCGGGAACAGTTCATGGATTTCGTCCACCGTCATGCCGCCGGGCTTGAGTACGGGCGGTAGCAGCAGGTTCTCATGCACCGTCAGGGCAGAGAAGATGCCGCGTTCTTCAGGGCAATAACCCAGGCCTATGCTGGCAATGCGGTCGGAGGTCAGGTTGATGGTTTCAACGCCTTCAAAAATCACCGAGCCGCTGCGTTTGCCAAGAATGCCGATGATGGCGCGCAGGGTGCTGGTCTTGCCTGCACCGTTACGGCCGAGCAGGGTGACGACCTCGCCGCGGCGCACTTCAAAGTTCATTCCGTGCAGCACATGCGACTGGCCGTAGTGGCCGTGCAGGTCGCGCACGACGATTGGTGGCGTGATGACTTCGGTCATTCGGGTGTCCCGATGTAGGCGGCCATGACTTCCCTGTTGTTCGACACCTGCTGGTAGGTGCCCTCAGCCAGCACCTCGCCGCGCGCCAGCACCGTGATGGTGTCGGCCAGGTCGGATACAAAACCCAGGTTGTGTTCGACCATCAATATGGTGCGGGAGGCAGCCACGCGCTTGATGAGCGCAGCGACAACACCGATGTCTTCGCGGCCCATGCCGGAAGTGGGCTCGTCAAGCAGCAGCATGGTGGGGTCCAGCGCCAGGGTGGTGGCAATTTCAAGGGCGCGCTTGCGGCCGTAAGACAGGTCGCCGGCGTTCTCCTGGGCGTAGTCGGACAGGCCGACATCGGCCAGCAGTGCCATGGCCTTGTCGGTGTACTGGTCCAGCACGGTTTCATAGCGCCAGAAGTGAAACGACTGGCCCATGGGCCTTTGCAGGGCCACGCGCACGTTGTCCAGCACTGTCATCAGCGGGAACACCGCCGAGATCTGGAAGCTGCGCACCATGCCGAGGCGTGCCACGTCGGCAGGTGCCATCCTTGTGATGTCGCGGCCGTCAAAAACGATGCTGCCCGTGGTGGGTTCCAGAAACTTCGTCAGCAGGTTGAAGCAGGTTGTCTTGCCGGCGCCGTTGGGGCCAATCAGCGCATGTACGGTGCCGCGCCTGACCTTCAGGTTCACGCTGTTCACAGCCGTGAAACCCTTGAACTCCTTCGACAGCGCCGTGGTTTCAATGATGTAGTCGCCGCTCATTCATGGCCCTCTCGTCCCTGTTTATTCTTGTAAGGGCATGGGCCGGTGCGCCTTGACGCGGTCACCGGCCCAAGCTTGTGACACAGTTTTTTGCCTACTTGACCAGCGGGCAGGCCTTGCTGGCGGGCAGGAATGCTTCGTTCGCAGGAATGGTGGCCACTACCTTTGACAGATCCCACTCACCCTTGGACTCGGAGGGCTTTTTGGTCTGGAGCACATAGACTTCGCGCATGACCTGGCCGTCTTCACGAATTTTGGCGTTCTTGGTCATGAAGTCGTTGACGGGGATTTCTTTCATCTTTGCCATCACCTTGGCAGAGTCGTCGGTACCGGCGGCAGCCACTGCCTTGAGGTAGTGGGTGACTGCACCGTAGACGCTGGCCTGCATCATGTTGGGCATCTTGCCCTGGCGGTCCTTGTAGCGAGCGGCAAACTTGCGCGTGCCGTCGTTCTGGTCCCAGTAGAAGGCCGAGGTCTCGAGCAGGCCCTGGCCAACCTTCAGTCCGATGGCCTTGGTGTCGTGTAGCGTCAGGCTCAGTGGCGCAACAATCTGCTTGCCCGTGATGCCAAACTCTTCAGCCTGCTTGATGGCCGCAGCCGCATGGGCCGTGGTGGTGGCCAGCGCGATCACGTCGGCCTTGGAGGCCTGTGCCTGCAGCAGCTGTGAAGAAAAGTCCGTGGAACTGATGGCGTGGACTGTCGAGCCGATCACCTTGCCGCCGCCGGCCTCGATGAGGCCCGTGGTGTCGCGCTGCACATTCTTGCCGTAGGTGTAGTCGATGGTGATGAAGTACCAGGTCTTGCCGCCCTTGGCCTGTATGGCCTTGACGGGGCCGACCGACTGCATGTAGCTGTTGTAGACCCAGTGCACGCCGTTGGGCGAGCATTTCACGCCGGTCAGGTCGCTGCTGGCAGAACTGGTGAAGATGGCGAGGCGGTCTTTCTCTTTGGCCAGGTCCTGCACGCCCAGGGCCACCGTGGTGACGCCGATGTCGAAGATGGCGCGCACGCCGCCGTCATACCATTTGCGGGCGATGTTCAGGCCGACGTCGGGTTTGTTAAGGTGGTCGCCTTCGAGCAACTGGATGGGGCGGTTCAGCACCTTGCCGCCGAAATCTTCAATCGCCATCTTGGCCGACACGACAGAGCCGGGACCTGACAGGTCAATATAGGGGCCGGACATGTCACTGAGAATACCGATCTGCAGTGGTACAGGCGCCTGCGCCTGCAGCAGGCCGGTGAAACCGAAGGTGCCCGCGCACAGCACGGCAACCATGGTCATGCGGCGGAAGGTGGCGGGCTGGCCGTTGGCCTTTTTGAACTTCAACATGTTGTCTCCTGATACGGACTTGCGTCCTGGTTTATTGATGGATTACGCTGATAACTGACTGAAACTGAAACCGGGTGTTGATGCCCTCGCATCACGCGTGATGCACATACTTCTGGTGCATGAAGGCCGCCAGGCCTTCGCTGCCTCCTTCGTAGCCGATGCCGCTTTCCTTGATGCCGCCGAAAGGTGCCTCAACATGCGAGACCGCGAAAGAATTGATGCCAATGCCGCCGGCGTCGAGTTCTTCACTGACAGTGACGGCAGTGGCTGCAGATTGCGTGAAGGCATAGGCGGCCAGGCCGTAGGGCAGGCGGTTGGCCTCGGCAATCGCGTCTTCGGTGCGCGAAAAGCGGCTGACCAGTGCAACAGGGCCGAAGGGCTCGACGCACATCGGGCTGGCGGTGATGGGGGTGTCCACCAGGATGGTCGGGCGAAAGAAGTTGCCTGTCTTGCCAAGGCGTTCGCCACCCGCATGCACTTTGCCGCCCGCAGAAGTGGCGTCGCTCACGAGTTGCTCCATCGCCTCAACACGACGGCCGTTGGCGAGAGGGCCCATCTGGCTTTCGGGTGCGTTACCTGCACCGATGACCACATCGCCAAGCGCTTTCGCAAAGCGTTTGACGAACTCGTCATGGATAGACTCGTGCACCAGGAAACGGGTGGGCGAGGTGCAGACCTGGCCCGCGTTACGGGTCTTGCCCTGCACGCAGGTGGCCACGGCGCGGTCCATGTCGGCATCTGCAAAAATCAGCGCGGCCGAGTGGCCGCCGAGTTCAAGTGTGCAGGGCTTGACACCTTCAGCTGCCAGACGCGCAAGCTGCTTGCCGACGGGCACAGAGCCAGTGAAGGTGATCTTGCGGATGATGGGCGAGGCAATCAGGTGCTCTGAAATGTCAGAAGGCACGCCCATCACCATGTTGAGTACACCGGCGGGCAGGCCGGCTTCTGCCAGCACGGCGGCCAGCGCCAGTGCCGAGGCGGGGGTCTCTTCAGAGGGCTTCATGACCATGGTGCAACCGGCAGCAAGCGCGGGTGCAATCTTGCGGGCAGGCAGCAGGCCCGGGAAGTTCCAGGGTGTGAAGGCTGCTACCGGGCCCAGCGGCTGGGGCAGCACCATCTGGCGTGCGCCGGGCAGGCGGGCGGGCATGACGCGACCGTTGGCGCGCCGGCCTTCTGCGGCATACCAGTCGAAGGTTTCTGCAGACAGGATAAATTCAAGTCTGGCCTCGGCCAGCGTCTTGCCTTGCTCCAGGCTCATGATGCGGGCCAGTTCGTCGGCGCGCTGGCGGAGCAGGGTGGCGGCTGCGGTGAGGATGTTGCCGCGATCTACAGCGGGCATGCGGCGCCATGGTGCGAAAGCCTGGTCGGCTGCGGTCAGTGCATCGTCGAGGTCCTGCCTGCTGGCGCGGGGAACTTCGGCCAGCACTTCATGTGTGGCGGGATTGGTCACCTTGCCCGCCACGCCATCGCCGCCCACACGCCATTGCCCGGCGATGAACTGCTGCGGCAGCGGGTAGGCGCCCTGACCGGAACCCGCTTTCGAAAATGGCGAAGAGCTGCCAGCGTGCATTTATATGTGTCTCCTGTCGATTCGTGTCGTCATGAAATTCGTATGCCATTATTACCATTTGTTGGCATATCGTAATTTAGCATAAGTTATGGATTTCAATTCAATAACCATACCGAAAAGTGCCGCCAGATTCACCCGTCAATCCGTCCATGCCGGTGAGTTCGCTGCGGGGTACGGGGAAACCCTTGGGCGCATTGGTGGGGAGGAGATGACGAGTGAAGTAATCCTTTGTGGAACGCGAAGTTACGCGTCCTTACGTGTAAACACAAATCAAATGATCTGAATGATTGTTCAATTTCCGGCATCAATTCGCAGGCCTCCCCTGGGGCAACGGAGTGTCGGCTACAAGAGCGGGATGGCGGCGCGGTTTCTGACGACGTGTTTCCTGAACAATCATTCCGTTTATTTGACTTGTTGCATACGGTGCCAGCCCATAGGATTTACCTTTTGACCGAGCCACCAGACCCACGAGACACCCCATGATCAGATACACATCGCAGGACGGAATTGCCGAACTCCTGATTGACTCCCCCCCGGTCAACGGCATCACCCAGGAACTGCTGGACGACCTGATGGGCAAACTTGCCCGGGCAGGCGCGGACCCTGAAGTGCGCGCCATCATCATCGGCAGCGCAGTGCCTGGACGTTTTTGCGGCGGGCTCGACCTGCGCAAATTCAGCACAAGTACGCCCGCGGAAGTGCACGCCATCGTCAACAAGCTGTACTTCCAGCTTTTTGAACTGCAATCCAGTCTGCCAAAGCCGGTGATCGCAGCGGTCGCCGGTGCCGTGCGGGGCGGCGGGATGTCCATCGCCATCACCTGCGACATGATTGTTGCCGCAGACGACGCGACCTTTGGTTACCCGGAGATGGAAATCGGCTTGCTCCCATCGATTCACTACAACCATCTTCCCCGCATCATCGGCCGCCACCGCGCCTTTGACCTGCTGTTCACAGGGCGCGTTTTTGGCACGCCTGAAGCGGTGTCGCTAGGCCTGGTGAGCCGTACTTCGCCCGAGAAGCAGCTTCTGGAGACCGCCAGGGAACTGGCCCGTACTTTTGCGGTGAAGTCACCTGAACTGATGCGTCTGGGCAAGGCCGCCTTCGGCCGTGTCACAGACAACGGTTACCGGCAGGGCGCGGCAAGCGCGGTTGACCTTGTCTCCACTGTGTTTGGTACTGCCGATTGCCAGGAGGGACTGCAGGCTTTTGTGGAGAAACGCAAGCCGGTCTGGGGTCAGCCATGAGCCGGAAGTCTGCACTGGAGGGCCTCCGGGTCATCGACCTGTCGCGGGTACTGGCGGGCCCACTGTCGGCGCAGATCCTTGCGGACCTTGGCGCTGACGTGATCAAGGTGGAGAGGCCCGTTCGTGGTGACGATACCCGCGAATGGGCTCCCCCCACGATGGTGAAGTCGCCGGAGTCAGCGACGAACGAATCGGTGTACTTCTGGTCCTGCAACCGCGGCAAGCGCTCCATCACCGCCGACCTCGCGGACAAGGCGGGCCGCGACATGATCTTGCGTCTGGTGAGGGACGCAGACGTGATCATCGAGAACTACAAGGTCGGAACACTGGCGCGTTATGGACTTGATTTCGAAGCCCTGCATGTGCTTAACCCGAGGTTGATCTATTGCTCAATTACCGGTTTCGGCCAGACCGGTCCCTATGCTGAACGGCCTGGCTACGACACCATCGTCCAGGCTCTGGGCGGCCTGATGAGCATTACCGGCAATGCCGATGGGACGCCGGGCGGCGGCCCCCGAAAGGCGGGGGTGGCAGTTTCTGACCAGCTGACTGCGCTTTATTCGGTTGTTGCCATTTTGGCGGCCGTCAACGAAAGGCACCTTTCAGGACTTGGGCAGCATATTGACATGTCACTCCTGGATGTCCAGGTGGCTGCGCTTGCCAACCTGGGCATGGGTTACCTCAACACGGGGGTCGTGCCGCAGCGTTTGGGCAATCGCCTGTCCACTGCATTTCCCAGTGACAGCTACAGGTGCACCAATGGCGAGATCATGTTGATCGTGGGTAACGACGAGCAGTTCAGACGGTTTTGCGAGGCCATGGGCGTGCCCGAAATGGCAGGTGACCCGCGATTCGCCAGGAATGGTTCCCGGCTTCAACATGCAGACATCCTCAATCCGCTGGTGGCACAGACCTTCGCCCACAGGACCGTCGAGGAATGCCAGCGGCTGTTGAACGAAGCGGGTGTGCCTGCGGCACCCATCAACAACATGGCCCAGGTTTTTATGGATCCCCAGGTCGTTGCACGCGAGATGGTTCAGGAAATCCAGCGCCCGGACGGACACACTGCACGATTTCTGGCCAGCCCGATCCGCATGTCGCGATCACCGCTGCGAAAGCCGGAATTGCCGCCCCAACTGGGTGAGCATACGGGGCAGGTGACTGACGGCTGGCCGGGCTAGTCTGACATACAGCCCGGTGCCGCGGGTTGCCGTTACTGCTAGAAAGAACAATAATCCCGATTGTTCAATCCCGCGGTACTTCTTTCGTGAAAATCAATTTCAAGCTCTTCACCACATTCCTTGCTGTGGCAGAGAACGCCAGCTTCCGGAAAGCGGCAGAGCAAACCCACCTTTCGCTGCCGGCCGTCAGCATGCAGATCAAGCAGCTGGAAGAGAGGCTGGGGGTCGCAGTGTTTCAGCGCACAACCCGCAAGGTGGAGCTCACGCGGGAAGGCGAGGACCTGATGATCAGCACCCGCAAGGCTCTGGCTGAGCTGGAGGGTGCGCTGGCCCGTATCCAGCAGGCGGCGGAAATCCAGCAAGGCCAGCTGTCGCTTGGCTGCGTGCCCACGGTGGCTGGCACGCGGCTGCCGGCCTTGCTGGTGGCATTTGCAAAAACTTACCCAGCGATTTCCGTGAGCGTGCGGGAACTCTCACAACCGGAGCTGCTGGAAGCCGTACGCCGGCATGAGGTTGACTTCGGCATAGGCCCCATGCCCGAGAAGCACGGTGATCTTGAATTCGACCCGTTATTCGTTGACGAAAGCGTGGCACTGATGCCCGCGACGCTGGTATCTGCAGACAAGACCAGCATATCCGTGCGCGAACTTTCACGGTTACCCCTGCCCTTGCTGTCTTTGGGCGCCTCCCAGTTTCAGCGGCAGTTGAACGACGCACTGAAGGACGACGACATCGCCCCCGGTCTCAACTATGTGGTCACCCATGTCAACACCCTGGTGGCGATGGCAGAGGCGGGACTGGGTATCTGCATACTTCCGGCGATGGCTGCACCGGTTAAAACGAAGCTGAAAACACTTCGCATTGTTCGGCCGTCACTGCCCCGCACAATTGCCATCATGAAGATACGGGGCCACACCCTGTCACCTTCGGCCGCCCGCTTTGTGCAGCTGTGCGGCATGCTGGAACCCTTGCCAGTCAAAAAAGCGGGCTAGCCAGACATTGCCCGGCCAGCCCGCTTGCGTTTGATGACGGGTTTATTGCTTGAGGCCGAGGTCTTTCACCAGCGTAGCGGTTACGGCGCTTTCGGTCTGGAATGATTTGGCGAGAGCGTCCCCATCGACCCAGGCTGCCTGTATGCCGACACTTGTGAGTTTGTCGTTCAGGTCAGGTGTTGCAAGGATGGCCTCCAGATCGGCCTTGATCTTGTCCACAATGGGCTTTTGCATTCCGCGTGGCCCCATCATGACGTGCGACAGGGTGACCCGCTGGTCGCGAATGCCCTGTTCAAGAAGCGTGGGTACCTGTGGCAGGCTTTTCAGGCGCGTGGAGGTGCTGACGCCCAGTGCCTTCAGCTTGCCTGACTGGATGAATGCGAGGTTGTTGGTCACGCCGTCGACGCTGACCTGGATTTCATTCCCGAGAAGGCCTTTGGTGGTGTCAGGACCGCTCTTGTAGGGCACCCAGGTGAACTTGATCTTGGCCTCACGGGCAAACTGCTCCTGGAGGATGTGGGTGACAGTGGCAGGCCCGCCCGCATTGAGTACACCCGGCTTGCTGCGCGCCAGGGCGATCAGCTCCGCAAGCGTCTTGACCGGCAAAGTTTCGTTGACGAGCACCAGCATTGGGACTGCGGTTGTCTGGCCAATGATGGTGAAGTCATTCGCCGGGTCATACGGCACTTTCATGGTGTGCGGTGTCAGCGTCAGGGTCGAGTTGATGGCAAGCAGCAGGGTGTAGCCATCCGGCGCGGCACGTTGCACCTCCGACGCTGCGATGACCGTATCGCCGCCCGGTTTGTTGTCGACCAGGACCTGTTGACCCCATTTGTCAGAAAGTTTCTGTGCAATGGTCCGTGCCACCACGTCTGCGGAACCACCGGCACCGAACGGAATGACAAGTCGTACCGGACGCGTCGGAAATGTTTGTGCATGGGCAGGCAAAGCTGATGCCAGCAACAAAACGGGTGCCAGCATGGCCACGGAACGACGGGTGAAAAACATGTGATGTCTCCTGAACGGTTTTAGTAATCTGGAAGGTTTATCTTCCGCATGGCAAGTCTACGGAAGCCTTCCGTTACACACAATTCACAAGATTTGAATCATTGTTATTAAATAGGCAATCATTGGTCTCGCTGTACCGCTCATGCGCTCATTGCTGCACAATATTTGCGCGAGAGCATGCAAAAGATTTGAACCGAACAGCAACGAAACGGGCCACCGCATCATGACTTTGAACATCGACGTCGTCAGGAACTGGGACTTCCCGGTCATGCGCCAGACATACACAGACAAAGACACCATTCTTTATGCGCTCTCCCTGAGCTGTGGCATGGAGACCCGTCATCCTGGTGATCTCTCATTCGTCTATGAACAAGGCCTTCAGGCCATTCCCACTCTGGTGAATAACCTGTGCCATCCCGGGTTCTGGATAGCCGATGCCCGTACCGGCATAGATTCAAGCCGCGCGGTGCATGCCCACCATCAGGTTGACTTTCATAGCCCGGTGCCTGCATCAGGTACGGTACGTGCGCAGACCAAAATACTCGACGTGATTGACCGGGGTGAAGGCAAGGGCGCCATGCTGGTTTTCGGGCGAGAGATCTACGATGACAGCACTGATGCGCTGATCGCCACGATCAGGCACAGCACCTTGTGCCGTGCCGATGGCGGATTCAGCAACAACCCCGCGCCTGGAGCAACTGCAAGGTCCGGTTCGGTTCGTGAACCAGACCGCGCCCCAGATCATGTCATCGAATACCTTGCCACACCGCAGGCAGCGCTGATTTACAGGCTGGGCGCAGATCCGAACCCGCTTCACGTTGACCCGACCGTAGCTAGGGCTGCCGGATTTGACCGGCCCATCATGCACGGGCTCTGCACGTTTGGCATGGTGGCGCGGGGCGCCATCGAGTCATTGTGCGGCGGGGTTGCGTCGAAGCTTGCAGGAATCGAGCTTCGTTTCCTTGCGCCGATGTTTCCGGGCGAGCGTTTGCGGATCGCGTGGACTGTCTCCGGCGGCAGTGCGACCTATCAGGTTCGAATTCCGGATCGGGACTCGGTGTTGATCGCCAGCGGCTCCGTCACAGGCTCGTGGTGATCGTGAGCCCGGAGCAGGTCCAGGGCATGACTGGACGCTAAACCGGATCCCAGTCAAACACGTCCTGCGACCGGTCAAGCTTGTAGAAGCTCGGGCGCATGGCGGGCATGGCACGTTCCGCCACGGACTGCGGCGTCCAGCCTTCAGCCGTGTGCATGGAGCGCAAGGGGCGCATCTGGCTCATGAGGAAAATCTCGTTGGCCCTGACTGCAAAGATCTGGCCGGACACATCTTTGGCCGCATCGCTGGCAAGGTATACCGCCAGGGGTGCAATCTTGGACGATTCCATTTTCTGCAGTCTGGCTACCCGGGCTTTTTGCTCGTCAGTTTCCGTCGCTATGCCACCTATCATCCGGCTCCATGCAAACGGAGCGATGCAGTTGGAGCGGACGTTGAATTTCGCCATGTCCATGGCAATCGACTTGGAGAGGGCAGCGAGCCCGAGCTTGGCCGCTGAATAGTTGGCCTGCCCCAGGTTGCCAATGAGGCCGGACGTCGAGACCATATGCACGTATGAACCCGACTCCTGGGCCTTGAAATGTGGAGCGGCAGCGCGTGAGATGTAGAAGGGACCATTGAGGTGGACGTCAATCACCGCCCGCCATTCATCGACGCTCATGTTGAAGAAAAACCGGTCCCTGAGAATGCCGGCGTTGTTGATCACGCAGTCGATCCGGCCGTAGGTGTCAACGGCCTGACGGACCATGTTGTTTGCACCGTCCCAGTCGGCCACACTGTCACCGTTGGCAACAGCTTGCCCACCGGCCGCCACGATCTCATCAACCACTGCCTGGGCACGGGCGACATCGCGTCCTTCTCCGTTCATTGATGTGCCGAGATCATTGACGATGACTTTTGCGCCCTCAGCGCCCAGTGCCAGTGCGAAATCGCGACCGATCCCGCCACCGGCACCCGTGACCAGTACGACCTTGTCTTTTACAAAACTGCCCTTGTTCATCTCGCTCTCCAATTGAATTATTCGCCTGCCACGTCGGGGTTCATGTGTGCGGTGGCGCGCGCTTCCACGCTGCGCCATACCTCTTCGGACATGGGGTTGCGGGACTCTTCTAGGATGTGCCCTACCAGCCCGACGGCACGCCCCATCACGCCGAGACCCCTGCAGATCTTCCAGTCAAACCCCATTTCGCAGCAGAGGGCACCGATAGCGCCTGTTGCATTGACCGGCAGCACCTTGCCGTTTTTCGCGGCTGCATCCTCGGCGATGGCGAGCATGAGTTTGACGTAGGGACCATCGAACCCGGTTTCCCGGGCGATCTGCATCAGACGTGGCGTACGGGGATCAATCGGTTTGTGGAAGGGGTGCCCGATACCCGGAACAATTTTCTTTTGCGACCTGAACGCATCGACCGCTCCAGAGGCCAGCGATGCAAAGTCGGCCTGCGCGTCAGGCTCCGGCATGGCTTCTGACAGCATTTTTGCGGCTCCTTCAATGCTGCCCACGAACACCGTGCCCAGTCCGTTGAGCCCCGCGGCCACCGCTCCCTGAAGGGACTCTGGCGCGCCAAGATAGGTCATGCGTGCAACGATGGAACTTGGGGTCAGTCCGTGCTCCACGAGGGTGACAACCATGGCGTTGAACATTCTCGATTCATGGGGGTTGGGGAACCGTCCGGTGAGTTCGAGAAACCCCATATCCCCGAGATTCAAATTTCCCAGGATGTCATTGACAAAATCCTTCCCGAACACGGTGATGCTGGAGGCGTTGCTCCAGCCTATGTTGGTGGTGATTTCTTTTTTCTTTCTGCTCATCGGATGGTCCTCATGTTTGCTTCATCTGCTATGGTAAATGCGGCAGCAAGTGCAATAAGTCAAATAATCTGATTGACTATTCAATTTACACGAATAAATATTGGCAACAATCAGGGCAATATGAATCGGGTACCTACGTGAAAATCAACTTCAAGCTTTTACTGACATTTCTGGCCGTCGCAGAACACTCCAGTTTCAAGAAGGCAGCTGATACGCTGTTTATTTCAATGCCTGCAGTGAGCATGCAGATCAAGCAGCTTGAAGAACAGCTGGGCGTGGCGCTCTTTCAGCGGACCACGAGAAAGGTAGACCTGACGGCAGAGGGCGAGCAGCTCATGATCACTGCCCGACGGGCGATGGCAGAACTTGAGTCTGGTCTCGCGCGTCTTCAGCAAACCGTGGATGTTCAGCAGGGGCATCTGTCGTTTGGATGCGTGCCGACCATCGCAAGTACCCGTCTCCCGGCCATCCTCACGGAGTTCGCGAAGAAATATCCGGGTGTGTCGGTTCACGTGCGGGAGCTGGCGCAGCGCGAGCTTCTGGAGGCGGTGCGACGGAGCGAGGTTGACTTCGGCATTGGTCCCGTGGAGGACAAGAGTGACCTCGACTTTTCGTCGATCTTTGTCGATGAATACGTGGCATTGCTGCCTAAGAGTTATGCGGACAAGGGCAGGGCAGGCATCTCCCTGCGCGAGCTCTCCAGGCTACCCCTGCTAACGCTCGGAACTTCCACCCTTTTCAGGGAACACTTGAATGACGCGCTGGCCACCAATGGTCTTGTGTCGGAGCGCAACTATGAATTTACCCATGTCACAACGCTGGTGGCCATGGCCGAAGCGGGTCTCGGTATTGCAATCCTTCCCAGGGTGGCCATACCGGGAAAAACGAAATTAAAAACCGTCCGGATCATGAATCCCGCCTTGACCCGGACGATCGGCATTGTGAAGATCAAGGGGCATACGCTGTCTCCCGCGGCAGCGCGGCTTGTTGAGCTTTGCAATCAGCAACTTGCTTCAAAACAGGTTTGACCACTGCAGGACCAGGCAAATAAATCAGGCATATTGAAGAATGACTAAGATTATTTGACTTGTGATTCGGGCCTCTGCTTCTTACATTCTTGGTTGACGGATATCCATTTCCGGATATTGGTGCTTCGAATGCAGAAACTGTGAGGAACAATATGCAGGTAAAAAAGATTGCGGGTGCCCTGGGCGCAGAAATTCTCGACGTTGATCTTTCAAAGGGCTTGTCCGATGAACTGGCACGCGAAGTCAGGCAGGTCTTGCTGGACCATCAGGTGATCTTCCTGAAAAAGCAGAACCTGAGCCCGCAACAGTTTCTCGGTTTTGCCCGGGCGATGGGAGAGCCCATCGAATACCCTTTTGTCAAAGGCCTTGAGGGCTTCCCGCACATCATCGAGGTCAAGAAACTCGAACATGAAAAAGTGAACTTCGGCGGTATCTGGCATTCCGATACGACCTATCTGGAGGAACCCCCCATGGGCTCCATGCTGCTGTCACGCGAAGTCCCTCCTTTTGGGGGTGACACCATGTTCGCCAACCAGTGTCTCGCCTACGACTCGTTGTCCAGCGTGATGAAAGACCTTCTTGATGGCCTCGTCGGCATCAGCAGCTCTGCACGTGCAGACATTTCAAAAACCCGGGAAGACCGAATCAAGTCCGACGGAAAGGAGTCCGCGCCACAGGAGTTCAGGGCAGAGCATCCCATCGTGCGTACCCATCCGGAAACCGGCCGCAAGGCGCTTTTCGTGAACACTGCGCACACGGCCGGCATCAAGGGCATGCTTGACGAGGAAAGCGCCCCGATTCTTGAGTACCTGTTTCAGCATCAGGTCAAGCCGGAGTTCACCTGCCGTTTCCAATGGGAGCCCAACGCCATCGCTTTCTGGGACAACCGCTGTGCCCAGCACAACCCGGTCAACGATTACCACGGTTATCGCAGGGTCATGAACCGGATCACCCTCAAGGGCGACAAACCCTTTTGACGCGAAGAACGCAGGACGTCCCCCCGGGACTGACCCTGCCAGCTGCTACACCCCGGCCGCGGTTATTGATCTGCAGGCCGACGAACTTCAGAGAGAGTGTTTATGAGTCAATACAGGATTGCCGTGCTTGCGGGAGATGGCATAGGCAAGGAAGTCATGCCGGAAGGCATTCGTGTGCTCGACGCCGTGGCCCGAAAGTACGGTATTTCCTTTCACTTCGACCACTTCGATTTTGCGTCGTGCGACTACCGCGCCAGACATGGAAACATGATGCCCGCGAACTGGAAAGACCAGATCGGCGGACACGACGCGATTTTTTTCGGCGCAGTGGGTGCACCTGCGCAGGTTCCGGATCACATTTCCGTGTGGGAGTCCCTTCTCACCATTCGCCGGGAGTTTGACCAGTACGTGAATCTCAGGCCTGCAAGGCTCATGCCGGGGGTGCCATCACCACTGGCCGGCCGCAAGGAGGGTGACATCGACTTCTATGTGGTTCGCGAAAACACGGAAGGCGAATACAGCAATGCGGGAGGCCGGATGTTTGCCGGTACCGAACGGGAAATGGCGATCCAGGAGTCGATTTTTACCCGCACGGGAACGGACCGTGTGCTGAAGTATGCCTACGAGCTTGCCGCAAAGCGCCCAAAAAAACACCTCACATCTGCGACCAAGTCCAACGGGATTTCCATCACCATGCCGTTCTGGGACGAGCGGGTTGAGGCGATGGCAAAAAACTATCCCGACGTGCGCACAGACAAATACCACATCGACATCCTGACCGCGAACTTCGTTCTGCACCCTGACTGGTTTGATGTGGTTGTTGCCAGCAACCTGTTCGGCGACATTCTGTCGGATCTGGGCCCTGCGTGCACAGGAACCATCGGTATCGCGCCCTCCGGCAATATCAATCCCGCCCGAACCCACCCGAGCCTGTTTGAACCCGTGCACGGATCTGCGCCCGATATTGCTGGCAAGGGAATTGCCAACCCCATTGGACAGATATGGTCTGGTGCATTGATGCTTGAGTTCCTGGGTCACCAGGATGCACACGATGCCGTGCTCACGGCGATTCGCGAAGTTCTGTCTGCAGGTCCTGCGCATGCACCCTTGACGCGCGACATGGGTGGAACAGGCAATACAGAGGATTTGGGAAAAGCGATCGCCGCTGCAATCCATAGCCCGATGCCATGACTACCTGTTTAACCGACGAGGCGCCCGTCAATCGGGAGCAGAAGATGCTGCCTGTCACCGCGACAACAGACCCGTCTGCGCTCCGAACGGGCGCCAAAATCCTCATCGACACGCTTGTTGAAGCTGGCGTTGATACCCTGTTCGGCTACCCAGGCGGGGCAGTGCTGCCTGTGTACGACGCGCTGTTTGAAGACGCGCGCCTGCGCCACGTGCTGGTGCGCCATGAGCAGGCCGCTGTCCACGCCGCCGAAGGTTACGCACGCAGCACAGGCAGGGTGGGTGTGGTGCTTGTGACCTCCGGCCCCGGCGTATGCAACACCATCTCGGGCCTGGTCGATGCCCTGTGTGACTCTATCCCCATCGTCTGCATCAGCGGCCAGGTCTCGTCAAAACTCATAGGTACCGATGCCTTCCAGGAATGCGATGCAGTGGGCCTGACCAAGGCCGCCACCCGCTGGAACCACCAGATCAGCCATGTGGGCGAAGTCGCAGAAGTTGTGCGCAAGGCCTTTGTGATCGCCGCCGGGGGCAGGCCCGGCCCCGTGGTGATTGATTTCCCCAAGGACATCCAGCAGGAACTGTCGTTGCCGCAACCCGCGCGCGCTGAGCTGCATGCTGACACAGCGCCGCCGCTGCGGCCATCACTTGAACACATTCACGCCGCCGCGCAATTGATACGCCATGCGCGCAGACCCATCTTTTATGGTGGTGGCGGCCTGGTCAACTCAGGCGACGCCGCCTGCGCCGCTTTTACGCGGCTGGTTAAAGCCACGGGAGCGCCCTGTACCCTCACTTTGATGGGTTTGGGTGCTTTTCCGGCCAGCCACGCCAGCTTTGTGGGGATGCTCGGCATGCACGGCACGGTTGAAGCCAACCTGGCCATGCATGAGGCCGACCTCATCATCTGCGTGGGTGCCCGCTTTGACGACCGCATCACCGGCAAACTGGAGCATTTCGCGCCCCACGCCAGAAAAATCCACATCGACATAGACTCCTCGTCCATCAACAAGATCATCCAGGTGGACGTGCCGCTGGTGGGCGACTGTGGCGAAATCCTTGAGCTGCTGGAAGCCGAACTTGCCAGCGCACCTTTGCAGGCCGACCTCACTGCCTGGTGGAAACGCATCGGTACATGGCGCGAGGCGGACTGTTTTGCGTTTGCAGACCACGACACTGCCATCCGCCCGCAAAACCTTTTAAGCACGATCGACAAACTGCTGCATCAGCGTGGCGACGACTACATCGTCTCCACCGACGTGGGCCAGCACCAGATGTGGGCCGCACAGTATCTGCGTTTCGACAAGCCGGGCCGCTGGCTGACCTCTGGCGGGGCCGGCACCATGGGTTATGGCCTGCCTGCCGCACTCGGCGCGCAGATTGCGCATCCCGACAGGACCGTGGTCTGCGTCAGTGGCGATGCGTCGGTCCTGATGAACATCCAGGAGCTGGCTACCGGCAAGCAGCACGGGCTGCCGGTCAAGCTGATCATTTCAAACAACGGCTACATGGGCATGGTGCGGCAGTGGCAGCAACTTAACCACGGCAGCCGCTACAGCCACAGCTACACCGACTCGCTGCCCGACTTTGTGGCGCTGGCTGCAGCGTTTGGCTGGCGCGGCGCAAAGGTCAGTGACCCGGCTGAACTGGAGCAGGCCTTGAAAACCTGCCTGGCGCATGATGGGCCTTACCTGCTTGATGTAGCCGTTGCCGCGCAGGAGAACTGCTTTCCCATGATGGCCAGCGGTGCCGGCCATCATGAAATCATGCTGGATGAAGACCGGCTGTACGTAAACCCGCCCGGATAGGGCGGGGCGGGTACGCGCTCAGGCCGCAAGGCCTTCTGTTGGTGACACGATTTGCGCATGGCCTGTTTGCTGGAGCTTTGCCAGCAGCGCGGCCCTTTCCTCATTCGCCTTCACCAGGTTCGCAGCTTTCACATGGCCGTAACCGCGAATCTTCTCGGGAAGGTTCGCCAGCGCCAACAGCAGGCTTGCCGCTTCATCGCCCCGATTCAATGCGGGCAGCGCCTTTGAAATCGTCTCGCGATAGCTGGTGATCAGTTCCCGCTCCGTGCGCCGCTCTTCGCTGTAGCCGAACACATCGAAAGCAGTTCCGCGCAAAGACTTGAACTTTGCCAGCACCTCGAATACGGGCATCATCCAGCCGCCATAAGCGCGTTTGATCAAGTGCCCCTGCAGGTCCCTTTTGCTCAGCAGCGGAGGGGCCAGGTTGAAAGAAACGCTGTAGCCACCTTCAAAGGTTTCTTCAAGCTGTTGCCTGAAAGCTGCGCCTGTGTAGAGCCGCGCCACCTCGTATTCATCCTTGTAGGCCATCAGTTTGAACAGATTGCGTGCCACCGACTTGCTGAGGGCATCGCCGCGGCCTGCCGCTTTTTCCGCATCACGGACGCTGTCCACAAAATGCCTGAACTCGTCTGCATAGCGCTGGTCCTGGTAGTCCTTGAGAAACTCCGTGCGCTTGTTGATGCTGGTAGCCAGTGACTCGGGCATTTGCACCACCACGCGTTGCGCGGGAGAGACCATCTTCTGGACGGCGGCCATGTTCTGCACAGCCATGCGCCCCCACTGGAAAGCCTGCTGGTTTGACGCGACGGCGACGCCATTGAGTTCAATTGCCTTGAGCAGGCTGCCCAGGGCGACAGGCACGGCGCCGCGCTGGAAGGCATACCCGAGCATGAAGAGGTTGGCAGCAATGGAGTCTCCCATCAATGCGGTGGCAATGCGTGTGGCGTCAATAAACTCTGCGCCTGCACCTGCCGCCTCGCTGATGAGTGCGCGTATCTGCTCGGTAGGAAATTCCCAGTCCGGGTTTCTTGCGAACTGGCCGGGTGGCTGCTCGTGCAGGTTGACGATGGCCAGCGTGCGACCCGGGCTGGTTTTGGCAATCACGTCTGCCGAGCCTGCCGTCAGCTGGTCGCAGCCGAGGATCAGGTCGGCCTCGCCGGTCGCGATGCGCTGCGCCTTCAGTTCATCGGGCGTTTTCGCAAAACGCACATGCGAAGTCACCGCGCCGTTTTTCTGGCTCATGCCCGTCATGTCGAGCACGCTGACCCCTTTGCCCTCAAGATGGCCAGCCATGCCCAGCAGTGCGCCAATGGTGATAACACCTGTGCCGCCTATGCCCGTCACGAGGATGTTGAATGGTGTGGTCAGTTCGCGGGCAGCTGGCATGGGCAGCTTGTCAAAGTCGATGTTCGGTGCATTGCCAGATGCGGTCTTGCGCTTTTTCAGGCTGCCACCCTTGACGGTGACAAAGCTGGGGCAAAAGCCTTTTACGCACGAATAGTCCTTGTTGCAAGACGACTGGTCGATCACGCGTTTGCGGCCGAAATCTGTCTCCTTGGGCAGGATGGAGGTGCAGTTGGACTGCACACCGCAGTCCCCGCAACCTTCGCACACCAGCTCATTGATGAACAGCCTTTCGGGCGGGTCTGTCATTTCCTTTTTCTTGCGGCGACGGCGCTTTTGAGCGGCGCAGGTCTGGTCGTAGATCAGCACGCTGACGCCGCTGACTTCGCGCAGTTCGCGCTGCACGGCGTCCATGTCGTCACGCGCGTGCAGGGTGACCGCTTCAGGCAATCCGCTGCGGTCGGCATAGCGGCCCAGGTCTTCTGTCACCAGGGCAATACGGGTGACGCCCTCGGCTGCCATCTGTTGGGCTATCGAGAAAACGCTGATGGGGCCATCCACCGGCTGGCCACCCGTCATGGCCACTGCATCGTTGTAGAGGATCTTGTAGGTCATGTTGACGGGGAAGGTGCGGTTGGCCGCCACCGCCGCGCGTATGGTCATGACACCCGAGTGAAAGTAGGTGCCGTCGCCCAGGTTGGCAAACACATGCGGAAGCTTGCTGAAGGTGGCAGCGCCCAGCCAGGGCGCACCTTCACCACCCATCTGTGTCGTCAGCTTGTTGAACTCCGGGTAAATGGACGTGGCCATCACATGGCAGCCAATACCCGCCAGCGCGAGGCTGCCTTCGGGAACCTTTGTGCTGGTGTTATGCGGGCAGCCCGAGCAGTAGTAGGCAGGGCGGGGTGGGGTGTTGACGGCGCGCAGCAGCACCGCGTCTTTCGCCTCGAGAAACGCCAGCCGTGCCTTGATCAGGTCACCGGTGCTGGTCTCAATGTTCAGGCGCTTGATGCGCGCGGCGATCACCCGGGCAATTTGCGCGACTGAAAAATCAGCGGTTGATTTCAGCAACCAGTGGCCGCGGCCCTCGGCGTTGTGTACATCCCATTCACCGCGCTCGTCGAACTTGCCGATGACACGCGGCCGCACGTCTTCGCGCCAGTTGTAGAGCTGTTCCTTGAGCTGGTATTCAACAACCTGGCGCTTTTCCTCCACCACCAGGATCTCGTCAAGCCCGCGCGAAAATTCACGGATGCCTTCCGGCTCCAGCGGCCACGGCATGCTGACCTTGAAAAGCCGGATGCCGATGTTGGCTGCGACCTGCTCGGTGATGCCGAGTTCGGCCAGGGCGTCCAGCACGTCCATGTAACTTTTGCCGGATGCCACAATGCCGAGCCGCGCTTTATCTGAATCAATGGTGACGCGGTTCAGGTGGTTGGCCCGCGCATAGGCCATTGCTGCATAAATCTTGTAGTCCTGCATCAGCGCTTCTTGCTTGCGCGCCTGAACACCCAGGGTGTCGGTCGACAGCCGGCAGTTCAAACCGCCCTCGGGCAAGACGAACTCATCGGGAAGCACCGTCTGCACCGCGAAGGGATCAGCGTCGATGGAGGCGCTGGACTCCACCGTGTCGGCAAGCGCCTTGAAACCCACCGCGCAGCCCGAAAACCGCGACATCGCCCATCCATGCAGGCCCAGTTCTATGTATTCCTGCACATTGCAGGGGTAGAGCACCGGGATCATCGCGGCACTGAAGACGTGGTCACTCTGGTGGGGCAGGGTGGATGAATACGCGCCGTGATCGTCGCCCGCCACCAGCAATATGCCGCCGTGTCTGGCGGTGCCTGCATGGTTCATGTGTTTCAGGACATCAATGCTGCGGTCAACGCCAGGCCCCTTGGCATACCAGAGTGCAAAGACGCCGTCGAATTCAGATTCACCCATCAGGTGCAACTGCTGTGTTCCCCAGACCGAGGTCGCTGCAATGTCTTCATTGACGCCGGGAAGAAAGCGCACCTGGTATTTGTCGAGGTGTTTTTTGGCAGCCCACAGGGCTTCGTCGAGGCCGCCCAGCGGCGAGCCGCGATAGCCAGAGACAAACCCACCGGTGTTGAGGCCGGCGGCTTTGTCCCGCAGAGCCTGCACGATGGGCAGGCGAACCAGGGCCTGTATGCCGCTAAGGTAAATGCGTCCGCCAAAGGCCGCATATTTGTCATCCAGCGAAACTTCGGCAGGGGCGCTGGAAATGGCAATGGCTGCCGTGGGGTCGTTTTCTTTGAAGGACATGGTCTTTCTTCTTCCCGGTAAGGTAGATACGGCAGGGCATTCGCTGGTTGCGGTTGCCCCTTGTTGTCCCGGTTCACGGATAGTTCGCCGGGCCTGGAAAGTATGCGTGTTATGACGCGTAAAAGTTTTTTGAATTTACTGCCGCATATGAATTTCCATAAAAATAAAGCTCAACTTTTGGAGGATTTGAAGATAATATTTCCGCATGGACAAAATAGACCGGAAAATCCTTTCTGAATTGCAGCGCAATGGCCGCGCCAGCCTGCAGGAGATCAGCCAGGCCGTCGGCCTGAGCAGCACCCCCTGCTGGACGCGCATGAAGCGCATGGAAGACACCGGCGTCATAGAGCGTTACACCGTCAACCTCAATGCCGAGGCGCTGGGCCTTGGCGAGACGGTCATGGTGCAGGTCACGCTGGACAGCCACTCCGACAACACGCTTGAAAAATTTGGCGAAATACTGGCCTCGATTCCCGAGGTGGTGGAGGCCTATCTCGTGTCAGGCGAGTACGACTATCTCTTGCGTATTGCCGTGAGGGACACCAAGGACTATGAGCGGCTGCTGCGCGAAAAGCTCTACAGAATCAAAGGCATACGGCACAGCAAATCGAACTTCGTTTTGCGCACACTCAAGAAAGCCGATCTGCCAATTTGACGCTTCAGCCGATGAGTGAATTCAATCACTCCGGCGTCACGACCACACGCCCGACAAAGCGCCGAAGTTCGAGATCGTCAATGATCTGGTTGATTTCGTGCATCGGTTTCGTGGAAACAGGTATCGGCTGAAGGCGCCCCTCCGAGGCGAAACGTATGAGTTCCTTAAGCTCGTCAAGCGTGCCCACATGAGAGCCGCGAATGGTGAGGTTCCTGGGGGACAACATGGCCAGGGGCACTTCCAGGCTGCCGCCCATCATGCCGACGATCACGATGACAGAGCCCTTGACCGCCACGGCCATCGCCAGCTCTGCGGTTTCGCGCGTGCCGACAAAATCAATGATCCCTCTGATCGGCCCGCCGGCCGCACGTTTGAGGGCCGCCGCGACATCGCTGCCACTGCTGTTGAATACCTGGTGCGCACCAAGAGCCTTTGCTGCCTGAAGTTTGTCGTCGTCAAGATCGGCGACGATCATCTCCGCCTTCGTCACAAGTGGAGCGATGGATACCGCCGCCAGCCCCAGACCACCAGCGCCGATGATGAGTACCCGGTCGGTCGACGCCATGGCTGGCATTTTTTTCAGTGCGCCGTAGGAGGTCAGGCCGGAGCAGGCAAATGTCGCCGCGAGATTCAGGTCCACCGCATTGGCCGGGACGATGTACCGGCTTTTGGGTACCAGCACATACTGGCTGAAACCGCCGTCAGTCCTCGAACCCAGGCTGCGCTGTGCTTCGCAGTCGGTGTCCCGTTCGTCCAGGCAGTGCGAGCAGACGCCGCAGCCTATCCATGGGTACACCACCACCGGCGTGCCCACCTCAAGGCCTTTGACATCGCCGCCCATCGCGGCGACGGTGCCTGCCATCTCGTGGCCCAGTGTCATGGGCAGTTTGGAGCCGAACTGTGCGGCGGTCAGCTTTTTACCGCCGCCCAGATCGAAGTATCCGGCACGAATATGTACATCGCTGTGACACACACCTGCTGCGGTGATTTTGACAAGCACTTCGTCGCCTTGAGGCACGGGCTTTTCGAGCAGGCGCAACTGCAGGGGTTTGCCCCACTCGATGATCTGGTAACTGTTCAAGTCATCCCCTTGTGAACTTAAATATTGACGGCGCTATATCTGCGGAAGTGCAGCTGCGCCAGTTGCCTGGCCAGCCGCTACAGGAGATCAGCTGAGCCTGACGACCACCGACTTTGTATTGAGATAGTGGTCCATGTGCTCTGTGCCGGACTCCCGGCCATAGCCGCTCATTTTGTAGCCGCCAAAAGGAATGGCCGGGTCGAGCTGCAGGTAGCAGTTGACCCATACCGTACCGGCCTTGAGGGCACCGGCCACCTGGTGGGCCTTGCTGACGTCGCGTGTCCAGACCCCGGACCCGAGTCCATAGCTGGTGTTATTGGCGCGCTGGACAACTTCTTCCACGCTGTCGAAGGGCATGGCGCTGATGACGGGACCGAATATTTCCTCCCGCACGATTTTCATGTCATCGCGTGCGTCCGCGAACACAGTGGGCTGCACATAACATCCGTTGGCGAGGGCACCCGTGTTTGCGCTTGCGCCGCCAGAGAGGGCTTTGGCACCTTCTTCGTGACCGCTGTTGATATAGCCCATGACCTTGTCGAACTGCAGGCGCGACGCAAGCGGCCCCAGCTCGGTAGCGGGGTCCAGTGGCGAGCCGACGCGCATTTTGCGGGCCAGTTCCGCCACACGGTGAACGAACTCGTCATGGATGCTGCGCTCGACGAAGAGACGGCTGCCCGCGATACATATCTGTCCGCAATTGGTAAATACGGCCATGGCCGCGCCGGCAACGGCGGCATCAAGGTCGGCATCCGCGAAGATGATGTCGGGCGACTTTCCGCCCAGCTCCAGTGAGAGGCGTTTCAGGTTACCGGCTGATGCACGAACGATGGCCTGACCTGTCGCGGTGGATCCGGTAAAGCCCACCTTGTCGATGTCGGGGTGCGCGGCGACGGCCGCACCTACAGCGCCTGCACCGGTCACCACGTTCATCACGCCGGGTGGAAAGCCGGCTTCTTCTATGAGTTCTGCCAGCTTCAAAGGCGAAAGGCTGGCCTGTTCGGAGGGTTTCAGCACCACGGTGCAGCCTGTGGCCAGGGCTGGGGCCACCTTCCATACCGCCTGGCTGAGCGGACCATTCCAGGGAACGATGGCACCGACGACACCGACGGGTTCCTTCACCGTGTACGACAGCACGGAGCCTGGCAGGGAGTTGGAAATGTTCTGCCCGTGAATGGCGGTGGCCAGGCCCGCATAAAACCGGATCATGCCGACGATTCTTTGACGGCCGGCAGAGCTGCGTGAAATGGGCATGCCCATTTCCAGCGTGTCCAGCATGGCGAATTCATCGTAGTCCCGGTCAATGAGGTCGGCCAGTTTGAGCAGCAGCCGCTGGCGTTCGGCAGGTTTTGTAGCTCCCCAGGTGGTGTCAAAGGCCTTGCGTGCTGCCGCAACAGCAGCATTGACATCACTCTCGCCGGCTTCAGCGATGTGCGCCAGGACTTCGCCCGTAGCCGGATTGATGCTTTCAAAGGTCTTGCCGGATGCGGCGTCAACCCATTTGCCATTGATCAGCAGTTTTTTGGCTGCCATGGATGCCAGGGCCTTGGGCATTTTGGGGGGGGGCACTTTGGTCAGGGTTTCGTTCACGTCATCTCCATCCAGGTCGATTGTTCAAATTCAATATGCGCTGCCATGGCTGGTCAGTGCCTTGCGCATCACTGGCGCTCAATACCCGCCTTTTTGATCAGCTCAACCCATCGCGGATTGTCTGCGCGTATGCGGTTTTCGAGCTGCTTGCTGTCCATGGGCATGACCTTGGTATTGAGGACCTGAAAGCGGGCCTTGACCTCGGTGGTTGCCATGGCCGAACGTATGGCCGTGTTCAGGGCATCGACAACTGGCGCTGGTGTACCTGCGGGGGCCATGACGGAGATCAGTGTCTCAAGCGTGCCGCTGGCCCGTGGAAAAGCCTCCTGCAAGGTCGGCACATCGGGTGCACCTTCGTAGCGGCTTGCAGACGATATGGCAAGTGCCCGGGCCTTTTGGCCATTGATTTGCGCCATGGCGCTTCCAATGTCCACAACGGCGACCTGCACCTGTCCACCGATCATGTCCGTCATGGCCTGGGGAATTCCACGGTAAGCGACGCCCAGGGGTTCTGACTTCGTCACGGTAGAAAACAGTGCGACGGCAACCTGGCCGCTTGGCGAGCCATAACCCATGCTGACAGATTGTTTGCCTGTTCTCTGGGCCGCTGCGAGATCGGCGACCGTCCGGTAGGGGGAAGACTGCGACACCATGAACATCATGGCTGTGGAGCCGACGTTTGCCACCGGCGTGAAGCTGGCGACGGGGTCGTAAGACAACTCCTTGAAGAGGCTGTTTGCTACAAACATGACGGAAGAGCCGACCAGCAGCGTGTAGCCGTCAGGTTTGGCTTTGGCCACATAGGCTGCACCAATCGTGCCCTGCGCCCCGGCCCTGTTCTCGACAATCACCGGCTTGCCAAGGGATTGCGTCAGGGCATTGGCAAGCACACGGGTCACGGCGTCTGTCACTGACCCTGCGGGGAACGGTGCCACCAGTGTGATGGGGCGCGACGGAAAGTCGCCGGTCTGCGCAAAAGATGCAGACATGGCACCGGAAAGGAGCAGTGCCGTTGCTGCGCTGATGGCGGATCTGCGATTGAGCATTTTTTTGTCTCCAGCGAATTTTGATGTTGTCTGGACAGCGAAGGTACGCTTCCCCGGCCTTAATTACAAATCAAATGAATTGAAGGATTATTCAGAAAATCAACAGTCAGTTGCCTTGCCAGGGCCTGATGCACATTCCCGGTCAGCACCAAGGTACAGGCAGCAGCGATCCCCCGGTCGGATTTTTTGAACAATCATTCCGTTTATTTGACTTGTTGCACCGGGACAGAGCCCATAGGATTTCACCCGTGATTCAGTTTGCAGGCTACCGATGCCAAACGGCGGCTGGCATCAGCATAATCACTCTTGACTACTAGTATGCATAAATATAGTATGCAAGAGATAAAAGGAGACATGATGCAGAAGATGAGATGCTTTCACCTGACGGGCTTCCGTGCGCAACTCGTGCCGTCGGACAAGCCCGTGCCGCAACCCACCGGTTCCGAGGTGGTCCTGAAGGTGCTGGCCGCCGGGGTATGTCACAGCGACGTGCATATCTGGGAGGGCGGTTATGACCTGGGCAATGACCAGACCATGTCGTTCGAGGGGCGGGTGAAGTTCCCGCTCACCATGGGCCACGAATCGGCGGGTGAGGTTGTTGCAGTGGGACCCGAGTCAAAAGACGTGAAGGTCGGCGACAAATGCCTGATCTGCAGCTGGATAGGTTGCCGCGAATGCGCGTTCTGCAAGCAGGGCGACGAGCACCTGTGCCTGGCACCGCGCTTTCTGGGCGTTAACCGTGATGGGGGGTACGCAGACCATATCGTCGTGCCGCATGACCGTTACCTGATAGACCTCAAGGGTGTCGACCCTGTTGCCGCGGCTCCGCTGGCCTGCTCTGGCCTCACGACTTACAGCGCATTGAAAAAAGCCGGCCCGCGCCTGGCCGATGACCCGGTTGTGATTGTTGGCGCCGGCGGCCTTGGCATGATGGCCATCAACCTCCTCAAGACAATGGGCGGCAAGGGTGCCGTGGTGGTCGAGCTGGACCCGCTCAAACGCAAGGCAGCGCTGGATGCTGGGGCGATTGCAGCCATTGACCCGAAAGCGCCTGACGTCGACAGACAGATCCGTGACGCGCTGGGTGCACCGGTTTATTTTGTACTTGACCTGGTGGGCAGTGGCGAAACGGCTGCGCTCGGCTTCAGGCTGCTGGACAAGGGCGGCAAGCTGGTGGTGGTGGGCCTGTTCGGCGGCGCGATGTCGCTGTCTGTGCCCATGGTCACCATGCGCGCGGCCAGCATTGTCGGCAGCTACATCGGCAGCCCGGGCGAGTTGCGTGAACTGGTCAAGCTGGTGCAGGACAAGGGCATGCCCGTCGTTCCGCTAGACAGGCGCCGCCTCGAAGATGCCAACGAGGCGCTGGCCGACCTGCGTGCCGGCAAGGTCATGGGCCGTGTGGTTCTGGTTCCCTGAAGAAGCTTGCAAAATGCCTTTACATCCCTTTGTTGGAAAGATGATGGACGCAGCCCGGGCTGCGAATCGCCCGGCACTGTCGGGCGGCTCGCCGCAGCAGGCGCGTGACCTGGTGGCCAGTGGCCGCAGCGTTTTGGGCTCGGGACCTGAGGTGGGCAAGGTGTCAGACCTCACGATACCGACGCGCTCGGGTTCCGTTCCGGCGCGCCTGTTCCGCTCAAAAAATGCAGAACACGGCCTTGCCGTTTACTTTCATGGCGGCGGCTGGGTGTGCGGCACGCTGGACGACTACGACATCCTGGCGCGCAACCTCGTGCACTACAGCGACTGCGCTGTGTTGATGGTGGATTACCGGCTGGCGCCCGAGTTTGTGTTTCCGGCAGGACTTGAAGATGCCGAAGACGCGATCATCTGGGCCGCGAATGAAATTGAAAACCTTGTGGGCAAACGCGTACCGTTGGCAGTCGGCGGAGACAGTGCGGGCGGTAACCTGGCCACAGTGGCGCTCAACAGCCTGCGCGGCAAGGTCGATTGCGCGCTGCAGTTGTTGCTGTATCCGGTAACGGATGCCAACACCGAACGGCCAAGTTACATCGAGCACGGCGAAGGCCTGCCGCTGACGCGCTCTGACATGCAGTGGTTCTTCGGCCATTACGCACCGCAAGGGCTGTGGGCAGACCCGCGCATTTCGCCGCTGCAGCACCCTTCACTGGCAGGCAGTCCGCCGGCCTGGATTGCAACCGCCGAATATGACGTGCTGCGCGATGAGGGTGAAGATTACGCCCGCCGCTTGAAAGAGGCGGGTGTTCAGGTCGAACTGCGCCGGGTCGAGGGCCTGGCACACGGCTTCGCCCCGCCTGTCCAACCATGTCGGGGAGGTTGAAGACCTGCTCAAGGATGCAGGCGCAGCGCTCAAACGGCACTGCAACGCGCAAGCCAAACAATAGACCATCGCAGTTGCCATGCACTGCTTCATCAAACCAGAAAATCAAGAGAGATGACCATGTCCCAGGACAAACAAGCTGGCAGGATTGCCGATACCGGCCGCTATGACGCGGTGATTGTGGGGGCGGGTTTTGCCGGCCCTCTACATGCTTTACCGCCTCCAGAAGCTGGGCATGAAGGTCAAGGTTTTTGAGGCTGGCGACAACGTCGGCGGCACCTGGTACTGGAACCGTTACCCCCGGCGCGCGCTGCGATGTCGAGAGCATGGAGTATTCGTACTCCTTTTCAGAAGAGCTGCAGCAGGAATGGAACTGGAGCGAGCGTTACGCGACCCAGCCCGAAATCCTCAAATACATCCACCATGTAGCCGACCGCTTTGACCTGCGCCGCCATATCCAGCTCGATACCCGCGTTGATGGCGCCGAATTTGACCCCGCCGCCAACCTCTGGACGGTGACGACAAACCAGGGGGATGTCGTGAACGCGCCGTTCTGCATCATGGCCACGGGCTGCCTCTCGACCGCCAAGCTGCCGGAGGTCGCCGGTCTCGACAGCTTCAAGGGCAAGTGGTACCACACCGGCTTCTGGCCGCAAGAGGCCGTAGACCTCACCGGCAAGCGTGTGGGCGTGATCGGCACAGGCTCATCGGGCATACAGCTGATTCCGCAGGTGGCGAAGCAGGCCCAAGAGCTTTACGTCTTTCAGCGTACGGCCAACTACAGCCTGCCTGCACGCAACAAGGCGATCACGCCGGAAGTGGAAACGTCCATCAAGCAGCGCTACCCGCAGGTGCGTAAAAAGGCCCGTGAATCGCCGTCCGGCGTGTCCTATTTCAATGTGCCGACGAAGTCTGCGCTGGCTGTGTCTGCCGAAGAGCGACAGGGTGCTTACGAGGCCCTCTGGAACGATGGCGGCATAGGCCTGACGCGCGCCTTTAACGATTTGCTGGTGAGCGAAGAGGCCAACCAGACGGCAGCGGACTTTGTACGCGGCAAGATACGCAGCCTCGTCAAGGACCCGAAGGTCGCCGAGTTGCTGACGCCCACCTACCGCATTGGCACCAAACGCCTTTGCGCCGATTCAGACTACTTCCAGACCTTCAACCAGCCGCATGTGCATCTGGTCGACATCAAGAAATCACCCATCACCCACATCACGCCCGACGGCGTGAGCACACCGGACGGTGACTACGCACTCGACGCCATCATTTTTGCCACCGGCTTTGACGCCATGACCGGCACGCTGCTGGCCATGGACATTCACGTCAAGGGCGGTGCGAAGCTGCGTGACCAGTGGGAGCACGGCCCGCGCACCTACCTGGGCATCATGACGGCGGGGCCTGCCCAACCTGTTCATGATTACCGCACCCGGCAGCCCCTCGGTGCTGAGCAACGTGGTGGTGTCCATCGAGCAGCACGTCGAGTGGGTCACCGACTGCCTGGCTTATCTGCGCAAGAACAATCTCCAGCGCATAGACCCCGAAGCAGGGGCGCAGGAGGCATGGGTGTCGCACGTCAATGAGCTCGCCGACCGCACGCTGCTTCCCAAGGGTGCCTCTTGGTACGTGGGGGCGAATGTGCCCGGCAAACCGCGCGTCTTCATGCCTTATCTGGGCGGCGTCGGGGCGTACCGGCAGAAGTGTGCCGAGGTTGCTGAAAAAGGCTATGAGGGGTTCAAGCTGTCGGCTTGAACGGGGTGCGCCCTGTCGAGGGCGCGGCGGCCGTCGTGTTCACTCCAGTGCCAGCGCGGGATAGTGGGCGTTGATGTGACGATCCGGCTGGAGCTTCAATTGCTATCTTATTCGTAGCTGCTCGCGCACGTCTTTATTGGCCTGCAGCCATTTTTAGGCATGAAAATGGCCTTTTTTGAGCCCTGAAACCATCTCAAACCGGTTTTGAAAGCGCACAAAAGGGCGATTGATACAACCTTGGTTGCAATAGGGTTGAGTTTGTGAGTTTTTAAGGCTAATGTTACGTTGTACGTAATAATTGCCTCATGGATCTCGTCAAATCAATGCAGGTATATGTGGCGGTTGTCGATGGCGGCAGCTTTGTTCATGCGG